>CAWGPD010000001.1:0-306135 GCA_963824385.1 uncultured Nitrososphaerota archaeon
GAACCATACGTTGTCTTACATTGAGTACGCCCTCGTTATATTTTCGGAAGTGCATAATGATATCATGACCACATCAGATTAAAAATAATACAAGTACACAAAAATCTACAGCCATTGCTTGCATGGGTTATAGGTCTTGCAATCATAGGGGTCATGATGACAGCGGTCTGGCCTGTCTGGAACCTAATTCCACAATACGTCACTTAACAAGTCAAGGTTGTTTCAGTAGATCAAAGCGGAGTTTGGGCAGACACTCAAGACAACTATTTGGTAAAGTGAACTGGTTCATACCACAATGTTTCGCCAGGTGACCACATCATGGGAACTTATGACCTGAAGATAAAGTAGAGAATGCACACATTTGCACCATGACCAAATCTAACAAGACACTGGCTTTTTTTATTATTCAGAAAACCTTAGAGCAAACATGTTCTTGTCGTATTTTACATCAATCTTTTTCTGAAACAGTTCTTCAAAAATTAGTTCCAAGATTGTTTTATTGTACAGTGACCAATTTTTCCCAAGATCATGCTTCATGACAAAAGTATGAGTGCCATCATCAATCATATGACTGACATGAACCGATGAGTTTAGCATCTGCATCTCAAACCAGTCCATAAACGATTTGGCGTCAGTCTCACCTTTCATAAAGAGTGCCACATCTTTCATCTCGTCCTTGCCCATGGTACTTGCAATTTCTATTATCTCTTTTTCCTTCAAATTTTGAAAGATCTTTGACAAACACTGGCTTGTTCAGACTTACAAGTCCAACTCTTTGCTGATAAATATCCCACTCTAGAAATCGCTTTAGTGCCTGGGTTGCAAGAGTATTGGTAGTTACCTGATGATTCTTTGCCTCCTTCTGAAGCTTGTCGATAATTTCAGTATCAAATCTAAATGTAATAGTGGCAGTTTTTTTCTTGTCTGTTATTTCTTTCATGTAATACTCAATCTTTCATCTATTTGAAAAATGATAAACTTGTCGCATGATTTTATTATTCTCGCATATACTTTGTCTTACAATGTATACTGCCATCCTTTATTCTAGTTTCACTAATAGAAGTACATGGTAGAAATAAAAGTCAAAATACAGATTGACGCACCAATAGAAAAAGTCTGGAATGTCATCTCACAGGTTGAGAAGGATGCTGAATTTTGGAACATAACCAAAGTCCAAAGAACCATCTCAAAGAATGAAAACGAGATTGTGAGAGAGATAGTTCTGGATAAGATCGACAAATGCAGTCAGACCATAACTTTCCTACCAAAAGAAGCAGTACATGTGAAATGGACAAAAGGAGTGATAACGGGTACAAAGATTTTATCTTTGACCATGCTTGGAAGTGCAACACTTCTTGAAGTGAAGATGGACTATGCCATTTCTGGCCCATCCCGATTCTTTCCTGGAAAGTTAAAAGAGAAACTGCAGATCGAGGCCGAGTATGCGTTAGACCTGATAAAGGAAAGATCTGAGGGCAAGACACATTTCATCCCAATGGAACCTAGAAAATTCTGGGCCGACATGATAAAGGGATAGTGGCACTCACAGAACAAAGGAGGAATTTACTCACGCGGCGTGACGTAAAAACTCCACCCGATTTTTTGTAATAAAATTATTTTTAAATTTAAAAATATCAAATATGTCTAAACATTAGTGATGTCATTCTTTTTCTACTGACAAAACAGCTTTACGGATTTTGTTGACTGCGTCCATATTACATGAGATACTCTTTATCCCCCACTTGACAAGCTGTTTTACCATTTCGGGATTACTCCCAGCTTCGCCACATATCGAACTCTCTACATCATACTTGTTACAAATATCAATTACATGATGAAGCATATACAAAACAGATGGATGAAATTCAGAATGCAACTTTGCAATCTTTGCATTGTTTCTGTCAATTCCTAAGGTGAGCATAGTTAGATCATTTGTTCCAAAACTTGCAAAGTCAATTCCTTCCTTGCAAAACTCTTCTATTGATAACGCACAGGCCGGAGTTTCAACCATTATTCCCAAATCAAAATTGTTTCCCATTTCAATTTTATTAGCAATCTCTTTTGCCTTTCTAAATTCATCAACTGAGATTAAAAATGGAAGCATCACATGAATATTATCTAGTCCTTCTGCGCGCATTCTCTTTATTGCTTCAAATTCTGTTTTTAGTAATTCAGGTTCATCCAGACTCCTTCTGATTCCGTGCCATCCAAGCATTGGATTATCTTCATGGGGTTCTGCATCTCCACCTTCCAGATTTCTAAACTCGTCACTTCTTGCATCCAAAGTTCTAACCCATACAGGTTTTGGATAAAATTTAGTAGCTATTGGTTTTATTCCGTTTGTCAAAATCGTGATATATTCCTCAGATCTACCTTCACGAACAAGTTTTGCAGGATGTATTCCAGATTTAGTTACCATGTGTTCTATTCGTAGCAATCCAACACCGTCTGTTCTTGAAGCAACCTCCATCTTGTCTGCAAAAACAAGATTCACCTTTACTTTGGTTTTGGTTTTTTCAACCTGTACTGGCTCACTTGTTTTGGTCTTATTGATAGAAACTGTTCCCTCGTAAACTATACCGGCATATGCGTCCACAGTAACAATTTGCCCATCTTTCAAAATAGTTGTTCCATTTCCAGTCCCTACGATAGCTGGCAATCCCATCTCACGTGATACAATAGCAGCATGAGATGTGGCACCTCCAAGATCCGTTATAATTGCAGCAGACTTGCTCATCTTTGGAACAAGATCTGGCGAGGTCATGGTGGTGACAAGTATATCGCCCTCCTCAATCTTTCCAATCTCGCTAATGTTTTTTACAATCTTTACTTTGCCAGTTGCAATTCCAGGAGATGCACCCATACCCTGCAATATTTTGACTCCTGTCATCTCACCTTCACTTGTCTTTGCCTTTGTTGTAACAGGTCTTGTCTGGACAATTCTCATGTTGTACTGTTCGATTGCAAATTCTACATCTTGTGGTTTTCCATAATACTCTTCGAGTTGTCTACCATACTTTACCAGTTTAGAAATCTCATCATCGGTTAGAACTTGAGCATTAATTTTTTCAGCAGATATTTTTACCTGAATTGATTTACCAGTGGTATGATCTCGAACCAATGCAATTGGTTTTTGACCAATTTTTTTCTCTAAAACTTTACCTGTTTTATCCACCATGTAATGATCAGGTGAGACCTCGCCCAGTACAAGATATTCTCCCAAACCCCAGATAGATTCTATTATCATGACATTTTCTCCCGAGACAGGATCTTACAGTAAACATAACACCAGACTTGTCAGAGTTTACCATTCTTTGTACAACAACTGCTATGCTTGGGTTTTTGAAATTGTTCTTTGCCCTATAAAAAATGGCACGTGGTTCATAAAGAGAAGCCCAGCATTCCTGTACTGATTTAACAAGATTTGCTGCGTGTTTTATATTTAGAAAGCTTGCCTGTTGTCCAGCAAATGATGTTCCAGGCAAGTCTTCTGCTGTGGCAGAACTTCTAACTGCAACAAACTCATCATCATCTTCAGTCAAATTAGTCTTGGATTTATTGTCTACATGAGATAGTTTCTTGTAAGAATCTATGATTTCATTCTTTATTTCGCTTGGAAATTCTAGTGAAATAATTAGTTTCTTAATTTTCTTGGAGGTAGACATTAACATGTTAGTATCCTCAACATTGAGCACCTCTAACATCATCTTGATTTTATCTGAAATATTATGAAACTGGATTAATCTTTCAAATGCAGTCTGTAGTTATAACAAATCCAGATGGAACTGGCAAGCCGATTCTAATCATTTCTCCCATGTTTGCACCCTTGCCACCTGCAATTGGGATGTCATCCTTTGTTACTTCTTCAAGCCAGCGAATGTATTTCATCGATTACATCTGGTTCTTGTATGGACAACTATTTGGATGTACGTGGGTGGAATTTTAATTGATAGAATTATCCATCTGCCTCATTGACAAATTATTTGTCAAACTTGCTTTTAGTTGAATTGCAAAATTATCATTTGTGATAATTACACTGACAGACTAAAAGGATCATATACCCAGTAGCATCAAGGCAATATCATGTCTCTTCAAATAGGCCATATCAAAGGAATCAGCATTCGTTTACATTTTACTCTAATCATAACTTTTGTCCTAATCGATTGGACATTATCAACATATTTTATGCCAGATTATGTCAAAGGTCTCAAACCTGTGAGCTACTGGCTAATGGGTTCTGCTGGAAGTGTACTTTTGTTTTTCTCAATTTTATTACACGAGTTGGCTCACTCAATGGTTGCAAGAAGGTACAACATACCTGTAAAAAGTATCACATTATTTATTTTCGGCGGAGTATCAGATATTGCAAAAGAGCCAACGGATTTTCATCAAGAGTTTAAAATGTCAATTGCTGGTCCACTTGCAAGTTTTGGACTAGGAGTAATCTTTGCTTTATTTTATTGGCTAGTCTCAAGTGAAAGTTCGAGCAGTGCCATTTCATATCTTGTGCAAATCAAAGGAGTCTTTTTCTATGCAGCATTGGCAAACATCCTACTTGGCGCATTCAATCTAGTTCCAGCATTTCCTCTTGATGGCGGCAGGGTTTTACGAGCAGGATTGGTAAGATGGAAAAAGGATTATCATGATGCAACAAAGATTGCAACGACAATTGGTGTATTGATATCATTTGTATTCATGGGATTTGGTTTTATGATACTCATCAACGGAGATTTTGTTGGCGGTTTATGGATATTGCTGATAGGTTGGTTTTTGCACAACGGTGCCCAGTCATACATGTCACAATTTGAGTTAACATCTGCATTAAAAGGAGTAATTATTGGTAACATCATGAATACAGAAATAATATCTGTTAGACGTGACATGTCTCTTGATTTCATCCTAAAGAATTTTTTTATGACCAGTATGAAAAGCGAACTGCCTGTAACAGATGACCAAGGCCATCTTTTAGGAATGATCACACTAAAAAACATACTAAACATTCCAGAAAATAAAAGAGACACTGTTACAGTCCAGGATATTATGATTCAAATAGATCATCTTGCAATAATGCAACCTAATATGGAAGTTGAAAAAGCTTTCATACAAATGGTTCAGAAACGTGTTGGAAAGATCTTCGCATGTGACAAAGATGGAAAACTTTTAGGAGTTGTGAGTAAGACAGATATCATAGAACTTGCAAGTGAACGACAAAAATATCTTCATGTTATGAAGAAGACAAGTTTGTCATAAAGTAGATTGGAATGTCACGTCTATCTCACAAGTCTCTCACTGCTGATGAAATCAAAAAGGCTTCAGTAGAAGATTCTTTTTTTGTCTTTGTCCACAGGAAAAACTGGAATCAATTCTCAAGAGGCAAAGAAGCGGTTAGAAGAATACGGATACAATGAGATTGAGGAAAAAAAGATAAATCCTCTTAGAAAACTTCTGGGTTATTTCTGGGGACCAATCCCATTTATGATAGAGGCAGCTGCAATAATCTCTGCAATTATTTCCCACTGGGAGGATTTTTGGATAATAATATTTCTGCTTTGTATAAATGGAACAGTGGCATTCTTTCAGGAACACAAGGCCGACAATGCAATAAATTTACTAAAACAAAAATTATCCATTAGATCAAGAGCACTACGTGATGGCAAATGGGTTGAGCCTTCATCTCAAGAGATTGTACCAGGCGATGTCATACGTGTTCGACTAGGGGATATCATTCCAGCAGATGCCAAACTCTTTGCTGGAGAATATCTTGATGTAGACGAGTCTGCCCTTACGGGAGAGTCACTGCCAGTGGAAAAACATGTAGAAGATGTTGCCTATTCTAGCTCCATCGTACAAAAAGGCGAGATGAACGCACTTGTTGTGTCCACAGGGATGAGGACATTCTTTGGAAAGACTGCAAAACTTGTCGGAGAGGCAAGGACAAAAAGTCATTTCCAAAAAGCATTAATGAAAATAGGAAATTATCTTATCGCACTTGCAGTAGGACTAATCGCACTTGTTTTTCTAGTGGCAATGTTTAGACACGAGAGCCTTCTTGAAACTCTACAATTTGCATTGGTGTTAATGATTGCCTCAATACCAGCTGCGCTACCAGACTGTATTGTCAGTAACTATGGCGGTGGGTGCAACAGTTCTTGCAAAAAAACAAGCTCTTGTCAGCAAGCTGACTGCCATAGAAGAGATGGCAGGAGTCGATATTTTATGTGCAGATAAAACTGGAACGCTTACAAAAAATGATCTAAGTGTTGCAGAGCTTGTCACATTTGACAAATTTACAGACTCTGATCTTTTGATGTTTGCTACTCTTGCATCAAGAGGTGAAGATACAGATCATATTGACAATGCAATCATTGCAAGAGCCAAGGCCTCAGATGTCTTGGAAAAATCCAAACCTTACAAACAGCTTTCTTTCAAACCATTTGATCCAGTAATAAAAAGAGTTGAATCCAAGATAGAAGATCCTTCCGGAAAAGAATTCATGGTGTCAAAGGGCGCACCCCAATCAATACTTTCACTTGTGTTAAACAAGGATGATATCTCTGCAAAGGTAGATGAAAGTGTAAGAAGACTTGCATCTAAAGGATATCGCTCTCTTGGAGTAGCAAGGACAAACTTGCAAGGAACATGGGAGTTTGTAGGAATTATATCATTACACAATCCACCAAGAGAAGACTCCAAGGAGACCATCAAGACTGCCAAGACCATGGGCATTGACATCAAGATGATAACAGGAGACCATCTTGATATTGCAAAAGAGATAGCAAGAGAATTAGACCTTGGCACAAACATACAAGATGCATCTCAAATAATTGACAAGACAGACCAGGAGATACAAAGTGTTGTTGAGCAGGCAGATGGTTTTGCACAGGTCTTTCCTGAGCACAAGTACAAGATAGTAGGAGCATTACAGGCAAAAGGTCACATTGTTGGCATGACTGGAGACGGAGTAAATGATGCCCCAGCCTTAAAGAAGGCAGATGTCGGAATTGCAGTTTTTGGTGCAACTGATGTTGCAAAATCTGCAGCGCATATTGTTCTTACTCAACCAGGAATTTCAGTTATTATAGATGCAATCCAAGAAAGCCGCAAAATATTTCAGCGAATGAATAATTATGCCATATACAGAATCAGTGAAACTATCAGGATCCTTTTCTTTCTAGTGTTTTCCATAATTGCTTTCAGTTTTTATCCAATCACCCCTCTAATGATTGTCTTGCTTGCAATCTTGAATGATGTACCAATTATGACTATCGCTTATGACAATGTAAAGATCTCATCTAGTCCTGAGAGATGGAATATGAAAAAAGTTCTGGGAATTGCCACAGGTCTTGGTTTGATAGGCGTAGTCTCAACATTTGTTCTACTCTATATAGGAATGAATGTTTTCGAATTGAAAACAGGGCCATTACAATCATTAATTTATTTGAAATTATCCGTTGCAGGACACATGTTATTTTTTGTTGCAAGAACGCGTGGTCATTTCTGGACGGTAAAACCTGCGTTGAAGTTATTTTTGGCAATAATTACAACACAGGCTATTGCAACAATAATTACTGCCCAAGGAATTTTAGTACCAGCAATAGGGTGGCATGATGCATTATTTGTCTGGGGATATGCACTGGCATGGTTTTTGGTAGCAGACTTTGCGAAAGGTCCAATCTACAAATTGTTAGAATACAGGGGTTTGAATTTGCGCAATAGGTAGGTGTTCGTGTTTGAGATTAATCACATGGTTTAAGACTCTAGAAGGTGGTTCTAATGACATTGTCACTTTCGTTTCCTATCATTCCATTTAACAAGATGTTCGAGTCCAATCCATATTATGATTACATGTTAAAGGGGTTTGAATTTGCGGTAAAATACAATTCCGCACTTGTAGACGCAGACTCAAAGGCATTTGAGACTTTTTTTAGTACAAGGAACGGAACGGCGCAGAACATAAGAAAAACTATCAGATCTTCCTTTGATGTTACGCTACGAGATGATCTAAACGATGATGCACTGGCATCAAGTATGACAGACTATGTCGAAGCTTGGACAAAAATATGTGATCTTTTTGGATTTAGTCAATTTACTGCCAATTCCTATGACCTCTTCTCTTATGCAAACAGAATGCTTGAACCGTTAAGAGACAACGTCAACCGAACACCATCTGAGGTCATAGAGATGAAAGGTAGATTCAATCTGCTCCATTACAAATCAGACCTTCCAGTAGTACACAAAACCCCTCTGCTTGTAGTAGGCTCGCTTATCAACAGATACTACATCTTGGATTTGTTGCCTAATGTAAGCATAATAAAAAATCTCCAAAGACAAGGCTTTGATATTTATGCAACGGATTGGGGAACCCCCAAGTCATTTGACAAGGACTTGACACTTGAAACATATGCAGAAGAATATGTAGAAAATGCAGTAGAAAAAGTCAAGGAAGTAACAGGTTCTGACAAGGTGTCACTATTGGGATACTGTTGGGGAGGAATTTTTGCGCTAATCTATTCATCTACACATCAAGAGAATGTCAAGAATTTAATTTTGCATGCCACCCCAGTTGATATTAACAAGGAAAAGACGATAATAGAAAATTGGACTGCTCATCTCAATGCAGGCAATCTTGTTGACACATTTGGCAATATACCAGGATGGCTCATCAACCTTGCATTTCTCTTACGTGATCCAGTGCAAACAATACTAAAGTATCCAAGATATTTCAGTGAACCCCGAAGCCGTGATGAGATTACACAGTTTTTTGCAATTGAGACGTGGCTATACGACAGTACGCCAATAATAGGAGGAGTATATCGCGAGATAATCAATCAAGTATATAGAAAAAACCTTTTGATAAAAAATGAGATGAAAGTAGGTCCAGATATTATAAATTTAAAAAATATTACAATACCGATTCTTGACATAGTTGGGACCAGTGATAATCTGGTGCCCCCATCAGCAAGCACGTCAGTAATTGATGCAATAGGTAGTACTGACAAAAAACTAATTGAATTTCCAACAGGGCACGTTGGTTTATGTGTAAGCACTGCCGCACATGAGAAATTATGGCCCGAAGTTGGAAAGTGGCTTGCCCAAAGATCCTAGATTCTATAATTTCCAATTCAAGGTTAATGATTTTCATTCAAGAGATTAGTAGTACATCATTTACTTTATTGTAAAATCTGTCTTGAAAGACTCTGTAGTCTTTCTAGTCTTTGGAAGGATATTCCAGTTTTATTAGACAACAGACCCAAATTTGCTTTTACCAAGTCTCTAATTAACATCATATCATTTCTTGCAAAAGACGCAAGTTCAAATTTGTTTAATCCAAGAATTGTAATGGGATATAGACCCTTTTCTTCAATCATCATTTCAAGACTTTTCTCTGGAGGATATCGCCAAGAAATTATTTTCTGACCTATGCACTGGGCATATGTTCGCGCATCATCAGATAATTTCGTATTACATATCAACATCTCATGTTGGTATTTATCTTCAAGATCTAAAAATCTTGCATGAGTATACAATGATTCTTTGAGTCCAGTATACAATCCAGATTGATTATGATATTTACATTCAATTAGATATTTTTCTCCGCTAGAAACAAGTTCTGTAATGAGATCAATTTCATGATGTACACATTTACCTTGCACTATGGCCCTAATTGACAAAACATCATGACCGTAGGCACCAAGAATTTCGCCCACATACGTCTCAAAGCTATACCCCGCAGGCCCCATTCTCATGATGGATTCTTTCAAACGATACTTGTGTCGAATGATAGTGCCCTCATCTTCAATTTTTAGAGAATTTAGAACCATTTTGTAAATTTCAGATGTATTCATGTCATCGTATACCTTCTGAGATATCCTATCAGCTATTCTCTTTGCAGCCTTTCTGCTTGCACCAGCCCTGAGGCATGTCTCTCGCAGTTTGAATTTGTTAAATGGTACTCGTGCACCGTTTGCTTTTATAATCCAGACGGTTTTTTGGCTCACGATGAGAAAGTCAAACTCTAGTTGTAAAAAGTTATCTGAGTATTCCAGAATACTTGGATATCTAAGGTTTACAATCAAAGATGAAAATTGTACTCAAATGATATATCCTACAGAAAATAGAAAAATCTTGAAATGCAATTAAAAGTTGACATCGTAGGGATAGAATCAGGAGGAAAACCAATAGTTTTCCTAAATAAACATGATGCCGACGAGGTCGGTGTTACTGCATTAGGAAGAATCATAATAAATTCAAAAAGAAAAGAGACAACTGCCATTGTTAATATTTCTACAACTCATGTCAAGAAAGGTTACATCGGTGTAAATGACGAGGTAAGAAAAAAACTTAATACTTAGACAAAACTCCGTAGTAGAAGTTGAAGTTGCAACATTTCCAAAATCACTCCAATTCATACATCATAAATTAACAGGAAAAAGTTTGCTCTACCATGAAATTTTAGAAATAGTAAAAGACGTGGTTGAAGGAAATCTCAATGACGGAGAGATTGCAGCATTTGTCACTGCACTTCACATGCAAGGGCTTGATCTTGATGAAGCAGTAAGTCTATCATCTGCCATGGTGGCAACAGGAAAACAATTGAATTTACACAAAAAAATAATTGCAGACAAGCATAGCATTGGCGGAGTACCTGGAGACAAGACAACTCTATTGGTCGTGCCAATTGTGGCAGCTGCAGGAATAACAATTCCAAAAGCATCGTCAAGGGCAATTACGTCCGCTGCTGGTACTGCAGATAGAGCAGAGGCAATAATGCCAGTAAACTTTGGAATTGAAGAAATGCAATCCATTGTAAAAAAATGTAACGGGTGTATTGTGTGGGGAGGCTCACTAGAACTTGCTCCTGCCGATGACATTTTTGTCAGAACAGAATATTCTTTATACATTGACCCACTTCTCTTGCCTTCGATTATGAGTAAAAAGAAATCAGTGGGTGCAACTCATCTCATAATAGACATACCTACAGGAAGAGGAGCAAAGGTCAAGACAATAGATGACGCAGATTTCTTGGCAAAGGAACTCATAGAACTTGGAAGAAAACTTGGCATACATACCCAATGTATTTTAACGCATGGAGAGATGCCAGTTGGATACACATTGGGCGCAGCTTCGAGGCAAGAGAGGCACTTTCCGTATTGATGAACAAGTCCAACGTTCCTGATTTAATAGACAAGGCATGTCACCTTGCAGGTTCATTATTTGAGATGACAGGAAAAAGTAATGGGTATCATCTAGCAAAGGAAATTCTGCGTACTGGCAAGGCAGAAAAGAAAATGAGAGAGATAATCGATTTGCAGGGTGGAAATCCTAGAATGAATCTTGATGATTTTCAAATTGGTCAAGAGGTAAAAACTGTAAAATCTAAAAAATCAGGTCAAGTTCTATGGATGGACAACATATCACTTGTAGAAATAGCAGAGAGCCGCAGGTTCTCCAAAAGACAAGGGGGCGGGAATCATACTTAACAAAAAAGAAGGTGACAAGGTAAAAATCGGAGACGTGTTGTTTACTATTTATGCAGAAAAATCGCGAAAGTTATCTAGTGTTGAAGAGTGCTATCAGAGTTAGAACCAATAGGCGTTGGAGAAAGAAAAGAGATGTTAATACACAAGGTAAAAGAATCACCACTTGTCAAAAGGGCTTTTGTAATAGATAGATAAAAAATATGAACTCTCTTCAAAAAACCATCAAAGATATACAAAAAATTAATATCCAAGGAGCAAATGAGATTGCAATTTACAGTCTTGGTTTTTTAAAACAATATGTCAAACAGCATGGTGTTGGAAATGATTTTGAAACTGTTGCAAAGAAATTAGAAAAAGTACGCCCAACTGCTGTAGTTTTACACAATTGTCTTGAAATTCTAAAGAAAGAGAGAAAAATATCCACAATAGACAAGATGATAAAAAATCTCAATACTGCAAGAGAGAAAGAATCAAAATATTCAGACAGGATTATTCATTCTCAAAGTGTGATAATGACATATTGTCATTCCGGAGAAGCCATGTCATTTATCAAACATTTTTGGAAAAAACACAAGAAAATCTCTGTAATTGCATGCCTGACTGAACCTAAACATCAAGGAGTTCGCACAGCAAAAGAGATGTCTTCAAGCGGCATACCAGTTACCCTGATAAATGATAATGCAATTGGGCATTTCATCAATGGTGTCGATATGGTCATAGTTGGTGCAGATGCACTCAGACTAGAAGGAGTTGTAAACAAGATAGGAACTAGACTTTTAGCAACTGCTGCATCAAGTGCTCACAAGCCATTTTACGTAGTTGCAAACTCTCTCAAGCTTGATACAAGAGAGAATTTCAAAATCGAAGAAAAATCTAGCCGAGAAATTTTTAGAAAAGCACTCGACAAAGGAAAAATTAAAGGAATCAGTATACGAAACCCTGCCTTTGATGTCACTCCATGGGAATTAGTAACATCGGTTATCACTGAACGCGGAATAATATTACCAGGGAAGATAAAAAAGGAATTATTATATGAAAAAAATTGATTGGTATTCAGATTTTGTAGATTTAAGATTTAGACCGTCAAAGACTGATATTGTTTGCCTATTCAGATTTGAACCTGCCAGAGGCATTTCTGTCAAGGAAGCTGCTGGCAGAATCGCATCAGAGAGTTCTGCAGGAACTTGGACTACATTAACCAGAGTTCCATCCAGACTGGATAAAATGATGGCAAAATCTTTTGAAATAAAAGGAAATTTTGTTAAAGTTTCATATCCAATTGACTTGTGGGAGGAAGGCAATGCATCGCAACTGTTGAGCGGAATTGCAGGAAACATCTTTGGCATGAAGGCTTTGAAAAATCTAAGACTTGTTGATGTCTCTCTTCCCAAAACATATCTCAAGTATTTTAGAGGTCCACAGTTTGGAATTGATGGCATTAGAAAACTCTTGAAAATAAAAAACAGACCAATAACAGGCGCTGTAGCAAAACCAAAGATTGGCTGGAGTGCAAGTGAGCATGCCAAGATATCTTATGAGACATGGATGGGGGGATTTGACTTGGTCAAAGATGACGAGAATCTTACCTCAACTTCATTTAACAGATTTGAAGACAGAATTAGACTATGCGCAAAAATGCGAGACAAGGCAGAAAAAGAGACAGGTCAGAGAAAATCTGCACTAATCAACATAACTGGCGAGACAAAACTTATGGAAAAACGAGCCAAGATGTTACACGAACTTGGATGGGAGTATGCAATGATAGACGTGGTAACTGTGGGGGTATCTGCAGTGCAGACATTACGTGAGGTGTGTCAGGATTATGGACTAGCAATTCATGCGCATCGTGCCATGCATGCCGCTTTTGACAGAAATCCAAGACATGGAATCACAATGCTAGTTCTTGCAAAGATAATGAGGATGATTGGAGTTGATCAGATACACATTGGAACAATAGTAGGCAAATTGGTTGGAAGTAAAGATGAAGTTCTTGACATTAAAGATGAGATTACAACCAAGACAATATTTGAAAAAAATCTCAGAGGAAGCACCAAGATACTTTCTCAGGACTGGGCAGATTTTAAACCAGTATTGCCCATCTCGTCAGGTGGACTACATCCAGGTTTACTGCCATCTGTTATGAATATTCTTGGAGACGATATTGGCCTACTAGTAAGCGGAGGAATTCATGGTCATCCCCAAGGAACTAGATCTGGTGCAAAGGCTGCAATGCAAGCAATAGAGGCAGCCATGCAAGAAATTCCATTACAGACATATGCAAAAACTCATCTTGAATTAAAGCAATCACTTGACAAATGGGGCTTTAGAAAACCAAAATAAGATATGCCCAGTCAAATAAAAAATTGAATTGATTGATTATCACATGTGATATTTAATCGATCAAGTAAAATACCGTGAATTATAGACAACATTCATGGGATCGAAGATAGACGAACTTGTAGTTGGCAATTACATGTCAGAGTATCCCATATCTGTCAAGCCAGAAATTCCATTTGAAACGGTTGTTGATTTTATGAATGAGAGTAAATTTTCAACATTAATTGTCATGGATGAGACAAATGCATTACCTATTGGGGTTTTTACAGAAAGAGGAATCATCAAGCATGTGGCATCTGGTAAAGCTGATGAACCAAAGCATCAAACAAGAACTAATCCAGCCATTTTTTTCAGTCACTCCAGACACTACTATAATTGAGGCTGCAAAATTGATGATATCGAAAAAGGCAAGAATTTTGGTATTTGCAGATACAGACAAACTAATTGGAACTATAACAGCATCTGACATGCTAAGAGCATTTAGCGAAACAGACAGAACCTCCTAGCCTTGAGAAAGTGATTAGTAAGACAGTTTATCATTGTCCATTTGAAACCACGATTTTAGATGCAGTAAAACTCCTCGATGAAAAAAACATCGGCAGCATACTAGTAACACGTGATTCATTGCATGGCATATTTACACAAAGAGATCTGGTCAGAGTTCTTGCAAAGGGAGAAAAACTGGATAGTAATGTAGGGGACTATTCTTCATTTCCACTTGTTACCGCAAAAAAATATATTTTGGCAAATGAGGCTGCAAAGATAATGACATCAAAGAAGATCAAAAGATTAGGTTTGACAGAGAACAATTCTGTTGTGGGAATTGTTACTGCAAGAGATGTTGTTGACGCATATCAGATGTAGATGTTTGTATCACACTAGAAATAATTCAATTTTTGTGCCAAAGTTAATTGGCAATGATGAGGTATCTTTAATGGCTAGGATGCCGTAATGATATAGATGTCAAAGGAAACACTGGAAAGCATTGCAACAATTGAAAATGTAACAAAAAAACAAGTGGTGGATGCAATCAAGAATAACAAAAAGGAACAGGATTTGTCAGAACAAAAAACAACTACACCTAGCATCATAAAAGACAACACTTTAGAGATAATTGAAAAGATTGATTCTAAAATTCCAACATATGTTAAACTTTATTCCGACCTGTACAAAAAATACCTACACATGACAAGTGATTTCTGCACCGCCTCATATTCTACTCAAAAAAAGAGCTCTTTGGTAAGATGGGAGTAAATGATATGCGACTTGAAATGTTTGATGTCTATTTGGAATCTGTCAAAAAAATGATTCTACTTCAAATAGACATAAACGAAAACATGATCCAGTCCTATGTAGGTCAAAGGCTTACAGTATTGGAATTTTATCAACAGACTATGAATAGAAACATTAACAATTTTTCAAAGATGTTCTCGTGGTTTAACGAGTACAAGAAATAGTGTAAAAAAAAGATACAAAACTAGAAAATGGCTAGATGCGGTATTGCATATGATTGCGATTAGAAAATCAAATTTGAAAATCTGAACCTAATTTATAGCCCGGTAAATAGAAATCATACTAGTTGGCAGATTTCACCACTTCAAACATGCTAAGCCTTGCACAAACTATAGGCTATCATAGTCTCACTAGTCATGATGTATTATTTTTCAACGCGTGAAATGCGTCATATGGGAAGAGAATTTCAAACACAGATAATTAGCAATATTACAGAAAAGTTGCACCACATAGGGGAGATAATAATTGAACATCCAGAACTGGCCAAGGTACTAAACAAAATTGATCCTCCAGAACAAGTGTTTGCCATATACATATTATCAATATATAATCAAGCATTTCAGATGTACAAAAGAAAATTATTAACAGACGTAATTTGGGATGGATGGACACGAATGATAAAAAATAGTTTCCGTGATGGCACAGTCAAAGATTATTGGGAAAAGATTAACCAAGATGGAAGATTTAGTCAAGAGTTTCGAGAGTTCATAAACAAAAAAATAATGAGCGATCTTATTTGAATCCATTAAAACAATTTGTATTTTTCATCAGATTCTGTTCTATAGATACATATTCTTAAAAAAAAGTCTCAAGATATGGATTCTAATAACTTTGAAGTTAAAGATACAAAGGCAATAGAGACAAGGAATCTGACAAAAATCTATCAGGGAGACATCCGAGCAGTAGATGATGTGACGCTCTTAGTTAAACAGGGTGAGATATTTGGCCTGTTAGGTCCAAACGGTGCCGGTAAAACTACCATGATCAAAATGATTGTAACTCTTGCCAGCATCACATCGGGCAGCTTGAAGGTTTTTGGAATAGATGGTTCCAAGTCTCCAGAAACTGTTAGAAACATGTTGGGATATGTGCCACAAAGTATCTCAGTTGACACGGATCTTACAGGGTATGAGAATCTGTTAATATTTTCTAAACTATCCTATGTGGACAAGAAGGAACGTAATAGCAGGATAAAAGATGCATTAGAATACATGAGTCTAACTGATAGAGCCAAGGATCTGGTCAAGCATTACAGCGGTGGTATGATGCGTAGGCTGGAAATAGCTCAAGCCCTTGTCAATAGACCAAAAATTTTACTTTTAGATGAACCAAGCATAGGACTTGATCCAACATCTAAGATGCACGTATGGGAAAGCATAAAGCAACTCAAAGAAAAGTTTGGCACGACAGTTTTAATCACAACCCATGATATGAGTGAGGCAGACGAACTCTGTGATAGAATTGCAATCATGTCAGATGGCAAAATAGTAGCTTTAGGAAGTCCCACAGAGTTGAAGAAATCAGTTGGTGGAGACATTGTCACAGTAAATCTTACTTTGGTCCCTCCAAATATTACATTTCCAAAAGAGATAGGAACAATAATGCATAGTGATGAAAAGTCAATTCAAATTCTGGCGGAGAATGGAGAGGCTGCAATTCCACTTGTTAGCAATTTCTTTCGAGATCAAAAAATTACAATAGATTCCATTTCAATCAACAAACCAAACTTGGATGATGTATTTGTGAAATATGCCAAAAGGAGACTGCATGAGGAAATCTCTCCCCGTGCAACCAGTGCTCGTCGTGATTTTGTGAGGCATACAAGATGAACATCGCAAGATTTCTTTCAAGTGCTGTTACAGTTGCAGAGATGGAGGCAAGAAAGATACGACATGATACAACAGAGCTTTGGATAAGAATAGTGCAACCTGCACTGTGGTTAGTTGTTTTTGGAGTTACATTTAACAGCATCAAAGCAATGCCAACTGGTAGCTTCTCATATATTCAATTTATCACTCCCGGAATCCTGGCCCAGTCTGTTTTGTTTATAGCAATTTTCTATGGCATTACAGTTGTTTGGGAAAGAGACGTTGGAATAATTACTAAATTACTGTCAACTCCATCCCCACGAGCATCAATTGTTTTAGGCAAATCACTTTCTGCAAGTCTGAAAGGCATGTTTCAGGCAGTAATGATATTTGCTTTGGCACTTGCACTTGGAGTAAAGATACGACTTGACATACTTGACATACTAGGGGTTTTTGCAGTGGTGATTTTGTTTGCCATGTGCTTTTCAAGTCTATCTATGCTACTTGCGTCATTTATGAAAACTCGAGACAAGATGATGGGAATTGGTCAAGCACTTACCATGCCGCTCTTCTTTGCAAGCAATGCAATATATCCAATTTCAGTAATGCCAGTCTGGCTCCAGTATGTATCTAAAGCAAATCCATTAAGCTATGTAGTAGATGCAATGAGGTCCATGTTGCTATCTGGGAATTACGAAAATTTGCCAATTGACATATTGGCATTACTTGTTGCCACTGTAACTTTTGTAGCACTTGCTTCAATAGCAATCAAGAGATTATTAGAGTAATTTTTTACTCACAGTCGCTATACAACCGCTTGAACGTCTATCTACTGAGGAGGAGGTTGTACAATGAGCTGGCCTGTCATAGTGGGTTGATGAAATGTACAAATGTAATTAAATATGCCAGTGGTATTTGCATAAAATATTATTGTCTTATTCTCACCTGGGTGTAAAATAACATCAATGTTGTATGGTTTGTAGATTGTAAACGAATGATTATCTCCGCCAGGTTCTTCAGTGTTAAAAAAATGAATTACCACTTTATCACCCTGGAAGACAGCCATGACAGGATGCTGAAAGTATCATGTGGCATACCCATTTGGGTCTCATTAAAATCAGGTATTGCACTATTGAACATGTAAAATTCTTTTTTTTGTCCAGCAGCATAGAGTATTTGATTGTTGTTTGACTGCAGAGTGCTCTGATTATTTGCATGCGATGTAGTTAAGATTGGCATTGCAATAGCAAACAAGGCAATAGCAATTGCAGTTACAGACATGCCTAGTATTACTATAGTCATAGTATTTGATGCCAACAAAACATTTTCGTCGGCTACATGTTTTAATGATATTTACGATTCTCATCAATGAGAATGGAAGGTAGCATATTATGCAATATACAGAATTGATTACTGTGAACAAAGAAATTATCATAGGAATTGCAGTTGTTATTATTTCTACAACATTAGCATTCAACCAATCATTTGAAATAATGAGCATGAGCCTTTCAAGTCAAAAGAATTTCTTCCATGAAAAAACATCTATTAGAGATAAACATGGTAAGACGGTGTAGACAATGGTCGAATCATCACTTACCAATTATGTACTTGTTGCCGCACATGTAATAGTTGGATTGATTCTCATATTCTATGCCATTAAAGCGTTCAAGAGAACAAAATATTTCCCAATGGCCCTTCTAGTAATAGGATTCACACTATTGGTCCTTGGAGAAACTGTAATTGAATACATATTTGCATTTGCAGGAGAGAATTTGGGAAAAATAATTGAAGAAGGATTTGAGATATCTGGATTCATCGTACTAATCATAGCAGTCAAGAAAGCTAGGACATGACAAATGATGATGAGATCCTAACGGTACTAGGGGATGAATATAGTAGAAAGATTCTCTCAATACTTGCAAAAAATGAGATGAATACACAAGAAATATCTACAAAACTTGGCATTCCTTCTTCGACAACTTATAGGAAGATAAAAAATCTAGAAACTCTTGTACTTATAAAAAAGACCAAGGTCATTCGTACACTTGAAGGTCTTGACGAAAGTTACTACAAGAGTCTAGTCTCAGGAATAGAAGTAAAGTTCCGAGATGGCGAGATGTCATGTAAAATTGAAAAATTCACCATGGATGAAAAGATACAAAGACTGTGGGAAAAATTCTCAGAAAAGTGAGTTGATTTTATTGCAGGATTACTTTCACTAATTCAGTTTATTTGTTTTGGGGAAGTGTGGCAGATGAAAGATGAATAGCAAAGTCTATTGTTGCAGTGATATAAAATAAAGACATTTTCTCATTCTGCCACTTCCTCATTTGTATTTAGTATTTGTCATTTAATTATCTAACTACCATTCTCGTCAACAGGAATGGTAACCAGCTATTATAACTTGCAAAAGAAACAACTAACATGAATAAAAAAATTCTAGTTGGCATTACTATTGCTATCATTGCAATTGCTGTTGCAGTGGTAGGTGTCAAAAATACACTTGGAGACAAAGCTGACTGAACTTCCTGGTGAAGAAAATACGGAAAAGGCTCTGAATATTCAAGAGACTAATAAAACCACAGTTACCTCAACAGGACCAGTCAGATCAGGATTCTGAGCCATCTGGAGAAGCTGGAGAATCTGGACCTTAGTCTAGCACGCATCCTTTTCTATTTTTTTTAAAATTCCTCTTCATTTTTCTAAATTTTGTATTTAATTGAAATACCATTCTCGTTTATGAAAATGATAACTAGACATTATAACCTGAAAAAGAAAAAGATGTCATGTCAAAACAACAATACCGTTCCGAGATGGGCATAATCTCAGATATTTTACATGTTACAAAAGACTGTGGTAGACAAGGTGAAATAATATCATCCATAGCAAGAAAGGCAAATTTATCACATTATGCAGCGATTGATAAATGTCAAAAGTTGGTTGGTTTTGGATTAATGGAATGTGTCATCAATAAAAAAACTCAGTCTTTTATTATTACTGAAAAAGGAATCCAGTTTTTCCAGGAAATGCAGAAATTCATTGAAATGATACAGGCAGTAAAAATAAGATACTAAACTACGATAAAGGACTTGAAAGGGCAACCTAAAGGGATTTCATCATTTTAGTGATTTTATCTACAAAGACAAACGGGTCTACTGATTTGTTCAATTTTGCCAATAAAATGCCCATATGGGTTGGAATTGAGACAAATCTTGCATTTTCTCTCTCTGTTATGGTATAATGTACAATACCAAACTCGTAATCAAAATCACTTTGCATAGAGTTTTGTAGCTGAAGACCCATCGTAAACATCTCCTTTTTGTCTTCAGTCATGTTAATCCCATTTTTGAATATGGATTGTTCTATTCTTCCTTGTTTGTTTATCATGCAAACAAATTCCGTACCCTCTGGCGGCATGAATTCATCCAGTAAAAGTACATTTTTTGATATCACATGTTGAGCCATATCTATGCCAGGCTCCATACATTTTCAATCCATTTTGGTCTAATATTGTCTATTCCAGCAATCCAATTTTTACCGCAGTCAAGGCAGTGGCATTTTGGTAATGAATTGCCTTGAGAAATTGAGATCTCAGGTGAACAACAAATTGGGCAGAGTAGCAAGTCAGGGCATTTTGGTTGGTGTAGAATGTCCGCACTAGCATTTTCCAATATGACCATTGCCTTTCTTATCTCCGCCACCTCATTTGCTAGAACTCTACTGGTGTATTCATCTTGATCATGTATCGCATCTATGATTTTGATGAAAAGTAACGAATCTCTTTGTCTCATCTTTTCTAATATTTCTTTGATTTCAGATTCTTGATCCTGTGAGTTTTTCACAGATCTATTTTGAGTTGCCATCATGGCATTACAATACAATAGATTAGATAAAATACCTACTACCGTTCTCGTTGATGAAAATGATAGTCAGATAATTAAATACACAATTCCAACTACAAATAATGAAAAAATCAAGACAACAGTTTATCATGGAGTGTGCATAGTTCCACATGCATCTGGAAAAACTGGCACATAGTTTCACCATTGGTGGTACCATGATTGCAATTTTGTTAGTAGTCATTGCACTCATTGAAGTTTATCATTTTAACGAACTTGTTGTAGAGTCCCAAAAGACAACTACAGGTTTGACTTTGCTCCTTGATAAAACTAATAGTTTGTTAACAGAGATGCAAAAATCTACTGCAGGAGTGAATGCTTTAGTCGACAGAACTGATCAATTAATAAAAATTGAAAAAAATACATCTAATATTCCACAACAGCCCTAACGAAAAAATTTTTCTTGTTTGATAGTGAAATACCTACTACCATTCCTATTGATGAAAATGGTAGCATCTGTTTTATTCTGATTTGTATGTTAATTATTCATGAAAACATATTCATACGTACTGATTGTACTTGTCATACTTGCTACAAGTGCACCAACACTAGCTCTTGCACAATATGAAAGAGAAGGAGGCGGTCAGCCAGATACAATGATCCTGACAATCTTTAGTTTGACACTATACATTACCATATCAGCAATATTTGGCGTAGTTGGATATTCACTTTGGAAAGTATTCAGCATTAGACGAAGAGCAGCCAAAATGAGAGTAAAGTAAACTTATGAAAATTTTTTCTGCCGACTCTTACTTGAAAATATCAATAATCGTTGTTCTAGCATTTATTCCTACTTTGGCCTATGCTGATGATAATAGAGGATTTAGTACTGCTGCCACTCTTGGCTGGCTAGCCATCGGATGTGGAATAGCAGCAAATCTCTCGCTTGTCATATTCAAAATGATCAAGAAAATGCCAGTCATGAAGTTAGTTGGAGGCTCTGGCATCTCACAGAGTTTGACATCCATGTACCAGCCAGTATTGAATTTTCATATAATGTTAAATGCTGTAGGATTCTTTGCAGGCATATCGCATGGATTTATGCTAATGCGGGGCCTTGATTACATCTCACTTTCATTGGCAACTGTAATTACCGTATCAATGGTTAGTGGCATAATACTCAAATTCACATCTGGTAAAAATATAAAATTCTTTAGCAGATTGGTTCACGGTCAAGCAGTTCTTGCAGCATTACTTGTAACACTTGTTGTTTTACATGTAATAACAAGATGGCATCATGGAATTATCATGAATTTCATATGAGACATATTCAACTAGAACCAAGAGATGTTGCCAGATTAAACAGTCTTGGAAATAACAAGTGCAGAAAATGTACAACCCCATTAAATGAAGGCGATATTGTGATACGGGTGGGATCAAGACCTTCAAAATACTACCGCAGAGAATGCTTTAAACCATATTAGAAAATAGACGAGTCTAAAATAAATTTATGATGAGCTAGTGAGATTTCTCTGTTTTTTCATTGTTTTAGAATACATGACCTTGACTTGAAAAAGGTCATCGTGTGAAATCGTTTGGTCATGGCACTATATACTAGAAAAGGTGCCGCCGGCAAGACTTGAACATGCGACAGCTCGGTCTTCAGCCGAGTGCTCTCCCGGGCTGAGCTACGGCGGCACGTTTGATTCTCAAAGTATTCGGGAATTAAAGTGTGTCTCCCCTATTTTTTCCAAGCAACGTCGGAAATTTTTTTTCTTTTATTTATTGTTCTGGCTATCACAAAAAGAAGATCTGATAGCCTATTCATGTATACCAAACATTCGTTGTTTATCTTGTCTACCTCTGACAAGTTTACTACATTTACCTCAGCTCTTCTACAGATGGCCCTTGCTAGATGAACCTGTGAGGCAACCAAATCCCCTCCAGGCAAGATGAAAAAAGTGATTGGAGACAATTTCTCCTCTAACCTATCAATCTCTTTTTCAAGAAACAATACCATTTCAGATGTGACCCTGTTTGATTTGTTACTCAGATTTGGATTTGCAAGATCTGCACCAACTACAAACAAGTCATTTTGTATTTTTGTCAACAAATCATGAAGGTCTTTTCCTAATTTCGAAGACAGTACAATTCCAATAGACGCATTAAGTTCATCCACCATACCATAGGATGCAATTCTAGGGTTTGATTTTTTTACACGTTTGTTTCCAATCAACCCAGTAGTTCCATCATCGCCAGTTTTAGTATAAATTTTCACAGATACCCGTTAGTGATTCTTGTCATTTTAATCTTGTTTGGATATATGACATTTTAAAACTGCCAAATAGACTCAAAGATTAAAACAGGAATCATGAGAAGAATACTTGTGTTGTTTGACTTTTTCTACCTAGTATCAGAACTCAAAAAAGTACCACGTAAGGGATGGATAAGCAAAGTAGGCATAGAGCATCCAGAATCAGTAGCAGACCACTCTTACGGAACTGCAATCATGGCAATGGTTTTGTCAGACTCTCAAAAATTAAACACAGAAAAGATTCTCAAAATGGCGCTTCTTCATGATTTGGCAGAATCAATTACGGGGGATTTTATGCCAGATGAGATCTCAAAGGAGAACAAAAAAATATCTGAAGAGGAAGTTATGAAAGAGATCTTCTCCAGCTACCAGAAAATCTTGCAGTACAATATGATAAAGTATGGCAAGAGTTCATTCAAGCAGATACCAAAGAGTCCATTTTAGTACACGAAATTGACAAGTTAGAGATGGCAATCCAAGCTGCAAAATATTCTTCAGAAGGATTCTCAAATGAAAAATTAAGTTTGTTTGTAGACTCGGCAAAAAAAGAGATAAAATCAAAAGAACTTTTGGACATACTTGATACACTATCGTATAAATAACTAGAACTTGTTTTTGAATCATGCAATATTTTGTCGCGCTAAAAATTGGTGAGAAAAGAGTCAAAGAGGCACGCGAGTATCTCAACAAGTTATGCAATGATCAAGCAATGCCTGCTCTAGCATTAAGAGATAACAAGACTGATGTGTGGGAACCAGTAGGGCAGGAGAATCTCTATGCTGTTCTAAACAATACCGGAGGATATGTGTTATCAGACTCTACTGGATACATGATAGTAATTTGTGATAAAAATGGAATCTCCAAAGCACTTGTTAGAAGTCTTAATGCAGAACGAAAAGATGCCATTGTTGCAAGAATGAAATCAGACAATATTGAAGAGCACAAGGGCGATGTAGTTCTTCCAGTTTAATGATTTTATTTTCGAGACTGTAGTCAAATAATTGACACCAAGATTAAATTAGTACAAATACAGAATCTTAGGAAATGGCCAAGAAATTTACTCATGAGATAGAGGTAAAAGGACATCTCATTGATTCCATGATATTAACCAAAATTTTTGATGTTATCATGGACCTCAAGGGCGAGTTTCAAGTACAAGAGTTCAGAGTGGGAAAACACAAAAAAGATGAGAGTTATGCAAAACTTACAATTCAGGGAAAATCTCAAGAACATCTCGATAAAATTCTAGAAGCAATATACCGTGAGGGCGCAACATCGAAGATTCAGCAACAGATCTCTCTAAAACCTGCGCAAAAAGACATGGTAATGCCAGATGATTTCTACAGTACCACTAACAATCATACCGAAATATTTCACAAAGGAAAATGGATCAAGGTAGAAAACATGATGATGGACAAATGTATTACCGTTAAAGAAAACAGAGCATTTTGTACTCCAATCCTAGATGTAAAAAAAGGAGACAAGATAATTGTAGGTGAAAAGGGAATACGTGTAACACCACCTGAAAGACCAAGAGAAGGAGTAAACTTGTTTCAATTCATGAGCAGTGGTAGGCTCAAGTGAGAGACCAACACAACATATTGCAAGAAAAGTTGCTGAAGATATTTACAGAATAAAAAAGCAGGGTGGAAAGATTGTTCTTGTGGGAGGACCTGCAATAGTACACACTGGTGCATCTGATTCAATTGCAATGCTGATAAGAACAGGATTCATCAATGCAGTTCTTGCAGGTAATGCACTTGCAGTTCATGATATTGAATATTCAACTCTTGGCACATCACTTGGAATGAATGTCCAAGATGGTACACTTGCAGTCAGAGGGCATAGAAATCACATGCAGGCAATAAACTCAGTCTTCAAAGCTGGATCAATTCCAAAAATGGTAGAAAAAAAAGCATTGACCCGAGGTATAATGTATGAATGTGTAAAAAATAAAATCCCGTTTGTACTTGCAGGATCCCTAAGAGACGATGGTCCATTACCCGATGTAATTACAGACATGACAGTGGCTCAGCGTAAATACAAGGAGATTGTAAAAGATGCAAAACTAGTCATAATGGTTTCAACAATGCTTCATTCCATTGCCACAGGAAATATGCTACCTGCTGACGTCAAGGTAATTGTAGTAGATATCAGTCAGCCAACTGTCACAAAGCTTATGGACAGAGGCACATGGCAGGCACTTGGCATAGTAACTGACGTGGGGGCATTTTTGCCGCTAGTGACACAAGAAATTCAGAAACTATCAAAACGTCACTAAGATTATAATAAAAAATCAAGATACGATTCAATTTCATCAAAATCCAGTCATTGAAATGACATCTATATGATTATCATATTTGATAGTAATGGAGTGGTTTTAATTTTTGAATAAACAAAAATTACAAGTGAAATCTGAAAAAAATAGAATACGACAATTTGTATGGTTTGCAAAGCATTACCCAGTTCCAGTTCTTGCACTCATGGGACTATTCATTGGCGCAATATTACAGGTATCACATGAAGAGCAAGCGGGAAAAATCGCATGGCTTGTTACTCTAGTAGGCGGAGGAATCCCCGTAGTTTGGCAAACTATCCGCGAAATGTTACACAGGCACTTTGTCGTGGATATTATTGCGATGCTTGCAATCATTGTCTCCATAATACTCAATGATGCATTTCCAGGTGTGATAATTGTCTTGATGCAGTCAGGTGGAAAAGCATTAGAAGATTATGCGTACAGACGAGCTTCATCATCACTTGATAATCTACTATCAAGAGCACCAAGAGTTGCACATAGAAAAGTAGACCACGTAATAGAGGAAATTCAAGTATCTCAAATAAACATAGATGATGTTTTGGTCATCAAGCCAGGCGATTTAATCCCAGTTGATGGCAAAATATTGAGTTTGCAAGCACGTATTGATGAATCATCATTAACTGGAGAACCATTACCAAAATCAAAAACTTGTGGAGATCAAGTATTTAGTGGAACAATAAACATTGGTGATGCGTTTGATATAATAGCTGTTAAAAAAAGTGATGAGAGTCAATATGCAAAAATTGTAAAACTTGTAAAAAAAGCACAACAAGAAAAGGCACCAATTCAAAGACTTGCAGACAAGTATGCAGTTTGGTTCACTCCACTTACACTTGTAGTAAGTGCTGCTGGATGGATGGTTACCAATAATTTTGAAACAATCTTGTCAGTTCTAGTCGTAGCAACTCCATGCTCTCTTATCTTTGCAACACCTGTTGCAATAATTAGTGGGATAAACAGGGCTGCAAAAACTGGAATAATAGTCAAGACAGGTGCTGCCATTGAACAAGTAGCAAAAACACAAGTAGCAATATTTGATAAAACCGGGACTATTACATTTGGAACTCCAGCCGTTGAGAGAATAATCTCCTTTGATGGTAGATCTTGTGATGAGATTTTATTAAAAGCTGCAAGCCTTGAGCAACTTTCATCTCATCCAATTGCTGCAATGATAGTTCAAAAAGGAAAGGAAAAATTTGAGAAATTACTAGTGCCAGAAAACTTTCGTGAAATATCTGGTGCTGGAGTAGAAGGAAGAATAGGCGATGATCATATAATGATAGGAGCCCCTAGCATATTTGAAAAGGCAGGTACAGATATTTTTGACGGTGTAAATTCTGCAGCAGATCAGATAAAACAAGATGGACGAATGTTTGCGTTTGTTGCATTAAATGGAAAACTAGTGGGGCAATAGTATTTGGCGATGAGATACGACCAGATGTGAAACCCATGATTCAAAGACTAAAAATCATTGGAATAAAGAAGACTGTTTTACTCACAGGTGATATAAAAAATAATGCAAGAAATATTGCAGAACAGGCAGGTATTACAGATTATGAAGCAGAACTTGTTCCTGAAGAAAAGGTAGTTGCAGTAAAAAAACTAAGGCAAGAATATGAGAATGTCATCATGGTTGGAGACGGGATTAATGATGCTCCAGCTTTGGCAGCATCAACTGTTGGAATTGCAATGGGTGCAAGAGGAACAGCAATCTCTGCAGAAGCTGCAGATATAGTATTGTTGGAAGATAGTGTTTCAAGAGTCGTAGATACAATTGAAATTGGCAAAAGAACTATTTCTGTTGCAAAACAAAGTATCTTAGTAGGTCTTGGCGGCAGTTTTTTTTTCATGGGAATAGCAATGTTTGGACACCTCCCTCCTGCAATTGGAGCATTACTACAAGAAGGTCTCGATGTCAGTGTCATACTAAATGCATTACGTGCAAGATAGCACCTTGGATACATGACCAGTTTTTAGATTTTTTTGTTAATTGATGAATTACGATTGCCATGTTAGAAACATGACTGCCGCAGCAAATCCCATGACTGCAACAGTAATCCAGCCAACGATATTAGTTTTCTTTCCATTAGTTCTACCCTCAAGAATTTTCTTATCATTTCCAATTTTTATAATTACAACAAGAAGTGGAACAGCAATAACACCATTGATTACTGCTGTATATATCAGAGCCTTAATCGGATCAATATTTGCAAAATTTATCCAGAGTCCTACTACAGTAGATGCAGTGTATAATCAAGTAAAATCCTTTGGCATCTCTGAATTTTTTACTAAGGCCTTGCTTCCATCCAAATTGCTCGGATAATGCATATGCCGATGAACCTGCCAATACAGGTATTGCAAGCAGTCCCACCCCGATTACCCCAAAAGCAAAGATGAGTTTTGCCAATTCTCCAGAATGAGGAAATGTCTTCACTAGAGGCTCAAGTGCCTGTGCAGTCTGATTCTGCTGTAACTATATCTGTAAAACCGTGGACATGAAGTGTTCCAGCTGTTGTAACTATGATAAACCACATTACTATTTGTGAAAACGCCATCCCAAATGCAGTATCTTTTCTCATCATCCTGATTTCTTTATTGTCAATTTTTGGGATACCTTCTCCGATATTTTTTATTTTATTTTTTATTGTGATATTCTCAGCTTCTGTAGATGCCTGCCAAAAAAACAAATATGGCGATATAGTAGTGCCAAATATTGCAACAAACAACATTGCAAAAGATGGTGTAAATTCAATATGAGGAATTATACTTGCAACCAGAATTTGAGTCCAGTTTTCTCCCACAATAAATGCAGTTATCAGATAAGCAAGCAAGCTCAGGGTCAGATACTTGAGTATAGTAACATATTTCTTATAAGATACAAAAACTTCTGCACAAATAATAAGTGCAGTAAAAAGTATAGTTACAAGAACTATCGGCAAACTTGGAAAAACAAGTTTTACTGATGCAGACATTGCGCCAATATCTGCGCCAATGTTTATCGTATTTGCAATCAAAAGAAGACTAACTATTGGGTAGACTGTTTTTTTTGAATATCTTTTTTTTACAATTCCCGCCAATCCGCTTCCCGTAACAAGTCCAATGCGTGCACAGATCTCCTGGATCACATACATCATTGGAAACATAAACAATGCCATCCACAGAGTGGCAAAACCAAATTGTGCACCAGCTTGAGAATAGGTTGCAATTCCAGATGGGTCATCATCTGCGGCTCCCGTTATCCATCCCGGACCCAAGATCTTGAAGAATGACTTTATTTTCAATAATCGTGATTCTGACATCTATTGTACATTTGGATTAATTGTTATAATATGGTTTGAAAATATGACATTGTAGAATCATTTAACACTCTTTGGCCTAAATCCATGACTACTCATGATTTCTGCCACCTGATAATCTTCAACTTGATCAAATGATTGGTAAAACTCTCCAACTGCACCAAAAGATTCAGGAGCATCCAGTACAACAACTTCTGCCATTTTGGACAACTTCTCAATTGTATCTCTTGGTCCTACTGGAATTGCCACGATAACCCGCTTTGGCTTTTGTTTTTGTATCCACTCCAATGCAACAAAGACTGTTGCACCAGTGGCAATGCCATCATCAACAAGAACAACAGTCTTGTTTTTGAGATCATAGTCAGTCCTTCCTCTAAATTTTACTAGCCTGTGCTCTATTTCTTCGAGTTGTTCAGCAATTTTTTCATCCAGATAATTTTTTGGAATACCCAACGCGTTTATCAATTCAGAGTTTGGAAAAAAACTACCATCATGTGCTACTGCCCCTATTGCAAGTTCCTGATTATACGGTGCCCCCACTTTACGTGAAACAATGATATCAAGTGAGAGTCCCAAGATTTTTGCAATCACATCTCCTGTTACTACACCCCCACGTGGAATTGCCAAGATTATCGGATTTTCTTTTTTTATCCATTCTAGTTTCTTTGCAAGTTTTTGAGCCGCGTCAACTCTGTCTTTGAATATCAACTAGATTCTCCAAGATATCGTATAAACCAGTTAGTTGCATGTTGTGCCACTTGTTCTAGTTTTCCAGGTTCCTCAAAAAGATGAGTAGCTTCAGGTATGATAATTAATTTCTTTTCTGATTTTAATTTAGTCATTGCCTGTTTGTTTAATTCTATAACAACATCATCATAACCTCCCACTAGTAGTAATGTAGGACATTTTACAGAGCCAAGGCTTGATCCAGCAAGATTCTGGTCTTCCACCTCGTGATACCACTGCCTTGACTATATCCGGTCGCTCAGCTGCTGCCACCAATGCGGCTGCTGCACCTGTGCTTGCCCCAAAATATCCGACATTTAGGTCTGCCATCTTGGAATTTTTCAAAAGCCAGTCAGTGGTTTCACCCAATCTTTGTGAAAGTAATGATATATCAAATCTCAAATGTGCAGTTTCCATGTCTACTTCTTCCTCTTCTCGAGTCAACAAGTCAAATAACAATGTGGCAATCCCCTTTTGATTTAATTCTCTTGCAACAAAACGATTTCTAGGACTTGTCCTACCACTACCACTGCCATGTGCAAAAAGTACTATACCAATAGAATTTTTTGGTATTGAAATATCTCCCTCCAATTTAACCAAATCCAATTGTATCTCTACAAATGTAGAATCATTTTCACTTTTTGTGAATCGACCCATATCCAACCATGCCATCTAATACCATCATATGATCCTCTTCTTTACAACAAACGCATTTGAGTTTGATACAATCCCTAGCTATGCCATGATTACACATTTTACAGGTGCATACCACATCTCGTGGCATTTGTTGTATTGTATCTTTATTCATATTTGAAAGAAATTAATGTAAAAATTCAAAGAATCTAAAATCAGTGTATATTCCATCACATTACAAATCACATTATAAAATATTTGAAGTCACTCCCAGATTATCAGAAATGATAATTAATCAAGTCGTACAAATGCATAAGAAATATTCATGTTATCATCAATGAAATTGATAAACTGATTTAATTCCAAGCAATATCAAAAATTACTCGTGGGTAAATCATATAGCAATATCCTAGTGCCATACGACGGTTCGACATATTCTCAAAAGGCGCTTAAGATGGCATTTAACATGGCAAGAGCATTTGATTCTTCGTTACATCTGGTAAATGTCATAGATGTAAGTACAGTTAGTCCTCCTGGCCAGATTCGTTCAAAAGATACAAGAAAGACTCTAGATCAGATCAAGAGTACTGTCAAAACATCAGTCGAGTCATATCTTCAAAAAATACAAAAAGAGTATGGCGATTCAGGAGTAATTGTAAAAGGATTTGTTCTAGAAGGAGACATAACAGGAAAACTATTGAAGTTCATTAAAGACTACAATATTGATCTAGTTATCATAGGAAGCAAGGGTCTTTCAGGAGTTTCCAAGATAATGACGCTTGGAAGTGTGAGTAGGAAAATATCTGAACTTGCAAAATGTCCCATAGTCATGGTTCGTTAACAAAACAGATCAGAGCGAAACTATTCAGGTATAATGTGTCTCTTCTCATTAATCAGATAAATTCCAAAAATAGCTAAGAAAACTAAGAACTTAATTATTCATATAGTATAATTCCAAATACAAGATATGCGACTAAACGACAAAGTTGCCATAGTTACTGGTGCATCTAGTGACATAGGATTAGAAATTTGCAAGAAGTTAGTCCAGGAAGGAGCCAATGTAGTTCTGCTAGGAAGAGACATGGTCAAACTAGAAAAGGCAAGATCCACAATCAAAGACTATACTTCAAAAACAGTTGCAATTCCATGCGATATTACAAATGAATCACAGGTAATTCAAACAGTAAAACAGATTACTGACCATTATGGGAAAATCGATATTTTAGTTAACAATGCAGGGGCAATAAGTGATCCAATACACTTCCATGAGATGGCAGATGAAGCATGGCATTCTTTAATCAACACCAACTTGTTTGGAACATTTAGGATAACAAAATCTGTCCTAGTAAAGATGCTTGAAAATAAAAACGGAGGTTCAATAGTCAATATTGGTTCAATCTCAGCAGAAAGAGCAATACCAAAAGTTCACCTGACGGTATACTGTACAACTAAAGCCGCAATCAACATGTTCACTAAAGGATTGGCAGTAGAATACGCAAGACGAAATATTCGTTGTAATTGTGTCAATCCTGGAATTGTCAATGCCGGAATGATAAAATCATATCTTGATTATCCAGAAGCAAGAAAGGTCCTAGAAAACCGACAGCCAATAAATAAAATAGGAGAGCCAGAAGATGTTGCAAATGCAGTTGTATACCTTGCATCAGATGATGCAAAATGGATTTCAGGTATAATACTCAATGTTGATGGCGGAAAATCAGCTTCTGAAGGATAGTATTAGCGCCAACAATAATTTCAGTTATAATAATTTTATCAAACAAATTACAATCATGAGGATAATGGTGTGCGGTCCCATAGGAGGAGTCGGAACTGCTAAAATTTTGGAGATAAGGGAATTGCTAGAAAAAGAGGGCTTTGAGACAGTAAAACAGTTTTCCAGAGGTAAAGATTATTCTAGCATACGTGATTTTAGAAAAAAAACTTTGCTTGTAAAAAAGATAATCAAGCATGATCTTGACTGTATAAAAAAAGCAGACGTTCTAGTAGTATTACCAGAGCCAAGTTTTGGTGCATCAATCGAGATGTTTGTAGCAAAGAATGCAAAAAAGAAAGTCATTTTATTTTCAAGTAAACCAGTTCCCAGTCCATGGCCGGTTGGATTTTCAGATATTATAGTAACAAGCAAAAAGGAATTGGTCAGAAAATTAAGCAAGATGATGTAAAGCTTGTTGTTAAAATTATAATTGGCAACTAGGATCAGTTTTAAATAATTTAATCACGTATTAGTAATTGGGACGGAAACGCGGGGTAATAACCCGGACGTGACGTACAGTGGTATGGCAGGTAAAAACACGTTTCCGTCCATTATCATATCAAACAAATAATTTTTTAATGAAATTTATTTTAAAAATGACTAATTTGATATGTGAGACTACATGGTTCTAAATGCATCATCTAATTATCATGACAGGACATTTGGCTTCTTCTGATACTCTCCTGCTAACACTTCCAAGTGCTGCAAATTTATTCACCCCACGCAATCCTTGACTACCAATTACAATTAGATCCGTCTTTGTTTTAGTTGCAAATTTTAATATTGAATCAGAAGGTCTTCCCATAAGAACCTCAACTTGTACTTCAACTCCATATTTTGTACACTCGTCGATTTGGTGTTGCAATTTTGTTGGAATGATAAATTTTTTTGGCAGGATTATTTCACGTTTTAATTTGTTTAGTTTTTTATTTATCACTTCACTTAGAACTCCAGATGGAATGTCAGAGGCAACCTCAATTACAGAAAGTATGTATATCTTTGAACGGAATGATTTTGCCATTTCAAGTGCCTCGCTTAATGCATTTTTTGAAAAGCTAGATCCATCATATGGGACAAGGATTTTTCGGTATTTTTGTACAACAGGTGGCGCTCCAGGCATTTTTGATTGCATCCTAGAAGACATAAAATCTATCTTTGATAAATCCCTCAGGAGATTCTCATTTGAGCCATATTTTGCATTTTTGAGTATGATCTTTATTGTTTCTCGTATGGCGGATATTTGATTTGCAAGTTCATCGTTTTCTGAATTCTTTGACAATGACATTATCTTTTCTTCCTACAAACCACGATTTTACTTGTTATTAGACCTAACTGATATCATCATGCAAAATGTGGATCATTTTTTGCAAGTCGTTTATGAGTCTCTGCCTCAGTGTATGCTATTACAATATCAGTTGCACTGATGACACCGCTTAGATTATCACATTCATCAATTACAGGAATTCCACTCACTTTGTATTCAACCATCAAATTAGCTGCTTGAGCAAGATCATCTTCAGAGTGTACAGTTATCAACTCGGAACCAATGACATCTCCAATTGTCATTCCCTTACCCGAGTCATCTGGAAGTAAATAGTTTCTACTGGGATTTTTGAAATAATTACTATTTCTAAGAAAAGAGTCGTATGTTATTAGCCCCATCACTTTTCCCTCACTATCAGTTACAACAAGTCTAGAAATTTTATTTTTATTTAACATGTCAAGTCCAAAGCAAAGTGAATCAGTCTTTCTACATGTCATTAGTCTTGTTGACATGTAGTCCTTTACTTTGTACATCCTAGAATATTTAATTGCAAAATTATATACTATGTCAGACTTGGTAGTCAATCCAACCAGTTTTCCATCTTCATTTGTTATTATCACAGAACCGATTTGAAAAGTATACATCCTTACTGCGCATTGAGAAAGCATATCGGACTGGCCTGAAGATACAGTTACAAGATTTCTACTCATCATCTCGTTTAATTCAATTTGAGTCAAATTTCGAGCGGTCTTGTCAGATTCTAAGAAATTTCCAATATCCCTTTCCGTAACAATTCCAATTGGAATATCTTTTTCAACAATTACAATTCGTTTAATGTTATTTTTTTGCATCAATTCTAATGCATCGTGTATTGTATGTTCTTTGTATAATGTTACAATAGATTCAGTATATTGTTTCAGCCTATTTCCACCAATATTCCATATCTAAAAATATATTTAAAATCAAATTATGATTTTCATTCGTGATTATCAAGGATATAATAAAAATTTCACAGTTCCTAATTCTCTAAATCAGAATTAGGAACAATTTCGACTTCAAGAGAGCCATTTTTGAAGCATGTCATTATGGACTTTACTCTGGATTTGTAGAGAAAATATTTTTTCCCGTCTTGGTTAATAGAGCCTGATATTCCCAGTAATTTGTGCCCATGTAACAATTGCACTCTACGGTATGCAGTGCTAATTGGTATTCCACACTCGTTGCTTAGGTCGATTGCAGATTTTGGCATCTCCATTGTGGCTTCCAATATACCTCGCGAGTACTTGTCTGCCAGGATTTCAAGATACGCATCTTTTGTGGATGGTTCTTGAACTGTTTTCCCTTGTAGTAAGACTTGCATGATGTTGTGTAATGCACTTTTTCATATAATGATCAGGTATGCATTGCAATACAATGCAAGCAATATCCATTAATTCTTCAAACATGTTTTTTATCGTATGATCACAATCAGCCTATTTGGACGAGGCGGTCAAGGCATCAAAACTGCATCTCATATTATAGGAGAGGCTGCATTTGTATCTGGAAATCAGGTTCAAGACTAGATGATTATTGGTCATCAGTTACAAAGCAGCATTAGAAATTACCATTCTTGCATCAACTGCAATACAGCCTTTACCTTCTTCAAAGACAAGTAATGGATTTATGTCAATTTCCAATATATTAGAAAAGTCTGTAACTAGTTGAGACATTCTCTGCAAACAATCAATCACAGATGCAATGTCACTTGGTTTTTCCCCCCTGACTCCAGCAAGTATCTTACTTGCCTTTGTAGATTCAATCATTTCAATGGCATCTGACTTTGTTATAGGGGCAAGCCTAAATGATACGTCGCTAAAAATATTTACATAAATTCCACCTGTTCCAAACATAAGTAACGGACCAAATTGGGGATCATGTTTTGCTCCTATGATAACTTCTTTTCCTCCACTTACAAATTTCTCAACTGTTAGTCCCAAAATTTTTGCAGTAGGTTTTTTGTTCTTGACACTCTCCATTATTTTGCCAAATCTTTCTCTCACTTCATTTTCATTTTGAATATTTATCTCAACTCCGCCCACATCGACTTTATGTATTATATCAGGAGATGATATTTTCAAAACAACAGGAAACCCAATTCTTTTTGATACCTCAATGCATTCATCAATATTAGTAACTAGAATTGGCTCAAGCACTGGCACTCCATATGCTTTGAATATAACCATGGCATCAAGACCAGAAATGTAATTCTTGCCTTCCTGTCTACACCTATCCATTACATCCTGGACCTTTTTTACATCTACGTCGTATCTTTCTATTTTTTCAGATGGTCTTTGAATAATAGAACGATATTTTTGCATCATTGCAAGAGCATCAGTGGCAGATTCTGGAAAGGCGTATTGTGGTATTCCGTTATCATCAAGAATTTTCATAGCATCTTCATCCTCCATAAATCCAGTTATGCACGAAAGAATTGGCTTATCCTTGAATTTCTTGCTAGTTTCAACCATTATCTGCGCTAATGCCTTAAGATTGGCCATAAGTAGAGGAGTTGAGATAACTATAACGGAATTTACATCCTTGTCCTGCATAACACATTCAAGTGTTTTTTGATATCTTAGATGATCAGCATCACCTATCATATCAATAGGATTAATCGTCATTGCATTTGCAGGTAGAATTTTTTTCAATTCAACTAGTGTGGATTCAGATAATTTTGCAAGCCTCAAGCCATAACGTAATGACGAGTCTGCAGCTATCACTGCAGGACCCCCTGCATTTGATACAATAACAGTGCCGCCATCTAACGGAATTGGTTGGCAACTAAATGCCATCGCATAATCAAATAACTGTTCTAATGTTTCCACTTTAATTATTCCCGCCTGTTTGAAAATTGCATCATATGCTTCACGTGATCCTGCAAGTGCACCTGTATGAGATGCAATTGCTTTACCTCCCACAGGTGACTGACCGACCTTCATTGCAAGAATTGGCTTGCTCTTTGAACCATTTTTTGTAATGCAAGATGTTGTTTTTATGAAATTCTTTGCATCGTGTAGATCCTCAATATACATGAGAATTACTCGAGTTGACGAATCATTTGCAAGATATGTTAGAATATCATTCTCATTTAGGTCCGCTTTGTTTCCCATGCTAAACACTTTTGAGAATCCAATTTCCTTCATCTTAGCATATTCAATCATTGCGCCGCATATTGCACCACTTTGAGAAACAAGTGAGATATTTCCAAATGCTGGCATTCTTTTCATAAAACTTGCATTAAGAGAAATTTTTGGATCAGAGTTCAAAAACCCAACACAATTAGGACCAATTAATCGAATTCCATATTTTTTTGCAATGTCAATAACCTGATTTTCTAATTTCTTACCTTGTTCTCCTGCTTCTTTAAAGCCTGCAGAGATTATCACTGCCCCTTTTACTCCATTTGTGCCGCACTCTTCAATTACTTGTGGAACTGCCTTACTGGGAACGATTACAATGGCAAGATCAATGGGCCCTTCAATGTCTTTTATGTTAGGATAGCATTTAATTCCAAATATTTCAGAATTTGAAGGATTTACTGGATACAAAATACCAGAATACTTGGCATCCACAAGATTTTTTATTACGGCATTGCCAATACTATCTTTTTTATCTGATGCTCCGATAACCGCAATGCCTCTTGGAGAGACTATCGCCTCAACGTGTTCCAGAAATGAATTATCAATCATATGTTAAGTCAATTGTACATTTCAATCATATAAGAAATTAGGTAAAACCATCACGACTGAGAATAAAAGTTGAGAACAGAGATAATCTGTTTATTAATAGGACATCCTGCCTAAATTTAAGATTAGAATGAATTTGAGTACTGAAAAAATCATAATAAATAAACTTGAAAGTATTTTGGAAAAGTCAAAAAGTGTAAAACAAAGTTCTGATGTTAAAGAATTATCAAATTAGGCTTTAGAAGTCTCTTCTCATACCTCTTGCAGTTACAGCGATGGTGGGTGGTATAATTGGCTCTAAACTTGGAGCATTCAAGTTCGATCATGATAAAGTAAGAATCATGGTTGAGGAGTTGTGGGAGAGAGCTGCGGCATTAGTCTTACAATGAAGCTGCTTACAGGATAAATTCTAAAACTAATTAGACATCATCAATCAAGCGAGAATCTTAAATAACAACAAATCATGTTCTAAGCATTGCAGATTAAATCACTAATTTCATTACTAGCTTTATGTAGTATTACGGTATTTTCTCCAGTCTTTGGTCAGACTAGTTCAGCTCCAATAACTGTAACAACTGACAAGGCAACATATTCTGATGGGTCTACAATCACGATTTCTGGAACGGTAGCAGAACAACTCAGCATACCGATATCCGTAATCATCAAAGATAGTACTAACAATTTAGTCTATGTTGCTCAAACAAGCCCCACTTCTGGCAATACCTATTCAGTCCAGGTAGTTGCAGGCGGAGATATCTGGAAGACTGCAGGTACATATGAAATTGATGTGACATATGGAGGACCAGATAAAACTGCCAAGACGACATTTATGTTCACAGCAACTGCCCAAGCAGCACCTGCAAGTACTACAAGTACTGCAAATCAAACAAGTCCCAATCAAGCAGTTCCAGAGTTTGGTCCATTATCAATGCCAATATTTGCCATATCCATACTGGCAGTAGTAATTGCGTATGCTAGAATAAGAATGTCTTTCAAGTTCTAAACATAAAGCAAATTTTTCAATTAAATCATCAATGTATAATCATAACAGGACATTTTGCAAGTTCAGATATTTTTCTACTCACACTTCCAAGTGCCTTTATTTGACCTACACCGTGTAATCCCTTACTTCCTATCACAATTAGATCAGGATGTATACCACGTTCAAATTTTAAAATTGATTCAACTGGATTTCCCGCTACTACGTCATAGGAGGTATTCAGTGCACCTTTTGATTTGCATATGGCCACATCTGCAAGAAGTTCTTTTCTTGCAATAGACTTTGCAGCCACAACAAATTCTCCTATTGATTTTTCCAATCGTGTATCTTTTTTCAGCAAGGAAAGCAGCATTCCAGGAGGAAAATCACTTGTATCTACTGCAGTAATTAAATATAATTTAGATTTGAATTTCTTGGCAATTTCTATAGCATGTACAAGGGCTTTTCTAGAATATTTTGAGCCATCAATTGGTACAAGTATTTTTTTTACTGACTCTGCCAATAATGAATATCTAAAAACACTATACTTAAGTTAATTCTAAAATTTCATTTGTGGGTATACACAGACATTATAATAAAAACCAAATTTGAGAATTAGCGAAAACCTGTTAAGCAGACTTGTACAAATTGCCTCATGGACAAACCCAAGAAACCAGATACTCCCAACCAGCCAATCGTACCCTCTTGGAGACAAAATTGGGGAGATTTGGACAGAGTATTTGACAACTTTCGAAGAGACTTTGAGAGAACCATGACGTCATTTCCAGCCATGAACCTTCCATCAATGCATGTTTCATCAGTATCATGCGATGTGCTAGATGAGGGAGATCATTATGTCATAAATGCGGAATTACCAGGGATCACAAAAGAAGATGTCAAACTCAATGTCTCAGACAACAACGTGGAAATATCTGCAGAACACAAAGAAGAGACGGAAGAAAAGAAGAAAAACTATATCAGAAAGGAGCGAAGAGCGTTTTCGTATCACAGAAGTTTGCCACTACCTGAAAAAGTAGATTCTGCAAAAGCCAAGGCAAAACTAAACAATGGAGTTCTATCAGTAGAAATTCCAAAAATAACCCCTACGCCAAAGCCTAAAAGCAAAGATATTCCAGTTCAATAATTTTTTATAATTATAAAAATATTACAAGATAAAAATCTTGAATTTATTTCATAAATGCAGATAACTTGCCGATATCATCGAAGATTTTTTCGGTAGATAGTTTCAAGAGTTTAGATTCTTTTTCGTCAAGATCTAGTTGCAATATTTCTTTTACCCCGTTTTTCCCAAAAATTATAGGAACACCCATAGAGAATCCACTAAAGCCATACTCGCCATCCAAATATACTGAAGCAGATGCAAGAAAATCCCTCTCTTCCACTATCGATTTTGCTATATCAAATGTGTTTTTTGCAGCACCAAATACAGATGCCTCTTTGTAGGCAACAAGATATTTCCAATAGTTTTTTAGTTCATAAGTTATTTCACTAGTTTTTTTTTCTGAGAGGCTAATTTTCTGACCTTGTGATTTTGCGTTTGAAAAAAGTGGAACCATTGTAGAACCATGTTCACCAATAACCAATCCATCTATTTGTCCTTGTTTTACGCCCAGTTCTTTTGCAAGAAGGTAGCGAAATCTACTAGAGTCCAAACTAGAACCCATTCCAATAACTCGTCCTCTTGGAAACTTGGTTTGTTGCAGTATTTGATACGCCATAACATCTATAGGATTAGTTACAACAATCACCTTTGCCTCATCTGCATACTTTGTGAGATTTTTACATATTTCTGATACAATTGGAACATTAAATGGCAAAAGTTCAGCCCTGTCTTCTTTGATGACTCCACCGCTTACGGTAATTATTACAACATCAGAATTTTTCATCTTGGAATAATCATCAGTTCCCATAACAGAGATGAGTGATTTTTCAGGCAGAGCATTGCTAACATCCATGGCTTCACCAAGAGCTTTATTCTTTGATCTATTGATAATGACCAAGTCATCTAGTCCTGATTGTCCAACTAAAAATGCAACTGCAGATCCTACACGACCTGCACCAATTATAGAAATCATCAGTAGTTACTTTACAACAAGGACTGGAATATGTGACTTGTGTACAATTGCATTTGAGACACTTCCCAAGAACGCTTCTTTTATTCCTCCCATCCCTCTAGATCCTATAACGACAAGATCAAATTTGTTTTGTTTCATAAAATCAATAATATCAGATGTCGAATCTCCGTAGATAATTTTATGACGAAACACAATACCATTTTGTGCCGATTTTACTTTGGCTTGTTCCATAAATTTTTCTGCATCTTTGATAAGTTTTGCCTTTAAAGGAGTTACAAGATCACCCAGATGCTGAGGATAAACTGAGACTACGTTAATGCCAGTTATTATTGCGCCGCATTGTCTTGCCAGAAAGATTGCCATATCAAGTCCAGTAAATGATGTCTTTGAACCATCTAGCGGTACTAGAATTTTGGCAATTTTTGTCTTGATCATAAAATCACTTGGAGATAGGTATGATTTATCATCACCTCTTATTATCGCAGACAAAAACCAACTGTTTTACTTTTATAGCCCTAGATTATTATTGAGGAAATAAGGAGCAAAAAGAGAAATGAGTTCACCACAAGTAATCTATGGACATTTAAAAGAAGTAAGAGATCTCAAGGTAGATAAAATATTAAAGAAGGCAACCACTATCGATTCGACTGATTCCATATCTAAAATAGTCGGAGTTTTGATAAATTCTGATTCTTATGAGGTATTCTGCATGGACGGCAAGGACGTTCTCACAATAAGCGCACGTGAGCTTTTAGGCATCAAAGACATGGGGGATGTAAAGATAAAACCATTATTACGAAAGATTCAGCCGCTGACTAGAAATGATACTGTGGAAAAGGCAGCTGCAATTTTATCTCATTACAGAATGCGTTCAGTACCAGTAGTAGAAGGAAATGAGATAGTCGGAGCAGTCAATGGAAAAGACATTGTTGAACTATTACAGAAACAGGATTTAAAATGGGTACCAGCTAGTAACATACTAACTGCAGACCCGATTACTATAACCAGTACTGATTCTATTGCAACTGCAAGAAAATTAATGATAACAAAAAGAATTGATCATCTTCCAGTCATCAAAGGCGGTAAAGTTTCTCAAGTGGTGACATCTATGCACTTGTTGCAAGTGATAAAACCTACAGAAAGATTAGGGATGGGGTTAAGAGGACTAGATTTACAAAAGAAATACAAAGAAAATATAGCAAACATGGGCAGTACACGCATTCCAAATCTTAACACCAATGCGCCACTCAGTTTAGTGATAGAATCAATGCTAAAGAATGACTCATCATGTTGTTTGCTTACTCTAATGGACCATGTCCATGGAATAATTACTTACAAAGATATCATCAACTTGCTTGAATCAAGAGTACCAAGTGATGTTCCACTATACATTGTTGGCCTTCCTGAAGATTACAGTAGTGCAGAAATTGTCAAAACAAAGTTTGACAAAATTATTAGAAACCTTACGAAAGTATACCCTGAAGTAGAGCAGGCCAAGGCATCAATTAAGACAGTACACAACCCAGATAGCAATAGACCACATTACGAAGTCAGTGTCAGAGTATTCAGTCCATACAGAACCTACAACTATACTGAAATGGGATGGGATCTCTCAAAAGTTTTCGATACTCTAGGTAGCAAATTAATCCGAAACTTGTCTCAACGCAGCAAGAAACGTTGGAAGACTAGCATTAGAAAAGTAGACAAGCATGATATCTTCTAGAAGATAGAATTCAAGATTAGTTCTCTAAAAGGTAGAATATCACATTATTATGTAACGATGTTCTAAACAAATGCGATATGGATGGAGATCATTTCTGGAAACAAAACGTGTGCTCTGACTGCAAGCGAGTCAAATGCCAAAAAGGATGCAATTGTGATTGCCATTGGAACAAAAATAACATCTAATGCAATATCTGAACAAAATTCAACACTCACAGGTCATTATGAATAAAAATAGATTCTCAAGTTTTAAATTATCAAACAAGTCCATAACATGCTAAACATGCAACGAGATTTACAACTAACTTTTAGAATGATAATTAGTTTTCTAGCCCTTACTCTAATCTATCTTGTATTTTTGGGCTTTATTGCCGCATATTTTGGACTAGGCATACTCCCCATAGCCATGATTGCAGGATTGATGATTGGCGCACAGTGGTTCTTTTCTGATAGAATCGTTTTATGGAGTACGGGAACCAAGATTGTATCCAAGGAAGAATTTCCAGTGCTACATCAAATAATAGAAAGTTTATGCCAAAAAGCAAACATTCCAAAACCAAAAGTTGGAGTGATGAAAAGTGATGTTCCAAATGCATTTGCAACAGGAAAAGGCCCAAAAAGTTCTGTAGTAGTTGTAAGCTTGGGAATTTTGAAAATATTAGACAAGGACGAGCTTGAGGGGGTTTTATCACATGAACTTACTCATATAAGAAACAGAGATGTTACAATCATAACACTTGCAAGTCTGTTCTCTACAATTGCATGGTTTCTCATGCAATCTTCAATGTTTAGTACAATGTGGGGAGGAGGCTATGGAGGAAGACAGCAGCAAGGCGGAAATACAATTTTGATTCTAATAGTAGCAGGAATAGTTTGGTTCCTAAGTTTTCTAATCATCAGAGCAATATCTCGATACAGAGAGTTTGCAGCAGATAGAGGAGGTGCATATCTTACAGGCAAGCCAATGTATCTATCACGTGCACTGATGAAGATTAGCGGAGAGGTCAAGGTTGCACCAACCCAGGAACTTAAAAAAATAGAAGGACTGAATGCGTTTTTCATAATACCAGCAATATCAGGCCAGACCATTGCAAGGTTCTTTTCTACGCACCCTCCAGTTACAGAAAGGGTAAAACGCCTGATGCGAATAGAGCAAGAACTTCGCGATTCGGATACACAAGGAATTTAATATTAAATCATAGTTTTCCTTTTTTATCAAATAATCAGAAATTGCAAAAATATACTCTGACATTTGGCTATTTAGCCTTCATCCGTTTTATTTTTTCTTGAAGTAACATACATCCCTGGATTAGTGTTTCTGGTCTAGGTGGACAACCTGGAACATAAACATCAACGGGAAGAACCCCATCAATTCCCGGTAGTACGTTATACGAGTCAAAGTATAATCCTCCAGTAATTGCACATGCCCCCATTGCTATGACATATTTTGGATCAGGCATCTGATCATATACCATTCTTAATCTAGGAGCCATCTTTCTGGTTATAGTTCCCATGACAACAATAAGATCACATTGTCTGAGAGAACCAAATGCTTCGATGATACCAAATCTTTCAACGTCATAACGAGGGCTAGATGCACTCCAAATTCCACACTACAACATGCTGTCTCAAGATGGACTGGCCATAGAGAGTAAATTCTGCCCCAGTTTATTGCCATGTCAAATGGTTTTCCAACTGCTTTGATTAGTACGTCACCAAGTTTTCCAACTAAGACATTAGTTGCATGTGGTGCAGTATCTTGATTAAATAATTCTTTTAGCATTGTCATGTTTCTATACATCTCTTTCCCTATTAAACTGGTTCAGACTAAAATTCCCTAGTCCAAACTTTGGAACAAACTACAGAAAATCTGTTCCCTTTGCACTATTTCTTAATAGTTCGGGTGTCGTATGATGATTGGGTCCTATGTTTGCAAGGATACTTGTAGCAGTCGATGGTTCGGAATCTGCAAAAAAAGCATTTGAAAAATCAATCTACCTTGCTCAGAAATGTAGATTGGAAAGCCAAATCTGGTTCACGTTGTAACATGCGAACTTGGTGGAGATAGTACCATCATTTATGATCTGTTAGATGAGGCCAAGATAAAGGCTAAAAAAATGTTGGAAGAATACAAAATGGAGGCCTCTAAAAATAACATTCCATTGGAAATCACGATAACACAAGGAGATGCAGCAAAGATCATAATTGAATTTTCAAAGAAGAACAAGTATGATCTTATAATCATGGGAACTCGTGGGAGAAATGCCTTTGAGGAATTGTTACTTGGTAGTGTCTCGTTGAAAGTTATGCATCATGCAGTTTGCCCAGTAATGGTAGTAAGATAGTGTATTTGGAATATTTACCTTTGAGAGTCATTTATTTTCTTGATCATTGTGTTCTTTTTCTTTTAATTGGAATGTATTTGGCCTTATGGCAAAATGTGAATTGTACCATCATCAAACCAGTTACAGTCACAGAGTTCCTGAGAATTTTTTCCAATTTGCTTCATGCATATCATGGCTACTCCCTTATGATCATCTTTTGAATGTCCGCATGTCTTACAGAAATTCAAACTGATGAAATCCTATAACTGAATTTATTATAACCAGAAGTGTTATGGACAATTTCCAGTGATTGTTTCAATGAGATAATTGATCTTCCAAGTTCTTAAAACTTTACGATAGCGGATGTATTCCCGAGCAAATCTGGGGTAAACCATTTTTACGGATTGTCAATAAACTCGTTTGGAGAATTAAAATAAAAAAAGGAAAAGGAGTTTTGTAACTACTCTGAAATGGTAATGCGAAAGATTTTAGCCTCTTGGTCAGGGTAGTCATTCTTGCCTCTAGGAAGGTGGCCGATCTTGTCAGCAACATCCATGCCGTTCTTTACCTCGCCAAACGCGGTATACTGGCCGTCAAGAAACGTGCTGTCGCCTGTTACGATGAAAAACTGTGAACCTGCACTGTTTGGGTCGTCGGACCTTGCCATGGAAACAACGCCTCTCTGGTGAGGTTTGGAATTAAATTCTGCCTTTATTGCATATCCAGGTCCTCCCATTCCCCAACTGCTTTTGTCTGGTTGTTTTGTATTTGGATCTCCGCCCTGAATCATGAATCCGGGTATTATCCTGTGGAAAAGTATGCCATCATAAAAATTGGACTTGGCCAGTTTGACAAAATTCCGTACGGTCTCAGGAGCATAATTTGGTAATAGTTCAAAAACAATGTTTCCAAAGTTGGTCTCTATTGTCATTTGGGGCACTTTTCACAAACAGCCATTTTATCATAAGAGTCTTTCTTCATTCCAAGGAGTTTTGTAGTGGAGTCTTTACAGTTTTTGAACTAACAGTTGGTACGAGTCCAAGAGATTTTGTGAGTAAAATTTGATAGAAAGTGTGTAGTAAGATTATCGAAATCACTACAAAACTCCTTTCCTTAATTTTTTATTTTATCTTATTGTTTCATGTCTTTAGAATTATAATATATTTTCAACAATTGTTTCAGTTGAGGGAATTAAATACATGTTACAATTAGGCTTGCCTAAGGATGATATCAAAAACCGTTATTTTGTTTGGCATAATCATTGCACTCTCATCTGCACTAACAGGAGTTGTTGTCTATCACTTTACTTCAAATTCAAACCAGGCTACAATGGTAACCCAGACTGCAACTCCTACTATACTCCAAGGTGTTACTAGGACCTATTACATTGCAGCAAACGAGGTAAACTGGAATTATGCTCCATCAGGTACAAACCTGATAACAGGTCAGCCGTTTAATGCTACTACTTGGTCAGCGCTCTATACACAAAATGGAGTAGACAGGATTGGTACTGTATATCTAAAATGTCTCTATCAGGGATATACCGATGATTCTTTTACAACATTACAAAACAGAACTGCCGAGTGGGAACATCTTGGCATACTGGGGCCTGTTATTCATGCAGAAGTTGGTGATACCATCAAAGTAGTATTCAAGAATAATTGTAGAATTCCTGTCAGTATGCATCCACATGGTGTTTTGTATGACAAGGCATCAGAGGGCGCACCATACAATGACGGCGTACCTGACTCACAAAAAGGTGGTGAAGCAGTACCGCCTGGTGGCAACTTTACATATATCTGGAATGTGCCAGAGAGGGCAGGTCCTGGACCACACAATCCAAGTTCCATATTGTGGATGTATCATTCGCATGTAAATGAGATTACAGATACCAGTGCAGGACTTGTTGGACCTATTATAATAACAAGAAATGGAGAGGCAAATCCTGACGGTACTCCGAAAGGGTGTTGATAGGGAAATGTTATATTGTTTACAATACTTAATGAAACCAGCAGTCCATATTTGCCAATCAACATCAAGACATTACTGGGAGACATCTAGCAGGTAAACGAAATGACCCAATTCTGGGAAAGCAATCTCAAGTATTCTATTAATGGTTACATGTTTGGAAATACACCAGGACTTGATATGCAACAAAATACTCATGTGCGTTGGTATGTGGCAGGAATGGGTAACAAGAGTGGATGCACGCACCACATTGGCATGGAAATGCATTAATGATAGCCGGCATGTCACAGACATGGTAGAACTTCTTCCAATGAGCATGAAGGTGCTAAACATGTACCCTGACAACGTGGGCACCTGGCTTTTTCACTGCCATGTAAATGATCACATCCAAGGTGGAATGATGGCATTATATACTGTAGAGAAAATTAATGCAACACAATCCAACAATACAACTGGGGAAAATCTCAAAATTGGATTAACAACTGATACTGCAAATCCAACTACTGGACAACCAACTAATCTCAAGGTAGATTTTATCGATGGTCGACCAATTCAATGAGGACATGTTGATTACAAAGTTAGCATTCTCCAGGGAACAACTGAGGTCTTTCCACCTGCTTTTACACACTACTGATGGTTCTGTCACTATTCCATACAAGTTCCAAAATGCAGGAGCCTACCAGGTGGTAGTTGAGGTGGACGGGGTTTGGTTCCTGCCAGTTTCAGAGACTGCGCAATTTCCAATCAATGTTTCAAGTTCATAAAATATATGTAAAATTTAGTTGAAAGAATTTTTGTATTAGCCTTTGTATTGAATTCATTTTATGAAACTAAAGTGTATTAAAAAAAATAAGATATTATCTTTTGAACTAACTGTCAGTTCAAGTCTTAGGATTCAAATCTTCGGGTTCAGACCTGTTAGATTCTGTACACAGAGTCCAAGTTACAGTTTGTAAATCATGAAGGACTTGTACTAATTTCACGTTATAATGATATTTCAAATTGTTAGAATTAACATTTGTTTTTACAAATTGTTTCTATCATACAGTTAAAATGCTACAATTAGCTTGACCTAAATGTGCACGCAAATTCTATAGTTTTATCATATGCTACAATAATAGGCTCTTTTATGGCTTCATCAGGAGGTAAAAAAGTTGGTTGACTTTACAACGACACTGATACTCAGTGCGGTCATGGGTCTTTCTACCTTTTTGTCTCTACCACTTGTTCTCCGCAAAAAACTGGGTAATAGAAAAATCATATTTTTCAACTCTGTTGCAGTTGGCATTCTTGTCTTTCTGATGGCAGACATCTATTCTGATGTAGCTCCGATGTTAAGTAACGGTTCCTTGCAAGGGTATGGCACAGATCCATTTTTTGATCGGTTATGTCGCACATATGCACTGGTGGATTTCTTGTCTTGTATTTCTTGGAACACAAATCAAAGCACGGATTATCACCTATCAAACTGGCTCTGATAATTGCCATTGCTATGGGATTCCAGAACTTAACTGAAGGATTAGTCTTGGAGTGCAAGTGTAAAGTATGGACTTGTAGGTAAGACGTTTGTAATACTGGCAGGTTTCTCAATTCAGAATTTAACAGAAGGCTTTCCAATTGCTGCCCCGATGGCAGGCAAATTGGACAGAAAGTTGGCATATTATGTATGATGTTCCTAATAGGAAGTGTTCCAACAATACTTGGTGGTGGCATTGGATATGTTTACAATTCAAATGTCCTTGATGTACTGTTTAATGGCATTGCAATAGGTACTATACTATATGTAATACTTCCAATGTTTAGAATACTCTTCAGGGAACCACGTGAGGAACCAACACAGGTTGTTGCTATAATACCACAGGGCTCAAAAGAAAAGCACGGTCATACTCTGGTACATGCCTTAACCCAGCGAGCCATCTATCTTGGAATTTTTATTGGCTTTGCACTTGGCTGGATTGTAAATTTAGTGTAAGACGAACAATATCTTGTGTAAACTAATTTTTGATACATAGTAATCAGAATGACAATGTTAGTTGTTTTTTTATCTATGTTAGAGTCTGTCTTGTTGTAGAAAATTATTTTTTTGAATTTATGATGTATTACACGAAATTAGAATTAGAATTTATTTTAATATCTTGTTTCTTTCAAACAGGTTAAATGCTCTTGATTAGCCTGACCTAATCATGCAGACAAATCCAAAAATCATTTTATTTTTTATCACTGCAATATTGATCCTATTCCCAATGGGACAAGTAACAAAGGTTTTTGGTGACAATCAAAATCCAAATCAATATGCTGACGAAAATAATTTTGTAACACCATCAACAAAACTTTGCAAAATGCAAGTACATCCAGGTGTAGACTTGAGTAATTGTCATTGGTATGACCTTCGTATTCATAACGCTAATTTGTATGGCGCTAATCTGTCAGGAAGTGTATTTGTAAACGCAGATTTGCTTGGTGACAACCTTCAAAATGCAGATCTACAAAATGTAAACTTGAAGGGAGTCAACCTTTCAGGTGTAAACCTTTCAGGTGCAAACCTTCGTGGCGCTGACCTTAGATATGCAGTTATTTGGTCCACAAATTTTAATGGAGCGGATCTTAGAGGTGCCAAGTTTACTGGAACCACATTTCCGTGGTCTACCTTTCAAGATGCAAACATGCAAGATGCAATATTCACACAAGCCCAATTTGGTGGTGTTGATTTTACAAGTGCAAATATGAAAGGTGTAGATCTTTCATATTGCGTATGTCAGACTTCTACTTTTACACATGCTAATCTGGAAAATGCAAACCTTTCTGATGCATCTCTTGTAGGGGATATCTTTGCACATGCAGACCTTCATGGTGCAAACATGCAAGGAGCTGATATTTCAGGTATTGATAACTCGTGTTATGGAAATAAAATTTGCATGTATCCTTAAGATGTATGTTTGATCAGGAAAAATCAGTTTTGTCATGATTCTTTCAATGAAATTACTCCCCATTCAAAATAAAAAAACTAAGGAAAAAAGTTTTGTAACAAGTCTTACAGGACTAGAGTATTCAGTGGTTTTAGGCTAGTGAGATTTGGTGACCAGCAAGAGTACAAAATATGCACAGTGCATAATATTTACTCCAGATATCTCGCGTACAGCCACATTTACAGTCACATTTTTCTTAGTTTCAATTTTTTATCCTATATATCATAAGACTGACTGGGGTATTTGTAAGATTATCTAATTTATCAATTTGACAAGGTCTAGTGAACAATGGTAACAGGACAGGCAGCGTGTTCTGATACATGCCTTGCAGTACTTCCAAGTCTTTTCAGAGATGAAACACCGGTTGAGCTTTCTGCTTCCCATTACCACTAGATCAATTTTTGATCTTTTTACCTCTTTTAAAATAGCATCGGATACGTCATCATGGACAATTTTATAAAATGTCTTTGCGCCCTCCTCTCTGCATTTTTCTGTAATTTTTTTCATCTCCTTTTCACCCTGCTCTGTTAGAGATTTTACAACCTGTTGATAATTCATAACTGCAGTTCCTGAAAAAACAGAGTCACTTATTGGATAGTAGACAGGAATTACCATCAAGAGTTTCAGATCAGCATTAAAATTTCTTGCAATATCTTTTGCCAATTCTAATGCCTTTTTTGAAAGAGGTGAGCCATCATATGGGACCAAGATATTTTTTAGTAGCAATTAGAACAGTTCCTTGACTTTACTTTTGTATACTTCAACAATTTGTCCAAATTCTGTATAGTCACTAGCAGATGGAATTTGCATTCGCATTGCACATTGTGATACAAAGACTGTCAACGCGTTTCCCACCATCATGTTAAAAGTCATCTCAGAGAGGTCTTTAACCGCAGGAAAAGCCATTTTAAGAAATGGCAGGTAGATCTTTGTCTGGTTTAACATTAGTTCCATGTTCTTCTCAATTGCTGCTTTTACCTCAGGCTGGATAGTCATTCTAATTCACCGAGACTACCTGGTACGGTTTTGATTGATAGTGAGTAGAGCATAGAAACACCATTTCTCCATTTAACACCTTGGCTGTAATCGAGATTCCATTTAATTCTTTTTTGCATATATGGCATGTAAGCGGTTTGACATCAGATTTTATGAATTTTTTTTCATGTGAAAAATACAAGTCCTGAGTATGGAGCTCTCTGCCATATTTCATAAAAGACAGTTTCAATATTATTAAAGTGATCTTCATTATCAAGATAGAGTTCAAGTGGTTATCAGTTCTGATAATCCTGACAGAAATTTTATACTAAATTAATGGATTATTGTCGTGACCGTGACTCGCGATATAATGTCAAGTAAAATAGTCACAATTGAATCAAATGTATCATCTACTGAAATTGCAAAGATCATGGACAAAAACAAGGTAAGCAGTATCATAATAACAAAAGATCAAGTGCCAGTTGGCATAGTAACGGAGAGAGATATGGTATCAAAGATTGTTGCACAAAACAAGAAACCGTCTGAAGTAAAGACTGCAGAGATTACAGCCTCACCTCTTTTCATAGTAAGTTCACTTACACCCACAGATGAGGTAGCAAAGAAAATGGTAGATAAAAAAATTAGGCGAGTTGTGGTAATGGATTCTGACCAGGCACTAGGAATCATAACAGTGACAGATTTTGTAAAGCACTTGCATGAGATGCTTGCGGATTCTGAAAATTACAACAAGGTTCTATATCAGCGTCTAATAGAAGACTGGGAATACTGGATGTCCTAATCAGGACATGAATTTGTTAGTATAAAATTTGAAATTAATGTATGAATCCAAGGATGGTCCCGGCATTACCAGATATTATAATAGGATGTCAAGTTTTTATGTATCAATTTCATACTGGAACCATTGGATAATTTTTCTGCCAAAGACATAATGAAGAACCCGGTTGTTACAGTTGATTCTGCCATGTCAGTTATGGATACAGCAAAGATAATGGATGATGCAGGCATTGGCTGTGTTGTTGTCATAGAGAACAATATTGCAGTGGGTATAGTAACAGAGCGCGATTTTGTCAAAAGGGTTGTATCTCGTGCAATTCCACTGACAACTCCAATAAAAAAAGTAATGTCGTCTCCGTTGATTGTAGTAAATCCAGAAGAGAACATTTGGGAAGTGGCAGAACTTATGAAACAGAGAAGGATTCACAAGGTTCCAGTGGTATATCAGGATCTCCTAGTTGGAATTGTAACAGCAACTGACTTGACCAAACTATGCAGCATTGGCTCTGATTCAGAGATGCGAAGGATAACAGACCAGATACTTTTGCGAATGAAGCCTGCAGACAAGTAATTTAGTTTAATTTTTAACTATAGCGCGTACAATGTCAGTCTTTGTTACAATTCCTACCAATAGCTTGCCCTTGACAACTGGCAGTCCGCTGATTCCATTACTTATGCATCAAGTGGGACGACATTTGATACATCGTCTGATACATCTACAGTTATTGGGTTTGATGTCATAATATCAGTTGCAATAAATGTCAAAAGATAACTTCCAGTACGTTTTGAGCGATACTCTTTTGGATTTGTAGCCATCCTATAGTTTTCAACTTCGGTTCAATATCCAGATTGTTTTAGCCATAGAGGCATCTTGGCAGGTATGAAATCTCTGTGAGTGATAATTCCAACAGGCTGTCTGTTTCTTTCTACAACTACTCTAGATATTTTATTGTTGACAAGAACACTTTCAACATATAGTAATGAATCTGCTGGTTTTACTGTAATTACATCTCTTGTCATGATTTTAGAGACTAGTAATGGTTCTGTGGCTTGTGTTAAAAATACGGATGCCAGTACTCTACTTGTAATAATTCCAGCTAGTGTCTTGTCTTTGTGTAGTACTATAACAGAACTGATTTTATTATCAAGCATTAGTTTAGCACAGTCGTATAACGTTGCACCTTCTGGAACAGTAACAAGGTCTTTAGACATAACATCAGATACGCGTGTAGCCTCTAGTGGTTTTGCATCAATTCTATAGATTGCCTTTACCAGGTCTTTTTCTGTAAGCATGCCTACTGGCTTGTCTTTTTCTGATACCATAAGTCGGCTAATCCTGTGCTTGAGTAAAATTGCTCTTGCATCCAAGAGGCTTGTTCGTGGGGTTACTACAATTGTTTTTTTTATTACTTGATTTATGCTGTCATTTTTTAGTTTCAATAATTTTCATATATTTTGGGTGGATTATAGGCTTTTTACAAATCTCACTTGTGATAACACTGTCAATACTTTCATAATTACAATCCATCTAAATTTTTGGCGATAATTTTTAAGTCATAGGTTAGAGTTCGGGGGTTCTCTTGCTGACAGTCAGTGCTGGCATTGAGAATATAGATATTACATAGATCCACCATTAGGATCATATCAAGTTTGTATTCTTTGCCAATCTTTAACTAGTAATTCTAAACGAATTACTTCATCTTTATCCAACTCACAACTATGCGCAATAAGATTTCGAACTTTATTGAATTGAGAAAGTGTTTGTTGCATTGCCTTTTGGCTTCTAATTTTGTCACAAAATAGTTGCCAATTAGATTCTATCACAAATAAGCTCTCCAAAATTTGTATAAGTTAATTGATCTTCATTAGATGGTATTACCAAGGTCGTTTCCTTTTCAGCCTCTTGTAACTTTTTTACATTATCCTTTATTCCTTGTGGAACTCCTTTTTCCCACCAATCAGTTCCATATTCTTCTACAAGGGTTTCTTTTATTAATCGTCTTACAGAATTTTCAAAACAAAAATAGATCACATAAAAATCAGCCATCCTTCTGGCACTTTTTCTTATATCTGCATCAAATAACTCAGATTCTACATTCTCGTCCTTGGTCACAGTCTGCATATGACCAATATCGATACCTTGTTTTTCTAATTTAGCCAAGTCTGTTTCCAACATAAGATTTCTCATCCCAAATAATTTTACTTCGTCAGATTTTTTTTCACTCATTCAAGATATGCTCTTTCAAACTTTTGAAGATAGCATTAAAAACTTCGATATCAGTCGTGGGTGGTAGATTAAGATTAATTGTGTAATTAAGCCCTAATTTCGTAGTGAGTTTTTCTTTTTGCTGATGCTGATACAAATCAGGCAATTGTTTCGAGGTTTCTTTTACAATAGGGTCGGATTCAAAATCTGCTAAATCACATAATACTTTAAACGTACCTGCAACATTTGGAACAGTTTTATCATCATCACCAACCCCAAGTATTGATTTCAATTTTGCCTCAACTTGTTGCTTAGTTAGTCTGTGTGCATAGGCATTAGCGGTAAAGAGAACATTGTAAGATTCCTTGATTCTCTTTGATAATACTTGTCTTGAAATAGAATCATCTCTAAAATCTTTATAATGTTCTGTAGGAGTATTTGCAGGATCCAAGAATCCAAGATTTTTCAGCAATGGGATCATAGCATTGTAACTTGATGATTTTAAACCAAGCATTGTTGAAATAAAATCACGATTAAATTTAGTTGGAACATTTGCAGTTTTAATTGCCCCAAAAAGGTTTGCCACTGACTTATATGCATTAACATATGGCGGATAATTTACCAACGTTGTTACTATATTTTTACTACGATAAATAGATCATGGTAATTATACAATAATTCTTTCATTTTCCATATCAAAATGAATTACCATGTTTAGATCTAAGTATCTCATTTATTTCATAATTTTTGTAATTTTGAACTTTCAAAATCAAACAGTACTTTATATTCCATAAAATATGATTTACTAATCAAATCAAAAATCTTCATAGGATCCTTCTTGAGGTGAACACTAGTAAAACGATATACTTGATGCCTGAAATTATCTAGTTTAGATTGCATTTCTCTAATTTTAAGGATTTTAAGTCGCTATTGTTTGAAAATAACCAAATTCATACAAGGATTATTATTTAATACCATATTTCCAAACCCCTAGATGTATAGCGGAGAGCGTGAAGTCCAGTCAAAGAGAAAAGCCCTTGCTGTCCTACAAGACGAGATAAACAGAATTCTTAATGCTGTAAGAGACCTCTCAATTCTGCCTGGCTTGATCATCAAGGCAGACAAGTCTGAGATAAAACAGACACTTGAGCGAATAAAAAATACCGAAGATGAAGTTGAAGCCCTCCGTAGAAAAATCACTAGAGATATTCAGACATTGGAGGGCTTATGATGCATAGGGAGAATATTTTAAACTCGGCATATACCATGGATGAGATTGCAGGATACATCACAGGCATTGCATTTAGGCTCTCAAACATCAAGGCTGCAACACTCAAAAAAGAAAATCTTGACAAGAGCATTACAGAACTAGTAGAACTAGCAGTAGACCAGATTCAAAAAATTAATGAAATAATCAGGGCTCTAGCAAACAACAACAGTATAGTGGCAATTGACTTGGCACATGAAGCACAAAAAATAGAGAGACAGGTAGACAACAAGTACAGGGCATTAAGCATTAGAATACTTGATGAAATTAGCACGCCAAAAGAGGGCTGTTGCTTCTTAAAGACATAGTAGAGGGAATAGAAGAAATGTCAGACAAAGTTCTCCAGGTTTCAGACTCGTTTATTTTGCTTGCCCTAAGCCTATAAAATATTAAAAAACATTTATTCCGTATACTATTAGACTCCACCAGATTTTTTTCTAGCCTGCTCTCTACATCAGATTAAATGCTTTCAACACTGAATCTACTGATGCCTGTATCACATTGTATGAAAGTTCTCCCAAAGTCGGATTTTCAGACATGCTACCTGCATACGGATCACATGTAGGTGTATTTGGAAGATGTCCAACACCGCTAAAGTATTTTTGTTGATGTGCTTGCAGTTCACAGTTGATGTTAGTCATTGGAACTAGGGGACCTGCATCATTTGGCGCTACTGCCAATTCGACTTTGTATGTAAAGATTATTCCAGTGTGCTTGTAGACTGTAAATTTTGTTGTCTTGTCTGTGAATCTGTAATTGTTGTTAATTCCCCTGTCTATTTTTATGATATGTGCACAGTTGTAGTTCTTTGATAGCTGGTCTTTTACACTGATTGTTGTAAAACTGATTCCATGATACTGTACTTCGTTTTGTATTGTTGGTAGTATTTGTGGATCCATGTGACTGTCCATCGGAGTAAAGATGCAAAGGTTAGACTGCGGTATTGTTGTTACTGTCTTGACTCCCCACCCAGCATATGTACTAGTTGATGGAGGGTTTGCAAATACGGATACGGTTGTGGTTGTTGGAATGAACGTGCTTACATTTAATGCAAATACTGGACTCATTCCAAGTGCTACGATGCAGATTAGTGCTAGTGAAGCGATTTCTCTTATTTTCATATTACCCGTCCCATGTGATTGAATTCTACAACCATTGTAATAATATGGTAATTAACCTGTATATAACTAGTAATAATGAACAAAACCAAGGGTACTAGATAGTTACAAGATAACTACTTGACTGATATACCATACATGACAGGATATGTACTTGCAAGCAATTACCGAAAGAAAGTGTTGTTAGCATTAAAAGAAAAGGCATTAACGCCTAACGTTATTTCTGAGAAAACTGGCATTTATCCAACACATGTTAGTACAACTTTGACACAATTATCCAAGATGAGTATCGTAGTTTGTCTAACTCCTAAGCTAAAGAAAGGAAAGTTATATGATCTTACAAAAGAAGGTAGAGGAATATTGAATTTTATCTAACATCACAAATGAAGACATAGTCTTTAGACATTCATTAAAAATTATCACATGCATACACGAGATTCTTGAAGTAGAATTTAATTTCTCGATATTCAAACCCATCTTGTTCTAGCAACTGTTTGAGATTTTGGGTATGACAACTATAACCTACAAGTTCCAAATCACTATACCAAAGAAGGTAAGAGAGAAACACAGTCTTCAGGAAGGAGACTCGATCATGTTCTTAGAGGAAGATGGTAAAATCTATCTTACAAAAAGTACAGATGTTTGATCATTCTCATGATTTTTTCTTCAAGTAATCCTCAAGAAATCCCAAAAATGCACTACCATCTTTGACTCCTTTCTCATAAGATACCTTTTCCATGTTGTAAAGATGTTTCAAAAAGTCCAAGTCTGCTTTTGAAAACCATTCCACCATCTCCATAAAATACTGGATTGCCTTCTCATCACTGTTGGTGCGTTTATCATCTAAAGTAGAATCTATGTTTGGCGTTTTAGTCACTACCAAATCACCTAAATCCTCCACTAGCAAACCGCTCTCCACCAAGATCGTGTCGTAGATACTGTTCCGTATGATTTCCAAAATCTACTGTAACAATAAAGAACCCCTTACTTGGAACACCGTCTTTGAAAATAACTAAATCATTTTCCCAAGTATAACCAAGTACTGTTCCTTTTCTTCCATCTCTTGTTTTTACAGAATCTCCTTCCCAATATACAACTGGAAATCCTGCGATGGATGGAAAATGTTGCTTCACGTATTATAGCATGTTTAGTATAACTTAAAATCATCTATTATAAAGTTTAGTGATAATTAATATTTGAATTCAAATGGTAATACACATTTTCAATATGTATTAGAACGTATTTTTGATATATTATCCCAAACTGCCCCCAGCCCACCTAGAGCCCTTACTTACAAGCCATGCCAAGTATGCATATCCTGCAGCGTGCAATGCATCGTCATTGGTTTCCTCTGGATGAGTATACTTAACATAGCTTTTACCAGAAGATTCCGCCGTTTCAGATTCTATGCATGTAAAATGTTCAATCATCCAGTCCATATTATTGGGATTTTTATATGGAATATGGATTCGTGGAATGCCGTCAGGGTAGTTTGCGTTATCTTCAGGGCGTTTTATTAGATCTATTATGGTCTCAATTACCCAGGTTCTATCTACATTAATTTTATGATCTGAATTAATTATTTCATATGGAACTTCAGAATTATACCTGTAATGGCACTTGTAAATTCTAGGTCCATATTTTTTTGAAAGCTTCTCAACCTGTCTTGTACCACCACCAGAGTCCATCACAATTTGATCAACTTCAAACTTGTCAATTAATTCAGAAACCATATCAGTCTTGGGTTTCAGTAGAACTTTCTGTAATCTTTGTTACATACAATAACTTGAATCTTGGGACATCTTTGTTGACCAGCTGCCAAATCCAGCCTACAGTGAACGCTTGAGTACCACCACCCCAGTCTACTCCCATAAATACTAGAAGATCATGATCAACTAATTCATGTGGAGTGAAATCAAGATTTCTGTCAAATAATGTACGAATCTCTTTTTCAAGTAATGGTTTGACATTTCCGCCATACCACAAACCCTCAACCTCATTTGCAAATCCTCGTGGCGGATAGGTTTTTCGTTTGGATTCTATATCTTCTTGTAATCTGTCTGGCGCCATCTCCTGAGAAAGATGATACGAACTTATTTTTGAGAGGGGGTTTTTTGCAATCCAAGTTTTTGTTTTTAAATCATATTCTTTTTGATCTCCCGTATGCCACAACTTCCACCAGCCATCGCCTGTTATGCTTCCAGTACCAACGTGCACACATTTCCCAAATTTTGATTTTGCAAGTGCCTCTTCTAGTACAGGTATAGATTCTACATTTGTTGACTGGATTTCATCGACAACTGCAAAATCTGCAGGAATAGACCTAGCGGCTTCAAAGTCTTGCTGGGCAGAGTACATGAACAAGTGTGAACCATTTTTAAAAGACAGCCATGAAACGTTGCCCTTCTTGTGCACTAGTCCTTGAAGTATCGGTGATTCACCAATGGCACGACTACGTACTCTCATTTTTGAAAACACGGAAACGTGGCTTTTACGGTCTGAGAGGTATATTCCTACAGTATTTGGATTTTTTTCCAGATTAAAAAGCAACCAGTTTATGGTAAATTCTGTAATTTCCATTTGTCTTGGTTTTACAATCATAATTTTCTTGTTTTGATCAGAATAGATTTGCTTCAGATATTCTCGTCCCTCAAAAGAAAATTTTTTGCCCTGAATTTTTCTAACTGTTGTTGTCCAGTCTATGAGATTGTCAGGAGTATTTGGAAGTGTTACGGGCATCACAAATTTTTTCTCGAATATTTTTTTTATTCTAGCAATTTCCCTTCTTGCAAGTAGATTATGCGCCGCCTTCCACCTAAGCTGCGACATGGTCAGTCCCCATCTTTTGCTTGAAGAGATCATCGGTTTCTGTTTGTACTATAGTATCAGTAGTTGGCGTGCATTCAAGATTATTCTTCTCAAGATATAGTTTTAAGATAAGTTCCTTTGTCTTACGATATTCTGAATATAGCCACCTTTTTTTATGAATTGGCCCTGATGATTTTATTGCTACATCTAGTTCGGCGCTTCGTTTTTTCATTTCAAGTATTTCATTGTCTAATTCTAAAATTGTTCTACCATTTGATAGTCTGCAGTTTTTAAAAAACTCAGGTCCCTGTACAGAAATGTATTTCTCATGCCAAATTCTAAAGTATCGCCTGACCGTTTTTACGTTTATTCCTGTCTCATATGCAACTCTATCAGGCTTGTACCTTTGCTCAAAATATGGCCAGAGTTGTCTTTCGATCTCACTCTGTTCAGCCAATGTTGGCCTTCCGTTTCTTTTTTCAGACATATCTCCACTCGAATCGCGATATTTGGATTCTGCTCACGGCGTTTTTGAAAGGTACTGAGATAAATGTATTAAAACTTTTTTAGGTCATTTTTTTCCAAAAAACTACTTTTATTAAAATTGACATATTCAACTTGTCATACAAATCAGTCAGCTTCTAATCGATAGTAATATCTCAGATGACAAGCCAAGAAAAATTGGCCCTACCAGTTAAAACCAGTTTTCTGGACAAACAAAGTATGTCAATTATATAATAATGAAATCATATCATCTATCAAATCATTGCATCATATCTGAAAACTACCCATTAGATTAAATCCCAATTCCAGTTTACCATATTGCATGATATCTGACATACTAAACGAGCCAGTCTCCAAGTTTACAAATAAAAAAATGACTACAATATCAAGCAATCTTACCATTCAAGACGCAGCAAAGGCAATGGCAGAATCTAAAGTAGACAGCATCCTAGTCTTTGAAAATGGAAAAATAATAGGAATGGTTACAGAAAAGGATATTTTACAAGATATTGTAGCAAAGGGACTAGACCCCTCAAGTACAATACTCAAACAAATAGCAAAGAGCCCATTAATTACAATAAACAAAACCGCTCCAGTAAAAGAGGCCCTAGAAATAATGAAAAAGCATGATATCAGAAGGCTGGTAGTAATGGACAAGCGCCCAATTGGACTAGTAACCCAGAAAATGGTCTGCGGAAACCTCACTGACAGAGATATAGTACTGCCAGAACTTGAGATGCCAGACAAAACAACATGTCCATACTGTACACTACATTTCAAAGACAACTCTAGTCTTTGCAGTCATATAGACAGAATCCACATCAAAATATAACCACAAAAGAAACTTTTGCATAATTTTATAACAATCATAGAACAGTACGCATGATTATACATGGCAGTAAAAAGACAGCCCCACCCTACAAAGCATGAGCAGACTAGAAGCATAAGCTATCGTTTACCAGAGCACATTATCGAAGAATTAGAAACAGAGGCCCAGCAAAAGGAGATATCTCAAAATGTTCTGGTAAAACAAATTTTAGAAAAATATGTTGGTTGGGAGAGGTTTGCAAAAAATATTGGCATGGTTCCAGTTCCCAAGGAAATTCTCGTTGTATTAGGTGAAAAAATGGATGGAGAGGTAATGAATGAGATAATACATACAATGACTCCAATGATCAAAGACTGGGTCATGTTCATGAAAGGCGGCTATGATCTAAAACGAGTAATAGAATCACTTGAGGATTACATGAGAGCGTCTGGAATGACATCAGACCATAGAATCGAGGGAGGCATTCATCATTTTATCATACAGCACAGTCTTGGAATACGCTGGTCGCTATTTACAGAACTTTTTTTGAAGCAAATATTTCACGAATTTCTGCCAAATCTTGCCATGAAATCTCGCACTACGCCAAATACAGTCATAGCAAGTATTGCTCTAGGTTCTGACTTTAACGAACACAACCATAGTTGATATAATTATCACATCATGTTGTAAGATGAACGTCTAAAAGTCTTTTATTTCTTTGCCAAGATCTTCGAAAAGCTGTTCATACTCGTTCATGAATGCTTTTACAAATTGTGATTCGTCTCGAGTCATAGTGATTTGGTATTTTTTCTTGCATATAAAATTAATTTGCAAATTTCTTCAATATCTTTCATGTTATGTGATTAATAGATATTACAACCAGATGGAATGTAATTATAATTCAAAGGTTATACTAAAAAATCATTAAAATCTAAAATGTTCCACAAGGATTTCATTTTGTTTCTGATACGAAACATTTCCCTAAATTTTACTCATAATTTTTTTGTATGAAAATTAGTCCTTTTTTTTATACACATCACGTCTATGTGATACATCGTAAACATTTGCAGTACCTAATTCACGGAAAAAAAGAATCCTGTAATCTCCAACGCGAATCCTGTAATGATTATCATATCCCTTTAGTTTCTTCATGTCAAGCCTAACCATAGGCCATGTAGTCTCAAGCTCCTTCAACGCTTCTCTGATTCTATTTTTCAGATCCGTGTGAAATCCATCAATTTTATTAGAAATTTCTTTTTTGACTAAAACCTTGATTGGTACGTCTAGTTATCTTAATGAATCCAAGGATACAAACTTCATACCGCCTTTTTTCTTCTTGGATTCAAAATTCTTTATTGCCTTAATTTCATATGCATCAGGATTGTCTTCTAGTATCACACTTTTCTCTATCATTTTATGTAATTTGATAATCTGCACGCGCAAAAGTTTCATCTCTTTATCAGTGGTTTGCTTGTAACTTTTAACTTCCTTTATAATTTTTTTAATATCATGATGTGATACTGTTTTGGTTTCCATAGAATATTTGTTATACTATTGATTGACTAAAAAGGATTCTTATTTATAAAAATCCATTCTTAAACCCAAGGTTGTACTAAAAAATTATTAAAATCTGAAAATGCTCCACAAGGATTTCATTTCGTGCCTGTTATGAAATATTTCACAAAAAATCTAGCTTACAGTTACAGTTCCAATTCGCCATGGGTGAATTGTACAATAGTAATGATACACTCCCGGATTGTCAAACTTGTAAGAAAATGTATCTCCAGTATTTAGTAGGCCGCTGTTAAACATTGGAATTATATTTCCGTTTGAATCTATACTTTGGATATCATGTTGTATAGTATCTTGATTTTGCCATGTAACAGTTGTTCCAGGAATTATCTCCAAGTTAAGTGGCAAATAGAACCCAGTACCTGCAGTTACAGAGTTTCCGTTTGGAATCAGGATTTTAGCATTGTTTGATACACTAACAGTTGGAATGGGATCACTTCCAACTAAAAGATAATTTAGAAAATATTTCTGGGCATTGTCTTGCATGTTGGCTGTTACCTTCCACATGGAATCACCTCCTGTTGCATAGAGTCTTGTTCCATCAAGAGAGACAGTAAATGTATCCTGGGAGACAGTTTGCGCAGTGCCCTGGCCATGAAATGAACCGTCGTTGTTGTATGTAAAATTCCACGAGTCGCCAGTAAATCTGGCTACAAAAATTCCATTACTTCCCTCCACTAGAATTGCACCATTTCCTATAGTTGTTGGATTGACAAGAGAGAGTCGCATGCTTGAAGTATACAAAGCTGGATTATCGCCATTAATCATTGCAGCCCCACTGCCTTTCATGGAATAAGTAGAATCTGCAAAAGCAAAACTAGATGAGACTGCCACTAGACCTAATATGATTCCCAAAACTAGGGCTCTCATTTCTAACATATAGTACTAAATACACTATATAATTAACATATACATTATCAGACATGATAACCATTTCCAGCTATAATACACAATTCTAAAAAAGAACAGGCAGTTGATAGTAAATACAATGATATCATTTCCTTATGATGTAACAGAGGATAGGTCGCGATTTCAAAAATCTGTAATAGACGGGGATCTTGGATATTATGATACAATAGCAAGAAAATTCATACCGCAAGAAACTTTGGATTCTCTTCTTGAGAATATAATTCCTGAAAAAGAACATCTCCTAGTTTCTGAGAAGGATCCAAGATTATCACAATCAGTAAACAGAATTAGAAGAAATTTATCCATATATCAGAGAAATCCAAGTGATTCATACGCCCAGATTTTTCTTAAATATTTATCCAACAGATATTTGAGTTCAATACGAGAACAAAAGCTGGATGCTGCAATACTCTATGTTGATGTGGTAGGATCTACAAAAATTGCCACCCAGCTTTCTGCATCAGAGTTGTCATCTCTAATTCGAGTATTTTCTCAAGAGATGTCAATTATAATTTCTAGACACGGAGGTTTTGTTTTAAAATATGCAGGCGATGCGGTGATTGCGTATTTTCCATCGTCTAGCGAGTTTGGAAATGCAACTGAGAATGCAGTAAGATGTGGAAATATAATGAATGCAATAATAGAACAATCACTTAACTTTGCTTTTCGAGATTTTGCGTTGCCACCAATTCAAGTCAGGATCTCAATTGATTTTGGCACTAACGAAGTCGTATTTTTAGGCCCGGAGCCGGATTTAATTGGACATACTATTACAATTGCATCAAAGATGATTCGATTTGCAAAGCCCGGACATATAGTAATAGGAGAAAACGCACATAAACAATTAATCGAACCACACACAACCAGTTTTATTCCTGCAGGCAAAGAGATAGAATGGGAATACAGCGATCCAGGGACAGGAAAGATATATCCCATATACTTTTCAGGAGATAAGAAATAGAGATGGAACAAAAACCCAAGAGATATGGTCTTTCAGACCTTGAGAGATTTGTAGAGATTGGAAACAGGTCCCTTCTAGTAAAAGGAAGGTCTGGAACTGGCAAAGAGACACTTTGTTTTGAACTTGCAGGGGGCAAGGTAAAAGAGTACAATGTCATATTTATCACAAGAAACCAAACAGACAAAATACTTTACAGACGATTTCCGTGGATTACAGATTTTATCTCTCCTTCAAATATTGTTGAAATATCACCAGAAGACGCAGTATTGACAGACCCTTCATTTGTCATATCTGCCATAGTAAATGCAATAGCAAACTCTTCTAAAAAAGTCAAAGATCCTTTTCTTGCCTTGGAGAGTGTAAGAAAGCCGTTCATCATACTTGATGTCTGGGATTCAGTTTCAAGAGAGATGAATGCGTTAGATAGAATGCGTGCAGAGAAACTTTTGACATCACTTGCAGAAAAATATGATGGATTCATAATTTTCCTAAGTGAGCAACAAGATACTGCATCACTTGAATATCTAGTAGATGGAGTGATAGAGACATCACAACGTTACTTTAAGACATATAGAATAAGAGAAGTAAGCCTTGAAAAATTAAAAGGCGTCCCCATCAAGAGGCCAAAGATTCCATTTACACTTCAAAATGGAAGATTCCAGTCATTTTCAAATCTGCGCAGTAACATGAAAAGCATTTCAATGTTTATTCCATCTCCAGATTCAGATGTACGATATTCTACAGGTAGCAAGGATTTTGATTTAAAATTAAACGGAGGTTTTAGGAGAGGCTCTGTAATTGGAATTGAGATTGATAGTGATGTAGACCGTTTTGCTTTTGTGCCACTACTCTCACCTATTGCACTAAACTTTATGGTTCAAAATAACTCGGTTTTAATATCATCCTCATCAGACCAAGATGTAAGTGCTGTAGTAAATTACCTAACACCATATGCAAACAAAGACGCATTAAATAATTTCAGGATATTTGGACACACCTTTGGTACAAAATCAGATTACATCATAGAAAGAGAGGGCTTGGATTTTGAATCATCTAACAAAGAATGGCAAAAAACATACAGTACCCTAAAAGAAAACGGCAAACCACTCTTAATGTCAGCAGATTATAGCTTCTTGGAGCTTGCCTACCAGTCAGAAGAAAAATTAATCTTAAAATCCCTGATTGATAATTCACGCATGATAAGACATAACAAGGATCTCTTTTTGATTATTTCAAGACCTGGATACAAGTCATTAGAGATTATGAAAAGTGTATGTGACTTGCACTTGAGATTGTTTGATCATGAAGGTACTGTATTTCTATCTGCACTCAAACCGCAGCTATTCTTGTGCAACATGCAATCAAGTCTTTGAAAACGGATATCCTCAACTAGTTTTAGAAGATTCAGTATGATAAAATTTGCATAAATTATCACCACAATCATATTTTCAAGATAGATAATGGGCATTTTACTTTAATACACCTTATACCGATGTTATTCCATGATTAAAATTCCAGCCAAAGTCCAGGAAATGTTCAAAGATCAAAAGGTCATAGTAGTAGGCTCTGTTGATGCCAACGGCCTTGCAAATTTATCTCCAAGAACTTCGTTTTATTTTACAGATACTGCAGTATACTGGTTAGACTTTTTCAAGCACAAGTCACAAGGAAATTTCAAGACAATTCCCTGGGTAAGTGTAGGAGTATTTGATAAAAAAGAACTCAAGGGATATCAAATAAAAGGCAAGGTTACATTTGTTACAGAATCTAAAGAAAAAGCCAGAATTACAGATATTATAACAAGGTCTGTAACTGGAAAAACATCAAGTAAGATATTTGAAAGAATGAGTCAGAACAAGACTCCAGATGTAATCATGTTTGCTCCCAAGGCAGTGTACTCACTTAGTCCAAAAGAAGAGTCAGGTGTAGCCATGATAATGGAAAAGGACGGAGAGACTATCTCTCTTCTAGGAAGATAACTTTTTTCTTAGAATATCAAGTGTTGTTGTAGGGTCGGCTTTTCCCTTTGTCTTTTTCATGACCTTGCCTACAAGATAGTTAACGGTATCAGGATTCTGTCTTGCTTCTGCTACTGCCTTTTCCTCTTCTTTAAAGACTTCATCAATTATTTTTTCAATTGAATCTGCGTCACTTACATGTCCCAAATCAAGGCTTGACATTACATCCAAAAGAGATCTTCCCGTCTTTACCATTTCTTGCAATGCCTGTTTACCTGAGTTTCTTGTCAGTTTGTTATCCATTATAGAATCAGCCAGAGAAGAGATGTGTTGTGCCGTAATTTTTAATTCAAGTTTCTTTTCTCGCGTATCTGCATAACTTAGTAAATCTGTTGTTATAATATTTGCAACTTCTTTGGCGTTTTTCTCGTTGTGTGATTTTTCAAACAAATCAGAGTAGAATCTGTCTGAAGATAAAACATCTGCAACTTGTGCAGGAATTCCATATTTTTTGACATATCGTTCTCTTTTTGCAACAATGCTTTCAGGCATTTGTTTTGTTATATTTTCAGTGTATTCATTTCTAATCAAAACTATCGGAATGTCTGCTTCAGGAATGTATCGATAATCTTGTTCTTCTTCTTTTGATCTTGATGATACTGTAATTCGTCTTGCATCATCCCAGTGTCTTGTCTCTGCAGCAACTGGAATTCCTCTTTCAAGAAGGCTCTGTTGCCTTGTTATCTCAAAATGGAGTGCTTTTTCTATATCCCTAAACGAGCCTACGTTTTTTATCTCAACTCTGTTTCCATCCCCTTCAGATATATTCCCATCTACCCTCATTGCACCCTCAAGATATGGGTCAGATACGCCAATGTTTTCAACAAGGTCTGCCAATACATTTAGAAATATTCTGACCTGTTTTGGAGTCTCAAAGTCTGGCTCTGTTACAATTTCAACAAGAGGAGTTCCTGCCCTGTTATAGTCAACAAGTGTTAACATGGATTTTCCCTCATAGACTAGTCTTCCAGGATCTTCCTCTAGCTGTATTCTTCTGATTTGTATCTCCTTTCCTTGAATTGTAATCTTGCCATCTGAGCCTATACTTGTTGGACCATATGCATTATACTGAGTAATTTGGAAATTTTTTGGCAGATCAGGATAAAAGTAATTTTTCCTAAAAAAGCCAATTTTATGTGGAATCTTGCATCCAAGTGCAAGTGAGATCATGGCAGCTTTTTCAACTGCCTTTTTGTTCAATATGGGAAGCGAGCCAGGAAGACCTGCGCATACTGGACAGATGTTAGAGTTTGGTTCAAGGTTTCTATATTCTGCCTTGCATGAACAAAATAGTTTACTTTCAAGTCTTTGTAAGTTGGCAGTGAATCTCTAGTCCTATTCTTGTCAAAGCGGTACCTCTGGAAGAGCGGTAGTTTCTTGTAACGCATGTGCAGCTTGGAGTAATTTTTTCTCTTCAAATGAATTTGCAAATAGTTGTATGCCAATTGGAAATCCTGAACGTGATATCTCAAATGGAACAGAAATGGCAGGAATTCCAGAAAGATTTGCTGTAACAGTATTGATATCAGTAAGATACATCTTTAATGGATCGTCAATTTTTTCGCCAACCTTAAATGGTAAAATAGGCATTGTTGGAGATATCAAAAAGTCTACTTTCTTAAATGCCTCATCAAGCTGAGCCTTTATCATCGCCCGAACTTTTTGGGCCTTGAGATAATATTTTCCATAATATCCTGCAGATAATACAAATGCACCAAGCAACATCCTTCGTGTCACTTCAGGGCCAAAATTACTTCGCGCTTTAGAGATAAATGCCTTGAACTCATATCCTTCTGTCCCAAAGTCAAATCCATATCTTAGATTATCATATCTTGAAAGATTGCTACTTGCTTCTGCTGATGCTATTGTATAATACGCTGCAACAGAGTGTTCTACAGCATCAAGAGAAACTGGAATACATTCAGCTCCGAGTTCCTGTAGTTTTGATATTGCCTTGTCTGTTGCAGATACAACTTCCTTGTCTACACCTTCGCCAATCATCTGAGTTATGATTCCAATCTTTTTTCCAGAGATTCCCAAGGAGATGTCTTTGGTATAATCAACACGGTCATTTTTTATCGTAGTATTATCATGTACATCATATCCTGAGATAATATTTAGTAAAAACGCCACATCTTCTACAGTTCTTGCCATGGGGCCGACCTGCTCTATACTGTTGGCATATGAGACAAGGCCATATCTGCTAACTAGTCCATAAGTTGGTTTTAGACCAACAACAGAACAGAAACTTGCAGGACTTCGAACAGATCCACCTGTATCAGAACCTAGTGAGGCAAGACATTCTAGTGCGCCAACTGAGACACCACTGCCCCCAGAAGAGCCACCTGGCACATAATCAACATTCCAAGGATTTCTACTTGGTCCAAAATAACTAAATTCAGTTGTAGAGCCCATTGCAAATTCATCAAGATTTACTTTACCAATAATTATGGTATCTTCAGATTTTAGCCTAGATACAACAGTTGCATCATATGGCGCAACAAAATTCTCAAGCATTTTAGATGCACAGGTTGTTTTTATTCCAGCAGTGCAGATGTTGTCTTTGATAGATACAGGCATTCCAAAACAGATTCCGACTTTATCTTTTGACTTTATTTTTTTATCAATCTCTTTGGCTTTATCAAGTGCGTTTTGGTTATTTACAGTAATAAAAGCATGAACTTTATCATCGACTAGTTTTATTCTGTCTAATGTTTTTGCAACAAACTCTTCTACAGATAGTGCACCAGATTTTGCCTGAGATACAAATTCAGTGGCTGAAATTCCAAGATTCATTTAAACCATTTTTGGTGCACGGATAAAGTTGTCTTGGTCTTTTTTGAGGTGATCAATTAACGATATATCATATGGTTCATGTTTGTCATCTCTGAGATTCTCTGCATCAACTTCATTTCTTAGAGTATCATCAGAATTGAATTCAACAGTATCAAGTCTATCAAAATATTTTATTATCTGCTCTACCTGCTTGATGTATTTTTCTGGCTCTTTGAGTTCAACCTTGACCAAATCCCCCAGATGCTCAATCTCTTTTTTTTCTACCATATCGTTTCACTTACGGTGTAAGCCTATCGACATCACGTGGATAAAAGGTAGCATCTCTGATATTTTCAGTTCCAGTAAGTGCCATCATTAATCTCTCAAGGCCTATACCACATCCTGCGTGAGGTGGGACTCCATAATCAAAGACACGCAAGTGATAATCAAATGCTTCCAGTTTGAAGCCCTTGTTTTTCATCCTCTCTTCTAGTTCAAGTCTTTTTTCAATTCTTGTACTGCCTGAAGACAATTCAAGATCTCCAAACATCAAGTCAAATGACTCGGATGTCTTTTGATCATCATTTTTGGCTTTAACATAGAATGGTTTTGGAGCAAGTGGCCAGTCCTTGATAAAGTAAAATCCGCCAAGATTGATCTTTTTTAATTGTGAAGGATACAAGTCATCTCCCCATTTTGTAGTGGCTCCTGCATTTTGCATCTTTTCCACCAATTCAGTATACGCATACTGGGGAATTTTTTCAGGAATTTCCGGAACTTTGTAATCAGTTGTCTTTATCAAATCACAATAGTCTCTTACTACACCAATTGATCTTTTAATTATATTTTCAGTGTGCATCATTATATCATTATAATCTGCAAATGCTTCTTCAATATCTATTGAGATTGCCTCTGAGAGGTGTCTGTTAGTTCTAGATGCTTCGGCTCTAAATATTGGCGCAATCTCAAATATTTTTTCAAATGATAACGTCAGCTGTTCTTTGTAAAGCTGAGGACTCTGTGCTAAAAATGCCTCTTTGTTATAGTAAAATATTGGAAACAATGCAGCACCGCCTTCTGTTGCAGTTGCAATCATCTTGGGGGTGTTTACTTCAAGAAATTCTTTTTCATACAGATAATCGCGAATTGATTTTAAGACCAGGCCTCGCATCTTAAAGATATGCTGTAAGATATTTCGTCTAAGATTCTATTGCCCTAAGTTCAAGTCTTGTATCGATATTTGGAACAACTTTGGTCTGCCATGTAAAGGGCGCAATTTTTTCAACTATTGAAAATACACGTAGTTCACTTGGTGTTATCTCAACTCCCCTTGGAGCCTTGGGAGAAGGTTTTACAATTCCTTTTATTGCTATAGTAGATTGCTCTTTGAGGTTTACAAGACTAGCTTTAATCTCATCTGGACAGACACCTGCTTTTGCAGTAATCTGTATCTGTCCCTCTTTGTCATTTAGCATGACAAATACTAGATTTCCATGATCTCGCACACTTGAGACCCAACCCATGACAATGACCTCTTTTCCATCCATCGAAGTATCAAGTTGAGTAGAATAGATAGTCCTACGCCAATCCCCAAGTTCTGTGCCTATCATGTTTTCATCAAATGTCTTTTGGTTAGTGTTAATTTGTGTTACTAAAAGCGGTTAGAATATAGTAGTACGACATTATGGGGTTGTCCCAGTCTTTAATTTTTTTATTACCATACTGCCGCCCAAAATAGATCCATTTCCAATTAAAATCTCTGTGTCATCATCTAGAATAGTTGTAAATCTTGAAGTTATCTTGGTAACAATACCAGAATATTTTTCTGAACCATTTGATAACTCGATCTTGTCACCTTCTGCATATGGCAAGTGTGTTGTCAGAGGTGGTTCTTTTAAGATGCGAACGTTTCCCTGAATTATGGCAGAATTTGGAACAAGGTATTCCGTTCCATCCACAGTATTGATCTTTGTATATAATGCACTTATCTCTGCAATCATTCCACGTACGTTGTCATTCACTATGAAAATTGAATCGCCTATCTTTGCAGGAAATGTAGTGAGCATTATAGCTCCAGAAAGTACGTTTCCCACTATAGTTGAAACACCTAAACCTACAACTATAGCTGCAACTCCCCCTCCCAAGAGAATCGTTTGAAGTTGTACGCCCCATAGGTATAGCAGTATCAATGATGCAATTAGTGTTATTATTATGATTGAAAAAAAAGAAATACTTGCAACAAGGTGAGATGGCATAACATGTGGAATTCTTTTCAAAGCACCTCTAATTGAAGAAATCACTACAAATGATACAATTACAGTTATCATAGTTTCTCCAATCAGAATGTGGTTATGCCCCAATCCCAAATTTTGTGCAAAGTAGTTCTCAAATATCGCGATGCTTATCCTTGTCGTCACTATCAAAATTGCCAATTTTATTATCAGGGTTTTAAACTCCCCCCTGGTCGATTGTTTATTTGATTTTATTTTCTGGTCTTGCAATATTTATTCAACCCTGTTCCAATTTACTTCAAAATAATGGTGTTTGTCAAGATATTTTGCATTGTCATCGCATATGAAGGACTTTTTTTAAAATAATGAAAAATTGTACGAACAATAACGGCTATGTAGAAATACAAGTTAGAATCACATAACACATGGTTGGACCAAAAGATGGAGGATTTGGTTTTGATGGCGCTCCAAAATATACTAAACTAGAAGGCAAAAATGCCATATGCGTACAATGTCAAGCAGGCCAACATAGCAAATGTCACGCTAAAGATAATCCGGAGATACTTTGCGATTGCGAACTATGTCTAATTTCTTAGTTGATATGATTCTAAATATGATCACACATAAAATTACTGGATTAATTTTGGTCCATGCAGAACATCTTACTGAGTAGCATTTACGTTAAACTGTATTGTTGCTTGTAGTCCACTCATAGTTGCATCCTCAAGATTCATTTGAAGAATTACATTTAACTCGCCGGCTGTTGTAATCTGATATAACGCATCGTATATCCCAATTCCACTTGCGACTGAGACTTCATTTGGTTTGACATTTTGCATCATAGGAGGACATGTAAGTCCACTATTTGGAACAAGTTGTCTTTGAACACTAGACGGCGGATTAATTTCCCAATGTAAAGAAGGAACAGTTCCACAGCCTACTAGGTTTTGAAAGATCTCTTTATCTGAGATATTCTGGTATGTCACAGTAAATTGCGGATTATCTCCAACTTTTAATGGGTTAGGAGTCATTTCTACAGACAGTATTTTTATTTCAGGTTTTGTCATAGTAATTGTCAGATTTGCCGGAGAAAAAGGCTGACTTGTAACACTAGTTTTATTTTGAATTACTATTGGAGTTGAGGCAGTATTAACAGTTGGTGGAACTGAGGTAGTATTGACAAATTTTGGAGCGGGAGTAGTGTCGACAGATGGTGGAATTGAGGCAGTATTAACAGACATGGGAGATGGCTGAGATATTTTATCTTCAAGTGATGCAAGCCTATCACTAAGCGATTTAATTTCCCCATCTAGATTCTCGGTATTTTGCTGAAGTTGAGTTATCGTAATATTATTTTCTTGCTCAATCTGTTTACTAACACTTAGTTCGCTGGAAAGAGATTGTATTAATTTATCTTGATTCAGCTGTCTTGTTTTTTAGGTCACTCATTTGCAAACTTTCATTGAGCCCAACAGTCAGATGCTGAATTGCAATATCCTGTTCAGTAGCCTTGGAGTTCATATTTTTCATATCTGATTGTAATTTTGTATTACTTGCAACCTGCAATCCAAGACTAATTGAGGCTATAATTACAGCTATTATTACAATATGTTGTATTTTCATTTTCTACAACACTGTTTTTGAGACTTTTTGCTATAAACATCTTCTAGCTTAAAAATGTGTTCACACTATCAAAAACATTTGATCAATTCAGATTACAAAAATAATTAACAGCCCATAGATGGCAACAATATGCTTGGAAATTAGTTTACTTCAGGGGCTTTGTATAATTCCAGTGATTTATTTTCTACAATTACATATCCATGACATTTTATCAAGGATTTTAGATCATCAGAAGGAACTTTTGAAACATCATACGCACATAAAAGAACAATCTGCTGATATGGCTTTACCCCCAAACGAGGATTCTAGTTTCAAGTGTTCCACACCAAGGTCATTGCGTATGTACCATGTACAATCTTGATCTGCAAATCTTGTAAGATAACCGGAAATATTACATGAATGCATATTATTAATCCAGTCGGATAATTTTTTGACGGTCTTTTTCATATCTATTTCTATATTGGACTCTTTTTTAATTACATCAGGACCACTCCTTATCTTGAATGTATCAGAAGTTGGCAACAGGTCTTTCTGATACAGCCCAGATAGCACATCATAAGTAATGTTTCTGATATCTTTAATTTTCGTGGGAAATTCAGAAACAAGTCCGAGTGGAGCCTGTGTCCTCATACTAAAAAAATCGGTCAAAATAATGTCAATAGTTTCAGCGTGTTTGTAAAGTACAAGTATGTGTTCGGCAGTAGACCTGTTAATTATGAAATCATATACACTGTACTCCTTTACTTTAGCAATTATTTCATCAGTTTTATGAGCAATTGATTTCAAATGAGTGTATTTTAACAGTTCTTCTTTTATTACATCCATCATGAGATTTGCAGAAACGGTTCCGGTTAATTGTTTCAAAGCATCCTCAAACATATGAAAATTTTTGATCAATTCAGTTTCAGACATTCCAGTTTTTAAAGTAATTTGTTCCATCAGATCACCATATGACGATTTGCCAAAAACTTTGAAAGCTTTTTGAATAGATTCATGAAAAATTTTGTCAGCGTTGGGAGGAATCCGAGTATATCCCAACCTAAGTAAAATGTCTATTGATTCCATTGCCGCATAAATTTTGTACGCATATACTAATAAGATACTAGTTCAAAAAAATAAACAAATTATATATTTTTATAAATTAAATCATAATTTATAATAATTTAATCACAATTCATAATAATTACATCTGCATGACATGAATTTTATTTATTTTAGATTAAAATAGAGTACCGTTGAACATACGCTCACATATGACTGATCTTTATCGAGTATTACCAGAGGAGATGGATGATCTTGTCATTAAACTTGGTCAGCCAAGATACAGAGCTCATCAGCTACTCCATGCATTATATCACGAATCACCAAGAAAAATGTCTGATCTACATCAAATTCCATCCTCCATGAGAGATGCTCTTGTCAATGCGGGATATGCACTGGGTACTGAAAGTGAAGTCAATCACATTGTAAGTGAAGATGGCAAGACGACAAAGATACTTCTCAAGTTTGACAAGGAAACTCTTATCGAGACTGTACTAATGCAATATCACTCATCAAAAGAAGACGGGCATCCCAGATCAACAGTTTGTGTTTCCACCCAAGTGGGATGTCCAATGGGTTGTGTGTTCTGCGCTACAGGTCAAATGGGTTTTGAAAAAAATCTAAAAGCTGAACAGATTGTTGCCCAAGTACTCCACTTTACTCACATTTTACGTCAAAGAGGAGAACATGTAACAAATCTTGTTTTCATGGGGATGGGAGAGCCGCTTGCAAATTATGATGAAACAGTCCGAGCTGTTAGACTGCTAACACATCCTCGCGCATTTGGATTAGGACAGCGAAGTATTACAATTTCAACAGTTGGTGTCATTTCAGGAATAGACAAACTTGCAGAAGAAGATATTCAAGTCAAGCTTGCAATTTCACTACATGCACCAAATGATACGTTACGAAAAAAACTAGTTCCAACGGCAGGACCTCATTCTGTTGAAGATTTAATCTCAGCAGCAAAGCGTTATTTCAAAAAAACTGGAAGGCGTGTCACTTTTGAATATGCGCTAATTGATGACATAAATGATTCAAACAAAGTAGCTGAAGAGTTGGCACAAGTTTTGAAAGGTAATGGAGCACATGTAAATTTGATTCCTATGAATCCAACAGCGGGAGGATTTTCCCGTCCTGCCAGAAAAAGAATACTTGCATTCCAACAGATACTCCGTGACGGAGGAGTAAATTGTACTGTCAGGGTAGAAAAAGGCTCCGAGATATCAGCAGCTTGTGGCCAACTTAGAACAGATGTTATAAAAAATATCACACATTGAGACATTTAAAAAATAAGCAAGGACAGACTTGTCAAATGCCTATAACATGACAAACCTCTAAATTAAAAAGAAAACTAACTATACACATGGTTCTTACAAGTAGGGAGAAAACAGTCATAATTGTATCACATCTAGTTTCACTGTATTCAGAAAAAATGGAAGACGGAAAGATACCAGACGGACAATCAGTCATTGACTTTATAATGAAAAACATTCCTCAAGAATACAAGTCAGAGATATCTATGGATATCATTGACGACGTGTTTAACTTCATTGCAAGCAGCCCCATGGAACTTTCATAAACCCCCAAGATTAGAAATGATCACATCATGTCGTCAATAGCAACTTTAGGTTCTCATTGTGCGCTTCAAGTCCTCAAGGGTGCAAAAGATGAAGGATTCAAAACCATTCTAGTGTGCGAGAAAAAACGTGAAAAACTGTATAAAAGATTTCGGTTTATAGATGAATTTGTACTAGTGGATTCATTTTCTGAAGTGATGGATCAGAGATGCTCAAATATTTTAAAAGAAAACAATGCAGTAATTGTACCACATGGAACTCTAATAGCTCAGATGAGCTCATCAGAGATAGAATCAATCAAGACACCAATCTTTGGAAACAAGTGGATTCTCAGATGGGAGTCTGACAGAAACATGAAAGAAAAACTCATGGTGGAATCCAAATTAAAAATCCCAAGATCATTATCTAGTCCAAGTGAAATAAATGGTCTAGTAATTGCAAAAAGACACGGTGCCGCGGGAGGAAAGGGATACTTTCTTACAACAAATGAAGAAGAGTACATAAAAAAACGCGACAAGCTAATTGGAGATGGAATAATCAAAGGAGACTCTGACTTGTATCTACAGGAATATGCGTTGGGAGTTTCAGCGTATTTACAATATTTTTATTCTGAGCTCAAGTGGAGAGCTAGAATTTTTCGGAGTAGACCGAAGATACGAGTCAGATATTGATGGCCTTGGAAGAATTCCACTCAAGAGCAAATCGACATTGAGTTAATTCCATCATTTAACGTAATAGGCAACAGTCCTCTAGTATTGCGCGAATCACTACTTGAGGAAGTCTATGCGATGGGTGAGAGATTTGTAGAAGCTGCAAAACGGCTAGTTGCTCCAGGTATGACAGGGCCTTTCTGTCTTGAGGGAGTCTATGACGAAAACGGCAAATTTACTACGTTTGAGTTTTCTGCAAGAATTGTAGCAGGAACAAATCTGTATGTAGACGGTTCTCCATATTCATCACTAATCTATAATGAACCCATGAGTATGGGACGAAGAATAGCCCGAGAGATAAAGAATGCAAATACCAAGAATAGCCTATCAAAAATAGTTACGTGATTTTAGCCAATAATATTAGACGATAAAACCAGCACTTGTAGAATATGAAAAATCCAAAAATTCTGGCCTTATGCACCACCAAGTGTAACGATAAGGTCTGTGACAAAACCAGCACAAAGACCAAAGAAAAGTCCAATCATCAAAACATTATTGGTCGTTTGTTTTCGCCCGGAATTATACATCAACATAGAAACATAGATCAGTGCACCTCCCGCCATGGATAAAAACAAAATATAGGCAACATTAGATATCCATAGACTTCCCAGCATGGTACCCACAAATGTTGGACCACCTCCAATCAGTCCTACTTTGGCAAGAAATTTTGCACTGGGTTTTTTCAATATTCCAGTAAGCGGACCTGCTATACCAAACCCTTCTGTAGTATTATGCGCTCCAAATCCTATAATCAGTATAATTGCAAGTCCAATTTGTCCTGCCACATACGACTGACCAATTGCTAATCCTTCACTAAAGTTGTGTGCACCAATTCCAATTGCTATCATCATTGCAAGCCTGTATGCACTTGCATCATGGAAAAGCCTGTGAAGATGATCATCACCTTCTTTGAGGTTATCAAGAGAGAGTATCTGTGGAAATTGTTTTGTCATCAGTTTTGTTTCGTATAATACCAAACCTAACAGACCAATTGCTATACCACCAAACATTGCGGCAAGATCAATTACTGCATCGCCAATTGGACCTTTTCCAGAAAAAGCATCAGTTGCTGCACTTGATGCAGTCTCATAGCCATGGCTAAAAACATCAATAATTAAAAATACTAAAATTCCAAGTGCAAACGCATTCAAGAATCCCTTCTTTTTTGAACTGAGATGTTGTAATACCGCCACAGGAAGGCCAAGAAAAATTGTAAACCCAGCTATTGCACCAAGTAACAAAAGTTGCCAATAATCAATCACGGTAATTTCATTAGGATAAGCTAACTTATTTAAATCACGGACTGGTTCTAGAATTTGAGAATTACACCCGCGTCGTTTAAATAGTTAGGCATGCCTAATTCAAAAAATATTGAAAAAGAAAGTTCCATTATCACAGCTTAAAAAATATGATATCAATCAAAAAATTCTAGAAGCGTTAGCAGATCTTCAATCAAGGTCAATATTATTTTCAATCATTAAGGAAGGAAAGACAGCACTAGAATTATCAGAAAAATACAGGATTCCCCTTAGTTCTGTTTACAAAAAGATTTCAGATTTAGAGCAACTTGCTCTAGTAAGTGTTGATAAATGGGTCTTGTCAGAGAATGGAAAAAAATTCAAGGTATACAAGAGCAGAATTAGTCGGGCCGAAATAAGCATAAAAAAACCAGAGCCGGTTATAATTTTAAGCCCAAATTAAAGCCGATGTTCAAATAGTTAATATTCAAAGAAAACCCACCTCAAAAAAGTGAAGAAATACTATTACTTTGCAATACCTGTAATCATAACAATAGCAGCAGCCTATTACATGGCAACACCACATGAAACCAAACAGAATGAATTGACACCCCAGATGTTAGTGCAAAATGGTTCACCAATGCTTGGAGATCCTAATGCAAAGATAACGATTGTAGAGTTTGGAGATTATCAGTGTACATATTGCCATTTGTTTCATGAAAACACCAAAGATGCATTACTTCAAGAATATGTCGATACCGGTAAGGTCAACTTTGTATTTCGTGATTTCCCACTAAATGGTCCAGATTCAGTGTTGGCAGCAGAGGGGTCATACTGTGCTGACGACCAGGGCAAATACTGGCAATACCATGATGAGTTGTACAAAAACTGGGCAGGCGAGAAAACTGGATGGGTAAATCAAAAATCATTGGACAAATTCGCTACAACAGTAGGTTTGGATTTAGATACATTTGATAAATGCATGTCAGATAATAAATATGAGCAAAAAGTGTTAGATAATCAAAAATTCGGTGAGAATATAGGAATAGACTCAACACCGTCATTTATCATATTTGATAGTAAGGACGCCACCAAAGTAGTAGGCGCGCAGCCTTTATCAGTATTCCAGCAAGTTCTGGACAAATTCCAAAATAGTTAGGTGATAATTCATGGTCAAACCTAAGATAGAAAAACAAGATTCTGTAAAATTATACAAACTTCGAAAGATGTTAGAAGAATTATCCGATAAAGAAGGACGTGGTACGGAATTAATCTCGCTTTATGTTCCTCCAAAAAAGGCATTGCATGAAGTCATAAACAATCTTCGCGAAGAGCAGGGAACTGCAGATAACATCAAGTCAGACCTTACAAGGACCCATGTAGTAGATGCATTGTCTAGAGTAATCCAGAGACTAAAACTCTACAAATCATCTCCCGATAAAGGACTGGTCATGTTTTGTGGTGCATTACCACCAGAAGGCGGAGGTCCAATTGGAAGCGAAGTCATAAAACTATACGAGATCGAACCTCCAAAAGAACTGCAGACATTTCTATACAGATGCGATGATCATTTTCACGTAGATCTTCTCAAGGAAATGTTAAGGGATGATAACATGATAGGATTTTTAGCAATTGATGCCAAAGATGCAGGATGGGGATTATTGCGCGGTGACAAATTAGATGTGTTATCAGAGACATCATCAGGTGTTGCAGGAAAACATAGACAGGGAGGCCAGTCTGCAAGAAGATTTGAAAGACTAAGAGAGATGGAGCTTAATGATTACTATAACAGAGTAGCTCATACAACTCGAGAATATTTTATCGACATTTATCCGGTAAAGGGCCTCATAGTTTCAGGACCAGGACCAACAAAAGAGAATTTCTTGAGAGAAAACTATCTAGAATATAGACTGCAAAACAATATTCTTGCAACTCTTGACTGTTCTTATGCAGGTTCAGAAGGAGTGCGCGAGGCATTTGCCAAAGCCCAAGATGTTCTTACAGATTATAGAATGGTTGAAGAAAAAAAGATGGTAGAAAAACTATTCGCCGACATACATTTTTCAAGAGGCCTTGCCACATATGGTCTCAATGAAATTATTGATCTTATGAAAAGAAACGTGGTAGAAACAGTACTAGTTACAGATGATACAAATCTGCGAAAAATTGACATCACATGTAGAAGATGTCAAAATGTCCAGACAGAGATTTTAGAACGTCCAAAGGTCATTCCAAGAGTACAGGTACTACTTAGTCAGCCTTGTCCTAGCTGTAAAAGCATGGACTTGGAATCAACTGAACGGGACATTGTAGATTATCTAGATCTTCTTGCAGGTCAAACAGGTGCAAAAGTCGAGGTCATCACTGGATCAACTGAATATGGCACAATGCTTTCAAGCATAGGTAAAGTTGGCGCATTTTTAAGATACAATCCAAATCAGTAATTTTTTAAAATTAGTCATAATGAAACAGACTTTGATAGAAAAGTAAATTCGATGAGGCATACCGCCAGCATTCAATAAACAGTAAATATCATTTAGAATTAAGATCAATTGTGCATTTTTGGCTTGGATCACATTGTTATGTTGAAAATGGAAACACATTATCACATCCAACTCAGGTCACTGCAATTTCAGATGTAATTACACTTGTATCAGATCTAGGAAATCATATTCCCGACAAATCATGGATGCTTTATCTTTTGGAATTATTTAATGCACAACAAACCCCTGTTGAACTAAATCTCATATGTTCGTTTAATGACGATGGTAAGTTTCATGCCATATTTGGAGGCGTAAATCAATTCGAGTTTAAGATCAAACCAATAGTTGAACATTCATACCTACGCCAAATCATCATGGAATCAGCAGAGCAGAGAATTTCATACCATCTCAAAGATCTGACAACAGGTGAGACGGATTCATTTGTTTTACAGCAAGGTAAAAATTTGTTTGATTTTACCATAGTAAAGAATTTCACAGGACTTGAATGGCACAACAGGGTAGGAAATACCCCATATCCAATCAGATATGAAGTGAAGATATCACATCTTGCGTATGGAATAAATGATAATCGTTCAGATTTACAATCTTTAACATATTTTCCATACAATCAATTAATTGCAGATTATGAAGGGCGTTCAAAAGAATATCCGGTATCGTTAGATAATTTTGAGATCAAGGAGGGATTTATCACATACAGGATTGGAAGCGGCAAATATAATTTGGGAATCATAAACAGATTTCTAAAACCATACCTCTAAATATTTTAAAATTTCACGCAAATTCATGGAGCATGTGACACCAGAAGAATTTGATTCAAAAGTATTAAAATCTGACAAAAAGACACTTGTTCTATTTTATGCAACATGGTGTCCATATTGTTCCAATTTCAAACCAACTTTTGAATCTGCAAAAATTGAAAATACAGACAAGATGGGTTCAATTATTGACGAGGATGAAAATCCACTCTGGGACAGATTCAATATCCAGGCAGTTCCCACAATGCTGTTATTTCAAAATGGAAAAATAATTTCAAGAAGAGATGCCAAAAAACATGTAGGTCTTACAAAATCAGACATGGATTCAGTCGTTACTGAATTATCTTGATAACATATTGTCTCTAATTTTTTTTGCCAGTTCGTCAAGATCATCATTTGTGCTAATCATTCTTCTTGCCCAAGAATTTCCTATCTTGTGATATCTTGGAATAATATGAACATGTACATGTGGAATTATCTGGTTGGCTGATTTTCCGTTATTTTGTCCAATGTTAAATCCGTCTGCCCCTGTTGCTGCAAGAATACTGCGTGCTATAACAGGTACTCTAGAAAACAGTTCACCAACTTCATCATCAGACATGTCAATAATTTTTTCGTGATGTAACTTGGGCATTACTAGCGAGTGTCCCTTCTGTATTGGATACTTGTCCATAATTGCAATGTGAGTCTCATCTTCAAATATTATATGAGCATCTTGTTTTTTATTCACGATATTGCAGAAAATACAATCCATGTCTTTTTTGCACAAAGTATTTTATTTATACTCACCTTCATGAGATCTTAAAACTACACTTGCTCATGTCAGATACTGTTATTTAGGGTAAAATTTTGACTTGTATCGTAAAATGGGAAAAAAAGATAGAGAAGAGCGAGTCCAGGAAAGAGAGAGTTTTTACCAAAAGCGACAAAAGACCCAATTTAGAAACAAGGCAATAGCAATAGGCATTTTATCAGGAATTATTGCAGTACTTGCAATATCCAGTTATAATTTCTACATATTATCTTCACAAGTAACACCACAAGGCATGCCCGTCGGATCAGGCCCTCTTGGAGGAATTCACATTCATGGAGGACTGTTAACCATGATTTACGGTCAACAATTTGATTATTCGTCTACAGCTTACCAGATAAAAAGTCCATACATTAGTTTCCAAAAAGGAAATGGTGAAACAGTATTCATGAATGCTGCCAATGTGACAATGGGATTTCTCTTTGACTCATTAAAAATTGGATTAGATGATAAATGCTTTACATTCCCAGACAAACGTGCATTTTGTACAAATGACAAGTACACATTAAAGTTCTATGTGAATCATCACGAAGTACCTGATCTGAGAAACTATGTCTTCAAAGACCAAGATAGAATGCTAATATCATATGGCAACGAGAATGACACTCAAATAAATGCCCAGTTGGCCAAATTAGACGGATTCCAACTAATAACTTAGGATTCAGAGAGTTCGTCTTTTAGTATCTTAAATTCATCCAAAGTAATTTCCCCTTTTGCCAATCTATTTTTGAGAATAGTCATTGCATAATCCCAATCATGTTGTTCAGGGGTAGGCTCTATTGGCAGTGGTGCATCCTTTATTGTTTCAACTTTGGCGCTTGGAGTTTTTTGCTTCTTTCTAAGATAAAGTATTGTTACAACTATTCCAACTCCTACAAGGGAAATCATTGGATATAGTATGGCATTAGCAAAGTTTGTAGAACTGCCTGACGTCAAATTATTTTTCTGCACTCCCACAGATTTTTGTGCAGCCAGATTAGCCGCCATGTCATTCACTCCAATGTTTTCATTGAGTTGAATAGTTTGCTGGGTGTTTTGTGACGGATTGGAAGATGGACTAGAATTTTGTGCACTAAGAAGTTGTTGCAATTGCCTTGCAGCAGCATATCTTTGTTGGAGAATTTCATCTAATGATTGGGTTGAGTTTTGAACAGTGGAGTTTGAATTTTGAACAGTGGAAGAATTAGTATTTTGTACATCAGGCGCAGTTGGAGAGGGCTGAGTAAACACAATAGATGCAGATGAAGGAAGACTAGTGCCAGCAGCGTTTACAGTTGACACTCTATAGGAGTGTTCTGAGTTTGGTATCAGGTTCATATCTTGATAAGTTGTTGTTTGTGAGTTTGCAATAACATTAAAGCCACTACCATCATTTCTTTCAATTTCATATCCTGTTATAGGAAGACTAGTATTGTTTTGAGGAGCTAGCCAGTTAGAATCAATTTCAGTGGGGGAGACAGATGTTGTTGTCAAATTAGTAGGAGGTGGCGATGTAAGAGATGACCCGTCAGGCGAAAAAGCAAAACTGACTGTTTTACCATCTGTTTTATTTGCAACAAAGGCAGTTGCATTGTACATTCCTTTAAGAGTCAATAGTTGCTGGTTACTTGGAATACTGGTATCTACACTTATCTGAAATGTGTGGTTACTATCAGTGGTTCCAGATGTAAGTAATACAAATTTGTTAGTTGGATCAAAAATTAGAAGTGTGACATTAGGAGGATCAGTACTCAACGTAGTGCCAGAAAACTGGATCACATCCCCTCCTTTATAAAATAGTGAGCTGGTTTGAAGGGATGTCACATCAGCATAAGCTGGAATTATGACAGAAATTGAAATAACAGATAAGAGTGTAACGAGGCATAGTCCATTTTTATTCATATCAAGAGTTCAATGAATCCAACTGTTAAAAACTCGGTAGAATTGATTCTTTTGGACGTTTAACTTAATGTTAATGCATAGATTCAAAGAAATGACATGATCAAATTCAGATTGGAGATATACCAAAATCCCAAGTCGATCAGTATGAAGAATATGATCTCATGCGTGAAAATTTCTAGTATGTATAAAATAGGGGGATGTAAAAGATAGTGACAATAATGGAGATATCAAGTAGGAATGTAGTTGAAGGTACGGCAAGGGCTCCACATAGAGCCATGTACAAAGCAATGGGTCTAGATGATAACGATTTAGGAAAACCATTCGTCGGGGTATCACATAGTGGAAACGAAGCCACTCCGTGTAACATTCATCTTGGAAGATTGGCAACTCATGCAAAGGCAGGAGTAGAAAGTGCAGGCGGTACACCAAGAGAATTTTCAACTATTGCCGTAAGTGATGGAATTGCAATGGGACATGAAGGTATGAAGTCATCTCTTGTAAGCAGAGAAATCATTGCAGATTCAATTGAATTAATGGTAAGAGCTCATCAGTATGACGGATTGGTTGGGATTGCAGGTTGTGACAAGAGTCTTCCAGGCACAATGATGGCCATGGCTCGTCTTAACTTACCATCAGTCTTTGTGTACGGTGGTACAATAATGCCAGGGGTTTACGAGGGAAAACAAGTTACAGTTCAAGATGTTTATGAGGCAGTAGGTGCGTATGATGCAGGCAATTTAACATTAGAGGCACTAAAAAATCTAGAAAATGTCGCATGTCCAAATTCGGGTTCCTGTGGAGGAATGTATACTGCAAATACTATGGCATCAATTAGTGAGGCAATAGGAATAGCACTTCCAGGAAATGCATCACCGCCAGCAGAAGATCCAAGAAGAGAAAAAATGGTCTATGAAAGCGGAAAAGCTGTAATGAATTTACTTGAAAATGGAATAAGGCCAAAAGACATTTTGACGTATGAGGCGTTTGAGAATGCAATTACAGTTGCCAATGCAATAGGCGGTTCAACAAATGCAGTATTACACTTGCTTGCCCTATCACGTGAGATGGGAGTAAAACTAGAACTAGATGATTTTGAGAGAATTAGAAGAAAGACGCCACATCTTGCAGACATGAGACCTGGAGGGACATATGTCATGTTGGATTTTGACAAGATAGGCGGAATTCCATTATTGATGAAAAGTTTACAAAAGAAAAATCTCATAAATGAAAATATAGTTACTGTAACAGGTAAGACGGTAAAACAGAATCTAGATTCATTACAGATTTCATTTGACGCAAATCAGCAGGTCTTAAAATCAATCGAGTCCCCAATTCATGAAGTTGGAACTCTAACAATTCTTAGAGGAACACTTGCGCCAGAAGGAGCAGTGGTAAAGGTTGCAGGAGTTCACACTAAAGAATTCAGAGGAAGAGCCAAAGTATACGACAGAGAAGAAGACGCATTTGATGCAATATCAAAACGACAGATAAAGGAACATGATGTAGTAATAATACGATATGAAGGTCCAAAGGGAGGACCAGGTATGCGAGAGATGTTAGGAGTAACAGCCGCTCTTGTTGGACAAAATCTGGGTGAGAAAGTTGCATTGATAACAGATGGAAGATTTTCAGGTGCAACAAGAGGTTTCATGATAGGCCATGTTGCCCCAGAAGCATCAGTTGGAGGAAATATCGCACTTGTTAAAGAAGGAGATGAAATAGTAATCAATCTTGAAAAAAATAGTATCGATATAATGGTATCAGAAAACGAACTTGCACAAAGAAGGAAAGATTGGAAGCCAAGAAAACCAAATTATGAAAGTGGCGCTCTTGCAAAATATGCGTCACTAGTAACTTCCGCTGCCGAAGGTGCAATTACAAAACCAATCTGGTAAACATCAGAATTTTCTAGCATCTATTCTTGTGGAATGTGATACTGGCAGAAAAGCCTCAATTTCATACCAATTCTTTTTGCAGTAATAGATACGCCATCTTCAAGGCCCTTTTGGCATATAGTACAGATTGCCTCTCGTGTGGTTGTTTTCACAGGAGTTTTTTTTACTGCAAAATACAGGTCTTGGAACAGCAACGATTTTGCCTTACCAAAATCTGGAATCAGTATTTGAGACATACCTAATATACAGCACAATCAGATATAAAGGTACCGTACCATACCGTAATTATAGTAATCAGATGTGGCTTAATTTTAAATAGAGAGATACAATGAGTTTGTTCATGGGTGGCCACATTTGGGCATTCAAGCCTTAAGATAATACCTCTAGACTATACTGGCTCCCAATTTGATTTGTACAACAAAATATCGCATGACTTTGATCATGCATTCTTCTTTGAATCCCTTACAGGACCTGAAGAACTATCAGAGACATCACTGATTGGTTTTGATCCTGCAATTATTATCAAAGGGTATTCTGACAAAGTTGTGCTCCATTACAAAAGTGGAGGTGCCATGACAATTCAAACAAATGATCCCTTATCTGAAATCAAGAAACTGGTTTACAAAATACCTGATCAAAAATACCGATATGTTGGAGGAGCAGTTGGAATTATCAATTATGATGCAATTAGATTATGGGAAGAGATTCCAAATTCACATAAAGATTCAGAAGAGCCTTTGATGGAGTTTGGAATCTACACGGATGGAATACTTTATGACAACAAAGAAAAAAAATCATTTTATTTTTATTATGATAAAAATAGAATTGATGGAATATCATTCTCAAATATAGAGTGCGGCAAGTTTTCAGCCTCAGAAATTTCAGAGAATTTGGATCAAGACAAATTTGTAGAAATGGTAAAAAAGGCAAAAAAATACATTCATGATGGAGATATTTTCCAAGTTGTACTTTCAAGAAAATTCAATTTTGAAGCAGAAGGAGATTATCTTAAAGTATACAAAATTCTAAGACAGATCAATCCTTCGCCATATCTCTATCACATGAAACTAGGAGAGAGGACCATAATAGGTTCAAGTCCTGAAATGCTATTACGAATTACAGGAAATCAAGTAGAGACATTTCCAATTGCAGGAACAAGACCAATTACAAAAGATGAGAAGAGAAACGAGGAACTAAAAGAAGAGTTGCTACATGATGAAAAAGAACTAGCAGAGCATACAATGTTGGTAGATCTGGGCAGAAATGATATTGGGCGAGTATGCAAATACGGATCTGTGTACGTCAAAGAACTAATGGCAGTCAAAAAATTCAGCCATGTTCAGCACATAGTAACTCACGTAGTAGGAACTTTGGATAAAAAATATGACATGTATGATGCCATGAAAGCAGTCTTTCCAGCAGGTACTGTTTCAGGCGCTCCAAAGATTAGAGCAATGGAGATAATTGATGAATTAGAGCCAGATACTAGAGGACCGTATGCTGGCGCTGTAGGATACTTTTCATTTAATGGCTGTTGTGACTTTGCAATAGCAATAAGAAGTATTTTCATGAATGGTTCAAAGGGATTCATTCAGACAGGGGCTGGAATAGTCACAGACTCGATTGCCCAAAATGAGTGGATGGAAACAGAACACAAGGCAAATGCAATGATATCAGCTTTGAAGGAGGCATCAAAATGAAATTTTTAATCATAGACAATTATGATTCGTTTGTATACAATATTGCCCAGATACTTGGAGAACTAAATGTAGAATCAGATGTGATTAGAAATGACAAAATAACAATAGAAGATATCAAAAAGGGAAATTATGATGCAATAATAATTTCTCCAGGGCCTGGGACTCCAGAGGATGAAAAATATTTTGGCATATGTACCAAAGTTATCAAGGAATTAGGACCGACAAAACCAATACTAGGAGTATGTCTGGGCCACCAAGGAATCATACATGCATTTGGAGGGAAAGTTGTCAATGCGGGAGATGTAAGACATGGCAAAACAAGTCCTGTAGAATACACACCATCACCACTCTTTGAAGGAGTGCAAAATCCATTCAGAGCAACACGATATCATTCCCTAGTTGGCGACAAGACAATAATTCCAGAGGATCTTAAAGTAACTGCAATAGCTCAGGATGACAAAGAGATAATGGCAGTAAGTCACAAAAAATACCTAATCGAAGGCGTCCAGTTTCATCCAGAGTCAATCATGACTACAGAGGGCAAAAAAATTCTAAGTAATTTTATCAAGTTGGTGCAAAAATGATCTCAGAATACATTACCAAGATTTCATCCAACAAGAATCTCAACTATGATGAGATGTCTCAGGTTATGAATGAAATTTTGGCTGGGAAAATTTCTGTAGATGAGACAACAAGTTTTCTTAGAACTTTGACAGAAAAGGGAGAGACTGACCAAGAGCTTCTTGCAATGCTTGATAGAATGCAAGAAAATTCAATTCACATACATCCCAAAATTGATCAGAACATAATTGATGTTTGTGGAACGGGCGGAGATAGACTAAGCACATTTAACATTTCAACTACAGTATCATTTGTTATTGCTGCATCAGGTGTGGTAGTTGCAAAACATGGAAACAAATCATCTTCTGGAATAAGTGGAAGTGCAGATATTTTTGAATATTTTGGATATGATTTGAACATGGAACCAAATAAAGTAGAAGAAATAATTGAAAAATTTGGAATCGGATTCATGTTTGCACCAAAGTTTCATCCAGCCATGAAAAATGTTGCAGAGTCAAGAAAAATCATAGGTAAAAGGACTGCATTTAACCTCTTGGGGTCTCTAACTAATCCTGCATCAGTAAAACATCAGCTTGTCGGAGTATACTCAAAGGAGTATCTCAGTCGCGTGATATCCCTTTTAGAATCAAGAGGATCAGAAAGCATAATGACTGTAATTTCCGAGGACGGTCTTGACGAATTATCCACAACATCAAAAAATTACATTTATCAGTTAAACAAAGGCGAAGTAACAAGCTCAGTATTAGATCCCACAGAACTTGGTTTGAGCAAAGCTAAACTGCAAGATCTCCAAGTCTCAACAAGGGATGAGGCAATCAGTGCATTCGTATCAGTTCTCAATGGAACTGCAAAAAAGCCCATGTTAGAGATAACAGCTCTTAATGCAGCAGCAGGGCTGATAGTTGGAGGATTTTCAGAAAAATTTGATGAAGCATTAAGCATATCACTTCAGACAATTAAAAAAGGTAAGGCATATGATCTCTTCAGGGATTTTATCAAATATTGTGGAGATGTAACAAAGTTGGAGACTTTTGAGAAAAAATGAAAGATATGCTAGAAAAACTTGCCAAGAATTCACAAAAGGCAATAAATGATAAAGTCTATGAAATTAGTTACAAAAATTCAAAGTCAGAAATAAACATAATTGAACAAATTAGAAACAACAAACATGCATCTCTAATAACCGAAGTAAAATTCTCATCCCCCTCTCTTGGAGAGATAAGAGAGATCTCAGACCCTGTTTTAATTGCAAAACAAATGGTAGATGGAGGTACAACCGGACTATCAGTTTTGACACAGCCATATTTGTTCAACGGGTCACCAGAATATTTTACAAAAATTCGCAAGCAAGTTCAAGTTCCACTTTTAATGAAGGATATAGTAATCGATAAAGTTCAAATTGATGCCGCTGAAAAATTAGGAGCCGACATAGTCCTACTAATACAGGCAATATTTGATAGAAATTTTGCAAGTGATATTGATGAGTTTATAAAATATGCACATAAAAAAAATCTGCTAGTATTACTAGAATCCCATACGAAAAAAGAATTTGCAGATTCAGCAAAAACTCGGGCCGACATATTAGGCATCAACAATCGCAATCTAGACACTTTGGAAATTGATCTAGATACAACAAAGACCATCTTAAAAGATAGAGATGAAAAAAGAATCATAATTTCAGAAAGCGGAATAGGATCGTCAAAAGACATTCAATTCCTTCACAAATGTGGCGCAGATGCATTTCTTGTTGGCAGTAGCATAATGAAGAGTAAAGATATCAAGGGATTAGTATCAGAGTTGGTATTAGCAATATGAAACTAAAATACCCAAAGAATGGCAAATTTGGAGAATTTGGAGGGAGATACATTCCTGAAACCCTAGTTCCCGCAGTAGAGGAACTAGAAGAGGCATATCTAAAGTACAAAAACGATACAGAGTTTAAGAAAGAATTACGATATTACCTAACACAGTATGCCGGAAGGCCTACACCTCTTTATCTTGCAAAAAACCTAACAGAGTTTGCTGGTGGGGCAAAAATATATCTCAAAAGAGAGGATTTGTTGCACGGTGGAGCCCACAAGATTAACAACACTCTAGGTCAGGGACTGCTTGCAAAGAGAATGAAAAAAAGAGAATCATTGCAGAAACTGGTGCAGGACAGCATGGGGTTGCAACTGCCATGGCATGTTCTGCATTAGGACTTAATGGTGAAGTATACATGGGCTACAAAGATACTCAGAGACAAAAGCTAAATGTATTTAGAATGAATTTACTTGGTTCCAAGGTACACCCAGTTAAAGAAGGAACTCAGACCCTCAAGGATGCAATCAATGAAGTCTATACGTGATTGGATTACAAATGTAAAAACAACCTACTATCTTTTAGGATCAGCAGTTGGCCCTCATCCATACCCAGTAATGGTAAGAGACTTTCAATCAGTCATAGGAAATGAAATTCTTGTACAGATGAAGGAATTAGAAAAAAAATCTCCAGATTCTGTCGTGGCATGTGTAGGCGGAGGCTCAAATGCAATAGGAACTTTTTATCCATTAATTGATGAAGATACCAAGATGTTTGGAATTGAAGCTGGTGGAGAGGGAATCAAAAGTGGTCATCACTCTGCAACACTAGTAGGCGGTTCAAAAGGAATTCTCCATGGCATGCTTACATATCTTTTACAAGACAAAGAGGGACAAATTAGTGAGACGCATAGCATATCTGCAGGATTAGACTATCCAGGAGTTGGACCAGAGCATTCGTATCTAAAAGATGCAAAGAGAGTAAAGTATGATGCAGTAAATGACAAGGAAGCAGTAGAGGCATTTCTTTTACTTTCAAAACATGAAGGAATCATACCGGCTCTTGAGTCAGCACATGCAATTGCATATGCAATAAAAATTGCAAAAAATATGCCAAAGAGTGAGAGTATCGTTGTAACATTATCAGGCAGGGGAGACAAAGATGTAGAAGAAGTTGGGAGATATTTGAGTAAAAATGTCAAGAATAAAAAGTAAATTTCAATATCTCAAGTCCAGAAACCAAAAGGCCTTGATTGCATATGTAATGGCAGGATTTCCAAATGAGAAAGGTACTCTATCTGCAGTTCGCGGATTAGTAAAGGGAGGAGCGGACATAATAGAACTTGGAATGCCATTTTCAGATCCTTTAGCAGATGGACCTGTAATTCAAAATGCAGGCTTTCATGCATTGCAAAAAGGAATGAATTTTGAAAAGTTTCTTACCTTGGTGAAAAAAATTCGTAAAGAAACAGACATTCCACTTGTTTTGATGACATACACAAATCTCCTTTATAGACATGGGTATGAGAAATTCATATCCATTGTAAAAAAGGCAGGAATTGACGGATTGATATTACCTGACATGTCAGTTGATGAATCAAAGGAATTCCTCCAAGCCGCAAAGAAACATGAGATGGATACAATATTTTTAATCTCACCAAATACATCACCTGAGAGAATCAGGAAGATAGCAGCGGTTTCATCAGGTTTTCTATATCTAGTGTCAGTATTTGGAACCACAGGAGGTCAACAACAATTCCAAGATTATACCACACGTGCAATTAAGAATGCAAAAAAGATACTTGATAGAAAGATTCCACTTGGAGTAGGATTCGGAGTAAGCAATCCAGATCAGGCAAGATTCATAATAAAATCTGGTGCTGATGCAATAATTGTGGGAAGTGCATTTTTACGAGTGATAGAAAATTCAGCGTCAGAAAAGATTGAAAATAAAATTGAATCTTTTACAAAGAGCCTAAAGAAATCCACAATTGCAGAATAAGAAATAAAAAGACCTCCAATCCATCATGGATATGCAGACTGAATCTACAAAATACATTTTCGTAACTGGAGGAGTCATGTCTGGCCTTGGAAAAGGAGTAGTTTCATCATCTATTGCAAAGTTACTTCAGACTTTCTAATCAAAAAGTCTCTTGTGTGAAATTTGATCCATATCTGAACTATGATGCAGGAACAATGAACCCCATTGCTCATGGCGAAGTCTTTGTCACAGAAGATGGCGGAGAGTGCGACATGGACATAGGAAATTATGAAAGATTTCTCAATCAGAACATACCAAGAACTCATAATATTACAACAGCCCAGATTTATTCAAGTGTAATAGAGGCAGAGAGACGCGGAGAGTATCTAGGAGCTTGCGTACAGATAATTCCACATGTAACAGATGCAATCAAAGACAGGATAAGAAAGATAGTCAAAATTGAGGGACTGGATATGCTGGTAATAGAATGCGGTGGAACAGTAGGTGATATTGAAAGTTTACCGTTTCTTGAAGCATTAAGACAGATGAGATTAGAGGAAGGACCTGAAAATGTAATCTTTGTACATGTAACTCTAGCACCTTCTCTTGATGTAGTGGGAGAGCAAAAAACAAAACCTACTCAACATAGTGTTCAGGAACTACGAAGAATTGGTATCCAACCAGATTTACTTGCAGTCAGATGTACAAGACCGCTTGAGACTGCAGCAAGAAAGAAGATTTCATTATTTTCAAACGTTACTGAGCGTGATGTATTTTCATGTCATGATGCAGAATCAATTCTTTTGGTTCCTCAGATGCTATATGATCAAGGAATCATCGATGTAATATTCAAGAAATTTGGAAAAGTTGGGTTAGTTAACACTTCTGTAAACTGGGACAAGTGGAATGCAATCATAAATTCATTTCAAAATACGAAAGAGTCAGTCAAAATTGCAATGGTTGGAAAATATGTTAAACTTGCAGATAGTTATGTAAGTGTAAATCATGCCCTAAAACACGCTGGTGCAAAGATTGGTAAAAATGTAGTAATTGACTGGATCGATTCTGAAGAATTAAACGGAGATGTAAACAAACTGGCATCATATAATGGCATAATCGTCCCAGGAGGTTTTGGAGATAGGGGTTCAGAGGGAATCATCAGTACGGCAAACTATGCACGAGAGAAAAATATTCCATACCTTGGAATCTGTTTTGGTTTTCAGTTGGCGGCAGTAGCGTTTGGAAGATATGTATGTGGATTGACAAACGCAAATTCTACAGAAATATCACCCAATACAGAAAATCCAATAATTGATCTTCTGCCAGAACAAAAATCAATTGAGAACAAGGGAGGCTCATTACGTCTTGGAGCGCATGATATTACAGTTGAAGAAAACACACTAGCATTCAAGATTTACAAATCTAATAAAATACAAAAAAGACATAGGCATAGATTTGAATTTAATCAAAAATACTTGGAGACGTTTTCCTCAAAGGGCATGAAGTTTTCAGGGTACAGTGACAGCAAAAAACGAATGGAAGTATTAGAGATTCCCATGCACAGATTCTACCTAGGAGTTCAGTATCACCCAGAGTTTAGCAGCAGACCTGGTCATCCAGAAGAATCATTTGAGGCATTCATCAGGGCATCTGCCAACGCCTAAGAATTATTTTGGAATTTCATATATTCTCTGACGTGTATCACGGAGTGAGACTCTACGTTTGACATATCCTTTCTCAAGTAGGTGACTCAGTGCAAGTCTAACAGTCCTGTCAGGAAGTAGTGTCTTTTCAGCAAGTTCCTTTTGGGTAAGAGAGCCTTCGTATTCAAGTGTCTTTAGTAGCAACTTGGAGCTTGGAGGCATATTCAACAATTCATCTGCAAGTTTTACTTTTTTGGCAAGAGCCGAGACAGTAGTAGAGTCCTTTTTCATTCTAATCACATTTGCAGGTTGGGGAAACTTTGTACAAGTCACATTCTTGTCAACTTTGAATCTGTCTTTTCCATCAACTACAACTTCACATCTCAAACTAGATGATATGTCATCTATTTCGATCAAAGTATCCTCAGGAACTATCAGAGGGCGTCTTGTAATATCAAGCGAGTTTACCGATACAATACAGAAAACTTTAGAATTTTGATATATTGCAGGACCGCCTGCAGACATGGAGTATGCAGATGAACCAATAGGAGTCGAGATAATCAAACCATCACTGCTATCATGCCAAAGTTCTTCTCCATTTACCCGTAAGACGTGTTCAACAAGTGTTGCACTCTTTGAAGAAAATATTGCAACATCGTTTAATGCTGGGTAGATTGCCTTGTCATCAATTTTTACACCGACCCTTGGAAGAGCTTCAATCGAAAAATCACCTTTTTTCAACCTGTTAAGATAAAGTGGAAATTGTTTAAGATCAGTCTGGGCTAAAAATCCGCTTGATTCGTACTCGTTTATACCAAGTACCGGGATTGTCGAGTTTGTAAAATGATGGAAATATGTTCGAACTCCTCGGTCTCCACCTGTTACAATGACATAGTCAATGTCTTTTCCTAGAGGTTTTTTTCCATGGGCTATAGATTCAATCCCATGACTTTCAAGTGAAAGTTTGAGAGATTTTACTGTCTGTTCATGATCTTGGCTAAATATGGCAACTTTCACAGGTTTGATTTATGCCGCACACAATAAAAGCCTAGACACTTGAGAATTGCATTAAATTGTAAAGATATGCTGCATTTCTCTCTGTATCTCCAGCGATTGGAACTTTTCCAAGTCCAGTAGCTTTTGTTTCAAGAGCTGCTTGTGCTGCCCCTACTGCAAAACAGATTGCCCAAATAGGATCTTTTTCTTTCAAATATGTACAAGTGAATGCTGCACAAAATATGTCACCAACCCCAGTCGTATCACCTATTTCCAGATTTGGAATTTTTAAGTGATACATCCTATCTTTTGTGAGCATCGTGATGTTTTGTTTGTTAGTATAAAGTACATGTTTGACACCTTTCTTTTGCAAAGCAATCATTGCTTCTTTTTCTTTTAAACCCGTAAGATAAAATGCCTCATCAGGATCTGTTTTAATTGCAGTTATTCCCGTTAAGTCAAGCAGTGTTTTTTCCAAAAAGACTTTGCCAGTATCATCCACTCGACGGAGATATCCTTGAGGATCAAGTAATGTAAAATCAAAGTTTTCTTTTATTGCATCTAGCGTGTCTTCAGAAACTTCATCAAATACAGGACTTACAATTGCAGCATCGGCATCAGATTTTATCGATTCTATTGGATCACATTTTGTTTTAAGATAGAGTTCACGTTCTATTCCAAATATTTTCAATAAGAATCTAGTACTAGGAGTATCAACGATTGAATTCTGAGAAAGAAAAATTCCTTTTTTTTCAAGTTCAGTTCTAAATGAAAAATCTTTTCCCACTTTGGTATGAAGATCAATTTCAAACTTCATATTTTTTGCAGTTAGACTGCAATAACATGCAGGACCACCAGCAGTTTCAACAATATTATTTTGAGATATCTCGTCTATTGTGCAATGAGAGAAAATTGCAATCTTCATTTAATTTAATGCCGATAACCTTTCCATTTAGTCCTTTTTCTGACCCTTTAGACAGGATTGACAGATTATCTTGCCTTTTACTACAACTATATCCACGTTAGAGGCAAGACAGACATGACAGAGGCCACGCATGTTGTTTTTAGAATCAATATGAAATTTAAATTTTCTACGATATCAGAATTCAATAATCTCTCAATTTCTCACAATCGCCTCAAAGAAATAGAATGGAAAACTCTAAACAAGTAAGATAGAGATCCAAGACTTTGTCCGTCAGATCATAAACATGGTAAGAAAGCGGTTCAAATATCGTTATAAAGAGGAGCCTTACAGGTAAAACATGCCACTAAAGCGTGCTAGTCGTGGAAGACAGAAGGGAGGAAAAGGTTCCACTGGACGTATTCAATGCACTAATTGCGGTGCTACAGTTCCACGAGACAAGGCAAAGAAAGTAACATCAAGACTAAACCTAGTAGAACATACTTTGGCAAAAGAGTTAAGAGCTCAAGGGGCATACATTGCATCACCTACAGTACTCAAATGGTATTGTATTTCATGTGCAATACACTTTGGAATTTTAAAAATTAGATCAGCAGAGTCAAGACGTCAGACTGGCAGACTGAGATAGTCTAATCTTTTATTCCGTGAGCAGTTGTTATTATTCTCTGAACAAATGTGATTCCTGCAATTATTATGACAATTATTACTGCATAATTTAGAAAACCAATCATTCCAATTATTGCAATTACAAGTAATCTTTCTGCACGTTCTCCTATGCCTATTCCTTGAAGTTGAACTCCAAGAGATTCTGCTCTTGCTCTAGTATAACTAACAAGTAAAGAAAGTCCTATTGCCAACAATACAAGATACCCTTGGGAATATCCTCCAACTAAGATTCCAAGAAATATTGCAACTTCTGCAATTTTATCAAAAACAGAATCAAGAAATGCCCCCTTTTTAGAAGTCTTTCCAGTTATACGTGCAACTTGTCCATCAACAATATCAAAAAATCCTGAAACAAGCAACAAGATTCCTCCAAGGATAAAAGAATATTCAAGATGAATGGCATAAATAATTGCAGACGCAAATGCAAAACAGAGTCCAACTGCAGTCCAGACATTTGCAGACAATCCAGTAGATGCAAAAACCTTGCCAATATTCTGAAGGGTCGGCTTTAGGCTCTCTCTGAAGTTGTTAAGCATTTGATACTAGCCATCTGACAATAATTTATACCATATATCTTAGAGCATGTCTATCAAAATATGTTCAGATTTGAATAAAATATTAAAAAATCTGATATAATAGGACGTTTTAGAACTCTTGTGGGCCTAATAGCAAAAGGTGCAAAATGCAGTGTTACAGGCTGTGATGAAGCCGGGGTTCGTTCACTTACTGCCTCAAAGGTAGAAGGTACTGGAGTTGACATTCCACGGGGTTTGAAAAAGGCCATTCTTTGCAAAGAACACTACAAGGAATGGAAGAAAGCAACAAAGGAAGACAGAGATACAGAACAAGCTAGATTTAGTAGATTCTAGACAATTAGCAGCCATTTTGAAGGTACTTTTTGTATCATAAATTTCCATGCCAAAATAATTTGAAGAAAAGTATTGCTCACAAATATTAGGAATTAGCGCTTTTTAGCAAAATATGCTTTAGAAAGATCATCATAATACTTGTTCAATTTCTTGTACAATCGCTTTGGTTTTCTGGGTTTTTCATTACTTAGTGCATAAAGACAAAGTATTGGAAATGCTATAGTTGCATCAGTGTAAACCATTATCACATCTTCATGAGCATCTTTTACTTTACCCCAGCTCTTTCCTTCTTGCAAGGTTGCACCAGATAGTCCTCCAGTATCAGGTCTTGCATCTGTGATTTGTATGATATAATTTTGACCGCCATGGCCAAGACCAAGTATTTGATCAAGTAATGGGCCTGTTTGCTGTGCAGTATTTTTTGGCACACCTCCACCCAATTCAACTATTCCCGATTTCTTGGAATTATATAAAATTGCAGCTTGTTCTATTATTTCTCTTACAAAGTCAAGACTATGAATTTTATTTTCTAGTCTTAGAGGAGCCAAGTCCAATGCAAGTGAGGAGTCTTTCAGAGTGGACACATAGACTGGAACATCATAATCATATGCAGTTACAACAAAACTACGATCCGGATTCTTAGAATGCGCTTTAGAATATTTTCCCATCGCATTACAAAATTCAGCAGTGGTGAACGGTTTATCAAGCAGATCTTTTGTAAACATTTTTTGTACAATCTTGTCTTCAGCTTTGAGTGTCTCCTCACCCTTGATGTATACGTCACGAATTCGGACAATATCCTTTGCATATAGTATCATATCATCTACCTCAAAGTGTCCTTGTTTTACAGGAAGATTCCACGCAAAATGATCTTCATGATATACATTTGCACCCGTAGAAACTATCCAGTCAACAAAACCTCGTTCAATAAGAGATTTGAATAACCCTCCAAAACCAACAGGGGTCATTGCACCTGCTATGGTAAGACAGATAGTAGCATCATCTTCAATCATTTTACAGTATAATTTTGCCGCATCACCAAGTTGTCGTGCGTTGTAACCCGTACTAGCAAATATGTCCACTAGGTCATCTATCCCCATATCGGGCTTGATCTTAAGGTGTGGGATGTCTTTTCCTTTAAAATTATGATGGTCCACGAACGACTAACTTATTTTTGGGCTAAATAAATACTTGTAAGGGTTTTACCAAAATAATAATTCAAGACATATGCAGTACAAAAAATAAAAAGTAGAAACCTATTCAGGTAGTTCTACTTCTCTCGTTTCGTGATGGGAGATTTCTTTATGCATAACAACATGAGACTTTTCTTTGAAAGTCAGATTACATCTGTAACAATGCCATGCTGTCATGCTCATGTCATCTATAACGTATTTTCAATATTTAAGATGTGTGTACAATTCGTTCATTTGATAACAACCTAAATTATTTTGGAAAAATCCTCAAGCGAGTTACAATGGCACATAATCAGAGAGCATCAAATCAAGAAAAAACAGGTTGTTTGCCACATAGTATTTTAAGAAGAAACCCAACCTTGAATCAGATGCAAGTTTTCAAAGAGGAAAAATGGGTTCTAAGTGAACTTGTAAAAGATTCAGATTCCCCACAGTTCACTAAGCGTCTTAATGCCATACAGTTAGATGTTAAAAATTTTGAAAAGAACAAGAAAATTCTTAAACCTACGTTAAATGAAAAAAAATTCATTTCAATGCTTCACACTTTGGAAAAGATAACAGAAGATTTTAGCAGTGTCTCAGGATATGCTTCTCTAGAGTATTCGGCAGATACACAATCGGACAAGGCAACCGCATTGCTTTCAAAGATGCGAAAATTAGGAGCACAGTTAGAGAATCAGACATTATTTTTTGATCAATGGTGGAAGAAACAACTTGATGAGAAAAATGCTCAAAGACTAATGAAAACTGCAGGAGAATTACACGAATTTTTACGATATAAAAGATTACTTGCAAAATATTCCCTTACTGAACCTGAAGAGAGAATAATCAATACGCTAGATGTTACAGGCCACTCAGCCCTTGTAAAGATCTATGACAAGATAACAAATGCGTTTGTGTTTGAAGTAAAGATAGACGGCAAGATAAAGAAATACAATAGAGAGGAATTATCAGTTCTAATTCGAAACCCAAAACCAAGAACAAGGGAGATTGCATACAAGGCATTATTATCAGAATTTGATAGAAACAAGGGAGTTCTAGGAGAAATTTATCAAAACATAGTTTCAAACTGGAAAGATGAGTGCATTCAGATACGAGGATACACATCCCCAATATCAGTTCGGAACATAGGAAATGATGTAGATGACAAGACCGTAGATGCACTTCTTTCAGTTTGTAAGAAAAACTCGGATGTATTCCGAAAGTTCTTTTTGCAAAAAGCACGCATCTTAAAAATGAAAAAATTACGCAGGTATGATATTTATGCACCAATTCAGAAAAAGGAAGAAAAAATATACAGCTATGACAAAGCAGTAAAATTAGTTCTTGAGACTCTAAATGATTTCAGTCCAAAACTAAGCGAGTATGCCAAGAGAGTATTTGTCCAAAGACATGTGGATTCTACTATCAGACCAGGAAAGAGAAGCGGTGCCTTTTGCAGTACAATATCCCCAAAGATAACACCATATGTCATGATAAATTTCAAGGGTAGAACTAATGATGTCTTTACTTTGGCGCATGAGATTGGTCATGCAATACACAGCATAGCAGCATCGGATAAATCAATATTCATATCAGAAGCACCCCTGCCACTAGTCAGACAGCTTCAACATTTTCTGAAATGCTTTTGTTCAACAAGATTCTTGACCAGATATCAGATGAAGAGCAACAATCTAGACTCATGGAACACTTGGATGACTTGTATGCAACAGTAGGACGACAGGCATACTTTACACTATTTGAGATAGCAGCACATGAAAAGATTGGGAATGGGGCAATGGTGCAAGACATAACATCAGAATACATGAAGACGTTAAAAGATCAGTTTGGTAACTCGGTGGATATTACTCCAGACTTTGGAACCGAATGGACGTGTATTCCACACTTTTACCATTCACCATTTTACTGTTATTCCTACTCTTTTGGAAATCTGTTATCATTATCACTATACCAGCGATACAGAAAAGAAGGAAGATCGTTTGCTTCCACATATGTAGACATTTTAGCTGCGGGCGGTTCAAAAAAACCAGAGGACTTACTCAATGAACATGGAATAGACATAACATCAGAAAGTTTCTGGCAAGAAGGTTTTGAATATATTAGAAATCAAACACAGCGACTTGGAAAAGTAATTAATTAAAGCGCCTGGCAGTCAAGCGCCCCCAACTGCCAGGCAATGTTCCCCTACGGTTTGAACCGATGTCAAGGACATTAAACACGCATTATAATTTAAACCTAGAGTTTAGATCGAGAACTGTTTTATTTCATGGGAACCATTACTGCACGAGTGAAATATCTAAGATGCTGTAATAGAGAATCAGAGTATTTGATTACTTATGACTGCGGACCTGATCCACAACAAACCATGCTAGTCTGCAAGTATCATTACAAGGAAGAACCTTTTCAGAGATTTGCAGTAAAGATAGAAAAACTACGAGAGTAAACTTAATAGTTCGATTTCAAAAGTTGCTTTAAATGAAAAACCTACTTGCATTATCGATGATTTTTGCATTATTACTGACTTCATTTACTTCTGTTTATGCGCAACAACCCCAGCTTGCATCATACCGAGAAACGGCCAACATACTGATTGATGAAAAAGTACAAAATAAGACTAGCGCGTTTATCACCCTGGCATCTACAAGCCCAGTGGAAATGAGAGTTCCCTCAGGACTTAATGAAAATATTACAAATACGGCCAATGTAACTTCAGTAGTAATAACAAATGCAGAGAAGTGTGTAGAAGGAGTTACTGAAGACCAAGGGTGTGTCATAATAAACATAGTTTCTCCATCACTTATTGAGACTTACAACATTACAACAATTCAGACAACTGCCAAGCAAGTAGGAGACACTTTGATTGGCGGTATCAACAAGGCATTTGCCACAGATGCCACATTTTGGTCTACGTTTGTCAATCCAAAAGGAGAACTTAACAATGCTCTTGGCACATCAGGAACAATATCAGGAAACAGAACTATATCAGTTGTATATACAATGTCAAGACCAGATTCTTCTTATCTTTTTGATGGGTTATCTACCATATTGATACCAAAACAAATTCGTGACGACGGAGGATTTTTTGATGCAGCACAAAAGATGGCTCAAGATTCCAATTCTTCAGTTACATTTGTAATTACGCCGGGAAAAGCAGCATCACTTTATCAATTACAAGTCTCAAAAGTCGTTCCAATCAAGGGCAAAGTAACTACAGTCAACCCACTTGAGTTGCTAGGTGTTGACAAACTAGAAAGATCAAGTTACTATAGTGTGGGTTTCTTTCCTTTGAATTCCATCCTGCAAGTAACAGCAATATCTAATGATAATATTGCAGTAACAGGATATAGTGGAGATTTAACTCCTACTACTATCAAAGACGGCCAAAAATTTCCAACAGATCTGACTAAAGCAGGTTGGATATTTGACCCAGACTCGGGCAATAGAATTTCCGCAATATACCTATTTGGAACAACAACGTCATTTACAGGTAATCAATCTTCATTGACATTAGGTAGTGCATCAGCACAGAGCCAAATCACACAAACCAATACTACAACCATACAACCAACATTACCAACAGTTACACAATCTTCCAACAATTATTCCACTTATGCTCTAATTGGAATAATTGCAGCAGGCGCAGTTGCAGTATACATATTCATAAGAAGAAGATAAAATTTAGAGAATCAGTACTGCTGCAGTAAATACTGTAGTCCAGTGACCTTTTGCATCCCCTACTGCACTCTGTGTGATGTTTCTAGTCTTGTATATTTGTCCAGATATCTTCCACTGTTGTCTTTTTTCATCCCACTCTTGTTTACATCAAAGGATATTCCAAGCGAGGATGCAAGCATCTGCGCAGCAATATCTTCGGCATAATCACCTGCTTCTTTTTCAGTCTCTCCAAATGAGATGTATTCAGATAGATAACCATACTTTGTCTTGTCTTTAGGTTCTGCGATTCCAACTGATGCAGCCATCAATCTATGAGGCTCATTACTTTCCTGTCTTGAATAAATTGCAAATGTAACACTACCAGGGCGTATCAGTTTCAGGCCTTCAGCTTTTGAAATCAGTTTGCAGCCTGGTGGAAATATACTAGATATCAAAACCAAATTTGTTCCGGCTATTCCAGCATCTCTTAATGCATATTCAAAACTTGTTAGTCTGTCAGGATGTACGCCCTTACCTTTAGTAAGAAATATTTTTTTTGCTACTAAATCCAGCACAAATCAAGTCTTAACTCACATCTTTAAAAATATATTGAATTGATAAAAATTCAATTATTTTAAATTCTGTAATGACGAAATTATTTCTTGACCATGTTTTTCAGGACTTATATCTCTGAAAATTTTTGAAATCTTACCATCTTTATCTATAATGAATGTAGAACGTTTTGCAAGTCCTGCAATATTTAATCCGGCATAAGTCTTGCAAGCGATCTTTTGCATATCACTTAGATGAAGATATGGGACATTATACTCCTCAACAAATTTCTTTTGATCTTCAACTGTGTCTATAGATATTGCAAAGAGTTCAGCTTGCTCTTTTATCTTAGGATATGCCGCAATTATGGCCTCTGCCATTTGAAATACCTTCTTTGATGGGCATGCAAAGAGATGATTTTTAGGATAGAACGATAGTACGACATTCTTTTTTCCTTTAAACGAACTTAGTTTTATGGTATTACCATCATTTGCTACAAGCTCAAAATCGGGAGCCAGGTCGCCTTCGTTCACACCTATTCATCTACAAATACAGGTTAATACCATTTCTGTTGTAATTTTTTTATCCCAGAACTAAATCTATCAGATTACTTTTTGAATTTCTTTTGATACAACTTTATTCCAGCAAGGACTTCTTTCTTTGCGCTAACAGCGTTTTTCCATCCCAATATCTCGACTTTCTTTCCTTCGAGTTGTTTGTACACTTCAAAAAAGTGAGCAATTTCTTGCAAATAGTGTTTGTCAAGGTCAGCAATATCCTTTAGATTATCATATCTTACGTCGTCTTTTGCAACACATAAAATCTTGTTATCCATTTCACCTCCATCTTTCATACGAAGTATTCCAATCGGACGTGATTCTATTAGAACGCCTGGATATGTGTGGTTAGTAACAAGTACAAGTGCATCCATTGGATCGCCATCTTCTGCATATGTTTGTGGAATTATGCCATATTCTCCTGGATAGAAAAATGGTGAAAATAATACTCTATCAAGTTTAATGATACCTCTTTTTTTATCATATTCGTATTTGTTCTGAGAACCTTTTGGGATTTCAACTATAACGTTAATCACAGATGGGGTTTTCGGGCCAGTTTCAATGTCATGCCACAAGTCCATGACGAATTGTCAGAAATATGTCCTATTTAATTTACATCATACGACGAAAATTTCCTTATAACGAATTTCTTATTTTTCAAGACATCAAAATAGGATTACTTCGGAAAAAGATAAAACGCCAATCAAGATTCATCTGAATAATGAAGGCAGCATATGTTTCAGGACCAGCAGATGTCCAGATAAAAAATGTAGAGAGACCACAAGTTGGCAAGGGAGAGATACTAGTTACCATGAAAGCATGTGGCGTATGCGGTTCTGACTTGGAAAAGATTTATGGAAAATACAGTCAGCCTTCCATGAGATTAGGCCATGAGCCTTCTGGAATAGTTTCTGCAGTAGGTGAAGGTACAATCGATTTTAAAAAAGGAGATAGAGTATTTACGCATCACCACGTACCATGTTATTCTTGTCACTTTTGTACACATGGAAATGAGACAATGTGTCAGAAATATTCAGAGACAAATCTTTCACCGTGTGGACTAGCGGAGGAGTTTATTGTTCCCGAGTGGAATGTATCACATGGCGGGGTTATAAAATTACCAGATCATGTAAGTTTTGAAGAAGCATCTATGATAGAACCATTAGCATGTTGTGTACGAGCATGGAATAAAATAAAATTCAAAAAAGGAGACTCGATTGCAATTCTCGGAGCAGGGCCAACAGGCCTTATGCACCTCATGTTAAGCAAGGTGTATGGAATTGAAGAGGTATTTTGTTTTGACCTCAATGATTTTAGATTAGATTTTACAAAAAAGTTTGGCATAACAGAAGCAATAAGATCAGATGATAAAGACGCATATCAAAAAATTCTTTCAAAGACTAGTAATCGTGGAGTAGACATAGTGATGGTTGCAACTGGAAGTCTTGATGCCATATCTCAAGCAATTGATTTTGTAAGAAAAGGCGGTACTGTCATGTTATTTGGAGTTCCTTCAAAAGATGCAAAGATGTCACTTGATATGAGTAAAGTATATTCTAAAGAAATTACAATCACACCAAGTTACGCATCTTCTGAAAGGGATACAAATGAAGCATTCAAGCTAATTGAACAAGGAATAGTGGATGTAAAAAAATTGATCACCCACAAGTTTGATCTTACTGAATCTGCAAAAGCTTTGGATTATGCTCATCAAGGAAATGATTCCATGAAAATAATAATTACAAATTCAGAAACGCTTAACTAAGGCAAATTTTTTTGATGAAGATATGGATTGGGGACTCAAAAACAGGCTTGCAAAAATAATCAAACCGCAAAACAGGCGCGGTGTCATGCTTGCAGTAGACCATGGATATTTCCTTGGACCTACAGAGAGATTAGAAGTGCCCAGAAAAACCATAGCCCCATTGTTACCTTTTGCTGATTCTCTCATGCTTACAAGAGGTGTTCTAAGAACATCGGTTGACGCAAATTTTCCAGTACCAGTTGTGCTCAGAGTATCAGGAGGAGCAAGCATCATTGGAAAAGATCTTTCAAATGAAACAATAACCACATCGGTAAAAGAGGCAATTAGGCTAAATGTATCAGCCCTTGCAATGTCAATATTTATCGGAGCACCTCATGAACATGAATCACTTGTCAGCCTAGGCAATCTTGTAAATGAAGGTGAAGAATATGGAATACCAGTACTAGCAGTTACCGCAGTAGGTAAAGAATTAGAAAAACGTGATGCAAGATATTTAGGATTAGCATGTAGAATGGCTGCAGAATTTGGCGCACACCTAGTCAAGACATATTATTGTGAGAACTTTGAAAAAGTAGTAACAGCATGTCCAGTGCCAGTCATAATTGCCGGAGGTCCAAAACTTGCAACAGAACTTGACGTATTTAATTTAACATATGATGCATTACAAGCAGGTGCATCTGGAGTTGACATGGGACGAAACATTTGGCAAAACGATCATCCAGTTGCCATGATAAAGGCAGTAAGAGTCTATAGTACACCAAAAAGTCACAGTCAAGGAAGCCAATGAAATTTTTAAAAAAATAAAGGGAGAGTTGCCTCAAAAAAGTAAACCGGCACCAAAAAGTAAATCAAAAAAATAAATTCTTAATCTGAAATTTTTGTCAAATGTATGTGGACTATCTTCCACTTTGTATTTTTTATAAAAACAAAGGTTGCTCTGCTTTCCATTGCAAGGTGTTGTCCTCTAAAGCTATAATTATCTACAATCATTCCAGATTGTTTTACAGTAAAGGTTGCAACCGCAAAAGTCTCAAACAGATCCACTCGAGTATTTTTTAATTCAAAATCATAATCAGAGATGCTTACAAATCGTAATTGTTCTAATGCAGTTGTAGTTGCAAAGTCTTTTAGATCAAATGGGGGAACATCACTGTATGAAGAAAATCTCGGATCATCAAGTTGGATGACACTTAACGGTGCAACGTTCTTGGTCCTTCCGGCAGTAAAAAATGTCACAATTACATCAAGAATTTCTTCTTTATCGCTCAAAATCGGTATTGCTTAAGACAAATCTACTTTAAGTCTTATGACATGCTAAACGCAGGTTAAATTTGTGCCTAGCAATATCCAATACATGGTGGATTTAGGACAATCTCTATTACAAATTTATGAACGCTTAATGGCCCGTTTGACTGATTCCCTATTTTTTAGAAGATAAAATGTAGAACTACTGGATTTGAAGTTCACTTTTACTATGCTGCTTGTTACTAACCTGACAAGTTTTGCTGGATGAGTCTCTACATCAAACCATTGCCAACCCTGGTATTGCTTGTTGGACAGATTCTCTTCCTCTTTTTGTACGGCTAGTTGAAGTGTCTTGAGATATTCGGGCTTCTGAGTGAGTAATTGTACCGTGTTGTTAAAATCTTGCATTAATACACATACATATACATACACATATACCTTTTTCTCATAAACAATTAAATGCATATTGCATGAATTTAGCCTCAAAGATCCATTCTATGAAAAATAATTTCAACAACATTATGGGATCAACACTGGCTGACAATAATGATTAGTAGTCTTGTTTTATTTCAAATTCTAATTGTGCTATTCATAGTAGGAGCACTATCTGGGTTATTATCACGAAATAGCAGACTTACACGACATCTGACATTTGTCCCTGCCATGATTGGTTCGATTTTTACCATCATATTTTCAATCGAGATCATAACTGGCGCACCACTAAAGTTGGCCGTATCAAACATACTTCCTTTCTTCAATCTTGAGATCTTGGTGGATGGAGTATCTGCATTTTTCATGTTAATAATTGGATTAGCATCATTTGCGGTTTCATTATACTCTATCGGATATTCAAAGGAGTATGAAACTAAAAAAAGAATATCTGCTTTTGGATTTCTATTTAATATTTTTATTTTATCAATGATTCTCGTCGTGTCATCAAACAACGCATTTTTCTTTTTGATATTCTGGGAATTAATGTCGCTTGTTTCATTTTTCTTGGTAATCTATGATCACGACAAGGAAGAAAATCTAAAATCAGGAATTACATATCTTGTCATGACACATTTTGGAACTGCTCTTATTTTTGTATCATTTCTACTTGGATATATTCAGACAGGCAGTTTTAGTTTTGATTCACTGCGTGAATCTTCTGCTTCATTTCCGTTATTAGTAAAAAATCTCGTATTTGCTTTTGCGTTTGTTGGATTTGGAGTAAAAGCAGGAATTGTTCCATTACATACTTGGCTGCCCCATGCACATCCATCTGCTCCAAGCAATGTTTCTGCATTAATGTCTGCAGTTATGATAAAAATGGGAATCTATGGTATAGTTAGAACAGTTTTTGATTTTTCCGGCTTTGGTGCCTCCCCAGACTTTGCATGGTGGGGCGTACTCATGATTGCCGTAGGTTCCATATCTGCAGTAACCGGTGTGCTATATGCCGTAATTGAGCGGGACATAAAGCGAGCCCTTGCTTATTCCAGCATAGAAAACATAGGAATAATCCTAATCGGATTGGGGCTCTCTGTAGTCTTTTCCGCATATCACCTCATAGCACTCTCAGTCTTGGCATTTATTGCAAGCATGTATCACACCATAAACCATGCAGTCTTCAAGGGATTGCTTTTCATGGGCGCGGGCTCTGTCGTATACGCCACCCATACTAGAAACATCGAAGATCTTGGTGGAATAATCAAGCAAATGCCATGGACTTCGTTGTTATTTCTAATTGGAGCTGTCTCAATTGTTGGATTGCCACCATTCAATGGTTTTGTAAGCGAATGGTTAACACTGCAATCTTTTCTTTCAAGTTATCAGATACCATCTACAATACTGCAAATATCAATCGCATTTGCAAGCTTGCCCTTTGCACTCACAATAGGGATTGCATCTGCAACATTTGTCAGATTGTTTGGAATAACATTTCTTTCAAGAGCACGAAGTAAACATGCTCTTAACATCAAAGAAGTTCCACGCAGTATGATTGTAGGAATGGCAGTGTTGGCAGCTGTTTGTATCTTACTTGGAATACTTGCATCCTTAGGAATTTCGTTGGTAAGTTCTGCATTCCATTTACCATCACAACCTTCCAGTCCATTGGACAGTATAACATTACACAACAATGTAAATCCAGTACATCTCTCCATGCCATTTATTCTGATTTTGTTTTCAGCTATTACAGTGGGCGCTTTTGGTTTTATTCGAACAATTGGTGGAAAAACCAGCAAGACAATCTATGGAACATGGGATTGCGGATTTGGAAATCTAAATGAAAAAATGGAATACACTGCAACATCATTGTCTCAACCAATACGTGCAGTCTTCAAAGTTTTTTTCAAGCCACACAATATAACCAGTAAGGAATTTTTTGTATCGACAAATCAATACTTGATAAAATCCATCAAATTCAGTTCCATAACAAAAAATATCTTCGAAGAAAGCCTATACCAACCAATAATATCTTCAACCCTTAGAGTCTTGGACAAGATTCGGAAAATCCAGACAGGAAAGATAAACGCATACTTGCTATACATAATGATAACCGCAGTCTTACTTCTCTTGTTTGTGAGGTTGAGCCATTGATGCCTAACCTTGCAGATATTGTAATTGGCATAGTCCAGACTCTTTTCATCATAGCATTTGCGCCTTTGATGGTTGGAATAATGAACAAAACCAAGGCAAGAACCCAGAAAAGAATCGGCTCAAGTGTATTTCAGCCTTATTATGACATCATAAAACTTGTCCACAAAGATGAGGTAGTAACAGACCAGAGTTCGTGGATTTTCAGATCATCACCGTGGATTAACTTTGTAGCTATAGGTACTGCCGCATTTTTTATTCCCATATTTATTTCATATTCACCATTTGGATTGGTAGGTGACATACTGCTAGTCATTGGCCTGTTTGCTCTTGCCAGATTTTTTACAATGTTGGCAGGCCTTGATGTATCTAGTTCCTTTGGTGGATTTGGAGTAAGCAGAGACATGATGATGTCTATGCTTTTGGAACCTGCATTGTTTCTTACAATATTTGTTACATCTCTCACATATGGAGGATCAAACATCAGTGGAATAGTAACCGCATCTGCTAATTCCTCATTGGTTTTGCATCCACAACTAATCTTTGCGCTGATTGCAATGTTTGTTATAACATTAGGTGAAACGGGTAGATTGCCATTTGGTAATTCTTCAACACACCTTGAACTTACCATGATTCATGAGGCAATGATTCTAGAATATTCAGGCAAGAGCCTAGCACTGGCAGAATGGTCATCAGCAATAAAGCAACTCATACTGTTATCATTAATTATCAACATCTTTGTTCCATTTGGAATATCTACAACAGTATCAGCGCCATTACTAACAACAGGACTGTTATTGTTTGTCGTAAAAGTTTCATTACTTGCTACATCTATTGCATTTCTAGAATCAAGAGTTGCAAGGTGGCGTCTTTTTAGATTACCAGATTTGATTGCAATGGCAATTGCAAGTTCCATGATTGGAGTGGTCTTTTTCTATCTCTAGTTGATGATTATGGACACAAATCAAATCATGATGTTTTCTGGTGCAATTCTTCTCATTGCTACCTTTGGTATTGTCACAAGGCGTGGATTTGCAGACTGGCTTGGCGCATATCGATATCAATCAATTGTTCTTGCAGCAATCACTGCACTAATTGCATATGTTACAGGAATTTGGGAGATCTATGTTGCTGCAGGTCTTACCTTTGTAATAAAATCAATAATAATTCCCAAAGTCTTGCTGTACGTAACAAGAAATCTTGAGATAGAATTCAAGGTAGAGACAAATCCATACGTAAGTCTTAGGGCGTCAGTAATAATTTCCGCGTTTCTTGTTGCATTGTCATATTTTCTAACACAGCAAATACCGTTCAAGTCAGATCCGATAGTAAGCACTTACTTGCCAATATCTATCGCATTATTTCTCATAGGTCTTTTTGTTATCGTAAACAGGAGATCTGCACTCAATCAGGTAGTAGGCCTTTTGATTATAGAAAACGGACTCTTTCTTTTCACCCTGACATTGACACATGGCGTATCACTCATCATCGAGATGGGCATTTTTGCAGACATATTGGTTGGAATCATAATTTCATCCATACTGCTGCTCAGGATTAGTCGCACCTTTGATAGCCTAGATGTTGGAAAACTGCAAAACTTGAGGGATGATTAGATGGAGTTGACAGATATTTTCAGCGGATCAAACGGTACTATACTTGCACTACTCTTCACTCCAGTCATCGGAGCAATTCTTGTTACTGTAACAAGACAAAAAAGAATATCGGAGATTGTAACAGTGGCTTCCGCATTTTTGATTCTGATACAGGTATTTTTTATTGTATCAAGAATCATTAGCGAAAAAACAATCACGGCATTTGGCAATACATTTTACATCGATTCATTTGGAGCAATAATACTTTTACCAATATCTATTGTCGGTCTAGTTTCTGCGATGTATTCTGTAAATTACATGGGAAGACAGTATGACAATGGGATGATAGACATGAAACATGTTACAAGATACTATCAAGGCCTCAATGTTTTTCTGCTGACCATGCTTATTGTTCCAATTTCAAACAACATGGGAATAATGTGGGTCACAGTTGAAGCTACCACACTTGTCTCTGTTCTTTTGATAATGCTGTATTTCAAACAAAATGCCATTGAGTCTGCATGGAAGTATCTGATAATTGCAACAGTCGGATTATCTTTTGCCTTGATAGGTACAACATTTTTTTATTACGCAAATATCAATGTGGAAAATTCAGCAGATGCAATGAACTGGACTTCGATGATGCATAATTCAAAACTCTTTGATCCTAATTTGGTTAAGATTGCATTTGTTTTCATACTGATTGGTTTTGGGACAAAGGCAGGTCTTGCCCCAATGCACACGTGGCTCCCAGACGCACATAGTGAGGCGCCTACACCAGTTAGTGCATTATTGTCAGGAGTTCTCCTCAATTGTGCTTTTTACTGCATAGTACGTTTTCATATAATCAGCAGCAGTACCATAGGCCCTGCATTTTCAAGCCAACTTTTGATAATACTTGCCGTAATATCTGTAGGAATAGCAGCTGCATCCATCTACTTCCAAAAAGACATGAAGCGAATGCTTGCCTTTTCCAGTGTAGAACACATGGGTGTAATATCCCTAGGAATTGGTTTTGGGGGCTTACTTGGCGTCTATGGCGCTCTGCTTCAGATAATCAATCACGCAATAGTAAAGCCAATGATGTTTTTTGCAAGTGGAACAATCACCCAGAAATACGAGACAAAAGCAATTTCAAAAATAACTGGAGTGATCAAGGTGATGCCAGCTACAGGTGTTTTGTTTTTGATTGGAGGGCTTGCCTTGGTAGGAATGCCACCATTCAATATTTTCTTGAGTGAGTTTTTGATACTCGGTGCTGGTCTAAAGTCAGGACAATTTCTTGCCACATCACTTGTAATAATTTTCCTTGTCATCACATTTGCAGTATTTCTCAGACATGTAATCAGGATGGTTTTTGGAAATCCATCTCCCGAAATAAAAAATGGTTCAATGGGAAGACTTGCAATAATTCCAGTTGTAATTCTTGGCTCACTTGTATTCATACTTGGAGTATACATTCCACAACAGTTACAAACACTTGTACACAATGCATCAGCCATAATTAATCTAGGAGGAGTCACATGAATAAAATTTTGTTAGAAAAATATAAAAAAGACATTCTAGGAAAATTTGAAAATAAGATAGACAAGACATTAGAAAACCATAATGAATTGCATCTCTTCTTGAGAAATGATCAAGACATACCTGAAATTTGTAATTATATCTACATTGAATTGGGCACACGTCTTGCCACAATGATATGTACCGATGAAAGAAAATTAGGAAATGGTTTTGTAATTCGTCATGTCTTTGGAAAAGATAACGGCGAAGATGTGTTTATTTTTGTCACTTCAAAGATAGATGAATCCATTTTATCATATCCAAGTATTACCACAACAATTCCTGCTGCAACTCTTCATGAACGTGAGATACATGACATGTTTGGAATCATTCCAATCAATAATCCTGATGCCAGACCCCTTGTTTTACATGATCACTGGGACAGAACCATATTTCCTCTGAGAAAGGACTTTGGCCTAAACACGAATATCCCAAGACAAAAAGAGGAATACCCATTTCTCAAGGTACACGGAGAAGGAATCTGCGAAATACCTGTAGGGCCTGTTCATGCTGGAATCATAGAGCCGGGTCATTTTCGATTTAGTGTAATGGGTGAGAACATAATCAATCTGGAAACACGCCTATTTTACACCCACAAGGGAATCGAAAAACTTGCCGAGTCTATGAAAATAGACGATGTTCTGCTTTTAACTGAGCGCATAGCAGGTGATGAATCAGTTGCAAATTCTACTGCCTTTTGTCAATCAATAGAAAAAATTGCCAACGTTACAATCCCAAGGAGAGCACAGCAGATAAGAACAATCTTTGGAGAATTGGAAAGACTTTACAATCACATGGGTTCACTGGCAGGAATTTCAGCAGATGTTGGTTTTCCATTTGGTTCAGCAAGACTCAACATACTCAAAGAGAGATTGATGAAACTAAATGAATTACTTAGTGGAAGTAGAATTCTTTTCGGTGTAAACAGAATTGGAGGAGTAAGATGCGATATTACAGATGAAAGTAAACAAACAATTACAGAATCCACAGAATCCATTTTATCTGACTTTGAAAATGTTGTAACACTTCTCAAATCAAAATCATCTTTTATTGACAGACTAAAAGATACTGGAATGATATCAAAACAATTTGCACATGATCTTGGACTGGTCGGAGTTGCTGCAAGATGTATCGGAATAGATGTAGATACAAGACGCGATCACCCCTACTCTGCATATTTACTGCATAGAAAAGAAACCCCGCAAGAAGTAATGCAACGAGAGATATCAATGCAAAAAAGAAATGGGGATGTTTTGACAAGATTTGAAGTCAGAGTGCAAGAGGTACGAGAATCAGTTGATATCATAGGAGCATCTCTTGATTTAGAAAATGATAATTTGTATGTCAATATACAGCAAAATCTAGAACCATTCAGATCCGCTCTTGGGTATGTAGAATCACACAGGGGACAAACAGTTCACTGGGTTATGACAGGTGAGAAGAATTCCATATTCAGATACAAGATAAGAACGGCCTCATTTTTCAACTGGCCAATAATTGAGCAGGCTGTGTTAAACGATATTGTTCCTGATTTTCCTCTAGTCAACAAAAGTCTAGACTTGTCATATTCGGGGAATGACCTATGAAGAAAAAATCAGATAAGGAAATACTTGGAAATGGCATTGAAACAGTTAGGCATATTGACGAACAGTTCATTTCATCAAATTATAGGGGTAGTATTTCATTTAATGCCGAGTCTTTCAAAGGAAATGAAGAATCCATTTTAGATTCATGCCCCACAAGAGCATTATCTGCCACCAAGGATAATCAACATGCAATAATCGCAGTAGACCATGGCAAGTGTATAATGTGTGGACATTGTAATCAGGTAGCACCAGAATTTATTACGATTAAAAATAAACCTGCGGCACCTACTAAAATCAAAAAACAGTTATCAGAATATTCTAATTCTCAGGTTCAATCTGAAAAATCATTTGAGGAGATTGGAAAGGAACTCAGAGAAAAAATAAAAAAAATGTTTGGACGTTCACTGGCCATACGTGAAATTGATGCAGGCTCATGCAATGGCTGTGAAATAGAAATCACTGCTCTGAATAATCCAACATATGACATTGAAAGATTTGGAATTCATTTTGTTGCATCACCAAGACATGCAGATGTCTTGCTTGTTACAGGGCCAGCTTCAAAAAATATGGAACTTGCTCTACGCAGAACATATGAAGCAACACCTAGCCCCAAAATCGTAATTGCAGTTGGTGCATGTGGATGTAGTGGAGGAATATTCGGCGATACATATGCAACAACAGGGGGCATTGACAAGATAATTCCTGTCGATGTGTACATTCCCGGATGTCCTCCAAGACCAGAAGTGTTGATTCAAGGATTGTTGTTAGTCTGTTGATAGGATGACTGTAAATGGGGAGTAAGGAGATTTACTGTTCAACATGTAAGAAAAATCTAGGCAAGTATAATGAGAAATATTTTTCTGATGAAAAATTAAATTCAATTATTGCTACCAATCATACTCAGTGCATACGCGAAGGTCATAATGTGGTAATTTTAAGACCATAGGGAGTACAAGGTAGTTTTAATGAAAGCGAACAACTGTGATGACCCTTTAAAGTGGGTTTTCCACCAGAATTCCACAAATCATGCCTAAGCGTGCCTATTTGATCAATAAGATATTAAGACTTTTAGACAAAATGCTTATTAATAATTTTAGAGGGAAAATCATTAGATAAGTATGAAAAAAGTAGATTCGACAAGCATTTCAAGTATTTTGTTGCTAGTCGAGGTTATGCTGTAAAATACAGCAATTTTCGGAGATAGAAAATTATGGAAAAAATTTCAGGTGCAAGGTCTTTGATGATCGCTTTGGAAAAAGAGGGCGTCGATATTGCCTTCGGACTACCGGGAGGTGCAAACTTGCCAATATACGACGAACTTTACAAAAGCAACATACGACATATTCTAGTAAGACATGAACAGTCTGCGTCACACATGGCAGATGGATATGGCAGAGTAAGTAGAAGACCAGGAGTATGTTTTGCAACATCAGGTCCAGGTGCAACGAACATTGTTACAGGAATTGCAACAGCTCAGGCAGACTCCTCTCCAATGGTTGCAATCACAGGTCAAGTTCCTTCAAAAATGATTGGTCGTGACGCATTTCAAGAAAGTGACATCATAGGAATTACAAACCCCATTGTAAAATATGCATTTCAGCCAATGACTCCTGGAGAAATTCCAGAAGTAGTAAAGAAGGCATTCTATATCGCATCAACTGGAAGACCTGGTCCTGTTTTAATAGACATCCCAAAAGATGTGCAACAAAACGAAGCAGAGATTCAATTCCCTTCCGAAGTTAAAATTAGAGGATATCATCCATGGGTAGATCCTGACATAAGAGAAATTGAAAGGGCAACTGAGATGTTACTATCTGCAGAAAGACCAATTATTCTTGCAGGTGGAGGAGTCATAATTTCAAGTGCATTTGCAGAACTTCAATCAATTGCAGAATTACTCATGATACCGGTTGTAACAACTTTCAAAGGAAAGGGTTCATTTCCAGAAAATCATCCACTTTCACTTGGACCAATTGGAATGCACGGTCATGCAGAAGCAAATAAGATGATGACAGAAGCTGACTGTGTGCTAGCTTGTGGTTCCAGATTTTCAGACAGGTCAGTTGGTACATTTGAAGAATTTGAGAGAAATTTGAAGATAATACACATGGATGTAGATCCTGCAGAGATTGGAAAGAATCAGACTACAAACGTAGCAGTTGTTGGAGATGTAAAGACATCACTTAGAATCATGGTAAAGATGCTAATTCAAAAGGCTATCAAACGAAATGGAGAAAGCGCATGGGCAAAAAGAGTTAAAGAAACTAAAGAATACTATAGAGAAAACATCAAGATTCACCCACATCCATTAGCAGCCTCCAAAGTTCTCAAAAAGTTAAGAGAGGTTCTTCCTGGTCAGTCTATTGTTACTACCGAAGTAGGTCAACATCAGATGTGGGCATCATTATTCTTTGATGTCATACACCCAGGGACATTTTTTAGCTCTACAGGTCTTGGGACGATGGGGTGGGGATTCCCAGCAGCAATAGGTGCAAAAGCTGCAAGACCAGATGTTCCAGTTTTAGACATTGCAGGAGAAGGAAGTTTTAACATGACAGAAAATTCACTTGCAGTATCAGTATTAGATGATCTTCCAGTAATTGTATTCTTACTAAATAATTTCTCACTTGGTATGGTAGCCCAATGGCAGAGAACATTTTATGATAGAAGAATGATAGGAATCGACCTTAAGAATTGTCCAGATTATGTCAAAGTAGCAGAAGCATACGGTGCACAAGGAATCAGAGTCGACTACAATTGACGAGATTGGAAAAGCAGTCCAGACAGCATTAAAGAGTAACATTACAACTGTCATAGACATACCAATTGATCCACTAGAAGACGTATTACCATTTGTAGCACCTGGAACATCTCTCAAGGACATGATCTTACCATCATAGTGAAATAACATGTGGTCAATTATTTCCGTTCTAGTAGAAAACAAGCCAGGTGTCTTGTTCAAGATTACAAACTTGTTTAGATCAAGAAACTATAACATTGACAGCATATCAGTAGGGATAACTGAAAATCCCGAAGTCTCTAGAATGACAATTACTACAGAAGCAGATGAAAAACAGCTAAATCAAATAATAAAACAACTAGACAAATTGATTGATACAATAGAAGTAAAACTATTAGATGAGAAGAAGAGCATATACCGAGAACTTGTCATGATGAAGATCAAAGTAACAAAACCAACTGACATCAAAGAGATAACAGACCTTGCAAACGCCTTCAAGTGTGACGTTCATGATGTAAGAAAGTCTTCCATCATATTAGAGATAACTGCAACGCCAGATAGAATTAATGCCCTTGAAGACCTTGTCAGAGGATATGGAATACTTGAAATGGCAAGAACTGGAATATGTGCATTAGCAAGAGGAGAAAGAAATGAAGGTTAGAATTTTTGATACCACATTAAGAGATGGAGAGCAGACACCGGGCATAGCCTTGACTCCAGATCAAAAACTTACCATAGCACAAAAATTAGATGATCTAGGTGTTGATGCAATAGAAGCAGGTTTTCCAATTGTTTCAGAAGGAGAGATGACAGCAATTAGATCAATAACAGGCGCAGGATTGAAAGCAGAGATTTGCGGACTAGCGCGAACAGAGAAAAAAGACATTGATGTAGCTGTAGCAGTTGGGTTAAAGTACATCCACACATTCATTGCAACTTCAGACATACATCTCAAGTACAAGCTAAAATTAACTAGAGAGCAAGCATTAGAAAAAGCAGTTGAAGCAGTCCAGTATGCCAAGTCACTTGGATTACAAGTTGAATTCTCTGCAGAAGATGCTACAAGGACTGATAGAGAATTTCTAAAAAAAGTATTCAAAGCAGTAACAGAAGCAGGCGCAGACAGATTAGACATTCCAGATACGGTGGGATATTCCACTCCACAATATATTGCCGAAATTACAAGAGATACAATTGATGCAACACATCTACCAGTAAGTGTTCACTGTCACAATGATTTTGGTCTAGCTGTTGCAAATGCATTGTCTGCGATACAAGCTGGTGCAAAATGTGCACATGTTACAATCAATGGAATAGGAGAAAGAGCAGGTAATGCGTCTTTAGAAGAACTAGTAATGGGATTACAATGCCTCCAATGGGATAAGGACAGAAAATTTGAGACAAATATTAACACCAAACTTCTTTACGAGACTTCACGATTCATCTCAAAGATAGTAGGAGTACAGGTTCAGCCAAACAAGGCAATTGTGGGAGAAAATGCATTTGGTCATGAATCTGGAATTCATACACATGGAGTATTGAGCAATCCGTTAACCTACGAACCAATCAGTCCTGAACTTGTGGGTAGAACAAGATGGTTCCAAGTAGGAAAACACGCAGGAGCACATGGAGTTTCTGCCATGCTTGAAGAATATGGAATCCAACCTTCAAAAGAGCAGACGCATGAAATTTTAGAGAAGATCAAAAAGCTTGGAGACCTAGGAAAACATGTAACAGATGTTGAGCTTTTAGGAATTGCCGGAGAGGTAATGCAACAACAGGGATTAAAGAGACTAGTCCACCTCGTAGGTTTTTCAGTATCAACGGGAATTGGAAATATGCCATATGCATTTGTAAAGTTAAACATTGAAGGAAAGGACTTTATCAGTACAGATTACGGGGTAGGCCCAGTAGATGCGTCAATAAACGCAATACAGAAAATTACTGGGGAAATATCCAAAGTCAGGGTAAAAGATTACAAGTGAGATTCAATCTCGGGAGGTTCAGAGGCATTATGTGAAGTTACCATCAAAGTTGAAGACGCATATGGAAACCAAGCCTCTGCAAAATCAGTAGGAGAAGATATTGTAATTACAAGTGTACAAGCAGTAATAGATGGCATAAATAGAATAATGCTTAAAAAAATTCTTAAACAAAAAAACTTGGGACAGTAAATGTACAAAATATCACTTATCACCGGAGACGGAATAGGTCCAGAATTATCAGAATCAGTTATCGAAGTATTGAATGCAGTAAATGACAAATTTGGAGTAAAGTTAGATATTACAAAATTACAAGCAGGTGATACAGCACTCAAAAAAACAGGAAAGGCACTTCCAGATGAAACATTAGATGCAATAAAAAAGTCTGATGCATGTCTCAAGGCACCTGTTGGTGAAAGCGCCGCAGATGTGATTGTGGTATTGCGAAGAATGTTAGACCTTTATGCAAACATCAGACCTGCCAAGTCTTATCCAAACATGCCAGCATTAAAGCAAAACATAGACATGATAATAGTAAGAGAAAATACGGAGGACCTATACACAGGTATGGAATTTGACCTTGGAGAGACATCTGTTGCATTACGTACAATCTCAAAGAGAGCATCAGAGAGAATTGCAAAATATGCATTCATGACAGCAGAGCAGCGAAATGGAAAGAAAAAGGTAACATGTGTACACAAATCAAATGTGATGAAAAAGACAGACGGTTTGTTTTCAAGGTCATGCCAGGAAGTGGCAAATAACTATCCTAAAATTTCATTTGAGCAGATGTATGTAGATGCATGTGCCATGAATCTAATAAGACAGCCAGAGGATTTTGACGTTATAGTAACTACCAATTTGTTTGGGGACATTTTATCAGATGAGGCATCACAGGTTGTAGGAGGATTGGGAATGGCACCGGCAGCAAACATTGGAGACAAATTTGCATTATTTGAGCCAGTTCATGGCGCAGCATTTGACATAGCAGGAAAACAAGTTGCAAATCCATCCTCGTTTATTTTATCTGCAAAGATGATGTTTGAGTGGCTTGGAATGAAAAATAATGACAAGGCATGTTATGATATAGCAAAAAAGATAGAAGATGCAGTATATGGAATTGTCAAAGAAGGAATCAAGACAAAAGATATTGGCGGTAACAAGAGCACTGTGGAATTTACACAGAGTGTAATATCAAAAATTACTTGACGTCAGACGCAGGTGGTTCTCTTGACCAAAAGAACATTGCAAGACTAATTGGAACCATAATCATTATTGCAACTCCTAATGAAATCCAATAAAATGCAGGATCAATTCCTTTGATAAAAGGAACTGGAAATACGGTATACGCCCAGACAAACGCAATAAATCCTAAGAGTACTTTATTTTTTTTAAAAATACGCCATCCAAGTTTTCTTTTTGCTATATAGCAACGCTTGCATCTAGTCCTGTCATCAGTCATGCATGAAGTGCAACAGTGTTTTTCACAAAAGTAGCATGTTCTATCACCAAATTCAGAACCGCAAAAATCACATTGTCGCACAATTCACCTGTATGTGATCAAAATTTATCTTTTTATGAGTACATTTTGTACACGGATAATTCTGTGATAGTATTTGAACCACGAGACATCTAGCAATACTACCTTGTAGGGAAGTGATGTATGTTATGTTGGTGATGTGGTACATGTATTGGGTGACCACTAGTCTCAACTACAAGATCTGCAAACCATGTGGATCCAGGCACTCCAAGTGCCTCATTATTTACCACATTGTTCATGAATTGATCATTTATGCTAGTCACATTTGCATTAGATGAATAGTCTGTGACTAACAATCCTACAGGATTATTCTGGAAGAAGTTATTTGTGCTCGTTCCGTTGAAGCTGTCAAAGACAACCCCATAGCCATAGTTTTTCAGAAAGACATTATTACTTGCATCATTATTTGCTGACAATGTATTGTCACCTCCTACCCACATTCCAATGTCACTGAGTGACACTGCATTGTTTGATATTACTACACCAGGTGCATCAAATAACAATATACCAGTTGCCTGATAAAGGGAGGTGAAGTAGTCTTCAGTATCAGATGCAGTCTGAATAACTATCACCGCTTATCTGACTGTTCTCTATTGTTCCTGTTGCACCATATGCTATCTGGACACCATTTTGTGCCGTAAGAGTGGTCTGTCCAATGCCTGCTACAACATCATTAGAAACATCACATGAGGTACCAGCATCATTACATGTTATTCCATTTTTTTGATAATTAGTTATGCTACTATCCTTAATCAGTACATTTGAGTTTAGACCTGTTGCGGTCTGTACAAATATTCCAAGACCCGCGTCATCCTGACATCCAAATAATGCCTGGTTGCTTTCAACATCAAGGCTAACAACATCATCAATTGTTCCAGATGCACTCTGGAACATAATCCCTACAGGTTCAGGATTACTTGCATCCAAACCACAGTCAGTTAGTTTGCTTCCAATTATGTTACCATTTACCTCAAGATTTTGTATGGTTACACCAGTCAAGCCTGCTGATCCTCCTTGTACAAGTATTATAGGAGCACTGAGATTATGCGAATTATCAATATCTGAAGTTGTTGACACAAGATTTGTTGGCTCCAATATTGCAATATCATTCAAGTTATGCGATTCACCGTTTTGTATTGCATGCCCAACGCCCTCCAATGTCAAAGGCTTGGTTATCACAATATTTTCATGATATACAGTCTGCATCTAGACATATTGTAGAACCAGAGGCAGAAGCATCTATTGCAGATTGAATTGCATTATCTCCAACATTTTCTCCGTTTATTGTAACTGTGCAGTGTTGATTCAGAGTAATGTTATCAGGGTCATTTGTCGCAAAGGCAACACTGCCAAAAAGTAATGAACTGATTGCAAATATGCTTAATATCGATAGAAACGCCTGCAAATTCACTGACGAATAGTTCTTCTACAACTTATTATAGATTTATGGGAATAGTCTTTCAGGATCACGAGGATATAGTACAACCTCTCTAACATTGTCAATCTGCGTTAAAACAGCCATCAGCCTATCCAAGCCTAATCCCCAACCAGAATGAGGTGGCATCCCCCAGTCAAATGCTTTCAAGTGGTCTTCAAATTGTACAGGATCTAGTCCTTGTTCTACCAGTCTAGATCTTATCTTGGCAGGATCATGTAGTCTTCTACCTCCAGAAGACAATTCAAGATATCCAAATTGGAGATCAAATGATTTTGAAGTTGTAGGATCATCTTCTTTTTCATGGATGTAAAACGGTTTTAGTTTAAGTGGCCAATCAGTCAAAAAGTAAAATCCAGGATGAATCTCACCAAGTTTTCTCAGATGCGAGTCAAGTAAATCATCCCCAAATGTAAGACCAAGTCCTTGTTTTCCAAGATCTTCAATTGCTTGTCTGTATGTCACCCTATCAAAAGGTGTTTTTGGCGTTTTAATTTCAATTCCCAAATTCTTTTGTTCTTCAGTACAGTTTTTTTCTACATACTCAAAAACAGATACAACTAGTTTTTCTAAAATTTCCATAACATCGGTATAATCCATAAATGCAGATTCAATGTCAACGCTTGTAAATTCTGTCAGGTGTCTTACAGTATGAGAGTTTTCAGCTCGATAAAAAGAAGATATTTCAAATATTCTCTCAAGTCCAAGTGTTAGTTGTTCTTTGTAAAGTTGTGGACTCTGTGCAAGATATGCTTGCTTGTCAAAATATTTTAAAGAAAATAAATCAGCTCCACCTTCACTTGCACTTCCTATAATTTTTGGAGTAGTCACTTCAAGAAAACCAAGTTCGGTCAGTGTCTTGCGTATGGAAAGAAGAACATGATGTCGTATCTTAAAGATGGATGCAGTTTTTTGGTTGCGAAGATCAAGCGCTCGTGCATTTAACCTGTTATCAATTCCACTTTCTAATCTACCAAGTGGGTCTATTGGTAGAGGATGTATTGCTCTTGATAAAATCTCAATTTTCTCAGCCTTTATCTCATATGTAAAATCTCGCGCTTTAGATTCTTGTACTGCGCCTGCAATTCTCACAACACTCTGTCTGCTAAGGTCTTTGACTTGCTGCAGGTTTTCTGGACCTGCAACTACAATCTGCGATACGCCTGTGACATCTCTCAAAGTAAGAAATGTGAGTTTTCCCAATTCTCGTAAATCTTCCACCCAACCTGCAACTATGACTTTTTGACCTTTCATCGAAGGTCCAAGTGAACCTATATTGTGAGTTTTTGTAATATCCATTAAATCCAGCCTACTTTCTCTCAAATTCCACTACTAGTTCTATCTTTCTAAGATCGTGTGCAATTGCAATTACCCTGTTTACATCTATTGGAAATTTTGCGGTCTTTTTTCCAGACACTATGACTTTGGTTTTTCTAAGACCACCCAAAGCCCAAACTTGGTTTATTGCAAGTATTTTGATTGGAAAGAATACATCTTCGATGAATTTCTTGTCATCAGAGTTTTGATGGACAAGCCAAATTTTTCCTGAAAATTCACCTTGAAGTATACGATAAAGTTCTCTACTTTGTCTAATAGTCATAATATCCTGACTCCCAAGATAGATTACAAAATCACCGTTTGATTCACTGCATGAATTTAAGGTGAATTTTTCTATTTGTGGTATCTTTTGAGAAAGTTTTACAAGTTTTATGGAGGCATTAACATCTGCCTTTGTTAGTACTCCATGATCTAATTTTGACTCACATTGAGGACACAGTATACCATTCATTGCATCAAAATTACAAATTGGTGTCCTCATGGAAATCGATTTTTTGCTTACAAAACTGGAAGATAAACTATGCGAAATTAGGTTCTGTTCATTTGACGATTGATCTTCTCCGTGTTCAAAATCGGTTGATGATTAAATAATTTGACACTGGTAAATTAACATGGTACGGCATACTCTTCACCAGCCTCGAATAACCGAACTGGCGTATGCCTTGGATCCAATCTTCTCACATTTTTATAGTTATGAAGAACCCCCCCATCACTTGTTACAATAATTACTTCAGGTTGATTTAATAAATTTAAAAAAGACAATTCACCAACCTGACACTCAGGAATAAGTGGTAGTAAACCTATTTTGTTAGTTATCTCTTTCACTATTTGTTTGTCAATGGATGGTATACTCACTCTGCGAAGAACATTGGTAAGATGTTTAATTGCCAAGTTTACGCCCTTACTACTTATTTTTCTAGCATAATACAGTCTCATTACTAATTCAATCACTACTACTGGGGTAACGATGAACATGCCCTCATTACTACTAATTGTATTTTTTAGCCACTCTCTTACATTACTATTTTTGTTAACAAAGTAGTCTTCCCATACTGTAGTGTCTGTTACATAGAGAGGGGAAAGACTCAATTCTCTGCTGAATCCAATATCTCATCAATCTTATCTAACGCTTTTACCGCATCTTCGCCTTCAAGTTTTTTCCCTATTACAATCTGTTTTAGGTCTTCATCATATATGTCTGCAAATAATTCATCCCCTACTTTCCAATTGAGTTTATTGGTTAGATCGAATGGGAGTACTAATCCATTATTTTCATTAAGCATTACTTTTGGTTCAACATTAAAAAATGACATATTTTGGAAAGACTCTGGATAATTTAATTCAGCATAGTAAGGAGTTTTGTATACACCTTTAACTTCAGCTAATAGCCATATTTTTTCTTGTTTTCTCGGGATAACTTTGATTGGTTTTTGTTCCTTTGGAACAATATCATACCATTCATCTTCTTTTTGTTTACTCATTGTCCTTTCACCTTCTTTACATAAGATTCAGCCTTCTCTATTTGTTTTTCCATATTCTGAAGTTCTTTGATTAGTTTTTTTACTTCGGTTTTGGTGAGTTCAAAACTTACTGGTCGTTTGTCTCCTGCTTCAGTAATTTTAAAATTTATGTTACAACATGGATAAAGATATTCGTCAAAATGAGGTGGTGATAATAATCTTACATCATAATCAAATGAACGAATGTCTAAAGTAGGAGTTGCAGAATGAAATTTGTAATCTATATCATGTAATATTCCTTCTTTTTCTAATCTATCTGAAAGAGTTAGTAATCTATCAGCATCCTGTTTTGAAATTTTAAGACTACTTTCCAGTGTATTTTTATTTTTAACATAATGTAATAGAGTCTGAGTAGCATCCATTATTTCACCCAATATTGTGACTAGTTGTTTTGTCTCTAATCCTTGTATTTTGATTTTGTTAACTTCAGGTGCATGTGTGTACAGTCCTACTCCCTCGTCTACAGGTTCAACTACAATTGTACAGTCAGACCATAATCGTACAAATGTATCTAAAACCTGATTAAATTGATCGGGAGTTAATTTGAATAAATTGGGAAATCCAAAAGTATTTTGTTCAGACATAGTATTATCCTGCAAAAAATTCTATTTAAACATAAGCAAGTAACTATGATGTAGGTTTCCAGTATTCCGTAATTCTATGTCTACAATCATCACACCATAAATATTTGATTTGATAATCATAGTCAGCATCCATTCGGATTTTGCATGAGGGACATTCGTATGTAGTCAAGATTCTCTTCTGCTGGCATTCTGTATCAAGGTAATCCACTTGTTATCTCCCTCAATCTTGATTCCTGCAACTTCGCTAGGAGTTTTTCCTTCTAATCCCATATGAGGTCTAATGTAGTTGTGATAGATTTGATAACCTGTGAGAATTGGTGTATTGTTTATTTTCAATCCTCTCATTACTTTCTCACGGTCACGAATCTCACCGTTTAGTCTTTCCATCATGTTGTTGTGTCTATCACCTTTGAGAGTTATATGAGATTCATGAACTACTCTTGGTAGTTCTCTTGTCCAATATTCCTTCAAAAATGCTTCTCGGTATGCAGGTAATCCATCAGTGATTAGTTTGGTTGGCTTCTTTTCTGCTATTGCTCTAGCCATTCTAAAGAGATTCTTTGCATCATGATTGTTCTTTGTTTCTGCCACTTCTTGAGCAATCAAGAACCTTGTTTCATCATCCATCATTGCAAATAGATATTTTCGATTTCCTCGAATCTTGATGAATACTTCATCTGCTCTCCAAATGTCTCCTACTTGTGGTGTAATGTCATCTAGGTATTTTTCCATAAGATTTGTGTATTTTTTGATCCAGTTGTAAACAGTAGCATGAACTACATCAACACCAAGCAATTTTAGAGATTTTGTGACATTTCTCAGTGATTCTCCGCTAAAGTATAGTTGCATGGCGGTTGTAATTGCTCTAGGATTGTGCTTCATTCTCTCAAAGCCTATATTGAGACTGAAAGTTTTGTGGCAATCAGAGCAAACGAATCTCTGAATATCATAATTCTTGTTGTGTCTTATTCCAAATTTCTTAATGTTGTTCGATTTGCAGAATAGACAGGAATCAATGTTTATTGGTTGAATTGTTACCTTGTTCTTCTGTATTACCTGTTCTCTGATCTTGATACTAAGTTCTACGCCATGAATATGCTTACAACAAATATGTCTGAATGCGTAATCTTTACAATTACAAGTCCATCCTGCATCTGTAAATACTACAGCATATTCGCCTTTAGTTGTTTGTGATTTTACTTTGTATTGGTTTGCGTTGATTCTGAAAATCTGTTGATTCGGATTCTGTGCAATCTGTTTTCCTTTTTCTTCACGTGGATTCGCTCTGTTTTCCATGTATGTGTATTATACACATAACTATAAAAGTATTGTGTATAATGTGTATAATGCACAAATGATAAATAGTTGATAGTAATAATTACAGCATGGGAAGAATAGACATCATACTACCAGATGATTTAGAAGATAAATTGAAAATGGAGGCAGGAAAAAGATTAGGTGCAAAAAGAGGAGCATTTACTGAAGCAATCAAGGATGCAATTGGTCTATGGTTAGATCCAAAAACAATGGAATTGATGGAAAAATATACTGGCAAGTCATTAGATGCAGAAACTAAAGAAATTTTGAAGAAGTATCGGGGTAATGTTGATTGATTATAGAGTATGATCCGAGAAAAGAGACAACCACTGTGAATGGACTCTGTGAAAAATGTGACAACAAATGGATCGTGAGTCGGGATAATAGTGTTTATCAACTTCCAATGGAATTAAAAGAAAAATGTCCGAAATGCGGTCATGTTAACATACTTTTCTATCCAGACGAAGAAATGAATAAACAAATGATGAATCAGAAATATGTCTTAGATTTACCCCTAAAATTTGAGAATGCAAAAAAGACAATTGAGAAGTTAAAAGAAGAGAGAGATGCCCTAAAGGTAAGAAATACCGAATTATTTGATGAAAATAAGATTCTAGTAAAAGCGATTGACATACTTACCGCCAAACTTGAAAAACTAAATATCAAATTGGACGGTGGAACTGAAAATCCACTTGCTAAATGAGTAGTCAAATGTCAAATACGATACTATGCCCTAAATGTGAGGCGTTGTTAATAAAGGAGGAATTTGAAACCCATGATTGTATTTCTAATTACAAATTTGATGGAAAATATCTATTAATTAGACGAAACGGAAAATGGCGTTCAATTTACTTGCCATTATTATTCAGATTATCAACCGATTTTGAACACGGAGAAGATCAATCGTCAAATGAACAGAACCCGAAATTAGGTTCTGTTGCGATCACGGGTGATAGACGTTTGACACAAAAATTTTCTGCCTGTTACAGTCGGGTGATGGATCACCCTCGATCATTAAAAGCAAAAATAACCGCATGGTTCAAAGTTTTCATGGCACGTTCAATCAAGATATACCGTTTTTTCACAGCAAAAAAATCCTCTGAAATATACGATATTCTAAAAGCAAGAAAAACTTCACAGAGCGTTAATACTTATCCTGAAATCGCTACGATACAAAATAATCCCGATAGTGTTAGTGGTTCATTTCACATAAGAAAAAAAGTATTAGGATCTTGGGAAATTCTTTTCTACGAATTTACTATAAAAACAAAAAAGGCTACACTTTTTCTACAAGGTAAAACTGTGGGAAGATCAGATGCTAATGAATTTCTTGCTGAATTAATTGAAAATGGAACTTCCAGATATGATGTGATAAAAGAATATGAGTTAACCAATGGTCAGATGCTACAAATTTTCAATAATGTTACAAAACAATATGCAGATAACATCATTATGCGATTGAAAGTTCTTTTTAGTCCTCTAAGCGGATATAAATATAAAGATAAAGAGGTTTATGGCGAGTTATCTTTTCAGTTTATTGGAAATAAATGTGCAAGCAAACATAATGATTTTAGTAATTTTTTAGAAAACAGTATGGAAGTAGAACTGACGTTTGGACTTCTTAAATGTGCAGGATTGGCAAAGGAACTGAGAAATACACATATTAAATTAATAGCCAAATCTGATTGCAGTTTTAGAATGTATGTGGAAGTTCCACATGACGATTGGATTACTTTTGTTGAAAAGGTCTTGAATGTGATATGACAGGGAATGAATGATGAATGAAACCGAAACTTATTATCAACTGTTTGGGAATACAATTACCTTGTCATTAGCAGATCTTCTTGGTTATATCGGAATAGGTGTTTCCGTTGGAGTTGGAGTATTATTTGCATCATTAGATTGGAGAAGGCGTGTTACAACCGATAAAAATCATAAAAAAATAATTTGTTATCACATGAATGAACTTGAAACAATTTTTGCCCACATTATGGTTGATTTCAACAAATTGGAAGAAGATGAAGATGGAGTACCAGAACGTTTGAATCATTTTTTAATTGGAAAATATAGACATATTGAGTATTTGATTGATAACATAAAATTGAATAAAATTCAATGTTCAAAATTATCTGATGATGAAGAAAAAGATATAGAAAATACATTGAAAATTTCTCAGTGGTTATTGGAAGAATACTGTCCACAGGATGTACTTGAAGCAAGTCGAGTGAGTCTTTGGCGAGAGTACAATCCAAAACTTAAAGAAAATGCTGAAACATTGGCAAACTCAGTAAAACATTTTGCTAACTAATATCATTTCGATTTACTATCTTTGTGACTAGTAACTTCTATTTTGTTTCCCCTAATGATGAATTTTATCATATCGGGATTTCCAAGAAAATCCATTATAGGTTTTGGCAGATAACTTTGCCATCCCCTAGTTTCATGATATGAAACATTGACAGGAAATTCTTTTTCACCTTTTTTCCATTTAGGCACACTCATAATTCAGCAAACTAATATTTATACATTCCACGTGGATAATCATAATATTAATATATCCACGTGGATATACTATAACATGCAAAATTCCGATTCAAGAAAAGAAAATGGAAAAAAACTTGCCGAATCAAACAATCATGTTAAGAGAATTGATGAACACCATTACAAAGTAAAATCACAGTCAGGAAATGGCGAATATGATGTAGTTTCTACGGAATCTGGCTTAAACTGCTCATGCCCAGATCATATATTTCGAAAGATATGTTGTAAGCACATTCACGCTGTTGAATTTAGTAAAAAGATTAGAGAGCATGTAAAAAATCATGTTACTGTTCAACCAATCACAGTTCATTCATGCCAATTCTGTAAATCAGATAACATAGTCAAGAACGCTGTTAGACACAACAAGTATGGAGATCTTCAGAGGTACCTATGCAAGTCCTGTAACAAACGATTCTCAATCAATCTAGGTTTTGAAAGAATGAAGGCTAGTCCAAAGACCATCACAAGTGCCATGCAGTTGTACTTTACAGGAGAATCGTTAAGAAACGTACAGAAATTCCTAAACCTTCAAGGCATTAACGTTAATCATGTTACAATTTACAGATGGATTGACAAGTATGTAGGTTTGATGAAGAAATACCTTGAACAAATGACACCGCAAGTTTCTGATACTTGGAGAGCAGATGAGGTTTTCATAAAAGTAAGTGGCAATCTCAAATACCTTTTTGCCATGATGGATGATGAAACTAGATTCCTAATTGCTCAAGAGGTAGCAGATTCAAAGAATAACCATGATGCTAGAAACCTATTCAGAAAGTCAAATGAGGTAGCAGGAAAGAAACCAACTAAACTAATCACCGATGGATTACCTGCATACAGAAATGCATTTTTAAAAGAATATTGGACAAGGAAATCGCCTAGAATTGAACATGAATCTCATATTACTCTCAAAGGTGATAGGAATAACAACAAGATGGAGAGGTTAAACGGAGAGATTCGGGATAGGGAAAAGACCATGAGGGGATTGAAGAAATCAGATACGCCAGTCCTTACAGGTTATCAGATCTATCATAACTACCTTAGACCTCATATGAGCTTGGATGGTAGTACACCATCAGAAATGGCAGGAATTAAAATTGAAGGCGATAACAAATGGATTACGCTAATTCAGAATGCAAAGATAACTCAGTAACTTTTTTTGTTACACAATCTGGACATAGAATCAACCCTGCATTGTTAGTAAGAATACTCATTGTTGAACAATATTCTTTGAAGAATTTTTTATTTTCACCAGACCAAACATCTTGAAAGAAAAAAATACAACACAGTGGAAATTTTTCTTCAACGCCAGCATACAAATATCCATGACCGATCTTTTCTTTAGGCATAATTATTTAGATTTTAAACGTAATAGAGATCTAAAAGTTTTGTTGTTTTTAATTTGATCTTTTTATTAAATAAGATGAATCATGAGTCAAGTTTATACGAATCAGGCTCACTGTAATACTAGATTTGCGTCACGAATGTCCAAAATGTCTTAGAACTTTTGCAACAGATGATACTACACTAGAAAAATTTGTTGGTTTTCGGCTATTTCGTGGAATAAAATATGTGCAATCTTGGTGTAGAAAATGTAGAAAAGAAGATCTACAGGAAAAACGTAAAAATCAAAAGTAATGAATTGGGTAAATGATGTTACAAGATTAAGGCATGACATATTCATCACTTTCATAGAATGCAAAATATCTCAAAAGGGAAATTGGGAAAACTACACTGCCTTTGGTGATACGTACAAAGTGTTGAGGGCACTTGATAATTCAGGGGAAAATATAGTACAGATGATAGAACCAGACGGATTGAAAAGAACGTTACTAATTAGACAGGCAGGAACGATAAGCATGAATCAGAATGTACTATCCTACAATTCTGGTTTTGTATCAGAAATAGTAGTTGATGAAAAAGAGCAATCAGGTAAAGGCAAAACTAGAGACAAATTGTTGTAATTTTATTTTAAAACTAAAGTGTGGTAGAAGGTGGGCTGGGCAGATATTTCAATGAAAGCCATCCACATGCAGGACATTTTGTGCCAGTTAATGAACCGCCAGTTGGAACCTCTACTTCTCCAACAAATTCGCACTCGGTACGACTACATTTGGCATTTAATTTATTTACCATAATTTCAGTATCGGTAACGTAGATTTAAGGATTAATCATAAAGACAAATGTTTAGGTCATCACCCGACCTGTAACACGTAGAATTTTTGAGTGAATTTCCCATATCACCCGTGATCGCAACAGAACCCGAAATTAGGTTCTGTGTAATCTACGTGGGCTGTCATAAAATTTTCTCTGTGTTTACTTTCGGGGGCTGGCTTGCATTTCGAATTAGTGTTATCCATTTGTTATTACCTTCCACTTTGATTCCTGCCATCTCACTAGACGTCTTACCGTTTAATGCCATGCGTGGTCTGAGGATAGAGGTCTATGCAGTAGGCAACTTCATGATTGAAGTCAAGTTATTCCTGTTATACCATAATTGATTACCGTGTAATTTTATGATCGAGTTTTCTTTCCTGAATTGTAGTCTGAATCGACCATTAGGATTTTCTATGAACACTGCAGGTATTTGGTCACATGATGCCAATACGTTATAAATAAAATTCTCTTCAGTACTTGTTTCCTCATCATATGCCCAACTCAGATTCAGGTCAATGTCTGAAAAAGGTAGACTCTCAAGTGTTATTGTATTCATATCTAGTAAATATCCTATTTTACGTTGAGTTTAGATCTATTTTCAGACTATTATTGACAATTTACCAAATATCGTATCACCCTAATTCTGCACAAAGGCGATTCGTAAATTATCAAGATTCGATTTTACTTGTATTTGGGATTAATGTGACCGCCCATCATGACGTATTGATGAAACATACAAAACTCAAATGTACCACCGTCCATAGTGAAATCATGGCATTTCTGTCTGTAAATGATCTTGATGTTCAATATCAGAGTCAAGGAAAAAAGATACATGCCGTAGACCACATATCATTTTCCTTGCAAGAAAATGAGTCAATCGGGATAGCAGGAGAAAGTGGTTGTGGTAAGAGTACACTTGGTCTTGCAATCATGAAAACACTTCAGGAAAATGCAAGTGTGTCAGGGGAGATTCTTTTTGATGATAAATCAATTTTGGCCATTCCAGATCAAGAGTTTACAAAAAATATTCGATGGAAGCAGATATCCATGATATTTCAAGGTGCAATGAATTCTCTAGATCCCGTATTTACCATTAAAAAACAATTTGAGGAGATTTTAAAAAAACATGATTATCAAGGGGATTACAAACCAGCAATAGAGTCTGCAATATCTTCAGTCGGATTACCACGTTCAGTTTTAGACAAATATCCACATGAGATAAGCGGTGGTATGAAGCAGCGAGTCGTAATTGCGATGGCATTGATTTTAAAACCAAAGATGGTGATTGCGGACGAGCCAACCACTGCATTAGATGTATTGGTTCAAGCGCAGATCATGATAGTATTAAAAAATCTCAAAAAAAGTGGACTTGGAATCATGTTAATATCTCACGACTTGGGCATAATTTCTGAAATTGCTGAAAAAATAGCCATCATGTATGCAGGTCAGATTGTAGAGTTTGGCATGCTATCAGAGATTTATAAAAATCCAATGCATCCCTATACGTCTGCGCTATTGAATTCAATTCCTAGGCTAGGCAATACCGTAAATATCACGTCATTGAAGGGCAGCCCACCCAGCATGATAAACCCCCCAAGCGGTTGCAGGTTTTATGATAGATGCCCGCAAGCAATGGAAAAATGTAAGAGAGAACCTCCCAAAATTAAAACATTATCAGGTTTTGTAATGTGTTGGTTACATGAATAAATAATTTTTAAAAATATTTGTTAAAACAGAATTGTAGTTTTACTTTAGACCTGTACCGTTATAGTAAGAGTTGTAGTCGTTTAATGCATTGGTCAATGATGCAGTTTGTGCTTGTGCTATTGCTGTATTTCTATCGACGTGTACTTGTTCATTGGTAGGTGTGCTACTCAAACCATTGTAGTTTGAGGTGTAAGAGTTAAGGCTTGCGTGTTGAATTTCATTGTAGATCATTACAGCTTTTTCAAGTGAATATGCTTCTTGTGGTGGCAAATTGCGACCTCCGTAATTGAATTCACCGGTCGTCGAACCAGCCTTGAATGCATATGGACTAGTGGTGTCAGAATATGAACCTAGGTTGACATAAACTTGGTCAGTCCTTGCAAGTGAGTTGACTAGTGCTGCGGCTTGAGCTACAGCGGTTTGTTCATTTTGATTAATCATCATTTGTCTATCATAAGTAGTAGTTTCATCGGTTGGAATGCTTTGGCCAAAGTTGTTATAATTTTGCTGAATCTTGATGAGTTGACTTAGAACATCATTTGCTGATACAAGAGATGATGCAGTTGCACTGTTAATCATGGCAGTTCTATCTCTACCTTGTTCATCAGTAGCAGTACTAGTAAGTCCAGTATAGTCAGATGCAATATTTGCTAGTGGATTTGAGTGAATTCCATCAAATGCAGATATAGCATTTTGAGCAGAAAGTGTTGAAGCATCAGCAATATCTCTACCTCGGCTTGTTTCATCAGTAGCAGTAGTGTTAAGTCCAGCCCAGTTTGTCTTTGATGCATCCATGTTAGCAAATTGGTAATAGGTATTGTACTTTTCAATAGCCGTTTGCTCGGATGATTGCTGTCGAGCTACAATATCTGACCAAGGATCATCTGCAAAGACTAATTGGTTCAAGTATGATGAGCCTGCGCTAAATAGAAATCCGGTAATCATTACAACGGCCAATAATTTTGAGTTCACGAATTCTCTCATATATTATGCCTTTTAAAACTTTGCGATGGATAGGTTTTGAGCATATGATCGCTTGATATATTTCCAATCGTAACAAATACCAATGGAAGAGATTCTATCAGTCAATAATTTAAAAAAATACTTTGTAAAAAAAGAACTTTCAGGGGCAAGTAAAGAGACCATAAGAGTAGCAGACGGAATATCATTTTCAATAAAAACAGGGGAGACCCTGGTATTAGCTGGCGAGTCAGGCTCGGGCAAGACTACAATCGCCCGTATGATACTACGAGCAATAGAACCAGATTTGGGAACCATAAGTTTTGAGGGAGAAGAGATAACAAATCGTCAAGACCGCCTAAGAAAAATAAGACTTGGTTGTCAGATGGTTCACCAGGACCCATATGCATCAATCAATCCAAGAATGACTGTTCTAGATATCGTAAGGGAACCACTAGACATTCATTCCATTGGAAATAAAAAAGAAAGAAACCAGTTAGTGTTGCAAGCACTAAGTCAGGTAAATCTAGAACCAGTAGAAGAGATTGCAGCAAAATATCCTCACATGTTATCAGGCGGACAAAGGCAAAGAGTTGCACTAGCCCGTGCAATTGCAACAAAACCAAAAGTAATCATTGCTGATGAACCCGTTTCAATGCTTGATGTATCAGTAAGAATCGGAGTTTTAGAGCTTATGAAAAATTTGCAGGAAAAGCTAAAGATTTCTTTTTTGTACATAACACATGATTTGGCCACTGCAAATTATATCGGCAACAGAATTGCAATTTTGTATCTTGGAAAGATTGTAGAGATTGGACCAATCAATGAAATTTTATCAGGCCCACGCCACCCATATACTCAGGCACTCATAGATTCAATTTCATATCCAGATCCAGAGAATCTAAAGAAGGACAGAAAAATTCGAATCAACGATCCCATAGATGTGGATGTGTATCAAGGCTGCAGATTCAGAGACTCGTTGTCCTCATGCTATTGAAAAATGTAAGCAGGAACCACTACTTGAAGAAATTTCAGACGGCCGTCAAGTTGCATGTTTTGTAAAGATAAACTAGTTTGCTACTTCAGATACATTAGAAATTCTATGTGAGACCACATGTGATACACCATTTCTTGGAAATACACCATAAATGAGAGTTGCTTTCTTTACCACAGAGTCTTTAAGTGAAACCATAATCATCTGACTTCCTTTTGATCTATCTTCAAGTATTGTAGAGAGTCGTTCAGTGTTTAATGCGTCAAGGTGTGCATCAACCTCATCTAAAAGATAGAAGGGGGACGGCTTTAGTTTTTGAAGAGCTAACAAAAATGTAATTGCAGCAAGCGTTTTTTCTCCACCACTAATTGATGTAGATTCTCGTTTTGGTTTATTTGGAAACTGGACCAAATATGATATACCTGATGAAAATATGTCATCTTCATTTTGAATCTCAAGCCATGCATTACCCCCAGTCATCTTGCTAAATATTTCACGGATATCCTTGTCTACCTTATCATATGATTCCAAGAATGTCTGACGTTTGCCCTTGTCAATCTCTTCAATAAATTTGACTATAGAGTTTCTTTCTTCTTCAAGTTCATTTTTTCTTGAGGACATGGAACGATATCCGTTTGAGATTTCAACATATGTTTCAGGAGCCCTAGTATTCAAAGAGCCTGACAGATTTCTCTTCTCTGATTCCAATTCAATTAGAATTTGATCAACATCAAAGGACTCCAAAAGTGTGTCATACCCATAAGATTCTAATGTCTTTCTGATTCGGCTCTCGTTTTCTGCTAGATCCTTAATATCTCGCAATATAGAATCGGATTGTCTTTCCATGCCGTTTACCTCTTTGCTTAATGCCCTTTCAGATTCATACAGTCCTTTTAGTTTAGAATCGTATTCTTTTAGCGTGGATACAGAGGTACCAGAAGTGGATATCAGTTGTTGCTCTTTTTCTCTCAAAGTTACAAGTATCAAGTCAACACTTTCTTTCTCTTTTGCAAGTGCCCTTGACTGGACTTCGATATCATATTTTTCATTATTTATCGATGACTGTTCCTGAGTCAAAAGCCTAACATTTGCTTTGAATGAATTTTCTTCATTTCCAAGGTTGGTCAAATTACCAGTTAACTCTCTAAACTGAGTCGAGATAGTGCTATGAGAACTTAGAAGATTAGAGCGCTTTTCATTTAATGCAGAGAGCAGACTTGCCACTCTTGTCTGGCCCTCATCGGCATAGTTTTCATTGGTAAGAGAGATGCGTTCTTCAAGAGATGCCTCGTATGATTGTAATTTGGATAGATTAACCATAATGCTCTCTTCTCTTCTTCGCAATTGAGAGATCCTTGAGGTATGTTGTTCCTCGGACAGATTTAGTGTTTTTAATTTTGCTTTGATGTCAGAAAGACCAAGGTTGACATTTGTAAACCCAGTCTCAGACGAGTTGTATCGATTATCAAGACTGTCCATAATTCTTTCAAGTTTTTTTCACTGCCCCTTTTTATTTTGAATAAATCTTCGCAATAATTCTATAGATTCAACCAGTCCATCTACTGAGGTGCTTAGTAAAATTATTTTTGTTAGGTGTGATACCTTGGAGTTTACATCAATTACAACAGCATTTGCATCAGCTTCAAAGAATTGTCCGTCAGTAGTTACTGATCTATAACCGTTCTTTGACAACTCGTATGCTTTCTCCTTGGAATCCACAAGTACAATGTTTCCAAAAATAAAGTTCTTTAGTGACTCAAACTTTTCCTCACACTTGACAAATTCAGATAGCACTCCAAGCACTCCAGGTTCTTTAGTGATTGAGATTTTAGAGTTGGATATTGCATCAAGCGGTATTATCCTAATCTTTGGTAATTTTTTCTCTTGTGCAAATTCTGCCAGTCCAAGTAAAGTCGCAAAGTCATTTACAACCAATCCCTTGAGCCAGTCAGAACCAACTGCCAATAGTGGTCGTTCATATTGTTTATCCCATGTTAGAATCTCAAAGACTAGGCCTTGTATTCCAAGTCGCTTTGAATCTTCTTTGAGTTTTGCAATAGAATAATCTTCATGCATTACTTCTTTTACAACTTTGATCTTTGCTTCATATTGTGCTGCAGCCTTGCTTGCTTTTTCAAAGATCAGTGCTGTTTCTTCTATGTCTTTTTCTATCTTGACACGTCTTTCGCGTAGATTTCCAAGTCTTGATTTTAGATCATTGATTGCCTCTTCATGACCAGTTCTTACCTGACGAAGTCTTCTCTCAAGATCAAGGAGATTCTCCTTCTCATCAAGTATGGATTTTATTCGAGAAGAGTTTTGTTCTATTTTATTTTTAATGTCACCGCGTTCTTGCTCTAGTTTTGATAAAGAAAGTTTTGTGTCGTTTAATTGGTCTGAAAGATTTCGTATCTTTTCATCAACGCGCATTTTGTTTGTGGCAATCTGCGATTGTTGTTTTAACACCTGATTGATTTCAGAGTCTACTGACGCAAGTTCTACATTTGCAGTCTTTCTTGTTTCATTAATCGTAGCGATGGAATTTTTTAGTTCAATTATTTGAGTTTCTAATATGGTACGTTGTTCGTTTAATTTTGTAAGATCAGATTGAATTTCGGGCAATCTAGAATCAATCTGTGAAAGCCTTCTTGCATTTGTAGCAAGCTTACTGTTTGCAGCTTCAAATTTATGCATTGCATCTGCAAGTTCAGAATCAATTGTAGCCTTTGCTTGATTATACACATTTACTTCGTCCATGAACTTTTGTTTTTCTTCTTCAAGTTTTTTTATTTCATCTCGAAGTTGGGTACGTTGCTCATCAAATTTTTTGGATTCAGACAGGATTGAGTGCAAGTTTCGTTCTTTGGAAATTTTAGTTGATTCAATATCACGTAGTTTATTTGAAGACTGAATAGCGTATAGCCTTTTTAGTTCCTTATCAATAACATCATATCGGAGTTGGTTGTTTCTTTCTTCTTCTAGCTCATCGATGCGTTTTTTGATCTCATCCATTCTAGCAAGTGCGATCTCAAGTCTTCTGTCTGCCTCATCTAGTTGTTTTAACGACTCGGTCTTTTTTTCATCAAAATATGCTAGCCCTATGATATCCTCGATAATCTTTCTTCGTTCTTCGGCATTAAATTCAGAGATTCTGGTGATGGTTCCCTGCTGTACAATGTTGAGTTTATGAATGCCACAATTTGCCACCTCAAGTATATCTAAAACATGGTTTCGGAGCACCTTTTTTTGGTTTAAATAGTAAATGTTCTCTCCGTTTTCATCCATCTCCCTTGTAATTATTACAGCGTTAGAATCCACCGGAATCTTCCTGTCAGTATTATCAAAATGACAGCTTACACGCGCTATCTTGGCACCATGCTTTGCATTATCAACATCATGCAGTAACGAACGAAGCTTGTCTACTCGCATTACCTTTGGAGAGTTTTCCCCAAGCGAAAAAGAGATGGCATCAAGTATGTTACTCTTGCCAGAACCGTTTGCCCCAGATATTGCAACCAATCCTTGCTCAAAATTTACTATAGTATTCTTATATCCAAAGGATTTGAAGCCAAAGATCTCTAGCTTGCGTATATGTACCAATGCATCCGATAGCGTTTGAGCTGAAATAACAGATTATTGCCAAGTTTCATTGAGCTGCTGAATAAAAATTATAATGTGAGATCTAACTGTCTCGCTTGCCTTCTACAAATTCTGCAAAGGCCTTCTTTGCTTCAGCATACGGCATCTGGATAGGAGGATGTTTGAAGCAATAAGACGAGATGCTTGTCATCGGTCCTGATAGTTTTCTGTCTAGTGCAATCTTTAGTCCTCGGATTGCATCGATCATTATTCCTGCACTATTGTATGCATCAATTACTTTGAGTTTTAAATCCAACTTGACTGGGATCTTGCCAAAATATTTTCCTTCCAAGTTTATGTAACATATTTTTTCATTATCTATAAAATCAACAAAATCACTAGGACCTATTCTCATTGGTATATCATAATCTGCCATTGCTTTTACTGCACTTGTCTTACTGATTCTTTTATCTTCCAATCTCTCTTCGTCCAGCATGTTATAGAAATCCATGTCTCCACCAATGTTTAGCTGATAAGTTCCATCAATCTGTACGCCTCTATCTACAAAGAGTTTGACAAGGGTCTTATGAACAACTGTTGCACCAAGCTGGCTCATCACATCATCACCTGCAAGCGGGATCTTTTTGTCAGAGTAAGCCTGTTGCCATTTTGGTTCTGATGCAATAAACACTGGAATTGCGTTAAGAAATCCTATCCCTGCCTCTAATGCCTGACTTGCATAATGCCTTACTGCATTAGTGCTACCTACAGGAAGATAATTTACAAGCATCTCTGCCCCGGTGTCTTGAAGAACCTTTTTGACATTGACATCAGGCTCAGAAGAATTTGTAACAATTTGGCTCAAGTGTCTGCCTAGACCGTCAAAGGTTGGGCCTTTTTGAACAGTTACGCCCATGTTAGGGACTTCGGCTACGGTAATAGTATTATTTGGTTTTGCATAGATGGCCTCAGATACGTCTTTTCCCACTTTGGTATCTGCAACATCAAATGCTGCCACCACTTCAATATCTCCTGGTTCATATCCACCTAGGTTATAGGCTGTCAAGCCTATTGTATCACGAGTATTTTCTGAATAATATTTTGCGCCCTGAATAATTGCAGAAGCACAGTTTCCCATACCTGCTATTGCAATCTTGATTTTCTTACCCAACTTCGATAGACTAGCAAATAATCCATCATATTAATTACTTGTGATTCCGAACAGAGGATTTTATAGCCCAGAACTGAATTATGGAATTATGATAAAGCCCGGCAAACCTGTCAAGGATATTTGTATAAAAAAAGGAGATACCATTGATACAATATTTGATCAAATGTCAAAGTCAGGTGGGTTTGAATCAAAAAATCTTGTGGATGGTCTCAATATTTTAACTTCGATGATAGAAGACAAAAACTGTCTGAAATTTATGTCGTTTGTTGGTGCCATAATATCAACAGGTCTGAGAGGAGTAATTACAGACATGGTAAAAAATAGAATGTGTGATGTCATAATTACTACTTGTGGAGACTTTGGACCATGACATAGCTAGACATTATTCTAATTATCTAGAAGGTTCGTTTACAATGGATGATAGTGAGCTTATGGAAAAAGAGATTCACAGACTAGGAAATGTTCTAGTTCCAATGAAAAGCTATGGTCCATTAATTGAAGAAAAAATGCAAAAATTTCTTCAACAAGCATACAAAGATGGCAAGAGAGAGATGTCAACTAGAGACATAACAAAAATGATTGGAGAACAACTCGGAGAGGATTCGTTTCTTTACTGGGCCAACAAAAATAACATCCCTGTCATAGTTCCAGGAATAATGGACGGTGCAGTAGGAAGTCAAATCTGGATGTTTTCACAAATTCATGCAGATTTTAAATTAAATATTTTATCTGACGGAGATTTATTATCAGGATTAATCTTCAAGGCAAAAAAATCTGGTGCACTAATGATAGGAGGAGGCATATCAAAACATCATACTTTATGGTGGAATCAATACAGAGAAGGTCTTGACTATGCAGTATACATTACAACTGCTCAAGAATTTGATGGTAGTTTGAGTGGAGCACTTGTTAGAGAGGCAATATCATGGGGAAAAGTTACAAAGAATGCAAAACAGACTACGATACATGCAGAGGCAACAACAATTTTGCCATTTCTTTATTCGGCACTACTTGCAAGAATCAAATAGTATAGATGTTTTTTTGATAGATATCCTCAAACCCTAGATTAGCATAAAATTTTGATAGATTATCCCGCTCGTAGGCCTCAAGCATTAAAAACTCTAAATTTCTAGAGTGGACCTCGTGTAATGCAAAGTCAATCAAAGAGGCAGCATAGCCTTGTTTTCTCCCAGATGGGACGGTTCCAAGACAATAAAGTCCCAAGATTGAATTTTTTTCATATAAAACCATGCATGAACTGCTTGATTTATCCACATAATACTCTGCCAGGGAAAGCGAGTTTTTCAATATAGAACTAACAGGTTCTGCCCACTCTTTGCAATCATATGCTTCACAAAAGATCCTAGTCCATAAAGAAACAGTATCAGTTGTTATCTTTATCGCAGAAGGTGTCTTCGATGATAATGTTCTTTTTTTTAATACGTGTTGAGAATCATGATATACAAAGCCCTTACTTTTGAGAAAGTTCTCAAGTTCGGGATAGTTTAGAGAATAGACGTATGGGGTAGAATTATTTTTTTGAAATAGTTCCATTGATTCTGTAATCATTTTTTCGCTTGTACATGTTACATTTGTCAACTTGTTAAAAAAAATGTCATCTGCAAGTTTTGGATTTAAAAATACAGTGCCGCATTCCAGTTGAGTTTGATTACTCCATATTTGTGTAAAACCATTGTCATTTGATTCTGTGTTTTGCATCATGGTATGATTCCAAGTATTTTGCATATACGATCAAAATCATTTTGGTTTATTCCCTTTCCATTTTTCACTTCGATGCAGATTTTTTCTAGTGTGTCAAGAGCCTTTGGAGAATCAAGATCATCATATAGCGATTGTATGAAATCGCCAATTAGTTTACTTATATCGTTATGAGTTTTATCAGAGACTCTAGATTTTGCCAACTGGATTAAATCCAGTAATGGTTTTTTTATCAATAGTTCTTTTTCAGAAAAATCCATGTCATCACGATAATGTTTAGAAAAAATATACAGTCGTATTATATTCTGGTCGTACTTTTTAATCAAATCTTTTACCCATACAACATTTCCAAGAGATTTTGACATCTTTTCTCCTCCAGATAAAACAAGACCCACATGTACCCATGCTTTAACAGGAATATCGGTATCCGATAGGAGTTGATACTGTGCAAGATGCGCCTCATGATGAGGATACAAGAGTTCTCTTGCACCACCATGAATATCATAATTCTTGCCAAAATTCTCAAATGCGACAGCTGTATCTTGCATGTGCCACCATGGAATTCCCTCTCCAAGTTCACTCTTCCATGAGAAATCAAAATCATCAGTGCAGTTCCACAACATGATATCTTCTGGATTTTTCTTTCCGGGACCAATGTCTAGTCGGTGTAGGCTCAATTGTTGCTTTGTTTGATGCGAAATCTTGCCATAGTTTTTCACTTTGGAGATATCAAGATAGACATTTCCATGAGCCATGTAAGCAACTTGTTTTTGAATCAATGTACCAACTTGATTTTCTATATGGGATACATAGTCTGAAACAAATGCAAGTCTAGTAATACTTTGTATATTTAGTGATTGAATGTCAGTTAGAAATGCGGACGCATAAAATTTAGCGACGTCTTTGTAGGTGGTAGAATTTTCTTTAGCTTTGTTAAAGACATTTTGATTGATATCTGTAATATTTACAAGAATGTCAGTTCCAAGACCTTGATCATTTAAGCATCTAGCTAGAAGGTCATATGTTAAAAATATCCTAGCATGACCTAAATGAGTATAGTCGTATACAGTGGGACCACAGATGAATACTTTGACAAGATTTTTGTCAAATGGAACAAAGTCTTCTTTAGATGATGAAAAAGAATTAAAAAGTTTGAGCATTTTTTGACTTAACGTCCACCCTGAGACAGGATTGGAGTTAATGTCACAGTAGATCGAACCTTTGCAAGTCGTCTAATTTTGTGAGTTATGATTGACTCTAGTGAAGATTGGGAATCAGCTTGCAATTTTACAAATATATCATATATCCCATATGTTCCTCGTACCTCTTTTACTTCGGGAATTTTTGCAAGCTCTGATATAATATCAACTTCAGAGCCCAGATCACAGTTAATCAGTATGTAAAGTGATTCCATGACTAAAGTCTATTTTTGCCACATAAAATGATATCCATATTTAAAAAGGCGTATTCGATAACTCGTATATGGCAAATGAGACTGTATTTGTAAGAGAGATAATTCCAATCGATGTAAAAGACGGCTATCTCATTGATGGTTTTCCATATACAGGATTGGCAAATGCCATAGCAACAGAATCACTTGTCAATAACACCGCTCAGTTTGAACTAGCAGGTGTTCTTGATTCAGAATTATTTCCTCCAATTAGCATAGTAAGAGATGAAGTGCCAAACTTTCCAGCAAGAATTCTGGTTAATAAAAATCTAAGACTAGCAGTATTTTCATCATATCTTACTCCTCATGAATCAATTCATCGTGAAGTGGCAAAGACCATGTTAAAGTGGGCTAGTGACCACAAATGCTCACTTATCATCAGCAGCTCTGCAATCAAAAGTGATGAGGATGCACCTTTTGTAATAGGAGTTGGAAGTACTGATGCGGCCAAGAAGAAACTGCGTGATGCATCTATTCCAGTATTAAAAAATGGTACAATACCCGGCATTCCAGGAATTTTACTAAATGAGGGATTGATATCAAACATCAATGTCATTGTACTCTTGTGCAAAGCCAGAGAATCAGGTCCTGACTTTAGAGCAGGTGCAGAGATTTGTATGGCAATGTCAAAACTAGTTCCAGGTGCCTCATGTGATCTTAAATCATTACTACGTGAAGCTGAAGGCATAGAAGAAAACCTCAAACAGACAGAGCAAGATGCAGGTCCACTCCGAGATGCAATTTACGGATGACATACCAAGAACGTTCCATTACAAAAGACAACTTGGAGAAATTTTTAAGATTATTAGATTCTGATGAAGGCATAAGAATCGATAATGAATCAGGTCACATATTTATCAACAAGACTTTGAAAAGATACTGCATAAATATTTCAAATAATGACAAAGACGAGTTTATCTACAAAAATACAGTAAAAGATACAATTGAATTTTTACAAGATCATATTACTGAAACATCAAAGATTGTCGCATACTAGATATTCATCCACAGTCTAATCCTTTGACATCGGATTTACATTCAGAGATATTAAGAAATTTTTGTATTTAGAATTCTAGCCTTTTGAGACGTCTATCTCTATAGTTGAGACATTTCTTTCTTTTCCATCTTTTGATTGCAATCTCTCAGAGAAGATCCTCACACTGCTTACTTTGTATCCCATTGCATTCATTCGTTTAACTATCATTTGGGAAACATCTACGGCAGTGATTATGCTCCTGCCTCTTGCCTTTATAGTAACAGTGGGCTCGTTTGCTAAAAGTGTCAGAGTAGCATTAAGATATGTCAAAATGGGTTTTTTACCAATAAATATGATATTAGGCGGTCTTGACATACGACAACTTTTGTTGTGTTTTATTTAATGGTTAGTCTAGCAAAACTGGGCTTGACTAATTAACAGGCTCATTTGAACACATCTAAAAGATCTTGTTACAATATAGTAAATCAATTTCTAGTCAGACACAAAATAATTTTAAAAAAACTAGACTAGTCATGATATAATTGATAATCTATTTGAATTTTAAATATTAGTTGAGGCATTTACAATACCCGTGACAAAAAATACAAAGAAAAAACCGTTTGACCCAGACAGATTATCACTTCAAAAAAAGGACATTTTAGAATTCTGTGAAAGAGTATTGGCAAACTGGCAAAAAGAGCCGCTAACTACTGAAATGACTCGAAATATTTCAGCAATGGTTGCAGTAAGAACTGCGATTTATTTTACAGATGAGGAATCACTAAAGGCCATTTGGTCAGAGATTGTAAAATGGATTTATCAGTTATTATATGAAAATGCAATGGCGCAAGGAAAAGAAGAAAAATCAGAATGGGCAGAAACCATGGAAAAAATAAAAAAAGAAAAATAAATCATAAATCCGGTTAGTTTGCACCTTTCCTTAATGGTTAAGGTTTTTTTTCTCGATATATCGTTGAAGGATATTTTCAATATCTTCAGATTGAGATTGTTTTACCTCTTCGATTACATCTTTTTCTGCTATTTCATAGCAATTTAGCATATCATTTTTTTCTTTGTAAAATAACAGGATTTTTTCTTGATATATACAATAATACAGCTTGTCAACTTCCATCTTCTCTGATCTTATTTTGACACCTTCAGGTTCTACTGCAATGGGATAATCCATATGTGATCCATGATGAGAGTATATTTAGATTATATCAATAGACAAAACTTCAAAAACATAACAATAACGTAATAAGGATTTCAAATCATAAATTCATTGTGTCAGGCAGAGTCGTACTCCATATTGATTTTGATTACTTTTATGCCCAGTGCGAAGAGATCCGCAAACCAGATTTGAAAACAAAACCTATTGTCGTATGTGTTTATTCAGATAGAGGTGGAGACAGTGGAGCAATTGCTACTGCAAATTACTTGGCAAGAAAATACGGGGTAAAGTCTGGAATGCCAATAAAATTTGCAAAAAAGAAACTAGAAGAGATTCCAGAGGCAGTATTTCTACCAACAGATTTTGATTATTACACCGAAGTTTCAGATAGTGCAATGGGAATAATCAGAACATATGCCGATGTTTTTGAGTATGTTGGAAGAGATGAGGCATATCTTGATGTTACAAAGCGAGTGGAATCTGATTTTAAAAGAGCAGCACATCTTGCTCAACAGCTAAAGAACGCATTACGCAGTACTGTAAAACTATCAAGTACAATAGGAATATCTGCAAACAAGCTTGTCTCCAAGATTGCCTCTGATTATAAAAAACCAGATGGTCTAACTGTAGTCGAACCAGAAAAGGTCGAGTCATTTTTAGACCCATTACCAATAAGATCAATTCCAGGAATTGGAAAAAAATCGGAAGACCGGCTTGCAGAAATTGGTTTAGAAACAATATTACAACTTCGTAGTGCAGATGTCTTCACATTAAACGGACTATTTGGAAGAAAAGTCGGGACATACATCTACAATGCAGCACGTGGCATAGATGAAGAACCAGTCTCTCCAAGACACGACCCAGTCCAGTATAGTAGAATTATAACACTAAAGCAAGATTCCAAAGAGTTTAATTTTTTGGTAAACAATTTAGAAAAATTATGTGGCGATCTACATGAAGCAATTGTTAAAGATGGAATATTGTTCAAGTCAGTTGGCATCCAGTTTGTAAATTCTGATCTTTCAAGCAGAACAAAATCAAGGGCTCTAAAAAATCCAACATCTGGTCTTGACGAATTAAAAAAAGCATCAAGCCAATTACTAAAAGAATCACTAGAAGACCAAAAGCTTCCAATCAGACGACTAGGAGTTAGAGTTTCAGATTTTTCACAAATTCATGGACAAGTAGACATTACACGATTTTTTTAAATTTGTACCCCTACTCGGGATGCCAGCCTCTTGTGTTCGTCATGAGATATCCATTCCACATGTAGATACTCAAATATCTCGGCATCTTTCATGCCTAGTCTTCTTGCCTCCTCAACTGCAATCTCATATGCTTCAATCTCAGTAGGTCTATCAACATAAGAGTAGGAACTATCATAGAGATCAAGTCCTGCCCTTTGCTGTTTCACATGGACTAGTTCATGAATTATATCTAGATAGAGAATTTTTTTCTCTGAATTTTTAAGATGGTCTCGTCCCACTACAATTGAGGCGTCTTCATTTTTAACATGCATATAATGGCTGCTCCCGTCTACTATTACAGGAGTTTTTTCAAATACATCTTCTAGAACTTCATAAGATTTGAAGACCTTGAAGAGAATTTCAACTGTTTTTAGATTTACAAATATGTCTTCTAGATTATAGATTCCATCTTGTAGATCTCTATTTACTTGGATCCTGTTCATGTTTTGCAATCTCTAGTTTTTTGATACGTTTTGTTTCAACATACGTAACTATAAGCAAGAAGATAAAGAGCCACGGCAGAAACATAATCTCTCCTGCAATTCCATGAAATGACTCAAACTCGTTTACATTTGTTGATACCTTGAGTACAAAGATGGATAATGAAAATATCCTAATTACGTTTACAGTAATTGTTCCTATCACACCCATGATAAAGTAGCCAATTTTCCTATTCCTTGGAATATTCATCTTTAACAAGAATGCCATCATCACAAGAGAATAGATGATCATACTATGGACACCAGCAGAGGGCCAAAACACCTGCAACGCAAATGGACCGTGATCTCCATTTAGAAACATGACATTGCCTTGTGAAGTGGCATGACCCACGTGGAATAAACCAATTAGAAGAACATCAAGTTTTACAAGATATGGTACAACATATTGCAACGGACCTAGAGAATCATATGGAAAAAATGCATCAAGTGAAAGTATGATTGCAGTTCCTGCTGTATATATCGGTCCTGCAGGAGATATTCTAATCCATCTCTTGCCAAATAATATGGTCATACTTACCATAAAAAATGCCCCAAGTACAATAAAGTCCCACATCCAGGTCCAAGAATATATCACCTGTATGTGGAACTGAGGAGCAACAGAAACGAGGTAATCCTTCAATCCTACCTGTAAAGCTATAAGGTAAGCAATCACAGCCCCTGCAAGAGGTATCAATGTGAGCAATTTTTTCTTTGGAATATCTAATTTTAGACCGATCAATTCTGCTGCAATAAAGGCCATTGCAAAGAGAAATCCGCCCCTGCCCTGATTCCAGCCAAGACTAAACGTATCTGGAAATGCGGCTAGTGCAAATAATATCGGAGATGCAAGTATTGCCAGTGCAAAAATGACGCTTTTGTTTTGCAATATATCAAGTCCAAATTGTGTTAAATAAAAACTCTAGCAACTAGAAAAAGTCTGAAATGGATTTCTGTTTTTTTGCCCGATACAACCTGCTGTGGGAGAGCCACTCATTTTTTCCTACGCTTAATCCTTTGCAAGCAGTGTCAAGTCCCTCTAGAAAATTTGGAACTAGAATAGGTTTTTGTTTTAATGCCATGCGTACTCCTTCTCTGACTTGCCAGACACCTACAGGTACTGCATATTCCGGCCTTATTTCACGCAATACCATCACACCTGCTTGCAATTTATGTTCATCAAGATATTCAGATACTGCAAGCCTTGATGCAAAGTGACCACCCGCAGTTTCAGGATAGTGTTTTAGCCCTGTGATATCTTCAAAATCACTGCCAAATCCTATATTTCCATGTTCGTCATACCATGCTTCTTGTCACTCAAACATCCACCTGCTTGGAAACATTATGACATAAAAATAGTTACCAAGGTGATTATATGAAAATACTAGAGTTGTATCAAGGATATCATATTCAATTATTTTTTCTACAAGTGCTTTTGATATAGTATCATCTGTTGCAGTAATGCTCCAGCGAGTTGGGACAAGTTTGCGGTTTTTTCCAAACATTCCAATGCTAAAGCACTTTTGAATTCTTGAGATCTCTATACCCTTGTTGAAAAGATCAACTATGGCATCAGTAGCCAAGAGATCCTTGTCATAATATGACTTTTGGATTTGTTTATCAGAAGACGAGTTTGAAAAAGTGGCAGATTTTATTTCTCCGATCGGTCCAAAGATAGGACTGTCACCATCAACAGATACGATAGGTGAGGCATTTTTTACAAGTTCCATCTGTGCGTCAGTTGATCTTTCTGACATGGACATTTCTTGCAGACTTTCAATGTATCTTTGCCCAACATCCCATACCTTTACTGGTTTTATTCCACGAACTAGACTTAACCTGTAATTTACTATATCTTCAAGACTTTTTCCAACCCATTTTTCTGGAGAATCAAGTATTGCAGTATCTCCATGAATTGGGGGCAACATAGGACCCACCAAAACTTTGGGATACCCATATGCTCCTACAAATACAGATGGAGGAGTAGAACCGTCAACATGATTAGATGAGAAAAGATTTCCGTAACGTGAAAGATATTCCTTCCAGTTTGATTCTATCGCCTTTCTAATATCTGCACCAGTGCGCTTCATGGAATTTCTAGTATGATCATGCCAATAATATTATTCAAGTAATCTGTTTTGAGTTATATTCAGCTTGGTTCCAATTTTATAACATGGACTCGGAAACTTTTGGTGTAGAAAAAGGATACGGAGTGTTAGCTGTAGAATGGATGAATGAAGAGGCAAAAAAAGCAGGTCTAAAGTTTGAGGCAAGATTGTACAATCAAGAAATCACAACAAAGAATTTTGGCACATTTGAGATGTATTCGTTAATTGCAGATCCTAAAGCTGCAAGAGAATTAACAATGAAAGCAAGTAAACGATTTAAGATCAAGGTCATAGAAGGAGGATACAAGACAAGAAAACTTTTGGTCAAAGTTGCCAAAAATGAATATGGATTAATAAAAAAAGTGGACAGGATAATAGGCCAAATAGAATTTGAGTCATCTAGGTTTTCACGTGGCGACTGGAAAGTAACAAAAGAAGAGAGAAGGTAACACAATAGTTTTGTGACCAATATCACATATTATAACAAAAAGTCCTCAGGCATTTACAGTAAGATTACTTTTTCCATTTTCATAAATCAGATATGCATGATGACTTTCTTGCAATTCCTCGAGCCATTTCATCCATTGATTAGTTGCTTTTATTTCAGATAGTTGATAGGTACACAATATAGAACCATTTAGTTTGTCAAACATACTATTATGGAATATTTTTTCGAATTTGACTTGAATAGCCATTGCAGTCTCTGTTTCCACATAAGGAAGTAGCCTTCCCACAATTCTGAAAGGAGTTTCGGGATTTGGAAGTATCCTTTGCATTAATGCTTGAACTGAATCTAAAAAATCTGCAGAGTCTTCCATAGGATTTCCAATACTGAGAATTTTTAGCAATCCTTTCTTTTTATAATGACTAAGATCAATGCCAAAAGACAGCATTTCTTTTTCAACTGGCTTTACGTCACCATGAACAAGATAAATCGATAATTCATTTCTATCAAGTCCCTCTTTTATGAATTCAAATTCTATTTTACGACCCATTGCTACATCATCATATGCAACCATAAAGTGTTTTTTAGAATCAAACTTTCCAAAAGATAGAGGTGGATTCACATATGATGATAAGTGCTTTAATCTATATGCATTATGGACCAAATCCCAAGGATGCTTTTGCAAGCAATTGTGCAACTTTTATTGGTTCTGGCACAGAGCCCCGCAGAGTAACCAAGTCTAGAAATTTTTTTGCCTCTTCCAATGGACAACCTTCGTGTCTCAAGTATAGTTTGTAACCAGTATGTAAAGTAATTTCTGTTCTCTTTCCAAGTTTATTATATTGTTCAAGTTTAGATTCATAAGAATTTGGAAAATGACGTCGTATTGCATCCTTCAATTCCCCCCGAATCTTCAAAAGTAACACCGATGACTGGAATTTTTGTTCTCTCCCAGATTTTTTTTATGTCTATAATATTATACATGGAAATTACAAGCCCTGAAATTATGATATAACTAATGTCGTCTCGATTTAATCTAGAATACATGCCAAGAATTGCATCAGTTGCATCATCTCCTTCTACAGTACATCTTCCAAACACAAATCCATCAATGATAAAATCTCTTCTAATAACTACGCCTGCAAGCCTTGAGAAATTATCCCCCTGCTTGAAACTCTCGGCAATTGCAAGCCCTCGTAGGCCTTTCTTTTCAAGATGCATGTGATTCATTATTTTTTAATCTTGAGAATCTCTTGTAAACAAGACCTATGACAACCATGCAAATTGCTGTTATAGCAGACCATGAAGCCAAGGCAGTAGTATCAAGTAGAGTCAACTTATGAGTCAGTATGATATAGATCTATTTTAGTGAATTTAGAAGACAATGTACGTCAGGCATATTCAGAAAAGTTGAATTTATTTTATTTTTCCACTGCCAACTATACGAATTGATGTAGACTCGGGTTTGAGTATAACACAAACGTCGCCTTTTTCATATGATGTGGGCTTTCCAAGGGAGAGTTTCATTGGATTTAGAGTTACAATCTTGACTGGTCTTATTTGCAAACCTATACTTGCAAGAAACATCTGGTTTTCAGCCAATTTATCTTTAAAGAACTTGCTTTGCATGTAATCAATTTCAATCTCTTTGGATGTTAGAACAGTATCTGGAAGACATAGTGTATCACCTCTTTGAATGTCATCAGGTGTTACACCCTTTGCTGCAATACCTACTCTTGCAGGAGAGACTGCGTCTGCCACAGTATCATCGTGCATTTGAATTGATTTTACCATTACATCTATACCTTTTGGAAAAAGTTTTAGTGTGTCATACTGTTTTATTTTTCCCTGTACAACCTTACCTAGAATTACTGTCCCTACACCCTTGACATCAAAACAATGATCAATTATGATTTTTGGTTTTCCATCTGTTAAGATAGGTGCTAGTTGATCAATTTCTTTTTTTAAATTTTCAGGTTCTACTATTTTATATTGTTCCACAACAGTACCTTTAATCATTGAGAGCAATGTGTTTCTGTCAACATCAAAGGTATGAGACAAGATACCAAGTTTTTTTCCTAAAACATCTAGTGCAATTATTTGCTCTCCTGTAAATTTATCTAATTTTGATACATGTAGTATGACATACTCACCCATACTGATTGCCTGAAAGAGTGGTTGGATCTTGTCTGGAAACGAAGTTGGTATAGTCCACGTACGCAGCGTATCAGCCTCTTTTCTATCATAAATCGTAATATCAGTTGAAGTTCCTTTCTTTCCAAAATCTTTGGCAAGTGATTCATCTCCAAGTAATGTAAAATTTATTGATTTCATCGATTTGTGAAAACAAGCAAACCAGTAAAATATCTTGTGGAAATTAACTCAGGGATCAATTAGAAGAAAGAATGTGAAAAACAAATAATGCTCTTGAATTCGTTTTTATCAGTTATTATGAATGGGTTGCCCATCCACGTGTAATCAGTATTGTGGCAGTAGAAGAATCCACACATGCCGCAGAACCATCCTCTGCTTTCATAATCAGAGAAGTACCTGCTGTACATTGTACGTCCTTAGGGGCAACTCCTGCTTTTACCTGCTGCAATGGTGTTTGCATTTTCAGCTGTAGGTGTTACTGTTGGAGTCATCATAGGCATCGCTCCTGTTTGGTTCATACCATGATGATGCATCATTCCTGTGTAGTTGCCGCCCATACCGTGCATACCAGTATAGTTGCCATGCATACCAGTATAGTTGCCATGCATTCCAGTGTAATTACCGTGCATACCAGTATAGTTGCCATGACCATACATCATTCCAGTTTGATTCATGCCTGCCATGCCACTCATATTTGCATTCTGAGCATATGACATACCAACTGGTAAAACTAGTGCACTTGCCAAAAACATAATTAAAATCGACATTGTTGTAATCTTCAACACACATACTTTTTCAGATGGCTATTTAAATTTAAAGAAGAAATTCTCAATGTTGCGACTGTGAATATTTTTACACCATTTAGAGGCAGTCTACTTCATGCATGGTCACAAGACCATTTCCATCCACTATTTTTTTTATTTCAGGAAGAATTGATTCTATTTTGGATTTATCGTCAACAATCTCCATTATCAGAGGCATGTTTACAGTGATTCCCTCAATGTGAAGATCGGATGTGCCATGTTTTCCATATCCGCCAATCCCAGTCCAAACAGTGGCACCTGTTATCTTAGATTTTTTTAAAAGATCAAGAATTACAAGGTGTGCTCTTTTCCCGTCTACAGTATCATTCTTTTTTATCCGTATCATAAGACAGTACATTTTGACTCTGCTCATCTAATGAAAGCCTCCTTGAAGAATTACTGTCATCAAAGATTTTCCACCAAATATAGCACCTATTGACAGTCCTACATTAGCAATTATATTTACTGCCATAAATCCCAATTGCTTGTTATCAAAAAGATTAGTTGTTTCCAATGCAAAGGATGACATTGTTGTAAGAGAGCCGCAAAAGCCTATTGCTACTAGCATAGTATATTTTTGATCAAGGCTCCATTGTTGAGACATGACTGCAAACAAGCCTAAAATGAAACTTCCAATAATATTTACAATCAATACATTTACTGATAGAGTTCCTAAAAGTAGTGGAGACGCTGTTATTTTATACCTAAGAAAAGTTCCTACTAGTCCACCCATTGCAATAAATATTATTACGATTGGCTTCATTTTTAATCAACTCATATCATTTGCTCAATATAACTGCAAGAATCAGATCTACTTTGTAATTCAATTCAAGTCGTGAATTTACGATTAGTTTCCAAGGTATAAAACTGGGTTTATTCGTATTCTGTAAAAGCCTGAATCCCATTTTATTTAGTTGTAGCCTTAATGATTTTGCGTCAAGTTTGACTTTGACAGAGTTCTTACCTCTTTCATAGTCATAAGGATCTGAGAGTATTACAAATCTTCCAGTTTGGCGATGTATTATTTTTAAAAATTGCAAAGGCTCAATTAATTCCAATACATTTAGTGCCACACTTAGATCAAACTTTTTATCTCCAAATGGATGAGATAAAGAATCTGCTAGAAAAAAATCAGAGTTTTTTATTTTACGTTTCTTTGCCTCAAGCAATGCAAAAAATGATTTATCTATTCCAAAAACTCGACTGTGATATTTTGCAAGAATCTCAGATATTGTGCCAATAGAGCATCCGTGTTCTACAACAGAGGCACATTTTGGAAGTGTCCTAATGATATTTTTCACTTTAGTTTCAAATGAAGTATGTTTGCTTTTTTCATATATGCCAACCCAGTTCTTTTCTAAATCGCTAGTATCTTCTCCAACGCGTTTTATCTCTTGCAGAGATTTTTTTGTCATAGATTTTATTTTTGGATTTTTTGCATGCAATAATAGATATCCTCCCAATTTTGTCCTAATTGAAAAATAGGAAGACAAGTCTTTTAGCAAAAATGGAATTGATGAAATTATAGGATATTTACTATCACAATATACACATGAAAGAATTCCCTCAACAACCTCACTTGTCTTTTCAAAGACTTCAAGTTCCAGATTGTGTCCACATTTGACACATCTCAGATGCAATAGGCTGGATTCGTGCAACAGAATCCAACTATCATCAAGAGATTAATGTCAAAGTTGTAATTTGTTAGACTAAAATATCAACAAACAATTGAGATATGCATGATTACAGTAGATTGCAAGAGCGTCTTGTCTTTAAAGTCACCACTGGCCATCTACACATCTGACCAAGTAGGGGCAGTACCCGCATTAAAGATAAATGAGTTTATGCTCGCTCCCCTAAATGAAGAAGAGATAGATTCGTCCAGAGTCATAAAAGCAATCAAGAGTTTTCTTGAATCACTGTCTATTGAAAAACACTTTGCAGTCATACAGAAAAAAGATACGATTTCCATAATACCGCTAGATGATTACAAATTAGAGCCACAGCCAACACAGCCAACACAGCCAACAGACCAGTTTTTCACGTGTGTACATTGTGGTCATCTCACCCAATTTGAAACAGTTCACAGAAATCACATGAAGATACATTATCTGTAGACCGGTAAAAAATTTGGAATTTGTTTATTGAGATACGACTTCGTAAAAGGTTGGCTTGGGAAGACCATCCATGAAAGAATGTCCCTTTGATTGTATTCTAAAGTGTTCCTGAGTTTTATGCATAGTTTCAAACTTTTCCTTTGTCTCAAATTCTACCAAGATGATATGCTTGCCATTATGTGTCTCAAGTAGCCTTCTTCTTACAAAGCCATCAAACTTTGATAGTTCAGCATTGGACTCTTTGATCCAATTCTTAAATTCATTCTCAGAGCCTTTCTTTATCTGAATTTCTGCTGTAACTACAAACATGATATCAGTCAGTATCGATTTACCATAAGAGTATTTCTAAGATTCTCACATCCGGTAAATGGTATTTACAAATACCTGATGCTAACACAATACTTTACCTCAATAGTGCTAAATAACGGATGAATTCGATCAAAATGTATGAATGATAAGCTTGTGGCATATGGCGCAATTGCTGCAGCCATAATTGTCATGTCAACTATAGTGTTCCCATTTTGGAATTTAATTCCAACCATGGTTACAGAAAAAATGAAGGTAGTCTATGTAGAGGATGGTAAATGTACCGCACAGACAGTTGACGGATACATAATTCGAAACATACCTTGCACTGCAAAGATTGGCGACAACATCACTGCATCATATGATGTCAAGGTAAAAGACAGAGAACGCAAAATATAATCAAAGAAGTTTTAGATCTTTTGTAACTTTATCTATCATCTCTTCTGGTGCAGGGCCTATAGAGATACAAGTGACTGTTCCAGGCTCTATCTGGGTGTGTCCGGCATCTGTCACTTCAGACCATGGTAGATCATGAGATATTGCATCTCGCTTTACTTTATCAAGTTCTGACAAGCTTGATACCTTGAGTACTACCTTTTGCTGGCCGTATCTCTCCCATTGATCATACCATTCTCTTTTTGATTTGCGTACATGTTCTGCACCTAGGACACATGCATGCCCTACCTGTGCTGCAATCTTTCCAGCACCCATGCCAAGATCTTTTCTCACAACTATAACCTGTTTGATTATACCCATACCAGATTGAAATAATATTAGGACATGTTAAACTTTTGAATTATTTTCTAGTAAGAAAAAACAACAAGAGATTGACTAATCCTTAATGTCATATCCATAAATAACGGGTTTATGATATAGTATACATGCCAGGTATGAAATGCGTATCATGCGGAATTGGATTCTTTTCTGCTACTGGATCAGACAAATGTTCCAAGTGTTCAGACAAGGGAGGCCATCATGAAGCCGCAGAAAGTCATGACTCTTGTGGTTGCGGTCATAGCCACTAAAACCCATTTTTTCATACAAACATACAATAAAAAATTTTCAAAATACACATTGAATTAATAGTGAATACATTGATAAAAAATATCATGGATTATGATGTAGTAATAGCAGGCGGAAGTGTTGCAGGACTATTATGTGCTCGAGAGATTGCAGCAAAAAACCACAAGGTTCTGGTAATAGAAGAAGACCATGAGATTGGAACTCCAGAGCATTGTGGAGGAGTAGTAAGCATTCCAGCAATGGACGACTTGGGAATAATTCCAATGAGGGCTACACTTGACAACAAGATACGTTCTGCCAAAATTGTGGCACCGTCTGGAAAAAGTTTTACACTTGATGCAAGACCACAACAGGTCATAGTCTTGGACAGACGCGAGTTTGACAAGCAGCTTGCCCATCAGGCCCAAGTCAACGGAGCAGAGATTAGAGTAAAATCATCACTAAGGGAGATAACAAAAGACGGTGTAAGAACTTCAGACGGAGAAATAAAGTGCAAGATAATAGTAGATGCAAGAGGAGTATCATCTTTGATTCACAAGGACAGGACTGGTACACTCCAGTCAGCACAGTACGAAGTCTTTGCAGACTGGATAGACAAGGAAAGAATCGAAGTTTATCTAGATAAAGAAAAATATCCAGGATTTTTTGCGTGGGTCATACCAACAAGAAGAGATGAAGCTAAAATCGGAGTTGCAGGAAGAGGAATAAATCCAGCACTTGCCATAGAAGAATTTCTCAATAAAAAAGGAAAATATTCAACAATTAGAAAAATATTTGCCCCAATTTGGATTAAAGGTCCAATTAAGGAATTTGTCACAGGAAATGTAATCACAATAGGCGATGCCGCAGGACAGGCAAAGCCCACAACAGCAGGAGGAATTTACTCGTCTGGAATTGGCGGCATATTTGCAGGAAGATCAATTTCCAAATTCTTAGAATCTGGAAAAGAATCTAGTTTATCAGAATACCAAAAAAAATGGACTGGAAAATTTGGTAAAGAGTTTGAGCATATGCTTCTTGCACGTTCTTTACTTGAGAGACTGGACAACAAATCAATTGATTCAATATTTGATTCAATTACGCCAAACATACTAGAAGAGATCTCAAAGGAGGGAAGCTTTGATTTTCATACAGCATCAGTTGCAAAAATATTAGGAGTACGTGGATCAGTCAAAGCAGTCCAGACAATTCTTGGAAATGAATTGCGAAGATTGTTGAACTAAATTATAAATGATAAGCAAGGTATAAATTCGGTCAAACTGGCGTTTTTAACATGTCATCAACAATAGGATTACCTGTGTGCACTTCATGCCACAGACCAATAATGCCTAGAGACATGTGTGTAAAATTTAACTGTCCTGACTGTGGCTCATTACTACTTTGGAGATGCGAGAGTTGCAGAGAAGCAGTTAGAGTATACAAGTGCAGTTCATGCACCTTTGAAGGACCTTAAAGAAATGGCACGACTCTCACTTCGAGCAAAAATTCTTCCAACTGGAACTGAAGTAGATCTAGATGAGGTTGCAAAAAAGATCCAAGGTACATTAAAGGAAGGAATAACATTTTCAAAATATACAAAAGAGCCACTAGCATTTGGGCTCTATTTTCTTAATGTAGAATTTGCTCTAGACGATAAGGAAGGACAGATGGATTCACTTGAGAATGCAATTCGTTCAATCGATGGCGTTGGTGATTTTCAAGTATTAGGTTTAAGTCGAACGTCTGTTGATATGAAGTAGGTGGCCTTTTGGTAAAAAAAGACGAACTGCTTCAAATGCGGGTCGGGGAAGCAAAACAAAGAGATGTTGGAAAGAGACGAGCCAGAATAGAACCAGAGGCAATGCAGTTCTTAAAAGTAGAAGCAGGAGACATGATAGAGATCACAGGCAAGAGATCAAGCTGTGCCATAGTTTGGCCTGCCGATGATGACAACAAGTCACCAGATGTAATACGAATTGATGGTCAGACAAGAAAGAATGCAGGTGTTGGAATTAACGATCTGGTAAATGTAAAAAAAATAGTTGCAAAACCCGCAAAAAGTGTAACACTGATGCCAGTTAATGGAAACGTTACTGTAGACAAGGAATTTACAGATTTTGTAAAAAATAGACTCAGAGGATTACCTCTTTCAGAGGGAGATGAGATATCAGTCATGATTCTTGGAAATTCAATGGATTTTAAAATTCACAAGATTTCGCCAAAAGCCGTTGTAAAGATTGAGCGTAGTACTGCAGTTACCATACTGACTGAGACAACCACTGATAAAAAGATCAGAGTTACATTTGAAGAGATAGGCGGTCTCAAGTTACAGACAAAGAGAATGAGAGAGATTGTAGAACTTCCATTAAAGCATCCTGAAATATTTACAAGACTTAACATCGAGCCTCACAGTGGCATACTGCTATACGGTCCACCCGGATGTGGCAAGACACTGATTGCCAAAGTATTAGCAAGCGAATCAGAGGCCAACTTTTATTCAATTAACGGTCCAGAGATTATGAACAAGTATTACGGAGAGACCGAAGCAAGACTAAGAGACATCTTCAAAGAAGCAAAAGAGAACTCGCCTAGTGTAATATTTATCGATGAGATTGATGCAATTGCTCCAAAAAGAGAGGAGGCATATGGAGATGTGGAAAAAAGAGTAGTTGCCCAACTCTTGGCATTGATGGATGGTCTTAACGAAAGAGGAAACGTCATTGTATTGGGAGCAACAAACAGACCAGAGAGTGTAGACCCTGCATTAAGAAGACCGGGTAGATTTGACAGAGAAATTGAGATCTCAGTTCCCAATGCAGATGGAAGATTAGAGATATTACAAATTCATACGCGTGGTATGCCTTTACACAATGTTGATCTCAAAACACTTGCTGCAGAATTGCACGGATATACAGGAGCTGACATCAAATCACTTTGTAGAGAAGCTGCAATGAAAGCTGTTAGAACATACTTGCCTGAAATAGAGAACGAGACTGAAAAAGTATCTCCAGAAATTTTACTAAAGCTAAAGATCACACTACAAGACTTCTATGATGCAATGCATGAAATTGTTCCAACTGCAATGCGTGAATTTTATGTTGAAAGTCCAAAAGTATGGTGGAGAGAAGTTGGAGGACTGGATGAAGCAAAAAGAATCTTGGAAGATAATTTGATAACTGCAATCAAGGAACCTGCAAAGTTTCAAAAGATGGGAATCAGACCACCAAAGGGTGCATTACTATACGGCCCTTCAGGATGTGGAAAGACATTGCTTGCAAGAGCTCTTGCAACAGAGAGCGGTGCAAACATGATACTTGTAAGGGGACCAGAAATACTATCAAAATGGGTCGGGGAATCAGAAAAGGCAATTAGAGAAATATTCAGAAAGGCCAAGACTTCGTCACCATGTATCATAATATTTGATGAGCTTGACTCGCTTGCGCGCTCCAAATCAAGTGAAGAAGGAGGAATAGGAGAGAGACTGCTCAGCCAACTCTTAACAGAGATGGAAGACGGTGGTGCTTCACGAGTTGTTGTATTAGGAATATCAAATAGACCAGATCTTATCGAATCCATCTTTGATAAGACCAGGAAGACTAGACCTAGTAATTTTTGTTCCACCGCCAGACGAGAAGGGAAGATTTGAGATAATCAGATTGCTTACAAAACAGATGCCACTTTCTGGAGAGATTGACTTGAAAGAGATTGCAGTTGCGACAAAGGGGTATAGCGGTGCAGACTTGGTTGCAGTGTGCAGAGAAGCTGCAGTAAACGCAATGCGGAATAACACACCCAAAATTACAAGTGTTGATTTTTCCACTGCTCTAAAAAGTGTCAAGGCATCAATTACAAAAGTAGTAGAAGAGTGGTATTCAACAGTTAAGGATAATATATCATACGCATTACCAAAACCAATGGATAAGGCATTTTACGGTTAGACATGGCAGTACCACTGAGAAATACAATATATGAAAAAATAAAGATAGTAGGATCTCTTACTGATTCTGATTTATCAAAAGCTCTAATCAAGACAGGAATATCAATACCAGAAGACGAGTTTAACAAGATACTACTCAATTTAGAAATTTATGGCATGATCAAAGTAACATGGCTTACCAAGGACGAGCGTAGAATAGAGATATCTGAAAAAATAGAAGACGAGGACGAGATAGAAAGACAGAACATGGAGAATCTGGAAAAAGAGTACGAATCAGGTTTTCCAGGTGTTGGTCAACAAGAAGAGATTTCAGAAGAAAACACTGGATAAAATATTTTTTTCCCCAATCGATTCAAAAAATAATCGATCAATTTTTCAATAACAATGTTAATCAACATATTATAATCCCCCAAGGAAAACTTGTGTTGTAGATATGAGTCAGACCATACTAAGCGACAAGAAAATTTTGATACTATCAATTGTAGCTGCAGCTACAACTGTCATTGGAGGAATATTACACTTGCAAATGGTTCCAAGAACATTATCTGAGAGTTTAGCCCAGGGAATATTCTTCATAATTGGAGGACTGTTACAAATTTTCTGGGCAGTTCCAGTCATAAAACGATGGGGCAGAATATGGCAAATTATTGGAATTGTAGGGACTATAGTATTGATTGCGTTATGGTATGCAAGTAGAGCACATTTAATCCCAGAAGGCGGAATACGTGAAGGAGGTCCACAGAATCATCAATCAGGACAATTTCCAAGAGGGAATATGACAGGAGGGGAGTTGCCAAGAGAAGGTGGCCCGCCAAGAGGCATAGGGGCGCAGATTGGAAGAATGTTACCATCAGTCGAGATTGCTCAGTTTGCATTCATCGGATTGTACATAACTCTAAGCATAATGATTTCAAAAAAGACAAAGGAATCAAAACAGGTTTAATTTTTTCATTACCTAAAATAATTTATTTACCAAGATCTTTCATATTGGCCTCAAGAATTACCAGTCTTCTTTGTGCAACGTCCATGACACGTTTTAAAACATCAATCTCATTGCTGTTTTGCTTTCCCATCTCGTTTACACTGTCAAACAAAACTTGGGCCTCGTTTGTCAATCCACTATCTAGCTTATCCAGCCTAGTCACAAGACGTATGTGATCCTCTTCTAATTTTTTTATCCTATTATTAGTTTCATCTATTTTTTTATTCACCGCGTCAATTTCATCATGAATTGATGCTAATTCTTCTTCGGCTTTGTTTGATGAGGATGAGCGAAATCTGTCCATCCCTGGCATTTTTGGACCCACGATTGAAGGTATCCTCAGTTCCTAGTTAAGGATATAGTAGCAACAGAATAGGGCATGTACAAAGATCAGATGGGAAATATCTACCTGAATAGCCATGTAATGAATTTTTATGATGAATGATTTGATTTGCCTACCATGTTTTGAATTGTTTTCTCAAGAGATAGCATGTCAGTTGTTTTATGTATTGAACAGTTTACACCATTGTCTTGCAATATTTTTAGTTCACCTTCTGAAATATCGCCTGCTGAAAATACAAGTATTTTATTTTCAGGCATTTTGCCTGTCTGTATCAGTGATTTGACAATATCATATCCTGAAAATTTTGGCATGGCAAGATCTAACAGTATGGCATCAAACTTTTGGTCTAAAATCATTGCCAGTCCTTCCCTTCCATCGTTTGAGACCAGACACTCATGACCACGAGAATTCAGATACTCCCTAATCATGGTAGTAATAGTTCGATTGTCATCTATTGCAAGAATTCTCAACTATATACAACCAAATCAAATGTCCTTAATAATTTTAGGTTTCAAGAATACTTGTATGTGTTTGAAGTATAATTGGCACTGAAATTATTTCATTACCGGAAAGTGAAATGCCGCATCAAGTGCAATTGCCACAAATATTATTGTAAGATATGGAGCAGTCACCTTGTATGCCTTCCATGCAAACTCTGAAGTTGGAGTCTTTGTCAACTTGTAATGATACACAAACATCAAACCTCCTGACACCAGAGCAGTTGCCAGATACACGTAACCCAATCCAAATGCCACAAGCATAACAGAATATGGCAACAAGATAGCAGTGTTAAGTAAGATATACTTGGAAGTTTTTTGCATTCCAATTAGTACTGGAAGCATTGGAACTTTGGCAGCTGTATATTCTTCTTTCATCTTCATTGCAAGACACCAAAAGTGAGAAGGTGTCCAGACAAAAACTAGAGTACCTACCAATGCACCCAGTATATCCATAGAGCCTGTTGCTGCAGACCATCCTGCCATGGCTGCACAGCTTCCTGCAAATCCTCCAATTACAATATTGGACCAGTTATTACGTTTGAGCCAGACCGTGTAGATTATCACATAGAAAAATATCCCCAAAGCAATGAAAAATGTTGATACCGGATTTATTGTAAACCATGCATATACTACAGAGATGCAGCTTACTGCCAGTCCATAGATCAAAACATTTCGTGCGGACATTCTTCCAGAAGGAATTGGCCTAGTACTGGTTCGTTTCATCAACGGATCAATGTCTCTATCATAATAGTGATTCAGAGCACTTGATCCCGCAGATGAGAGCGCACCTGCAATTATGAGATTAAAAAATACAGCATAGTTCAGTGGTGCGTGCATTATCAGTATGCTTGCAGCATACATCGAGGTAATTGCTGTAATAACAAGTAAAACTATGATTCTAGGTTTCGATATTTCCAGTACTTCCTTTAATCCCACGGTTCTTGGGCAATTTGTAGGGAATTTAATTTCTTCGAAGATTCCCCTTTTCCCACAGTTCAAAAGAATTAAGTATTACACAACGTGAAACTACCTCAAATGAGTGACTGGGACCTAATGATGCCAGGAATGGGACTATCGGCAATAGGTCTTGCGGGAGTTATTTTATCATACATGGGCATTGCCAATACGTTCCTTACAGGAATGCAGGCATTGTCAGGATTGACATTGTTTGTAGGGTTAGTATTTTTATCAGCTGGAATACTTAGTGGTGGAGTATCAACTAGCGGACGTGCAAAAGCAACCACTCTTGTAATCTTTGGCATAGCTGGATTTGTTGCAACATATGCCATCAGTTTGAATAAAGCAATCACATCATTGCCACTATTTGTTGGAATACTCATAATGATACTTGTTCCAACCATAGTAATTGCATTTACTGCAATGAAAATTCCAAAATATCTTAAACCGATTGCAGTAATATTTGTACTAGCATCTTTGACTGCAATCACATCATATACAGTATTTGGTTTTGTCGGACCAGGAGCTCAATTTTCATTTCACACACCTGGACAGAATTTAACACAAGCTGCAGCACCCAATGCCACCACTACCTCAACTGCTCCAGTTGTCACAGTCAACATTCCACTCAACTCATCACAGCAAGGAAATCCAAACTTTACTCCGAATACTATTACGGTTCCCAAGGGCGATATTATACAGTGGACAAATAATGATAAAGTGCCACACACCGTAACTAGTGCACCAGATGGTTCAACATGGGATTCCGGAATAATATCAGCAGGCAAATCATACCAGTTGGATACATCAAAACTTAATGCTACAGAATATGATTATCTTTGTACAGTACATCCGTTTATGACAGGAAAAATAATCATAACAGGTCCTGTCAAACCAGTATTTGCAAATGTAACAATAGCAGCTGGAGCTGCAACACAAGCTACCAGTCAGAAATATTTTGATCCTCCACAAATTCCAGTTAAGACTGGAACTACCGTATCTTGGACAAATAAAGACAGTGTGGCACATACGGTAACCAGTGGAGATCCTAATGCCGGTCCATCAGGAATATTTGATTCTAACTTGATAAAACCTGGAAATACATTTACCCATGAATTTGATTCTGTTGGAACAACTCCATACTATTGTACAATTCATCCATGGATGACTGGAAAAGTTACGGTAGGATGATAGTAAAGTCAATAGTTTTATCTAAAAATCAAATTGATACACTAAAACAGCATTCCCAAAAAAATTCTCCAAACGAGGCATGTGCCATATTATTTGGCAAAACAGATAATGATAACATTACAGTCAAGGAAGTTTTTCTAACAAAAAACATAGAAAACTCACCAGTGAGTTTTACAATAGCACCTGAGGAATTAATACACGCATATGATGCTTCAGAGAAGAAAAATCTAGAGGTAAGTGCAATATTTCATTCCCATCCAGGATCTGTAGCATATCCATCAGCAACTGACAAGAAATACATGCAAATCAATCCAGTACCATGGATTATTTTTTCAAATATACATGACGAGTTTAAAGCATATATCTACGATTTGGATTTAGTACCAGTTCCAGTAAAGATTTTGTAATTTTACTTTTTGTGAACGTGTTTATGTCGTTCTAGGTGGTCCTTGTCTGTAAAAGTGGTATCACAGTCTTTACATTTGAATTCGTGCTTGCCCCACATCGACAATTATTGGGCAAACTAATCTAAAAGGGTTTAGCAAGATGATCTTAGAGTTATTTTTTTACCATCAAGATTTATTGGAATTTTTACATTTTTTGATGTAATTCTTCCAATTACATTCACAGGAGAATAAGGCTTGATCTCACCTTTGTTTCCAATCGGAGTTGGTCCAAAGAATAAGCAGATAGCTTGTCCAGGAGGCCAATATGCAACATCAAGCAGATTTACCAAAGGTTTTGAGTTTTCTTCTTGTACTATAACAGGAATTAGATCAGTGTAGAGTTCTTGGCCCCAGACATGAGCAGTTACAGAAATTGGCAGGTTGCCAAGAATTGTTTTTACGGTATGAGGTGCAAGCGAATCATCAAGTTCAATCTCCAGAGATCTATCTTGTGGAAGATCAATTGTTATTTTATACAACATGATAGAAACTTAGGCAAGTGATGCTAGAGCACGCGTGACATCAGTTTTGCTTATAATTCCTGAGATCTTGCTATGCTCATCAAGTACTCCAAGTGCACTTACATTGTGATTAATCATTACCCTACATGCTTTTGCGAGGTCTTGATTATGATGTATTGAAAATATACCTCTTGTCATAATTTCACTTGCCAGTGTTATTGCTCCAAATCCTTCAGATGCGATAAAACCTTTCTGTATATGATCTGATAACGTATAATCATCTGAGAAATCCTCTACTCCAAGTTCAAGTGAGACCCTAAAGAAATCTCGAAAAGATATAACGCCAAGGTGATTATCATGTTGATCTTTAGTGATTATTCGCGATATTTTATGCTCTAGCATCTTTGCCATAACTCGCGTTAGTGAAGCAGTGTCATGCACTGTAAATACGTGATCAGTCATATAATCTGAAACCGCATATTTTTTTGCATAATGAATGGAATAAAATTTTGCAAGATCAGTCTTTGTAAATATTCCCTCAAGATTATTTTCGGTTCCTACTGCAAGTGAGCTTATATTTTTTTCAAGCATCTTCTTTGCACATAATGCAACTGATGTTGTACTATCTGTGTATTCCAGTCTTTTCATAATTTGTGCAAGCGGTATTCTGTCAAGACTTTGATGAGATTTTTCTGTAAACAGGAAAATGCCAACATCTTTTTCTGTTACAATACCAACGGATTTGTGTTCATTAGTTACCACAAGACGACTTTTGTTAAGATCAAGTAGTTTTGATATTACCTGTGAAATGCTAGAATTCTCTTCAATAGACAGTGGTTTATGCATCAGGTCTTTGGCAGTAGTCATAGAAATATCTTGTACAAATATGCATAAAAACTAGGGATTAATTATCATGTCTGAAAATTACAAGATTTTCTATTTGCCAAAAATTTGAAAATAAATTGTGTAACAGGGACGTATTTTGTCGATTCTTATTTAGAGTGCGTAAAATATCATAAAATCAGATTCAGATCACACATTACAATATGGCTTCAACTCTCATGCCTATTGGTTTTAATTACCAACCATTACCGATAATTACCAATAGGTATATAAGATAATACCTTTCATAGGGAATACATGAGTAAATCAACACCGGAACCAAGAGAGTTCAATACTGAAACAAAAGAAATCCACTCAGTCTACAAGCATAGCGCAGACAGATTTTTTGATGAGGTAGAAAAATCAATACCACAATATCATCAATCAATAACAAATCTTCAGCGTTCATACATTGCAGCATGGAAAAAGGCAGTAGAATCTACCATATCCATGACTCAGGAATTTGCAAGCAAATGCGGCATGAGCACAGGCGTTACATCAGCAATGTCAAAGATAGTAAATGACACAACTGAAGAAATCGTCAAGGCACAAACAATACAAAATAAAGCAATACTGACTGCAATTGATGCTACTCAGCAATCAATCAACACATTCAACGAGAATACAAAATTGTTTACTGGGCTAGACCAAGGCATAATGCAATATTGGATTAAAGCATGCACACCTACACGAAACTAGTGTAAAGGAGCTTTTATCTTTTTTATTTTGAATAATTATACATGAAAATTTTTGTTTTAAAACAGAGAATAGATAAAAACGTAAAACAGTCGCAGGTTTATGCGATTTATAATCTTTTGGCAAGCAATTTGGATAACGCGTTAGATATGTTCTTTCTAATATTCTTATCATACATATCTGGAATTATGTTCTCATAATGTATTTCTTTTTCAGGAATAGTTTTAGCAATTGCCTGTGCTGTTGCAATCAACAAGTCAGTTGTTATCTTTTTTATTTTCTTATCAAGTATAACTCTCATGATATGAGGAAATACAAGAGCGTTATTGACCTTATTTGGGTATAGATAGCTCCCAGTTGCAATAATTTTTGCGCCAGATGCCTTTGCAATCTCTGGTTTTACCTCCGGATTAGGATTTGTCAGTGCAAAAATTATCGAATCTTTATTCATACTTTTTATCATTTGTCCATTTAGTAGATTCTTTTGTCCTGAAACTCCGATAAACACATCAGCATTTTTCATCACATCAAAAAGTTCACCTTTTTCTCTTTTTGGGTTTGTGATTTGTGCCAACTCTTGTTTGTACTTGTTCATGCCTTTTGTTCTTCCCTTGTAAATCGCACCTTCAGAATCTGTAACGACGATATTTTTGCAACCTGCTGCTACAAGCAACTTTGTAATTCCATACCCTGCAGAACCTGCACCGGCAACAACTATTTTTATCAAATTGATTTGTTTTTTAACAAGTTTTAGCGAATTCAAGAGTGCCGCAAGGGCAACAACCGAGGTACCGTGTCTATCATCATGAAATACAGGTATTGATAGAGATTTTTCTAATTCTTCAGATATTTCTAAAACTTTAGGTGATTCTATGTCTTCAAGATTTATTGCACCAAAGACAGGTTCAATTGCTTTAATTGCAGTAATTATTTTCTCCTTGTCAGTTTCATTCAAGCATATTGGAAATGCACTTATGCCCCCAAACTCCCTATACAAGACTGCTTTTCCCTCCATAACTGGAAGAGCCGCATCAGGGCCAATATTTCCCAGTCCGAGAATTCTCGTACCATCTGTAATTATGGCTACATTATTTCCCTTGGAGGTAAATGCATATTTTTTTTCTGGATGATGATAAATTTCTTCACAGACTGCAGCGACACCAGGTGTGTAAATTAGCTTTATCTGATTACGCTTTAGTTTTTTGATTTTTCCAGTAACAATGATTTTGCCTTTGAGTGATTTGTGAAGAGCGATTGCTTTTTTGGCATTATCATCTAAAACCATGATATAGATCTAAACTTGACCTTTGTAAGCTTTCTAGTCACATAGTTAGCCCCTATCCAAGAGAAAATACTGACAATGAAGTTATTAGGAGAATGCAAAATTCTTCATCAAATACTGAGAGACAAGCAAAAAAATGGCATAGTTTGGCATAGTTTTAAAAAATAATGAATCAGGCTTGCAGGAGTGTAACTTTGATCCATATTACGTCTGTACTATCTAACTTTGAACCTCTAAATAGAACTATTTCTGAGTAACGATATGGAAATTCACGTATACGATACATACGTAGAGGCAAAGGACGGCCACACGATGCATTTTGACGTCATTACCAGTCAGAAGGATCACGTAAAAGCAATCCAATATGCAAAGGAATGGCTCAAGACAGTCGGAGAGGGCGATTCAAAGGTATCAACTGAGGAATGTCAGTTCTGCCACTCACAAGGTGCACCAGAACCCATTGCAAACGAGATCCAAAAGAAAGGTTATTTCATCCAAAAGATGGAAGGCTGCCCGTAAAGCTATCTACTTAATTTTTTAATCCAATCATTATTTTTAAAAACACTATTAGCGTCAGGCATATCATATCATACCATGACAAAAAAGATCAAGTATAGTAGACTTTCAATCGAAGGAGACATTCAGACAAGATGGATATGTGGCTGTTTTGAGACAGTGGACGGTTTTTTCAAATTCTGCTCTCAGCATAAAGAGACAATGAAGCAGACCATAGAATCTCAGATAGACAAACTTGACATGACTACGGTAGTAGAAGAATAATATTTCTCAAGTCATCTTCTTTTGGAATATGGCTTGAATGTTATTCCAGCAAGTCCACGGCGAACCATTTTGTTAAATCTCTTACCATGACTAAGATATGGAAATCTCATGTGGATCAGTTCATGCACTATGGTATTTTCAAGTACTTTTTCATCTGGAATCTTTCTTATGTTGATAAAGACAACATTATCCAGGATATAGGACACACCAAGATACTTGTAAGCTGATGTCCTTCTACCTTCAGTTACACTCTTTGGCATTTCCAGTACCTCCTTTGTTGTCAACAATATCTTGGGTTCTGCAATACTAAATCTTGCACAATAGATTCCGACTTTTTCTAGTATCTTAAAACGAAGATCAGAGTCTAACTTCACAGAACATGATATCAAGAGATCCCAAGTTTAATGCATATTGTCAAAATGTATGCCAGCAATTGTGTAATTTTTTATTTTTACCACTTTAGTGGTAAGTAGGGTCAGAAATCCGTTAGTTTAATCACAAATCATACAGCCACCGTCTCCTCATTCCCCACTAACTCATAGAGTTCATTATGGACCTAGCTCTATTTCTTACCTCCTCTGTTACAGGTACAATTACCAGGCCTTCATTTGGCTGACCATACAAAATTACAGAATTATCAGGGGCATATACTGCGACTGGAAGTACAAGCAAGTCTTCCTCCCCTGATACTATAATTCTCACTGGCGGGGTCATACCAAATGCTTTTTGAATTACAGATACACTTTCTTGTGTTATCTCTGCGGCAGGGTTTGTACAAGTAAGAATTGTCTCTGCATTTCCCTCTGGCAAATCCCTCTTGCTTCTTTTTTCTACAGAATCTATAATCTGCAATGACGGATTAAAGTCAAACTTTATCATTTTTTCTGTAGTGGCATCACCCACCGTGATTATAAAAGATCCCAATGGGATGTGTTTTGAGATATTGATTCTAGTAGTATCAGAGTCTGGCAGTAAAATGCCAAGTGGTTTTTTTAATTGGTCACGTAAATTTTCAGGCAGACGCACAATTTTCTTTTGTTTTCAACTATTTTTATGTAGCTACTTCGGCCTTTAGTTCTTCACTTAGTTGAGACGCAAGTACACTACACTTGGCAGCCACGTTCTTTGCTACAATCATAAAAGATTGAGACATGCTAGAATTAGGATCAGTAACAAGTACTGGCTTTCCACTGTCAGAGCCCTCCATTATACCAGGATTTAGTGGAATCTCTCCCAAGAATGCAAGGTTATGCATTTCACTCATTCTTTTTGCCCCCTCTTTCCCAAAGACGTAATGTTTTTCATTACATTTTGTGCATATAAAATAACTCATGTTTTCTATCACACCCATGATTGGTATGTTTAATTTTTGGAACATGCCAAATGCCTTGACTGCAATATTGCTTGCAACTTCTTGAGGAGTTGTAACAACAACTATTCCAGTGATGGGTATAGTCTGTGCAAGTGTCAGCGGAATATCCCCAGTTCCTGGTGGCAAGTCTACTATGAGATAATCAAGATCAGTCCAGTTGGTGTCAACTAGAAATTGTTTTAAGATTCCAGAAATTATAGGACCACGGTAAATTGCGGCCTGATGTGCTTGCTCTGCAAAAAATCCAAATGATACAACTTTGATCCCATGTGATTCGGCTGGCTGTAATTTATTATTGTCAACTTCCATCGAAGCCTTGCCCATTCCAAGCATCAGTGGAACACTTGGTCCATAGATGTCAGCATCAAGTAATCCAACCTTTGCACCGGTCTGTGCCAATGCAAGTGCCAAGTTTACAGATACAGTTGTTTTTCCTACGCCACCTTTGCCGCTTGCAACACCTATGATATTTTTTACAGTTGGTAGCATTTGATCCATACTAAGGGATCTTCCTTCCATGACTTTGGCAGTGACCTTTAGATCAAGTTTTGAGACTTCTTTTATCGTAGCAATTGCAGCTCGTACATCTTGTTCTATTTCGTCATTGAACGGACATGCTGGAGTAGTAAGTTCAAGTGTAAATTTTAAATCATTTCCGTTTATTTCAATGTCTTTTATCATACCCATAGAGACTATGCTCTTTTTGAGATCTGGGTCAATTACAGTACTAAGTGTGGTAAGGATTTGATCAACAGATACCATAAAGTAAAAAATCACGAATACAATATTTAAACATAGGCAAAAATCATATCCAAAGATTCATAAATTCAAATTTTATGTAATTTTTTGATTGTTTTCTATATCAACACTTACTGATGTAGTTAGGATACCGCCTAAACTATTTGGGGAATCGCTAAAAAAAGCAGCTATTACAATTTTAAGAGAAAAATATGAGAGCATGATAAATCCAGAACTTGGTTATGTCATAATGATACTTGAGACCAAGGTAGAAAAAATGGGCAAAGTAATTGCCGGAGATGGAGGAACTTATCATAGAGTAGAATTTACTGCATTAACATTTTCACCAAAACTCCAAGAAATTGTCCGCGGAGAAATTGTCGAAATTACAGACTTTGGAGCGTTTGTCAGAATTGGTGCAACAGATGCATTATTACACTTGTCACAAATTATGGACGATTATCTCAAAAGCGATGTCAAGTCTGGCATGATCCTTGCAAACCAGAGTGGAAGAACAATGAAGATTGGAACTACACTTCGTGCAAGAATTACTGCAGTATCAATTGGCAAGACAGCAGCTATGAAAGTTGGAATTACATGCAGACAACCTTTCTTGGGAGCAGACGAATGGATTGAAGAAGAAATTAAGAAAGCAAAAGCACCAGCTGCAGCTCCAAAGACTCCAGCAGCCGCTGCAAAGACTACTGCTCCAGACAAGGCCAAAAAGACAGCGGAGAAAAAGTGATAAGAAATGGTTAGAGAGTTGGCATGTCGCAAGTGTAAATTTGTTACAGTGGGTAAAGTTTGTCCCATATGCAAATCATCTGATCTGAGTCCTGATTGGAGTAGTTCAGTCCTTGTTGTAGACCCAACAAATTCTCTTGTTGCCAAATCTTTAGGAATTAAAGAAAAAGGCAAGTATGCACTCAAGGTAACCTAGGTTGCAACAAAGCGCAAAAAAATATCTAGAAAGTTTTCTTGCCGAAGATATTGGAAGTGGGGATATTACTAGTAGATTACTTTCAAGAAAAAAAATTGTTGCAAACATAATATCTCGTGAGAACGGCATTGTGGCAGGAGTACAATATGCAAAAGAGATTTTCCAATCAAGAAATTGTAAAGTTACAATACATAGAAAAGATGGACAAACAGTTTCCCCAAATCAAAAGATAGTCACAATATCTGGTGATGCATATCAAGTACTCTCATGTGAGAGAACTGCACTTAATCTAATGTCAAGGATGAGTGGAATTGCTACCCAGGTAAACACATATGCAAAAAAGATTCGTGCTGCAAACCCCAAAGTTGGACTCTACTCAACAAGAAAGACTGCACCTGGTCTTAGAATATTTGACAAAGACGCAGTAGAAATTGGAGGAGGTCACAGACACAGAATGGCCCTTGATCAAATGGTCATGATAAAGGATAATCACATTGCAGCGACAGATTCGCTTTTAGATTTGATAAGACATGCAAAACAAAAACACAAGAAGATCGAAGTGGAGGTGGAAAGTTTGCATCATGCAATAATGGTAGCAAGGGAGGGCGTGGATATAATCATGCTTGACAACATGTCTCCATTACAGATTAAAAAGATAATAAAAAAATTAAAGCAACTAAACTTGCGAAATAAAGTAAAGATTGAAGCATCCGGTGGAATAAATCATTCAAACGTCACACAATATGCAAGATCAGGAGTCGATATGATATCTATTGGAAAACTAACAAGTTCAGTCTTAGGCCTTGATCTAAGTCTTGAAGTTAATTGATTGCAAGCATGCGCTCTATTGCAACCTGGGCCTTGGTTGCAATATTCTTTGGAACCTTTACCTGATACTTTTCTTCTTTTAACGAGGCATGCACCTTATCCAGAGTTATCATCTTCATGTATTTGCATACGGCAGTTTCAGACATTGCGATGAATTGTTTATCAGGATTGAGTTTTTTCATTCGGTATAATATGCCAGTCTCGGTTGCAACAACAAATTGTTTTGATGTAGAGTTTTTAGCATGATTCATCATTCCTTCAGTAGATAAAACTTGGACCTGTCTTGAACCATAATCCCCTGATGCAATATCATACATCACCGAAGATGTGCAACTACATTCTGGATGAACTAAAAACTCTGCATTTGCATACTCGGTGAGTTTTTGTTGAACGTCTTGTGATCTTATTCCAGCATGAACGTGACATTCTCCTGCCCAGATGAACATGTTATGACGGTTTGTCATCTTTGCAACATAAGAGCCCAAGAACATATCTGGCAAGAACAAGATTTCCTTGTCTTCAGGAATTGATTTTACAACATTTACAGCATTAGATGAAGTGCAACAGTAATCAAGTTCGGCCTTTACTTCTGCAGATGTATTTACATAACCTACTGCAATTGCTCCAGGATGCTCTGACTTCCATTTTCTCAACTCGTCTGCATTTATTGTCTCAGCCAGAGAACATCCCGCTCCAAGGTCTGGAATCAAGACCTTTTTGTTAGGACATGTTATTGCCGCAGTCTCTGCCATAAAATGAACTCCACAAAATAGAATTGTCTTGTAGTCAGTGTTTGCAGCTTGTCTTGAGAGACCTAGTGAGTCACCCACGTAATCTGCTATATCCTGAACTTCAGGTAGTTGATAATTATGAGCAAGAATGAGAACGTCCTTTTCTTTTTTCATTCGCAGTATCTCAGATGTGATATCCATCGCAGAATAGTGTAGTAATGATTCGTCTTTAAAGGGTCATGATATTGACAAATTTATTGCAACATGGAATAATTGTGGCAAAATTTACCATTTATGCCCCTACATTTAGAGTAGTGCCACAAATCTTTCTGAGGCACTCTATTGCAGACAAAGTAGCAAGTCTACTTGTCTTTGGATTACTAGGACTAGGTACATTTTCCACCTTTACTGAAAATTTACCAAACTTTCCTTGGGCTTGTATCTCATGAGTATTCTTGTCAGTAGTAGGATCTGCAACTATTCTTACTAGAGTCTTTTCACTACCAACTCCTGCAAGGCTTAGAAGTGCGGCCACATTGATGTTTGCAGGAAATAGTCTTACTGCCTCTTGAGCATTTCCTTCGTATATTGTAGTGATTGTCTTTATTGTATCAAGATCAATTTTTGAGGTTTCAAAGAATTTTGCACCCTTCAATGCTTTCGGATTTTTTGTCGTTACAAGAACTACAGAATCTAATTCGTCTTGTACTGCTCTAATACCATCAAGTCCAATTATTGCACCAGATGGAAGATAGACTCGTTTGTTGAAATCCTTGCAGCCATCCATTACAATGTCAAATATAGTTTCATCCAAAAGAGCACCTGCACTCATTATCATGATATCTTTTCTATTTTGAAGTATACTTAGCACATTATCGCGTACTGCATCTTGTGATGCCGCTTCAATTATCAGATCAACTGGAGAAGCTGCAAGTAATCCAACATTTTCTGTTATAACAGGCTTGTTTTCCAATTTGTCAACTAGTTTCTGTGAATGTTCTTTTGAGAAATCATAGACATGAGTAAGTTTTGCAGAGATTTTTCCAGAGTCTATTGCAAGTGCAATCTCTGATCCAATTGCGCCGCATCCAAGTAGTCCTATTCTTTTCAATACAAATTTCTCAAGTACTTGTCCTTGTTAAATCTGTTATTAGACAAATTATTGTGTTTAACAGAATATTGAATTATCTTAATGTGCATATAGCATCAGAGCAATTTGGAAAAACAAGAATCTACACTAATTGAAAAAGTCCTATTCAAGATAGCAAAACAGTGGATTGCGGGTGATACCATGGAAGACGCCCTCAAGTCTGCACGTCTGGCAAATAGCAATGGAATGGGTGCAATTTTAAACAAATTAGGCGAGCATATGACATCAAAGGCTCAAGTATGTCAAACGGTTTCAGATTATCTCATACTTGTCTCAAACTTGCGCAGATCAAAGATTTCGGGAGGACTATCAATAAAACCAACCCAGGTAGGCCTATCCATTAATACAAAAGAGTGTCTTGAGAACCTTGATAAAATTATAGAAAAAGCATTGCAATCCCAGTCTTTTGTCTGGATAGACATGGAATCCTCAGATCATACTGACGCCACTTTCAAAATATACCTGAATCTATTTGAAAAATATGAGAGATTAGGAGTTGTCATTCAATCAAACCTCAAACGTACTCAAGATGACCTGAAAATGCTTTTAGAAAAAGGTGCCAAGATTCGCCTTGTAAAAGGTGCATATCATGAAACCCCAAAGAATGCATACAGAATAAGACATGAAGTTGATGAAAATTACAAGAAATTGATGCGAACTTTATTTGAACAAGGAAATGAATTTGCAATAGCAACACATGACTCCAAGTTAATTGATCTTGCCATAGATTTGTCAAAAAAATATGAAAGAAAGTTTGAGTTTCAGATGCTGAAAGGAATACGAGATGAGATAAAACCTATTTTGGTAAAAAGTGGATTTTTGGTGTCAGAGTATATTCCATATGGTACCAACTGGTTACCTTATTCCATTAGAAGACTACGAGAAAGAAAGAGAAACATATTGTTGCTTGGAAGTTCGTTTATTCACTCACATCGAGTCTGAGTCTGTTCTCGTAGAAATTGTAAGAGATAGTATGCACCTCCTGCTCCTTTCCCAGAGATCCCAGATTCTTTCCATCCAACAAATGGCTGTGCCCCAACCATAGCACCAGTGGTTGCACTAGCTGCCCTATTTGCATATGTAACTCCTGCCTCAATTTGTTCAAAGAACTTTTCAATCTCATTTTTATCTTGGCTAAAAACTCCAGCAGTTAATCCATAGTTACTTTTGTTTGCAAGTACAAGTGCTTCATCAAATGTATCAAATTCTTCAACACAGAGAAACGGTAAGAATAATTCTTCACGTACAAGTTCGTGATCTTTTGGAAGATTTGTAACAATTGTAGGTGCTACAAAATTACCATCCTGGTGTAATGTATCAGCGAGTATAGAACCTCCTGAAAGTATCTTACCATCTTTTTTTGCAAGTTCAGATGATTTCTGATATTTTTTTACCGCTTCGTCGTTTATGACGGGTCCCATATAGACATCTTTTTCCCATGGTTTTCCAATTTTTAGTGCACTAGTCTTTGCAACCAGTCTTTCCAGAAACTTGTTTGCAATTGATTTCTGCACATACACTCTGGAGCACGCACTGCATTTTTGTCCACCATATCCAAACGCGGCTCTTAGAACACCATCTGATGCTTTTTCAATGTCTGCAGTGGAAGATACGATTGCGGGGTTTTTCCCTCCCATCTCGGAGATAAATGGGCGAGGCTCAGTCATGGCAAATGCAGAGTAGCCGCTCATGCCTACATCCTTTGAACCAGTAAATGCAATACCATCAACCAGAGGACTCTCAAGCATTGTTTTCCCAACTGTTCCTCCAGAACCTGTTACAAAGTTAATGGCAGATGGTGGAAGCTTGTGGTATATCGATTCAACAAACTTGAATGCAGATATCGGCGCATCACTTGACGGTTTTAGAACAGCTGTATTTCCTGTAATTAGAGCCCCCGATGTCATTCCAATTGCAATTGCAGACGGAAAATTAAATGGTGATATGATTCCCCAAACCCCATATGGCTTGAGAACGCTGCTTGTCTTCTCGCCTGCTGTTACATTTTTTGTCTCCTTTGAGAATCCAGTATTAATTTCAAGTTGTTCTGCATAAAATCTCATAAAGTCAATTGACTCATCCAAGTCACCCATTGATTCTAGTCTGTTCTTTCCGTTCTCAAAGCAAAGAATTGCGGCAAGACTGAATTTATTTGCAGAAAATATATCAGCAACATCTCGGAATATCTGGACTCTTTTTTGATATGGTGTAAGCGACCATTTATGAAATGATTCCTTGGCAGATTCAATTGCATGAAGCGTATCTTCTTTTGTTCCCAAGGGAAAGTGTCCCAAGATTAAATTCTTGTCAGCAGGTGATCTCACTTGAAATTTATTATCAGAAAAGATCTCTTTGCCTCCTATAATCATAGGGTAACTTTTTCCAAAGTCTTTTCGTACTTCTTCTATAGCATTATCAAACTTTTTATGAAATTCGTCAGTTGAATTATTATCTATGAATCGACCCCAAGTCCTTTCGTTTTCAAACATGATATCATTACCAGATACTGCCATTAATTAGTTCGCTAAAAGTTGATTTTGTATTAACTGTAGGACAAACATACTTCAAACGAGAAACATTTTATCCGCGTAGGCAAAGGTGTCTTATGCTCAATACAGTATATCGTGATGCAATTAAGAAGCGAGAAGAGGCACGATCTATATTCAAAGGTGAGAAATTTGATCAAATTATTAAAACAGCCAAGGAAAACTGGCTAGAATATACCCCTCAGAAAAAGGACTCGGACATAGCAGGAATAGATAGTAGTTATAACAGTACAAAATTTCAAGGGCTGGAATTGTGGGTAGTAACGGGAGTATCTATAAAATCAGATGGCCAGATAATTACTGAGACTCATAATCAGGGACTAGGGCAGCCAACGCCTGAGCTTGAGACGCAGGCAAGCAGGATGGAGGTAGAAGCTTGCGTCAATTCTGTTGACAAGGCAGAACTTGTAATACTAGATGGTTCACTATATTCACAGTTTCTTACAAGACAGGCCTCACTTGGAAGCTCAATCACCACAGCAATAAAAAAGAGAAATAATGTAATTTTCATATCAAAGACATCATCTGCTAGAAAACAATTTGAAAAATTTGGCTCAGTTGCAGGAGATATTTTTTATTACAACCATGCAGTCAAGACACCTGGTTTTAGCAGAATATTTGTTGATAACAGTTTGGGACCGGGTAAAGTTGTGTCATATGTTTATGCAAGACTAAGAGATTCTACTCCTTTAATCAAGATTGAACTTTTAGGTTCTGGCCATAATGAAAATGAAATAAAATTATTACTTGACATGATAACAAAAAATAGTGTAGGCGGGTATCCATATTCATTAAAGCTTGCACATGAGAATTGTAAGATAACCAATTCAGATCTGGCAAGACTTGTTAGTCTATATGGACTTGGAAACGAAGTAGGTTCAAGAGAGGTATTGAATTGACAATAGGTGTAGTAATTGGAGAATCAAGACCAACTGATGTTACTGCACAGTCATCAAAGCCACTTTCAGTTGGAGAATATGTAATAATTGATTCACAGGACGGCAAGATTTTAGGTCTTGTTGAAAAATCAATGATATCAAGTGAGGCATTAACCGATGTACGAAATTTTGACGAAGCTGTAGAAAGCAAGGAAGTTGCAGATATTAATTCAAGAGATAAAAATTACAAGGTAAAAATTGGCATACTTGGGTTTTTAGATAAATTACAAAAGGGACAGATGATTTTACCTGCAGTCCCCCCACTCCCTGGAACTTCGATTATCGAGGCAACTCAGAAGGATTTAGGCACAATATTTGGCCCTACAACAAGTGAATGGATTAGAATTGGTTCTCTTTTAAGAAATTCAACAATCGAGGCCAAGATCAATATCAACAAAATTGTATCAAGGCATTTCACTATACTTGCAATGACAGGCATGGGAAAGAGTAATCTTGTTTCCTTAATTGCAAGACACATCGGGTCATTAAACGGCACTCTGATTATTTTTGACTATCACAATGACTATGAAAGTCTTGATGTCTCCAAGATAAATTACATGATGGCGAAGATAAATCCCAGATTATTGCCTGCAGACAAGCTGGCTGAAGTAATAGAACTTAGAGAAAATGCAGACAAGCAACAAAGAGTATTGCGTGAATCACTTACAGAATCAGTAAAACAGTCAAAAGATTTCTGGCAATCATTAGAAGACAGCGTATCATCTTATGGAAGAACAACAAAAGGTTACGCAGATAGTGCAAGTAGAGTATTAGATAAAATAGATGATGCAAAACATAGGTTCTCAGATATTCTTGATCCAGACTGTGGAGATCCAGTAGACTTGATCAAGGAAGGCAGAGTAAATGTTTTGAACATATCAGAGCTTAGCGAACGACAGGCAAATGCAGGACTATCGTATTATTTACAAGAATTATTACAACAAAGAAAAGATGCAGTATGGGAAAGAAAAGGCAAATCATCACATAAAAGAATCAACAAGTTTCTTGCTCCAATATTTGTAATAATAGAGGAAGCTCATGTCTTCATTCCAAAGGGTGAACATACTGATACAAAGTATTGGGCATCAAAAGTAGCAAGAGAGGGTCGTAAATTTGGAATTGGTCTTGGGGTTGTTTCTCAAAGACCAAGAAATATCGATCCCAATGTACTAAGTCAGATGGGGTCCCTTGCAATAATGAAGATAGTCCAAGACGATGATCAACAGCAGATTGCATCTGCAGCAGAATCACTAAGCAAGGACCTACTCTCACAGCTCTCATCGTTAAACATTGGAGATGCCGTTCTGATTGGCCAATGGGTAAATCTGCCTTCAATAGTACACGTAGACGAGGTAAAGAGTAAGAAATCAGGCTCAGATTTGGATGCAGTATCAGAATGGAGTCAGACAGACAAGTTCAAAGAGATTGCAAAGGAATCAACAAAATCAATGGTTCAAAAAGATTTGCTGTTAGATTGAGATGATCTTTTCACATATTTCTGACACACATTTGGGTTTTGTTCAGTACCACTCTGAAGAGCGTGAAAATGACATATACTTGGCATTCAATGAGGCAATTGACACATCAATAAAAGACCATGTTGATTTTGTCATACTGGCAGGAGACATATTTCACGTTCCAAACCCAAGTGGAAAGGCAATTGTTGTTTTGGCAAATGCATTAAAGCGTTTGAGACAAAATAATATTGATTCTTTTTTTATCCTAGGAGATCATGACATCAGTAGAATTAGATCAACCCCTGTTCCTTTTGTATACCACAATTTGGATTTTTCAAAATATATCGGAAATGGAAAATCAATAATTTACAAAAACGTATTCATTGCAGGGTTTGACAAACGCAGAAAGACAGAGATTGAAACATTTGAAGAAGATTTTGCAAGAGTTGATGCAGAAGCCAAAAAACATCAGGGACATAAGATATTGGTCTTGCACCAAGGAATTGCAGAGATAAACAAGTTTGCAGTCTGAGTTAAACTCTACAGATCTTCCAAAGAATTTCACATATTATGCAATGGGTCATCTTCATGATCAAGATCTGAAACGATTCTCACATTTAGGAGGTCCATTAGCTTATCCAGGGTCAATCGAGATTACATCAAGTGAGGGAATAAAGGAAACACAAAAAGGATTTTATCAAGTAGACATTTCAAAATCAGAAGCCATACCATCATGGATAAAACTTGACATCAGACCGCAGATGTCTGTAAAAACTTCAATGAAGGACATCTCAAACGATGTAAACATACTTGCTGAAAAAATCAAATCATATGCAAGAAAACCAATTATAGAATTAAAGATCACAGGTGAGATAGACCCCGGACTGGTCCAATCTCAGCTCGCCAAGTTGACAGATCTTACACTTCGCTGCCTTTGGAAACATATCTCTTCTGAGCAGACAAATGGTTCTGTCTTTATGGACAAACCACTAAAAATAGAGGAAGAGATGCGTCGGATTGCAAAAGAGATTCTAGGTTCTGAAGAGATGGCAAATTTTGCAATAGACGAACTCTTACCGTTACTATCAAGAGATAATATTGACCAAGCTAGTCAGGCAGTCAACGAAAATTTTGAACGATTCAAGAGGAGGGTAAAAAATGCTACAGTCAGTTGAGCTAGTAAATTTCCTCTCTCATGCAAATACCAAACTAACATTTGATAGAGGAGTCACAGTATTTGTAGGACCAAATGGGGCTGGCAAATCAAGCATCATAGATGCAATAACATTTGCATTATTTGGTGAGCACATAAGAAAATCAGTAAAGGGACTTTTGCGAAGAGGAAGTAACCAATCATACGCCAAAGTAGAATTTTCCATAGGAAATAGGCAGTTTGAGGCTGTTCGCAAAATAGACACCAAGGGAACAGTTGCCGCACAACTATATGAAAAAATAAACATGGAACTTGTTCCACTTGCTGCAGGAGAGAGAAAACAATTTGGTGAATCAATGACAAAGACAATCGAGTCTTTAATTGGATTAGACTTTGAAAAACTAAAAGTTGCGTCCATTGTTCAACAAGGCGAACTGCAAACAATAATTGAGGCAGATCCTAAAAAATTCAAGGAACTTGTCAATGCAATAATTGGCATCGACAAACTTGACATCGCTTATGAATTTATGAAAAAAACAATAGAGGAGTTTAGAGGATCAATCAAATTGAAATTAAATTATGATGATACAAGTATAGATACTCTTCAGGCAAAGATTGAATCTCTATCAAAAGATATAACATCTCTTGAACCACAAAAGAAGAAATTAGAATCAGAAAAGATATCACAGGAGCAGGAATTTATCACATTACAACAAAAAATAGAATCAGAGGCCCCAAAGGAGACCAAGATTAAAGATATTGAAAACAAAAAGGAAGATCTTCTCAAGTACCTAAGAAATTCCATCGTATCAATAAAACAAGAACTTGTAGAAAAGGAGAAAAAACTTGCTGATTGCTCAAGCAGCTTGTCAATTTTATCATTTAGGTCACAAGTAGAATCTGAGATAAATCATACCCAGTCAGAGATGGACAGGATTCGTATAGAATCAAAAGAAGCAGGAGAAAAAATAGCAATGATACGAGGTCAGCAAGATATTGTAAACAAGATACATCTTGTGGATGGCAAGTGTCCTGTTTGTGACTCTAAGGTGGACAAGCTTAATCCATTGTTTGAAGAAGAACATCTTAGAGCAGAACTTGATGCGCTAAAAAAGAAAACCGAATCACATTCAAAAGATGAGGTTACATTTCAAAGTAAAAAGAGAGAACTTGATTTGAAATTACAACAAATTGTAAAGGCAGAAGGTATCCTATCTTCAAACAGCATAAAAAACCAGGATGATTTAGCCATACTCAAAGAACAAGTGTCAAAACTACAGAGCAATATCAAGGACATTCCACTTGAAGTAAGTACTGGAAGTCTCATGCAATATGCAATTGATGACTATTCAATAGACACAATCAAAGCCATAACAACTCTAGTCCAAGAGACGCAAGATTTTGATATAAATAATTTTAGAAATCTTAAATTAAAACTAGAACACCAGCGTAGAGCCCTTAGCGCATTAGACCAAGACATTGGCGCAGTTAATACAAAGATAACATTATACAAAGAAGAGTTACAGAAAATTTCTAAAATATTAATTGAGTTACAAGATGTAAAGCATTATGTGTCAAGCCTTGATACAATTCGAAGTCAGATATACAACAGAGACGGTCCTGTTGCCACAAGTCTTCGCTCGTGGGCATTGAGTATGATATCGCAAAAGGCATCAGAATATCTCTCAACATTTAATGTCAAGATTCAAAGAATTTCACTAGAAGACAAGGCAAGAGACATTGGAATTACTTGTCATGCTGGAAATTCTGAATTGGATTTAGAATCATTAAGCGGAGGAGAAAAAGTAAGTGTTGCGCTAGCACTGCGTCTTGGGATGGCGCATTTAATGGGCTCGTCTAATCTAAATTTTATAATTCTTGACGAACCAACAACTCATTTGGATCAAGAGCGAAGAAAATCGCTTGTAAGTGTACTCTCACAGGCGTTTGAGTCAAACATAGATGCAATCTCTCAGTTTATCATAATTACACATGATTCCGATATATTTGAAAACTCTAACATTGATGCAATTTATGATTTCAAATCAACGCCAGAAGGAACTCTGGTTACACCAATTTAGCCGCCGGTAAGCTTGGCAAATTTTTCATTCTTGCAGAGATGTTCCATGAATTTTAGGTTCGATAATGCAACTACTGCAGAATCTCTAACTTGTTCACTTGAATCTTCAAGTGCTTTTTGTAGTGTCTCTTTTGCATCCTGAGAGCCAATTACTCCTAGTGCGACAGCTGCCTCGTGTCTTACAAATAGACTAGGATCGTTTCTAGTTGCGTCCTCTAATGGTTTTATTCCACTTCTTAGACACATCTGTCCTAAAGAGAATGCGGCTTCATGTCTTACCAATTCATTAACATCATTTTTCAATATGTTTGCAACATGAGGAACAACATCTTCTCCTCCCATATCTACAAGAATACAAACGGTTCTGCATCTTATCACAAAATCTTTGTGATCTAGCAAATGAACAAAGTATTCCTTGTCTTTTTTCTCATATTTCTCCTCCATTTCTGATAAGAGTTCAAGACGGTCTGCGGGAATAACTTCCATGTAGACAATTTTATTGTCGAATATTTAGTCGTATTGACAAATATTATAGATGAAAGATATTCCAGTAAAACAAAATATTCTATATTCTAAATTCATAATGAGATAGTACCGGACATTTACCATTTGAATCAATCAAATGATTCACTATTTCACAGAATTGATAAAATGTCTAATCCTGCCTTTTAAAAATATAGTAAAAAAATTAAAACTGGATCATTTTAGACCATTTATTTTCATATCATACGTTACACCGTGTTTTGTGTCTAGTAAGGCTCATTAACTGTCAATATTCATTTATTGATCATATAATGAGCCGCTTAAGATATTGGAAACTCACAGTAGAAGATGTAAGAAAAGCCAAGTTTGACCCAAAAAAAGTATTGATCTGGGAAATAAAATGCCCAAAAGATGACCAGGGAGCAGTCTTTGGAGTGTACTCGTATAGAAATGGAACTCCCTGGGATTACGATTCAATCAAGGGCATTGTGTTCTATCATAACATGATAGAGAAAGAAGAATTAGATAGATTGACAAAGTTCATCAAGGATAAATTTGGTGGAGAACCTGCAGAAAAGAGTTCAAGAATATTTTTCAAAGGATCACGTGAAATCTGGGCACCAAATGAGATTGCAGATTTAGCAGTCCAATTAGGAGATAATTTCGAAGTAAGTACTGAACTTACAATAGAACTAGAGAATTTTACAGAACCAGAACAACAAGAAAGTAACCTACCGTCAAGCAAGATACTACCAATTCCTGGAAAGTAGTGCGCAACTGCCCTCCCTCATGAAAATATACTATTAATACAGTTCATACTATTTTATAATCTGCAATGGATAAGCCAATGACCATTAGCCAGCATTTAGAGGATTTACGAAAAAGGGTGTTTAGATCAGTTATCGCCGTAGGAGTATTTTCATTTTTTATCCTAAGTTTCCATCTTACACCGATTATGTATAATGGGACAAAACTGTACTATCCAACATTTAGTCCATTTAACAATATGGCGGCTCAATTTACCATATCAATGAAACATCATCTACTGCCACCTACAGTCCAATTAATCCAGACAGCACCTGGACAAGCATTTTTTTCTCAATTTTATATCGCAATACTACTTGGAATGGTCTTTGCAATGCCAATCATAGTAAAAGAGTTTGTAGGGTTTTTAGCTCCTGCATTACATAGAAAAGAGATTCGCATTATCAGAAATATTACAATTCCAGCAATTGGGCTTTTCACTGCAGGAGGAATCTTTTCATACTTTTTTGTCACGCCATATATCCTTCAATTTCTTTACAAGTATGGCCAGTCAGCTGACTTGCTTACATTTTTGAATATAATAGATTTCATCACATTTGTACTCCAGTTCATTCTTGCATTTGGCCTGTCATTTCAGTTACCCTTGATAATGTATGCGTTAACTGCATCAGGATTAATCGAACCAAAATTCTGGAGGAACAACATAAGATATGCAATTATTGGAATGGTCATACTTGGCGCTGCAATTACTCCAGATGGAAGTGGAGTTACCATGTGGTTTGTCGCAGGCCCCATGATTGGGTTATATCTCATAGGAATGGCAATATCAGAAAAACAGGCAAAAAGTATTGCAACACTTAAATCTTGATCTGCTGCATTTAAGGCAATAATGGCATACGAGAATGTAATAATTGCAGTTGTAATAATCGGGGTTTTGATTTTCGGTGCAAAAAAGATCCCAGAGCTAGCAAAAACATTCGGAAAGGCAAAAGGTGAATTCGAGAAAGGCAAGATGGAATCGGAAAAAGAGCTAAAAGAATTCAAAGATAAAGAAGACCTCAAGTAGTTCTGCCGACTCACCACCCACATCAACCTTAGTTGTTTATTCCACGTAACTATCTCTGATTTTTAAAAGGCCATTTCAACTAGTGTTAAACTCAGATATGTTCAGGTAAATTAGATAACGCTTTTTTACCCAAGTAAAATAAATACCGCGTGATAAAAAAAGCAGAGATTCAAAAAATTGTCAGTGAGTATTCCGAGCCAATAATTGGAGTGCTTGGAAGTCATTCTGCACTTGAAGTGATGGATGGTGCAAAAGATGAGAATTTCAAGACAATAGTAGTTTGCCAAAAGGGAAGAGATGTGCCTTATAGAAGATTTTCAAGATTAGCCGATGAGATTATCATGGTAAACAAGTTCCAAGAAATGTTATCTCCAAAGATTCAGACAAGACTTAGAAATTCAAGTACAATTGTTGTTCCACATAGGGCACTTACTGCATATTTAGGATATGATAACGTTGAAAACAAATTCAAGGTGCCATTATTTGGAAACCGCGCTTTATTTCAAGCAGAGGAGAGAGCAAACAAGAAAAACCAATACTATTTACTTCAAAAATCCAAGATAAGATTTCCAAAATTATTCAAAGATCCAAAGGATATTGATAGACCAGTCATAGTAAAAGTTCAAGAAAAAAAACGCAAACTGGAAAGAGCGTTCTTTAATGTTTCATCATATGCAGAATATAGAGACAAAACGGAGACTAAGATAAGACAAGGTTTGATTTCAAGAGAGGCACTCAAGACTGCAAGCATCGAAGAATTTGTCATTGGTACTTATTTTAATTTCAATTATTTCCATACCCCAATATCAAACGAAGTAGATTTTCTTGGGATAGAAAGAAGATTACAGACTAATCTTCATGACTTTGTCTCATTACCTGCAAAACAGCAGCTTGAGATGAACATTGAATTACAAAATATAGAGGTAGGTCACACGCCGGCAAGTATCAGAGAGTCATTGCTTGAAAAAGTCATAGACATAGGTGACAAGTTTGTAAATACTGTAAGAAAAGAATATGCACCTGGAATAATTGGTCCATTCTCTTTACAGAGTGTGATAACACGCGACTTGGACATTGTTGTGTATGATGTATCATTAAGAGTGCCAGGAAATCCAATTCTTGCCACAACCAGTCCATATACCAAATACAAGTATGGAGAAACTTTTGGTGTAGGACGCAGAATTGCAATGGAGATAAGAAAGGCGCAGCAAGAAGGAAAGCTAGACCAAGTATTGACTTAGGCTTCCATCTTTTCTTTTAAGAGATTTTTTCTAACCAATATCGGAATATTATAAAATGAAGACTAGTGCTATTGCGTCAGATGCACGATAGTTACGCATTACAAGATCATGTTTCCCTGTAAAATAGACATTTGCACGTAAGACATTACCGCTCTCGTAAACTTTGATCTTAACTAGAACAAGTTCGTTGAGCTCTGCTATCTCTTCTACCATGTTGTATATGGTAGGTATTGCCCCACGCTGCCCTTCCATAAAATTAGTAATGTGTCTTGCCACCTCACCTGAGAAGGCACGCATGTGAAACTCCTTTCCATTAGTTGCACTCAATATTAAAAGTCCTTCAACTCCGTATGGGTCTACAAAACCAACATGTGTTATCTTGGTTTCAGCATAATCAGAATCTGGAGGTTCGTCGATCTTCACGACTGCTAGTATAACCCAATCACCCAAGATAAACACTTTGGAGAAATTCAGAGATAGAATTTAATGTCAGGACTCAGACTTTGGACAAGTGGAAAAACAAAAGTCACTAGTAAGATCAAATGTTGCCTTGATACTAATTGGGTTTGTAGCCATAGCCGTTTCTTTTTTGGCATATGCAAAAAACAGCAGTCTGATTGTCACTCCTGCAGCTATGCCAGCATTACAAAGATTGGCAATTGCAACGTACGTGGTGTTGTTTGCATCATTTATTGCAATAGGATGGGGATTATACAAAACGTACAAAACAAAGATCTCGTCTGGAGATACAACGATTCTTTCAGTTATTGCAAACTCTATAAACAACAAGAGAGCAAAACAGATTTTCATAATCAGTGCATTAGGATACGGATTATTCTTTGCATTTACATCTGGGATAATAATTTACAAGCCTGACATAAATGCCACAGATTATGGGTTTCCAAAACCTCCACATGTAGAACTTTCGCCTTGCTGTGGCTTACCTGGCTACATGCCAATGATCTTTGCATTTTTCACTGAACATGTAGGACTTCAAATCATTCCCTTGAATGCGCTGCTGCTAGTTTCAGTCTCATTTTTGGTTGGCCTAAATTTTGCCATATCGTCAACAGTATTTTCAGTTGCAAAAAGCGGAGGAAAACTAGGAGCGTTTGGGGCAATAACAGGACTTTTTGTCGGATGCCCAACATGTGCTGGAACAGCTTTTACAATGTTATTTGGTTTTGGAACTGGAGTTACAACTTTTACATTATTTCTGACAAGCTTTGAGGCGCAAGTTCAGACCATGTTTATTGCAATATCAATTCCAGTTCTTCTTATAACTCCAATTATGATGGCCAAAAGGATAAGAGCACAAAATGGAAGCTGTGCAGTAGAACCTAAACAATAGTTTTTTGCACTAGAGGCCTCTTCCAGTCTCCAATGTCGTAACCAGATTCTCTGAGATATTTCAGAGTAAGTTTGTAGACTAGTTCATCATGTTGCGCAGACTCTAAAATTACATCCCATCCCACATGACCATTTTCCTTAATTTTTTCTTGCATTTCTAGAGACAGTGTCTTTGCAATATCTCTGCATTGATCAAAAGTCTTACCGTTCTTGTATGCCCTAGTTCTAGAATCACATGTATCCATCACATTCAATGGCTTACAGGTGAAATAAAAAGATCAACTAATTTAGTGCAATACTAGTTTGAAATTAATATCTTAATAGCCCCCAATCTAGACACATTTTTCATAATGAATAATCCCAATCCCATGGATGTCATACTGTGGACATTAAGGCGTAGTGAGGGCGATGTCGTAAATCTTTACAATTACCTGTCAGAATTGATGCAGATTTCAACAGGAGGAAATTTCCTCAATTTCGGATACTGGAATGAAACTACGAAAAATCCAGTTGATGCACAATCAAATCTTTGTGACATAGTTGGAAGCATGGCGCAGCTAACAGACGCAAAAAATATTCTAGATGTTGGAAGTGGTTTTTCCGAGCCTGCCTTACTGTGGAAGAAAAATTATCCAGATATAGACATAACGTGCTTGAACATAAACTCAAATCAACTAAAATCGGCAAGCAAGATATCACATGAAAACGGATGTAAAATCAATCTGCTAAATTCAACTGCAACAAAGATTCCACTGACAAATGAATCATGTGACAGAGTGATAGCATTGGAATCAGCACAGCATTTCAAGCCAATTCATGAATTCATATCAGAGGCAAACCGAGTTCTCAAGAAAGGAGGATTCATCATACTTGCAATCCCCGTTCTTTTAAAACCAACAAAAATGGATATTTTAAAAATTGGCATACTAAAGTTTACTTGGTCTTCTGAGCATTATGATCTAGAGACTGTTAAAAAAACAATTAATGATGCCGGTCTAAATATCATGGAAACCCAGCTAATTGGATCAAAAGTATATTCGCCCTTGGCAGATTATTATATAAAAAATCATGAATTTTTAAGAACCAAGATTCTAAAAATATATCCATTCTACGTAGAGAAGATATTATTCAAGTCAATGCTAAAGATGAAGGAAGCTGCAAGAGATCAAACTATTGAATATGCTCTAGTAAAATGTACAAAGTAAAACCTTATCAATCTCTAAAATCTATAATTTTTCATAGCATACCATTTCCGTCTGGATGCTTGTCTGCGTAGGTACTCTCTACGCAGCGCCTTCTTAATTTTCAAAAATAAATAGTCAATTACAAGTTTTAACCGTAAGAATTATTATCACAAATCAGTAACGAGAAACATGGGGCTTTTTAAGAAAAAGGAAGAACCTATTTCAACAAAGTGCAAGGAATGCGGTCTAGAGTTGCACGATCCAGTAAGACTAGACAGACATATGAAAAAAGCACATAAACACGTCTCACAGAAAAACTTTGACGAGCCTGGAACCAACTCTGGTGGAATGTGGTAAGGTAAGTCTTGTTTATAATCAAAAAGGTAATGTAAAATGGTTGCTTTGGATATAATAAACAATTTAGCAAACTTTGTAATTCAAACGATATCAAATGCCGGATATCTAGGAATTTTTGCTCTCATGACAGCAGAGAGTGCACTGATACCAATTCCAAGTGAAATCATAATGCCATTTTCAGGATATTTAGTATCAACAGGAAAATTCAATCCAGTTTTTGTAATAATTGCAGGGTCTTTTGGAAATCTTGTTGGTTCTCTTGTTGCATATGTCATTGGCATAAAACTTGGCAGAGAAATTATCTTAAAATATGGAAAGTATATCTTTTTAAAAAAATCTCATCTAGACTGGACGGAATCATTCTTTAAAAAATATGGTGACAGGTCCACATTTGTAAGTAGACTATTGCCAGCTATTCGAACATACATTTCATTACCAGCAGGTATTGCAAAAATGAATTTGAAAAAATTTGCGTTATACACTTTTGTAGGTTCCATCATATGGAGCACAATGCTGACTTATGTTGGAATATCCCTGGGGCAAGAATGGGTCAAAATTAGACATTATTCAGATTACGTCGACGGACTAGTCATAATAGGAATCATAATTATCATAATAATCATAATCAAGAAGAGAATCGGCAAGGCAGAAACTAGCTAGCGTTCTTTATACTTGCTTAGTTCTTCTAAAATTATCTTAAAAATTGTTTCATTATCAAGCAATACACATGGAATTTCGTTTTCCTTACATGCCTTGCCAACTTCTACGTCTTCAGTAACTACAACCATGCCATTATCTTCAGCGTATTTTATTACAGAATAGTCACTTGATAGTTTGTTTCCTTCTGAGATTAGTTTTTTAACACTAAATGCCTGATAGCCAAATTCTTTGAGTTTTGTATCTATTCCGTCATACATTTCATCAACTAGTACCTTCATTATCTGTATTCGATTGAGACTTCTATTATTATGTTAGTATGGAAAAATCATATTTTTTGAACTTCTTTTTCTGAGATAACAAACCCAAAATGAACATGTTTGAATTTTGCTAAAACACATTTATGAAAAATTCTTCAATAAATCTTTTCAAATATAGGAATTACATAGAGACTGTAAAACAAGGTTTTGATCCTTGAATAAGACGTATATAAGTCCAAATTTTCCCTTAGGTTATGATCAAGACAATCAGCGTTGCAGGACTACAAGAAGGCATGCCGTTTAAGAAACCATCAATAGAACTTTCAGAACTTTCAGAGATTACATCTTCAGGACATCTTACATGGATTGAATGTGTTGTTGATAGCATCATGGATGACACTCCAATAATTCTAGAAAAATTAGGAATCACTATGGATCCATCAGCACTATTATCAGGATATGTATCAAATTACGAAGATAGAATCGATACATTAGGTCTCATGATACCCTTTGTAGTTCCTGGAAATAACAAAACTTTGACTGCACCCATTTTGATATTCATGAAAAAAGACTTGATAGTTACAGTTCACGATGATTATGGTGGAAAGATAACACGTTTGTACAATTATGCTCCCACTGTTTTACGAAAACTTCCAAAAGAAGCAGATAGTTGGGCAGATAGACAAACAATACTGCTAGCAAGAATCATAGATGAAATTTGCGAAGCCAATTTTTCAATACTGCGACTCATAGTAGAAAGAGCTGAACAATTTGAGATCGATATAGCAGGTTCAAGGCAAGTTACAAGAGATGTTGCATTGGAGTTATCAAACATGAAGACATCACTTTTGACTTATCTGAATGCAATATGGGCATCTTATGACACAGTTCACAACCTGAAACATGGAGATGCAGACATGGTATCAGATGATGAAAAAATTCTTGCAAAATTTGAGGTAATCCTTGGTAGATTAGACAGACAGATACAAATGTCTGAAAACGTAATGCAGATGGTTGCTACTGGTGTCAATGTAGTCCAGACCGAAGTTACAAACAAGGTCACCATTCTCATCATTTGGTGGACTGTGGCTGGAACGGCTGAACTTGTACCAAACACTATAGCTACAGTATTTGGATTATATCCCAACCATGAGGCAGTATTTTACCAAATAACTGCCATAGTAATAGCATCAGCAGCAGCAGCAACCGCAGTTGCTTATTTCTATGTAAGAAAGTTCTTTGGTCAGAAACTAGGCTTTGACAAATTTAAGAGATTTGGAAGAAAGTCTAATAAATAATTTTTAAAACGTATCGACTTTTTAGAGATTCATATAATTTAACCATAATTCAGTGCAAAAACAGCATATTTTCTTTTAAAATTATTTAAAAATGTCAGAAATCAACAAAACTGCGATCTTTGGTTCAGAGTTAAAGATTCATAAATCGAGTTCACCAAATGTCGAAGAATTACGATCTATGAAAGACTTTGGCACCCTTGAATATGTTTTAGACATATACTCAAAAAATTGGACTTGGAAATTAACTGGTTCTAGAGCAGTCAGCATGGTAGCCCGCGTCATACCACATGCATGGTATGGTGACGGTCCAGAAGAGGCAATCGTTCCAGATACCATCCAAAATGTAGAGAAGATAAAATGGATCATGGATAGATATCCACTTGAGATTAGGTCAAAATCAATATGGCATAGAAAAGTTCGCAAAGTAATAGTACCACAAAAAAAGTGGACAAGAATTGAAAAGCTTCGAAAAGCAAATCCAGGGCAACAGTTTCGAGGAAAACTTCTTGACTTTCAAAGAGAAGGGCTTGATTTTCTACTCAAGTCATATGGAAATGCACTCTTGGCTGACGAGATGGGCCTTGGAAAAACTGTGCAGACCTTGGCATATCTTGCTACAGAAAAACAAACGTTTCCAGTGTTGATTGTTGCTCCACTGGTAACATTAAACAACTGGCAAAGAGAGACTCAAAAATTCCTTAAAAAACGGAGTCGTAATGGAAAAATAACTGAAGATGGATATCCATCATCTGTTTTAATTCGAACCGGTAAATCTCAAGAGATTCCAAAACATGATGTGTATATCATAAACTATGATCTGCTTCATAAAAGAATAGACGACCTTTCAAAATTAAATATCAAAACAATTGTATGTGATGAAGTGCAACATCTACGTTCAAAGACAACTAAAAAATATATGGCTGTAAAAAAACTTGCAGCTCTTGATTCAGTAAAATACAGAGTTGGTTTATCTGGAACACCAATTTACAATAGAGGTTCAGAGATATGGCCAATTGTTGACATATTAAGACCCGGACTTTTAGGCACATTTGATGAATTTTGTGAGTACTTTTGCTATGTTAATGAAAAAGGAAAGGCCATCGTGCTTGAAAACAAGCGGGCAAGTTTGGGAGAAGAGTTACGCAAGCATGTCATGCTGAGACGAAAAAAATCTGATGTTCTAAAAGAGCTCAAAGAGAAGGTAAGATACAAGGAACTGATTGATTCAGATATTAATTATTATCAGGCCGAGCTTGGTAAGATTTGGGAAAGATTAGAAAAAGAACAAAAGACTGCAACAAGTGCATTTGACAAGTTTTCATCATACAAGAGAGCAATACAGAGTGAGAGACAAGCTGCAGGAGTTGCCAAGGTTCCACATGTCATCGAATTTGTCAAAAATATAATGGAGATTGAAGAGAGCGTTGTGGTATTTTGTCATCACAAGGCAATACATGAATTACTTCATAGAAATTTGGCAGAGTATGCACCCGCTTCCATAATTGGAGGACAGAGTGACAAGGAAAGACAAGAAGGTATAGACAGATTCCAAAATGGTGAAACTAAACTCATCATAGCAGGTCTGCGCGCAGGAAATGTCGGCATTAATTTAAGCAGAGCAAGATACGTAATATTTGCAGAACTTGACTGGAGTCCTGCCATTCACAGACAAGCAGAAGATAGACTACATAGAATAGGTCAAAAAAACACAGTCTTTGCATATTATTTAATGGGCAATGGAACATTGGATGATCACGTGGCAGACGTATTGGTTGACAAGAGTTATGAAATTGATGCCATCATGGATGAAAAGGTAGAGACATTTGAAAACAAGGAAAAAGCAGAACTGATTTTAGCGCAGATTCACGACAAATTAGCTGCCAGTATTGGTAGATAGATTATCCTTCTCTTACTTTATACTGGTCAAAAAAATCCTGACCTTCACCTAATTTCTCTTTTAGAAACGATTCCAACTTCTTTATGACTTCGGCTCTTGGCATTTTTCCTTCTACAGTATCATAGTATTGGGATTCTGACTCTCTGAATTTCTTGTAACTCATTGCCTTCATGATACAAATACGAGACACTAACACAAGTAGTTTCTGTATTTTGATGCATTCAAGGTGTCAAGCATGAATTTGAAAGGTGTTTAGACATGGCATATGCCATCAATATTAGAGGATTTGTCATAATACTAGATTAGTAGAGAAATATTAGAACCCAGAATGATTAGGAATAGCTTTATTTTTTTGAACATTATGTGTAAAAAATTCAGTCCCAAGAATCAAATTGAAAAATAAAATCAATAAAAAAATGTCGAATCAAACACTAATGGAACTTGTAAAAATAGCCGACAAGATAACTGTTGACGAAATTAAGGGTAAAAAAGTTACATTGAAGATAAGCTGGTTTGATGTAAAAGGAGCAAGAAAAACAAAAAAGTTTTTGCTCAATGAAAAAGACAATATTGAATTTTAGATAAGATTCAGTATTTTACATTTCATTACATCCCAACTCTATTTTTATACAATTTCAGACACAGTATATCCATTAATGAAAATCAAGGTATAGATTTAACAGATCTGGAGCATAATTTACAGTGTCAAAAAATATGATTGTGTACGAATAATTATGACTTTAGTATTGTATGCAAAAAAGCCGCATATGTTTAGCAAGTTATTTGTACTATACACTAGAGATTACGAATTCATGGACGATGATGACGATGAGGAGTAACAATATCGAGTCAGATTTTTGAATCAATGTCAGTTATTATCCACAGTGTGTCTGGATTATTTCTAAAATATTAAATGGGATTTTCCCAAGATCAAGTTGCCTCTCAGAAGATACGAAAAGTACATTCTCGTTTATTGGAAAACTCATCAGTATTACTTTTCCTCTGTATGAAAGTGAGAACTCAACTCTACCAAATTCTTCGTCAAACTCATGACGCATTCTCACCCTAAGTGAGAGTTCCATGAACAGCATTTCGTCTTTTTTGGCATCTTCGAGAGATTTGAGACCTTGTCTCATTCCACCCGCAACAAGTTTGCCCTTACCGTTGATTATCCTAGCAGACCGAATCATTTCATCCAATTCAAAAACTTTCTTGCATATTACATCAAAATTAGACTTGGATTCATCATCAGACATCACCGTAATGAATCCATTCTGGCAAATTAACTTTGGTTTCACCTCAAACATAATTCAGATACTTTTTTGCAATCCATAGACTGAAAGAGCAAAGTTTATGCATTACAACCAAGTATATCATACACGAATTACAAGGCATTATTTGACAAGGTGATGGGAATTGATCCCAAAATTCGATTTGCCACAATATTTGACATGAGTGGGAAGGTTTTGTTCAGTGCTCACCGAGAAGGAGTGGAGAACCTGCTTTCATCAGAAGAGAGTCAGAAATCATTACAGCTTGCAATCAACGCATGGAAGTCTAGAAATGAAGTTTCAGATAAGATAGGAAAGGGAAAATATGCTCTGGTAGAATATGAAAAATTAAAACGAATTACAATGCCTTTGGATTCAGAGCACATACTCTACATTACAACGGATGTTGAAGCAGATCATGCTCCAATAATTTACAGAGCATTGAGATTGAAAAATGACGCACTACATTCCCCTGAAGGAATGCCCTAGAATAATCAAATTAAAATACTTCTCATACCAATACTAATTAGAAATGCCAATCGATCTAGTGACAGTGTTGAGTCATATCATAGCATTATGCACTGGTGGAACTATTCACCCATAATCAAAAATTAGACTATATTTATTAAAAAAATTCAGTGTGCGCGGACGAGTAGATTTTTCACATTATTGTAACAAATTACACGCTATTGTAGTAGATGATCTAAATAGTGTCATGTACACAATTCTATTGAATTGGATACAATACCGTCAAGAGAAAAAATAAAGATCGGAATCAGTGTAGCCATAGTTCAAAAACAGGACCAAAGGTCTGGCAAATTAACTGAGGGAGTAGTGAAACGAATTCTTACCTCAAGCAGCTTTCATCCTCATGGAATCAAAGTAGAACTAGAAAGTGGGAAGATAGGCAGAGTACAGAAAATATCTTGAATTTCAGTAGGATGAATTATTGCTTTTTCCTTTTAGGTAGAAACAGAATCATCGTTCCTAGAATAATCAAGATACCAACTAGCACGGTATACATCAATGCCAGCGGCAATGACCTGACATAATCAGTCTCCTGGTTAGGAATTAGAAAATTAGAGCCTGTAGAAAGTTGCCATATAAGAAAAAAAGAGCCAATTAATGCAATCATATCAATAATCAGAATTTTTCTAAATGGCTTCATGAAATCACTACCAAAGTACTAACGTTAAACAATTTCTAGAAATTCACGATGATTTCTTTATGTTTTTCTTTTCTTTGGCTGGTTGCCTTGCTGTTTTCTTTTAGGTCGTTTAGAGTTATCATACTCTTTTGCCCTATTTTCAGTATAGTTAATCTGAAGCATAACATGTCGAATTTTTTTTCTTTTTTGTACATCTGGAAAATGAAGTAACATGAATTCATCTAGTTCTTCAACGCCCCGTTCTTCTAGTATCTCTAATCCAATTCTTCCCGCTTCACGCGAGTTGTCCAATCCACACTTGGGACATGTTGCACCTCGTAGAATTTTTGATCTGCATCTAGAATCAATACAGCGCATCATGGAGTAAATTCTGTAAACGTTCTATAAAAACAACTGGAATTTTTCAAAAGATATGAATTGTTGAAATTTACAAAACAGAAAACATCAAAAGTGCCAATTCATCACAAGAATTCAATTGAATAAAGAAGAATGTCTAGAATGCATGTCCAAAAATACCGGTGAGTATATGGACCCAATTGAAAAAAGCGACGGCATGCACTATTATTTTCTGTGCGAAGATTGTAAGCACGAGTGGGAAATAATAAGAAAATAATTCTAAATAGAAATTGCTAAATCACCTATTCTAACTTTGAACAATAATGGGTTTTGAAGGAATAGACAATCAGATTGAGCGTTATACAAAGCAGATTAACGAAATCACTGAAAAACTCAAAGATCCTAATCTTAGATATACTGCAAAAAAGAAACTAGAATCGGAATTGGCAATTGCCACCCAAGAAAGAACAAAATGGAAGATACGAAAAAATAACCAATTTACTACAAGGCACAAGCAATAGGTAAAATCAGATTATATTTTTGCAGATTTTGCAACAGGCCTCATTCCGCCATGAATGTCATTTTTACATCCATCGCATACATATTGGTTAACAGAGCCTTTTCCATAATGACCGCATCTACAACTAGTACATGCGCACAATACTCTGTCAAAGACTTTCATACCAATTTGGTGCCATGCACGAATATTAAAACTGTTTTTAGTCCTAATTTGTCGATCATTAACGGTACCTTACAATCTCGAATAGATTTAGTTCAATCATGACTAGTTTCCTGTAATTTGAGATCAGTCGATCAACAATCTTGCAAGTCGACATAAATCAGAAAAGTCATACAAATCAAAAAATAAAATTAGATCATTTTGATGTGCCAAAATGTATTCAACAAATCATCATTATCTCCATCATGGTATCAGATATTACAAAAAAATTCCATCGCACTTATGTTGGAATAAAAAATATCATACATAATGCACAATTCCATAACAATAAGATTACCAGATGCAATGATTCAGGGCATTGATGAAATTTGTAAAAAGCAAGAAAGTACAAGACAAGAAATAATCAGAAGAGCACTATCAATGATGTTACTTGATGAACATCGCATGTCAGAGTCTGAGATGCAAACATCAAGACAATTTTCTCCAGACAAAGTACATTCCAAGATCCATGCCATAGTAATAGAAGATGATCATGACATGAGAGATATTTTTGCTGAAGTTCTTCAAATGCACAACATTACAGTCATTGGAACAGGCTCAAACGGCAAAGAGGCAGCAGACTTGTATGAGAAACTCCATCCAGACATTATCTTCATGGATATAATGATGCCTGCATACGATGGATTTTACGGAATACAAGCAATTCAAAAGATTAACCCAGATGCAAAGATAATCATAGTGACAGGCGGTGTGATTGATTCAAAAAAGAATCCGCTTTCCAAAACAACACAGATTGTGGAAAAACCAGTAGATATGAAAGGCATAATGAATGCCGTAAATAAAATTATGATATCAAACTAACCATTTTAGCACATACAATATATGGTATAAAAAAACACAAAAATCATGGGCGACGGAATAGGAGGTCCTGTAATTAGTTGCTTGTCTGGAGACACTTTTGAGATGTCAGTCACCCATTTTCGTAAAGACAATAAAGATGAATATGGAAATGTTGAAAGAATTGTGATTGCCAAGGTTGACAATCCCGAAGAACCGCAATATGAAGAAAAGACTGTTTATGATTTAGAACGTGCACTAAAGGGAAAGTTTGTCACATGCAATGTACAGTATAGGGACCCAAAAACAGATAGGCTGATTTGTAATGTATTTGTTCAAAATCCTCCAGAGTAGAACATAACAGATCGTGACCAGTATCTCCAATCGGTCAAAGGATTGCCATACTAACATCATTCCGTTTGGAGGTCTACGGTCTGTAACATGGCATACTTGATAGAATAAATTGTTTGCCCGACCGCTCCTTTATTGCCAATAGAAATTGCTAAATCATTAAACTGACTTTATTGATACGTTGCAGAAAAAATGTGCCAAATGTGGAGATCCGTTTGAATGTGAAGAGCGTGAGACATGCTGGTGCTCCCAAGAGCCATCATTAAAAGAAAAAGAGATCAAATATGATTCCTGTGTATGCAAGAGATGTCTTATTTTACAATATGGCAATCGTTTGATAGGAAATGATTAAAAGTAATATAACAAAAATCAATTTTTTAAAACCTATATAGTTTGATGACGTATAGGAACCGAACCGTTGCTGAAAAGTAAGGTTACGAAACGTTGCTGAAAGAATGTATTTGCGAGGTCCGACATGAGAAGTTTGAGGCAGCAACGGTTCAGATGTTATAAAATATCCACTAGCTAAACATCAATAGAAATTGCTAAATTATTGTATCAATCCACAATTGTAAATTGAAAATTAATAGGATGTCAATTTTGTCTTTTATCACGTTTGGCCTTTCAGCACTATCATTTCTAGTCATGCGTATATACGAATCAAAGATTGCAGGATGGGCAGCAGTAGTTTTTGGTTTTATTGCCATTGGAAGCATGACAATTGTAGGATTACAAAGATTAAGAGATGGCAAAATTGCCAAATCTCAGAATTAAACAAGCAATACTAGCTTATGAAGAGTTCAAATAAGATATTGAGAAAATACAATGTGGGTAATAATGGGATTATTTGGCAGTAAAAATCAAGTTTGTACAGTTTGTAAAAAAGAGGTTCCCAGTACAAGCAAGCCCAAAAAAGAGTGGAATCTCAAAGGGGCAGTATGCGCCAAGTGTTATGTAGAATTGATGAAAAAACCTCACGAGAAAAAAAAGAATCCTGATGACATGTGTGTACTATGCGGCTCAGAACCTGGCGGGTTATACCTGTGGAAGCCAAAAAAACAATGGTCTCTAAAAGGATGGCTATGTGAGCCTTGTTACAATGAAAAAGAAAAAACTGACAATGAGTTGAAAAAAAATTGTGTTTTATGTAATGCAAAACTTGGCTTTATTGCACGTCATGCAAAAAAAGAATGGAATGTTGAAGGATATCTATGCAAAAACTGCTGGAATTTACAAGAATCAAAAACTTGAATTTTTCTCATCTAAGAACTAACTTTAAGATCTTTGTTTGGATGATGAGGATTAGTTAAATCACAGTAAAACAGAGAAATATCAGAATACAATGAATATTGTAAAAATAGCGATGTTAATCGTAGCAGCTGCTGCCATTGTTGCAATTGTTGTATCTATAGATCCTTTCAAGCCTGCCAGTACCAGCGGTATAATCAGATTGAGTGTAACGGCTCAAACAACTCCAGATAACATAAAGGTGCACACTGAATCAGATATTACCAATATTGATATTGATACAACAATTTTGGATAATTCAACATTAGATAATATTCCTGTATTGAAAAATGCAATTGATCAAGCAAATAGCAGATTTGTCCCCCCTCCATTCCATGGTAGACATACTTTTGAAACGCGAATAACCCAAGATGATGCAAATTCCATTATCCAGTTAGCTGGAAGTAAAGTAAATCAACTACCCCCAACTCAATTCGATGATTCCAATTTTGGAGTAAGTTTTAATGATAACACGTCTATCATGGAATTCAAGCTGGATAATTTCTATTATTATGTTACAGTAGAGCAGCTCACGCCCGCATCATAATTGTGTGATTAAATAATACAGACATGTCCCTATTAGGGATAATTCCTATTTTCATCCGTGTTAGAAGTTCTTGCAAAAAATGAATCTGGTCATTTTTATGACAAATCAATATTAAATGAAGGAGTAGAGTTTATCGGATTAATTAACAAGCATGGAAAGATGGAAGATATTTTATCCAAAAATGAGATAAATCTATCACAGGAAAGAATAGCAATGTTTTCAATGGAACTTAGGTTACAAAGCTCCATGTTAAGTGATTTTGATCCAGAGTTTGGACCAGTAAGTTACACCCTGACAGAGAGAGAAGAATTAAAGTTTGTTTCAATACAGGTCTTTCCATATATCATACTGGCAATTATGAAAAACGATATTGACCATACTCCAATGATTGATAAAATTAAAATCAATGTACAAAATTTTAAAAATAAAGCCTAAGCTGTAAGACTAGTCTCCTTTTTTGCCACGAAATATTTGCGCCATGTCAGACTAAGAGATACATTGCACCAATTGCAAACATTGCACTAAAAAGCAACAAAGATGGAAAACCATACAGACTAGTTTGAGAATAATTTTCGAAATTAGCTGCATTAAGATAATTCCAGGATTGGGACAGTCCTATTATACCGACTATAACCAGAGCAACTTGAAACAGTATTGATTTTATAGACATGCTAGAAGTATTCCTCTTTTATTCAAGTGTATAATCTGTTCTCCTTCGGACCTATATTGACATTCTCGATTTGATTATCTGTATGATTTGGTCTAAATTTTAGCAGTCATTTTCAAAGCATCATGATGATAATTATGATTTATAGAATTTCCAGCAAATTACATTTTCCATATAATATGAATCACTAACTATTCAGGCATGAAATCAAAGATTCAAAAAACAAAGTGATAACCAGTCAACTAAATATTGGTAAAATCTTTTTAGACAGAAATAACAATACCAATGCATCTTGTTGTTAGACATCAATACCATAATTAGAGAAATAGAAGAGTACGTAGCAAATTTTGGTGGAAATTATCCAGATTGGTATGTAGGAATAGCGTCAAATCCTAAAAACATGTTATTCCAAGACCATAATGTTCATGTAGAAAACGATGTATGGATACACAAACTTGCAAGATCATTAAATGACGTAAGGGTAATAGAAGATCATTTTCACAATGTAAGACATGCAGATGGTGCAAGCAGGATAGGAGACAATACTACTGTATACATTTACGCATATAGAAAAACAAAACATACTAGAGAATAACACTAGTTTTTTCAAGTTAAATTTCCTACGATAAAGTAATTTGGTGGAGACCTTAATAATTACAAAATATATGCTTATGTGATTTGTCCATCTTTTCTGGAAACAATAAAACTCGAAAAAGATTGGTACGTCCTACAAAAATACAAGTTGCACGAAGTCAGAATTTCATGTGTGATGGTTGTAAAGGACAGATAACAAGTGACGATGCGTATGACATTTTTCATAAAGATGGAGACTCGTCAAACAACAACATTACAAATTTAAAGGTCGTACACACTAAATGTCACAGAATAATCAATAGTAAAAAGAAAAAGGGAAAATAATGATTCTTAGAAATTTCCTAGAGTTGATGATGATTAGAAATGATGTTGCTGTTTTATCGTAAAATACTCAAATAAGTAATAATCTAGCTCTGATAGATAATACAATTACTGATAGAATTGAAATTCCAAGCATTATTGATGCAACAGAACCAAATTCAGGAACAGTTTGTGCTGTCTTGGATAAGAATGAAAATCCATGTGCACTTACAGCATTATTGAAATATCCCCCAACTATCTGACCTACACTATTAATTTCATTTGCAGCTGTATTGATAGAATTTGGGTAATCAATTGAGGTATAGACACCAGATGAAAGTAGAAAACCATGGTAGTTTCCTAAACTATCATCATATTGTCCAACTATCTGGCCAGCATCATTAATTCCGTTAATATGAGTACCAGTGGCATTAGGATAATCAATTTGGGTAAAAGTGCCAGATGAGAGTAGAAAACCATGAAAGTGTCCCGAACCATCAACATATTCTCCAACTATTTGTCCTGCATTGTTAATTCCATTGGCACGTGTACCAGTGGCATTTGGATAATCTATTGAGGTGTATGTACCAGATGAAAGTAGAAAACCATGGTAGTATGCAGAACTATCATCATAATATCCAACTATCTTGCCATCAGCGTTAATTCCACTAGCACCTGTACGAGTGGCATTAGGGTAATCAATTGAGGTGTATGTACCAGATGAATAAAGAAAACCGCGATAGTGTGGTGAGCCGTCACTATATTGCCCAACTATCTGACCATCATTGTTAATCCCAATAGCATCCGTAGCAACAGCATTGGGATAATCTATTGAGGTGTATGTACCAGATGAAAGTAGAAAACCATGTGGAGGATACTTTGAGCCATAATCAAATTCTCCAACTATCTGCCCAGCATTGTTAATTCCATTAGCTGCTGAACGAGTGGCATTTGGATAATCTATCATGTTAAAACTATTTTGTGTTGATTGTGATAGTGTTGTACCTGTTGTATCTTCTTGGGCAAATGCGTTGATAGTGCCAAATGAACACAAGATGATAATAATTCCAGAAATTAAATATCTCATTGCTACTAATTTTTTATGGGATTAAATAAAGTCACTCATATTAGATGAAAGACTAAAGTTAAACAAACTGTTTTTAGATCATTACATCGACCAGAAATATTGTTCTCAAATCCAGCTAAGTGGAATTCTATTTTTACTCGCTATCCACGTATTCGTCAGGTGTTGGCACTTCGGGTGCAAGTCCCTTTCTCTTTCTAATATCACCAATTACTTTGGTCAGAATAGAGTTTGGAATTGGAGTCCAAGCTTTAAAGTGAGTGTTCCACATTGCACGTCCTGCAGTTTGACCACGCATTATCTCAGACAAGTCAAATGTTTCTGATGCTGGAAGTTCTCCTGATATGATATGTATGACACCTTTTTGTTCCATGTTCAAGACCTTGCCACGCTTTCCAGATATTACACCTGCAACGTTTCCAATCATCTCTTGTGGCACACGTACTTCAATTCCAAGCATTGGCTCTAGCAATACAGGTTGAGCCAAAAGCATTGCTCCTGTACAGGCTCGCCTAGATGCAGGTCCTAGTTGTGATAGGCCACGATGGGCTGGATCCTCGTGTGGAACAAAGTGTGTAAATGTAAACTTGGCCCCTCTTACCTGTTCTCTTGCAAGAGGACCTTCTTTAACAGAATCTTCAAATCCAGATAATATAGAATCAGTTGATTCCCCTACAAACTGGACACCCTTGGTTCCATCCACCATGACATTACCTCGTATATCAAATCTCATGACACGTTTTGCCTCGTCGCCATCCCATCCTGCTTCTTTGAGAATCTTGGCAACTTCCTTCTTGTCCTTGTATTCGTTTAGTGTACCGTTTCTTATCATTTCAGCAATCTTTTCATCCAATGGTTCAACCTTCATGAAGATCTTGTTGTGTCTGTTTGGCGACTTGGACATGATAGGTCCTGCACCACCACGAATTGTCTCTCTATAATTAATCAACGGCTGAGATGTAACAATATCCACCTTGGCATCTGCAATCAATGCAGTTGCAATCTCCAAGTGTAGCACACCCATTCCAGCGATAATAGTCTCACCAGATTCTTCGTTAATTTTTACAACTAGATTAGGATCTTCTATAGTGATACGATTTAACGCTTCAACAAGTTTTGGCAAATCTTTAGGATGTTTTGGTTCTACTGCAATTGATACAACAGGCTCTGATACATACTGGATTCCCTCAAATGCATTAATCCCTGGAATAGAAGATAAAGTCTGGCCTGCTCTTGCATGTTCCAATCCAAGCAAAGCTGGAATGTTTCCTGCTGCTAATTGTCCTACCATCTCTCTTTGGTTACCCATGAAAAAGTTTACAGATTGAACTCTGCCTTCTCGTTTTGTATCAATCAAATGTATCCTATCACCATCTTTTATCCTGCCAGAAAATAATCTTCCAATTGCAACAGGACCTGCTGCAGGGTCTACTGTCATGTTTACAATCATCATTACAGTTGGACCATTGTCATCACAATTCAAAAGAGCTTTACCAATATCAGATTCCAAATCTCCTTTCCAGATTTTTGGAATTCTATATTTTTGTGCAACATCAGGAGATGGGTGATGTTTTACAACCATTCCAAGTACTGCGTCATATAATGGAGCTTTTTTCTGCAAGCTTCTTTACGTCGCCACCATCAGAATATGCTTCGTATATATCCTTGAACGAAATTCCCTTTTTCTTCATCACATCTGCATTAAATCCCCACTTGTCCTTTGCAGAACCAAATGAGACACTGCCGTCCTGAATGCTTACCTTCCACTTTTCCTTGTATTCAGGTTCTGCGTAAATGTCAATTAGTCTGTTAAAGTTTGTAATAATATCTAGCAGCCAAGCTTGCATCTTCTCTGGTGGCAATCTTAGTTCCTTTATGAGACGGTCAATCTTGTTGATATACAAAACAGGTCTCACTCTTTCCTCTAACGCCTGACGAGTTACAGTCTCAGTCTGTGTCATGATACCTTCAACTGAATCTGAAACCACTACTGCGCCATCAATAGTCTCTCAAACTTCTTGTAACTCTGCCGGTAAAGTCAATGTGTCCTGGAGTATCTATCATGTTAATTACATATTCTTCGCCGTTTTGTTCATAAAGCAAAGTAACGTTTGCTTGGACAATTGTCATCTGTCTGTCTTGTTCAAGCTTCATCGAATCAAGTGCCAAAGCTTGGCCTGCAACAGATGGACTGATAATTCCACTTGATGCAAGAAGACTATCACTCATGGTTGTCTTGCCGTGGTCTACGTGAGTCATGACTCCAAAGTTACGAATATTTTTTTTATTACCAATAATACTTAGAATTTGATCTGTTGCCTTGAACTTCATGGTTTAAATAAAATCCTTTTCCAGTCGGTATTAAACGTTTAGAAGAATTATTAAAAAAATTAGTAGATCATGGAAGAACTAGCATTTCTTAATTTCTTTTCCTCTACAAAAAAGCATTCTTTTCTATTTTTTATTTTTGCCAAGTGCAGTGATAAAAATTCTGAAACAAGGATGAAAAAGATAACTTGTCCAATTGGATTATTTGTTGGAGGATCTATAATTATAGGATGCAGCCCACATTTTTTTATTTGTTTAACAAGTTTTTTGTTATGCTTGTTTTGTTTTTCAAATATTATTACAGTATCTCCTTTTCTTGATGAAAACAGTCCCATGTGCGAGAACTGTTCTATTCTCTCATAGCGTACATCAGAGCCTAAAACTTCTTGTAATTTTGCCGCACAGAACATTGCAATAGGATAACTGTACAGATTCCCTAAAACATAGACTCTGCCATGGATAGGCATTTTGGACACACCGTAAGATATATTGAAAAGTCTAAGGGAATTTGGCATCCTGAATTTAGTCACAAGAGAGATGCAGGTGAGAGCACTTGCAAGGAAGCATATACTTCCTGCAGTCTGTATTCCCGTATTGTCAAATTTTAAATGAATTATACCATTACATGCATTTGCAAGTTTGCTTTTTGGATTTGCAGTTATTGCAGTAGATATTTTTGATTGCCTTGCAAGTTTGATGTTTGATATCGTATTTCCTGAAATTGATATCAGATACAAATGGTGATTTCTCAAAAGTTTAGAATATTTTGACAGGTCAAGTGGATCTAGTGCCTTTACTCTAAAATCAGAAAAGACTTCGGCAAGTTGTGCAGATGCAAACGAGTCTCCAGTTCCACAAAATATGGCCTTTTGTTGATTTGGTACAGACAGTTGGGTTTGAGGTTTAAAGCGTTTCAAAAATTCAAGTTGCAGCATTATCTCGCTTTCAAAGGCAGCGATGGTATACACGAACTTGATTTTTATAATAGACATAAAAATCATCTTCATGGATATCACAATAGGCCATACTCCTGATGCAGATGATGCGTTCATGTTTTATGGAATGCTAAGTGGTAAGGTTACATCGCCGCTCTTTAATGTAAAACATGTTGTAGAAGATATCGAGACTTTGAACAAACGCGCATTAACACATGAACTTGATGTCACTGCAGTCTCTGCACATGCTTGCGCATATCTCAAAGAGTATACAATTTTAAGAAGTGGTGGAAGTTTTGGAAAAGGTTACGGACCAATTGTTGTAGCAAAACAAGAACTTACTTTGGAAAAATTGCGAGGCTCCAAGATTGCAATTCCTGGAAAACTTACTTCAGCTTTTCTTCTTTTAGAGTTAATGATTGGCAAGTTTGATTATATCGAGATGAAATTTAGTGACATTCCAGATGCAGTTGCTAGTGGACAAGTAGATGCAGGACTGGTTATTCATGAGGGACAAATAACATATGAACAAAAAGGCCTGACCAAGCTTCTTGATGTAGGCGAGTGGTGGAGAGACAGTACTGGAGGACTACCAGTTCCACTAGGGGTAAATGTTATGAGCAATCATTTTGGAAGTGAAACTATCAAAAAGTTTGACGAGTTTTTCCGTGAATCAATCATTTACGGCATGGCAAGACAAAATGAAGCGCTAGATTATGCAATGCAGTATGGCAGAGGCCAGTCAAAGGATTTGATTGATAGATTTGTTCGAATGTATGTAAACGATGTAACAATCGAGATGGGAGTTTTAGGAGAGCAGGCAATTAGAAATCTATTTCAATTTGGAATCGAAAAAGGCCTAGTGCCAGAGTTTGAACTTCATATAGCTTGAGAAATTAATTAAAAACTATTTTTTGCATTCTCTGGTGTATCTTTCGTCTAATTTTAAAAAGTAGAACAGGTTTTGCCCAAGACTAACCATTAAGTTAGGCTTGAAAAAAATAACATCGTGGTAGGTGCAGAAATAAGTCAAAGCAAGTTTCATGATATTTCTCATTTTGGATTAAGATTGGCAATAGGCTCAATCTTTATTGCAGTTGGCTTTGTCAAATTTGATCCTAGTTTTGCTACATATCTACCACATATGGGCCTTCCAACAAATTTGCAGTACCTTTTTGCATTACAGGAATTTGTTCCCGGGATTTTGATAATCGTTGGCATATTGACAAGAATTTCTGCAACAGTTCTCTCACTTGTGATGCTTGGTGTGATATTTTACATAGACAAGGCATCAAAATTCATAGGCCCTGATGGTGTTGAGCTTCCAGTAGTACTTTTAGCAATTTCAATAGTCATAATAACAATCGGTCCAGGCAGAATTTCAATATCACATTTAATTAAAAAAATCCCTCGTTTTCTGCAGTGATCTACGGAAAATTCTAGAATATTATAAAAAATCCTACTCGCTCATACTATCTAATCAATACCTATTTTCTTTCTCAATATCTTTACGTTATTCCGAATTGTCACAGTACTGACTCCTGATGTATTTGCAATTTTCTCCTGAGTTATTTTTTCTTCATTCAATACTCCTGATAAAAATATGGCAGCGGCTGCAAGAGATACAGGATTTTTTCCATCAGATATTCCTAATTTTTTTATATCATGTAGAATACCAAGTGCATCCCTTTTTGCCTTCTCGCTTAGACCTACGGTAGTACCAATCTTTGATACAAACTCGGACGGATCAAATGAGATTACTTGCAAGTCAAGTGCCTTTACAAATACCCTGTAATGTCTTGAAAGATTCTTAAACGAAATGTTACCAGTATCTGCAATTTCCTGTAAGGTTCTTGGCATGTTTGCTTCTCTGCAAGAAACATAGAGTGCAGAAAGTATCATTCCTGTTATGGTTCTTCCACGTGTGATGTTTTTGTTTATTGCTTTTCTATACAGATATGCATGCTCGTTCAATTATACTATCAGATAAATCCAGTTTAGACTTTGCCGTTCCCAAGACAGTAAAGGCTGTACGTAAGTTTCTTTCATGTGAATTTGATCTACTTCTACTGTCCCACGTTCTTAGTCTGTTAAAGGTACTTTTCATTTGAGATGAAATGAAATTTCCTGAAGCGTCTCTGTCAGTATTTCCAATTATTGTTGAAAGCCCCTTATCATGTATTGACAGTGCTGAAGCCATTCCGTTTCTTGTATTACTGTTAAAATCTTCTACAGTGTATGATCTTTGTTCTGGGGTAGTATCTTCAATTTTATCCATAACAACCATGCCACATCTTGAGCAAAGCACTTCCCCACGTGAACTATCAGTCACCAGCGGTCCATGTTTACCTTGAGTTGATACACATGTTTCTGGGAATATTCCTTGCAGTAACAGTTTAGTTTTATTATTAACTATCATTTATATAGTTACTATACATTAGAAAGTATATAAATTGTCAAGTAACAGTTTGGATACCAACTTAATTCATGGTAAGTAGTTTTTTGTTTCGTTATGTAGCGATTATAAGCTGTACTCATTTTACGGTCTTTACTTTTCCAAATACTTGTTCTATAGTCCTTGGCTTGCCGTCTTTGAATACATCAGAAGGACAATATTTCATAGAAAAAGCAGCCATCTGCATTAGGATTGTCTTTAGCTCTTTTCCCTTTTCTGTAACTGTATACTCAATTTTGATAGGAGTTTCCGGATAGACTTTTCTCTTTATCAAACCACTTTTTTCCATCTCCCTTAATCTTATAGAAAGTGTCTTTGGGTTAATCCCTTCTACGGATTCTAGAAATTGATTGAATCGTGTATGATTCAAAATAATCATGTTACGAAGTATGTGTATGGTAAATTTTTTTCCAACAAGTCGTAGCGTGTTATCAACAGGACAACATTTTATCTGATCAGAAAGATTTTTGAGTTCTTGTGGCATCAACTTACTAAAATCACACCTACTTTCAGTAAAGTTACTTTCCTATTTATATACTTACCTTTCTATAGTGACTATAAGAACGTAATATGGAATGCAAAACAGGAACATGTAACATGGAAGAAGATGCAACGTGCTCATGCACCTCAGAGACGGAATGCAATGACTGCGGTTGTGGAACGGTTGATCCTGTAAGACAATCAATGGAATTGCTGCACAAGGCATTCCACGATGCGCTATATCAGGCACATGTGGAACGACTCAAAAAGAGAATTGATGCCTCCTTTGGACCTACATTGGACAAGGGAGCAGATGCAATGATTGAAACAGCAGCCAGAGTCTGGCAATCAACTCTAGTACAATCAGAGGCAAAAAAAGAGCTTGAAGTAAAGTTGCAAAAGATATTTTCTGAATCAAGTAAGAGATAAACTACTCCCCAGAAGAATCTCTTACTTTTCTTTTTTATTTTAGAATCCTGTAAGACCCAAATACTAACTTGGAAATAGTTTCAGACCCATTTTTAGTTTAAATTAAGCAAAGGTTGCGGGCATCTATTTATTACAGATTATACAATATACATCCAATGGACAAGCGAGTCTTTGCACTTGGCATAACAATGCTTGCAATAGGTTTTTCCATTTACGGATATCTTAGTGAAAACGAACCTGCCGGAAGAGCAGACATGACAGACGAAGAAAAAGCTGCGTTTAACCAAGATCTAGTGTTAAATATTGGTTTTAGAAACATGGCAGCACTAGTTGGAGGCCTGGGATTTTTCATTACATTGATCAGTGTAGGAATCCGAGGAAAAAAGAAAGGCGGAGCAGGAAAGACAGTGAACCAAAAACCAGCCCAGTCCTAGAATGTTTTTAAAATATTGAAAAACGTATCTCTCTGAGCTGGCTCTCTACCAATCTCCTTAATCATATTTGCAGACTCAATGATAGAAGAGTTGGTTCCCTTGCCAGCTGCTTTGTAAATCTCCTCAGAGAATGCAGTCCCTACCAAGTCATTTCCTCCATATGTCAAGGCAACCTGTGCAAGTTTCTTGCCAAGTGCAACCCAGTATACAGAGATATTGTCAGAGCTCACCTGCAAGCATCAATCTAGAGATTGCAGTAATTCTAAGATCATACGTAGATGGGCTCTCTGATGTTACCAGTCCTTGCTTTTCAAGTTCGGTGTTATCAAGGCTGAACTTTAGTGGAATCAGTGTAAGAAATCCCTTGGTTCTTTTTTGAACTTCTCTTAATTTTATCAAATGATCAATTATATGTTCAGGCTTTTCAATATGCCCAAAAAGCATTGTAGCATTACTTTTTATTCCAAGATTATGAGCCTGCTCTATAGTATCAAGCCATTCTTGTCCAGAGCACTTGCCTCTAACTATTTTATTTCTAATATCGGGATGGAAAAGTTCTGCTCCTCCTCCTGGCATTGTATCAAGTCCAGCTGCTTTGAATCTGGTCAATACTTCTTTTACAGAATTTTTTGTCAGTCGTGCAATAAAGAAAATTTCAGCCGCTGTAAGTGCTTTGATGTGCATTTGAGGAGAATTTTGTTTTATTGTTCGAAACATTTCTTCATAGTATTCCATTGGAAGTTCGGGATGAAATCCACCCACAATATGCACCTCAGTTGCGCCCATCTCTTTTGCAATTGCGACTCGGCTTGCAATATCTTTGGAAGATAGAGTGTATGCATCTTTTTCATCTCCTTTTCTATAAAATGCACACATCTGACAACTAGCAGCGCAAACATTTGTGTAATTCATGTAGTATGATGCGGCAAACGTAACTTGTGATCCTACTCTTTGCTCTCTAACCATATCTGCTGCAGCACCCAGCATGTACAAATTATCATAAGACATTAGTTCCATGCCATCGTCGTAGGAAAGTTCTTCTCCTGCAATAGCTTTTTCAAGGGCCTTTGATTCCTTGACTAGTTTTTCTAGCATGATATTACTGGAAGGCAGTATCAATATAAAATTACCAAAGCATGTTGTCATTAGTTAGATTATTGTACACGTGTGGTGCCACACCTTTCATGAAACTGCACCACATTGGCATTGTAGTAAATAACATCCAAGAGTCCATGGGTGAGCTCAAAAGATACCTAAACTTTGAGACAACAAGTGCCACATTTCCAGTTGGCAGCCAAAAAGTCAATATCTGCTTTTTAAAAATGGGAGAGCCATTCCTAGAGTTGATAGAACCAACGTCTCCTGACTCGGCAATAAGCGAATTTGCAAAATCCGGCGGAGGAATGCATCACCTGTGCTTTGAGGTAAAAGATATTCAGTCAGAACTTGATTCTCTTGTAGGAAAGGGGGCAACCATACTTGTAAATCCCGTAAAAGGTTTTGACGAACGCCGTATTGCATTTGTTGATTTGAATACAAAAAATACCAAGTGTGGTCTTGTCGAACTGTTAGAGACAGGATAAAAAATTTAGAGATTATTTCTCAGATTAGATCTTGACGATATGCCAATTATAGCAACAATGGATATCAAAAGTGCAATGGAGGCAAGCGGACCAAATTCTGGAACAAATGTTGTACTTTTTGAGAATGTTATAGTATGATTACCCTGTTGGCCTTGCTGCCATATTAAATAGACAACATTATTCAATGTGGACATATTGCTTATGTACGAATCAGTTACACTATTGCTTACATTTGTAGAATTTTGAAACGTATCTCCGCCATCTGAACTCTTTGTTATAAACACATTATATTTTCCAAGTGTGTTGTCAACCCAGCTAATGTAGATAGCGCTACCATCAGATGCAATTTTTGGCCAACCCGATGCGCCGACATTATTACTTAGATTTATCGGAGTACCAAAAGTGTTGCCATCATCTGTACTTTTTGCAAAATAGACATCATAATTTGGATGTGATATAGTCTGGGTCCATGTCACATAGATATTATTTCCAGTGACTGCAAATTGTGGATATCCAGAAGCAGCACTAAGATTACTTACGTTAACGGGAGTTCCAAAAGAATTTCCCCCATCAGTACTTTTTGAAAATAAAATGTCATAATTTCCCGAAGTATTATCCATCCAAACGATATAGACATGTATTTTGCAATACCACAATTTCAGGGGTTCCAGATTGCCCAGCATTGTTACTCACATCGACTGGAAGAGTAAATGACGCTCCGTAATCATCACTCTTAGACAAAAATACATCAAAATTTCCTTTACTGTTATCCTCCCAAGTCAGATACACATTATTTCCAGTTGCAAGTAGTTTTGGAATTCCGGAATTTCCCAAATTATGAGTCAGATATAAGGGCATACCAATTGTGGTTCCATTATCATCACTTTTTTCAAAGACTATATTTGTAGAATCATTACCAGATTTTTCAAGCCATGTAAAATACACGTGGTTATCAGAGACAGATATTTGCGGAAATGCCGCAAGTTTTGTTGCATTACTGATCATCATTGGAGTATCAAAACTTGAACCACCATCGGAACTTTTTGCTAGAAATACTGAGGCAGTGCCAGTAAGAGACGTCTGCCATATCACGTATACATTGTTACCTTTTTGTGCAAATGCCGCATAATCTGATTGGCCCACATTTGAACTTGACAGATTTATTGGATTGCCAAATGTATTTCCACCATCAGCACTTTTAGAAAAAAATACGTCGCTTCTTCCAGAATTGTTTTCTACCCACAGAGTAAAGACTCCATCGTCTGAAGTTATGATGTTAGGATTTTGAGAATCAGATGTCATATTGCTGATATTAACAGGACTTGTAAAACCCGGCGATGTAGTTTGGGCAAAACTTGGAACAATTCCAGACAGGGCAAAAATAATCAGAATTGCAAATACAAATATTTTCACATAACTTGTTCTAGAGTACCAATATAATATGGTATCATCAAAAAAATGAAATTACTTTAAATCCAATTTATCAACTATAAGATTTAGTTCTACTGTTTCTTTTGTGTTAACAGCATTGGTAAGATGCGTGGTCATGGTTATCAAATATTCTCTGCCATCAATTTTCAAATTTGTTTTGATCAAAATTGGTTTAAAGTCAGTATTTGGTCCAAGCATTAGTTTAGGGATCTCATTTGTTATTGAAAGATCAGTTATTACTTTTGCCTTATAGGCCTCAACATCTGTAAAATACACACCTCCTCTTGTAGTAGGCTCACGTACTGGAATTTTTGATTTTATAATTGAGATCTTTTTGACAGGATATGATTTTTCCTCAATATTTATCACATATGAGAGATTTTGAGCCCCAGATACCTTGATAATTACATCTTCATTTTCTAGCATTTGAAATTTAATTTCAAACAAACCTCTAATAATCTTCTGTTTGGTGTGCACGATACTTTTACAACCTCTAGCATCTAGTCGGTATTTGTGAGAAATTATGAGATCGAGGCTGCATGGCATTATCACAATGGTACAAAACATCCAAACGGAATGCTGCTTAGCAGATTTCATATGTATCACCCTTCACAAAGACCAACCCCTTACAAGATTTACAAAAATGCACCGCAGGTCATTTTACCAATAGAAAAAAACTCGCTAGGAGTATCTACACTTGATGCCATTTCCACTAACCTTGACATCAGGGATACAAAAATTCCAGATTTACAAATATTGTCCAGAATTTTATATTTTTCAGCAGGGATTACAAAAAAGATAAAATTTCAAGGTCTAGGAGAGATGGATTTTCGTGCAGCATCATGTACCGGTGCACTATATCACATAGAAATTTACGTCGTATGCTCAGATATCTCAGGTCTTGATGCAGGAGTTTATCACTTTGATCCAAAAAACATGAAGACTAAACGTAATACGACGTGGAGATTATAGAAAAAAAATTCTTGATTCAACTGCAAACGAGTCATTTACAAAACATTCACCAGTCATACTTGTTTTCACAGATGTCTTTGCAAGAAATTCTGTTAAATACCAATCAAGAGAATATCGCCATGCATTTTGGGATTGTGGAACAATATTAGCAAATACATTGGCAATCACAACTGCCCACAAAATACCTTCAAAGATAATAACAGGTTTTGTAGATTTGCAGATAGACTCAATTACTAGGATTAGACATGGTCCAAGAGGCACCTCTTGTAATTGTACCACTTGGAATAACAAACCAAGAAATGCCTCCCTGTCCTGACTTGTTAGAACTCAATTTAGAGGCAATTTCATCAGAGTATGAGATAGAATATCCAGAAATTAATGCCATGCACGATTCATCCTGCCTTCTAAATCAAAACGAGGTGGAATCATGGAGATATGAAATGACAAGAGAGCAAAAAAGTCATCCTCAATTGATTCAACTTGAGAAAAACATCAAAAATTTAGAATCAATAGAGCAGACAATAATCAAGCGCGGCTCTACAAGAAAATTTTCTCTAGAAACCATAACTTTTGAGCAGCTATCCACAATTCTTAGTTGTGCTACACCCGGAATTAATGCGGATTTTGTAAACCACGAGATACTATCAGATCTACATATCATAGTAAATGCAGTTGAAGGATTAGACTCTGGCTCTTACTATTATGTAAAAGAGAAAAATTCACTTGAATTATTACGTAAAGGAAATTTTAGACCCACATCAGGAAATCTAGGATTAAATCAAGACTTGCCATATGATGCAAGTGTTACAATTTTCTTTATGGTAGATCTCAAAAAGATTTTAGAACAATTTGGAAATCGAGGATATAGAATAGCTCAGTTAGATTCTGCAATTGCGGGAGGCAAGGCATATCTTGCATCATATGCATTAGGTCTTGGTGCAACAGGACTTACATTTTATGATGATGCAGTTACCAGTTTCTTTTCACCTCATGCAATAGATAAAGAGACGATGTTTTTGATTGCAATAGGAAAAAAAGAAAAATCCTAGTCAGAATCAATATTTGTCTTCAAAAACAACCAGTTTTTTTCCATATTAAAGTGGAATATTTACAAATGATATTTTCTTTATTTTGATAAAATAAAAAATGTGAAAAATCACATTCTATTGGTATTTTATGTCCTATTGTTCACAAACTTTTGGTTTGGATGATATGCTACACCTGCAAACTGTTGGTTTGGATGATATGCTACACCTGCAAACTGTTGGTTTGGATGATATGCTACACCTGCAAACTGTTGGTTTGGATGATATGCTACACCTGCAAACTGTTGGTTTGGATGATATGCTACACCTGCAAACTGTTGGTTTGGATGATATGCTACACCTGCAAACTGTTGGTTTGGATGATATGCTACACCTGCAAACTGTTGGTTTGGATGATATGCTACACCTGCAAACTGTCGGTGCATGTAGGATGTCATGTCTACAAATCTATGGTCTGTACGCAATGTCATGTCTACAAACTTTTGGTGCATATATGATGTCATGTCGACAAATCTATGAGGTCCAGAAGTTCCAGAGTATGGAGTAGGTGTTACAGAGTTATTCGGTGTCGAATATACTGGTGCTGAATTAACTGGTGTTGTGTAAGTATTGTCTGGTGTTGAGTTAACTGGTGTTGTGTTAGTATTGTCTGGTGCCGAATTAACTGGTGTTGTGTTAGTATTGTCTGGTGTTGAGTTAACTGGTGTTGTGTTAGTATTGTCTGGTGCCGAATTAACTGGTGTTGTGTTAGTATTGTCTGGTGTTGAACTTACAGATGTTGTGTTAGTATTGCTTGGTGCTGAGGACGTAAAATTGTTTAATGTACCATTTGCTAACAATGATGTTGAATTGTTTAGCGTTGCATTTATTGGCAATGTGATTACAGATGTCCCATTGCTTTGAACATTGCTTACCTGGGCAAACGCACTGGTTGTTGCAAATGATGCAGTCATTACAACTCCAAGAATTGCCACTAGTGACAAGATTTGGAGTTTGTTTACGTTTGGGTTCATTTTCGACTTTCTTACGGCAATTAATTAATAAAGAATTACTTCACATTGTACACTAACAAAGTTCTCTAATAGTTAAAATATGACTTGACTGTTTTTTGGCAAATATTTCTATTCAAAGTAATGATCTAGTCACGTAAGATTGTCTAAATCAGAATCACACTTGCACACATAGTTTTTTCAAAGCATATTCTCAATGCTTATATCATTACCACCGAGATCAAAATAAAGATGCATTTTAAGAAAATTCATCTTGTCTTGGCATTATTAATTCTAATACCCTCATTTGTAAACTTGGGAGTTCCTATTTACAATAGAGATTCTCCAGAATTATTTGGACTGTCATTTTTCTACTGGTTTCAGACATTTTGGTTATTTGCCTGCACCGGTTTCTATTTTGCGTATGCTAAACTGATGGAGAAAAAAGTATGATAAATTCTGACGTAATCCTAGTATTTGTTTCATTATTTATTGTCTTTATCGGATTAGGATTTTACGGCAAGTACTGGAGAAAAGGGGATCTCAATCATGTACATGAGTGGTCTTTGGGTGGAAGAAGACTTGGAACAACGCTTGTCTTTTTCCTCATTGGAGCAGATTTGTATACAGCATATAGTTTTGTGGCAATCCCATCAGGAGTATTTGCAAAAGGTTCACTATACTTTTTTGCAATTCCTTATGTGATGTTAACTTTTGCAGTTGCACTAGTCACAATGCCAAAACTTTGGACACTCTCCAGAGAAAAGGGATACATCACAGCTTCAGATTTTGTAAAAGACAGGTTCAGTAGCAAAACACTAGCCATAATGATTGCAATTACAGGAATTGTTGCAGAGCTTCCGTATATTGCATTACAGATAGTGGGAATGCAAGCAGTACTAACTGTAATGCTTGCAGGATATGCAAATTCTCAGATGGTTACAGAGATCTCACTTCTTATTGCTTTTGTAATTCTAGCAGCTTTTACATATTCAAGTGGATTGCGTGGTGCAACTCTGACTGCAATTTTCAAGGATATTTTAGTGTGGATAACAGTGATTGCAGTAATAATTGCAGTTCCAATAAGTATAGGAGGATTTGGAAATGCATTCAAGGCCTCCAAGGACAATTATGTTACACTACCAGATAATCTAGTTCCTGCATATGCAACCTTGATTTTAGGTAGTGCATTGGCGCTATACCTGTACCCCCATGCAATAACAGGAGTATTGAGTGCTCAAAGTGTCCAAAAGCTTCGCTCAAGTACAGCACTTTTACCTCTGTATGGAGTTGGATTGGCAATACTAGCATTGATGGGAATACTTGTGTATGCAGTTCCAGGAGCTATGCACTTTTTGTCAGGATTTCCTGAAAGTTCGCGTGGTATACTAGTTGTTCCTTCATTGATATTGTATTCATTACCAGGTTGGTTTTCAGGAATTGCACTGCTTGGAATTTTTGTTGCAGGTCTTGTACCTGCCGCAATCATGGCTATGGCACAAGCAAATCTCTTGACTCGAAATATAATCAAAGAGATAAAACCAAATCTTTCAAGCAAATCTGAGATTAGAATAACAAAGATGTCATCAACTGTCTTCAAGTTCATAGCTCTTGCATTTGTGTTTTCAGTTCCTGCAACATATGCAATATCATTGCAGTTACTTGGAGGCATACTAATTATTCAGATACTACCTGCAGTATTTTTTGGATTATATGTTAAATCACTTGGAAAGATTCCGGTGATTTTAGGTCTGATTGCCGGAATATTTTCTGGCATATACATGCTAGAGGCTGTAAATAGTTTCGGTCAATTGACATCATCGCTTTTTAAAACTACTTTTGGTCCAATATACATCGCAGTAATCGCACTTGCAATCAATCTGACAATATCATTTGTTGGCAGTGCAGTATTACGCAGACGTGCAATTAAAAATCAAACAGATTAATCAAAATATAATAAAAGATAGTAAGTGGTTTACGACTACTCGTATTCCATCAGTTTCTTTTCTTCTAAGAGTGTGTGAAGATTGTGCACTGCACGATAAACTTCTGCTTCTTTTTTAGTTCCAGTACAGACTAGTTTTCCAGAAGCAAAGATAAGAACTACGGAGCGCGGATCAAGCATTCTGTGTATAAGACCAGGAAATTGTTCTGGTTCATACATACTTCTTGGAAGACTTCTTGCTGCCTTTTCCAAGTGAACTTTACCGCCAAGACTAACAGACGCCACAATATTTTGAATTGTAATTTCTGGATTCTTTTTTATTTTTATCTTGCCTTTTCTTAGTCTTTGTACTACAGTGTTTACTGCATTTACCGCAGCTTCCTCAGATTTGGAACCAGTACAGACCATTTTGCCTGAGCTGAAGATCAATGTTGCAGTTTTTGGAGATTTTAATCTAAAAACTAGACCTGGGAATTGTTCAGGATGATATTCTACGTCTGGGAATTCTTTTGTGATTGCTACAAGATCAATTTTTTGGTCAACTGATGCAGAGGCTACTACGTTTACAATGTCAACAATCGGTTTTGTTTGAGGCATTTAAATAGAATATAAACTGGTACCATATATAACCAATTACATAGAAACCGTGACTGCAAAGGTAAAAGATCTTACAGTATTATTTAAAATTAGAAAATTTACGATCTAAAATTTGATCGCAATTTTACAAATTAGAAAAAGATAACATACATTCAGAAAGTCAGCACAAAAATATTTTCATGATATATATTTTGGTAAAAAATCAGCATCATTCAAATGCATTCTGATGGAGATCATAGAAGATCTGAAGAGGACATACATTCAAAGACTGCAGAGATGTCTAAAATAAAAAAAGAGATTGAAACTGCAGATAGAATATTTTATGATGAACTTGCTAGCAAATATTTTCTGCTTGATAAATTTAGCCTAGAGCAGTTAAAGAATATGTGCAATACTCTGCTTGGCAAGGGTCCCGAGGTAGAATATTATGAAGATAGGCATACAAGTAAAATTACAGAACTTCCACAGTACAAAGAAGATTTCATTCATTTTATTATCGACGAATTCCAATATTTAGAAATCAAAGATTATGCTCTAAGAAAAAATATCCTTTCAAGTCATTTTTTTGATAACAGAAATTAAGTTATTTTTTCAATATAGTCAAGTTGAGAAATACAGTCTTTGTCACATATCCATCAGATGCACTAATTCCAACAGTATAGTTTCCAGGAGAGACACCTCCATCATGAATAGTCGCCAAGACTTGTTGATCATGTGAAAGATCTATCACATTAGATGCAAATCCTACTGTGAGATTGCCAAGTTCAGCAGTAGGAGTAATTGTGCTTGACGCGTTTAAAAAGACAGAATTTGGAGAATGTAAGCCGCCCTGAATTTCCAGGGTAATCATATCGTCAGTTTCATTGGAACTAAGAATAATCTGTTTTTTACTAGAAGAGATTTCAAATGGAATTGGGATATGCCCGTCTATCACTGCAACTTTATCAGTATTCCATTCAGAGAACCATAAAATTTTTTCATCTCGAGGGTCTTCTGATATGTTAAGTGGATAAGTGATATAACCTCCCGTAGGAATTGAAGGAATAGAGTATTCGGTTAATGTGTTATTTTCCAAGTCAAAACAGCCAATCTTATTTCCCTGATGTTCATTAAACCATAAAATTTTAGGATTTTCCGTACCACGAATCCAAAAAGGCAAGGTAGTAGTATGAAAAGTATTTTGAGATGTAGGATATCGAGTCATTTTTCCAGTATCAAGATCATATCTAGTAAGAAAACTTGTTCCATGTTCTGTAAGCCAGACAGAATTATTTTTTATTATTATATCAGTTGGTGTTGAAAACATAGAATAGTTATCCTTGGGAATATTTTGAAGTGCAGTTATATTTCCAACAAAATTATTTTCGCGAGTAATATGATATTGTGAAATTTTCTGTGAATCAATGTTAGCTGTCCATATGAAATCATTTTGTAAAAATATACCAGCAGGAGTTGTGTTATTGCCAGTTTCAAAAGATGTGACTTTATAATCACCATCTGTAGATTTTTCTATTACACCAATTGTATCACCACGCAAAGTGGTAAACCAGATCTCCCCATTATTGCCAACTTTCATCTGAAAAGGAGATCCTGATTCAGAATGAAATGAGTGAAATGTGTCATTTTCTGGATCTAACTGCCAGATTGTTCTAGTACCAAGTCCTGCAAACCATATCTTCCCATCATGGTCTTGTACCATTGCCCACACCATTGTTAAATTTCCATGCTGTGTGTTAGGCAATGAGTTATCTTTAATCTCAAAATTGGAAATAGTTCCATTTTGTGGGTCTAGTGAGAGTAATTTTTCTGAATCAGAAGTTGTTACCCATACAATACCATTATTATCCACCAGTAAGGCATTTGGCTTTGTTCCTTCTGGTAGAGAATACTCTTTAACATATGGCCCATGCGTGTTTGTTATATTTTTTGAAAAATTACCATACTCCCAAACACCAAGTATAACAGACGTGATTGCAATTATTACCACAGTTGATACCAAGATTAGTTTGAGGTTCAAATTACTCTGAATCTCTTGTGATAGTGTCTTTGCATATTAGTCTCTCGAAAATAGAGGCAATATAATATAGGAAATCAAAGTATGAGACTTTGTGAAGAAGCGATTCTATCTTTTTCTCCCAATCTATTTTAGCTTCTTTGTAGTTCTTGGAGTCTACGAAGTAATCCATCCTCCGTTTAGTACAGATTCAACAAGGATTGGAAATTATGAGATAAAAATAGAAACTACACCGCCAGTTCCAGAGACAGGAAAAGATACTCTAATTCACTTTCTAGTTCTTGATGAGAACGGAAGACCCGTTGATAATTTTAGGATGGGAATTCAGATTTTTTATAATGACAATTTAGAAAGTTCATTTCCACCTGCTGACCATAATGCAGGAAGATATGACTTGAATTACATATTTGGCGAATCTGGAAATCATGTAATCAGAGTTGATCTTTTTGATCTTAACAGTGACCAGGTGTTATCACATGCATTCAATGTTGGCGTGTTAAACTTTTACATGAACGTGTTCATCTATCTAGTAATAGCAGGAGTAGCAGGAGCTGCAGGCATCGTTATTGCAATAATAATTTATCAGAGAAAAATTAGTAAGACAAGGTAAAAGATGTGTGGCATGGCCCTATTGACAGAATGCTTGGAGATTACCTCCGTTGAATCAGACGCCATTGCGTGGATTCGTGTAAGATTTCTGCCGGACCATGCATCGTCAAGCCATTGATGACTTTACGATCACAGCCATCTTATCATTACAAGTTATTTAAGAACGTGTATCAACAAACACACAAACCTACAATATAAATAAAAATCAGATCACAGAGTTTTTTTAAGAATAATTATTCAAGCAGGTTCCAGAATCTAGAATAACGAAATAGTCCTACCCAGCCAGATATGAAACACGCAAGAGACAAACAAAATAACAGGTAAAAGCCCCTCTTGCTTTTTGCAATATCAAGGTCTAAGAAGATAAATGTGCCCATTCCTATTAAACCAAAAAAAAGTATCAGTCGGCCTAATCTTTTTAGATTCAATTATTGACACAACCAAGACGGCCAGATATAAAACAGATCTAGTGGTATAATTTCCCAGTCAAGATGAATTTTTCAAATCACTGGTGAGAAGATCATACCAGTCCGCATTTTTCATAATACTGTTGGTGATAATCTTCTGCCTTGTAAAATTCTGTTGCTGGAACTATCTCAGTTACAATTTTTTTGCCATATTTTCCAGATTTTTCAAGTTCATCTCTTGACTGTCGTGCCTCTCTTTCCTGTTCAGGAGTGTGGAAAAAGATTGCAGACCTGTATTGCTTTCCAACATCTGGTCCTTGTCTGTTCAGTGTAGTAGGATCATGGTTATTCCAAAATATATCTAAAAGTTTACCATATGATATAATCGAGGAGTCATATTCTACTTGGATAACTTCTGCATGCCCTGTTGTATCAGTACAGACATCCTCATAAGTGGGATTTTTAAGATGGCCTCCCATGTAACCTACACTTGTAGATATTACGCCATTTTTTCTAAAGTCATTTTCAATACACCAAAAACATCCTGCGCCAAATGTAGCTTTCAACATATATGATATCATCTGACTTGAATTAAATTCTATCGCGAAAACAGATAAAGTGATTGGGCAACATCTTGATCAGATACAGTACCATTAGCCCACGAACACATCAATGTCTTGTCAGGGACTTGGCCTGAAATTTCAGATTCACCCTGAACAATCATCATATTATTAGAAACTAGATAATTCACAAGTGAACTTAATTGGCTATCATCGACATACCCGTTACACCAAAATCCTACCGTTTTCTTAATCCATGATGGTATCTTATCCTGACCTACTACTACATCAATTACAAATGATTTGATTATAGAATTTCCATTTTGATCCTTAGCAGCACATGTTACTGTTGTTGTACCTGTAGGGAAAAAAGAGCCAGACGGAGGAGAACAGATTGGAGACTGCAAGCCAGACAATATAGTAGAATTTAGATAATTTACACTAGTTCCAGCAGAATTTGGCGCATAAAAAACCAGTGACGGAGCAGATGAATATGGGGCAGCATTTGTGTTTGAGTTCATGTTGGTACTGCCATAAGAGCCAGTTACAGATTGCCCAGAAGAACCTCCCACTGTAACAAAAACACTTGAGGGGTTAGACGGGTCATCGAATCTAAATTCCAATGTCGAGCCTTCATACACGGGAGCTCCGGCAATTTCTGTTGGTATCTTGACAGTTACTGCAAATGTATCAGTATTTGGACCAGTCTCTCTTAATGTATATGGATTTGCCTGAAATATTGGATCTGCCAATGTAGTCTGGGCTCCACCCATGTGAACTTCAACCATATTTAGCGGAATGTCATCAGGTGTTTGAGAATCAAGATTATAATTTGGAGCATAGATACTTAGTGTGAAATAGTGACCAATCATAACATTTGAAGATGAGCCTGATACAGGACTAGAAACAATATTTGTAAGAACTACAGATTGAGTAAGTGTAGTTGGATTTCCAGAATAGTCTGCTTTCTCGTGATATGTCATAACTACAACGTCTCCACCTTGCAAAGGTTCTCCGTTAACAGAGTCTGGCAATGTCAGTTGAATTTGAAAAGTACCAGTATCTATTCCAGTTTCCACCATGGCAGCAGGTCCAGGGACAGAGACTCCGTTTATTGTAAAATCAACCAGGCCTGCTGTTGGTATAGTCATTACTGCACGATGTTCAGTTGAGAGATTCAAATCTGTGATATAAAAAGTCAGAATTGTACCAGGTGTTGCAGACTGTGCATAGCACAGAGATAACGGCAACAAAAGTAAAATAAGAAAAAGCCTTTTCACGTCGTATCTTGCCCAGATGATTTTAGTTCGTTTATCATAGCATCAGAGTTTTGAATCATGGTTGCTAGAATTTTTTTAGTTGAATCAAGTTGGTCTGCAGATATTCCTCTGAAGAGCATTTTTCGCAATTGGAGAACAATCAATATTATGGAATCCACAGTTGACTCGGATTTTTTAGTAAGAAAAACTCTGTTCATTCTTCGATCTTTTGGATCTGCCCTTCTTTCCACCAATCCATTTTTTTCCATCTTATCTATCACTGGAACAAGTGTACTTCCATCTACATAGATTTTGTCTGCAAGTTCCTTTTGGGTAAGGCCGTCTGTGATATTTAACGCAAGTATAACCTTCCAGTGAGCAGGTGTCAGTCCAAGTTGTTTTTTGATCTCAAGCTCTGCCAACCTTTCTTGTGATTTTGAGGCAAGCACGATTAGCATGCCTATACTATCGTTGAGGTCCAATTTACGCATAATGTATAATACATTCACTGGTATACAAATGATTGGTATACCAATAGTTATATACAATCAAGTCAATATTATGTTATGTCTCCACAAGGTAAGACATCATCATCAAGTATACCCACACTTGTAGTCATATCTTCAGGTACTGCATTAGTCACCCACAACGCACCATTTTCGATAGCGCCAACACCATTTGTTCAAAATGCTCATGCTGCTTACGATTACATCCAAATTTCAACTGGAGTGTCAAGTCATGCCTAAATCTAATTTAAAATCTTCAATTGGTTTTTTCTTTATCGCCATTCTAGTTATCGGAGTATTTTCATTCATACCGCCATCTTATGCTGACCGAGAAATTACATTGCAAAAGGTTTCTAATGTAAACGAGTCATCACTGCTTAATGCATTATCTAACGTGTCAGAATATCCACAAATATTTCCTGACAATGTAAAATCTGTAAAGATATTAGACAATAACACAAAACTTGTTGAGATGAATGCAGGCATAAATGGCATATTTTTTGACACAGAAGCAATATGCACAGTTGACGCAAATGGAAATTACGTCGTCCAAGTAGTTTCAGGTGACCTCAATGGAACTGTAATGACTACCAGCCTAGAGCCGACATGGGGATTTCAAGGTCAAAAAGATGGGGCAACAATTTCAAACATAAATTTGGATATAAAGACAACAGGAATTCTCTCATGGATGCTTAATTTTATTCCAGACAGTACAGTGTCAAATGCCCTTGGATATAGCTTTGACAAGTTCATTGAATATATCCAGACAACATAATTTTTATTTTATAAAATAAAATTTAAAATTGTTTATATTATTTTAAAAATTTTGGTTTTAGTTTTAGGTTGTTTTTTAAGAGTTCAAGTGCAATTGTTTTATTGTTTAACGCCAAATCAAACTTTTTATCTATCTTTAATGCAGCGTTAAAACATTTTATTGCATCCTTTAGAAGACCAAGTTCTCCAAGAGACAGGCCCTTGTATGCTATTGCTAATGCATATTTTGGCTGGATCTTTAATGCTTTATCATAGCAATCAATTGCATCATGATATTTTCCAAGCGTATGTAATGCAGAACCCTTGTTTACCAAAGCATCCATGTTTTTCTTTTCAATTTCAAGTGCCTGGTCATAACACTTGACTGCCTTAGCATGCTTGTTAAGAATCTGGAGTGTAACGCCCTTGTTTATCAGAGCGGTAATATTTTTTGGATCCTTGAATAGTATAAGATCATAATACTCTAGTGCAAGAGTGTATTTGCCCTCTTCGCATAATTCGTATGCCTCATCAAGAAGGGACGAATTTTTCATCGTTTAAAGTTAAAGATCTACAGATATTATTCTTTTAGAAGATGTCATACTAGAGCATATCAAATCAGATTATCAGAACTGATAACCAATATAGTGCATATATTTATCGAGATCGGCGAATATATAATTTGGAGACCCCAAAATGTGAAAATTGTGGCAAGACATTGGAAGATTCTCAGTGCACACATTGCTCTGACAAGTGCCTGTTTGATTCAATCAAGAATAGCCAACCTTTTACAGAAGAAGATACGCATGGTAATTCAAGTACAACTAACAATACAAAATATTTGTAGATCACATGTGTGCATTACATGAAATACGTTAAATCTCTCGACTAGAAAATTAAGAAGGTCTAATTCACAACAGTCTTTAACAGCATTTTCTTGCGAGATTCTAATGCCTACCATAGTATTTGATTTTGATGGAACAATTGCAGATACGCTATCAGTAGTCATAAGAATTGCAAACAAATTTGCCGACCATTACGGATACAAAAAAATTCCCCTCAGTGACTTGCCAAAGATTAGAGAGAAAAAGCCAAGTGCTGTATTAAAACACCTAGGGATATCAATATTCAAGACTTCCAATAGTTGTAAGAAAGATAAGATTTGAAATGAACAAGGAAATAGTTCATTTGAAAACTGCTGTAGACCTCAGAGACACACTTGTCCACCTCAAAGAAAATGGCTGTGTCCTAGGAATCTTGACTACAAACTCTAGAGAGAATGTTACCGAGTTTTTAAAGAATAACGATTTGCAATTGTTTGATTTCATATATTCTGGCAGAGCAGTGTTTGGAAAAGGCAGACTGCTAAAAAAATTGATGCACGATAAGACGATACCTCATGCTGATCCAATTTACATTGGAGACGAGATAAGAGATGTCGAAGCTGCAAAAAAGGCAGGAATCAAAGTCATAGGAGTGACATGGGGGTATAATACCAAGACTGCCTTGCTGACAGCTCATCCGGATCATGTCGTAGAAAAACCTGAAGAACTCAAAAGTATAATCCTAGAGTAGTGCCATATAAAAAATCAAGTCACATACAAGTTAATTTGAAATAACACATCAAGAGGCATCAGTAATTATGAGTTCAGATGTAACAGAGGAAGAAAAAAAAGCACTTACACCAGAGTCAGGTTTTGATCTATGCGGAATTGATTATTTTGAATCACTTGGAAGAAGGCTCTATTTCATAGAACATTATGATAAATATCAAGACGCCCTCAAGGCAAAAAAAGACAGGGACCGTCCTGACGAATATCTTATACTATACAAGGGATCCTCCTAAGAAAATTTCATAGCAATTAGTTCATAGATTTGATTTTACTTTTTACTTGCAGTTTTATTGTTTGATATTTTTTTAAATATCCTCACAGCTTCAAGATGCGAGCAGTTTGCTTTTAGTCCCTTGCCATGGTGAAATTTATAAAAATTTTTGAATCCCTCGCAGTCACAACTATCTGATGTCACCATGTATGACTTGGATGGGTCACTAGATGATTTTACCTGAAATAGATCGTCTTCAATCATAACAACACCATTTTTTGCCAAGGCGGTGGCCTTTTTGATGGTATTTGCGCTCATAACTTTCAGTACATGTTCAATTAAATAATCCTTAAGGTTTCAAACAATTTTATTTTTCTTTGTCAATAGAACCGCCCTGGCCTCTAATTGCAGCAAAGGTTGCAGTACTTGTAACATCTTGGACATCCCTTACAGATGTTATTGCGGCATGTAGATCTTCTTCCTTTTTTGCGGATACCTTGACAAATATATCATATCTGCCCATGATCCCGTTTACTTCAACAACATTTGGCAATTTCTTAATTTTATCTACCGCGTCATCTTCCTGACCTGGGATACATGTTGCAAAGATGTATGCAATCATGGGTATACATAGGAAATAATAAGATAAAAGCTTAGAGCCAAGATTTAACTTTATTATGATTAAATGTCAACTATACGTCATGCCCATAAAACCAGAAGATGTAGAATCCGAGTTAATCAAGCAAATGTTTGACGAGATAATGAAAATGATTCGTGAAAAACACATCAAACTAGAATCCATTGTTCAGAGAATGGTAGAGCAGGGCAACATACCACAGGAATCATTTGATAGAATATATGCACTCCTCACAGAATATGGCAAAAAGAAACAATGGGTTAAAGAATAATTCTAGTCAGTAAAGTTTGAGATCATATAAAAATCCCTCAAGGCAAGACCCAGTTTTATAATATTTGCAAGTCATAGCATTAGATTAGTTTTTGGATAATTTTGGATATAATCAGAGTGGAATGTTTAGATTTTTAATTTTAGCAATTATTTCATCATGGTTAGAATCTGGGTTTGTTGAAAGTATCAAAAGGCCATCATCAAGAAACAATGTAATTAGTTTTACTTTTTCTTTGGATGTTATCATCCAGTTTGTCCTGCCCAGTTTTTCGTTAAACATTTCATCCCATGAAGCCTTGACAGACGCTTGATAATGAGCCATGTTACTTCACTCCTCATCAAGCAATGGTGATGCAGATGCCTTTCTGACAAACGTAATCAATTTTCTGTCTTTTATCCTACCAACAAAACGAACGCTAGCATCAAGATTTAGGATCTGGTTATATGGATCTGCCTGTTTTATACGCTGAGCCAATTGTTGAGGTATAGTTCATAAAGGAAATTTAACTCTATGGAATGATCTGATATCAAATCATGACTGATAGAAAACAGGACTGGATGAAGGGCAATAGTACAATACAAGAAGGATCATATTTTTCAATGAGAGAGTGATATCATATTGCAGAACATGGAGTCAATAAAAAACAATGAAATCATCGATCTTATTGAAAATGAAGCCAACCTAAGTGTGGATAATTTCATCGAGGGTGCAATAGAGTTAGCAAAAGAGGTACATTCAGGAGTAAAACGAGAGGATGGCACTTCATCATTTCTTGAGACGCATATTTGGCCTGTTGTGATGGATGTGATAAGACACTATAGATCAGCAAGTAAACCGATATCTAGCATTCAGATAGTTTCTGCCATCTTACATGACGTGTTAGAAGATAATGAACGAATATTGGACCTGTATTCTTCAAAATCATATGGTTTTGATGCATACTTTGAGCATAGATTTGGGCATTATGTTAACAAGGTAGCTACAACTCTAAAGACAAAACCAATAGAAATGTACCAAGGTTCTGACAACAAAGAACGCGAATTTGAGAGATTCCACGATTATTGTAACGTTTTAGCAAAATCAGATTATGATGTAAAGGTAATCAAACTGGCAGACAGATTAAACAATATGAAATTCATTGTCAAAGTACCAGGAAATGAAAAGATAATGCGTTATGTTAGAGAAGCTGAAGACTTTTACATTGCATATACAATTCTTGACCCACCAATGTCTGATTTTTACTTGCAGATTAGGGAATCATATGAGCAATTAAAAAAAATAAAAAAAATGCCTGACCTGGTAACTCAATAATCATATCATTCATATCATAAAAAATAATCCAAGAAAGTTATAAAATATTTAAGATTTTTGTTTTAACCGTATTGATAGTTTATTCCCTTCTCGCCACGTGCATGTTTCCAGTCAGTCTCTTCTGAACATGTTCCACATTCTACACACCCCTCATGTTGTATAACCACCTTGTTATTTTCTAAAGAGTAACATTTGGTTGGACATAGTATTACCATTTTTTTCATAAAGTCACTGTCTGATTTTATCACTTTGATATGCGGAAGGTTATCATCGTTGAACTTTAGTTTTCCAATTCGTTCAGCAATAGATGGAATATGTGGTGTGTAAGAAGCGGAAATTGTTTTACCTGATCTTTCAGCTAGTTCCGTTGGAACTTTGACATAGGTCTCTTCGGACTCTACTAGTGGTAATAATTTATCATATCCCAAAATATTTGCAAATCCTACTGCAAAGCCCCTCAGAGTACTGCTAGTCATAAGTTTCACAATCATGCCGTATTTTGCACTGATGATATCTTTTGGAATGTCTTTTGCGGCATCTATGAAAATTTTCAGGTAATCTTTGTCTATCTCTTTCATGTCTCTAGTATAGTGACTTTCTTCAGAAGCATTGGAATAAGACCTTCCCAGATGATCTTGAGACAAGTTGTTTTTGTCTAGAGCATCGGCAATGGCATTTGCAGCCCTTACTGCATCATCAATTCCAACGTTAAGGCCTTCTATTTTTGGTCCAATGAAGATTCCTCTGCCGGCTGCATCACCTACAAATAGAATATTTTTAATGAAAGGCGTTTTCATTCTGCCACGTTTTCCATCAGGGATTAGCTTTGCACTATATTCCACCTCGACATAATCTGTTTCAAATGTGATTCCATATTTGTCTGCCATTTGACTTTGAACTGAAGATAATTGTGATCTTATTTCATCTTCAGATGCATATTTTCCGCTTTTGATCAGTCTTTCCCTACCACTTTTTGAAAGAAGTGCATCCCTTGTCTCCTGCCATGATTTTATCAGTTTAGTTGTTGCAAAGCGAATTCTGACTTGTTCTTCTTTTGATGAATTCTTGTCGATCTCTTTTTTTACCGGTACTTGGTCTTTGATAAATTCACTAATCATCGGATTTTTAAGTAAAGCATCAATCATGGTATAAGGCTCAGAGGGATGCTCAAGCAAGGAATCCAAGTGATAAACTCCTCCAACTGACAAGGTGTTTTGATTAGTGTAAACAAATCCTCCACCTATATGGTTCAAAGTAACATCTCCTGCAAACAGATGAGCTGCTCCTTCTTCTGAGCTAACCCCAAACCTTTCATTGATTACATCTTCTGGCAATTTTACTATTACTTTGACACCTTGGTATAGTTCACTTGGAGAGAATTTTGGTCTCACTTTTGTTATCTGTGCAACTTCGGAATTAACTCCATCAGCTGCAATAACTGCTCTTGTTTCAATCTCTTCAAGCTCGTCAGTATAGATTATTGTCTTGTCACCATCCCATTTGATATCTCGCACATGAACTCCAGGTATTATTCCTCCTCCGAATTTTTGTGCGCTCTCATTTGCTTGCTGTGCAAACCATTTGTTTAACTTGTTCATAAGAACAGAGTATCCGTAATTTGCCTCATAGTTATGAGCAGGTGTCAAGTCCATTGAAAAGACCTTGTCTTTGGAGGTTGAACATAGAATGTATTTTGTAATCTTTCTCTCTACAGGTGCATCAGTAAGAAAATTTTCATAGATATCTTCAACATTAAACACTTTACCTTTTACTGGTTTTTTTGAATAGAGTATTCCTCCTGAAACACTCTTTGAGCCAACCATATTGCCTGATTCCAAAAGTATTGCTTGCTTGCCTCGGTTTGATAGCTGTTTTAGAGCTGCAAGTCCTGAAGAACCTCCTCCAATTATAACTACATCATATTTTTCCAAGATCTATCACCTATGCCTGGACTACCTTTTTTTGCGTTTTAAGATTTTCAATCAACATTGGAATTACATCTTCCATTCTGCCTTTAATGAAGATGTCACATTCATCTTTTATTGGAGAATCTTCGTCAGGATTAATTGCAAGGATAAATTCAGAATCTTTCATACCAGCTAAATGTTGGATTGCTCCACTAATACCCACTGCAATGTACAACTTGGGGCTTACTTTTCTTCCGCTGCTGCCAATTACTCTATCTGCTATAAAATATTTAGAATCAATTGACTGATTGATTGAAATAATCTTTTTTGATAACGGTAGGGATACACCTATCTCTGCTTCCAACTCTGATGCAAGTTGTTCTATTAGTTTGACATTTTGTTCTGGAGCATCCTTTATTCCACGACCAAAACCCACAATGGTTCTACGCGCGTCAAAATCAATCTCGTTTTTAATTATTTTACGGTCAAGAATTTTAACCAAAAGATCTTTTTCTTCAAATCGTGGCAAATATTCTATAATTTTTCCACTTCGCTTAGAATCAGATTCAATTGGCTCAAAAACGCCAGGTATTATGCTGCATGCCTGTGGATGATAATCTCTCTCAATTGATGGATTTCTGTTATCAAGACATAGAATTGTAGTCCACAAAAACCCCGAAAAGTCAGGTCTGTACATTTCAAGTGTTTTTTCATATGTCAGAGGTTTACCAGCCGTTTTAATTTGGTGGGTTAGCTGCAGGTCCTCTACGACAAGCTTGTTGATGTCGGATGCAAGGCCAGAATCTAGTTCTGCCATTACAGTAGAAGAGAGATGTCTTCCCACACTATCTGCTGCAAAGAACATGTAGCGAGGTTTTTTAAAACTTGCAGAGTCAACTGATTCTACTTTAGCTGCTACCTCTTTGTCTGTAGCAATCTGGGCAATCAACTTTGTGTAAATTGTATTTCTTACATATCTTAGCTCTTGATTATCAGAAACTATTACAACATCTGCACCATGTTCAATTAGTACTTTGGAAATTTCTTTTACACCATCTCCTAAAAGTAGCGCAACAACTTTTTCATCAGATGAATATTTTTTATTAAAATCATCCATGAGTCTTCTTGCTTCACTGAGCATCTCAAGACTAACTGGAACTATTTTACCTTCTTCCTGTTCCATTACAACGTATAGGTGTCTATAATCTCCATCTGTCATTTTATCACCATTGTAGATAATGCTTGACGTAATCGGGCAACAACTTTTCCAATCTGTTCATTACTAGAACCATCTATAACTTCTGCCTGTCTACCAGCTTTTCCTTTTGGAATTTTTTCTACCTTGTATACTATAGTTGGAGAACCAGCAAGTCCAATGAGTTTTGGATCTGCTCCAAGTTGTTCGGCATTTAGAATTTTCAAATACTGTTTGAAATTTTGTGCCCTATCACTTGCCTCTTTTTGATATTTTTGAAATGCAAGTCTCTGAGAAACAGTATTGAATATGGGCTTGTAGGATGGGTCAATTGCGATAAAGACTGGAAGTGGAGCCTCCACCTCTTCAATAACATCATAAAACCCCTGAAGTCTAATTGAGCGCTTGGCTCTCACAGTTCGATTTTTTACATCTACTTCATAATCAATAACATTGCCAAGAAATGTAAAACCAAGTTTCCATGCAGTCTGAGGTCCAACTTGACCAGTCTCTCCATCAGAGGCCCTATGTCCTGAAAATATTATATCCATAGGTCCTTGCATTTTGTGGATTCCAGTCTTTAGCAATTCTGCAGTTCCCAGAGTATCCGCACCTGCAAAAATTCGATCACTGAAAAGATAAAGCTCGTCCGCATCTGATATCTGCTGGGCATTTTGAAGTATTAGATCAGCATTTGGTGGACCCATTGTTCCAATCGAGACCTTTGCATCGTATTTGACCTTTGAGTAGAATGCCGCACTTGCAGCCAATGCACTATGTGGACCCAGTATGTTCTTAGTCTCTGCTCGATTAAGGGTCCCATCAGGATTGTAACTTACATTTCCTTCAGAAAAATCTGGTTCTAGTTTGACAATTACTGCGACATTAAGTGATGACAATTTTACTTCCTTTGCCTTGCAATAATTTGGGTATATAAAATATGATTTTAAAGTTTCGTATTTATGATATAAAAAAATTCAAGGACTAGAATTTAATAATTTGAGAATATCTTTGTGGATCTATTTTTGATCGACTTGTTCATAAAATTCCTAAAATTAACTTGTTATATCATGGAATAATTTTAGTGTGGAATATACCAATAATGAAAACAGACTTTAGCTTAACTTTTGAGCGTCTTTTTTCCAGATTCTGACACCATCAACGAAGACTTGTTCAGGTTCCTCAAATACAGTATGCCACTTGCCGTCATGTGGAAAGAGTTTGTCCATTTCCTTTATTTTGCTATTTGTTGGAAAAGCATTGGTAAGTGCGCCCCATCTCATATTAGGAACTTTGGGCATGATCTCGTTGATATCTCGCATATGATACAATACAAAATCACGGGATAAAATACTATGCATTTGCCTTGTGAAAAAACACACTTTGAAAAAAATCATGATCTATTGAAGTGACTGATTTGTACAATCCCCAGTCAATTAATTCATGGGTACTGTATTACTTGCATGACAACAATAGTTGGAATCAAAACAAGAGAAGGCGTAGTACTTGGTTCAGACAAAAGAGCAAGCAAGGGCTTTTTTATCGGATCTAAAATAGTACAAAAAATTGCAAAGATAGATGAGACACTAGCTGTTGCAATTGCAGGTCAAGTATCAGATGCAGAGCACATAATCAAGATGGCAAAAGCAGAACGAAGGCTTGTGGAATTAAGAAGAGGATTTCCATTGAGCATCAAAGAATCTTCAAGGCTGATTGCAAATATAGCATATTCCGGCCTTAGAAATTATCAGCCATATTACGTAGAACTTCTAGTGGCAGGAGTTGACAGAGAAGGATCGCATGTATTTGCAGCAGATATGAGCGGCGCAGTCATGGAAGAAGACTTTGCATCATCTGGCTCTGGCTCACCTATTGCATATGGAGTGCTTGAAAGCTTGTACAACAAGGATGTAACAAATAGTCAGGCAAGCGAGATTGCAACACGCGCAGTAGCTGCAGCGATGGAGCGAGACCCTGGTTCGGGAAATGGAATAAACATTCTAGCAATACAGAATCTAAAGGAGGTTGCTGTATAATGTCTGAATCTCAAAACAGTTCAAGATTTCCTTTCTACGGACCGCAGGGAAGGCTTGTCCTTGTAGATAGTGCATTAGAAGCAGTAAGCAGAGGCTCTACTACAATAGGAATCAAGACTCCAAACTTTGCAATGATTGCAAGTCAGATAAAACCAACACATCCATTGATGGAACCATCTGAGAAGATATTTCCAATAGATTATCATGTTGGTGCAACAGGTGCTGGATATATTGGTGACATCTTGCAACTAATTGATACACTGCGTCTTGAATCACAAAAACATAGATTGACATACGAGACTCCGATAGATGTAGACTCGCTTGCAAAACATCTCAGTAGTTTTCTGCATAATTATACAACATATGCAGTAAGACCTCAGGCAGCATCTGTAATTCTTACAGGTCAAGACCAGACTGGAATACAACTGTACCAAGTAGAATCCTAGCGGAACTTTTTTTAGAGGTTCTGGATTTGCAATAGGCCAGTCCTCAGATATTGCCCTTGATGTCATAACTAAAGAGTACAGCAAAGAGATGAAGTTAGAACAAGCAATAGAACTTGGCAGAAAGGCAATAGAAAAAGCACTTGGAGAAAAGCCCATAGTTGAGACAGGAATCATAGAACCTGGGCAGGCATTTCGTAAAATACGCACTGATAACACCTAGATTTTTTTCAAGGTGTTCATTTTTATTTTTTTTAAAAACATACCAAAAGACTAGAGACAATTTATTTCATATTCAAGAACAATAATCTACCAGTAACTAAAATACAACATGTGCGGATAAATAACAGATATGAATCTGGTACAAAATATCAAAGATACAGTACATGCCAAAAATATCACTACTAGTGAATATTCAAAATCGCCGCAAATCGCTGACGATATAGTACTAAAAATAGAACATGTCGACAAGATATTTGATTCAGCTTCTGGCAGAGTTGTTGCATTAAAAGACATAAATTTAACAGTAAAACGCGGCCAGTTTGTATCCATTATAGGTCCTTCTGGATGCGGAAAATCTACACTTCTTAATATCATAGGCGCACTTGACAGGCCAACATCAGGTAATGTATTCATAAACGGATACAACATATTCACGCTTGGAGACTCTGAAATTGCCACCATGCGAAATCGTCTCATAGGATATATCTTTCAATCATATAATCTGGTCAACAGAAGCACAGTTGAGATCAATGTAAAACTTCCCGCAATCATAGCTGGAATGTCTACTGCAGAGGCAAATCATAGAGCAAAAAATATTTTAAAAGAATTAGGAATAGAAGACAAGGCAAAACAAAAACCAGCCAATCTAAGTGGAGGCCAGCAGCAAAGGGTTGCAATTGCAAGATGCTTGATTAACAACCCGGCAATAATTTTAGCTGACGAGCCAACAGGAAATTTAGATACAAAAACGGGTCAGGACATATTTGATATGCTAAAGATATTATCCCACAAGTTTGGACGCACCATCATAATGGTTACACATAATCCCGAACTTGCAGAAGCTACTGACAGATCAGTTCAAATCAGAGACGGCAGAATTGAAAAAGACGTGCTAAATAAAATCAATTAATATCATTTGCATGCATTATCAGATATAGTAATTCAGAGCCATCTTAAAATACGATCCACTCGTAATTATACACATGCAAGGTTCAAGTGCATTAGACAAATATGATTTAAAAAAAGCCCATAAAGCTTTGAAGATGTTACTTATTGATAGAAGTAATGAATTTCGAGTATTTGCCCACGGTATTGGATACCCAGTAAATACTGAAAACTGGGAAGTAATTGTATTAAATTTCTGCCTTGATTTTGTAGATTGTTTCAAAGACATGTCAGGTGAGACTCCACTTGACCATAATCAGATCCACAAATGCATGACTCACATTAGACAAATTACTAGAGGCAAGACAAACATGACCGAAGTTACACACCTTGAGAATACCGCGTACCTCATTGCAGAAGATTTCAAATCAATTTACAAAAGAATGGAGTAGAAAGTATATTTCATACTCTAAAGATTATACATTCAGATTAGCATCATAAATTAATTATACGAGCTAAAAGAATGAAAACTATTTTTACCATCAGGTCTGTCTTGCCTTTCTTTGAGTAGTCTTGTAATATGTTCTAATATTTTATGAGCATGAATTATAGACTCGGACTTGAGCTTGGCTCCTGAAGCATCACTTTCCACAACTGCGTATCTTGAGACAAGTTTTAGATTTACACGATACTTGTCACTACTTGCCCATTGCAGCACATACCCACCATCCCCTTGGATAATTCCTATCCAGCGCAGAGTTCCAAACCATTTTCCATGTAATTTGCGTATAACATCCTCTACTTTGATCTCAGTTGGAATGTACAGCTGAAGTATCTGTTCGAATTGTTCATACTGGTCAGATATTCCATTGGATAAATTTTCAAGATCAATTCTAGACTTTTTGACAAGTATTGAATCCAAATTCTTTGCAAGTCTGTAACCATGAACTGTTTTTTTTATCAAGCCTGCACTTGCTAGTCGGTGTAATGAGCGTGTTAGGCTTTGTTGATGAATCCCAAGCTTTCGAACAAGACCATTAAACGTATACTGGTTATCACTAACATCACTGTCCTGATTTAATACAGACAAGACTTTTTTGTCGTTTGTCTGAAAATCATCAAGGGATAAATCAGTTGAATTATCAATTATAATCTGGACCATCTTATCATCCACTTTGACCTCTTTTTCGTTTTCAGGCTTTGCTTTTTCTTGTGATTCTTTGTTTTCCATGTCTATTACTCCAATTAGCTCTTTTACTTATTTAAAACTAGTTTAGCTTCAAGCACTTGAGATGATTCTAATATAGAATTTCTAGGTTTTATCAAATTACTTTCATTTTTTATCATACCATAATGTAGTAGAGATAATCTATTTTTTCGTGACTGTGTATTTCTTGAGTTTAATCGTAGTTTATTATTGCAACATGGACAACGTATTCCAGAGGATAGCGAGTCTACAAATATTCCGCATATAGAACAAGGTCTTTGTCCCACTGCAAATCTAAATCCTCCCAATGGTTTTTTTGCTGCAAACCTGTAGCAAATTCCTTTGCACTTCAAGTCTTACTAGTAATACTACATTTCAAATAAAATAGACTAGGTTCAGCAAAACCTAGTCACATGTATTTTCATACCAATTCAAAAATAAATACTGCCATCAAATAGAAGATAGTCATTGGTCGACGTTTGGACTTTTGTAGCAATATCCATTCCTACAATGATCCTACTAGGTATGCGACATGCCCTTGATGTTGATCATATAACTGTAATAGACAATCTAGTACGATTACACAATGCTATTAAAAAATCAAGATGGGTAGGTGCAGGATTTAGTGCTGGACATATGGCATCAGTATTAGCAGAGATGCTTTTCATAATTTATGTAGTTGGCAGTATAACCAGTGCAAATAATCTCATGTTTTGGGGCGGCGTGGTTGGAGCAATTGCTTTGGGAGTAATAGGTGCAATCAACATCATTTCAATGAAAAAATGGGGAAGGAGCGGTGTCGCAATATTTGCTAGCAAGATTCTTGCTAGAACTGGAGTTTTAGGACCAGTTGGATCTTCAGTAGTCACGGGTTTGATATTTGGCCTTGGCTTTGATACTGCTACACAGATCTCTGCAATTACATTGTCTGCGGTAGCATCCGCTACGGCTGGAATGCAAACAGCACTAATCCTTGCAGGATTCTTTGCTCTTGGAATGATTCCAATAGATACTTTTGACAGCGTTCTATTGCGTTCCGCATTCTCCAAGATACTTCACGCAAAAGGATTCAGGTATACATCATATGCATTAAGCGCTGCAGCATTGACAATCGCTGCTGTTGCAGCATATGAAACGTTAACAAATTCAGAGATACTTCCAGAATTGACAGGTCCAGTTTTGGCAGTGACAATAGTTTCTGCTTCATTTGGATATGCTTTTGTCACAAGGAAAAAAATTCAAGGAACAAAGCATGCGGATTAGAATATTTAATTGTGAAAAAATTTTGTATTAGATATACAGATTAATTGCCTTTTTTGTACAAACAAATATTATTTCCATAACATGAGTTATCAATACCAGAAATATCAGCCCCTTGTGTGATAGCACCATGCAGGTGTGCATTGGCAAAGACGTCCCCAACAAGAGATGCGTCGGAAAGATTTGCATATCTTAGATTAGCATATGAAAAATCAGCAGTCTGACATATACAATATGAAAGATCTACACCTTGCATATTTGCAGCTGTAAAATCAGCACCATTGAATTGGGCTTGTGTGAATGTTGCACTCTCCATGTTTGCGTCTTGAAAGGTAGACCATGGAAATGTAGAACCAGTAAACTTGGCATCTCTAAGATCTGCTCCATTAAAATTTGTGGACCAAATAACTGCATATCTTAGGTCAGCGCCATGAAGGTTTGCACCTGAAAGGTTTACACCTGAAAGGTTTACACCCTTCAAGTCTACATTTTGGAGATCTGCATTTTGAAGATTGACGCCAAACAAATCTGCGTTTACAAAAATACTTCCGGACATATTAGCGCCATACATATTAGCATTATGAATACTGAGGTTATCCCAATGACAGTTACTCAAATCAGCATCTGGTTGCACTTTTATGTTGCAAAGTTTTGTGGATGGCGTTACAGAAGTATTATCGTTTGAGTTTAGATTTGCATTTTGCTCATCACCAAAAACCTTTGTTACTTGCCCCATTGGGAATAGAACCAACATTGCAGTGATAAAAAATAAAGCGATTTTTGGATTTATTTGCATAATACGTTCAACATAATCAAGGTAATTTAAGACCTGTGGTACAACTATCGAAAATAAATTCCAATTCCAATTTCATGGAATATACCATACTTGTGTAATTATATTTGCAAGGAGAAATCTGCGAAAGATGTTTAATTTAGGAAATAAAGTCTACAAACATACTGGTACTAATTTCAATGGTACTTGTTGAAAAATAAAAAAGAATTGGTTATGGTAAAAAAATAGTTTTTACCCAATTACGTTCATAAATCCAGTGGCAATAGAGAACGTTGATGTGTATCTTTCGTTGTTTTTACTAAGATCTACAGTCGTGAGCACTTGTGTTGACAAGAGCAAAGTCAGTTACTCCATAAGGATTTGCCGACTCTGTTGTTTGTGCAGGATGACCATTATTATCTCCCATGTAAGGAGCGTCTGCATCTGTTTTCAAACCAATGTCAAAGTGGTATACGCACATGCCAAGTGTTTTGGGACTTGATATGTGATTTAGATACTGCATTGTTGATGCCTCCATTGTAAAGACTCCTCCGTCTATGATTCCTTGATAGAGTCTAAGGTCTGGAGTTCCATCTGATTCACACGGTAATACCATTGCCATGTGTCCATGGGTAGTGTACCAAGGTGTGGTATCTGCCAAGTCCAAGAATGTGCCAGGCTTTAGGGATTACTCCTGCAAGATGGAACCATTCTTCAGTTGGGACTCCACCATTTCCAGGTAGAGACGATAGTCCTGCTGATGGGACGTTCCATCCATCAGTGTAGTTACCTTGTGTGTAACCTCTTACTGGTGCAACATCACAGTCGCCATAGTATCCTATTCCATTTTGCACCCAACATGGATGATTTACATCCAATCCCATCATGTTTGGATAGTTCATGTTAACTATGCCTACATCCATCTCCATCAGTGGTATTCTGCTGGGCACACCATCCTGTAAATGATGAAGCTTGCAGTACAGAGGATGGCGGGTTGTTTGGATATGATGCCATGTCGTAGATGAATGTGTCTCCAGGACCTCTTGTTGGTGAGTCTGATGGTAGAGTTGTCATCATACACATGTGAGGATTTCCATTTAGACCAGTTGTGAAATAACTTGGTGGCGGTGCTGTCGTAGTCGGTGGATTAAATGGTGTTGGTGCTGCGATATATGGTGCTTGAAAGCCATATGCAGAGGTCATTGTCTGACCAGAACCTGCCATTCCCAATCCGACTATTACTGCAATTGCCACAATTGCAGTCGTCGATTTTCGTTGTTGAAAATTCATTAAATCTCTTGTTGATACTTTTTATTTTAAACATTATGGTACAAAAGTAGAATGATTTTTTGCATTGCTGCCAGTAAAAGTTACTGTGTTATCGGCACAATCAATTAATTTGTCTGACATTTGCAAGGACAAGTCTTCGAAAGACGTTTAATTTACCAGATAGAGTCTAAGATTGTTTGAAAAAATATCTTGGATTAATTCTGGTAGGAGTTTTGGCAATACAGGTGCTGAGTATCTCCCAAGTGTTTGCAGTATACCCATGCGATAGCCCATACTGCCCATATACTCCACCTGGTTTTCAAACGGAGGACTTTAAATTAAAATCAAATCCTGTCATATGTGAAATAGAGCCAAATGATACAAGATTTCCAAATCTTGCACAGACTGTAATCACTACAACTCATCAAGCTGTAAAAAATTGGACAACTCTTCTAAACAGTGATGCTGAAAAAAATTCCACATGGGATATAGATGAGATAATAATTCCTCCAGGTGATAAGACAAATCTAGACCCTGCATGCAACATTGCCATCGTATATGAAAGTCAGGAGCTTGACTATTGTGGTCAGGTGTTTAATGGAGTGTATTTTCCCTGCGGTCAAATATTTAATGGAAAATCAATTCTCAATCCAGATATAGGGACTTCTCTTATTCTCATCCCATATCTTATGCCAATATACGGCAAGCAGTGTGAATATGAAAAAAATGGCACCGTCTATGATTCCATATGTCGTTCCCAGCAAGAGATTGAGAGTCATTCAAGTCTTTTGAAAGCAATCCAGCACGAGATGGGCCATTCCATGGGGCTTGGACATTTCATTGCAAACTCGCAAGACGAGGTGGACAGGTGGTTTGCAGGAACTCAATCTGTTCCGTCTATAATGGTCTCAGGACAAGAGGGATACATGGAGTATGCCAAAGTTACTCCACTTGATGCAAGCCAAGTTCGGGACATATATGGAAAAAATGGATTTAAAGAAATTAGTACGGTGGACGTACAGAATTCATCCAGTCTTAGATTACAAATTCAATCACATGTTCCATCATGGATAAAAAATGTGACAGATTTGTGGTTGCAAGAAAAGATTACTGATTTGGAATTTGAGGACTGTATAAAATATCTCCCATGGCAGGGAGTAATTTCAATTCATAATACCATACCTTCTTCATCGATGATACAAGAGATTCCTTCATGGGTTAAAGACATTGTAAAATGGTGGAGTATTGGTCAAACTGACGACACTTACTTTACAAGCATAGCACAGTGGATAATACAGACTAGAGTATGAAATCATCCCTTTTTAAAAGAAAATATACCCAATTTGGAACCAGCATTTTAGTATCATCCATTCAATGGTCAAAAAATATACCACTATTGTATTTTTAGTTAAACCCTGGCAGAGGATGCTAGTCATATCTGCCAGAGTCATCGTTATGATGAACAACGATACACTATGTTTAGACATAATCATACTTGTTCAAATAATAAAGAGATTGGTACATTCATCTATTGTACCATAAATTTTCAAATAGAATAATAGAGTTACACAGTCAAAATATACATTAAACTAAAATAATAAAAAATAATTTCCAGAATAGAATTAATTTTTGTCTCTTTTTAGAAACGAAAACCATTTTCTTTTGGGTTTTTCTTTAGGCATAGTAGGTTGTTTGTCTTCCATAAACATAATGTGGTTTTAATTTTAATAACATCGTTGGTACATTCGGTAATTGTACCAGACTTGTTTTATCTCACAACATATTATCTTCCAATAACTGGAATGTCATAGCCATATTTGCCATCGAGTAAATTGCTATTCATAAATGACATTCCAGTATATTTTTTTAAATATCGGAGAACAAAAAATTATTTCCCATTGTTTCAAGATATTAATTTTTATTTTTGTAACATGGTACATTTCTCGATTATACCATTTTCCTTATTACGTCATATGCATCATTTAAGATAAGGACGACAAAACCACGCCAGACCATATCGAGCCATGTGGTTCTCGTCTTTTTTTATTTTACAAAAAATTAGTGTTCAAGTCCAGATTAGTGGACTATCACAACAGGGCAAGGAGAATTCTCCAGTACATGACGGCTGACACTTCCAAGAATTTTTATTTTATTTATGCCTCGCAGTCCCTGGCTGCCCATAATTATGAGACCATTTTTGTTTGTTCTTGGCATGATCAAGTATGGCTTTAGCAGGATTGTCTGATACTACTTTGTAGCTTGCCTTTACGCCCTTATTTTGGCAATATGCCTCACAATCTTGCATAAATCCATGGGCTTCGCTTACTGCCTTTTTTGCAAATTCATCAATTGCCTTGGATGCACTCTTGCCTTTGATTGCACCTGAGAGAACTACCCCCGCAGGTCGTGCCGTAGATGCACTCACAGACTGCTAAGAGTTCAATCTCAGAATCAAGTCTTTTGGAGATCTCGATTGCTTCGTCTAGTGCTCTTTTAGAATACTCTGAATCCATCCAGTGGAACAAGTATGCTAGAATAACTTTTTACCATAAACTAAAGTCAAGTTTTAGTCTATTATAAACATTGAAGAATATCATTTTTGATAATATAAAAAGGCTAGTTTTGTTGCTTGTTTCGTGTAATTGCAATAACTGCAATTACAATACCTGCAATGCCAATACCAATTCCAGTCATGCTTATCATGTATAGTGTATCAATACTATTCTTTACGTCCTGGAAAGATTGTGCCACATGTGAATAACTCTGGGCAGCACTATTGGCAGTATTTTTTGCATCGTTGATTTCGCCAGTCAGTTGGTCTATAACATTTTGTGATGTCTGTGCAGATGCATGATGAATCAAATTAGACATTCCAACAAAACACAATGCAAGAACAAAAGTTAAAATTATAATTTTCATGTGTTATCAAAAAACGCCAATTTTCTTAAATATGTTTTGGTACAAGATCAAAATAAAATCCTAAAAGTTAAGAAAACCCCTAGTCTTTGCAGTCACTGCAATTACACTTACTATAGCAATTACAAGAACTAGTGATGCAATAGGACCAAATTCTGGTACTGCATTGTTTGACATGCTAGATTCATGTTGCCAGACATGTTCATCGAATTTGTACTAGTCATGTTCATGGCATTCATGCTACCAGACATTGGTGGAAAATAATAACTGTCCTTGGCTTCAACTTCTTGCATTGGATATGTAGTAGATGGAACGGCTGTTCCGTTTATTGTACCCTGAATTATAACATTATAGGTTCCAGCTTGTGAGGGTATCAGGGCAGAGACATACAGTCCTGGAGTGTCATCACTTGCCTCAAAGTCTAGAGTCTTTGTCTGACCACCATATTGTATAGTGACAGTCATGTTGTTTAGTGCATTACCAACAATGGGTGCTGCTTGGTCAGTAGTTCCGTTATACACGTAGACGTCAACCTCATTCAAGTCTCCAACAAACGGCGGTTCATTTAACCAGCCTATTTTTACCGATAAATTTGGTGAAAAGTTCTTTAGGATATGTGCCTCTGCTGGATGAATAGCATACGGACCAACAATAACTACAACCAAAGCAAGTATAGCTGGGATTATTATTTTTCTATTCATGTCCACTTGTCTCCATTATCAAGGAAAGTTATACTTGTCCTTGGCTTCAACTTCTTGCATTGGATAAATGGTAGAGGGAATGGTCACTCCATCTATGGTTCCTTTGATTATGGTATTGTATGTTCCAAGTTGTGTTGGAATTACAGCTGCACTATACAATCCAGGTGTATCATCACTTGCATCAAAACTGAGTACCTTGGTCTGACCACCATATTGTACGGTTATGGTCATGTTATCAAGACCGTTACCTGCAATTGGAGGAGCAGAGTCATCAGTGCCGTTGTAAAGATAAACATCAATCTGATTTGTATCACCAACAAGCGGAGGTTCATTCTCCCAGCCGATTTTTACTGAAACATTTGGTGCAAAGTTCTTCAAGATGTGCGCCTCTGCTGGATGAATAGCATATGGTGCAACAATAACTGCAACTATCGCAAGTAAGACTGGAATGATAATTTTTTTGGTGTTCATTTTCATAATTAGTAAATATGCCGAATATTTGAATATATAGATTATGGTACAACCCCAGAATACCGCAAAATTCTGTTTTGCGTTTGTACCAATAGGATATTAAATTTTAAATGCATACCAAGGAGTAGAATGTTGTATTATGAGTTTTAAAAGTAGCATGTCGTCAAAGCCTTCAAATAAAATAATTTTTTCAGTATTTGTCTCATTGTTTATTTTGGCAATAATTTCAGGCATTCCAAAATCATATGAACACGCATTTGTCATAGACAGCAACCCCGCACCTGCTACATCAGTAAATACAGTTCCAGCACAGATTGAGATAGAGTTTGTCGACCCAATCGACATGCGATATAGTCAGATCAAGGTATTGGATTCAAACGGCAAGGCAATACAAAATAATGATTGGCATTTTTTAAATGACGAGCATACAAAGACTGCAGTCACCCTTCCACCTGATACTCCAAATGGCATTTACACAGTTTACACCAAAGTACTTGATGCGACAGACGGTCATACAACTACAAATGCATTTGTCTTTGCAATAGGACAGCCAATACCTGCAAGTCTTTTGAATGCAAAAACAAACATTAGTTTTGCAGATATCGTATCCATTCCAGATAGCATTGCAAGATACCCGACACTTTTAGGACAGATAATTGTCGTGGGAGCTGTCTTCTCAACATTTTGGTTATGGAGACCAGTTTCTAGAATTCCTGCATTAAATGATGCAACAAAATTAATGCGCTCAAAGATCGACATGAGCACAACCAAGATTGTACTGATTGGTTCCATTATAATTCTGATAGGAGATGTAGCAATGATTGCATCTGAAGCTTCGTCAATAAATTCCGGCATACTAGAAGCAATGGGCACTACATTTGGAAATTTATGGATTGTAAGAATGGTACTATCATTAGCATTGTTTGGAATTGCTTTATCGTTATACCTTAAACAAAAAAAATCAAACACAAATTTATCAAAAGGTCAGATAATTATTTTATTTGCATTAGGAATTGCAGTACTTACCACTACTACTTTGATAAGCCATGGTGCGGCAAGCGGTAAGTTAGCTGCTGCGATACTTGATTTTGTACACAATGTGGTAGCATCATTATGGATTGGAAGTGTCATTTACTTGGCATTTATTGCAGTTCCGCAATTAAAAAAAGTACAAGACGAAAAAAGCAGCATGTCAGTTTTGTCATTAATCATACCCCAATTTTCTACAATAGTTGTTGCACTTTTAGGGTTAGTAGTTATCACAGGGCCGTTTCTGCTCTATGTACTTGAGAACAATCTTTCATTGACTCTAGCATCAATATACGGTGAGATTCTCATCATCAAACTCTCACTGGCTGCCGCAATGATAGGAATCGGGGCTTTTAATCAGAATGTAATTTACAGAAATGCGCTCAAAGCAGTAATATCATCACAGATTACGAAAGGTTCCACAATGCCCAAGGATTACGAGGCTAGAAGTACAGGAAGTTCAGTTCTTGCCAAGTTTAACAAGAGCATAAAGATCGAGGCAATGATAGGGCTGGCTTTGATTGCATCAATTGCAGTATTGGCAGATTCTGGACTTCCAGCTATTCAATTCCAAGATGAATTAGTACAACAGCAACAGCAGATTCCGCATGTCTTTGCATTTACCCCACTGGAGAGCCTAGTTCAAAACAAGTTTACCGAGACAAGTTTTACAGATAATGGAAATATCATACTAACTGCAGACCCGTTCTTTGCAGGACAAAATAATATTACAATATCATTTGTGGATTCAAAAAATAATCCAATTGATATCAACTCTACAAAGATTACACTAAACCAAGTAGACAAGGGAATTGGCCCAATTGCAGTCAATGATGCAGTAAAGATATCTCAGGGAGTATTTTCTGTCAACACTGCAGCTCTTGCAATACCGGGACACTGGGAAGCACAAGTAGAAGGATTAACAACAACAACTGGCGCACTAAACGTTGTTACAAACTTTAATGACCTATATGTAAAACCAAATTTGAATCAGCTTCAAGCCAACATAACTGAATTCAAATTGCCAGACAGCAAGGCCTTGCCGCTATATCCAACTTTTGATGTCATCAGAAATGCAATATGGGTTGGAGACTCTGAAATTAACAGTGGAAGAATATGGGAGTTTAATCTAGGCTCTAAACAATATACAGAGCACAAAATTAATGGAACCAATATCATCACTGGAACTGCAATGGACTTTGAGAACAACGTATGGTATATTGATCCCATAACAAAGATTGTTGGACAATACATGCCAGATGACAAGACGGATAAGAAATATCACATTCCAGGAAATGGTACAGTATCAGGAATTGTTGTAGACAACTCAGATAATATCTGGTTAACGGTATCAAGTACTAGCGAGGTTCTAAAACTAGATACAAAAACAAAGACATTCCAGTCGATAAAGTTGCCAGATAATTCTGTGCCACTTGGTATCTCAATTGACCAGTCAACAGGTCAGGCATGGGTAGCAGAGAGTGGCTCTGGAAAGATTGCAAACATAGATCCTGCACAAAACTACAAGATTACAGAGTACACTCCATTTAACAGCACACTTGCAAGTCCTACTACAATATTATTTGATTCAGTAACTAACCAGGTCTTTGTTTCAGAACATGACGGCAAGGCAGTATCATCTTTTGATCCGTTGCTCAAGAGTTTTAAAAAATACAACACAGACCCTCAAGGCTTACCGTTTGGCATGGCATTTGATCCAAATCATGATCTATGGTTGGCACAGCACACTCTAAACAAAGTAGCAGTTATAGATACAAGAACTGGCAAGTATGCCGAATTTAACATACCAACTCCATCATCATTTACGCAATGGATAACAGCTGACTCGCAAGGTGACATGATAATAGCAGAGCAACGTGCAAATGCACTTGGAATAATCACCACTAGTCTAAAGCCAGGATTTGTTGAAAATACCGAAACAAGTACAACGTTAGGGTTGCAATTAGGAGTAGGATATGCAGACGTGGCAGGTCCTGCAATTGTAGCAGGGCTAGTAGGTGTGGCCTTTTTCTATACCAAGAGTGTGATGGATCTCAGGGGCAGTATAAAACAGGTAAAGAAAAACTATTAGAATAAATTTTTAATTAAAGAATTTGTCAAGTATAATTTTTTGTACAAAGTTCTTTAAACAATTTTTTAAAAATTAATCTAAAGACTCTGCTATCTGAACTTGGGCAGAGATCTTGCAATAACAATTACAGAAACAAATGAAAGTATCACAAGCAGGAGAGGCATTGGAAACTCTGGTACTGCAGACGTATTTGATATTAATGGAATATTTAATCCAGATATAAAATTAGGATGTATCTGCTCATGCACTATCATCATTACATCATCTCCGGATTGTTTTGTGTTGATATCTTGCTGTAATTGGCCAAAAGCAGTTTCAATCTTGACAAGATAAGGAGATGCACTTGGCGGAGCCATCGATTTTACGTTTTCAAACATGGATTGAGCTGCAATTTCGAGTTGTTGAGAACTTTGATATGCTGGAGCATCAACAATCGTCATCTGAGTTCCTGTCATACTACCAGAACTTCCCATGTTCATTCCTGACATACCTTTCATTCCTGACATACCACTCATTCCAGACATGCTACCAGAACTTCCCATACTCATGTTATTCATATTCATATTTGCCATATTAGTGAGATCTTCTTTTGAGCCAATTGCATCAGCATAATCTATTAGTACTTGATTTAGGACATCAAGTGTTGCAAGAGATTGTATAGTTGCATTATTTTGCACAGAACTTGAAATTTCTGAAGCTTCGACTTGATCCAAAAGTTGATTCAGTACAACTGAATTTTGTGATGCAATAGTGAGGTCAGGGTTAGCACTGCCAGACATGGAATACAAATTATTAATTGCCGATGAAAGACTATTAGCCAAAGTTGCGTTTTGTTGAGTAAGTGTATTCATTTCATTTATCCCCCAATATTCTTGACTTTTTGAAATATGCCAGTTGGCAGTTTTACTGTCAGAAATACTATTAGCAATAAGAGTTGATTCTACCTTGAATTCTTGGATTTTTGCAATAAGATCTGCATCGGAATTTTTTACAAAATTATGAGCAAATACAGGATGAACAAACATCATTCCCACAAGTCCAATTACCATTAACGATACAACAATTTTCTTTGCCAAACTATGACAGTATATTCAAAATAATATTAAAATGTAATGGTACAATCTTCGAATATTACAAATTTTAGCCTCAATCTTGGTACAGCATTTACACCCATATCCACAATCCTTGGATTAATCCCAATCCACTTGTCTTGATTGTGGCATATTTTTTGTACATCATACATAATAATAAGGAAAAAAATAATGTGATGGTAATGAAAAATCTTGTATGTGGAATGGAAGTAACCGAAAAGAAACACATGACAAAATACAATGGAAAAGACTTTCTCTTTTGTTGTGCCCATTGCAAAACAACTTTTGAAAAAAATCCAAAGCAATTTGTTAAAGAATAACATTGAGGGTCATCATCCATCACGATGTTGTTTCTTATTTGACTAGAGAGAGACATCTCAATCATATGCTGCAATAACATTTGCAATAAATACACATTTGTTGTACAATGAAGATTTACTTCATAGTTCAAATTCAAATACGATATCCTCCTATGATATTTTTATACAAGTTATGCGAAGAAGAGGTGAGATGGGTCACCACAGCCTTGCTGATAACATAATGATGCTTGTGATGTCAGTTGCAATGCTTACAATGGTAATGTCAATGTTAATCATGGGAGTCAATTGGTCCATAGTACTCCTAATTCTATCAGGAGTATTGACAGCTGTAACAACTGTCTTTTATTCATTCCAGTCTGCCAGATGTATGTGTGGAACCAATCAATACAATAAGCAATCAAACAAAGCGATATCTGACGCTACATGTGATTGTCCTAAGTGAAAAATGATGAATAAATATAGCACATGCGATTCAACGATATAACATTTGTAAGTCAAGAAAAAACTACATGATGTAGATATTCCAGTTTTAAAAAATGGTACCATCCCAGGAATTTTACTAAATGAGGAGTAATATCAAACATCAATGTCATTGTACTTTTGTGTCAAAGTTAGTATCTCCAGAATATTTTGCAGAAAGTGTATGAGTTCCAATCAATAATGACGAGGAGGACATTGTAGTCATATGAGTACTAGTTCGAATCGGAGTGTTATTTTCTCCTTTGACTAATTATAACCCATGCAAATGGAATTCCTACCAGACATGCTGTGAGCATAGTCATCCATTCCAAAAAAATGGGTATTTTTTCATTTGAAGATATTCCCAACCTGTCAGACATTTCGCGCATACCAGACATGTTGGACATACCAGCCATTCCATGCATACCAGACATGTTGGACATACCAGCCATTCCATGCATACCAGACATGTTGGACATACCAGCCATTGTCTCACTTGATATCATTTTAATCGAGTATGCAGAATAGTATTGTTCAGCATTTACTGTATGAAGTTGAGAAACTAATACAAATACAATACCTACGAAAATGATCGAAAAAAGACCAAACCAAACACAGGCCAAGTTTTTCTTTAACATAGAGGCCATTCGTAACACTCGTTTATTTCTTTTAGAAATTAAAATCAGTGGTACAATCCACGAATGAATTACCAAAATTGAGAATCAAGGACATGCATATCTATGGATTTAAACAATAAACAATATGACACATTGTAATTGTGGAGCTAAACATGAAACTACTTGTAGTTGTCAAAAAACTGGCAAATGCGACTGCGGCAGTAGTTGCACCTGCAAAGATTGCAGATGTTAATCAAGCAACACGTGTTCACAGCAAGCCAAGTAATGAGGTTAAAATATTCTTCTTTTTTAGAGTGAGCTAGAATGGCGCGAGACCCCATATGTGGAATGTTTGTAGAGGAAAAAAATGAGTCATTAAATTTTGAAACAGATGGAAGAAGGTATTATTTTTGCTGCAAAAGCTGCCTAGACGAATTCGCCATGCCAGAAAAAGAACTCAAAAAACTAAAGAGTCATGTCGTACTGGCTATCATTTTAACAATTCCCACAGTTTTGCTAACATATATCGCAATTATACCTCACCAATTAAACCCCTACGTACTTTTTGCATTAGCAACACCAGTCCAGTTCTGGCTCGGTTGGAGATTCTATCAGGGTACATATGATGCATTCAAGCACAAGATGACTAACATGGATGTCCTAATCGCATTAGGAACATCCACCGCGTGGGGATACAGCACTGTCATAACTTTTGTGCACAATGTAGTACCAATGGCAGATGTATACTTTGAAACATCTTCAGTCATAATCACGCTTTTGTTAATTGGAAGATTACTTGAGAGTAAGACCAAGACAAGAGCATCAAAGGCTGTAAAAAAACTACTGGATCTTAAACCAAGATTTGCTCATGCCATAAAAAATAATCAAGAGGTAGAGGTACCAGTTGAGCAAGTACAACCAGACGATATAATCATAGTTCGTCCAGGGGAAAGAATACCTGTAGATGGAACAATAATTGAAGGAAGATCGTCAATAGATCAATCTGCGATAACAGGTGAGAGTATCCCAGTAGAAAAAGAAGTTGGAGATGATGTCATTGGAAGCACCATCAACAAAGAAGGCGCATTCAAATTCAAAGCAACCAAGGTAGGAGACGAATCTGTCTTATCGCAAATAGTAAAGCTTGTCGAGGATGCAAAATCAAGCAGGGTTCCGATACAAAAGCTTGCTGATAAAATATCATCATATTTTGTACCACTTATAATTACAATAGCAATAATTTCTGCACTGGGGTGGTTCTTTGTAGGTGGAATTGGCCTTACTTTCTCAATTCTTGCATTTGTTTCAGTAATAATAATTTCTTGTCCATGTGCGCTTGGAATTGCAACACCTGCAGCTCTAATGGTAGGAGCAGGCAAGGCTGCAGAAAACGGCATCCTGATAAAGGGTGGTGAAAATCTTGAAAATGCAAGAAAGGTTCAGATTATAATATTCGACAAAACCGGGACTTTAACCAAGGGAATTCCTTCTGTTACTGATGTTGTGACTATAAACGAGATGAACAGCGATGAGATATTACGCCTTGCCGCAATTTCAGAGAAAAATTCAGAGCATCCCCTTGCAAGAGCTATAGTAAGACATGCAAAAAAAACAAATCTCGTAGTTTCAGATCCAGATTCGTTTAAATCCATCACAGGTAGTGGAGTTGAAGCCCAGTACGGAGATCATCAGATATTGATAGGAAATAGAAAATTCATAACAAATAACGGCATTACAATTGATGAAAAAATGGAGAAGAAGATTCAGGAATTTGAAGAAGGCGGAAAGACTACAATCATCATATGTATTGACAAAAAATTATCAGGAATAATTGCAATGATGGATACGATCAGTGACAACGCACTAGAAGCCATACAGAGGCTCAAAAAGAATGGAATTCAAGTAGCAATGCTTACAGGAGACAACACAAAGATTGCCAATGCAATAGCAAGTAAACTTGGAATAGACCGAGTTTTCGCAGAAGTATCACCTCAAGAAAAAGAGAACGTCATAGCAAAAATAAAGCAAGAAGGAAAGACTGTAGCAATGGTGGGAGATGGAATCAATGACGCCCCCGCACTTGCAGCAGCTGATTTAGGAATAGCATTTGGAAGTGGAACAGATATTGCAAAGGAGACTGGAGGGATTATACTTGTCAAAGATGATTTAAGAGATGTTGTAACAGCAATAGAGCTAAGCAAGAAAACTGTTGCCAAGATTAAACAAAATCTTGTACTGTCATTTGTTTACAACTCGGCATTAATTCCAGTTGCAGCTGGCGCACTTGTTCCAATATTTGGCCCTCATGTGTACATGATCTTGCCGTTTCTTGCAGCTGGCGCAATGGCAACAAGCTCCATAACGGTAATTAGTAATTCCCTATTATTGAACAGGTACAAACCAATGAGACAGAGGTTAGAAATAAAATGATCCCAAAATCCATTTTATTGATACGTGAAACTTCATATCATAATTTTAGGAGAAATATGTCAACTCAGATCTTTACTGCATGGGCGCACTCTCCATACAGCAAAGAGCAGAGCAGAATGAAGTCAAATCATTATGCAGTATCAATACCACGTCATTTTACAAGATAAAGAAATTGGTACATTAGTCGAATATACCATGTATGAAGATACTTTGCTTCATACCATGAATGAGCCATTCTATAGTTGTACCAGTTCGTTTAAATTTCTAAAAAGCGTAAATTTACTATGCAGAAAGAAAGCCATCTATTGGAAAATAGGCCAAAGCTTTTTACCATAATCATTTTTTCTGTAATCGCAATTTTTGCAGTACCAGTAATACTTCCTCATGTATTTCACGAATTTCAAGTCTTCCACATACTACTCCACTTAAGCGGAGTTGCAATAGCCAGTTTTCTTACCATAGTTTCTTCAGTAGCATATGCAAGAATTAAAACAAAAAGGCTAATGTTTACAATGATAGCATTTGGCTTATTTGCAGTTGCAGAGGTATTCTCAGTCATCGATGCAGCATGGCAGTATACTTATTATTTCGGGTCCGTCTCAGCAGATGAGGTAGGACATATTCTTGAATTATGCACATTGGGGATGTTTGCATTGAGTGTGTTTAGGAGAGATTAGAATGGATAGAAGTATAGAGATCATAAACATTGTAGAGAAAAATCCAGGGATAAAGTTTCGAGAGATTATGAGAGAGTCCGGACTGAAAAATGGAGTTCTAAGTTATCACGTAAGAAAATTAGAAGAGAGTGGTAGTGTAAAGATAGATAGAAAGTCAGGAGAGACCCGATTTTATCCCCTTTGCGTTACAGATGAAGAATCAAATCTTATAACAAGTCTTAGGCGAGACACTCAAAGATATATTTTATTATCTTTGCTTGATGGTAAATCACTTGCATTTAATGAGATAGTTTCGAAAGTCAGAAAATCACCTTCGACTGTTTCTACATTCCTTGGAAGACTTGTTGATGATAACATAGTGGAAATTAAGATCGTGGGATTAAAGAAAGTCTACTTTTTAAAAAATACAGACATGGTTCGTGAGATAATTGAAAAATACAATCCAATTCTTCTTGAAAGAACTGCATACAACTTTGCAGACACGTTTGCAAACCTTTAGGAATTACAACTCACAATTTACCATGCAGTCACGTATTATGCAATAATTGTACCATAATACTAGATACGAGTAAATGAGAAACTACTCACTATTTATTTAGAGTCAAAGGATAAAACTCAATCAAATATGAACAAGATTCTAGTCCTGTTTACTATTGCATTAATTCTATTTCCTAGCGTCATGTTCTTGTCAGCCCATGGAGACGGATTAGCAAGTGAAACATTACCGCCGTCCATGATTGGTAACAAAAATGTCACATTATCAATCAACACATCGCCATTTTTGATAAACGACTATCAGTCTGGAACACAGATAAATTTTGTATTGATGGATGTCACTGATCAGCAGCCAATTCCAGATGCAACAATCGCAGTTTCAGTCTTCAAGGACAATAAAGCTGTAGTTGGTCATGTGTTTATGAGCGATAGTGGAAATTTCCTACTTGATTTGATTCCAGACACAACAACAAACAGCACTTCAATTGATGAACAAGGTGGAATATTTCCAGGTCTGTTGGGGCATAGTGGAGAATATAACATCAAAGGACCTGCATTTTCCACCGCAGGATTGTACAAATTCAAAATCGAAGTTCTCACAATGGGATCATATGATTACCAAGTAAGCAAGTCATTTGATGCCGGAGTATCACTTCCAGAAACAGACAATTATCAAGTCTATGATAAAGACTATGGAAATCAGAACGTTACACTAATTGCTTATTATGATAAAATCAGTGATTTTCAATACAATACAGATACCAAGACTATAAGTTTTGTAATGCCGTTTAACTGGGATCCTGATAATGTAAAACAAGTATCAGTTGTGCACCAGGAATTAAAGATACCAAGAACATTTAGTGATTTTATAGTTACAAAATATGATGTATCCATTAATGGAGTAAAGATACCTGACAAAGAAATCAGCATAGATGATTATTCATCAGATGAGCGAATAGTACACCTAATTTTATACAAAACTGATGTGGCAAACATTGTAAAAGAGCAGAACAGTACAAAGCAAGAGATGGATTACTCTATTTCTCCCAGCAACACTATCAGTTTTCCAATCATACAATATACAAGAAATGCACAATACAAGGTGAGTCTTAGCTGGGACCCCCCAAAAATTCTCCCAGGTTCAACAACCAGATTTAGTTTCCAAGTTCTAGATCCTTATTTGGTAAATAAAACAGTCGACCCCTTAGACTATGATTTTTCCATAATTGCTGGAAAGAATGGAGTGATATTTCACAAGAGTGATACTACTAATAGCAATGGCACCATGAATATAATCAATGTTCCATTCCCGTCTAATTATACGGGTCCAATTACAATTGCATTTGAGAATTTAAACGATAATAGTTTTGCAGATTCAGAATTCTCAGGAATTGTTTCAGTCCCCACAATAGTTCCAGAATTTCCCGCAGGGCTATTGTTAATAACTGCAATCACATTTTCAATCATCCTAGTACTTCCAAGACTAGGGAAAAAATGAAACGCGGAATCCTAATTGTAATTTCAGGAGCATGCATGCTCATAGGTGGTCATTTTCTTTCACAAATGGTAATTGATGCAATTCCAACAATCAATCCTGCCAATTCAAGTACAATAAAAGATACAAATTATCACATGGTTACTCTAAGTAACCAGTTATCATTTGCCAGCCAACTTGGAATCATAGTTTTGTTTATTGGGGCAATCATATTTTTCACAGATAGAAGAAAATCTAGTAACTCGGATCAGAATATTACTAAAATTTAACATGTCAATTTTTTCCAAATCATACAGGATGGAAATTTCATTCAAGTACAATGCCAAAGAATTGTCGATTACCTAGCCCTTCATGCCATATCCTACAAGTACGGAATAACATCCAAGGCCACATTGCTCACATATTGGCTTCATAGACGAGTTGTCCGCACTTCCAATACAGCAGGGTCGTTTCTCCCTACCCATGTGATCAACTGATATTATTGCCCATGTGGGGCAGTCAACAGGAACAGTTCCCTTTCCGCCCCAATTCTTTTTCATCAACTCTAGCTGACTATCAGGATTTATGATATAATCATCATCAAACTGGTCTCTCATTGCAATAATATCATCAACTACTTGTGTTCTTTGAGGACCAAATGGGAGCCAGAGAGGGTCATCTTTCATAAAAGGAGTATGAAACTGAAATCCAATCTTGTTGGAATATTCATGCCATTCGTTCATGACATCTTTTACTGTCTTGTAGTTTTGAGAATTAATTGTCATTGTAATCCATATGTCTTTCCATGCCTTTTCTCCATTATTGTTTACATAATCTAGAACATTCTTTCTTGTCTTATCCCAAGATCCGGCTCCACGAATTTTGTCATGAGTCTCGTTTGTACCATCTATTGATATCCAGTAAAAGTATAGATTTTCAATTTTTTTCAGCGGTATAGTCCCGTTAGATACGATACAGATTCTTTTTGGAAACTGCTTTACAAACAAATCAATAACATCAGGCCTTAGAGCGGGTTCACCCCCTACTAGAGTAATGATAAAGACATGATTTTTCTTAAATTTCTCATCAATTACTTTTTGCCATTGTTGAAGTGTTAGATCCTCATTTTCTTTTCTGTTTAGCCACCAATAACAGTGAGTACAGTGCAAGTTACATACATTGATTATATCAGCAGACCCATACAGCGGGCTTTTTCGGTGAAATAATTTGTATCCTGCAAATGTTCCAAATATGTGAAAATAGCATGGCATCTCTTGAATTATTTGTCTAACTCCCCTGCCCATTATTTCCATGATCATAAAGATACAGCATTGCAAGTTAAATGCGTTTAGTGTAATCACAAATTTTAAAAATTCCAAATTTTCCCTGTTTTAATATAATATCTGACTGATCTAGTTAGCACACATTAATGTCGTAGTGCAATAGACTTTTTCCAATTGCCTGATTTTTTTTGCTATTGTTTCACTTATCTCATTAACATTAGGGCATTCTATTTTTACTACAATGTCATAGTTGCCAAATACCCCTGAAACTTCCTTAACAGAAGCAATTTCTTTTACTCCTTCAACAATTGCTCCCTCTGCTCCCATCTCACAGTTTATCATGACATAGGCAGTTTCCAACTATACCATATCGTCTTGATAATATATGAAATTTTTGGTATTATAACATTATAAAACATTATAATTTTTTTATTTTACCAGCATATTATGAATTAATTATTTAAAATAAGATATTTTTTGAAATATTTTAGACTTATTAGCATATAATCACAAATGACGATTTTACTTTTAGATCACATCATATTAAAAAATATGAAACTACTGATCTCCAATTAAGAAGATTACATTTACAGTAGTTGTTACTTGCTGGTTTGATGAAAATATTGGCGTAGACCTGTCAGCCATAGCAGACATTGCACCTGGGTATATCGGCGTAGGCGGTGTATTAAAATCCGATAGATTTACAGTTTTTACGCCAATTATTTTCTGACCTAGAGGATCAATTGCGGTCTCTGCTCGAGATTTTGCATCCAAGACAGCCTTGTTTATCAAATCATCTTGCATGCTCTGTTCTTTTTCAGGAGAGAGTGAGAAAAATATGCTATCCACTCTGTTAGCCCCTGCACTAACGGCAGTATCAGTAATATTTCCAGCCATAGATAATTTGGTGGTTTTTACATACAAAGTGTTTGAAGTTTGGTAACCTATCAGTTCTGACTGGCGTATGCCAGTAGTTTGATCAGGAATAGAGTCGTTGTATACTGGTGGAAATAGAAAAGTCAGATGTACTAATCTCGTCTTTACTGATTCCAATGTTTTCAAGCGCATTTACTATTGCGTTTGTCATTTGAGAATTTTCGTTGATCGAGTCTTGGGCAGTCTTTGCCTGAGTATCAACACCAAACTGTACAGTGACCAGATCTGGTAATACGGATGCAGTTGCTGAACCTGTAGAAGACACAGTTCTCTCTTGGGATACGGGTATTGCAGGTACTTGTTGTCCATCGGCCTCTTTCTGAGACATCTCAAAATTAGCAAACACTATAGTTGAAACAATTAGAATCACAGCAAGTGTTACAAATATAGTTTTTTTGGGCAGTGCCATTAACTCGTATAATCAAAGTTGAGTTTATAGACTTTGAGTATATTTTATTCTAATTTGATTTTTTATCAAAAAAGTATTATTTCACAATCTCGTTAATTGATACTCATAGACAATGTAAAAATAAGCGTGAATTGTCTTTTGATGTATCATGTTGCCTTTTGTACTAGACTTGTGGGGATGCATGCCAGAACTTTCCAAGAACTGTGTAGACATGACAAACGCCTCTTCTACCTATCTTGGAATTGTAGGAGGTGCAATCGTGGGAGGTATAGTCAGCTGGTGGATTTATAACAGACAAAAATACACATCAGAAAAACAAGATCATATCCTAGGCAGAATAAAAGATCTTGAAGAAAGTCATACCAACATTTTAAAAAAACTTGAAGACTTTGATGATAAACATGAGAATTCATTTGACTCACTACAAGATATCAGTAGGAAGGTAGATGTTCTTTTGAAAAAATTTGAAGATTCCTCAAAATAATATTTTTACTTGTCTGAAAGGGTCCATTTTTGTTCTGTATTCATTTTCAATATTTGCTCAGGCGGTATGTCTTTATGGTCAATACCAATATGATGTGTGTACTCTAGTAGGCTAGTAAATTTTTTCTTGCATACAGGGCAGTCCTTTTCAAAGCCAGTCATTATCATTTAAGATGTCAATTTTGTATTTTAAGATATTTCAGATTATCACTGACTAAAGATCACTAGGAACGAGGTGGCATATGAAATATTTTTTGAGGTAAAATTTTTAGGAGGATTCTCTTTTCACTTGGCATTGCAAACGGGTACTTGTCAACTCCCAGATATTTTTTTGCCATTTTATCTATGTGTTTGTCAGCATCATGAGTTGTCTGTTCTATGACTTTACCCCGTATTGTAACCATGTTGTAAGGATTCTTTTGATCAACTATAGAAATTGCAACTCTTGGATCTCTTGAGACGTTTCGCTGTTTTACCCTCCCCTCTGCCGTATTTACAATGATTACGCCATCAACCAAGTCAATCCAAGTCGGAGTTATCTGCGGTGAATTATCTCTCATCAAGGTGGCAACAAATGCCAAATTTTTGTCTTCAAGTAATTTTGCCACTTCAGGAGATATTACGCCAGTTTCAGTCATGGTAGTTCTGCCTTGCGTCCAAATTTGCCTTCCATCACTATTTCTGATAATGGCTTTCTTGTATTTGGTATTTCACGCACCTGTAGTTCTGGCGATAGTTTTTCCTTGGGTCCTCTTTTTCCAATTGCAACCATTGCAACTACATCATAATCATCAGGCACTGCCAAATCCTTTCTTGCTTTTTCATAATCAAATCCTGCCATTGCATGAGTGATCAGTCCTTGTGAAACTGCCTGTAATGCAAGATTTTCACATGCAGCGCCTGTATCAAATTGGTGCGTTATAGACGGCTTTTCATTATTCTCAAAGTTTTTCCTAGAAACTATAACAACTAGAGCAAAAGCATCAGCACACCACTGTTTATTAAAATCTACAAGAAGATTGAAAAAAACGTTCCAGTTTTTTGAGTTTCTCTTTGCATAGATAAATCTCCATGGCTGACTGTTAGAAGATGATGGTGCCCATCGTGCAGCTTCAAAAAGAGAAAATAGTTCTTTATCACTAATTTCTTCACTTACAAATGATCTTGGAGACCACCTGTTTACTATTAGTGGATTAATTTCATATGTTGTACTTCGTGTTTTCCCAACCTCGAGGTCTATCATAAATAGTGCACATGGTCTTTGATACTTAAGGTTAACAGTACGTTTCTAACAATCTATCAAATCAGAGTTTTATAGGTTAAAGATTTTTTTATAATTACACCAGATCAGAGATAGAAAAAATAGATTATTGTATTATTTTTTCATGTTATCAATATAAGAAAACACAGGTCTAAGATATCTACTTGAAGCAATTACAGCACATGCAATACCAGTTCCAAGAAGTATGCCGCCTACTACATCTAGTGGATAATGAACCCCCACGTATATTCTAGAATATGATACCAGTAATGCCTCAATTCCAAGAATTATTGAAAATACAATCTGTTTTCCTTTATTAAATCTCAAGAGAAGTATAGCAGCTCCTGCTGAAACAATTACAGCATGACCCGAAGGAAAAGATGGGTCAGATTCACTGCGTACCAGTAAATTCTCACTAGATGGCCTGGTTCTGTCTATTTCATTTTTAAGCACAGTGCCTAGTGGAATTAATATCAGAAAGGCTATTGTAAGCAATACTGCTGTTTTTCGACCGTCTTTTTTACCCAGTACTGCAAGTAAAATAATTACAGATATCCATACTACTTCTCTGCCATATTTTGTAAAATCAACCATTATTTTACTGAAAGTTTTGCCATGAGGATTGTTTATAGATTGAAATGAAGAAGCGTCCCATTTTGTAATCTCACTATTACTAGAGATCAGAAAAGATAGAATTACAAAACCTGCAAGCAATATTGCAGACACTACAACATACTTCATACATTATAATGAAAATGGCGGGTGGTATAAAATAGATTACATCACTCATTTGCCAAGACAAAGATCATGTACTTGATCGTCACTTTCCCTGCGACAAGACTTGCAGTAAAACTTGTATGGCTTGTTACATACAAGACAAGTCTTCAGGGATTGAAGTTCATACCCACAGTAACGACATGCATCAATTCTCATTTTCGGACAAACTTGGAAATTAAAATATTTAACAATTCTACAAGATTTCATAAGGGGAATATGCAGTAGTGTAAGCTAATTTATCATCCTACATTCATAGAACAAGAAACAATTCCATAATGATGCGGCGTGACAAATTAGATTAATAATTGCAAGAAGAGGTTGGAGATTAGGTACATGTGATAATTAAAATTTATTCTACTCTATGATGTATAACAAGTTGATCATAATACCTTACTGATTTTACATTTACAAATTCCATCATTCCATATCTTGAAAGTTCACGTCCAAAACCACTTTGTTTTACTCCACCAAATGGAATTCTAGGATCAGATATGACTACATTATTTACAGTAACAATGCCTGATTCTATTTGTCTAGATAATTTTTCTGCTTTTTCCAGATTTAGTGTCCAAATACTGGCTCCAAGGCCATATTGTGAGGAGTTGGCTAGTTTTATTGCCTCATTTTCGTCTTCTACTACAGTTACTGGGGCTACCGGCCCAAATGCCTCCTCATGTGCTACCAGCATGTCTGGAGTAATTTTATCAAGAACAGTCGGGGCATAGAAATAACCCTTACTTTTGAGCCTCTTGCCTCCTGTAAGAATTTGGGCACCCTTGTCTACTGCGTCTTTTACAATTTCCTCTATTCGGTGTAAACCATCAGCATTTACAAGTGGTCCCATGTCAGTTGTATCAGACATTGGATCTCCCACAACAAGTTTTTCTGTTTTTTGGACAAATTTTTCAATGAATTCTTTTGCATGATTTTTTACTACAAAGAATCTCTTTGATGCGATACAACTTTGTCCACAATTGATGAATCTTCCTTTAACTGCACCAGTAGAAGCTTTTTCCACATCAGCATCAGTACACACTATAAACGGATCACTTCCGCCCAATTCCAAAACACATTTTTTGATTTGTCCAGAAGCTCTTTGTGCAACTTTTGCCCCAACAACATTACTGCCAGTAAAAGTTACTGCGTTAATATCAGAATCAATTAATTTTTCTGCCATTTTAGAATCGCTTACCAACGTTTGGAAAATCCCTTCTGGAAATCCAGCATTTCTAAACATGTTTTCCATTTCTATACCACATTGCATAGTAACACTTGCAGGCTTTAGAACAATTGTATTTCCAGCCATAAGCGATGGAGCTGCAAATCTTAATGCCTGCCAATATGGAAAGTTCCACGGCATTATACTGGCAATAATTCCAACTGGTTCAAAAGCGATAAAACTTTTTCTTGCATCAGTATTGACAACTTCAGTATTTAGAAACGTTTCACCATTGTCGCCATAAAATTCCATTGCCCATGCACATTTTTCAACTTCGGCAAGTGATTCTTTTAGCGGCTTGCCCATTTCTTGAGTAGCAGTTTTTGCAAGAGCATCCTTGTTTTTTCGAAGTTCGGCCGAGAGAATATGCAAAAACATTGATCTTTTCTTTGGATCAACTTTCCACTTTGAAAATGCCTCTCGGGATTTGGCAACTTTATTTTTAAGCTCGGCCTCTGTTATTACTTGATATTCTGCAATCACCTCTTCAGTGGCAGGATTAATTGTAGTAATTGTCATCTAAAACGAGATTAATAACAAAAGGTTATATACCTTTGGTTGGTTACAATATCCTATGAATGGTAACTATAACCAACCAGACCCAACAACAATGTTTAGAGATTGGATTCAACAAAGCGGTAAAGCCCAGATGGACTTTATGAGAACCTTTGGCGATATGATGTACCGTAATCATCAATCTAATCCACTTGACACATTAAAAGAAATGGCAGACACTACAACCAAAGCACAATCAGAATTTGTGCAAACAGTTGCCGAATCAGGATCAAAATCCATGTTCAATTGGTTTAATCTTGCACAGGGTTTGCCACAATTTTCAGCATGGGGAGCCTTTAAGACAACAGTTGGAAGTAACGGACGCATTTCCATACCAGAAGCAGAAAGAGAAGCAATCGGAATCAGAGAAAATGATCTGGTTCAGGTAATAGTAGTTCCAATCTACAAAAACAAATCACAACCGGAGGTGAAAAAATGAGCAAAGCAGATACAACAAAAGAAGCATATGGAGTATACAAGCAAAACGTGAATCGTTATTTTGAAGAAGTAGAAAAAAGTGTTGCACAATACATTCAAGCAGTGTCTAACCTTCAACAGGAATTCGCTACATCATACAAAAATGCAGTAGAAACAGCAATTGAATTCCAACATGAAGCAGCAACAAAAAGCGGTCTTAATGCAAACCTTCCACCAAGTTATCTCAAAGCAATCAATGATGCAACTGAGGAGATAGTAAAAACAAGTTCCATACAGAACAAGGCAGTAATTACAGCAATGGAAGCAGCAAGACAAAACATCAAGACATTCAATGATAACTTGAAAGCATTCACAACTATGGATGCAAATATACTACAATCGTGGTTCTCAGCATGGACTCCCAGCAAGAACTAGATTAAATCTTTAATTTTTTATTTTTTTTCAGATCTTTCAGATAACCATTGGACAAACTCGGGAAGAACTTTTTTCTGAGAAAATGAGCTTGCTATCATACCGACATGCCCAGTAGGGTAAATTTTTAGAGTTTTATCTTCACTAGATACAGCATAATGAATGGGCATGCTACATTCAGGGGATACAAGATGATCTCCCACAGCAACTTGAGTTAGAAGCGGTACTGCAATGTTCTTCAAAGAGACTTGTTTTCCTCCCACGTACATGTTGTTATTGATAAGAAGATTATCTTGATAGACATCCTTTATCCACTGTCTGTAGAGTTCGCCTGGGATTGGAGGCGTATCGTTAACCCACTTTTCTACTCGGATAAAATTCTCAACGTATTCCTTATTGTGAATATTTTTAAAGAAATTCAAATATTTTTCCATGCCCTGCTCAAACGGTTTGAGAATAGAGAAGACATAGTACATAAGCTCAGGAGGCATATTGCCCACGGTATCAACCAACTTGTCAACATCCATGTGTTTTGCAAGATTTGATACAACTGTACTATCTCGTCTTCCATCTATTATCGGGGCTGTGAGAATTAGATTTTCAATTTTCTTTGGATGAAGTGAAGTATATACAGTAGAAAGTGTTCCTCCAGTACAATATCCCTGAAGCGAGATTTTATCAGATGAAGATTCTTTTCTTACAAAATCAATGCAGTTGTCCATGTAACCATTGACATAATCATCAAAGCCTTCATGTTGATTAATTTGAGTAGGCGTTCCCCAATCAATAAGATAAACATCTACTCCATTAGTTAGTAAATTTCTTATCCAACTCTTTTTTGGATGAATATCAAAAATATGAAATCTGTTAACTAGAGCATAAGCTATAACAAGTGGAGTCTTCATTTGTTTGGCAGCAAGCGGGCTGAAGTGAAGTAGGCGAACTTTATCTTCAGTGTGAACCACTTCATACGGAGTCACTTCAAGATTTATCTCTTCAAGAGACTGGGCAAGATTTGGCGCATCAAGAATATTCTTGTTTAGCGTGATAAATTCTGCCAATAGCTTTGGGTCTATCCTAATCTCGTTAGCCATTCTTTATGTTACTTCCGTGTTGGTTATTTTTTCAAGTTTGGCAACTCTTTTTCGCAAAGAGTGTAATTCTTGGTACACTTCATCCATGTCCTTTTTGGTAGGCATGTTTGCACTTTCAAGTAATGCCGAAGTCATATTATTCCAGTGTTTTGCAATCTCAAGCTCACTTGTTACAAGTTTACCGAAATTTTCGGCAAATTCAGACGAGTCAAAGAGTTTTGTAAAATAATTTTCAAACATGTCAATCCAGATACGCTTTGATGCCTCCATATTTTCTATATCGTTTGGAAGTTCTGGTACCTTTCTAGAGTATTCCTTTTGAGCCTCGTTCCAGGTATCAGCAAGCTGTTTGTAGTAAGCCGCAAGTCTTGAATTAAATTCTGTCATATCTTCATTCATCTCAATTGTCTCAGTGCTCAGTTTTTTGGCAGTAACGGCAAATTTTCGAAATGGACCCGTAGCTGTGATAGTCTGTTGCTTGTTTGACATCAAAAACAACAGATCTGTCCAGAATAGTGAGGTATGCTTGTAATCAGCAAGTGATTTTTTCAAATCTGGTGGAATGGACATGGTTAGGTAGAATGTAATGGTTTTCACTACATATAGAGATTACTTCATTTATCAGTCAAAAAAGAAATAGCTAATTGTTAAAAATAAGCTCGGACAAGTAACTGTATGACAATGAGTAAAACAACACCTCAAGAAAACAAGGCAGAAGATACACCCGTATTATCAGTATGTGATGTAATGAGAGACAATACAAATCAGGTTATAATGAAAGTTGAGAGTCTACTTCCTACATACATTGAAAGTATTGCCAACCTCCAGGAGGAATACTTGCACATTGCAAGAGACTTTTTTGGAACCTGTTATATTGCAGAAAAAGAACTACTGGACAAGTTGGGTGTAGATCACAAGGCTATCGAGGGTTTTGACAAATATCTCAAGGTTTTAACAAAATATACCATATTAGATATAGACATGGCAACCAATTTTCAGAAAACATTTGTTACCAATACCTTATCGGCCATGAAGACATATGATAATTATGTAAAACTCATGTTGTCAGAATATGCCAAGATGTTAGAATATACATCTGCCATGTTACCCAAGAAAAACTGATCGCTATATAATTATTATAAATAGTTCTTATCAACTAGTCATAACTAGTACCAACAAAACCTTATTTTGCGTATAAAACTCAAAAAAAAGGAATGGAGGAAAAATTTGTTACGATAAATAGAAATAAAATAAGATATTTGGAAGACGGTAAATCAGATCGGAACGTACTGTTACTACATGGGCTTGGAGGATATGCTGAAAGATGGAGTAATGCAATGCCATTTTTGGCTAAAAAATTTCACCTATATGTTCCAGATATGATAGGATACGGACAAAGTGACAAGCCTACTGCAGATTATACCCCTGAATATTTTGCAAAATTTGTTTTTGAGTTCATGGATGCAGTAGGAATTAAAAAAACATTCATGATTGGAACTTCACTTGGAGGTCAGGTAGTAGTAGAATGTGCAGCAACCCAACTTCCAACAATAAAGAAGATTATTTTAATTTCTCCTGCAGGAATAATGAGAAAATCCACTCCCGTACTTGATGCATATACCATGGCTGCACTATATCCTACCAAGGAAGCTGTAAAGAACGCATATCAGATGATGGTAGGTCCAGGCAAGGAGGTATCAGAAATATCAATTGAGAGGTTTGTCAATAACATGTCAAGGCCAAATGCAAAGATGGTATTTCTATCAACACTTTTGGGACTCAAAAATGCTCCTGATATTTTTGAAAAGCTAGGAAAGATCACATCACCTACTCTTGTGATCTGGGGAAAAGAGGATAAACTCATACCGTTTGAATATGCGCAACAATTTGTTTCAGCTATTAATGACTGTAAATTTATCCCAATGGAAGGATGCGGACATTCCCCATATGTTGAAGACCCAGAAAAACTCTCAGAGCTAGTGATCAAGTTTCTTTCATAATAAATTGTTCCACATAACAAAATCAATCATGAGAATCATAATCAATGTAAATAAGCATAATCTTAGAAGTGTCTATATGAATAACATAATCGTACAAGAGAAAGGACATTATACGTTATGAATTTATTTTTAAAAGATAAATCATTAGAAGAAGTATTACCAGAATCAATATTTTCTACGCCTGCAGTAAGTATTAGAGTAGAGGATACATTGGGAGAAGCAGCAACGCTTCTTCCACATCATCTTGAAACATTAACTGATTCGCTAGTTGTTACAAGTAATGACAGGCCAGTTGGCGTAATAGGAGGAATTGAAGTTTTAGAAGGAATTCTAAAAAATCAAAGTAGAGAATTTCTTGACAAGACAAAGATTGGAGATGTAATGGCCAAGAATCTTGTAATCATGAATTCAAAGAGTAAATTTTCAGAATTGGTGGATAGATGGTTGGAAACCAGAAGGGCATTTTCCATAATACCAAATCAGTACAAGGGATATTCAGTAATATCTGCAAGAAAGATTCTCGAAGTTGGCACTTTTTTTAAAATTAATACTACAATCTCTTCAATTCCTACAAAAAAAATAATCACATTCCACAAAAGTGATACAGTAAGGCAGATTATACAACGAATGTTCGATAATGAGACTCGAAAGCTAGTGTTAGAAGGCACTTCATTCTACATCAATGACAGAATAATCATACAAAAATTAGTCAGAGAGTTTAACTGCCTCAGAGAGGGACAAGACTTCTTGGGAATGAATTCAGACACTTTTAACCTAGAAGAGGCAAATAATGTATCGGGCGACCTTACAATCACCAAAGCATGTAAAATTATGCAAGATATGAAATCACCCTATCTGAGAGTGAATGATAAAGTCATCAGTCCATGGGATATGGTTTTAATTCTAAATTCTGAAAACTTGTCATAATTTACAAGAAATCATAACACTTGATTATTTCTTCAAGAGACTTGCAAATGAGAAAAATAGAAAACATCATAATCCAATGTCAAGATAGAGATGACAGATAAAAATTGTCTACAGTAAAAAATGCAAAAAACTGCGAGGAAAATGTCCTAGTTTTACAAGGAGGGGGCTCTCTTGGAGCATACGAGTGCGGAGTCTACAAATCTATCCATAAACTCAAAATAAAATTAGACGTAGTTGCAGGTACTTCAATTGGAGGGATAAATTCAGCCATTATTGCCGCAAGTAAAAGTGATGACCCAGCAAGAGATCTTGAAGAATTTTGGCTAACATTAGCAGAGACTGTAATACCACATTTTCTTCCAGAGTGGTTAAGAGAGATGTCATCTTCATTGTATTCCGCCATGTGGGGAAATTCAAACGCATTTCTTCCACTTTGGTTAAGACCATCTCTTGATTTTACATATAATTTCCCATATCTGTATGATATTACACCCCTGAAGAAGACCTTAGAAAAATTTGTAGATTATTCCAAGCTTAAAGAAAAGTCAAGACCTAGACTGATTGTAACATCTACTGATGTTCAGAATGGAAAACCATCTACATTTGATAGTAAATACGACAACTTTACGTCAGACCATGTTCTTGCAAGTGCCGGATATCCATTTTACGGGATTTCTTGGACTAAAGTAGGTAACAGATACCTATGGGACGGGACACTTTTGAGCAATACACCGCTCAGAGAAGTTATAGACGCATCTCCAATTTGCGACAAAAAAGTAATTATAGTAAATCTATTTCCCCGCAACCAAGAGGAACTTCCTCGTAACATGTCAGAATCATGGCACAGAGCAAGAGATATCATGCATACAGACAAGACAGACCAATCAGTACGAATGTCCAAAATAATCTCAAGATATCTACTAATGATAAAAAAGATGTATGATATCTTGGAATCTACACCGCTTGATGAGAAAAATAAGAAAAAATTCAACGAGTTAGAGTCAGAGTATCATAGACTTGCATGCGAAAGGGGCACTGTAATCAAAGAGATAGTCCGAGTTGAAAGAAAAGAAGAATCTCACTATCTATTTGAAGATGCTGATTTTTCAGTGGATACAGTAAAGAAGCTTATACAAAATGGGGAAAGAGATGCAGAAAAAATCCTGGCAGATTTTGGAAAAAACTGATATTTCAGAATTATAAAAATAGAAAATATTTGTGGTTATCATATAGCAAGTTGGTAATACTGGCATCTTCAAAAGTTATAAGTAAAGAGTTTTAGCAAATATTGAACAAAAAATTGAGCGATAAAAAGAAACCCAATGATAACGAAGAATTTCTTGATGAATCTTCCGAAGATAGCGAGGATGAACTCGATGAATTTCTGGATGATGAGTTTGAGGAAGACAACTCTTCAGAAAAATCTTGATTTTAAAAATATATAACAATCACTTAAAAGTGAGAGTTGGTTTTAATACATAATGACTGATTCTCAATATGACTCTGAAATTGAGGAAGTATCAGCTATGATCCTTGCAGATAAAATATCCTTGGATGAGCAGGACAATTCAAAGTTAAAAAAATATCAAGATTTTGCAAAAAAACAATTCCGTTTAGACGAAGAACAAGCAATCCAACTTGTAAACGAAGCATTTTTGTATCTAAAGTTAAAAGGTGCAGATTCTGCGGATCTTCTACAACAGGGAGATCAATTCGGTGCAGGTTTTAGCTAATAAAATCAAAATAAAATAACAACATAATGAAGAAGCGTATCTTACAAACTAAACTTTAGTCTAGTCTTTGCAGATATTGCAACTATTGAAATTATTGCAGCTACAAGAACTATAAAGGACAGTTCGCCAAATTCTGGAACTACCTGCGTTCCAATGATCTCTATTTGCTGAGTGCCTTGTTGAAATGACACAGTCACAGTTCTATCAGTACTAGTTTTGCTTTCAGTAAAATCAGTATCTGCCCCATCAACTAGTACAAAGAATTGATCATCACCAGTAGATGTTTTGGCATCAATTAGTGCCCTTGGCATAGTAATTGTCATGTTTCCATCACTTGCAGACTTGATGAAGACAATAAGAGAGGTGTCCTGTTGACTAATCGATATAGTGTCTAATGTTGCTCCAGTCATGCTATAATTTACAATGTATGATTTACCACTTTGTGAGTCTTTGACAGTAAACGGTTGTGATGTTTGTGCAAATACAGGAGCCATGCCTATTGAAAATATGATAACAGTCATGATTGCATATGAGCCCCATTGCATGTGTTCTTTTTTTTTATGTCGTATTTGACTTTTGCTAGTAAGTGCCACATTCTACAGACTAGAAAATTGGAAATAGGGCCACTCTAGCAAAATATCAGGTGGAATTGCTTTTGACAAGACATCACATGATTCTCTCAGTAATGCTGTTGGGCATAGTAATGTTATCTTTTGTTGCATATCATGAAAGTTATGCAGTGACAGATTATCAAAACAGTCAGCCAAAGATTACTATCACTATTAGTTATACCAACAATACATCAATGACTCATACAATTCTTGTAAATAGCAACCAGAAATATACAGTTTCACAGGAATATTCTTGGACAAGCGATAATTTTACTAGATTCAACTTGCAAGGATATCATATTGACAATGGACCTTTTATTCCCATTCAAAGAGAATCGGATGGAAATTTCACATTAGATATTTTAACAGATTCTAATCACTCAATAGTTTTTTTAGCAAAACCTCAATTTGAAATTATTACATCAGATACAGACAAGATAAGTTTCTCGCCTCCATCTCCCACAAATGATACATGGTTTGATGCAGATTCAGATGTACAAATCATTGCACCATATGTGCTACAATCAGATCAAGAAAACACACGACGACAGACTTACCGGATGGTCGTTGGATAGTCCAGATATCAATGTAATTTCAAGACAAGAATCAGGGACTTTCAAATCTCATTTTGTTCACATGTCAAGTATGCATAAAATTGATCTAGAGTATATGACACAGTATTATATCAAAGTAATTTCCAATTTTGGGCGAGCTCTTGGAACAGGGTGGTATGATTCGGAGACCATTGCAGATATATCCATAATGCCCAGTGATGATGTTCTTGTCAAACATGTCTTTACAGGATGGCAGGGCCAAGTCATAGGAAGTGGAAATCAGGAATCTGTACAAGTATTTGTAGATTCGCCAAAGACCATTGTGGCCAATTGGTTTGTCGATTATACCAATGTAAGCATCATTTCAATATCTGTCATAGCAGTTGTAGTTGGATTAGTAATTTACCAGAAAAGAAGAGTCCCTTCAAAGGCATAAGCATAGAAAATGGGAGCGAGAATTTAAAACCATCATGTTCAATTACATACGTGTTGCTACAAAGCCAAGATCCCGTAGCCATACGTGAAGAAATTCAAAACATCCTAGTTACTAATGGTTTTAAAAGAGAATGCTTTTCCAAGATTTTAGATTATACAATAGATCTTTTCGAGTCAAAGGGCTTGGGTGTCGATTATTATGGATATCACAATATTGTTCACGAGTTAGAAGTGACCTATGTTACTTTACTTGCGGCCCAATGGGAAAGCACGCATGGAATTTTAAAGCCTGAAGATTTTCCCTATCTTTTTGTCGCTGCACTTTTTCATGATTATGATCCTCAGAAAAAAGTAGACAAGCCACACGAAGAAGACGCGGTCAAATTTGTTATGACAGATGAAAAACTCGATGCGTTATTAAAAGATGCAAATATTGATAAAAATTTGATTGCCGCATTAATTCATCGAACTACATATCCTTGGAATGGAGAGATTAAAGAAAATACAGAAAAGAAAATAGATGATTGTCTTAGTAAGATACAAGCTGCAAATGAAGATGAGGTCAAGAAAGAACATTTCAAGAATATGGGATGGTTTCTTTCAGTTACAGATAGAATTGCAGGATATACTCTCGGTGATTTTACAAAAGCATTGGAGATGGCACAGAAAAACGCTCATGCATTAGCGTGGCATCCATATTATATCGTTAGAAGATCAGTGGCATATTTTGAAGATCTTCTCAATAATGATGCAGAGATGTATCAAAGAGTGTTACGTGCACTTCCAAGAGACATGAGAAAAAATTTCACAGACAATGTTTTAGCTTTTATGAGATTAAGAGAACAGGAAATTCAGATAGAAGGATCACTTGTTTATGATAACGCAAAATTTTTTGCAGTGATCGAACCAATGTCAAGACGTCAGGACTCTGAATTTGTAAACACGTTATCTGAAATTTATCATCAATTGCCAAAACCACTCCGATTCAAAAACAATGAATTTATTGAATCAGTCATGGCCAAAGATACCATACTTAACACATTAAGATTGGGAAGTGACAATGGTCCAGTCATAGGTTTTGCAAAAGGTGGACCTCTTGAGACATACAAATTACGACCTGAAATCACCGATGTAAACTATGGATTAAACAATACTGCTTTCATGGAACCACTTGCAATAAGAATGGGATATTGGGGGCAAAGTGGTGGACGGGAAATGAGGCTACTATTCAATATGCAAGCTCAGGCAAAAGGATACAAATACCTCACAGGTTTTGCGTTACGCGATGTAATATCAAGTAGAATTAAGAGAAACGAGCCGATGGAATTTGTAAAACAATTCGATCCAGAACGTTGGGATTACTACCGTGCAGCATTACAATAAACAGTGTGTATGCTATTGAGATTTACTTGAAATTTTTCTAGAACTGATGAATTTTACCAAATGTATCAGACCAATAAATGGCCAAGATATGACAATTATCAAAAACACAGACCAAACGGCTTGTCCATAATTAAGATAATTTGCTAACAAGTTCAGTGGAAATACGTATTGTATCACACTATATGGTATAAAATTAGACAAGATTGGTAAAACATAAGATTGCAAGGCATTCCATCCTACAAAAACTGTAATAAAAAATAAAATTGTTTTTCGTCCAACATATTTTTCAAATCCTTTTCTTTTAATTTCAGTCGTTTTTTCACCAAGTTCTCTTATTTCATCATGTAATTTCGTTATTGCAAATTCTACATTTTTCTGATAAGATTCAGGGTCTTGTGGGCCTAGACATAGCGGAACCATGATTTGTAAGTATTTTTTATCGGAATCTGGAAGCGGTCTTCCTTCTTGTAAAAGTTCAAGAAGATATTCCAGTCTTCCTTTATCACCTTTGCCAAGAATCAGAATTTGTTGGATTGCGCCTATTAGATCTTCTGACAACATATAATTCAGAATTTACCCAGATAAAAGCGATTAACTATACGGTGAAAGTAATCAGATTTTTAGTCACTCCAGCCTCTCAAAATAGATTGATATAATTTTAGAAGATAATTCCAATTACACAAGAATCAGACATAAACAAAGTTGAAGAAGAAATTCTGTTAATTTACTTTAGAATGATTACTGCGGTTGGTGGCAAGGCTGGATGTGTCACTGTGATAGTCACGGTAGCCCCATCCTTTCCAAATTCATTCTTGACAATATTTGAGAACACTAGGTCCTCAGATCCGCCAAGAGGAACATTTGGTGCAGTAAATGAAGGGTTTGCAGTATTTGCATTCATCAATTGTACTGGTTCACCAGAAACTTGTGTCCAAGAGAATGTCAAGTATGAGCCTGTACTCTTTGTACCATCAAGTGTAACTGTATCACCACCATGAACTACTTGATCTTGACCTGCATCAGCTTGTGGTGGTGGACCTGGTTCAGGCCATGCTGCAAAAACATATTGTTCACAAGAACCTACTGGGGCACCGGATTGACTAATTGTCAACTGGAAATCAAATACGTTACCTCCAGAAGTGGATGGAATAGATACTGTTGGAGCTAAATCAGTTGTAGATGAGATTCCAATTGGCATGCCAGAGATTTGAGCCCATTGATATGAAAGTGGAGAATCAGAAGGATTGTTGACTGCCTCTGTTAGTACTGCTGAACCACCTGCATAGGATCTAATTATAGGTCCACAACTTAATGTTGCAATTTTGTAAGCAGAAGAGCTGATAACATTTACAGTTACAGAGTCTGAACCAATACCACCATTACCGTCATTTGCAGAGATGGTAAAGTGTAAAGTCGCATTACCGCCAGGAGCAACAGATGGTGCGGTAAAAGTTGTAATTAGATTAGTTGGATCAGTCAAAGTAACTGGTGAACCTGAATCTTGGGTCCATGCATAAGTCATAGTATCACCATCTGGTGAAGTAGCACTGGCCATAAGAGTAAGTGGATTTCCTTCCATCACTGTAAGTTCATGAGTGGTTGTTACTACTGGAGGATGATTAACATGAATAACATTAAGGGTAAAAGTTGTAACACTTGAAAGTCCTTGAGGATTAACTACGGTTAGTGCAAATTCCAAGTCTACTGTTTGACCAGATGCAACAGCTGGAGTTGTAAAACTAACATCGGCACTGGAAGTAGAGGATAATGATACTGCAGGACCAGATAATTGTTCCCAAGAGTAGGAAATATTTTGGTTCTGAGGATCAGTTGATTGATCACCAGATAGAGTGACAAGAGTTTGCTCGTTTACAGTTTCACTATTTGGAGTTGATACAGCTCCAGTTTGAGCATATGCAGAAACTGAAGATAGTCCGAGTGAGAATAATGTAACTGCCAAAACTGCAAAAATTGCTCTTGAATTCAACTTGTGTGTTCTATTTTTCCGAATATTAAAAACCTTTCTCTTAAATGATTTGTTAGTCAGGATCGCTAAAAAAGTTGGCAAGAGATTTTATTTTAAAACGGATTTGGGAGCTCAAAATGATCCATTTTTAGACAAAAAATCAAGTAATTAATTTTTCAGATCTGTACTAGTAGAGGACTTTGATGAAACATCGTGGAAATTTCGTGTTTTTGATCAAAAGTCATTGCCTTTCTTGATACTACTCGTTTTTCCAGACTAGGACGTCCTCTTTAATCAAGGATGGAATACAATACCAACTAGAGAAGGCGATCACTGAGAAATTCATTTCAAGAGGTCAATCTGATTCAAAGGACGCGGTCACCTTGAGCGAGCATGTTTTGGAAGAATCACATGTAATGCCGCCAATGTCTTATCTACTGAAGAAATTCCAATCAATTGCAACCAGTTTTTGATGTTTCAACTCCACCATAAATGACATGACATAACAATGGGGCTTCACACAAACCATGATTTCCAGAAGCACATCTCTTGCACTTGAAGTTACAATTCATCATTTGGATTGATTTTCAAATACATATGATTTAATTCAATAGTCAAAAACCCATAGTTTCCAATCTAGTCTGTAATTTTCCATGCTACTAGAATCATATTTGACAAAGTCATCATAGAAACGACTTGAACATAAAATAAAAAAAATGGCAATAGGAGTTTACTTGTTCCACATCTTTTGCCAAGTTTCAGCAAATTTATTCATCATGTCTCCATAGGTTTTTACTTGATCCATACCAGACTGATTGAATACTTTCTGCCAGTTATCACCAAATTGTTTGAATGTTTTAATTCCCGCCTCGCTCATAGATTTTTGCCAATTTTCAGTAAATTGATGCATGGTTTTATCACTTGAATCTTTCACTGCCTTTGCCATGACATCGTTATACTTTGATTGAACATTTTTAGTTGCCTCTTGAAGAGATTCAAAGGCATCCATCCAAGCCTTGAGCGATTTATTATATTCAATCCACAATTTGTCCCAATCTTTAGGTGGAGATTCTTTTGACATAGACATGTAATGACGTATTACTTGATAAAACTATTGATCATTGTCACAGTGTATTTTCCAATTCAAACCAGAGTAAAGATTCACCACAATAGATAAAATCAATTCAAACATAGAACAAACATTGAATGTATCAAGTTCCGCCTTTGAGAATGAAGGAATTATTCCATCAGAGTTTACCTGTGATGGCCAGGATCTTTCACCACCTCTCAGTATAACAAATGTTCCAAAAAATACAAAGACTATATCAATTATAATGGATGACCCTGATGCCCCGATGGGAACTTTTACACATTGGGTGGTGTGGAACATTCCTTCTCACAAGATACATTTCACAAGAGGTGAAAAGTTTGATTTTACTCAAGGACGTACTAGTTTTGGTACAACGGAATATGGTGGACCGTGTCCTCCATCTGGCACTCACAGATATTTTTTTAAAATTTATGCATTAGATACAAGTCTAGATCTAAAGCACGGTTCGGGTGTAAAGGAATTACAAAGTGCAATGTCAGGACATGTTATAGCAGAAGCAGTCCTAATGGGAAAATATTCTAGAATCTAAGTAATAAAAATATTATTTTTTCTGAAGTTTTTTTTCTTTTTTAAAGTCAGATATTCCAAGTAATATTCCAACAATAAATGCTATAATACCAATTGCCACCATGCCCATAGACACCTGAATCATATTACACTGTATTCCATATGACGCGTTACAGTTTTTACTCAAGAATGGGTCTTCGCCCATAATTACATTAATTATTACAGGTTGACTTCCAATATCAGAGATCTTAATTGCGTATAATCCGCCTTGATCGTTTCGCTGTATGATATGATACAAAAATCCATCCTTGCTTTCTTTTTCAAATATCATCCCATTTGGTTCCATTCCCTCCAGATTGACAGAACCAGATGAGGGAATGGTGTGAACTATAATGACATTATGTTCCTCAAGTTGAGCTGAGCGAATTGTAAAATTAATAAATTGATTTGGCAAGATTTCTTTATTTGTTATCAAAGCGGACTTTGTTTTAAGTATAGACTCGACAGATTGATATGGTAAATCAAAAAGATTTGCACCAATAATTACTGCAATAATACCAATTGATGCAACTATTGGACCACGTGCTAGGGACGATTTTATCAAGTACGTATAATTTTTAAGGTGCCTAATAAGAAACTTCAGCAATTTTGTGCTTAGAACATTTTCAATACACTTAGGGTAAACAAGATTAATTCATCATTATACAAAGAGGTTTCCTCATACAAAGCAATGTAATAACAGACATGATTTTTTCATTATGATAAAGTATCTTCCATTTGATGATCCTTTTCAGAGATTCAGAAGAGGCAGCCTCGATTTTAGCTAAAATATCATACTCACCAATTACTTCCAATACCTCTACAATACCCTCAATTGAATGAAGTTGTTCTAGTACATCTTTTAGATGATCAGACTTGCATTTTATCATAACATGTGCAGTTGCCATATCATGAGAAGACTGGGTATCAGATTCTTCATGCATAAAATCACTTGAGAATTTTTGTATCTAAGAATTGTCCATATGTTGTATATACAATCTGTAATTTCTAAAGAACTCTAGTACGCACATGTAAAATCATAGAGACTATGCAAAACTACAAATTAATTCATAGTGATACACAGATTAATGTTTATGATGACCCGTTTACATTATAGGATGTAATTTGAAAAAAAGTCTCACAATTTCAACGATTATCATTTGCATTATGATTTCTCAAAATATAGTTCCAACAGCAATGTCTCAGATATCATCCATCCCCTCTGGAAGTTATTCTTCATCACTAATTCAGTTTAACAAAAAAGTATTTAGCTGGACTGACCGTGTGTACATTACAATTTTTGCGCCAGATTTCAACTCAGATCCTAACATTATTGATGAACTTGGAGTTACAGCAGATGACAAAATCACCATCTCTACAAGTGGTCACAGTATACCATATCGTTTAGTTGAAACAGGTCCAAATACAGGAATATTTAGTGGCTATGTGACACTTACTGGGGATCCGACACTAAAAGGTTCAGCAGGTGTGGACGGTCAGGGAACAAATCCTACAGGGATTCAATCAACATGTAATCCAATATGTGGTCCAACAGATGGATTTCTTCCAAGTGAGCAAAATGATGGAATTACAGTCTCATTTGAATACAACCGTGATCAGGTTGTTACTGGTTCGGCCCCAATTCGTTGGAATGTAGGTAGCGTAGAATGGCTCCAATCAAGTTATCCCGTAAACGGTCAAGGAATAGTGCAGATAATAGATCCAGACATGAGCCTTAATCCAGACGCAGTAAACAAGTTTGATACAAAGGTTTGGTCGGATTCGGATTCTGGTGGCATAAAGTTAACAATGATTGAAACCAATCCTGGTACTGGAATCTTTCAGGGAACAGTATACTTTACTACAGATCTAACTTCATCAGGAAGCAGATTACGTGTTGCATCAGGAGATACTGTGACTGCAGAATACATAGATACGACTCTTCCACTCCCATATTCAACATCTGACCAACTGCACCTTACTGCAACAGCAATTGTAGGGACGTCCCTTCCACCACTTGAACGGGCATCTGCTGATAATGCAAGGATTTTAGACTCTGCAGGAAAACCAGTAAGCAAAGTGAGTGCAGGTCAACAAATACAGATTGTTTCAGATGTAACAAATCAAGAAAATAGAGATCAGTCAATTACATATTTGGTACAAATACAAGACAGTAATGGAATAACTGTATCCCTATCATGGATAACAGGTGCAATGGTTCCAAACCAGACTCTAAATTTAGGTCAGTCATGGATACCTCGTGCTCCTGGAACATATACCGCCCAAGTCTTTGTGTGGGAAAGCACTAACAATCCAAATGCATTATCTCCGCCACTGTCATTGCAAATCCAAGTTACATAGGTACAACTCAGAATATTCCATAACAAATTTGAACTTAGAAATATAATTAAATAATTGTCTCACATATTTTGTTACAGGTTGCACAAGGAAGTACTAAAAAGAGTATATTCTCATAAAAAATATGTAGTTTTATCCATTTCAATATTTGTCGTATTATTGATTTCTTTTTCCATGGTTTCAGAATTCATTTTCTTCTCACCTGTCTTTGTTTTTTATGTTCCGACATATGCAATTTTTGACTTCATGCTAATTGTGATAATTGCTGCATTGTCTGGAATTGTCATTAGTTTAGGAATTTATCGTGTTCATATATTGAGTAACAGCGTAAAAAAATCTGGAACAGGATTGTTTGGCTCTATCATCGGAGCAAGTGCGGGAGCATGTAGTTGTGGACCATTGGGGTTTGCGGCAGTATCAACATTTGGAACTGTTGGAGGAATTGCCACCTCGTTTTTTACAAATTATGAAACCCCATTGAGATTAATATCAGTTGCAATATTGTGTTATACGTATTATGCGTCAGTCAAGAGCATAACAACCCAGTGTAATATTATCAAATAGAGTCAGTCATTACAAGATTAGACCACACAAGGGATCTAAGATTGTTTTACGGTTGGAAATCAATACAAGTAGGCCATTTTAGAGCAGGCGTAATTGTCAGGATTATCATCAATCTCACCAATTCAAAAAATTTCAATTGCACAAAATATTTTAATTTATTTGAACATTTATCAGTGAGAATCACCTAACAATGGCATTGAACAGAACCTCGGTTCCCATATCTAAAAATGATGTCAACAATTTGCATAAAAAAGCGCTCAGATTACAAAAAGATGGAAATCATGGAGAAGCAATAAAGAATTTTGACAAGGCGTTGGAATTTGAACCAAATAATTCTGAATTACTATATGACAAGGCAATATCATTTCAGATACTGTTAAGATTTGATGATGCTGTAGAGTATTACAACAAGTCATTAAAAATAGATCCTAGTAACTTTGCAACATTTATCAATAAAGGACTATGTCTTTCAAGCCCAAACATGAATAGACAAGAAGACGCCCTTTTTTGTTTTGACCAAGCTCTCATACTAGTACCAAATGATCTTGGCGCCTTATCACTCAGAGGATATGCGCTAGATAGTTTAGGAAGATATCGTGAAGCAATAGATTGCTTCGATAAAGTTCTTGAAGCTCAACCAAAAGAAATCAACATTCTAACAAACAAAGGTTTAGCCCTATCACATCTTGGGAAATATGATGAGGCAATAGCGTATTTTGATACGGTACTGGATTACGAACCAAATAATTTTTTTGTGATGCAATTAAAACAAGAAGCCTCTAAAAGCATGAAAAGAGATTTTTTGCGTTAGTTATCATAATACTGTTGATCAAATACATAATCATATCAGATTGACTTTTTTCATACAACAATCATAGGAATTAGTCACTAAACTTTAGTAAATTAACTAATAAAAAAATCCAACTACATCAATGGTTAAATAGCAAAAAACTAGAACTTGTTTTGTTGAATAAAAAAGATGCTCAAGAGATAGTGAAAGAAATTCTGGCAATTAGTCAGTATGTCAGATTTGCAGGTGTGATAGATAGTAAAGGCAAAGTTGTGGCGTATGCCAGGAGATTAGGACATGAGCCTCTACTAAATATAAAAAATACATCAGACCAGTTTTCTCATCTAGCAATTAAGACTCGTATGGCATCACAATTTAACAAACAACTAGGAGATGTGCAATTCATGTGGGAGGAGAGAGAAAAAGTTCAGACTATTTCTTTTGCACTAGGCAAGAATACAGTGTGGGCATCAATTGATAAAAAAGTAATTCGATCTGAGGTACTTAGAATAATAGACAATTGTCTTCCCATTGTAAAGCATTTTTCATAGAAATATTCGTGAAATAATCTTGAACAATAAATACAGGTGTATATCAAGTGCATCGTGGATAAGAAAATTCTGATTGGTGTAGTTGTGATTTCTTTAATTCTCGGTTCTACCAATTCTGCATATGCCACAAAACATGATACTTCAATATTTTCAGGAGCACGGCAATATGCAGATTCAAACGCTTACAAAAATGATAATTATAGTTTTTCAATTCAGCCTCCTCCCAACTGGGAAATTTTGACCAACTTCCCACAAAACCTAACAAATCAGGCAATAGTAATATTTTCAAATAATAATAATAGCCAGTTGGCCACATTTGGAATTTATCATAGATACATTGGTCAATACGTAATAGATGCATTAAACAATCATACCGACAATGACATTCTTGCCACGATAAATCAAGAGATAACAATACCAAGTGCAGATTCCAAGACAGTCATGTATAACGGAATAGTTGACAGATATAATGATGGTATACGCGTTGTCATTAGTTCTGCTACTCAGTATACTGCAGACAATTCTACATCGTTCAGTGAAAATATATTTTATTATCTTAATAATGGAAACCAGTATACATTAGATCTGACAAGTAATCCTAATAGCATTGATAAAAATTCACAATTATTTGAAGATTCAGCAAACACATTTCTAGTGAGTCAGACCAGTCCAGTACCAGAATTCCCCATCGCTCTTGTTATGCTGATAGTTGGAATGTTCTTAATCATCTTTATTTCTAAAATAAAAAACCAATAAACAAAATGTACGCTATACGACGGATTTATGAACGAGTGACAATATCAGAATGTCAAGCAGGACAGGTATAACGTGGGCATAGATTGCATCCGGAATACGGAATATATAGGAAAACATGAACATGAGTCTAAAAACTATGAGTGAACAGTTATTATGTAGCATTTAGCAACGAAAACCATGTCAACAGAAGACAGACAAATGTTTCCTGCCACATGCGCAGATTGTAAAAAAGAAACACAGGTTCCCTTCAAACCAGCAGAAGGAAGACCAGTATATTGCAAAGAATGTTTACCAAAACATCGTCCAGCACGAAGATTTTAGGCTGAAAAACGCTTAAAAAAAATTTTTTTGAACTCAAACAATATTGTCAAATCAGAAAGATTAAGTCATTTTCAGAACACAGTATAGTAGTTGTCCAAGTCACATTCAGCAGAAAACTTTGCTAAAGAGAGACATTCTGGAATGACTAAAAAGGATGGGGTGACACCATATTACGAACATTTAGCCGCGGTGGTAGCCAGACTCAAGAATCTTGGAATATCAGATGAAGATGCAATATCATCTTCATGGTTACACGATATAATCGATTATACTGAAACAAGTTTTGATGAACTAAATCAAAGATTTGGTTCCAAAGTAGCAGTTCTAGTCTTGTCAGTATCAAGAGACAAGAGTTTGCCTAGAATCAGACAAGAAGAGCAATATGTAAAACAGCTGAAAAGGAACATCTTTTGAAGCAAAACTAATCAAACTATGTGACATATCAGCAAGTCTCAGAGATTTGAAGAATTCGTCACTTTCAAAGACAAAGAAAACAAAAGAAGTAAAAAAAATGGTATTCTATCTAAATATAATAAAATCAGATCTAATCAAAAATAAATCCCAATTTCCAGGAATCTTCAGTTTGATCAGCGGAATTAATGATATGATTTCCGCATATGGGCAAAGGCCCATTATCATTCAGTGATGTTTACTAAGAATACAATTATTTTTAAAAATTCAATAGCCTTTTTAGAGTTGAATTAGAAAAGAGATTCAATGGTACTAGAACCATACATTCAAAAAGATATTGACAGTGCTATTAAAAATTGGTGTCCAAATGTGACACTTCTAAAGAAAGAGGAATCTCGTTCGCAGAAAGTTTGGAAATTTAAAAGTGGTTCAGATTTCATATACGGGTATTTAGTTGGTCAGATGGAAGGATACATTGCAGGTATGATTGTTGGAAGATATGGTAAGATACCAGATGCGAATGAAACCAAAGAGATTAGAAAAATGGTTGAAATACGCGCAAAAGAAATTAGACAAGTAATGTCTGACTACGATAGCAAAGAAAGATAGAACTAAAATTCTTTACAAGGTAATCATATTTTTATTAGACAGCATTATTTCACAAATATGGCATTAGAAAAAAAGGACAAAAAAATGCTTGATACAATGATCGAAGAGGAGATAATCAAGATTCCAGGACTTGTAAGAAACCTCAGGTTGCCTCAATTCCAAGACGCATTTCAAATTAAAAATGAGTCAGAGTACGTATACGGATATACCCATGGTTCTATAATTGGAAAGTTTGAAACCTATTATTTCGTGGTCCACTCTGGGAAAAAACCAAATGGTATAGAAGTTGACGAAATTGGAAAAACAATATTTGAAAAATCTGGCGAAATAAGAAATGCTATTTCTAAAAGTAGTGAATAGTTAGACAGTAAAATAAGAAGATCAGAGAATCAGGATAACATTAATGGAATAGTGAATTTAAAAGACGCCCCATTTTTCCGATCAGAGTTAACCCAAATTCTACCACCGTGTTCTTCTACAATACCTCTACAGATAGTCAGCCCAAGACCTGAACCTCCATATTTTCTAAATTGCCTAGAATTACCCTTGTAAAACTTGTCAAATATTTTGTCCAAATCCTCAGAATCTTATGCCCTCTCCATTATCTTCAACAACAAACAACAAATCAGAAGTTCGGTCTTTTTCAATTTTTATTGTAATTTTACCATCAATTTTAGGAACAAAATCTACTGAGTTTTTTACAAGGTTTACAATTACCTGTTTAATCATATTTTCATCAGCATAAATTTGTCCAGACATATCGACTACTATTTTTAATTCAATTTGTTTTTCAGCAATAATTGGTTTTAAGAGATTCATACAATCATCCATAAGAGTCTGTACGTTAACTTTAGTTTTTGAAAACTCTAATGATTTTAATTCTAGTTTATGCACATAAGAAATATCTTTTACCAATTCTTCTAATTTATCGGCGCACCTATGAATTGTAGTAACCATTCTTTCCTGTTTTTCATTCAATGGACCAGGAATATGAGATTCTAGCATTTCTACACATATTTTAATTGGAGAAAGTGCAGACTTTAAATCATGATTGATTATAGACACATCTAAGGCATTTAGTGCAGTTACTCGTTCTTGTTCATTTGGTTGCAAATTTGATTCAGATAGACGGTCTTTTGCCATGACTATAACAAAATAATCATCTAAAACATGATATAAGAAACAGTCAGGATACTTCGAACAAACAAAAACAGATTAGAAAATATTAAAATAAATATTAAAAATTGTTATAAATGAAAATATTAGATAAAAATTGAGAAAAATGAGGAATCAGATATCATTCTGAATGCCTTATCTTATTGGGAACCTTCTACTAGTTCAGCAGAAGCAAATCTTTGGCCTACTTGGGTAATTCTTACCTTTGCATTCTGGCCAGCCTTGCCGTCTTTAACAAATATCACAAAGCCTTCTACTCTTGCAATACCGTCGCCTTTTCTACTGATTTCAGTAATAGAAACGTCGTATTCTTTTCCGGTTTCTACTGGTTTTGGACCGTTATCAAAACTTCTACCGCCGCCACCGCCGCCGAATCTTCGACCGCCGCCGCCGTATCCGCCGTTTGAACGTCCGCCATAGGAACTTCCTCTATCGTTGTAACTCATCGTCGCACCTCCTTCTAATTACAAAATAGATGACACTCAATAAAAATGCTCGAAATTAGTTTTTGATGTCAAAATTTTGACTCTTTTTCGATCATTGACTCATTTCATTATGCTTAATACGGATAGAGAGCGTCAATATTTATGGCAAAAGCCAAAGCAAAACCAAAAGCAAAAGCAAAAGCAAAGAAGAAATAAAAAATCTGACCTGTAAAAGGTCTTATCCTTTTTCTAAGATTCTTAGATTTTGTTATCTCTAACAATTTCTCACACCATGCGATGAGAGTTTCATGGTTGAGATTCCCAATTTACGTTCAAAATATCCCATAGTCATAGTATGAAATTTTATAAAAATTAGCACTAGAAATAAAATCTTTTAAATTGATCAATGGTTTTTACGATCTTACTAGGAGTAATACGATATGAGTATAACAAAGACTGTAGATTTAGATCAGTTTTGTAAGTCTATCATGATTGCAGATAGAAATGTACGTTCTGTTTCAGTAATAGACAAAAAAGGAAAAGTAGTTCACAACATATCTAATCGAAGATTTGTGCAACCGAGTATAGAGAAATGGAATGATATCCATTACATGGAATGTATGTTTGACATTTCCATGGGAGTAAAGTTTGACAATCTATACGGACCTATTAGATATCATCATTCAGACAAAGATAATTTTATGATGTTTAGTTTTCCGTACAATAAATACATCACAATCATTACAAGCACAAAAAAGATTAGCCCTATTGCATTTGCAACAAAGATATCCAAAATTATAATCAATTTCAAATAAGTGTAATCAAAGTCAACATGATTTTTTCCATGTCATAAAGTTTTCAATCTATCCACAGCCTTCTTGAAATCATTCATTGGAACAATTTTCACAGTACTTATTGAAGATATTCCCACAGTTATGCATAACTGCTCAATATCATGTGCACTTGATGCATCCATAATTATTGTCCATTCATGCTCAAGAACAGACATATAAAAGCCCAATATTTTTTGGATATGAAATTTTCTTTTATTTGCTTTTAGTTTATCTTGTATTTCTAGAAATATTTTTTTGCTGTTTTTATTGTTTAGTGGACATAATTCCGGACTATGTACAGCGAAAACTCCAAAGAGCATAATCTCAATCCAAAGTTATTTCTAATAAAGATTAAGGCGTGTAATAAGACAGATGGAATGGTGATATAATAGTTGATTCTCAATTTTGGATTCCAAAATTGCATTTATATGAAAATATGATTTAGGCATCAATAGATGAACTTATTATTTATCATGATTTTGAATATTAGGAGTACAAATAATTGAAACAAAAAATTAGTAAAATTCTTGTTCCTATGGATGGTTCTGACAAATCATTCAAGGCCCTCAATGAAGCAATTTACTTGGCAAGACAGTGCCACAGTACAATTACAGGTTTGTGTATCATTCCCATCTATACCATAAATTTGGGGAAATTACTGACTTCATTAAGGAATCAATCTCAGAAAGAGGCAAAAAAGTTCTTGGCAGAAGCAAAAAAGAAATGTGCACAAAATGGCATTGTATTTAGTGAAAAAATAATTTATGGAAACCAATCTTGGGAGATAACAGAATTTGCGGCATACAAAAAATTCGATCTGATTGTAATAGGTTCACGTGGAATGAGTCGAGCAAAAGAAGACTTTCCTTGGCAGTGTGGCAAGTAACATAGTTCACAAATCCAAAGTTCCAGTACTTGTTGTAAAATAATCACAATGTCAGAATTGAAACTGAAAAAATCGTTTAAATTAATGATTACTCGAATAACCACATGATAGAGCATATCATGATAGCATATGATAAATCAGAGCCGGCCAATCGTGCTTTTGAATATGCAGTAGATCTCGCAAAAAAATACAATTCCACTATCAGCATAGTATCATGTATAGTAATTCAGGTTCCTACAGATCCTTATTTTGGAACAGCATATATGGAAACTACAAAGTTATTGAGAGAGGATGCACTTGGTTCAATATCAAAACTAGAACCAAGGTTGAAAGAATCAAACATGCCATTTAAGACAGAGGTGTTAGAAGTAATATCAATTACAGAATCTTTGATTTCATATTCAGAGTCACATAACGTCGATTTAATAGTAATTGGCTCTCGCGGATTGGGAGGTTTTAAGAAATTATTGCTCGGAAGTGTAGCAAGCGGAGTATCCCAACATTCAAAGTGTCCAGTGCTGATTGTAAAATAATACGAATGCAAGCAATGTATTTTTAGATTATTTTCTATATCGTGATACAAATGTGTTAGAAGAATCACCATTCAAGTCCAGTACAAATTGTTGTCGTATAAGTTTACCATAGACAATTAGATCCCTTGCCAGCATATCTAATCGCGATTCTAGTTTTGATGTAATTTTTCCATTTATGAAATCATCGCTATCACTTACAGACACTCCATATGGAATACTCCATCCATAGCACTGTCTAACTGCGGTTCTCATCTGGTCCATTGCTGTGAGGCCCTTCTCATGAGATGCACAAATATATCCAAATGTTTTTCCTGCAAATTCCGCCCAAAAATAATCAAGAAAATTCTTCATAGCTCCAGACATAGAACCGTGATAATCAGGAGTAGAAAGAATTAGTGCGTCAGACCAGTTAACATCATCTTGGACTTTTGTTATCTCAGCAATGGATTGATTTTCAGTTGGATCATATAATGGCAATTTGGTTTGTTTCAGGTCAAGTAGTCGTACTTCTGCACCCTGTTTTTTTGCAAAATCCAATGCAATTGACAAGGCAGTTGTACTTGATGCACTTTCACGAAGACTAGATCCCACTCCTAGAACTTTGAACGTCAATACCAACTAATTATTTAATGGGAATAAATAATCTCGTTTTCTTAGGTTTTTCAAATTTTGAAATATAAAATTAGTGTGACCGAGTTTTACAATCCATAGTCAACTAATATAAGAAATTTCAATATTTCTTAGGAGTATAGCATAATTTGAAATTCTATATAGAATTTAATCCATGTAAGGAATGTAAGAACATAATTAAAGAATTAAAAGATGATGATATTCACGTACAAACTGACGAGGGATCTAAGAAATTTTTACGGCATATAACTTATAATCATACTGAAGTAGTTCAAGCAATTATCGAGGAATTTCCAAAAGAGTCTGATAAGGATAACTTTCCGTGGTTTAGATAAGTCGTATTTTCACATCGCGTCTCATTTTCTGAACCATTCCTGGGTAATTTTTTTAATTTCATCTATTGATTTTTTCATATTTTCAGTTTTGATTACATCATCTGCATTCATACCCTCAGCCAGAATTCCACGTACATCTGAAAATCCCATAAACTGAAACTCTATTTTAGTAAGCGACATTGCATGCTCCCAATGTATCATGGGTTCTTTTGTATAAAATCCCCCAGATGATACAATTATCAAAGCTTTTTTCCCTTCCATCAAACCAAAATATTTTCCATCTGCATTATTCCATGTCTGACCCTTTAACATGACAGAATCAAACCAAGCCTTTACAGCAGCAGGCATTGAAAAGTTATGCATTGGAAAAGCCACTACAACAATATCAGCAGATTTGATTTGTTGTGTCATACGATCCATTTTTGCCAGTGTTATTTTTTGTTCAGGTAAAAGTTCTTCTTTTAGATAATTTCTTCTAATGTAAGCGTTTATGCTTTCAACATTGAACATATCTGGAACATCTACACAAAGATCTAAAACTTCAACCTCAGAATTTTTTATTTCGTTCCTAAATACATTCAATAATTTCTTACTACTAGACCTTTCTTCTCTCGGAGTATATTTTACAAGCAGTGTCTTCAAGATCTATTTTTTAGAATTCAATGTATATAATACATACTAACAAAAAATTGATTTAATTTTACAGATATGATGATACATTTGGAGTTTGATTTATGCTTCGCTCTATTGCAGAATAAATTGGAGTCTCCAATCTACTAAGAGTCTTTTTCCTAATGAACCCTACAGTCATTATATCTGCAGGAAAGATCAGACTAAGTAACCAATCAAATCCAACTTTAATTTTCTTTTCACGTGTTGGCAAGTGTGACCAATAGAATGATCTCCACAAAACCCATGCTGAGAATCCACGAATTTTTCTCCCATTCAATAATGCAACACCTGTTCGCTTTCCAATTGTAGCCATTACTCCTTTGTTATGATAATCAAATGTCTTCATTGAACTTGCGTTGCCAGTAATTTCTGCAACCAGGTTCTCTGAGACCAACTTGGCCTGTCTTATTGCTATCTGTGCAGTTGGAGGATATGCAACTTTGGTTTTGTCGTCAATCAGATTAGCGCAGTCCCCTAATGCAAAGATACTAGGATAATCTTTTAGTCTCAGATACGAGTCAACGACTAATCGACCCGACTGACCATGTTCACACTTGAGTGAAGCTATCAGTGGATCTACTGTTACCCCTCCTGCCCAGATCAAAGTAGCACATGGAACTATAGTATTATCACTTAAAAGCACATGATCTTCCCCTGCATCCACTGCCTTGGTATTTGAGATTACTTCAATTCCTGATTTTCGGACATAATCAAGTGCAAATTTACCAAGTTCATCCCCTACTTCTGGTAATATACCATCTCTTGCAGATATGATAATGACAGAGATTTTTTTAAAATCTATATTTTTGTAATATTTTTTTGCTGCATTTTGTAGGAAATGATGAATTTCTGTTGCAATTTCTACTCCTGCAAATCCTCCACCAACTACAACAAATCTAAGAAGTTGTTCTTGGAGAATTGGATCTCTTTCCTGATCAGCACATTCCAGTACGCTTATGATATGATTTCTAATAGCTATTGCATCCTCCAGAGTCTTTATAGTAAATGCAAATTCTTCGATGTTATTATTTCCAAAGAAATTATCCTTACTACCAAGAGCAAGAACAAGATAATCATATTCCAATACAGTTTCTTTTTGATCAAATATTCTAACTACAGAAACACTTTTGTTTTCTACATCAATTGACAGAATCTTTGCATGACAAAAATTTGCCATCTTACAAAAAGTTCTGACAGGTGTTGTAATATCACTTGCATGAAGCATTCCTGATGAGATTTCTGGAAGCATGGGCGTAAAAAGGAAAAAGTTGTCTTGACTAACCAAAGTAATTTCAGTATCACTGCCTTTGAATTTATGTTGGATTTCTCGTAGAACATTGCTTCCAGCAAAGCCACCTCCAAGTATGAGAATCCTAGTCTTGGCGGGATTTTTTGTACTAAATTTTCGTATCATATCAGGCATCTACCATGATATCCATCAAGAAGATAAAAAGAATGCGTATTACACATGCATAATCAACTGGTAATACATCAATAAACTAGTAGCTTATGTGAGATGAACAAACCCGTAGAAATTATTTGTGTATCACATATTAGTAGAAAAGTATCAGTTTGTTCTATTTCAATAAGGATTGCCTCAATACTAAATCTATGTCCATATAGAGACAACTGTGATTTTCATAGAGAGAGTAAAAGAATATACTGGAATAGATTTGTTAAAACCAAATTCGCTCAAGTATATAACTTTGTCAGATTTCCGAAATTAATTTTAACCATTAATGAAATTCTTTAGACATAGAGGGTAATTGAAGGTAAAATAAAGTACTATACAAGATGATTACATGTCCAAACTGTGAAACTGTGCATATCTCAGAATCTGCACTGGTATGTTCAGACTGTGGAATTGCATTTAATTAGCCAACATATCCAGACATAAGAAAAAATCTAACCTATTAGAAAATAACAGCCTATGTACTTTTGAAGAATAAGTAATGCATGGAAATTTATTCTGCCATAGTAGGAATCAATCATGCATAAAGACAAGGGCATTTGCAAAGGCGCATGTAAAGAATACAAAGTTAGAAAACCAAGAGATGGAACTAGTAGATATTCATCAGGCCAAGTGCGCTGTCAGATCTGCGGCGTATTCATGTCAAGAGAGGCATGCCATGATAGAGAAGACAAACCTGCAACTGATGAAACTGTAGATTTGTATTGCAATTGTTGCAATTGCATGGTAAGATCAAGACCTAGAAACAAACCTGGAACTAAGCATAGTAAAAAAACACCTCAAGAAGAATACGATGAACTAAAAGAATTAAGAAAAAAATATTGAAAAGAATTTACATATTACAAGGATGTATTTTTCCACTCTGATTCAGACTTTCCAGATTTAAAATGGCATCATGATAACTTGCTCTATTTGCAACTTCATGTTCTAGTTTATTGATACCTTTTTGTCCATTAACAAAATCATGCATTCTAGATGGATGAATAGCGTGTAGTAATTGATGAACCAATACAACAGTTACCATCCTCCTATTATCCCTGGTATCTTCACGTAGTATATCATGAATACAAATTTTGTATGAGGGTTGACTTCGCAATCCTCTAATCAGATTGATATCTCCTGACGCATTTCCATTATTTTGTATCTTCGCATCAAAGGTCTTATGGGCAAAGAAATTTGCACAGTCTACAAAGTTTTTATCATCAGGTTTTTCATCATGATATTCCACAATCAAATTTTTTGCATCTTCCAGACAATCAGATAGCCAATACGGATTATCCATTGAGGGGATCACCGAAGTTACTTTTTCCACACTAGGTTCCACATGGATGCTTGTATTATCAGTTGAAGAAGGCATATGCAATTCATTTGGAGCTTGAGATCCAATAGAATTTGAAAAAGCATCTGCTTTTACATATTCTACATTCTCAAGCATCACACATTTGTGTCTCTGAGGTGAGAGATGGTCTTTACAATAGACATATCCACATAATTTACAAGGCATACTCAAAGTCCCTTCGACTTTTGCCCCATCAAATGTACAATATTTTTCCGTAATTTTGGAGCATAATCCATTGAAATAAAGTTGATTGTTTACGGATTTGACTAAAAGGTATAGGACATCTAAGTATTTTATGAAATTACGCAATATGAAAAATACTCATTTTTAGGATGTAACATATCAAACGATTCATAATTTTCCCCATCAGTATACCTTTCATCGAAATTCTAGCCCTCCAAGCAATAAGTAAATTATCAATTTGTGGAACTAGTGTGATACCTAAAATTTTCAACAATAGAGAGTTTTCACAATTACGTTTAGTACAATAATTGTCTTTTCAGCAAGAATTATCAAGTGAAGTTTTTAGTTGCTACCAATCAGATTAGAAAGACGTCCAATACTTTTTAGGATTTTTGTGCCATTTGAGTAATTCTTCTTTTTCTTCTTCACTTACATAATTTCTTGTAACTGCAACTTCAATTAGATCTGAAAATATGAGCAGTGGATGCATTTTGCATTTGGTTCTCTCAAAGTTCTTCTTTGCAACATCTAGATCATAAGTAAAGATGAAGATACAGTCGCTTACCATTCCCCCATTTCTTCTCACAGCTTTTATTGCAGATATTGCACTTCTTCCTGTACTAACAAGATCTTCAATTACTAAAATTCTATTACCCTTTTCCATATCACCTTCTATCTGTCTCTTTTTACCGTAGCCTTTAAGCTTCGGGTCTTATGTATATCATAGGCTTGTTGAGTCTCTCAGCAATTAGTGCAGCCCATGGAATTCCGGCTGTGGACACACCTCCAACAATATCAAAATCCAATCTTTTGGTAATTTTGACTACTTCATCTACAACCGCTCTTCTCTTATTGGGATAACTTATCAATCGCCTATTATCACAATACATGGGGCCTTTGATACCAGAAACAAAAGTGTACAAGTATGGTTTTGTAAAACTAAAAGTTACCGCTTTGATATCAAGTAGCATTTCAGCAACTCGCTTTGAAGCCTTAATCATCAACAATACCCATCAAATATACAACAAACACGGTATATTTCTGAATAACGATTAGTCTAGAGAGAACTAACAAACATAAAAAAAAATCGATTGCCAATACGGTAGATGTAATTTTCGGTTTCAACGTTTAAGAACAGTTTTAATTTTAACTAATGCCCTTCAGCAGCAAGACCCATATTTTCTGTGAGATTTATTGAGAGATGTCTTCCGCTAGTTTGAGTTGTCGTAGAGTTTGTACTAGTGAGTTTACGGGATTAGTTGTTGGAGGTGTTGGAGTTACGGGGGTGGTAGGTACTACATTATTGCCCCATATTTCTGACAGATTCACAGTTATATCAAATCCAGCTAAGGTGCCACTAAGTATTGATACAGTTTCTTGCTTGGAGTTCACATCTATTGCAAGTCTTGCAGTATCACCAGTTTTAATAAAACCAATTTGTCCCGGGTCTGTTACTGTAGACAACAAACAAGTGGCAGTTGAAGAAGAACAATTAGTACTTGGAGATACAGAGACGTGTGCCAGTCCCCTTCCAGCAGGAGATTGAATTATAATTATACCATTATTTCCATCAATAGCAATCCACATGATTGCACCGTGGAAATTACTACTTTCTGCAATGGGTCCTTTCGTAGCCAATTTCATAGTTACCGATTGGGCATATACATTATGAGTAAGAGGTAAAGATGCAACACCTAGTACTAAAATTATCATGAAACTTGCTATCAATTTGGACTTCATTGCTATACTTGAATTAGATAGCATAGAAATTCACAATGGTGAAAAAATATGAAGAAATTAGCTAGGTTTCATCAAGATTTTCCCAAACAGATTTCCTTTGAGCATCTTACAATGAGCTTCTACAGCAGTTTCAAATGTATAGACCGAGTCTACAATAGGCTTCAATTTACCTTTAGATATCCAAAACATCCCAGATTCAAGTTCGGCACGAGTACCTTGAGTAGAGCCCAAGATGCTAATACCTTTGAAAAAAACATGTCTCAGATCAGTATTTACATCATATCCAGTAGTTGCTCCAGTTGTAACCAGAGTCGAGCCGTATTTTAATAAGCTAAGTTCCTTGTTCCAATGTGATCCTCCAATATGTTCAAAGATTACATCTATGCCAGGACCAGTTTGTTTCTTTTTTGCAATTTCTTTTGATATGGTATAGACTTGTTTGTGCCAGTCCTCTAGTCTATGATCTATTGCAAAGTCTGCTCCAAGTTTTAAACAATCTTCTAACTTGTTTTTACTTGCAGTCGTAATCACATCACAATCATATAGTTTAGCTATTTGAATACCAAATGTCCCCATTCCTGATCCACCGCCCATTATCAAAACAGTTTGTCCCGGTCTTATCTTTGCGCGACCAACCAACATGTGCCAAGAAGTAGTCATTGTCATTGATGAAGCTGCGGCATTTTCATAACTAACATTATCAGGAATTTTCAAAACATTTACCGCTGGAAGGTGAGCATATTCACAAAAACCTCCCCACAGCGGACCCGTTTGAAATCCCCAGATTTTTCTATTACGACAATCATATTCACGGCCCTCCACGCATGCAATACAAACTCTACATGAAAGATTTCCATGGGAGACTACTCTATCTCCAATTTTTATTGTAGTAACGTCATCACCTATTGCAACTACTTCTCCTGCTGCATCAGTTCCTGAAACATGCGGCATTGGAATTTGAATTGGTTTTCCTCGCATGCCCCAAATGTCGTCATGATTTAGTCCAGTCATCATTACTTTGAAGACCACTTCATTGGATTTAGGTTCAGGAACAGGAATATCTTTAATTTTCAAGATCTTTAGAAAATCATCATCGGGGGCATATTCTTCATACACTAATGCTTTCATAACATCTTTGAAATAATTCTGTCAATATTAAGAAATGGCTCCAGTTTAAGGAATGTACGATAAAATTAGAACTATGCTTTGATACATAGGATCAAAAACAGATATTATTTTACAAGTAGATAATCGCTATTATCTCTCAATGCATCTATGGTCATAATACTTTTCAGATTATTTTGCATAGTTGGAGTAGGCATCACTTTTGGATTCTCCTCTATTATTACATACATGTTATTTCCTTCATGTTTAATTTTTATACTGGATAGTTTACTACGGAACATTTTACTTTTCTTTCCGTCAGATGCCACCATAAATTTTTCTACAACTAACAGACCATTTTTCATCATAGAGTTAATTTTTCTGTGAACAGTTGTACGTGAAATTTGAGTTTCTTTTATTATATCATTCATGGATTTTGCTGTATCGTGTGTACAATTAATTATACTCATGGATTGTTTGTCTGATAAAGAATTCAGCATTGCGTTATAGAAAGTCACACTATCAAGTGTTACAGAATCACCTTTTTCTACCATAAAAAGGTAAAGAATTATTTTGATTTAAGATGTCATTTTCGCATTATGAACAAACAGAATAGAAAGTATTATCAGATAGTGATTTTTTTGCTAAAACTGAAAATTACAACATTTTCATGCATAGTTTTAGAGTCAATACGAATATGGAGTGATTCTAAAATATTTGTTACATATAATACGATAAATTGCATCCATTTAGAACCCAACTGAGTCTCAAAAATTAATCGGTATTGATCGTTTTTTACAGTATTGGTAAAACTAAACCATCCACAGTATTTACTCATCACAACAAAGTGGTTCTCAGTTATTTCATCTAATTTGTATTCTATACCCTGAATCGCAAAAAGCTTTTTCACTGCATCAGGACCTTCTCTTGCAATCTCTTCAAGATCTGCATCAGATATTTTACTAATCATTCTGGAGAAAAGAAAATCAAACATTGTTACTGCCGGTAATGCATTAATTTGCATATCAAAAGAGACATTTTTGAAAAGGATTTTTGTAATAAGTGCATTCAATGGAAGATCTCGTTTGTCCGCTTCTTTTTTCAATATGGATGAAACAGAATTTGGCAGTCTGAGTGTAACTCTATGAGAGCCAACTCTGTTTTCCAAATTTTCGTGCATCATCTTTTTGTGATATAGGCAATTTGTCATATAAACAAGCCCATAAATTCCAAAGATTGGAATTAATCATTACGTACAAAAGTCAAAGAACCAGAAATTATTTGAAAAAATATCAGTAAAATTTTAATTAATATAATTTTAGATTTCACAAATCTAATTTCCTAGTGCTAAATCCATTTTTATCATATCTAGTTTTTTAATGATTAAACGTAGATACAATTTAAGATGAGTTTGAATTCAATAAATATAGAAAATGCAGTATGAAGAGGGGACTACATAGTAAAATATGTATTATGTCGGTTTGAAAATTTAAAAAAAGAACTAACAAGATATAATTTGATTCTTTTTCACACTAATAATAAATTTCTAGTGATGTCTCATAATCAAGAGAAATTACAAGTATTAGGAAATATTGTTGTAAATCACCAAAAAAAATCTAGTGATGAATTAATCAAGTATTATGAAGTCAGTTTATGACAAGCTTTGTCGACTACTCCAACAATTAAACAACATATCAATGTCATAATACACATCTATGGTTATTTTTCTAATGACTTTGATCACATACAAAAAAGAACATTCCTTAATTTATTAGAGCAATTCAGGAAGGAAAAAACTTCTTTAGGAGACATATTATAGAAAATAGGCCATTAGTGTATCAATATAATAAAACCTACCTCATAGGTAAGACATACTTTTCACTATATGCTAAAAAGAAACCCTGGAAAATAACATCCAATTTAGATGATGATTTTTTAAGTAACAAATAATTCAGATGTGCTTTAATTGAAAAAAGTTGGCCAAATTAGTTTTTCTAGTCAAGACATACATTGTGTCATTAACAGATAGAGATATCAATCTAACACAAAAAATAATCAAAAGACATGGAGAATAATTAATGAGTTTTACATATTTAGTATCTACAAAGTCAAATTACATCATACCACTAGCCTTGTTCTTGGGGGCTCTTTTGATTTATGGATATAATTTAGAAGGACAGCCAAGACATGGAGATGAAATCAATTATCTTGGATGGGCTGGAAATTATATGCATCTGATAAATATCGGAGATCTTGCAAATTCATGCTTGATATCAATTGATAATTGTAATTCTTTGTATCACATACCTGCACATGGAGCAACATATAGCCCACTACGAATGATTTTGATTGGACTTCCGCTAAGTTTTGAGCATCAAGATACTGGAAATTTTTATGATTGGTCTTGTTATTGGTTTACTTGCTATAATTTTCACTATGCACCCACGGTTGAACAGATGGCAGCCGGGCGCTTACTCTCGCCAGTCTTTGGAGCATTAACCATAGTTGTTGCATTTCTAGTTGGTAAGATTCTCTTTAATAGATATGTAGGATTGGTCTTCTCACTCCTTTTCCTGTTTTACAATCTTTGGATATGGTATAGTAGAACAATAATGACCGAAGTACATTACATTTTCTTTAGCATGCTTGCATTATTGCTTTTACTTTATTCTTTTAGAACGGGGCATCTTAGAATAAAATATTTCATTTTTAGCACAATTTCATTTGGTTGTGCAATAACTTCAAAACTATTAGCGATAGAATTTTTTCCTTTGTTTGCTACAATCATAACTGTAAATTATTTTTTTAATTCAGCTAAACCCTATAGGAATACAAAAAAACTTGTAAAAATAATATTGATTGTTTCTGTATTTTTCTTGCTATCAGTATTTTCATTTTTACTAACCCAGCCAGGATTTTATAAAGATCCACTTGTTCAAATTAAAACAACAAAGTCGGATATGGATAATTATAATAGAGATGTTTGGTTCATTGCATATCCCACCATTCAAGGAATACAGCCCATTAGAATGATCACACTTTTTCATTATACTTTATTTCCTAGTCCCATAGAACATCAAATCCCAGGAGCCTATCCAAATTCCACGTTTAATTTAGGATGGAATAATCCTTCTACTAATTCAAGCATACCAATTACGATTTTTTTCTTCATAGGATTTGCATATTTGATTCAGAAGATAAGAAAGTCTAGAGACTGTAAATCAGAAATACTAATCCTCTCATGGTTTGTTAGCACTTTCATTTTAACACTCATGATTGCAAGAGATTTTTCATTAGAAAGATATCTTTTGCCATTTTTACTATCCATTATTTTCATTGCGTCATATGGATTATGGAATTTTATAAAAAATATACAGTACAGAAAAATAAAAATTGCTTTTGTCATATATTTTCTATTTGCTCATGCCATAACATCCATGTCATATTGGCAAAAAATATACCAATCACCAGGCACATTCTGGACTAATCCTTTGCCGTTTGGAACATTGCAAGAATCGCTAATCAATCCATTTACTTTAGTTGTAAATTTGACATTTATTGTTTTTTTCACATACCTAACTACAATTAGATTTCGTGTTAAAGCAATAGTCTGATTTTAAATATTAGAACACTAGTCTTTTGAATCACAATCTTCAAGTCTGTTTTTATCATAGAGCAACTTGTTATCTTCTATTTTTATAACAGAACCAATAATGAAACATAACTCGCTTCTTTTTCCACTAGAATCTATTATTACAACTGATGAGACATCATCACATGGTACAGATACTAAAATAATAGAATCCTTTTGATTGTTTTGAACTTCAACCCAGCAGGCATTTGGCAAAATAATTTTACATTCCACGAGATTAGGCAATGAGATATCTACAGACACGACTCATCTGATTTTTCACCATCTATTATACATTATTTTGATTAGCATCATTGTTAATCATAGAATCAAAATGGATTGATGAGTGGCAATATACCCCATAAAACTTGATTGGTTTTTGATGAAAAATGTCTGATGAGTTATTAGAAGTTATTCAACAGTTAATGAATTCTGGCAAAGAGGATTCTCTGAGGTTAGATCATATCTTAAGTTCCATCAAGGCAGGAAAAAAGATCTATTCATCTGATCAGAGATATCTCGAGGCAATGATTTCTAAAAATATAACAAATGAATCTGCTCCAACACTAATTGAAGAAGTAAGAGGAATAAACAAGTCTGTTGAAAAGGAACTTGAAAAAACATTACAAATTAAAACGAGTCCATTGTGGTATTACTTACCTCTTTTTTTCAACATAGTTGGCGGTATGATCTCTTATTTCATATTAAGAAAAACAGATTTGGAAAAAGCAAAAAAGTGCTTTATTTTTGGTCTAGTACTATTTCTCATTCCCATAACAGTATTTGTAGTACTAAATTTTGTTCCCGGTATGCAGTATTCAGCATACATGGTAAAAAAAACACCTGGTGAGCAAAATCTAAAAATCTACGATGTTGTCATAATAGACTCGAACATACCAATTGAGGACATAAAAGTTGGCGATGTCATAATTTCCTATGATCCTGGAACACATCAGGAAGTACTAATTCATAGAGTTGTACAAATACTTTCAAAAGATCCATTTACTATCAAAACAAAAGGAGACAAAAGCTTAGACCCCATAGAAGGATTAGATTATCCCATAACAAAGCAGGAATATGTTGGTAAGATATTATACATAATACCGCAAGTTGGACATATTACAAAACTTGTTACTGCAAAATCAATTCTGATAACCATTTCTGCCATTATTGGGATGGGAGTTATTCAACATACGCAATACCGTAAGAAAAAATTTCGTCAACATACCAACACGATATAGAATAAGATATTTACATATCATAGATTATTTTCAATTATAAGACTAGTAACAAATAACAGAAAATCCTTTCAAACCCTTAGAAGGTATGAAATATATTCAAAGACAGTATCATTGAAATATTTAGAACCCAAACTATACTAGTTGAAAAGATCACTTTTTACACTAATCATAGTAGGAGGCTTTTCAGTTATAATCATATACCTAGTAACAAGTTTTCTTCCCTTTGCTACCACGTCGGAGAAATATAGTATTTTGGTCGATCCAATCATCATTCAAGATGAGATGGGAACAGAGACACATGTCACCATAAAAAATACTGGTACAGATACATTAACTAACATTATTGTAAATTATGGTGGAACTGCAAAACCTGATATAATTCCCAAATTAGATTCTGGAGAAAAGATTTCACTCTCACCACCAGAAGGAAGTGACTTAAAGTTCGTAATAGTAACTACAGCTGAAGGAATTGACATAACAAAAACATATCGAACTCCTGCTAGCGTAAGCTTTGTTGGAAATTCTGGGTACGGCGGATAACATATTATATTTTCATATCAATGCCACATCTAAAATAATTCTGAGAATTATTTTTACAACAAAACAAATTCAAGATTTATTTAGAATACTTTTTTGCGATTTTTATTAATTTTGAAGCTATTTTTTCAGCATCGGAATCTGGCATAACAGCACATAAAATAATACCATACTGTCCAAGCGGGATGGTAATTCGTTTTGCTTTTTCATATTTTGCCATAGCATAAAGCGGTTCACCAAGAGTTCTATGAGACCTTCTAGTTACCCATCTAAGTGCAGCATCTGCAAGGGATTTTTCCACATCATTTTTGGTGTGCAGACTTTTAGATTTTTCTCGTTCCACATAATGAGAGTCTGCTCTATAAGATACGGCAACCAGAAGAATTTCTGCGTCGGATTTCATAATTTCTTCACATATCGTTTCTAGATTCATTGTTTCTTTCCCGAGAGAGCATCTCCTCTATCATAGCATTTTTCTGCAGAATCAAATAATGTAATTGACCTGTTAATCATTTTTGGAGCATTAGTACGGTCATCATTTGCTTTGTCAACCAGAGACTGTGCAAAGTTTCTCAGAGCATTGGCTTTGTTAAACCAAGCATTAGCATATTCAGGTGAAATCTCAATTGCCTTATCATAACACGTAATGGCTTCTTCAAATCTTTTTAGTCGTGATAAGACAATCCCTTTGTTATTCCATGTACTGACATGATTTGGATCTAGTTCAAGTGCCTTGTCATATGCAATTAATGCATCATCATTATTTCCATCTTTTGCTTGCTCATTACCTACATTATACCAAGAATTATGATTGTTACTTGTCATATGTGACAATATTTCATAGGGTTATTTTAAGAACAAGATATCTACATCAATGAAAGAGAGGAGATTTTAATCACCAGTCTTTTTTGTGCCATTATATCAACAATTTATCGTTTCTATAAACTCCATAACTTTATCATCATAATTAAATGCCGCCAACTCTTTTACAATTGATTTTGTTATTTCGCGGTGATCTTCGCCAAAAACTTCTTGTAATATTTCCTTCAGATATCCAGGGTGTTTATGACATTCTATAATAGACGAGTTAAATTTCTTGGAGAGCTCATAGTTTACTTCATCTAAAAGTGGAATTCCACCTTTTTTAAGCAAAGTACTCTCTATTGCTACTGAAACCAGAGATTCTTTTGTCAGATTCATCTATAGAAACATGATTCAATGAATTGATAAAAATCCAACCGTCATTTCATTTCAAATAGTTTACAAAAATGGAATATTCTAACAAAGATCGGTTCCAATTTGGAAATCAAAAAAATTATTTAGATAATCTTATTGGCATGGATATATCTTCAATTGGAAGCAAAATGTGAACCGATGTGCCCTTTCCCATCCCTTCAGAGTCGGCCCATATCTTTCCCCCATGATTATCAATAATTCCCTTACAGACGGACAATCCAAGACCAGTTCCCCCATGTTCTCGAGTTGCTTTGGTATCTACTTGATAGAATTTTACAAAGATTTGCTCAAGATCACTTTTAGCAATTCCTATACCATTATCTTTTACTAGGATTTTTGCCATACCATCTTCTCTATATGATTTAATCAGTATGGTTCCGGTTTGTTTTGGAATAAAGTCTAAAGCATTTGTAATCAGGTTTGTCAATACTTGCTGTATTCTTATTTTATCACAATAGCAAAAGAGTGCAGACATGAGATCAGTTGAAATTGTGATTTCTTTTTTCTCTGCACTTGGCTTCATCCTATCTATGGATTCAGTAATAATTTGAGATAGACTTTGGATTTCCTTGTGCAGTACCAGCTGTCCAAGTTCAATTTTTTGTGAATCTAATATATCAGAGATTAATTTTAAAAGCGAATTGGAGTGTAGAACGAATAATTTCTAATCTCTCTTTTTGAGTAGAATTTAGAGGACCCAAAGCTTCTGAAAGCAGTATGTCAGCATATCCCTTGATCGGAGCAAGAGGAGTTTTAAGTTCGTGTGTTATCATAGCCATAAATTCATCTTTAATCAGATTCAGTTTTTTAAGTTCATCTAGTTGTTTTGATACCAGTTCTTCCTTTGCTTGTATTTTATCTCTTACAAGATAAATCTCAGTAAGATCTATCAAAGATATAGTTCTTCCAATCAGATTACCTTTTACATCATAAACGCTTACTCCACTAAGTAACGTTGGAAATATTTTCCCATTTTTTCTTTTTACCCAGATTTCTTTGTGCGATATTTCATGAGTTTTTTTCCATTTTTTTAATTCAGATTTTAACACAGTAATACTTTTTTCTGCAGTATGATCAAATATGGATTTTCCAATAATTTGTTTTTTTGCATAACCCAGTTTTTTCGCATATGCCGCATTACAAGACAATATGAAACCATTTTTGTCTATAGTTCTTTGTAGAACTGGTGAGTTTTCATAAATTTGTCTATAATCAATTTTATCTTCCAACTTCTTTTCTTTAGACTTGATTTTGTTCAGGGTTCTCATCTGCAAATAATTAAGATCTCTAGAATATTAGGTATCAACGTAGTCAAATTAAACAAAATAATAGTATAAAAATTCGTTAACGGATTGATTTTAAAACATTTACTTGTGTTCAGAGCACAATAACTAGAAAAATAAAGATGTCATGGGATGGATTTCATACACATTCCATAGATTTCAATTGGTGGAGCAGTACTCGTATATTTACCAGCAAAATATCGTGCAGAGACAAGCCATTGTTTTCCATCTTCAGAAGGTCCATTTTGATAAACAGACAATCCATCTTTGAAATTAGTCTGATATCCACCACCGGTTAGAATTTCATCGTCATTACATGATATTTGTGCGTAGACTATCATATCCTATTGCAAGTGATGAATTTGTTCTTACAACTACAAGTCCCTTACTTTCTTTCAAGTTTAATGTCGAATTTGTTGAAAATGCATTTGCATATAATATAACTACACATGTTAGCCCTACACAAAAAATTAAGAGAACTAATCTTGTATGCACATAATCATGATCAGCAAACTTACTAATAAGGACGTGATTATTTCACTAGGCAAGAGATCATTTACTTGCCACAGTATTTTAGCCATACATTATTTGAGACGTCACCATAATATTTGATACAAGCCTCACAAAAAGAATCCCATTCATCAATTTTTAACATATCAAAGAATTCTTTTGTCCAATCATATGAAGGAGATTGTCTATACTGAAATTGTTGAATTGTGTAGATCTCTTTTTCTTGGAATTTATTTAGGCACCTTTTGCATTGAGCATTCTTCTTCATTATTTTCAAATTATCCGGTGTTTAGTAATAAATCATGTAATGAATAAAGATATCAAGTAACTCTATAGAATAAACTTGGATTGAAACAGAATATCATAACAATAATTTGTGACTGTGATGAAACACTTGCTCCAGACACCACTGGGTTTTTGCTTGATTACAATGGATTATCCCAGAAATTATTCTGGGAGAACATATCCAAAATGGTCTCTCAGGGATGGGATCCGCCTTTAGCATACATGAATGAGATTGTAGAGTTGATGAGGTCTGGCCATATTGAACAAGATACCAATGAAAAATTAGCTGCACTTGGAGAACATATTACTCCATACAAAGGAGTTCCAGAATTCATACCAGAATTAAAATCAATGATAAAACAAAACAAGGATTTTGTCAGGGCTGGCATTACCCTTGAGTGCTACATCATATCATCTGGAATTGAAGATCTAATCAAAGGTAGTATTCTTACAAAATATTTTGATGACATATTTGCTGGAAGGTTTACAATAGATATGAACGGTACAATCATAGGAATAAAATCAAGTGTTACGTTTACAGAGAAAACCAAATTCCTGTATGCGATTAACAAGGGAATATCTGGAAGTGACCTACGAAAAAAACCATATCTTGTAAACAATGCAGTCAAGCGTACAGATAGGAGAATTCCTTTTGAGCATATGATATACTTGGGAGATGGACCAAGTGACATCCCATGTTTTTCTGCAATTCGAGGATATGGAGGAAATCGTGTTGGCATAGTTGGAAAAGATTCAGCCATCAAAGGATATGAACTTGCCAGAGGTAAAAGAACAACAGTAGGTCCGTATTCTCGAGATTATCGAAAAGGAAGTGACTTGCGAATGATGTTGGAGACAATAATTTACAAAGTTGGATATCAGATCGTGGCAAAACATAAAGAATAGTTTTATAAAAAATAATAAAAAAAATATCTCCACTTAACATGATGATAAATGTTTAAAATTGTCAAGAAAGAACAATTTATTTTAATGATGATATTTTTAGTTTAGAAAAGAAGATCAGTGATATCATACTTATAATTAATACAATAGGTACAAATGGAAATTCGGGTATCATTTTATGATTCATTCCCGTAGAACTAAACGAAGTGGAGGACATAGTAGTACCATCAGGATAAACAAGTGAGACAGTTATTGCATCATCACCGCTTGCAGCAATATATCCATCTGTCGGACCGCAAATTGGAGAACATGTAGAAGTAGTTGAAGACAATATCACATATCCTACAAAATCTCCTGTGTTAAACCCAGTCTCAACAAGTCGGTACTGAATACTACTTTCTCTAGTTGAGACAATCACTTTACTTCCATCCTCTCCTATTGTATCTATTGCATAAGGATTTGAATTGAAATCAGGGGCATGAATCAGAATATTAACCTTGGAACCAGGGGAAAGAATATCTGGAGATATTATAATCGAGGGAGAATTATTTGAAGAGACATACTGTGTTCTGCAGTCTACATTTGTAGTGCAAGATGCATAAACATCCACAATTGAAATGATTGAATAAGAAATTCCAATCAGTATTACTAGAATTGAGAAACGTAAAAGTTTTAGTTTATTAATTTTATACCTCAAAGTAAATCCAGTCAACTGCAATGCTTAGAAATTGTTGCCAAATTTTTTCATATGTTCATTTACCTCATCTAGGACAGAAGGAGATTTGTCCTCTGCATTATGCGCACTTTTATGAATATGGTCTTCGATTCTTTCGAAGGTGATCATGATATTTGAATTATATTATGCATGTAGATAAGACTGTCGAATAATTTCATCAAAAATGTATTAAAAAATTTTATTATCAATTTTTGATTTGCGTCTTGTTTTGATTTAATTTTTCTACAACTTTCATGTAAGAGTCAATAAAGTCTTGGGCATACATGTTCGCGCGTTTTTCTGATCCTCTATGAGTTCCCTGCTTTGAGCGAATATGGTGATAATATTCATGTAAAACAACAAAAGGGTTATAGAAAATCTCAGAATTTAATGCATAAATTTTTTTTTCTTGTACAACATATACAGCATAAACAGTTCTTCGTTTCTTTTTGATTGTACCCACTACAATTTCAGGAGTATCAATTTTATACAATTCACTTAGATTCTCCAATGCGATCTCTGTCTTTTTATCTAAAATCAAAGCTACTATCTTTGCTTTTGCCAAATCATCAAGTTCATTCATCATAGGGAAATAACATATGTATGATATAACAGGATCTTGCTAAACATCAATTCAATGTCATGGTTTCATATGAAAAAATTTATCGGCACTTTAGGAATGCATTAATAATGGATTTTAAAAATATTAAACGGGATAGTGTGACAGAAACAAAAAAAGATAAGAGTCATTCAAAGGAGAATAAAATAAAACCAGTCTGGCAAAAACAAGTTTATTGCACTTGGAGTTATTGCGGCCATAATAGCTACAGCGTCATATTTCATTTATAATAGTGATAATACGGTTGATAGTAGATTTCCTTCAATTGATGGCATACCATGTGAGACTCAGGAATACTTTACATTTCATGTTCATGCACATATGGATATTTTTGTTAATGATCAACACGTTGGGATTCCAGCTCAAGTAGGAATAACAAACACATGCCTGTATTGGCTACATACTCATACTCCTGATGGAATAATACACATAGAATCACCAAAAGAGAGAGAATTCACAGTAGGGGAGTTTTTGGATATTTTGAAATCAACTAGTAAAATATCATCAATTCCAGATAATGAACCAATAATTTTCATAAATGGAAATTTGGTATCTACAAAATTAAATGACACTGCCATGAATGCTCACGATGAGATTGTTCTAGTATACGGAAATGTTCCACAAAACATGCCAACATTTTATCAATTCCCAGAAGGATTGTAAAGATTTGTCCTTCATTCTAACTAGAACTTAACATTTTATGTACAATACGATTTTAGCTTTGTGCTAAAATATACTTTTTACAAATTTTTTGCAAATAAACAATTTACTTTATTCAGCTGCAACCAAGTTCATTCATTATTTTTGCAACTACACTAGATGATATTGTTGAATTGGTAAGAGTTGCATTTACTGTTTGGCAAACAGAATATGGTACAGTGGGAGGTGTTGGAATCGGAGTAGGAATTGGCGGGGTGGATGGAGGCGTTGGAGTTGGCGTAGGAATTGGCTGGGGGGATGATGGAGGAGATGGCATAGTGTATGTAGGATTATAATTTTGAGTAGGAATTTGTGGCGTTGATGGAGTAGCTGGCATAGTGTATGTAGGATTATAATTTGGGAGATAGCTCGATGCAGCATTTTGGAAATTTTTTCCATGCCCATAACTAAACTGAGCCTTACTGAGACTTTCTGAAAGCCGGGTCCATTCTCCAGGTAGACACATGTGATCTCCACAGATTAGGGTATTGCCAGTTCTCGCAGTAAGATGTTGATCATGCAAGATGGAAAAGTCACGTTTTACTAATTCGTATGCGGATGCAGGAGTTATTTGTCCCAATACAGATGTTATTAAAATTGCCATAATAGATATGGCAAATATTATCTTCCTGACAGCATATGGCATTAGAATCCACCTAGCATTTCTCACATTTAAAAATACCTCAAGATTTCACCCATGATTATCACATTCAAAACATGCCTAAACTACAAAAGAAACGATTTACAGAGTCTTTGCCTTGAACTGGAAAAAAACTTCTTTTCGTATTCCTTCTTGGTCCCATGCGGCAACTTTGTATCTACCTGAAATTTTCCATTGTTTAGTATCAAATCGTAATACGTTAGAGTAAGAACCTTTTTGTGAGTTAATGTACTGGTCTTCACTAAACATCTCTTTTTCAGACGGATCCAATACAACCAGATGCATTGCAAGTTTTGGAGTAAGCGATTCATAATCTAATTTTATTTTGACATATTCTCCTTCAGTATAAATCGCCTTGTCAATGTTTAGAGTGATTTTATTTGGCACTGTTTTGATTCATTTGTCTATAATTTAAAAATATAGTCACATCATACCAAGTTCAAATTTCATCTATTATACACATTGAATTTAATGTTATTTTTTCCTAGACTTTTCTCTAGTAATGACGTGAAGTATGGATTCAGTCAAACCTGGTCTTCTAGTAGGCGAGAGAAACATTGCAAGATCTGTAGCAGTTACAATTCCAACTGCTTTTCCTTGTTGTAACACAGGAAGTTTACGAATTTTATTTTTTATTATCAGATCTGCTACTTCTTCTACAGTTTGTCTAGAAGATGCGTAAATCAGAGGTCTTGTGGCAAACTCTCCTAGATTTCTATTCTTAAATGAAATATCAGATTTGGACACTCCTTTTACAATATCTCCTTTAGTAACAATACCAAGAGGTTTCCCTTTTGAAGTAACAACTATACAGCCTACTCTTTTTTTTGCCATAATTTTTGATGCATCGTAGACGGTCTTATTAGATTCAAGTGCAACAACCGTTCTAGTCATTATTTTTTCTATAAGCGTTTGGCTATGCGCAACAAGAACTTCCAATGCTTCGTTCTTTCGTATCTTGTCTATCATGGTCTGAACTTGTGTCATACTCATGTCTGCTTGATAAGATATTGATTCTACCGACAGGTCTGAATGATGATACAGTGTATCAATGAGATTCTTTTTTCTATCTAGTTCGGATTGAGTACCTTTAATGACCATCATATTCTTGATGATATTTTCTTGTCAGATTATTAAAGAACTAGCTGACAATCAAGAGAGCTAGAATATCCTTTTCCTTGAATTATGTCTTATATCATACTCCCATTTTATATAATAAAAAATCAGAGTTTCTTTTTATTCCATAAGACCTCAGTAGATTCTATGTTTAGAGAATTTCCTGAGCTCAAACCACCAAAAGGAAAATTTCGAATAATTGGAATAGAAAAGTTTGAGATTCCAGGAGAAGGGCATTGGGTAGTAGAAGATCTTGACAACCGGGAAGAGGCAATTAAGAAAGCGACAGAGATGACCAAAAATGCTTCAAAGGATGCGGCTCATCCAAGTGTAGCTACTGTGTTTTATGTTTATGATGAGAATGGGGAATATCTAGGTGGCGATATTCATTCCAAATAGTCAGATCTTAAGATCATCCGATTTATTGATGGAGACGTTTTGCTCTCTTCTTCTTTTAAGGTACAAGCTAATTGCACAAAAAGTCATTGCTCCAAGTAAAATTATTCCAGGCATTACCCAGCCTATGTTCATCATAGTGATTTGAATTTCTTTATTGCTTCTCTTGTCAAGCGCTCTTTTTCTTCCTCGGTAATTATTGTAGGATCATCGGAGGCCAAAGCCTTGTTATAATCATCTTCGGTATTTGATTTCATCTTTCTTTTTTCGTCCATGTAATATTATGAATCTCTACTCTATTATATTTATCAGAATCATTCCATTTTAGTTTCATCTACAACAAAGTGCTTCATTAATGAAATAATATACGAAGATGTCCTGATATTTTCATGAGAATAATTTGGATGAATAAATCGCATCTTTTCGTGCATAGACATGGATTTTGTCCAAATCTGTCTCATTTGAGATCTATCAATAGGCCACAAAGTATCACTAGTGGAAACCATTATTCTCCCTCCAGAATATTTGGCAGAAAAAGGCTTGCTCTGGGTTGTAAATTGTTTAGAGGTTGCAAGTTCTGCTACCATTAAATTCCAAAAATCATCAAATTTCATCATTACAGTAATGAACAATCTTTGATTTAACTAGTTTCACCCTGATTCAGTTTTCTGTTATGTTTTTGTTAATTTTACTTGATTCAGTTTCTTGCTAGGAAAGGGGCAACGTGCTTGTTGCGGGCCACCTCTTCCGCCAACGGTTCATCGAGCGCCGATAGCACTAAACCTCGTGGGTCGCGAGCGAGGCGCAGCCGGCCGTAGCGCGAGGCATAATCACGGATCCCCACCATCACGTGCTCGGGGACCGGATACTTGGAGAATTCCTCCAGAGTTTCGACGATTTCCCGGGCAGTGACGCCCGCCGCACAAGCGTTCCAAATCGAGAGCGGCGTCACGCGGTAGGTGTGCACGTGCTCGGGCGCTTTGACCAACTCGGCGAAGCCGACCAAGCCGGTCGCGTGCCTCGAGGTAGCGCGGGCTCGCCACCTCGACCAGAATGGTGTGGTCACCCTGAACAATCAGCGGATTTTCAGCTTGGGAACTGGCCATCGGGAATAATGAACCCCAGTTTCTTTATGGCGCTTCGAAAGGCACGGCTATTCCGCCTGGGCACCGCGAGCCGCCGGTCGCCGGCCAGCCAGCAATGCTTTCCGGCCTGGGAGTCATGCGCAATCAGAGCGGCAGTCGCCTCGTCCGCCACTTCGATGAGCAGCGCCTCCTCGACTGACTGCACGACGGTCCCCCGGCGGGCAAGGTCCGCGAGCATCGTCTGCACCGTTTCAGGGATGGGAGGGGCGCAGTTGCTTTCCAGAAACTGGAGCGCGTCTTCCACTTTGCCGCCGGATTCCAGGTGATTGAGGATGCGGACCGGATCCAGCTCCCAAAGATGGTCGCTCTTTTCCGTGGCAAACAAGCGCCAGCAAGTGGCGGTCCGCCGGCGACAGTTGCTGGCCGTCCACGAGCGCGATTTCCCGGTTGGGCAGGACCCGCCAACTTCGCGGCTCGGACGGAACGGCAGGCTGGTAGACGTCACTCGCGCCCAGGCAATAGGCCCCGAGCGCGTTGAGGCTTCATGTAAAGCAGCCCGTCGTAACGGCTACAGAAACAAATCTCGTCGATACCCCAGGAGTCATCCCAACTCCGGCCACAGATCGTGGGGGTACACGTAGGCGACGTCGATCAGGCCGAGCGTGGCCAAGGATTCGAACAGGAACGCGCGCAGGTACTGCCGGTTGATCTGGCCGCCTTGGCCGTCCAGCGACCCATACTGAAGCTCTCCGAAGTACAGCGTATCGTCGGCGTTGGACACCCGAAAATGGTGGCCCGTGGCGAGCAGGAAGCGGTCCGCTTCATCGAAGGCGATCCACTGGTTGACCGGCCATCGAGCGATGGATTTCGAGATCGCGTGCCGCCGATCTGCGGGAGGCGTGAGGTAACGTTTGCCGCCGCCCGACTGCCCCCGAATATGGTTGATGCGGTTAAGTTCATCGAACGCATCGTCGCGCAGGAAGGCTTGAACACCCGCCGAGAATTTCGACTCGTCCATGGAAGACAGCAGGGCTTGCCCTTCTGGGGTCAAGGCCAGCCGGCCGCCTTTGGCTTTTGCCCATTTGCACTGCTGCACCAGCACACCCCAGGCGTGAGCGCGGATGGCGCCTCCTGGGTCAGTGTATTCGCCGTCGGCTTCCGGCGGCTCGTCCACCTGGAAGTCCGAAACCACCAGTACCTCGGAAATCAACTGGACTGCATTCTCCGTGGGGCGGCCCCCCTTGTCCGTTACCCTCAGCTTGCCCGCTTGCACGAACTTCAGCACGGATCGCAACTCCGGCGAAGACAATCCGCTCGCCTTCGTGGATGTGAATCGGGCGTGGGGCTGGATTGCGCCAGCCGTCTATCTGAGGCGTGTATTCTTTCGGAAGGGTCTCCACGGTTTGGGTGGTCACGGGCGCCGGTTTCTCTAACAACACACGGAGCCGTTCCACTATCGAGTGGGGCATCTCCCACGTGCCATCCTGATATTCGAGCAACAGAAACAACGGGGTTCTGGTGGATGCCCAATGGGGATTTTCGGGAAGCGGACAAGCTACTCCGTACTTAGCCCGAAAGGCCGTCGGATCTACCCAACCCTTGTTGTGGGCGGCTTCCGCCAGCAACCGCTTTTCCGCCACGGAGCAATGGGCCACTAAGTCGTTCAGGCGCTCGCGCACGTAGCGGCCGAGTTCAGCGATCAGCTCCGGCTTACGGGTGATCGTCTTCGCCAGCCCCAGTTGGCGGGCGAGCGCCTTGAGCACGTCGGCATTCAACGTCGGCAGCAATTCGGTTGTCATCGGCATCTCCGCTATACTCGCATAGGATGAACTTGTTGCCAAGGATTCAGCCGGGGCGGGAGCTTCAATGACCACCGATTGGTGTGTATTTAGCGCCTGTTTCCATGGGACTGCGTTGCCCAACCCATCACCGGGCCCTGCACTGGTGTGATGTTCGCCGCCAGTTTCTCTCGTGCGATGGGTATAATGCAGTGGCCTCCGAGGATACTTGTGGCCAGGTCAACCGAGCCCAATCGCCGCGGCAGGCTTGGCCCATCCTTCCAGGGCTGGATATTCAAATTCGCGAATCAGGACGGCCCCATGAATAGGAGAACCTTCAACCGGATTCTCGCGTTGAGCGGAACCGGCAGCGCCCTCAAAGCAAAATCCATGCTTGCCTCGTTCCGCGGGTATTCGCAGGCTCCCCGGCTGCCGGATTCCATTCCTCCGTTTGCCCCGTTGCGGTTCGACACGGTCAGCTATTGCGTCAACGGAAAGCCAATGTATTTGTATTCCGGCGAATTTCACTATTTCCGCGTCCCCAGGGCGGATTGGCGGCGGCGCATGGAACTCTTTCGGGAAGCTGGCGGGAACTGCGTTTGTACTTATGTCCCGTGGTACTTGCATGAGCCCGAGGAAGGCAAGATCGTCTTTAGCAGTAAGAGCGGAGCGCTGAATTTCGAAGAATTCCTCCGGACGGCGCAGGATGTAGGTCTTTATGTGATCGCCCGGCCCGGTCCCTATGTGTATAGCGAAATGAAGTACGACGGCCTGCCGGGTTGGCTCTGCGAGAACTACCCGGAATTGCGCGCGCACAACCTCGACGGCCAACCGTTTCGGGTTGCATCCGTTTCCTACGTTCATCCGCTCTTCTTGGAGAAAGCGCGGAAATGGTTTGACCACGTTGCGCCGATTATCGCCGCACACTCGACTTCCCGCGGCGGCCCCGTGGCTCTTACACAATTTGACGATGAAA
>CAWGPD010000002.1:0-322419 GCA_963824385.1 uncultured Nitrososphaerota archaeon
CAGACCTTCTTTGATACCACTTTTTTGGATTATCTTTCTTACCTCAGGTGTTATATTTACAAATCCTCTTCTTGATGGAATATTATATGTAAGATATTCGGTATGCGATTTCATGTCATTAATAGAAACAAATACTGATAAAAATCCAATGCAGGCTCAGAACTCAAGATCTTTCTCATCAAATCAAATGGATATGGTCATCAACGCCTGCAATCAACGATTTTGTTTGTTCCTACTTGAGTCTTTCAAGAAGCTTGATAAAAGGCGGGGCATTGCATACACAAATGGTAACAATCGATGCAACGTGTTCCCTTGAAGGCTTTAGGAAGTTTGTAATCCTAAGTACTTGTAACTCATTTATTCCTGAAAGTTACATGGAGGATTATGAAGTATTCCCAGAGCGTGAAACATCTCCAGGATTGATTTACGTAGAGGCGGCAGACAAGGTTACTCTAAAAAAGATTCGTGACATGACTTTTGTAAATGCAAAAGAAGTGCTAGGCATAATTTATTCATCAAAAAGCGGCAATACGAATCTAAAATGGAGACAAATAAGAAGAAACGCGGGCAAAGTAGTAGGAGATGCTTCAACCAATACGCTTGTTAACTTGACCGAATCTGGAGTCATAACACAAGAATGGGTCCAGAATTACCTAAGAAAGAAGGCAGAAGAAAAGAAAGAAGTTAAGACTGACGAGTTAACAAACTAGATTACTTTTCTTTTTTATTATAGTTCCACAGAGGTATTAGATTGATTACTAAAAAAATAGACGATAATGCTGTTGCGCTAATACCAGAGGAATCAGATGATCCTCTTTACATTAAGACGCATCATAGGTAAGGGAGATAGAATAGTAGGAGATACTTCAAGAGTCTGTCAAACAAGAAAAGGATTTTTCAAGACCAGACAAAGGAGAGAGGATTAAAATCCGTATAGCACTTGATGTTGAGAAAATTTCTATAGATGAGGTAGTAGACAGGTTAAGAGTCCAGGGAATTATAATGGAATCAGATAATCCATCAGTGAGTAAAGGATCACATCATTCTCTGACATTAAAAATTGGTGATGCAGTTACTCTGATCAAAAAAAGTTGGAATGATATAGAGAAAAAACTAATCTTTGAAAAAAAAGAACATGGTGCTTTTCTTCTCGTTGCAATAGACACAACTGATTGCGGTTTAGGAAGATTAAGTGGTACCCATCTCAAACTTTTACCCAACATGTATTCAGGTGCAAGTGGAAAGAGATACAAATCTAAATTTAACATACAAGACTTTTTCAAAGATGTTCAGAGTGCAATTTCAACTTTAATCAGAGATGGAGATAACATAGTAATATTTGGACCAGGAGAGACTAAGAAAAGATTAGCAAATTTTCTTGCAGAGGTTCCATCCATTAAAGGACATAAAATACAAGTAGTCGATGCAATAGATTCATCTGGTGAAGATGGAATTTACACTTTTATTAAATCTGACATAATGAAGCAGACTTTAGACACCAGTAAGATTGCAAAGGTTTCGGCCATACTAGATGAGATAATGCTACGAGCCAATAAGAAAAGTACTAAATTCACCATGGGATTTGATGAGACCTCAAAGGCAAATGACCTAGGTGCTGTAGAATCACTAGTATTTTCAGACAGGATATTTGAGAAACAGGATGAAGACAAAATAATTGAATTTCTCAACCAAGTAGAATCCAAAGGTGTTGAAGTTTTTGCAGTAGACTCTACTACAGATGCTGGCCTTAGAGTCTCATCTCTTGGAGGTGTAATTTCTCTTCTCAGATTTGCTCCTCAAAGTTGACTCTTCAAGCCATTTCATATACGGCAAATTGACATTATCCATTTTGAGCTCTACTATTTCGGGACTTGATATGGATGAGTTTTTGCAATAATATCCTTGAGTTTTTGTTTTGAGTCGCTAGTAGTTTTGAAAAGTGCTAGAAATTCAGTAGTATCTTGAATTTTATTTTTCCAAGTATAAACTGAGTTAATTTTAGTATAGTTTACACAAGCTGCTAATTTTTTTTCTACTACAATATGTGCTACTCTAGAAATTGATTTTTTGTCAGGATATGTCGAAACTATCACAATTCCCATAGCAACTGATAAATTTGCCCTAACTAAAAAGAGTATCAATTAATTTGGCTTTTGAATTTTTGACGCACAATTCTATCATCTATGTTTTGATTGCATGGGTTGTGGTATTTGTAATTGCAAAAGGCTTGAAACTTGACAAACATGGATTTGAAATAAAGCCATACAGTTTGACTTACAAGAACCCAAATGTCCAGTTAATACTCACAAGAATTCTAAATAGAACCCAGCGCGCAACTAGAGTTTTTGCTAATACAAGTGTAGTTTTAGGTTTTGTATTGATGGGGGCGGCATTTTGGTATCTTGCATCCAATTTGTCAAACTTTTTTGTAAAGCCAGAATCATTTGCAGCGATGACTGTATTGATACCAGGTGTTACAATTCAATCAAGTGCAAATATTGCATATTTCCTTCTTTCAGTACCAATTGTTCTAGTAATTCATGAGGGCGCCCATGGAATTGTTGCCACATTAGAGAAGATAAAAATAAAGACTGGGGGATTTGCAATCTTTATTGCGTTATTTGCTGGATTTGTCGAACCAGATGAGGAAGAGTTTGCAAAGTCAAAAAAAATCTCACGTCTTAGGGTAATAGGGGCTGGGGCAACATCAAATGTTTTGTTTTCGTTTATAATTGCAGGACTTTTGATATTCAATCCATCATTTGCCCTAATCATGCCAGACCCCATTAGAAGTATGATGTATCATGAACCACTTGGAGTACCAATAGTTTCAGTTACAGAAGGTTCAGGAGCTGAAAAGGCAGGATTACTAAAAGACGATATCATAAATGCAATCAATGGAAATCCCATTTCTCTTCCTCAAGATTTTGCCAAAATTAAATTAAAACCCGGAGATACTGCAAATGTTTCTGTAATAAGAGATGGAAAAACATTACAGATTCCCGTTTTAGTCACAGCTTCTAAAGATGATCCAACAAAAGGCATGCTTGGAATTCTAAGAGCGGCTTTACCATCATACCAACCTGTAGTTCCATATTACATTCACTGGAGTCCAGAAGTATTCATGTTCTTACTGTGGCTTTGGATGCTATCATTTTTCATTGGAATATTCAACATGTTACCATTACCAATTTTGGACGGAGGAAAATTCATCCATAGTATAATTGAAAAGAAAGTATCAGAGAAAGTATTGAAAGGAGCCATGATGTCACTGTATGTTGTCACATTTGCTCTATTTGGCTTGAACATAGCGCTATCAGCAGTAAAATCAGGCTTCATAACCATTTAACATAGATTCAGTCAACATATGGTTAAATTTGGGAGTCAGTTAGTTGCGCCATGAACTGTGACCGTTGCGAGAATACAGTTGTATACTCTAGAAAATATTCAGGTGAGAATCTTTGTTCAGATTGCTTTTCAAACTCAATTATTCATAAAACTACAAAGACAATCTCAAAGTATAACATGATTAAATCTGGTGACATGGTTGGAGTTGCAGTATCTGGAGGAAAAGACTCTCTTTCTTTGTTACAAGTAATGAAAAAAATTTCTCTAAATCATAACTTTAAGCTGAAAAGCCATTACAGTTGATGAGGGAATTCCAGGATACAGGGATGAAGCACTCAAAATTGTAGAGGATTTTTGTAAAAAGTTGGATGTTGAACACAAAGTATTTTCATATAGTTCTCTTTTTGGTACGACTTTGGAACAAACCTTAGAACTTAGAGAGAATGAGAAAGTTTCATCTTGTTCCATATGCGGCATATTAAGAAGAAGAGCAATAGATTATGGTGCTACTGATCTTGGAGTTGATGTGATAGCAACAGGTCACAACTTGGATGACATGCTACAAACTTTTATTATAAATATTATTTCAGGAGATACAAAAAAAATTGGCTGGATGGATCCAGATACTTCTAAAAACAAAATACGAAAGATAAAGCCATTTTGCGAGATTTATGAAAATGAGATTGTTTTTTATGCATTTACAAATGAAATTCCGTTTCAATCAGAAGAATGCCCACACATGAATGAAGGAATTCGAACAGAAATTCGTAATTTTCTTAATTCTTTAGAAAATACTCGTAGCGGCATCAAAAATAACATGTACCAATCAATTTTAAAGATCTCCTCTACCCTCAAAGATTCCAATAATTCAGAATGGAGAATTTGCTCAAAATGTGGAAACGAGTGTACAGCAGAGATATGTTCGGTATGTAGTACATTGACCAATCTCCGATTGAATTAACCCTAATGCACATAAAGAACTTGTAATTACAATAAATTTGGTAGTAGGTAGGGTTGGGGCGCTAGCCGTGCCCTGTCTCTGAAACCGGCTATATGCAGAGACCAGTAACCGCTGGATAAATCTCTAGATAGACGGTACTCGCTTGACTTGCGGATATGAAATCACGCCGAAGCGGGTGGATATAAGACAGAGGTTGTCCGAAGGGATGGCTCTCAAGTTTGAACTGCCGAAAGGGATGAGGTCCGGGAGGGAGCAATCCTAAGGTAGAACATCCACGCTGCTTCGTCTACGTGGCGGATCTTGCATGACTTGAGATGAGACCGTTTGTCTAGACTGGAACTAGCGGGTCTACTACCTTAATATTCTTAAATCAGACTAGAAAAATCATGGAAGGACTAATCTCTGGAAAGAAAAGGACTTATGAAGAATTTAGAAAAATTATACCTTCTAACATAGCACCATTATTTGATGATCTTCGTAGTTATTGTTTCACACTTGGAAAAAACGTAGTAGAAGACATACGTATGCATAGAATCGTATTTTCAAAATCAATGTCATTTAGAAACTTTGCCGATATTGAGCCTCAAAGAGATTCCATAGTACTAAAGATCAAAAGAGATAGAAAAGAACCTGAAAAAGAAATACAAGTAAAATTAAACGATAATCTTGATGAAATTAAGAAACTTCTCTTGGATGCATATACCAATATTCATTAATAACGAATCTCAAATTCCGAGAATTCACCAACATAATTTTCTTCTGTAATTTTTAGTTCATCTACAACTGCACCGGCAGGACCAAAATGAGCCCATTCTATTACTGCATCTACGTTTGAATCATTTCCCTCTATCATAGCTTCCACTCTATTATCTGGAAGATTTTGGACCCAGCCCAAAACATTATTTTTTTCCGCAGTTTCCATCATACTTTGACGAAAATAAACACCTTGGACTCTACCGCTTATCAAAAGATGAACTCTTTTTGAATTCATAATATTTCTTTTAAAAAAACTACTAATTAGTCTTAAACTAGGCTCTCTCTTTCATTCTAGAACGTCCAGTCTTTCTAGCTGCGATGCTACCAACTTTACGTCCAGGTGGAGCGTTTCGTGAAACTGTAGAGCTTCGTCCAACGTGCTGGTGTCTTCCACCACCGTGTGGGTGGACATATACTGCTTGAGCAACACCTCTAACAATTGGATATTTGTGTCCCTTTGAGCGCTTTCTTCTCCAAGCAGGACCAGCTCTCATAAATGGTCTATCACCAACACCCCCTCCAGCAAGAACTCCTATCATAGCACGATTCTTTGGGTTAAGAGTAGTGAATTTTCCAGACGGTAGTTTTATTGTTACACCTTCAGCACTATGTGAAAAGACTGTTGCATATGTTCCAGCAGATTTTACTATGGCTCCTCCATCACCAAAATGTTTCTCAACATTACATACTATGGTACCGTCAGGGATGTTTTGGATACTAATTACATTACCTGGTAAAACACCTGCCTTTAAACCAAAGAATAATTTTGAACCAATTTTAGTACCAAGAACTGATGGAATGAAAGATTGTAATCCACTCTCAAACAAGATTTTAGCAAGAGGAGCATCTCTTCCGGATTCATGAACAATATCTATCACCTTAGCCTCATGTTGTTCAGCCAATGGAAATCGAGGATATTTGGCTGGAAGTAACTTACCAGTAGAAGCTGCGCGGAACTGCATTCCACCTCTACCTCGTCTTCTTACTAGTGGTCGCTTACCCAATGTAGCAATTTTGCTTTATTGTGTAAATTTTAATCTTCTGATCCTTTGTTGTGGATCAAAGACGACAAAGGTATAAAAATTAGTTTGAGGGTGCTAAAACTGTGAGCCAAAACACACTCTCTCTTAAGGTACTTGAGGCTTATACTCGTGATGTAGGAAGAGGAGTTGCACGTATAGATTATGATTCTATGGATTCACTTGGAGCTTCTACAGGGGATGTTATTGAAATCAAGGGTAAAAGAAGAACTGTAGCCAAGTGTTTACCACTTTATCCTTCTGATGAAGGTAAAGGAATTATCAGGGTAGACGGTCTAGTACGAAATAATGCAGGTATTGCCATTGGTGATACTGTTGCGGTCAAAAAGATCAAAGCAGTGGCTGCTGAAAAAATTGTTGTTGCCCCATTAGAAGCTATTCCACCAATTGATGAAAGATATCTTGCAGATGCATTAGAAAGTGTTCCTTTGATAAAAGGAGATAATGTAATGGTACCATATTTTGGTGGAAGACTAACTTTTCAGGTTATAGGTGTTACACCTGCAGCTGATGCCGTACTTGTTACACAAAAGACAGTATTTCACATTGCAGAAAAAGGAGAAACTCTACGTGGTGTACCTCAGGTAACTTATGAGGACATAGGAGGACTAACTGATGAAATCAAGAAAGTCCGCGAAATGATAGAGCTCCCTCTAAGACACCCAGAGATTTTTGAAAAGCTTGGAATTGAAGCTCCAAAAGGAGTTTTGTTGTATGGGCCACCTGGAACTGGAAAAACATTGTTAGCAAAAGCAGTTGCAAATGAAAGTAATGCACATTTCATTAGCATATCAGGACCAGAGATAATGAGTAAATTTTATGGTGAAAGTGAAGTCTAGACTAAGAGAAATTTTCAAAGAAGCAAAAGAAAAATCTCCATCTATAATATTTATTGATGAAATTGACTCGATAGCTCCAAAGAGAGAAGAAGTTACAGGAGAGGTAGAAAGAAGAGTGGTTTCACAGTTACTTTCTTTAATGGACGGTCTTGAAGCTAGAGGTAAAGTAATTGTCATAGCTGCAACCAACAGACCAAACGCAATTGACCCAGCACTTAGAAGACCTGGAAGATTTGATAGAGAAATTGAGATCAAAGTACCTGACAAGAAGGGCAGAAAAGACATCTTGATGATACATACAAGAAACATGCCTCTCAGTGACGACGTCAATTTGGATAAGACTGCCTCAGTAAGTCATGGTTATGTTGGAGCCGATTTAGAATATCTATGTAAAGAAGCTGCAATGAAATGCCTCAGAAGATTGCTGCCTGAACTAAACATGGAAGATGAGAAACTTCCACCAGAGACGCTTGACAAACTAATAGTGAGTGGTGAAGATTTCCAGAATGCAATAAGAGAGGTCACTCCATCTGGAATGCGCGAAGTATTCATTGAAAATCCCGATGTAAGTTGGGATGAAGTAGGTGGACTAGAAACTGTAAAACGTGAACTTCAAGAAGCAGTAGAATGGCCAATGAAATATCCCACTCTTTACACTAAATTAGGACACAGAATGCCAAGAGGAATATTATTACACGGTCCTAGTGGAACAGGTAAAACTCTACTTGCAAAAGCAGTCGCCACCGAAAGTGAGGCTAACTTTATTTCTGTAAGAGGACCAGAATTATTATCAAAATGGGTAGGAGAATCAGAGCGCGGAGTAAGAGAAATATTCAGACGAGCAAGACAAGCATCACCTTGTGTAATATTTTTTGATGAAATTGACTCTATTGCTCCAATACGTGGAGTGGGAGGAGAAACAGCAGTCACAGAAAGAGTAGTAAGTCAGCTTTTGACTGAATTAGATGGAATAGAAAGCTTACACGGTGTTGTTGTGCTTGCTGCAACCAACAGAGCAGACATGATAGATACAGCATTACTAAGACCTGGTAGATTTGATAAAATAATACTTGTTCCATTACCGGACAAAGAAGGAAGAAAGAAGATTTTAGAGATTAACACAAAGGAAATTCCTGTTATAAGAGAATCTATGACAGACGGTATGAAAAATCCAGATTACGTAGATATTGATAAAATTGCAGAGGTCACAGATGGAATGAGTGGTGCAGACGTAGCTGCAATAGCAAACACTGCAGTTTCCCTTGTCATACATGAGTTTCTTGACAAGTATCCTGATCAAAAGGAAGCAGAAAAACAGGCAACTGAGGCTAAAGTAACCATGAGACATTTTGAAGAAGCTGTAAGAAAGGTAAAGACCCAAAAAGAGTGTAAAGATAGGCGAAAAGATAGCAGTTCCTTACTATAGGTAATTTTAATAAAATAACTTTTCCATTCCCTAGTGAATGTCACATTTTGGATACAAAGGAAAAGGACTTGAATTTCTTACAAATAACAAGATAGAGGTAGGCAGTCAAGTAAAAATTCATGCAGATTCGATTTATTCAGGAGTTGTGATGCCAAGATATGAGCACAGTGATGATCACCACATTGTTTTGAAACTAAAAAGTGGATACAACATAGGTTTAGAGCTTGATAAAATTAAAAAAATAGAGTTAGAATCAGCACCTGTACCAAAAAAAGAAAATAGCTATAATTCACAAGCAAACCCGAAACTTCCAAAAATTCTCCTATTATCTACCGGAGGAACAATTGCAAGCAGGATAGATTATAGAACAGGAGCTGTTACTCCTGCGCTTTCTGCAGCAGAACTGAATGCAAGTGTTCCTGAACTTGCAACCATTGCCAATATAGATACCGAGGTAATTTTTTCAGAATATTCTGAAAATTTACTTCCAGAGCACTGGATAAAGATTGCACAGAAATTGGATTCATATTCTAGATCAGAGTATGATGGAATAATAGTAACTCATGGTACTGACACTATGCAATATACTGCATCAGCATTGGCATTTTCTCTCGTAGGATTTCCAAAGCCAGTTGCTTTAGTGGGTTCTCAAAGATCATCAGATAGACCATCTTCAGATGCAGCATTAAATTTAATTGCAGCAACCAAATTTTTGATAGAAATACATTCTCCTGGAATTTTTGTAGTAATGCACAATAATTCAAGTGATGATGAAATTGCCTGCAACTGGGCAACACGAGTAAGAAAAAATCACACCAGTAGAAGAGATGCTTTCAAAACAATTGGAGGACTTCCAGCGTATATCGTAAAAGGAAACAATGTTGAAAAAAACAAATTGTTCAATCTTCCAAAAAAAGAATACACTCCAAAGATCAAATTTGATAATCGTGTTTTATTGTTAAAATATTATCCAGGATTTGATCCCGATATCATGAATTATGCTATAAAATCTGGATTCAAGGGAGTAATTATTGAAGGAACTGGGCTTGGGCACGTAGGTAAGACAATGTATGGAGCAATAGAGAATGCCAAGAAAAATGGATTATTCATTGGAATGACTTCTCAATGTATTGACGGAATGGTAAGAATGACTGTCTATGATAGTGGACGAGATCTATTGAATCTAGGAGTCATACCACTTGGAAATATGATACCAGAGACTGCTCTTGTAAAAACAATGTGGGCATTGGCCAATTCCAAAGATTCTGATGAAATGACAAATATGATGAAAGAAAACATTGCTCTTGAATTTTCAGACTAAGCTTTAAAACAAGTACAAGAATAAAATTACAAGTGTCTGAAATTCAAATTGATAAAATAGGACTTCTTGTAGGATTGGAAATCCATCAACAACTTGCAACTGGTGGTAAGTTATTTTGCAAGTGTAAACCTTTAGAATCAGACGAATATTCAATTAATTTTACACGTAAATTAAGAATAACAAGTAGTGAATTAGGAGAGTTTGATCCTAGTGCTCTCTTTGAGAAGAGCAAGGAAAAGACAATCTCATATTTTGGAAATCCAGAAAGTTGTTGCCTAGTAGAGCAAGACGATGAACCTCCACATGATCTTGATCCTATTGCAAAAGAGACTGTTTTGATAATATCATCTGCGCTGAAATCAAATATTTTCAATGAGATTTACGTAATGAGAAAGCTTGTAATTGATGGTTCTAACACTTCAGGTTTTCAGAGAACCATGCTAGTATCTTCTGGCGGAATTCTTGAAGTAAATGGCAAGAAAATAGGTGTTCAAAGTATCTGTCTTGAAGAAGATGCTGCAAAACTACTCAAAGATACAGGAGATACAAGAGAGTACAGTTTGGATAGACTTGGCATACCACTGGTAGAAATAGCACTAGATCCAGTTGCTGGCACTCCTGAAGAAATCAAGAATATCGCCCTAACTTTAGGCAGAATGTTACGTGCAACAAAAAGAGTAGGAAGAGGCCTTGGATCAATTAGACAAGATGTCAATGTATCAATTGAAGGAGGTGGTGCAGTGATAGAAGTAAAGGGAGTACAAAAACTAGACCAGTTAGAAAAAATCATTGAATATGAGGCAAAAAGACAGCATGGTCTGAAAATCATAGCAGAGAAATTAAGAACTATTAAGACAGAAAAGATAGAAAAAATTCATGATGTAAAAGACGTCTCAGATATTTTTAGAAACTGTAAATCAAAAATCATCCAGAAATCCCTTGTCGAAGGTTCCACCATGAAGGCAATGAGAGTCAAAGGATTTGCAGGAATGTTTGGATGGGAACCATATCCTGGAATTAGACTAGGAAAACAATTAGGCGAACTGGTAAGATTTTTTGGATTGGGAGGACTCTTTCATTCAGATGAACTTCCAAACTATGGTATTGAAGAATCAGAAATCAAAGAGGTAAAAAAGATACTAGAAGTAGGTACCAATGATGCTTTTATCATATTGGCTGGAAATGAGAGAAAACTGGATACAGTGATAGAATCTCTCATAAAAAGAATCGATGATGCAAAAAATGGAATACCTGCAGAGACAAGAGTCTGCTACAATTACAGGTGAGACTGTATTTCTACGACCAAGGCCAGGTTCTTCAAGGATGTATCCTGAGACTGACATACCACCAATTATTGTGGATAATACCGAGATAGAAGAAGCAAGAAATAAAATTCCAAAATCATGGGAGGAGAATCTTTTAGCATTACAAAAACAATATGAATTAAATCAACAGCTTTCAGCCCAAGTATTTGATTCAGAATATCTAGAACTTCTTTGAAACAATATGTAAAGACAAGAGGGTCTCTCCAAATTTTGTTGCCTCTACTCTTTGTGGAACTATAACAAATCTTGAACGACGTGGAATGGATTCCGGATTATTAAAGACTGGAGATATTTTACAAGCATTTAATCTAGTAACAGAAGGAAAGATAGCAAAAGAATCTCTTGAGATGATATTTGAAAGTCTCATGAGTGGAAAGTCAAAAACAATTTCAGATGCAATCAAGTCCAATGCGTTGGATACAATAGAAGATACTAAATTGCATCAGATTCTAGATGAATTGATAAAATCTAATCTTAAGATTATCGAAGAACAAGGATTAAGATCAATGGGTCCCCTGATGGGTCTTGCCATGAAAACATTACGTGGAAAAGTGGATGGTCAGAAATTAAATCAACTTTTAGAAGATAAAATAAAGACAGAGATAGATAAAAAATAAGGTGCGGGAGGTGGGATTTGAACCCACGAACTCCTAAAAGATAAGGTTCTGAGCCTTACGCCGTTGACCAGGCTAGGCGACCCCCGCAATAACGTCAGATTGAAAATCCTACAATAAGTGTCTTTATTGTAGTTTAAAACTTGGTATAAGAAAATAGTAGATGTCTAGATCATTTATTCTCATTAATCATATTATCAATTATAGGTACAGCATTTTTTAGTTCATGAATTCTTGTTGCTCGTTTATCCTCAAAGGACAAATTCCAAGGTTGCGAGTAAAGTATCACAGATTTTCCTTTTTCTAGCATACTTTTTGCATTAAGAGGAGAATCATCAATAAATATATCATAATCTAGTTTTGATTTTTCAACTCCTTCTGTAACACCAACATAATTGTTAAAATTAATTTTATGAAATTTGAGCCAATTTTTTACAGCATTATGTGTAGATTCATCTCTTGCAGTAACGATATCAACAGTACCAATGTCTGATAGTTGTTTTGAGGCAGATGCAATATTATTTTCTGTAGGAGGAATATGTTCCCAGGATTTCCAGCAAATTGAGAGTTCATTATAAAAATCAAATTTATCAATATCGTGATTTTTCCAAAAATCCCATTCAGATATCTGTGATTTGGAGATCATGGGTCTTATTTTATTATTATAGGACAACCAAGATTCTATTACATCTGCCAATACTCCATCTACATCAAGGGCTATTTTCAATGTCATTTACTCCTGTCAAAACTGTCTCGTAGTTCTTCTAGTATCTTACGTTGGTGTTTGTCTATCTTAGTTGGTATATCGATAACAAGTCTAACATACTCATCACCTCTACCTCTTCCACTTGGACGAGGAAGTCCTTTTCCTTTGAGTTTAATTATTGTATTTGGCTGGCTACCTGATTCTACATCAAGTTTTTCTATGCCTTCTAGTGTTTCTGCCATAATGGTTTTTCCCAATGCTGCATCAATCATGGATATATGTGCATCATAGAAAATATCAGCACCATCTCTTTTGAATTTGTCATGAGGTTTTACCCTTATTCTGACTATGAGATCACCACTCGCACCATTTAGAATTGATTCTCCCTCACCTTGGATTCTATATTCTCCATCTTCAACTCCAGGGGGAATTTCAAATGGGAATTTCCTTGTTGCCTTTTGTTTACCCATTCCCTTACATTTTGAGCATGGTCTTTCTATAATTTTACCTTGGCCTCTACAGGTATTGCATGGTTGTACAGTTACAAACGTAGAAAATCCACTACTGCGTGATGTTCTAGTTTGACCATGACCATTACACACAGTACATGTTCTCATAGAGGTTCCAGGAGAACAACCAGACCCGTTACAGGTATCACAATTTATCAATCTGGGTAGATCAATTTCTTCATGTTTACCCTTGAGAGATTCTTCTAGTGTTAATTCTGTTTCATACATTAGATCAGAGCCTCTAGCTCGCCCAGATCCTCCAAAATCAAATCCTCCAAATCTAAATCCTCCACCTCTACCAAAAATAGATTCAAAAATAGTGTCAAAACCGCCAGCTCCACCAAAGATATCATCAAAGTTGGCTTTTGAGCCTTGGAAGATGTCATCAGTACTATATTTCCCATCAACGCCTGCATGTCCATAAGTATCATAGAGTTTACGTTTTTCTTGATCAGATAATACTGCATATGCTTCTGAAATTTCTTTGAAATGTTCTGTTGCATCAGAAGACTTGTTTTTATCAGGATGAAATTTTAAAGCAAGTTTTCTATATTGTGATTTTATTTCATCAGGAGTTGAGCTTTTTGATACTCCCAAAACCTCATAATAATCACGTTTAGCGCTCATAATAATTCAACTAGATCATTCCCTTGTATAAAGATCAGTTTGGCGATTTACCTGCATCCTGTCCGGTTTCACCAGGTCCACTTTGTGTAGTTGCTTCTGGTCCACTTTGTCCCGCTGCTCCAGGTGGAGGTGTAGCATTTTTGTAAAGTTCTGTACTGATATCATTTATTATTTTTGTTAATGCATCAAGTTTTGGTTTTATCTCTTCAACACTTTTTTCAAGAACATCTTTTAGATCTTTTATTGCATTACTTACTTGAACACCCTGTTCTTGTGATATCTTGTCTTTCTGTTGACTGATCAAACTTTCAGCTGCATAGATAGATTGTTGAGCTTCATTTTTGATTAATACTTCCTCCTTTTTCTTTTTGTCTTGCTCTGCAAAAAGTTCAGCATCTTTTGTCATCTTTTCAATATCCCCTTTGGCAAGTTTTGTACTTGCAGAAATAGTTATTTTTGCCTCTTTTTGTGTTGCTAGATCTTTTGCTGCAACATTGAGTATACCGTTTGCATCTATGTCAAATTTGACTTCGATCTGCGGAATTCCTCGTGGTGCAGGAAGAATTCCTGAGAGGTTAAAGCTTCCAAGCGATACATTGTCTGCAGCCATTGGTCTTTCTCCTTGTACAACATGAATAGTTACTGCAGTTTGATTATCTGCAGCAGTTGTGAAGACCTTACTTTTAGAGGTGGGAATGGTTGTGTTTCTGTCAATTATGGGTTCTCGCAATCCTCCAAGTACTTCTAAACCAAGTGTAAGAGGAGTTACATCAAGAAGTACAATATCACTTGTAACTTCACCTGCAATAATTCCTGCTTGAACAGTCTGCACCTAGTGCAACTGCCTCCATTGGATCTATTCCTGCCTCAGCTTCTTTCCCCATTAAAGTGGCTACAAATTTTTTGACTAGAGGAATTCTAGTAGGACCCCCAACTAAGATAATTTTACTAACATCTGCTGGAGAAAGTTTTGCGTCTTCCATTGCCTTTGTAACTGAAGGTCTACATCTTTCTACGATTGGATTTATGAGTTCCTCAAACTTTGCTCTAGTTATTTTTAATTCAAGATTTTTTGGACCAGAAGATTGTTCATATGAAATAAACGGGAGATTAATATCGGTTTCAAATATAGAAGAAAGTTCAATCTTTGCTTTTTCTGCAGCTTCTCGCACTCTTACCATAGCTGCACCATCTTTAGTAATATCTATTCCAGATGTTTTTCTAAAGCTGTCAACAATATAATCAATCATAACTTTATCCATATCAGTTCCTCCAAGCTCGAGTATCTCCTGAAGTACTCATTACTTCAAAGACACCCCCACCCATTTCCATTATGGTTACATCAAGAGTACCTCCTCCTAAATCAAATACCATTATTTTCATGTCTTGTTTTAATTTGTCTAGACCAAATGCAAGTGCTGCAGCAGTAGGTTCATTTATTATTCTTACAACATCAAGACCTGCAATCTGACCAGCGTCTTTGGTTGCTTGCCTTTGGTTATCGTTAAAATATGCCGGTACTGTGATTACTGCTTTTTCTACCTTCTCTCCAATAAATGCCTCAGCGTCTCTCTTTATTTTTTGTAGAATAAAAGCAGAAATTTGTTGAGGCTTGTACTCTTTATCATAAATTTTAAAAAAGTGATCCGTTCCCATCTTTCTTTTTGCTGCCACAACAGTACCCTCTGGATTTGTTACTGCCTGTCTTCTGGCTGGCTCTCCAACTATAAGTTGCCCATCTTTTGTTAGTCCTACAACGGATGGAAACGCCTTTCCTCCGACAGTAGTTCCCTCAGATGCTGGAATCAGGGTAGGTTTTCCACCCATCATAACAGCCGCAGCGGAATTACTTGTTCCCAAATCAATACCAATAATTTTAGCCATTTACATTTTCATCTCCTAGATATTTCTCTTCGATATTTCTACTAAACTTGGTCTAATAACTCTGTCCTTCAAAATATATCCTTTACGAAATTCTGTAATAATGGTATTATTGTCTAATGTTAAATCTTCCTTAACAGATATAGCCTCATGTAATTTTGGGTCAAAAATCTTACCAACTGCTTCAATGGGTTTTACATCAAATTCTACTAGCAATGCAACCATATTTTTTAAAACTGCATGTAAACCTTCAGTATCTATATCTTGTTTTGACAACGCATCTTTTGCACGAACAAAATCATCACATATTCCAAGAAATTTGAGAATAATTCCATCAGTAATTGAATTTACACGATTTTGAACATCAACTTCTGATCTTTTCTTCAGATTTTCAAAATCAGCAAGTAGATATTGAATTTTTTTTTCATATGAAGATACTTTTTCTTTTTCCTTCTCCAATTGAATTTTCATGACATCCACAAGTTCTTGCTTAGATTCCATCTCGTTATCTAGATCATTATGGAGTTCTTGATTTTCTTCTATTTCATTTTGAGGTATATCATTTGTGTCAGACAATTTGAATATTATTTTTTAATACATTACCCTTATTATAATATCTCACAAAGAGGATTTGTCTTAATTACTATCACATCAGAGTCTTTTCCATTTTTCGATATTTTATCATAATCAAATTTTGAACATGCAACAATAATAGTTGTCTTGTCACTATGGAAAATATCTAATTCAGGTCCTTGATGTATTTCGACATCACCTATATAATCACGCAGTTTTGTAACAAGAGAATTTAACATATCTACTTTATCTCCACGCATTTCATAGGAATCTTGAGTCCATACTAAAACTACTTTTGTTCTACTTGCTTTTAGTTCATTTTTCTTCAAAGTAGAACGAATCTCATCAATCAACCTCTTGACATAACCCTCTATTCCCTTTATACTTCCATTTACCAAATACATCATCGTACCAGCCCCCTCAACAGATGTCCCAAGTGATCTTAAATCATACAGTCCATTAGTCATATCATCAAGAAAGAGATTGTTATATTCAGTCAAAACTAAATCTTTTCTTGTTTGATCATCTTGTGCAAACTTGGAAACTTCTAGAACACTTGATAGGCTTGCAAATTGAGTTAGAATTTTAATTGCGTGCAATATTTCTGCAGAAGATATAGATACAAATTTTTTTCCTTTCTTGTCAGACTCTAATAATTTGGCAAGTTTATCATCATCTTTTGCATTAAATGAACCAATGATTTCCGGAAAATTATTTTTTGAAAGAGGATAATAAAAATAAGATATTCCTTTCCCCATCTCAAGACCTGAGACATGTTCAAGAAGAGAAATAGTTTCATTATTTCCTCCTATTCCAGTTGGAAGATTGTAAATTACTGAACCACCTTTTTTTATTGACGATGTAGCGTCTTTGAATTTTGAATGAATTTCCATCTTTGCTTCTTGACCCGTCTTTCTTATGCGAGGAGCAAAGAAAAGATATTCAGCGTGAGATATTGCAACATCTATTGGTTCAACACCTAAGAGGGGTTCGTCTTCTTTTAATGATGTCACATTAGGATAGGTCTTTGCAATCTCTGCTTTAAGAGAAATTGCCATATGAGCAGATTCATCAACTATAAAGACATCAGCCCCTTTGATTGCCATTTGACATGCAATCGAATATCCTTCTGTACTTAAGCCATAAACAACAATTTTTGTCGCAACCAATTCATCCACACTAGGAGTATGGGCTAAGAAAAACTTTTTCCACCCTTAGATTATATCAAAAATGTTTGAAAATTTGGTTTGATATTCTGACGCCTAAACAGTCTACTTTTCTTTGCCCCGATGGTAAGTAAAATGAGTAAAAATCACAAAATACTCTGTACTTCAAGAAATTATCGTGAAGTTGTCGAGTTAGCCAAAATAAAGAACATAAATCTTAGATTAATTGGAAAACATGGTGGTTCTACCAAAGAAGGTAAACTTCATTCAAGCATACAGAGAATGAATCATCTCTTAGATGAGATAGTAAAGTTTTCTCCTGATTTGACCATTAGTTTTTGCTCCCCAGAAGCTGCAAGAATTTCCTATGGAATAGGAATCAAGCATGTTGCATTTTCAGATTCCCCTCACGCAGAGGCCGTAATGAGACTCTCAGTTCCATTAATACAGAAACTTCTCATTCCTTGGGTGATACCCAAAAATGAATTTGTAAAATACGGAATTTCAAAAAAAGACATTATTCATTACAGAGCCATTGATGCCGCTATAATAGTAAAGGAAAAATCAAGAATTGAAAATGTAAATATTGATCAAACTAAAAAGACGATTGTTATTAGACCTGAAGAATCAGAAGCTGCATATATTTTAGGAAAGACAGAAAGTGATAACATAATTTATGAGATAAGTAAAGAGTCTAAGCCTCATAATATCATAGTTTTAGCAAGATACATTTCACAAAAAAATAGACTCAAAAAGAAATTTGGAAATAAGGTAATTATAATGGATAAAGTTGTAGATGGTAAATCTCTTCTAAGTATAACAGATCTTTTCATTGGCTCTGGTGGCACTATGACTGCAGAATCTGCCCTGATGGGAGTTCCAACCATATCGTATGATGCCGCACCAAATATTATTGAGAAATATTTAGTTCGCATAGGATTAGTAAAAAGAGAAAGAAATCCAAAGAAGATTTCCATACTAGTCAAAAAAATGTTGGAAGATAAAAAAACAAATAGAGAAAAGGCAAAAATAGTTTTGGCTTCAATGGAAGATCCTTACTTGAAATTAGTTCAAGTCATAAAGACGGTATAGATTTCAGAAAAATTTTACGGTGTGTTTACTAATTTTTTATACAGCATAATAGCTGAATCTTCATCTTTTTCACCTACAATAACAGCTGATCCGCGTTTCAAGAAACTCACATAGATATCATTTGAAGAAATCGATAATCCAAGTTCACCTTGATTTTGTACTTTGAAGCCTTTCTCTGATGCAATATTAGTTATTTTTGGAACGTCAATCTCAATCATCTTTGTTGGAGTAATAGAGAAAGTACGTTTTCCCCTGTTACGCCCACATAGTTCTTCAACAATGAGTTCCTGTATTGGTAATTCTTCATGTTTACCCGAACCACATTCTGGACATTCATCTACTTTATTGAAAACAGTAGTATTGAAATCCAGATTATCAAGATCAATGTAGAGTAATTTATTTGCCAATGTTGGAGTTCTACCTATCATAATTTTGACTGCCTCTGCAACCTCAATTCCTCCAACGATAGAAAGTATTGATGGGTGAACTCCCTCTGTACTACATGTAGGCATGGAATTTTCATCCAGGGATGGAAATATACAATGATAGCATGCAGTTTGATGTGGCAAGATAGTAAATACCTGACCAGAAACTCCTACTGCAGCTCCTGTTACAAATGGAATATTTTTTTTGATACAGGCTTTGTTAAGAGAATATCTTGCATTAACACTATCAAGTGCATCAATTACAACATCACATCCTTCTACTACATCTAATGCAGTATAGTCATTTACAGAAACAGGTAGTGCCTCAATTATGGTATCTGGATTCATTTTTTTTAGTTTCTTTGCGGCTACCTCAACTTTGACCTGTCCAATATCAGATTCATCAAACATTGTTTGCCTGTGCAGATTGGATAACTCTATCACATCTCTATCAACAATTCGTATTGTTCCTATTCCCATAGCAACCAGTCGTGTTACTATGGGATTACCAAGGCCACCCACTCCAACAACACATGCTTTTGCTTTTTTTAGTTTGAGTTGACCTTCATAGCCAATTTCTTCTAGCATTACTTGTCTAGAATATTTTTCTAGATCTCTACTTGATAGTTCAGAGCCTCCTGCTACTGCAGGTAACACGTAAATCTCATCTCCATCTTTTAGTGATGTTTCCATACCTCCTGAAAATCGCATATTTTTTCCGTTGATGTATATGTTGATAAGTGATCTAGGAGAACCATCTGGATTAAGAACTCGTCTTTTGAAATCATCTCCTAGTTGTTCTGAGATTTTAGCAAAGGCTTCCAAAAGAGTAGAAGCTTATCAAGTCCACTTTCTTTTCTCCTCCCCCTTTGTTTAATACGGAAGGAATTGTAAATTTGATATTTGCCATCTATCTCACCAATGCCGAAATTTTACCAACATCAGCCTGCATTACTTGAGGCTTTGGAAGTACTTCCATCATGACTTCTGTTGTTTTTAATCCATTACCAGTAACATAACATACAGTACAATCATTCTTGTCAATTTTTCCTTCATCAACCATTTTTTTCAATACTGCTACAGAGACACCACCTGCTGGCTCTGTAAATATTCCCTCAGTTCTAGCCAGTAATAGTATAGCATCCAAGATCTCCTTGTTATTTGATTCCTCGGCAAAACCATTGTATTGTTTTAGTCGTCTCAATACATACTGTCCATCACCTGGATCACCTATTGCTAAACTTTTTGCTATGGTATCAGGAATTTCTACTGGGGTTACTTGTGAAAGTTTTTTCTTGAAAGCATCAACAATTGGTGCACAACCATGTGGTTGAGCTGCAATCATATGCATATTGGATACTTGATTGATTAATGAAATACTTTCTAGTTCTTCAAAGCCTTTACAAATAGCATTTAGCATGGCTCCGCTACCAACTGGCACAATAAGTTGATCAGGTACTTTCCAGTCAAGTTGTTCTGCTACTTCATAAGCTAATGTCTTAGATCCTTCTACATAATACGAACGCATGTTTATGTTTACTATTCCTATGCCTTTGCTGTCACCTATTTGAGCAGCAATTCGATTTGCGTCATCATATGTTCCATCAACAGATATGAAATTAGCACCATAGGAAAGGGCTTGGGTTATCTTTGCATGCTCAATATCACTAGGTGCAAATATGTAACAAGGAAAATCACCTTTTGCTGCATGTGCTGCTGTAGCTGATGCAAGATTTCCTGTAGATGCACAACCTACTGCAGAAAGACCAAATTCTTTTGCTTTTGATACGGCTACTCCTGCAGGCCTGTCTTTAAATGAAAACGTAGGATTTACTGAATCATTTTTTACGTAAAGATTATTCAGACCAAGTGATTTACCCAATTTTTCTGCCTTAATTAATGGGGTCATTCCAGCACCAATACTTACTATATTGAATTTTGATTCAATCGGTAAAAGTTCATGATATCTCCAATAGGTATGTTCGCGATTTGAAAAAGTGTTTTTATTTACAGATGGAAAATCATAGTATACGTCTAGAGGACCAAAGCATTCCTCACAAATGTACTTGAATGTAGGAGCATATTCCTTCTTACATTCTCTACATTGTAGAAATTTTATTTTTCCCAAGACAATTCTACTTTATAAAATACTACATAAAAAATCCTAATATTAATTTAAGTGACACTTAATTTACAGAATGCCAAGATTAAGTGAAAATTAATACAAAATTATGTGTAATTCTAAAAAAGATCCAATAATGAAAGAGACCATAACTTGAATATTCCATAAATTAAGAGATTTTATGAATTTTTTACAAGTAGAAGAAATATTAATGATATCCGTAGAATGTAACTCGAAAATTGAAAATTAAAGAAAGATCAAAAAAGAAGAAACGTTTAGGAAAAGTTGGATTAATTACATTAATTGCACTAGCTGCAATAGTTGCAGCTATAGTTTATTCTTATTATCAGCAAAAGGAATCAGAGAGTCACCAGTTTAATTGGGTTACTTCTGGACCATTTGCAATTAACAGTAATCAATACAAACTTGGAGATCATATTTTCATGGTTGTAACCGGCTTAAAGCCAACTGATGTAGGAGAAGCTGATTTTGTGGATCCAAAGGGAGATGCATATACCTCAATACTATTTAATGGAACATTGAAATCTAGCTTTAATCAGTTTTTTCAACCTAATACGGAAAGAAAACTTGGAATATGTAATGCTACAGTCTCTTGTTGGGCATTGGTACGTATCATTCAAAGGTGTACCTTACAAATCAATACCATTTGAAATTATAAATGAATATCTTCCAGGATATTCAAATAAATCTGCGGGTTTGGATACTATACCTAAAGGACTTGATCCGTGTTAAAGAATTATTTTTCTAAAACATTGTGAAAACAAACTTTTTCTCCAGTATGACATGCAGGTCCACTTGGTTCTACTAGATAGATAATTGCATCAGAGTCACAGTCTACCAAAATTTCCTTGACTTTTTGTATATTCCCTGATTCTTCTCCTTTCATCCACAACTTGTTTCTTGATCTGCTCCAGAACCATGAGTTACCAGTCTTTTGAGTAAGCCCAAGGGATTCCTTATTTGCATATGCAAGTGTTAAAACTTCTCTAGATTGCACATCCTGGACAATTACTGGTACAAGACCGCCACTTTTTGCAAAATCAATATCATTTATTTTTTTATTCATAATAACACTCTCACTTGGCGCCCTATTTTTCTGTTATAGCCTAACAGGAACTCCGTTTTCCTTAAGATATTCTTTTACTCTATCTACAGAGTGAGTCTTGTAATGAAATATTGATGCTGCCAATGCAGCATCTACATTAGTTTGCAAGAATACATCAAGCATATGTTTTGGTTTGCCACATCCCCCTGATGCAATAACAGGTATGTTTACTGCATTTACAATTTCTGTGATAAGTTGGATATCATATCCTTCCTTTGTGCCATCCATGTCTATACTAGTTAGCAGAATTTCACCTGCTCCACGTCTCTCAACTTCTTTTGCCCACTCTATTGCATCTAAATTCGTAGGAGTTTTACCACCATAAATGTAGACTTCAAACCAAAACTTTTTGGAATCAGATGTAAAGATGTGTCTACCTTCCTTTATCTCATAATTACGTCTCACATCCATTGCAATAACGATACATTGTTTACCAAAAATCTCCATTAGTTTTGTAATTATCTCAGGATTTTTTACAGCACCCGTGTTAATAGCAACCTTGTCTGCACCACTAAGAAGAATGTCTCTTGCATCCTGTAAGGTCTTTACACCACCACCTACCGTAAATGGGATATCTATTACCTGAGCTACTTTTTTTACTAGACTCTTGATTGTTTCTCGTTGTTGCTCAGAAGCTGTAATATCAAGAAAAACTCAGCTCATCTGCTCCCTCTTGGCTATATTTTTCTGCAAGTAAAACAGGATCACCTGCATCTTTTATTGATGTAAAATGCATTCCCTTGACTACTCTTCCTTTATCTACGTCAAGACAAGGAATTACTCTCTTGGTTAAAGTCATGCTAGCGTCTTAACCTCCTCTATTGATATTTTTCCATCATATAATGCCTTACCAAGAATCACACCATACGCACCACATTTTTTCACATTTATGATGTCCTGCAAGTTTGAGATTCCCCCACTTGCAATAATATTCACATTGCGTATGTTACACGCTTTTTGTAAAGAATTAAGATCTGGACCATTTAGAGTTCCATCTCTTTCCACTGTAGTTATGAGAAATTGAGAATATCCAAGTCTTGTAAAATTTTCAATTCCTTCAATAAGTTGTATGCCTGTACTTTCTGTCCAACCACTTATCACAATCTTACCTTCCATCTGATCTGTAGATATGACAATTCTTTGTTTTCCAAATTTCTTTGAGATTTCTTCTAAGATTTCTATATTTTTAAAAGCAACAGTTCCAAGAACCACTTGGGATGAAAATTGTAATGCATTTTCTATTATTTCCTTTGTACGGAGTCCTCCAGCTGATTCAACAGGTATAGACACAGACTCGGTGATTTTTTTTATTGTTTGTAGATTTGAGCCTGTTCCAAGGGTGGCATTCAGATCTACCACATGAAGTAAATCTGCGCCTGCTTTCTCCCATTTTTTTGCCATCCCAATTGGGTCAGAACTATACACAGTTTTGTTATTTGGATCTCCTTTTACCAGACGTACTACTTTATCATCCATAATATCAATAGCAGGGATTATTTTCACTTTTTACACACTCGTAAAAAGTTTTTAATCATAACAGAGCCAACTTTGCCTGACTTTTCAGGATGAAATTGGGTTCCAAACAATGTTTGATCTTCAATAACAGCTGGAACATTTATTCCATAATCAGAGTCTGCTTTGATAATGTCTTCATTTTTGGGTTTCACTCTGTACGAGTGGACAAAGTAAACCCAAGAACCTTCCTTTACTCCCTCTAACAATATACTTGACTGTTTTATTTGAAGGTCATTCCATCCCATGTGTGGAATCTTGAATTTATTTGGAAGAATTATCACTTCACCTTCTAAAACTCCAAGTCCTTCTAATTTTCCTTCTTCACTTTTTTCAAAGAACATTTCCATTCCTAAGCATATGCCTAATACTGGAATCTGATTTCTTACTAGATCTTGAAATGCAATTTTTGAAGTATGAAGACTTTTTATTGCAGGATCAAAATTTCCTACCCCAGGTAAAAGCAAGCCAGAGTAATTTTTTATTTTTTCCAGATTAGTTATTATATCTACTTCTGCTTCATTTTTCTCTAACGATGATTTAAGACTGAATATGTTTCCCGCTCCATAATCAAATATTGCAACCTTTACCATCACATAGCACCTTTTGTACTTGGTACTCCTTTTTGTTTTTCATCATAACCTGCTGCGGTTCTCCAAGCTACTGCAAATGCCTTTATCGCAGCTTCAATTTTGTGGTGATCATTCTCACCATATTTTACTGATACGTGCATGCAGATGTTTAGATTCTGTGCAAATGATCTGAAAAAGTGTTCCAAATCCTCCTTTGAGATTCCTTCTATCTGATTTCTTTCAATAGACAAGTCTATTCTTTGATATTGTCTTTTAATAAGATCTAGTGACGCCTCTGCAAGAGATTCATCCATTGGTACTGTAGAGTGACCAAATCTTACAATTCCCATTCTATTACCCAAAGATTGATCCATTGCATTTCCAAGAGTTATAGCAATATCTTCAATTAGGTGATGATTTATTCCATCTATTGATTTTGCATTCAATTTGAGGTCAAGCATAGCATGCTTAGATAATGATGTGATCAGATGATCGAGAAATGGAAGACCTGTTTTTATAGAGATTTTCCCCTTTCCGTCCAGATTTACCTCAACTAATACTTCGGTTTCCTTAGTTTTCCTATTGATTTGAGCTGTTCTAGATTTCATTAAAATCCCTGAGTAGAGAAGTGGTTTATGCCCTAACTAGATTTAATGTCTTCGGAATTAGATCTATAGATTTGACTATAATGTCGGCATTGTTGCTCTCAAATAGAGATCTTTTTGCATCCTGATCTTTGCTAGTGCCATATACCCCACAGAATATTATCGGAATTCCAGACTCATTTGCCTTACGTGCCATGATACAGTCCTCCATAGAATCACCTACGTATAGCGAATTATTCCCATTCATACCTTTTATCACAGATATGAGAGATTGAGGATTTGGTTTTGCCATTTCACGTGGCTCATCCTCTAAGAATCTAGAATTATTCAAATCAAATTCATTAATCAAGTTTTTAAGAGAATGTTTTGTCGATAGAAGACCCCTACCTGTTACAATGGCAATTTTTTTGTCAAATTTTTCATGTAATAGTTTTACAAGATCTTTTTTCAAAAGCACTACATCATTTTCAATTAATCCCAAACCATCAAAAAACTGTGGTTTTCTCTTGTAAAGTTGTCCATATAGTTCAGAACCGTAAAATATTTCATCAAATATAGAGGAAAGCGGATTTTGGAATTTTTTACTTGGGTATGCTAGTTTTTTTCTAATATCAAAAACATTAATGTTGACATCATCTAGATATTTTTCAACTGATTTTATTCCAGTTTGGTCTGCATTTTCTATTACTTTGAGAACAAATTTAGAAAATGCTTCATTTTTTTTCTTTGCTGCAACAACAGAAAGTATTAGAGCATACGTCACATCAATTTCATCATTAAAACCACCAGTAGTCTTAAAACCTTCTATCATACTTGTTGTTACCAATCCAGATTCACTGATTTGTGCCATTTCTTTTATAATAAAATCTACAGTTTTTTTTATAGCTAAATCATAAGAATTAGACACATCTATTAGAACTCCATCACAGTCAAACACTATAGAATCCAGTTGCTTTATCTTCCCAATTTTTGTAGAATCTATTATGATTCCATTTTGTATTTCATTTAAAGTCAATTCAATAAATCCCGTATAGCTGTAAGAAATTTAGAATTCATATCTTGAGAACCCACAGTAACTCTTAGACATCCTTCATGGGGACCAATTTTACCAAGATTTTTTATTGATATGCCTTGTTCTATCAGTGCCTTGTGGATTCTTTGGCCAGAACCTCCAGTTGCAAAAAGAATGAAATTGGCTTTTGAGTCAAATACCTCGAATATTTTCATCTGTTTTAGAGTGACTATAATTCGTAAACGTTCTTTTTTAACAAGATCTGCAATATCTGTGAAATATTGGGATTGTCGTAATGCCAATATACTAATCTCTATTGCCAGAGTGTTTAATGGGTAAGGATACTGTATTACCCTAGTAAATGTATCAATTATTTTGGAATTAGCCACAAAATAACCTACTCGCAATCCAGCTAATCCAAATGATTTGGACAAGGTTCGTAACACAATAAGATTATTGATTTTTTTTGTCATTTCTACAACAGAATAATCAGAGAATTCTACATATGCTTCATCTATGATGACAAGACCCTTGAATTCCCGAATCAATTTTTCTAGATCCTTTTTCTGAAATTGAAATCCAGTTGGATTATTTGGCATATCAAGATAAAGAATATCAGCTTTCTTGGAGCTTGACAAAAATTTTTCCAGATCAAGGGTCATATTTTTATCAAATGGAATTTTTATTGTAGAAATAGAATATAGCTTACATCGTTCTTCAAAGAATCCAAAGGTCGGATCAGATGTTAGAATTTTTGTTTCTTTAGAGGCAAATATATTCAAAATTAGATCAATTATCTGATCAGATCCATTTCCAACACCAATCATTTCTCTTGGCATTCCTATATATTTTGAAATAGATTGAGCTAATCTTTCTATGCCACCTAGCGGATATTCTCTTACATCAATATTTTCCTTCACTTCGTTTATCATTTTCTGAAGAAATTCTTGCGATACTACATAATTTTCGTTTGAATCAAGTTTTATTACATTAGAATACTTTTCAGGTTTCTTGTAACCTGTAAGTTTAGAATATTTTTCTAATTCTTTTTCAAACCAATCTTTTTTCATGATAATCTTCCCTTTACTGCTTCATAGTGATTTGGTAATCCTTCTGCATCAGTTAAGGCCTTCATATATTTTGAAATTTTTTCTAAGGCAAGTTTAGAGGATTCTATTTGTGTATTCATCTTCATGTAATCCAATACACCCAGTGAACCTCTAGTTCTTCCAAATCTATTAGTTGGAAGTATGTGATTTGAACCTAATAGATAATCACTAGCTGAAGATGGAGTATTTTTTCCAATTAACGTCAATCCTGCTGATTTTATTTTCTTTGCTAATTTTTGTGGCGTATTTGTGATTATTTCAAGATGTTCAGGTGCAAGTTTGTTTGCAAAATCTACCATTTGCTGTTCTGTACTGCAAATAGCTATGAATCCATTTTTTTGTAGACTTTCTTTTACGATAGAGGCTCTCTTGATCGTTTTTATTTTTCGTTGTAATGATTGCAGTACCAAGTTTTTCAATTTTAAAGAGTTTGTAATTAGACAACACATAGTATCTGGACTATGCTCTGCCTGAGATATCATATCAAGTGAGATAAGTTCAGCATTCGCAGTAACATCTGCAATAATGGCAAGCTCAGTAGGACCTGCAATCATATCAATTGAAACTACTTCACTTAGTAATGATTTTGCAAGGGTTACAAATGCTCCTCCTGGACCAACTATCTTATCAACTTGAGGAATAGATTTAGTACCATATGCCAAGGCAGTGATGGCCTGAGCACCGCCTGTTTTATAAAATTCATCTACACCACAAATATCAGCTGCTACAAGTGTCAACGGATCTATTACTCCCTTTTCGTTTGGAGGAGATACTGCAATTATTTTTTTAACACCAGCAACCTTTGCTGGAATAACAGACATAACAACAGTACTTGGATATCGTGCCTTTCCACCTGGAATATAGCAACCTACCATATCAATTGGCAAAAATGTTTTTTTTATTATAACACCATCAATTGTTATTGTTATATTTTGTAATTTTTTACGTACGGCATTTTCAGATTTTTCTAATCTCATTTTTGCAAGTTTAATGCCTTCGATTTGAACTTTTTCAACCTTCGAGTATGCAGATCTAATTTCTTGCTTGGTGACTTTCAAAGAATGGATTTTTACTCCACTGAATTTTGTTTCGTATTCTTTAAGGGCTTTATCTTTTCGTTTTCGTACATCTGAAATAATAGATAATACTTTTTGTCTTACAACTTCATTTGTTTTGGGTCTAATTGATTCTATGACAGAATCTATGTCTTGAACATATATTATTCGCATCAACTTTCCTCATCACGTTTTATCTCCTCAAGTGCAAGTATTTGTTTTGGTTCATGCACTACTAAACCTTGAGCAATCTTTCGTAATTTTGGAATCATTTTGTGAAACTCGGATTTTGGAATCACAGTGTTGATACCATACCATCCCTTTTCACTCAAAGGACTTACGGTAGGACGTTTTAGGGATGGTAGATCATGTAATAATTTGTTGAGATGTTCTTCTTTTACATTTAGGAATAGATGAAGGTGTTTTTTTCCTTCTACTGCACCTCTCAACATAGTTACTATATCATAAATTTTTTCTCTTTTTGATTTGTCTTTAAGAGATGTCTTATTTGCAATCAAGACAGCAGCCGATTCCATCACGGTATCAATTATTTTCAATTGATTTTGTGTCAGTGTGGTACCAGTTTCTGTTACATCTACAATTGCATCTACATCCTCAGGGGGTTTTGCTTCTGTAGCACCAAATGAAAGAAATATTTGAACATTCTTGTTTGAACCTTGACTTAACCACGGTGTTACAATAATTGGATGCTTTGAACCATAAAGTTTCTTGTAGCTTTTACATTGCATGATAAATTTAGCAGTTGTATTAAGATACTCTGAAGAAATTCGTAGTGTTTTTTTCTTCTTTGCATAAGACAAGATCATTTCATCAAGTGATTTGAAATGATATGAATCAGGTATTGCAAGTACAAGTTTTATTTTACCATATTCTAAATCTAAAAGTATTTCAACATCTGAATTTGTTTCCTTAACCCAGTCTCTTCCTGTAATACCAACATCATACAAACCAGCAAATACTAGATTAGGTATTTCCTGAGGACGCAACATCTTGACTGAAATTTGTGGGTCATCTAATATTACACGATATGTTCTTTCCCGTCTAACTACCCGTGTCCATGATCTTTCAAGTATCTTAAAGGTCGCTTCCTCTATACTTCCTTTGGGAACTGCAAATTTCACCAGAGCCAATGTAGTCCTACCAAACTTCTTTGGATATATATTTAGTCGCCTAGAGATTACCTAAGATTTCCTTTGCCCTAGTTACCGAGACATTTCCTTCTTTAATCATTTGAGATATCACCTTAGTCATTTTTTCTTGTGGAACCCCCGCATTTGTGGCTATATTTCGTGCATGAAGTTTCATGTGTCCTTTTTGAATTCCTTCAGAAGCCAAAGCCCTTATTGCACTAAAATTCTGTGCAAGTCCAGCTGCTCCTACTATACAGGCCAATTCTCTGGCTGATTTTATACCCAAAATTTTCATACATATTTTTATCATAGGATGAATGTTGATTATTCCACCTACAGTTCCTACCGACATTGGCATTTCAATTTCTCCAAGTAGATTTCCTTTTTTATCCTTCTTCCATTTCGTAAGTGAAGTATATTTTCCAGATCTTGATGCATATGCATGTGCAGCTGCTTCAATTGCTCTTGTATCTTGTCCAGTAGAATTTGCAACTGCTATAATTCCATTCATTATTCCCTTATTATGAGTCACAGCTCTGTAAGGATCATTTGCTGCAAATTCATAAGCCCAAATAATATTATCAACTATTTCTTCACCACCCAATTCTTCTTTATCAAAAATAGCTTTCCCTCTTACCAATCTTTTTGTAGAATAGTTCGATAATATTTTTAGAATCACTCTTCCACCAGTTAATCTCTCAATCAATGGTGCAATTGCCTCACACATGGTATTTGTTACATTAGCACCCATTGCATCTCCTACATCTATCAAAATTTCTACAACAACCATCAGACCTGATTCGACAGTAATTTGTTTACATGAAATTTCTTTTGCACCTTTACCCATTTTTGAGAGAGTTTTACTTTTGGAATTTGCAAGAGAAAGAATTTCATCTGATGCATCAATTACTTTTGAAATTGCCAGTTTAACATCAACATCTACGACTTGAATTTGTCCTATGCTGTATGATTCGTCAGCTTCCATTACAAATCCTCCATGTTTTCTTGCAATCTTGGCTGCTTTTGATGCAGCAGCAATAACAGATGGTTCTTCTATCACCATAGGAATGAGATAATCATTTCCATTTATTTTGAAATTAGTAGTTATACCAAGAGGATATGATACAGTTCCAATAGCATTTTCAACCATGTTGTTGGCTTGTTCAAAATTAATCCCTCCTTCATTTTGTAGAATCTGTATATCTTCTCTTGAAAGATTTGAGAATAATTTCAGTACGTGTAGTCTCTCTTCCCTTGTCTTTTCATTGAATTTAGGAATAGATGAATCTACCAATTTATTTGACAACCCTCAATAGTTTATCATCTTTTGCGTCAGGAAATCCTTCATCATCTGTGTTTCCTGTAAGAATATACAGATAACCATCAGGTCCTACTCCAACCTCTCGAATTCTTCCCAATCCATCCAAGATGATTTTTTGCGATGTTATGTTACCATTTTGAAGAGGTAGTTGGTATACTATGTTACCACGAAGTGTAGTAAGTATAAGACTATTTTTGAGATCAAGTTTTCCCTGACCATAATAAGCTATTCCTGCAGGTTCCACACTGATATTATAACAAACAAGGGCATCTTGATATTCCTTTGAACCCGAGCACTCCTGACTTGGCCAACCATAATTCTTACCTTTCTCGATAATGTTTATTTCATCATTTTTTGTCGGTCCCTCTTCAGTCTCATAGAGATTTCCTTGATCATCCCATGCCAGACCTTGTGGGTTTCTATGACCTAAAGAGTACACTGGTGAGTTTGGATAAGGATTATCATTTGGAATGGAACCATCGTCATTTAATCGTAAAATTTTTCCAGATAGTGAGGTCAAATCTTGAGCAGAGCTTTCATCTGTAGCATCACCCGTCCCTATGTAGAGTTTTTTATCAGGACCAAATTTTATTACACCACCATCATCAAATTCAGCACCTGGAATTTTATCCAGTATCACTTTTGCATCCACAATCTTATCATTAGATTCTGTAATTTCCAATACTTTATTCCACAATTTATCGCCCTCTTTGTAGGTATAATAAACATACATTAGATGATTTTTTTCGAAATCAGGATGTGTTGTTATTCCAAGAAGACCTGCATCGGTAAGATCAGCTACATGAAAATCTGCTACAGAGTCATTGACAAGTATACCATTATCAATAACTCTTAACTTTCCAATCTTCTCAGTAAAGAAGATTTTTCCATCGCCAAATGTTAATGCCCAGGGTTTTTGTAAATTAGTTGCAATGACTTGTACTGCATCATTTCCAGTAGTAGAGCTGGAATTTGGTTTTGGAATTACAATAGAACCTGAAGGTGATGTGATAATCAAAATTGAAGTCTGCAAGTGCGGCAATTATTGCCAATATTCTAGTTTTTTTATCCACAGGACTGAGACTTTAGAAATCCTATTAATTATTTCTAAATTCTTTTAAAGAGTATATATCACCCTTGAGGGATTTCTTCACTTAGCGGGGTGGGGAAGTCAGACTAAAGGGGCTAAGTCATCCCGGCGGGCTCATAATCAACACTGATGAGATACCCGCAGTCCAGTAGTTCAAATCTACTCCCCGCTATCTTCAAAATAGTTTAAGATGTTTTAAAAAACCATTTTTTTGAATTATTAAATTCAATTTTTCTGTTAAATTTATCAATTCTTTGTAATGGACGTGTCAAATGTCGATGTGCAGAAGAAACTGGTAAGTAAAATTGCTTCTTAATTTTTCGTGGAATCTCTTGCTCAACTTTGGTCAATCTAGTATTTCCACATTTAGAGCATTGATAGCCTTGATTTTTGCCCTTTGATTTCATACGTTTTTTACATTTTATGCAAAGAGGATTTACTAAAACAATATATTTTTTGAGATCAAGTATTTCAAGAAATTCTACATTTAGAACTTGTTTATGATTTTTTGAAGATTTTCTTATGCCTCCTCCAATTTTCACCAAATCTCCTTCCATCAGTTTCTCTGCAATAGTAGTAAGTTTAGTTGGTTTGTATACAGCACATTTTACCATAACTCCATTTTTAGATATGGAAAAGAACACATGTCCGCCCAGAATTGTATATGGTTTTTCTACTATTTTTCCAACCAGATAACCTGAAGAAAATGGTTTTAGATTTTGAATATCAATCTCATTTTGTAAGTGATCACCGGTACCTTGATTTGAGCGAAATACCATATAACCATAGAATTTTTCTTTGGATTTTACAAGAGATGCACCTTTTATTACAGCATCTGGATCTTCTCCACGCACACCAAAGAATACAGGATCAGGACCATGTGGTGCAATTAAAATCCTATTCCTTGTCTCATCAAAAGCTGTTAAATGTTCTAGGAAATGTGACTTGTTGCATTTTTTCTACGCTATCTTTAAAAATTTCTCTTTTTTTCCTAAGATTTACTTTGTTCCTATATGAGATTAATTCAAAAGTATGATCTCGAAAATCATACCCTATTGCGCCTATTGCACCTATAAGTCCTTGACCATTACCAAGATGATAAGTTTCAAGTTTGTTATCTTGCACGAACTTCTTTGCTTCATTTCTGCTTATGAGATGATCTAGTGCCATTTTTCCAAATTTAGTGAAACTTTCAGGGAGAATCTTATGTTCATAAAAAACTAGCCCTGGATTTGCACCATCTTTTACAGCCGAATATTTTTGGACATATTTTACAATATTCTTTTTTACCAATTGAGGCTTTCTGGTCTCAATCTTTAATGCAACTGCACCATTTCCCCTAGTTTTCCACGGTACATTTGGATTAAATCGAATCAAGTATGGATAATCAAGAAACTTTACTTTTTCTTTTTTTAGATATTCTACTATTTTATAGGCAAGAAAAGTAGTACACATTCCTTTTCTTGAGTCCGTATCATCAAAGCCAATATGAAGAATGGAGGTCTCTTTCATTCGATTACAGTCATGGTAAGAGTAGAACGTACATTTTTGAGTTGCCTTATGTTATTTGAGATGGTTCTTTTTAGCGTCTCATTATCTGGCGCTTCCACTTTAACCACCAAGTCGTAGGCACCATATAGAACATAGACATATTTTACGCTCTCCATGTTTTTTAGCTGGTTCAAAAGATCAGTTTCTGCCCCTAATTCGGCATTTATCAGTACAAAAGCGATTGGCATTCATTTGGTCTTCAAAATGTGCAATATTAAATATTGTGGCAGTTTCGTTTGATTTAAATTAAAAAAACAATTTCTGATAACGATTGATAGTAATAGATGAGAAAAAGATTTTTGAAGAGATAGAAAAAAGAAAACCAGTCTCAGTTGCCTTAAATGGACCAGATGGAATAATACCAAAGATTCAAGAAACAGCTTCAAGAATAATGGAGAGATTTGGTATTCCAGCATATGTTATGGCAGATAGCTGTTTTGGTACATGTGATCTTAATTCAAATGGTGCAAAAGTTCTAGGGGCTGAAATTCTATTTCATATAGGACATACTATCAATTCAATGAGTTTTGGGGATAACATAGTTCTCATAGATGCTTTTGATGACATATCATTTGAAAATGTTGCAAGAAAATGTATAGATGAAATTAAAGTAAAAACTGTTTCACTTGTTACAGATAGTCAACATTTACATGAAATTAACAAAGTAAAAAAAATACTTGAAGAAGGAGGAATTACCGTAAAAATTGGAAAGGGTAAAGGTCAACTAAATGACGGGCAGGTATTTGGTTGTGAATTTTATCCTGTTTCAGAAACCAAAGATAGTGTAGAGGCAAATATATTCTTGGGGCAAAGTAATTTTCATGCTGCTGGAATTGCACTATCTACTAACCTACCAACATACATACTTAATCCATACTTCAATGAGATTAGAGAGATTACAGAATTTGCAAAAACACTACAGAAAAAAGCTATACTTACCATCTACAAGGCTGCAGAGGCAGAAACATTTGGAATAATTGTTGGTCTAAAAGAAGGTCAGTTTTCAAAACTGACTGCTCTTAAATTCAAAAAGGAGTTAGAAAGTATAGGAAAGAAAGTACAACTATTTGCCATAACAGAAATTTCTGATGACAAATTACGTAATCTCAAAGGAATTGATGCCTTTATTCAGGTTGCATGCCCAAGAATATCAACAGATAATCATTTTCACAAGCCAGTTTTGTCTACTCCTCAGGCAAATGCATTACTGAAAATATTAAAAAAAGAAGGCATTGAGGGATTTCTCCAGATTCCCCACTGGCTATAAACAATTATAATCATCAAATTTCAAATCAAGACATTGTCTCAGAAACCAACCCTTCCAGGAGATAAAATTGCAATTATTGAAGAATTTGAAACTGGTGAAAATACCTTTGATGACGGTCAATCTATAAGATCACTTGTTATAGGTACTTCCGAATTTGATAAAACTAATCGCATAGCTAAAATCAATGAAATGCGAAAACCTGCAGTTGCACAAGTAGATGATACGATCACTGGTAATATTTCAGCACTAATGAACAATATGTTTGCAATAAACATATTGTACATAAATGGAAAACCCACACATTCAGGTCTAGAATGTATTTGTCAGGCAAGAGGAGCAAAGAAAAGGATCATGGTAAGAGTGGGAGATATCGTAAGTGCAAAAATAATTAGTCATCTAAATGGAGTTGTACATGCTACAATTAGTGAACCAGAACTTGGGGTTTTATTTACACAGTGTAACAAGTGTGGAGCAAAGGTGATATCAATGGGTAGCAGTATAAAATGCGTAGATTGTGGATACATTGAGGAAAGAAAATTATCAAATAGGTTTGGAAACAGCGATTTTATAAAATTCAACTCTAACTAAGAATATGTTAAAAGTGGCATTCCAAGGTGAACCTGGAGCTTATAGTCAAGCAGCCGCAGTAAGTTTTTTCAAAGAGGCAATTCAGACAATACCATATCCTACATTTTATGAAGCATTAGATTCTACAGAAAATGGAAGATCAGATTACACTATACTTCCTGTGGAAAATTCACTTGAGGGAAGTGTAGGGGAAAGTTATGATTTGCTACTTACTACTAAACTTAGAGTAGTAGGTGAAACATATCTTAGGATATCACATTGTCTCATAGGTTTGCAAAATCTGGAAAAAATTGATACGGTGTATTCTCATCCACAGGCACTTGGTCAGTGCAGAAAATTCATACAGAGTAATCATTTGAAGCCTATACCAACTTATGATACTGCAGGTAGCGTAAAAATTCTCTTGGAATTAAACAAGGACAACATTTCATGCATTGCTAGTAGAAAAGCTGCTGAGATCTATAATGTCCCAATAATAAAAGAAGGAATAGAGGATAATCCAAATAATTATACGCGATTTCTCATCTTGGCAAATAATAAAAAAGAAAAAACATCTAAAGACAAGACATCTATAATTTTTTCAATAAAACATATTCCTGGTGCGCTATACAATATTCTTGAAAAATTTAATATAAATAAAATCAATCTAACAAAAATCGAATCACGTCCTACAAAGAATACTCCTTGGGAATACAATTTTTATGTAGATTTTGATGGCCATCAAGATGACAACAGCATTTTAGATACTATTGAGAAGATACGACCAAATACAACATTTCTTAAGATACTTGGCTCATATCCAAGAGCTGAGTTAATCTAGAATCCCTTTGGTCTTCTAATTGAAAACGCCGCACTAATTCCAATTATTAGAACTCCTGAAGATATGACAATAAGATGAGATGTGAATATCAATGGATTTGAAACGGCTTGTAATTTTCCAGTTACATGGAGTACAGAGCCTCCAGTATTTGTTATATTCATGAAATGTTTTCCATTAGCAAGACTATACCAGTCAAAGCTAACGGTCTTTGTAAGATCACGATCAACTTGTAAACCATCTTTTGGTGTTTTCAGTGTCACATGAAATGAGTTTCCTGTAACATTTAGAGATTCATGATAATGCTGTAGTGCATCAAATGAAAAGATATCACTTTTGCCAATATCTACAACATCATTAACATCTTGTGAGTTACTCATTATACCTTGGATTAGAAAAAAGGTACCAAGAATAACAGCTACTGAACCTATAGCAATTCCAAATATACTTCTTTTTGAAAGCATGATGAAAAAACTAGTTTGTAATTATATTTAAAGTAAATTACATTAACTCTACATCATGTGGTTGACTTTCTGCATATCCAGCGGTTGACATTTTTATAAATTCTGCATTTTGTTGCATTTGAAGAATAGTATTTGCACCACAATAACTTAAACCAGAACGTATTCCTCCAGTTAATTGTTTTATTATATCAGTTACACTTCCCTTGTATGGAACCATAGCCTCAACACCTTCTGCCACATAATCATTAAGATCTTCTACCATTGAAGCATTATTACTGGTTTCTTTACTTTTTCTACCAAGAGCTGCATAAAATGATGCCATTCCTCTGTAAATTTTGTATCTCTTACCATTTTTCGTCATAAATGAACCAGGACTTTCATCTGTTCCTCCTAACAAGCTTCCAACCATTACAGTAGATGCTCCTGCAGCAAGTGCTTTTGTTGCATCACCTGATGTCCTTACACCTCCATCAGAAATTATTGGAATATCATATTTTTTTCCAACTTGTGCACAATCTACTACAGCGGTAAGTTGAGGCACTCCAGAACCAGTGATTACTCTAGTGATACATATAGAACCAGAACCAACTCCTACCTTTACTGCATCTACACCAGTCTTTGATAAGATCCTCCGTACCTTGAGCGGTTGCAACATTTCCTGCTATTAATTCACAATTTGGGAAAGCTTTCTTTATCAATTGAACTGTATTAATTGCATTTTCACTATGTCCATGTGCAATATCTACCACTATAACATCAGCACCTGCATCTAGCAATGCTTCCGTTCTTTCTAAGAAATCTCCTTTTACACCTACTGCAGCTCCAACTAATGGTCTTCCCTTTTTGTCTTTTGATGCGTGCGGATAATTACCAGCATTGATGATATCTTTACTAGTGATCAGTCCTTTGACATGTCCGCGTTCATCTAAAAGAGGTAATTTTTCAATGCAATTTTTTCTAAGTATTTCTTTGGCTTCAACTATGGCTATTCCAGATTTTGCTGTAATGACATCACTTGTCATGACCTCATCGACTTTTTTACTCTCATCTTTTGTTTCTAGCATCACAATATCTCTTCTTGTCAATATTCCAACAAGTCTGACCTTGATTATCTGTCACTAGCAATCCTGAAGCTCCTTTTTCGCGCATAGATTCTATAACTTCACGTACTGTTTGTTTAGGATCAATAGTATATGGATTTTCTATTATTATGCTTCCTGAACGTTTTGTTTTGAGTACCTCGTTAACCTGTTCTGAAATAGTAAGAAATCTATGTATAATTCCAATTCCGCCTTCTCTTGCTATTGCCACTGCCATGGCAGATTCTGTTACAGTATCCATGTTTGCACTGATTACAGGTATGTTAAGAGAAATATTTCTTGAAAGTTTTGTTTGTAAATTTGTTTGAGATCTGGTAACTATACTTGATCGTTTAGGAACAAGGAGTACATCATCAAATGTTAGTCCTTCCCTTATTTCCAATGAAACCTTCTTGATTAGAATGAAAATCTGTTATAAGCCTTTCTTGAGATTTTTTAATCTAGTTACGATCTTGATCACATCGCTTGTAGTTTTAACATTATGTGTTCGTAGTATATCAGCACCGTTTAGAGCCGCAAAAGTTTCTGCTGCAACAGAGCCATAGATTCTCTCTGCAGGATCTGGTTCATCTAATATTTTTCCTATAAATGACTTTCGTGAAATTGAAATAAGAACAGGATATCGTTCTTTAATTTCATTCAAGTTTCTCAGAACCAAGATATCTCTTTGCAACCAATCAGAATTTATTTTTGTAAACAATACGCCTTGTGCCTTTTGTCTAAAGAAGCCAATTGCAGGATCTACTACGATCTTGCTCTTTGGAACTCCTGATTTTAATGCCATTGTAACACTTTGATGAATCAATTTTCTTGTTTGTGTAATTGGATTTCCTTTAATCAGATCATGACTAAATGCACAAACAATAACAGATGGGCGATATTCCTCAAGTACATTAACCATATTTTTATCATATTTTAAACCTGAAACATCATTGATTATTTCTGCTCCCAGTTGAAGGGCTACCTTTGCTACCTTTGCCCTACATGTATCAATAGAGATAGGTAACTTTGAGACTTTTTGGATAGATTCTATGGCGTTTGTAATTCTTTTGATTTCTTGTTCCTCTGACACTAGAGTTTTGATATATGGGGCAGTGGACATTCCTCCAACATCAATAAAATCAGCACCATCTTCTTCCATTAATTTTGAAACCTTGCTTATATCTCGCTTATCAGTAAACACTGATTGTTTGTAAAACGATTCTGGACTTGTATTAATAATTCCCATTATTCGTATCGGATTAGAACCACCGATTCTTATTCCTGCGAGTTCATGCATATGGTTTATGATTAACCCAGATACATTTAGACTTACATGACTTTGAATGGTTGGCAGAAAAAATATCAAGAAATTTTAAAAGAATTTGATTATGATAGGATAAAGGAGATAAGATCAGCTAATATCCTCAATTCACTTCTAAAGACAAGACTTGGGTTAAACAAACTAGAAAAAAAAATTAAAAACAAAACTGTTTTTGTTATTGGAGCAGGACCATCTCTCGAATCCTCTTTACCATATATAAAAAAATTTAAAGATTTTACAAAGATTGTAGCTGATGGTGTTACACAGGCCCTGATTGAAAACAAGATAACGCCAGACATTGTAGTAACTGATCTTGATGGAAATATAGAATATCTCAAAAAATCATCAGGACTAAAATCAATAATGATTGTACATGCGCATGGAGATAACATAAACAGACTTCCATATGCAATTTCATTCAAATATAGTATAGGAACAACAGAAGACAAACCATTTGGAAAAATTAGGAATTTTGGAGGATTCACAGATGGCGATAGATGTGTATTTCTTGCCGATCACTTTGGAGCATCAAAAATCATCCTAATTGGAATGGATTTTGGAACTCGTATAGGAAAATATTCCAAAGTAGGAAAGTACAACAAATCTTTAAAACGAAAAAAGTTAGAGAAGGGAAAATCACTTTTAGAGTGGTTAGCCACAAAAAGCAATTCAGATCTTTATACTACATCCCAATCAATAATAGGATTCAAAAATATAAAATTAGAAGACCTTCAAAGGTTAGTCAGATAACAGAGTCTGTTTTAATATTTATTATCCATTCAACAATAGAAAAAACATGGATAATTCAGAAGAAAACATACGTGAAATTTTAGAGTTAAGAGAATGGATCTCTGAAGAAATTGAAAAAAGAGAAAGAGAGATAGACAAATTTCAACAGAGTCTTCGCATTCTTGATTCTATGGTTAAGCAATCAAGTTTTAGTAAAGCATCCTCTCTTGTATCATCTAATAAACAGAACAATCAATCAGATCAACAAACATCTTCTGTAATACCCATTAAAACACCAGACAGTAAAATTCTGGCAAATGCACATGTAACTTCCGATGAACTAGTAATCATTCCATTAGAAAATATCATGTTAGATGTAGAAACACATCCATTCAAGTCATTTTTTCTTGGAAGAATAATAGGAGGAATGGAAAGTCAGGATAGGTTAGATGTCCAAAATGGTAAGATTTCCCAAAATGCTGCAATATCATGTTTAGTAAATAAAGATGGCAATAGAATTAAAGAAATTCTTATCAAGAATTATCGTCAAAAGGAAAGAGTAACCGAGATAATAAATACGGTAACATGGTCATTTTCCAGAATGATAGAAAATTCTCAAAAGTGATATCATGGATAAAATAATAGTATTAGATTTTGGTTCGCAGTATAGTCATCTTATTTGTAGAAGAATTAGAGAATTTTCAGTATATTCCGAACTTGTTCCATACAACATATCACCTGAAGAACTAAGAAAGATGAATCCAAAAGGGATCGTATTCAGTGGAGGACCTGCAAGTGTATACAACAAGGATTCACCTCAACCAACAAATGGAATATTTGAGATAGGACTTCCAGTTCTTGGAATATGTTATGGTCATCAATTAATTGTTAACAAATTTGGTGGCAAGGTTAAGAGTTCTCACAAGGAATATGGTTCATCATTACTTAGCATAGATAATGATTCAGATCTACTTTCTGAGATGGGTCAATCAACAAGAGCTTGGATGAGTCATGGTGATGCTGCCGAAACTCTACCTGAAGGATTTGAAGTAATAGGACATACTGAAAATTCTTTTGCAGCTGCAATTGCTAATAAACAAAAGAAGGTATATGGTATTCAGTTTCATCCAGAAGTAGTTCATACTGAAAATGGAGTTCAAGTACTGAAGAATTTTGTTTTAAACATATGCAAAGCAAAACAAGATTGGACTTTGGAGAATTTCATAGAAACAACAGTATCAGAAATTTCTAAAATTGACGGTAATGTACTATGTGGAATAAGTGGAGGTATTGATTCTACAGTAGCAGCATTATTAATTCAAAAAGTTATAGGAAATAGACTCGAATGTGTTTTTGTAGATAATGGTCTTTTGCGACTAGACGAAGAAGTAGAAGTTGAAAACATGTTTGAAAATAATTTTGGTATGAATTTTACAGTAATAAATGCCAAACAAAGATTTCTTTCCAGATTCAAAGGAGTAACTGATCCGGAACAGAAACGAATGATTGTAGGAGAAGAATTTGTTAAGGTATTTACAGAGTTTGCTGAAAAGCACGGTCCCTTCAAATGGTTAGCTCAAGGTACACTTTATCCAGATGTAATAGAAAGCGGAATTTCCAAGGGCCCAGCAGCAGTAATTAAGACTCATCACAATGTTGGAGGATTGCCATCATGGTTAAACTTGAAAGTCTTGGAGCCTCTGAGATTTCTTTACAAGGATGAAGTAAGAAAAGTTGGCAAAATTTTAGGAGTACCAGATAATCTTCTTAATCGTCATCCATTTCCAGGACCTGGTCTTGCTGTAAGAGTAATGGGCGAATTGACCCCAGAAAAATTGCAGATCTGCAAACATGCAAGTAAGATTGTTGAAGACGAACTTGCCTCTTCATCATGGTATGATAAAGTTTGGCAAGCTTATGCAGCAGTAGGAGATGATAGAGCAGTAGGAGTAGTTGGAGATGAAAGAAAGTATGGGCATGTTGTTCTTGTCAGAGTAGTAGATTCTATTGATGCAATGACTGCAGATTGGACAAGATTACCTTCGGATGTACTTGAAAGAATTAGTAATAGAATTACAAATGAAGTTGAAGATGTGGCTTGGGTAAGCTATGTAATTTCAAGTAAACCACCTGCTACTATAGAACCTCAATAAAAATAGTCTACCCCCCCCCCCTCGTATACGTAAAAATCCGCTGTCTGTCGTAAAAGTTATGGTTTAGAAAATAACTAAGGTTGTACGTTTATCACAGCATTGGGTGGATTGCCTTCCCGAACTACTGTAACACTTACTGTACTACTGTCTGAACCATATTCGTTGGTTACTGTGAGTTTGAACTCTACTACTTTTTGTTGGTTATAGTCAACAATTGGTGAGTAGAATGCTGGTTGAGCAGTATCACTTAATATCAAAGTAACTGGTGTGCCGCTAATTTGCTGCCACTGGTATTTTAGATCAACACCTGTGCTTGCAGTTCCATCCAATACAACTCTGCTATTTGGATCAACAGTTTGAGCTGTACCTGCATTAGCTACTGGTGGCTGTCCTGGTGCTGGCATGTTACTTACGTTTACAGTAACAGAGCAGGATGGAATATCAACAAGATTATCGGTAACATCTAGTGTAAATTGAAGTGTACCACTTGCACCATTTGGTGTTGGAGATACAAATGATGGACTCATGTCACTATTAGATGATAATTGTACTGGTTGTCCAGAAACCTGTCTCCAGAAATATGATATTGTATCACCACTTGGATTTACAACTGATACTGGTAGTGTAACTAATGAGTTTGCATTAACTGAAGCGTCTTGACATGTGACAGTTGGATCTTGGTGAGTACTCTGGACAGTAACTTGTGTCATAGCAGATGCTTTACCTCCATGTCCATCATCTGCACTAAATACGAACATCAAAACTACAGATTGACCAGGTGGTACTGCTGGTGCAGTAAACGATGTATCAGCAGTATCAATAGATGATAATTGTACACTTGGACCAGAATATTGACCCCATGAAAGTGTTAATGGGTTATTGTCTGCATCTGTTGCTGTACCTGTGAGAGAGACTTGAGTTCCTTCATCAACAACTTGATCAGGATTTACTTGAACAACTGGAGGATTATTTACGTGTAAAACTATAACATTGAATGTTGTTGTATCTTTTAACCCATATCCATCATCTACAGTTAAGGTTAATGTCAATGACTTGACTTGATTTACAGGCACTGAAGGAGCTATGAAAGATATAACTGGAGCATTAGAACTTGGAGAAAAGGATACTGTGTCACCTGAAGTTTGTCCCCATTGATAGGATAATGTCTTGCCCTCATCAGGAGTTGTCGATTTTAGACCTGAAAGTGTTACTTTGGTATTTTCATTTACTACAATGCTATTTGCTAATGCGCCTTGTAAGTAATACTGGCCAAGAGTACCGGATCTAGCAACATTTGCGGTATAGAAATTAGTACAGTAGATATTACTAGAACCTTGGAATTGTTGAATGCATTGTTGAAGGGCTAGTCCTGCAGCATCACTGGTACTAGTTTGAGCATATGCGGACATTGGTAATACAGAAGAGAAAATCATGATAGCTAGAATTGGTATAAAAAATTTGTAATTCAACTTGTAGAATCTAAATTTTAGATTATTAAAAAACCTTTCTCTCAATTTAGGACATTACAAGGATCAATTTTTTGATCTAAAAACACTGTAAGAGATGTCAATTTCATCAATTTTATACCATAATTGAAGACTCATTGGATATTATCCTCAACAAATGATAAAACTTCATCCATTGTTGGGGGAATTCCAAGAGAATTACTGACATATAATGAGGCAGTGGCATTTGCAAATCCAAGTCTTTCCAGAGGATTTAGGTTAACAAGATAACCTAGTAGATTTGCAGCATCCCAGACATCCCCAGCTCCAGTTACAAACTTTGGTTGTACCTGAAAAGATTTAACAAATTCAACCTCCTTTCCGTTTGACCAATAGGATCCTGTAGAGGTATGAAGATCCATGGATATAGAAAATCTCTTGGCTAATTCAAGTACCAGTTTTCTGGTTTCATTTTCCCCAGAAATCACGTCTAATCCCAACTGTGTGAGAAGAATATTACATTCATTTTCATTAATACATAAAGAATCCAAATGATCTGCAAGTTTGGTTAATGCATCTTTGAATTCTTTGGGTCTTGTCTGTATATCAGCAGGATCCAAGAAATGAAATGCGGATGAAGATTGTGAAAAGGCGAATTGTGAAAGTTCAGTTCCCTTTTTGTTACTTGCCCAGTTTGTTACAATTACAGCATCTGCATTTTTTATCGCATTTTGCTCTTTCATTCCAAGTTTTTCAGGTCCAAAATTTTCATTATCACCTAAATCAGAGATCATTACGTTTACAATGTTTCCTGCATTGTTAAATTCTAGAGATGTTGTTCTACCTGGTCTTCCATCAATTATAAAAAGTGAGATATTATCAAATTCAGAAAAAGTTTCTTCAAGTATATGGGAACAAGTTTTATCTGCAATTGTAATTAATGATACTGGACAACCAAGTCTTGCAAGCGCATAAGCAACATTTGTTGCATTTCCACCCTTCAGATCTGTTTGCGAAATTCCTCGAATACTTCCACCCAGTTTACTTTTTTGTAAAATTTGAGTGTAAAGTTCATCCAAGTTTTGGATCCTGATGATACGATCTAGAAAAAAATCATTTAAAACAACAACTGAGTTGGCTAGTTTTAGATTTTGTAGCTTTTCTAACATGAAACGGCTTAGCCCATTGAAGGACCTCTTCCGCCGCCACCTCGGCCGCCGGATGAGGCAATAACATCATCTATTCTAAGTATCATACATGCAGCTTCAGTTGCAGATTTTATTATCTGCTCTTTTACTGCAACAGGCTCAATAATATCGATAGAAAACATATCTGCAACTCGAGTGTTTCTTGCATCAATACCAGTCCATTTCCTTCCTTGGCTGTGTTTTGCACGAAGTGTAACCATAGTATTGATTGGATCCATTCCAGCGTTTTCAGCAATTGTAAGTGGAATTATTTCAAGAGCTTCAGCGTATTTTTTGATTGCAAGTTGTTCTCTTCCTTCGAATCTATCAGCCCATTCCTTTAGATGAGAAGCCAAGTATTCTTCGGGGGCTCCACCTCCAGCTACAACACTGGCTTTTCTATTACATCTTTTACAACCATAAGTGAGTCATGCATTGATCTATCAACCTCATCAACTACTCTTTGTGATCCTCCCCTAAGTAATAATGTGATAGCTTTTGGATTCTTGCAACCTTCAATGAAGACCCATTTGTCTGTCTCCACTTTTCTTTGTTCAACAAGTTCTGCTGCACCCAAGTCCTTTGGAATCATATCATCAATATTACTACTGATTCTGCCTCCAGTTGCCTTGGCAAGCTTTGTCATATCACTTTCTTTTACTCTTCTGACTGAAAGTATGCCTTGTTTAGCTAGATAATGTTGTGCAATGTCATCTATGCCTTTTTGACAAATCAATACATTTGCACCAATTTGATGAATCTTGTCTACCATAGATTTTAGCATTCTATTTTCCTCTTCAAGAAACATCTGCATCTGAGTAGGATCGCTAATTCTAATTTCTGCACTCATCTCAGTTTTTTCTATTTCTAGAGCTGAATTTAGTAATGCAATTTTTGCCTTTTCTATTTTAGTTGGCATTCCACTATGAACAACTTCTTTGTCAAGTACTATGCCTTTGATAAACTGAGTATTTCTAATAGAGCCGCCTGCTTTCTTTTCGACTTTAATATTATCTAAATCTACTCTGTGTCCATCTGCTTCTTTTTCTACAATTTGTAGAATTGAATCTACCACGAGTTTGGATAGCATATCACTATCTTCTGAGATCAGTTTTGACTGCATGCTAGTTTTTGCAATTTTAAGTAGGATTTCTTTTTCATTTGGACTTACTTGCTTTGCCATTTCTGTAAGAAGTAAGAGTGCTTTTTCTGCTGCTGCTTGGTAGCCTTCAATAATTACGGTAGCATGAACGTCCTTTTCTAAAAGCTCTTCAGCTTTTGCTAAAAGAGCACCAGCAAATACTACAGACGATGTGGTTCCATCGCCTACTTCATTATCAACAGTTTTTGAAATTTCAACCATCATTTTTGCAGCTGGATGTTGTACGTCAATTTCTTTTAGAATTGTAGCACCATCGTTTGTAATTGTAACATCACCTAAGGAATCAACAAGCATTTTATCCATTCCTCGTGGGCCAAGACTAGTTCTTACAAGTTCTGCAACTAGTCTTTGATGCGGCAATGTTGTTCTTTTGTGCATCTCTACCCTTTTGTTGTAATGCACTTTCTTTTAGTACTAAAACAGGTCCTTGTGGTGTTTGTTGAATAGATGCCAAAATTAATTCTCTTAGTTCGTGTAATTAGTTGCCCCTTTTAATACCTTATCGATTAAGATTCAAGATCTTCAGATATATTCTATTTTTTACGTCTACAACGCCAGTGTGTAAGATTCTGATCTCAGGCAATGCAAGAAATGGTAGAAAGAGAGGTATGAGATGAGGATTTTTAAATTTACACCCAGTTTCAGTTAGTTTAGAATCTATACTGGAATACTCATCTAAAGTTTTTTCAAAAGGTAATGCGGATATAAGACCAGCAAGTGGTAATGAAAATTTACTTAGTATATTGCCGTTTTTAGCTACCATCATTCCTCCTTGCATTTTGGTTAGATTATTTGCAACAAAAGCCATGTCTTTTTCATTTGAACCTATAACTATCATATCATTTTCATGAAAACTTTGTGTGCACCCAAATGCTCCTATATCAGCACCAAAATTTCTCAAAAATGCTACAGTTTTTTTTCCAGTACCATATGTTCTATCAATAGCAGTCTACCTTCCACACATCTTTATCATGTGATGGTATAACATTACCATTCTTTACTTGAAGCTCCTCGTGATCTATTTTTGTTATTATTTCCGTGTCAAGTCTTATAACTAATGCTTGTTCAGTATTTCCTTTACCTTGTATTACAAAGTCTTTTTCTCTAAACTTTGTTCCTGTTTTTACAGTTTTTAGCATCCAACCTGGAATCACAGTTTTGGGTATGTCTATTACAAGATTATTATGAGCCACCATTAATTTTCCGCCTACAAAGACTTTGTTTGGCTTGATCTTTTCTAGATCATCAAAAACAAGAATATCAGCTGAGCTTGCCAGGAGCAATTGCGCCACGATCTTTGTTCATACCATAATAGTCATAGGAATTCTTTGATGCAATTGTTATAGCGTCTATTGGATCCATGCCAGTAGAGATAGCTTTTCTTATACAATGATCAATCATGCCATATTCAACAAGATCACTTGGGTTTACTCCATCAGTACAAAACATCAGTCTGTCAAGATAGGTTTTATGAGATAGTATGTTAGGTAGGATTTTATCAAGATCTCGTCTTATAGAACCTTCTCTCATCATAACCCACATTCCAAGTCTTAATCGTTCCAGGACTTGATCATAGTCAATTGGTTCGTGACATGAGAAAATTCCAGAGGCGATGTAGGCATTTAGCTTTTTATCACTTGCACCAGCTGTATGGCCATTTATGATGCCATTATTTTTTAAAACATGGCGTATACTTTGAATAGTTTTAGGATCTCTTGTTGTAACTTTGGTCCAAGAGAATACTTCGCCTAGGCCAACTACATTTTCTATGTCTAGCCCTTTTCGCTCTTCTTTCTTAGTTAATGTTCTTGCATGACTAAATTTTCTATCAACTGGTAATCCTCCTGGAATTACATGATAAACTCTGATTGGTAGGCTCTGCGTCATTTTAACAAATTCCTTGAACCCTTTGTAACCGCAAACACTTACAACATCAATTGGGTCTGAAAATAAAGTCGTAGTACCTGACAAAAGCGATTTTTTTGCAAGTTCGGATGGAAGGACATATTGATCTATGTGGATATGAGGATCAACAAATCCTGGTGTGATGTACCTATCCTGTAAATCAATTACTCCGGTTTTCTCTCCAACAGTATGAGATGCGTCTTTTCCTACGTATGCAATCCTGTCTTTTTTTATTGCTACATGAATTTGAGGTATAATTTCTCTAGAATAGACGTTAACTAGTCTACAATTTTTTAATACAATATCTGCCTTGTTTTCACCCATAGCTACTGCGTTGAGTGATAAGATCATGGAGGCAAGTGAGCTGGCCTTCATAGAAGAGATACGGTCAAGAGACTATTAAAGCGATGTTTAAATTACGGTCAACGCAGCTCATTTTTTATGAATATGCCAAAGGAGATCAATAGGTTTTGTCCCAAGTGTAACAAACACACAGTTCAAAAGGTTTCCATATACAAGGCAGGAAAAAGAAGAGGTTCTGCCATAGGTGAAAGAAGACACGCAGAAGATAAGAAAGGTTATGGCGGTCAGAAATTTCCCAAGTTAGCAAAACCAGCAAAGACTACAAAGAAGATTACTCCTATTATGACATGTCCTGAATGCAAGAAGAAGTGGAATGTATCCGGCATAAGATTAAGAAAATTGGAGTTAGTTGCATAATGAAAAGAGCCCATATTTGGATACCAAAACCAGGTAGCAAATTCCAAAGAGTACAGTGTAAAGAATGCGGAGAAGAGAGTGTTGTTTACTCACATGTTTCTTCAATAGTTACATGCAAGGCTTGTGGAAATACTTTAGCTGAACCAACTGGTTCTATATGCAAACCAAATGGAAAAATTTTAGGTAGCGCAGATTAGATCATAATCCTTTTTCGTATTCAAGTTAGTAGCTATTCTTTTATCATCAAGAATTACGTATGATTCTGCCACATACTGCATATTTTTAATCTGTTTAGGATCGATGATAGATATTCCAGTATAAGCACATTCTTCATTATTATAATTAACAAAAAATTCTACTTCAAATCCAAGAGATTGAAGAAAACTTTTCCTAACTAATATGCTTGTCCATGGATTTTTTTCATTTACTAATTTCATAATTTTTCTGATTATTTCAGAATCTAAAAGCGGCATGTCACCAGAGGTTACAAAAATTAATTCGTCAAACTTTGGAATAGACTCACCTAGATCGTTGACATATCCACTTCCCTTTGTTTCTAATATATCAACTCCCATTCTAGAAACAAATTCACGTGTCTTTGGTGCATTATCACTTGTAACACATACTATCTTTGAGAAAATTTTCGAGTCGTCAAAAGCATTTAGAACGTGTTCGATAATGGGTTTTTTATATTTTAAAAGAAGTTTTTCCTCTGATAACTTCATTCTAGTACCTTTACCTCCACACATAACTAATCCTATCATACCGAAGCAAAAATCAATAGTGATGCAAGTCTAACCAACTCATTACTTGCTCCAAATACATCACCTGATATCCCTCCAAAACTCCTATTTGCTACGGTAAGCAATAAAAAAGAAAGTCCTACGCATGATATGACTACAAATACTCCTGTCATTCCGCCCAAAATCACGGTGGGTATTACAGCCAGTCCTACACCTACAGCAAGTTTTCTTGGATCTTTCATGTATTGAGTAAAAGGAGAACTAAGTCCTTGCCATGCTGAAAGACCGCGGCTAGCCTGTATTATCATGGAGAGTTTGGCCATTAGTTCACTTAGCAGGATTGCTTCAAACAATACAAAACCCTTCATCATGGAAATAGCCAGTATCATGCCTGCAGCATATAATACCACGGTTATTACTCCCGCAGAACCAACTGCTGGATCTCTCATTGCTTTGAGTTTCTTTTCTTTTGTTCCTTTTGCCATCAACCCATCTGCAAAATCACAAAGTGCATCAGTATGATGGATTCCTGTAATGATGACAAGTGCGCCTGTCAAGATTAAACCAGTAACCAGAGGTTGGATAAATAATGAGAGACCATAACCCGCTGCACCAATTATCAGTCCTATAACAGACTCCTGCAATTGGAAAAAGATACATGTTCTTTGCAACAGTTTCTAGCTCACTATTCTTAGAAGGAATAATAGTTAGAAATGATACTACTGATGATATGCCCTTAAACATTAAACCACCAACCAAGAGAGTACAATAATAAAATCACAGGGATTGTAAAAATTAAAACAAATAGTATTGAAGTTATTTTCATAATAGAAATTGCAGATTTAAAATGTTGTTCACTTATCTCTGAATTACCATCACCTAATACGTAATGCTCAATCTTTTCAAATCGAATTCCAAGTGCACCTGCTAGAGTTGCCATTGGATAACCAGCGTTTGGACTTTCAGTTTTTGGACCATCTCTTTTCATGATATGAATTGAATGCCTCCAATCTTCTTTTAGAATAATACAAGAAAATACCATTACAAGACTTGTGAGTCTAGAGGGAAGAAAGTTAAGTATTTTATCACAGCTGGCGGTAAACCAACCTACATTTCTAAATATTTCTGTCTTGTATCCTATCATAGAGTCGGCAGTATTTACAGTCCTGTAAACAAATGCACCTACTAGGCCAAAAATTGAGTAATAAAAAAGAGGACCAGTTATGCCGTCAACAATGTTTTCGCTGAGGCTTTCTAGAATTGCAGAGATAATATGTTGTTTATCTAAATTCGTTGTATTTCTCTTTACTATCATGGAAAGTTTTGCCCTAGCATCATCCAGGTCATTTTTTGATAATGCATTCATAATTTTTGATGCGTGATTTTCCATGCCTTTTATTGCAATAGTAGTCTTTAGAAGAATCCCAACTGATATTATGCTTAAACTTAGGAATAAAATTTTGTAAATTCCATTTAAATCAAAATTTTCTACATATCTTAAGGTAGAAGAAAATGAGAATATCAAAATAGAAACTATTGTTACTATTGAAATAAGAAGAACCATCCCATTAATTTTTTCAATTAATGGATTGATAGATCTTGCATATGGCACAAATTTTCCTATCAGTTTTCCCGCCCAAACTGTTGGATGATATCTATTTTTTGGATCACCAAATAAAAAGTCTAAAACAAGAGCAAGTATAACTGCAACGATAGGTATCAAAATCAATTTAACATATTTCCTATTTTTTTCATATCTAAATTTTTTTTCACAATATGGGCCAGATGATCTATTTCTTGATCTAAAGTTACAAGATATTTTTTTGTCCATGAAACTTGTTTTGGATTTGCATGTAAGGAATCCTCATCGGGGATATCAAATTCAATTAGAGGAATTGTTCCTATTACAGGTCTCAAAGTTTTCTTTTGCAATACAGAATAACTTGGACGTAGTATGGTTACATCTCCCCTGAATTTGTTTATGACAAATCCCTTGATGAATTTTTGATATTTTTTATCAAGAAGAGATAATGTTCCAATTATACTAGCAAAACTTCCTCCCTTATCGATATCAGTTACTAGAATTACGGGAGATTTACAATACTCTGCCATTCTCATGTTAGCAATGTCATATCTTTGTAAGTTTATCTCAGCTGGAGAACCAGCTCCCTCCAGTATTACAATATCATTTGTTTTTAACAATTGGTCCAATGCATTTTTTGATTTTTTAAGACCTGTTGAGAGTGCAAATTTTTCATAATAATTTTTGGCATGCATTTTGCGATAAAATACGCCGTTGACAAAAACTTGACTTGTGTAATTTCCAATGGGTTTTAGTAAAATCGGATTCATTATTGGAATTATTTTGGTTCTTGCTGCAATTGCTTGAATAGCTTGCGCCCTTGAGATTTCAAACTCTTTTTCAACATAAGAATATGATGACATATTTTGGGACTTGAATGGAGACACCTTGAACCCTTTATCAGAGAGAATTCGGCATAGGGCTGTTACCAGAGTTGTTTTTCCTGCTCCAGAGGATGTACCCTGTATCATCAAAGTTTTTGCGGTCATAATTCTCTTAACGCCTCAATTAGTTTGAGATTATCTTCATGCGTTCGAACTGCAATTCTTATGAAGTTATTATCTAGTCCACGAAATGTTTTACAATCTCTTATGAGAATATTTTTCTTCAATAATTTATCTTGTACTTGATTTGACTTTATCTTTGATTTTATTAGAATAAAGTTTGTATCTGAATTGTAGCAAGTAAAACCCTTTATCTTCGATATAGAACCTATGAGAAATTTTGATTCCTTTTTTACAAGATGCAGTGTTTTTGATAAATGTAATTTATCAGATAGTGCGTTTATTGCAGATTTTTGTGCAATTCCACTAACGTTCCAAGGTATCTTAATTTTTTGTAGGATTTCAATCATTTTTTTGTTGCCAAGTCCATATCCAATTCGTAGTCCCGCTAATCCAAATGACTTTGTTAAAGATCTGAGAATAAAGAGATTATCAAATTCTTTCAAATATGAAATGACGCTCTCATTTCCAGCAGGAACTAACTCAATGAAACATTCATCAAGAAAGACCATTGTAGATTTATCATATGCAGATTCTAAGATCTTTAACATATTTTTTCTTTTTATGAGAACTCCTGTTGGATTATTGGGATTACATAAAAATATGCAATTTTTCTTTGTAATCATGTCTTGAAATTCTGACAAGTTTTCATTCAAATTCATCGTTTTAAAAAAGGAAATTATTGCACCATTTAATTTTGCAGCAGACTCGTATTCACCAAATGTTGGTATTTGGACTAGCACTTTTTGTTTTCTTAAAAATGCATTACAATAGTTATAGATTATTTCTGTTGCCCCATTACCAACTATAATTTGATTTGTTGGAATTGCAGTATATTTTTGAAGATGAGTTCTTAATTCACTTGAATTAGGATCTGGATAAACAGAAACTTGTGAAAGATTTTTGAAAGCATCTCTCACTCTAGGCGGAAAACCAAGAGGGTTAACATTTGAACTAAAATCAAGTAAATTTGAATCATTTCCAATACCACTTGAAAATATTCCACCATGAGCAACTACTTTGTGATTTGCTATGACCTTTTCTACTTTAAACCGCACATTTTCCAAATATCCATAACGGTATTTAGTTGTGTTTTGTTCCTACTTCTAAAAGAATATTAATTGTATAAGCACAATTTTCATTATGAAACGCGTAGCCATCATAGGAGTTACTGGTGCAGTAGGACAGGAATTTGTTCTTGCTTTAGATAAACATCCATGGTTTGAGGTAAAACAGATAGCCGCATCTGAACGATCTGCCAAGAAAAAGTTTGTAGATGCAATTAGAGATGAAAACAGCGGCATCTTAAAGTGGCACTTGAGAGAGCCTGTTCCAGAATATGTAAAAAATATGATAGTAGATTCCGTAGAGGATATCAATTCAGATAATCTTGATTTGATTTTTAGTTCAGTAGAAAGTGAAGCTGCAAGAGACATAGAAACAAAATTTGCAAAAACTACCCCAGTAATCAGCACATCTGCAGCGTATAGATATGAAGCAGATGTACCTATTCTGATTCCTGGAATAAATGATGATCATATTGCATTATTAGATATCCAAAGAAAGAACCGAGGTTGGAAAGGATTTGTTGCACCATTACCAAATTGTACTACAACAGGACTTGCAATTACGATGAGACCACTTTTAGACAAGTTTGGTGCTCAAAAAATAATCATGACTTCAATGCAGGCAATGTCAGGAGCTGGTAGATCGCCTGGTGTTTCTGCATTAGACATTACTGATAACATAATTCCATACATACCAAAGGAAGAAGACAAAGTAAGACTAGAAACAGGAAAGATACTTGGAAAGTTAATAGATGGAAAGATTGATCCAGCAAAAATGAAAGTTAGTTGTACATGTACCAGAGTTCCAGTATTAGATGGACATACTGAAACTGTTTTTGTTGAGACTGCCACTCATGTTGATCCAGAAAATGTCAAAAAAGCCATGCAAGACTTTTCAAACAATGTAAGTGTTACAGGTTTGCCCTCTGCTCCAAAAGAATATCTCATGGTCAATGAAGATCCCACAAGACCACAACCAAGACTAGATAGAGAAATCAATCAGGGAATGACTACAGTTGTTGGAAGATTAAGAGAAGACACAGTGTTTGACAATGGTATCAAGTATGTACTGTTTTCACATAATGAAAAGATGGGTTCTGCAAAGGGTGCAGTATTGTTAGCAGAAATGTTATACAAAAAAGGTTACATCTAGTAAATTATAGAATTATAGAAATTTTATACTAACAACTTTAATAAGATCCAATTATTCACAATAAATGGTATTTTGAATGACAAAAGTTGATGATTTAGACATGATAATCTTATCGGAATTATCACAAGATGCAAACATCTCAGTTCCACGAATTTCAAAGAAGATTAACGTAAATTCTTCTGTAGTATATAGCAGAATTAAGAGATTAATTAAGAGAAAACTCATTGAGCGTTTTACAATAGTAGTAAATGATAGAGAACTAGGATATACCGTAAAAGCACTCACTGGAATAAACATGGATTCCAAGATGAGAGATAATGTGATTCAAGAACTAATGAAGATCCCAGAAGTAAGGGAAATTTCAGAAGTAACAGGAAGATTTGATATCATTGTAACCATGTATGCTAAAAATCTCGATGAAATGCACCGATTAATATCTGAAAGATTAGGAAGAATTCAAGGAGTTCAGCGTTCAGAGAGTTTTATTGAAATGAAAAGGACGACAAAACCAATGCCTTACAAACCAGCAAAATAGTCAAAGTGACCTTTTCAACCTATAAATAAGTAATAAGTTCCAAATGTGGGTAAGAGTGTGCTAACAACAAAAGCAAGTTCAAGAATTAAGGTGTACTATGAAGTTACCAAGCCAAAGATATGGTATCTCCTTGTTTTCACAGCGATAGGAGCAGCCTTTACTGCATCCAATCTATATCATATTCCAATATCAGCATTAACTTGGAGTCTTCTTGTAGGTAGTGTAATAGCTGGCTCTGCTGCTGCAAATACACTGACTAACTACAATGACAGAGACATCGATGCAATAATGGAACGTACAAAGGACAGACCCATTCCAAGTAGGAGAATTTTTCCTGCTGAAAAAGCACTATATTTTGGATTAATTCTTACAGCAATATCATTAGTTAGTTCCTTTGCCATAAACATATGGGCAGGTATTTTCATGGCCTTTGGACTTGCAGATAACATTTTGATTTACAGCAAGTTACTCAAAAGGAGAAGTAGAACAAATATTGTTTTAGGAGGTTTTTCCGGAGGAGCACCTGCAATGATTGGATATGTAGCAGTTACAACTACAGGCCTATGGGATTTAGGATTAGTAATGGCAGGATTAGTTTTTGTTTGGATCCCTATGCACATATGGAGCCTTACACTTCACGTCAAGGATGATTATAACAAAGTCAATGTTCCCATGTTAACTGCTGTAGAATCTGAAAAGACATCAGTTCGAGTAATTGCGGGAACAACTCTTATGATGGTTCTTTTTAGCATCCTTCCATTCTTTATGACAGGTACATCTGGAAAACATCTATTTCATGAAGTATATCTTTACACAGCAATTGTTTCTGGTGCAATAATGGTTGCACTAAGTATATGGCTACTTGTAAAACCTTCTGAAAGAGCATCATGGACATTGTTCAAGTTTTCAAGTCCATATCTTGCAATACTGTTTATTGCATTGATGATTGATTCTGCACTTTAGTTTTAAGATGTATTTTTATTTCAAGTAATTTTTTAATGAAATATTGTCTGAACCAGGAATTTTAGCAATTTCAAATCCCTCGGCCCTTTTTGAGAAAGATTTGGTAGCATCAATTCCCATCTTAGTAGTAAGAAGATTTTTTTGATCACTTGATGGGTCTAGACTAGAGCCTCTTACTTTTGGCACAATTACTAGATCCTTGTCTGCTTGGAATCTTGTAGCCATTGCATATTCAACAGCAACTGGATCAGATGGATCAATATCATCATCTACCACTACGACATTCTTAAGGGACCTATGAGCAGAAAATGTAGCAGTAATAGCTTTTTTTGGATCTGAATCATGTTTTTTTGAAATTTGAACTACGGCATGTAACCATTTACAACCGCCCTCTGTTAGAACAACATTCTTGGTTTGTGGTAGTACTTGCTTTAGTTCCTTGTTTATTTTAGCTTCAATAGGCATCCCCATCAGTAATTGATGCTCGGCAAAACCAGACTAACACATCATGGAAGATGGGATTATTTCTATAGTATATTCTATCAAGCTCAAAAACTGGTTGAGCTCTTTTGAAATCATAAGTACGAAGCATTTCAACCATCCATTCTTTGTGTGTCTTATCCTTGAGAATTCTTCCCTCGATTATTATTTCTGATTCTGATGGTACATGCATTCCAGAGTAAGGAGACATAGAAAGTGTAAGTTTTTTGTTCAATAACTCATTTGCAATATTGAGCTCATCTTTTCCCCAATCAGCTTGATACGCCCCTGCAATAGAAACAGCTGGATGAACACCTATCGATATAGCAATTTTAAGATCTTCTCCGTGTTCTTTTGCATAAACAAATGTTCTATGAAGATGTCTTCCTTCTACCATTCTTATTGAGAAATGTTTGTCATCCATTCGCAATAATCTATTAAATGATGAGTTTTGTGTACCCATTTCTTGATTTTTAGTATAAATGATTGATGAAGTAATGAAAGGTCCAGGTTCTTTTTCAAAATGAGTCACTATTGGTAAGGTAAAAAGATCCCTTGACTGATTTTCCATAAATTTGGCTTTTTTGTTTATTTTTGGTTTTGATGCATGATTTATAGCAGAAATTACTTTTTCATGTATTTTATCTTCAGTAGAGCCAACTGCATAAGCAAATCTCTTTCGTGTACCAACTAAATTTGAGACTACACGGAATTTACTATCTCTGATATTTTCAAATAATAGTGCTTTTGAGCCGTCCATCTTGGCAGTTACTGCTGCAATCTCAAATTTTGTAGAAACCTTCTTTTTTATTAAAGCCAATTCACCCTTTTTAGAAAGGATGTCCAGATAGCTTCGCATATCAGAAGTCATTGTTTTATAATCTCCATCAACTCATTCATTAGAACTTTCATACTATCAAGATCTAAATCTTTTTCAATATTTAATGAAAAAATACAGATCCCGTTTATTGTAGAAGCTACTCGCTCTGATACCATCTTAAGAAAAATTGTCTCAGATTTTGATGGTATAACAGCAGTCTGTACTTATTCTCCCACCTGAACTAATAGAAACAACAAGTGTCCCTATCCTCTCCTTTCCTTCAGTAATGGAAACAAAATTTCCATTATCGTATGGAAGAATTTGTACCAAGAAATCTCGATGATTCACTTCGACGGTTTTTTTTGTATAGCCGACTTGTGAAATCAACAGTTTACTTCAGACTTACTACGTCTATATTGCTACCGGCGCTAAAGATACTTTCTTTGTAACTTTTGCAGTCTTAGCATTTTTTGCTGGCTTTACTACCATAGGCTCTAGTTCAATTTTCTCTACTACAATTTTTGCAGTCTTAGCCTTTGCAGTCTTAGCCTTTGCAGTCTTAGCCTTTGCAGTCTTAGCCTTTTTTGCTGGCTTTACTACTATTGGCTCTAGCTCTATCTCCTCTACTTCTGCAGCCTTGACAGCAACAGCTTCTAGTTGATCAGCTTCGACTCTCAGCTCGTAATTTTGCTTTGTATTTTAGGTTTCGTGGTTTAGTTCTTAGTCTATATCCGCAGCAAGGACACCAAAGACCCTCCCATTTTATGAAAATTTCACAAATTTGGCATCTTTTTTGTCCTGACGCGTAACGACCAGTCCCTACTGGCTTCTGTGCCTTGTATCTTGTGCATATTCCTTTACATGTCATGTTATTCGATATTTTATAGTAATAGTAAATATTTAAGCATGGATCAAAAATTTTTATAATTTTAAGACATCTTTTATGAAATAATTATTTTTTGGCCTTATTTGGAGCCAGATAGTTTTCAAGAAAAAAATGAAAAACACTATAAATATCTATCGTTCTTTTACATCTTGATATAAAGATCATCCTTAAATGAAAGATCGGTAAATTTTTTACGAATTTCGGTATTTTTAGCCCATTCTTGAAAGTGGAAGTATAAGATGTCTGTAACCTTCTCTTTGTGTAATACATCTGGCAGATATCTTATCACGTTCTCCCCTTTTGTTATAATTTCTTATCTTCAATGATGTTTTATGCTCATCCACAAATTCTAGTTCAAAGTGTGAACAGAATTGAAGATTAAGTGAATTTACAATGTGCCTAGCAATTCTCATGGTACCATTTCCGACTTTGACAACTTTTTTTTGAGCGTTAATTCCTGCCAAAATTTTGACAATGTGTGATACCAGATCATCAATAGAGGTATAAAATGAACTCTCAATTTCTTTTTCATAGTAAAAAACGGATAGTCCTATTCTACTACCCGGATCAATTCCGATTACTAGTGAACTCTTGTTAAGTCCCGATTGTAATTTTTTGACTATTTTTGCTTTTACAATAGTAGGATGATGATCGAACTCGTCATCTAAAAGAACTAGATTGGTTGGAATTTGTAATGATTCAGGCATGGTAGTAAGAATTAGTCTTTTATCTGAACAAGTAATTTCTTCAGGTAAGACAGAATCATAATTTAATTTAAGATATTTCAAAACATTTACAAATTTAAAATATGATTTTCCAGATACCGTTGCCACTGCTATGTTATTTTGTGGTTGGTAGGGTATGATTAAGTACGCATCCTAGAAAATTTAAGGATTGTTTGTGTGTTGTTATTGATCAATGAATTTCATTTAGTTGTCAATAGAAGTATTGCTCGTGCAAGATCCCCCTTTGCTTCAGTTAAGGCATTTGTTGCCTCTTCTGGAGATACATTAGCCTGTTGTGCTACAAGTAGTATGTCTTCTTGACTAAAGATAGGTACTTCAAGTTCTCTTTCTTCATAGCTTTCGGCAATTATTTGGAAAATTGAATTATCTTTTGCCTTCATTTCTGTAACTGACGGTTTTGTAATTATGATTTCTTTTGTATCTGTCTTAATTATGACCTCTTGTACATTCTGTACGTCTTTCATTTCAAGGCCCATTTTGTCCAACATTCTCCGCATCTCGCGGTTTCCCCCACGCATCATGGTATATTCATACTCCACTGTTTGTACTTTTTAAACTATCTCTGATCTTCACAGCTACTCCTTTTTTAAACGACAGTATCATTCTTGCAGATAATACAGCCTTACCCACCGCTATTACTTTGTTATTATGAAGAACTGCTACATCTCCACCTATCATTATGTTCTTTCCACACCAAGTAACATGCTTACAAAATACAGAGCTTCCTTCTTGAACAAAGGCCTTCGAGTCATCATCAATTTCAAGACAGTTTTCTTTGAACTTTTTACTCTTCATGAGTATCTGAGCAAAAAATGGTGTAATAGCAAGACCACCATCTGTTCTTAACGTACAAAGTAAGGCATCATTTTGGTGTACATGTTTTATTCGTCCTGTATTCTTTGAATACGTGATCATTACGTACTTTGGAAGATATTTTGATACTCCTTGACCAAAAAGTGCATCCAATGTATACCTGATTTTAAGGACTGAATCCATGTGATTCATTTCATTTACCCGTGTTAATTATTTTTGCAACATGAAAATGACCTATATAGTAATCCCTAACAACTATATAGAATAATCATTACACGTATAATATGGGATCAAATGAAGAGATGCGAAAAATACAGTTTACAGGTAAATCATCATACATTGTTTCACTTCCAAAACAATGGATAATGGATATGGGTCTTAAACAAGGAGACCAGGTTGCTGTAGTTAGACAAGGAGTTTCCAATTTACAAATTGTACCATTAAAACATCATAACAAACCTGCAGGTACAGAAGAAGCAACAATTGAGATCAAACCAGAAGACGCAGATTCTACAATAGTTAGGAAATTAATTTCACTGTATCTTCTTGGATTTACTATAATAAACATAAAATCAAAAGTCGGAAGATTAAAGCCATCTCAAAGAAATTCTATCAAAGATGCAGTAAAGGGCATTTTAATGGGAACTGAGATTACTGCTGATTCGATTGAGGGAATTACTATTCAAGTACTCATTAATTTATTTGAACTTTCAGTTGATGGTGCACTAAAAAGGATGTTAATAATAGCAAAATCAATGCAAAATGATGCACTACTTGCGCAAGAAGAAGCAAATTTTGATCTAGCAAAAGAGGTCATAAACAGCGATGATGAAGTAGATAGATTCAGTTTTTACATCATGAGGCAGCTCAAGATAGCCATACAAAATGAACATATGTTAAATGAAATGGGAATAGAGAGTCCCTATCATTGCTTGGGATATAGACTAATAGTAAAAAACATAGAACGTGTAGGAGATCATGCAACAGAAATAGCAAAAGATTTACTTGAATATAAAAAACCAATCAAGAAATCAGTACTTGAACCCATACATGAAATGAATGCGTTTACCTTAGCAGTATTGGATGATGCTTGCTTATCACTATTCAAAAAGGAATCCAATCATGCAGAACGAACGATACAAAAAACAGCTGAAATTTCAAAATATGAAAAAAAGGTACAAGACAGTATGAAAACATTGAGAGATGCTGAAGAGATCTACAGAGTAAGAAGAATGAGTGAAAACATTCGAAGAATATCAGAGTATGCAAGTGATATAGCAGAAATTGTACTTGATGTAACTATAGAAAAGACTCTTCGAAAGCAATAAGATAGCGAAGGGACGGTTATACAATATTGAAAGATTCTGCCATTCTCATAACATATGATAGAGAAGATGCTCTAAAAGAAGCACTGGGTCTTTGTGATGCTGCAGGATATGAGGTTCGTAAGGTCATACAACATCGATTTTTAAACAAGTCAAAGTATGGTCTTGGAGAAGGAAAGGTAGAGGAACTTAGAGAAATGTTGAGTACAGTAAAACCTGATGTAATAATCTTTGATGAAATTCTCAAACCAAGTCAGAATTATAATTTAGCCTCTACTCTTAAAATGAACATTCTGGATAGGGAAGCTCTAATTCTTCAGATCTTTGAACGTAGAGCAAAGAGTTCAGAATCAACATTACAAGTAAAAATGGCACAGTTAAGATATGAGATGTCAAGAGCTAGAGAAAAAGTTAGACTGGCAAAGATGGGAGAACAGCCAGGATTCATGGGAATAGGAAAGTTCGAAGTTGATGTCTACTTTAATGACATCAAAAATAGAATGAACGGTGTAAAAACAAAATTAGTAAAGGCATCAACTCAACGTGCTCTTCATAGACAAGCAAGAGAAAGATTTGGATTCAAAACGATCTCACTTGCAGGGTATACATCAGCAGGAAAAACTACACTTTTCAACATATTAACAGGAGAAGAAAAAGAAGAAAGTCCAAAACTTTTCACTACTCTATCTACAACTACACGAAAGATCACTCTCAAAAACTCTGAAGTTTTAATTTCAGATACTGTAGGTTTCATAAGCAAGCTTCCATCATACATGGTAGCAGCATTCAAGTCAACTCTTGAAGAACTTGTGTATACAGATGTTGTAATAGTTGTAATTGATGTTAGTGACGACATTTTAGAACTAAGAAAAAAATTCAGGAGACTGTATTTCTACTTTAGACGAAATTGGAGTAAGTAAAGATAAAATGATTTTTGTTCTAAACAAGTCAGACTTGATTTCAAAAGAACAAGTTGCAGAGAGAGCTAAAGAATTAGGTATGGATGATTATAAAAAATGGTTACCAGTATCTTCCATAACTAGATATAATATTAATCAATTAAAGACGCTAGTATTCGAGGCAATAGATGCAATACCTATAACAGGAAGAAAAACTGAAATATCAAAACCACAGAAGCAAAGAAAATTACAAAGATGAAGATCGAAGTTTTACGCATAGGTACACGCCTTGTCAGAGATGACAGAGTAACAACACATGTCACTCTAGTATCAAGAGCATTTGGCGCCTCAAAAATATACATGTATGATGCAAATCCGGAGATCAAAGAAACTATTTCCAAAGTAAATAAAATGTGGGGTAGCGATTTCAAAATAGAAATTATTGAGAATTGGAAAGATATTGTCAGATTAAAAAAGAAAGAGTCGTTTAAAATAGTTCATTTGACAATGTATGGTGAGAATATTAACACTATACAAGATGAGATACGAAAAGAAGAAAATATTTTGATAATTGTTGGGGCAGAAAAAGTTCCAAGAGAGGCATATGACATGTCTGATTACAATGTAGCAATTGGAAATCAGCCACATTCAGAGATTTCAGCCCTTGCAATCTTACTAGATAGGATTTTACAAGGTCAATATCTTGAGAAAAAGTATTCTGATGGAGAACGAGAAATAGTACCAACAAAAAAAGGGAAAAACGTAATTACTAAAACTGCTATTTCAGATGATTAAATATTTTGATAGATAGTATTGGATAAAAAAACAGGTTTAAAACCATTGATTAAATATGGACATCAGGAAGTAAATGTACAATGTCGGTTGAACATGAGGATCCTTTTGTAAAAATTGCCGCATTAATTGGAGGAGATGAATATCTCAAAGTTGCTCGCTCTCTACTTAACACAGAGGATGCAACTGATGAAGAAATTGCAAGCTCGACTGGACTTAGAATCAACATAGTTAGGAAGGTTTTGTATGATCTTTTTGGTAAAGCTTTGATAACAGGAATAAGAGTAAAGGACGAAAAGAAAGGATGGTTTGTCTATAGATGGAGAGCAAGAAGAGATGAGGTAGATAATTTCATTGAGAATCAAAAGAAAAAGATTGTAGAAAGATTACAACATAGAGTAGATTATGAAAACTCTGCAGACTTTTATCATTGTGGAAATGAAGACTGTCAAAAACTAACTTTTGAAAAAGCCCTTGATCTTTCCTTCAAATGTCCAACTTGTGGAAAATTAGTAAATCTCTCAAAAAATGAAAAGCTCAAAAAAGCATTACAAAGCAAAATTAATCAGCTACGTGATGATCTAAAACACTAAGAAGTATAATGTAAAACTATTTCATTTTGTATTTTCTCAATCTTTTTTAATTTAAAAGAATCAGGTATTTCTCCAAAACCATCACCTTCAACTAGAGAAATTGCAGTACTACCTCCAATAACGTATGGTGTGACTGTTAGTATAATTTCATCCACTAGTTTTTCCTTAAAAAAATACCAGTTTGTCGTACCTCCACCTTCAACAATAATTCTCTTGATTCCTTTTTTTTCTAGTATTTTTAATAGTTTCTTTAGATCGATTTTGTTTTTTCCACATCTTATTATTTCAACTCCTTTTGCAATAAATCTCTCAACTGTTCTTGGAGCATTTTCTGATACGACAAGTATGGTAGGAATTTTTTTTGCAGTTTCTATCACTCTGGATTTATCAGATAAACTTCCCTTTGAATCAAGAATTACACGAATGGGATTTTTTCCTTTTACATATCGGACAGTAAGTAGAGGATCATCGATACTTATCGTATTTCTTCCTACAAGTATTGCATCAACTGTCTTTCTGAGTTTATGAACTCGTATCAAATCTTGTTTGGATGAGAGATTAGATTTTCCCATGCGGGTAGCTAATTTTCCATCTATACTCATAGCAGCACTAACTATTACGTAAGGTCTAGATTTTGCCATGAACTAATTTTCCTTCATACATTACTGCTTTTATTGTATTTTCTGAGGCACGTTGAACGATTGAGGCATGAGGATTATGCATTGGTTCCAAATCTATTGAATGTTTTTCAATAAATATACAGTCTGCTATTTTGTTATTTTGAATGACTCCTACTTTATTACCTAAAAGATTTGAAGCGTTTGTAGTTGCCATTTGAAGTATATTTTTTGGCATTAGTCGTTTTTTCTTAATACCCATTGAGACTTTCCAGAGATAATCCATCTCTCTGAACATATCAGGTGAGTTTATCATAACATTATCAGTTCCAATTGCTACATTACAACCAGTATCAAGCATTAGATTCACATCAGGAATACCTTCTGCAAGAGAACCATTGGCTCTTGGACATATTACAATGTTTATCTTGTTTTTATATACAATTGCAAGATCTTTTTTTGAGGCATATGTCATATGAACCAAAAAGTGGGGTTTTGAAAGGAGGGCTCTTTGAGTCTCAGTTTTTCCATACTGCTTTTGAGATATTTTGTTACTTTCTTCAGTCTCAGCTGAATGTATAGCACGAATCTTTCTTGTTGTTGCAAAATATTTTATCGTAGAATTACTAAATTCATTTGGACCACTGATTCCAAGTCCATCACATGCAGTCAGAAGATTTTTCAGATCTAATTTTTTTAATTCCGGCATAGACGTATTGTTCTTGATAGATTTTGAATCTTGATAATATTCAATTCTTCCCAAGATTATAGGTCTTATAGGAATATTTGATATTGCATTTTTTAATAGATTAATTCCCTCAGTACCACCTTCTCGAAAATCAATGAATGATGTTATGCCTTTTCTAATCATTGAAATGCATGAATTTTTCATAAAACTTGTTAGATGAGATTTATCTGAATTCTTGAGAATTTTTTGTTTGAATCCACTAACTGGATGTATCTTTTCCTCAACGTCAGAGTCTATGCCTATGTCTTTTGCTATAGAATCTCCAATATGTGTATGAGAATTAATTAATCCAGGCATCATTAACAGACCTTCGCAGTCAAGTACCTGTTCATCTTTATGAGGTAAGAGTTTTTTTCCTATTTGCCCAATGTGTTTTCCAGAAATTCTTACATGAGTACTTGGAATATACTCAAGTTCTCTACCATAAAGAAGACTGATATTTTTTATCAGCATGTTATCTCTAGAATTCGTGTATCTTTTTTTCCTGAATCTCTCAGTTCGCGGATCTTATCTAATGATTGAGTAGCCAACTTGGCTGCATCTCTTCCAGTTTTTGCTGTCCCAATTCCGCAGTTAAATGAGATATCATATTTTTGTTTCACAATTTCAAGAAACTTTGTTATTTCATCTTTATTCACACTTGAACTTATTATCATAAAATTATCGCCCCCCATGAAAAATGCAAGTGAATTTCTTTGTAGAAAAAATTCTGACATTTCTGAACATAATTTGATAATAAGTAATGATACTTCATATGGTGACTTTTTTGCTGAGACTGAAGTAGAACCATCTACATCCATGTGTATAATCTGAACTGAATTTTCATCTGTTCCTAGAGGAAAGCCGAAAATATTATGATCCTTATTTAATATGGTATTAGTGCGTCGTGCCTTGTCAGCAATTAAACTTGCTTCAAATGGAGTTTTACCTTGTCCTATAGACATTGACAAGCTCAACTCAAAGGACTTTACTAGTTGTTTTTGAATTTCTATATGATCATCAATTGAAAGACTGTTAGTTATAACAAATATTTCATCAAATCTGTTAGGAAATGCAAGACAGTTTTTTTCTGAAAACAAATTTTGTATTTCTTTGTATAATGATGCTTGTAGCATCTGAAGTCTATGTTCCCGATCACTACCTAAGGTTAGAGTCCATGGTCCGTATCCAGTGATCTTAATTATTGTCAGTTGAATCATTTTTAATTTTCTCCAGCTCGTCAGATAATTTCTTTACAGCCTCCACAGCTCTCTCAGATACTGGTCGTATTCTTTGATGTGCCTGTCTATCGCTCATTCCAGGTCCTGTTATTCCTAATGTTACTGGTTTTTGATATTTAATTGAGAGATCTACAAGTGTTTTTGCAGTAACATTTGAAATTAGTTCATCATGTTTAGTTTGCCCTTTGATTACTGCCCCCAGAGTAATCACAGCATCAACATCCTTTTTTTGCAATAACTTATCAATTATGAGAGGCATGTCAAACACACCAGGCACTTTACAGGTATACTTGACATTCATCTTCAACACTTTTGCCTTTTCTGTAGCTAGTTCCAGCATTTTTGAAGTTACTTCACTGTTAAACTCTGCAACAACAATAGCTATATTCAAAATTAATGCTCCCTTGAGAATTTAACAAGCTCAGTTCCATCAAAATATGGTATTGCATTATCTGTAGAATACTGTTTGGCTTTTTCAGTAGATAGCGCATTATATGTTTGAGAATCCAACATTTCACAAATTGCTGCCACGGGTGTGAGTCCTGCAAGTTTCATTAAATAAATTGACATCTCAGTATGTCCAAGTCTATTTGATAATAACCCTTCTGAGGCAATAAGCATTGGAACATGACCAGGTGTCTTAAAGGTAGAAGTGAATGATTCTTTCTTCTTATTATTTTCAAGGTTGTATAATCTTGCCACTTCAGAAATTGTTAATGCTCTATCTTTATCAGTTATTCCAGTAAATGTATTTTTATGATTAATCGAGATTGAAAAAGAAGGTCTGTCTCCATATGGAGCAGTACCAATGATCATTTTTTTTGAATCTGAATCAAATTTTTGAGAATTAAATAGAATTTCATGCATATAGTCAAGACCTAAACTAGTTGCAAATTCATGATTTATTGACATACAGATTAGTCCTCCAGCATCATTGCGCATACGTGCTACATGCTCAGGAGTTACAAATTCTGCTGCAATTACCATATCTACTTCATTTTCACGTTTACCCCCATCATGTAGTAAAATAAAATCACCTCGTCTCAGAGATGTAATAGCTTCTTCTAAGGACATACATGATCAGCTTTTCATTATTGTTATAAACTTTACTAGAAAATTGGTAATTACCAAAATAGTGGTAAGTAACTAGTCATTAGATAAAATATATTTTCCAAGTATGTCAGTTTCAATATTAACTTTATCTCCAACTTTTTTGTAACTTAGATTAGTTACTTTCATGGTATGCGGTATTATTGAAACAGAGAATTGATCTTTGAGTACATCAACAACTGTCAGACTAATACCATCAACTGTAACAGAACCTTTTTTGATAATGTATTTTGATAATTCTTTTGGAACTTTTGTCCATATTTTTATTTGATTTGGTTGTTTGTCCATTTTAGAAATTACGCCCACACCATCAACATGTCCCAATACAAAGTGTCCCTCAAGTCGTTCACCAACTTTAAGACTTCTTTCAATATTGACTTTATTACCACTTTGTAGGGTTCCAAGATTAGTTTTTTGTATTGTTTCACCAATCATTTCAAATTCTGCAATATCTTTTGAAATATTTATCGCGGTAAGACATACACCATTTATTGCTACACTGTCTCCGATTTTGAGTCCTTTTGCAATTTTACCTAGTTTTATTTTCATTTTTGCAGCACTACGATTACTTGTTTTTTTATCAAATCGTATGATATTGCCCAAGCCTTCAATTATTCCAGTAAACATGATTAATGAATTCTTATTTGTATCTAGATGATTTATGTTTATCAAATAATAGTTATATCTTCAACTAGGCCATATATTCAACTTTCTTGTTATATTGATTATTTTTTTACTGAATTTGATAGAGTTATGGCTCTCTTGTAATGTACTTCATCAATCATTTTTCCGTCAACTGTTGTAGCCCCTTTTTTATTTTTTTTGGCTAAATCATATGCATTGATAACTTTTTTTGCCCATTCTATTTCTGAGTGAGTTGGATAGAATACTTTATGAACAATATCGATTTGATTTGGATGAATAATGCTTTTGCCTACATAACCCAAGTTTTTGGCTGTGATTGAATCATGTTCTAATCCTGCAGTATCATCAATGTCTTGCCAGATTGCATCAATTGCATATTTTCCCGCAGCCTTTGCATCTACTGGAATTTTTGTTTTGGAATATACAGCTCCTTCTGGATTCTTGACATACTCCACACCTAGATCATTTAACAAATCAAACACTCCAAAAACCAATGCAGAGACTCTTTTACTGGATGAAGCTATGGCATAAGAGTTTACAACTCCTTTAGTAGATTCTATTGATGCAATGATCTCAATAGGTTTTAGTTTACGTTTTTTTTCCAATCCAATCATGGTTTTTTCAATTTTTTTTATATCACTTGCAGTGTCTACTTTTGGAATAACAATACCATCAACACCTTTTTGAATAATTTCTTTTAGATCATCAGGTATTAGTCCAGATATTGGAGAATTTGTTCTTACATAGATTTCGGAATAATACTCTGACCTATTTTGTAGTGCATTTTTAATCAAATTTCTTGCTGCTTTTTTTTCTTCAAGGGGTACAGAATCTTCTAGATCAAAACAAATAATGTCAGCACGTAGTGATTTTGCTTTTTCTAAAAAGCGGCTATTATTACCTGGAACAAATAAGAGACTACGAAGGAGTCTTGCCATAAATAAAAACTATTTATGGTTTGAGTAGGATTTTGCCGACTAACCCTTTTCCAGTAAGCATTTTTGTATGTGCTTCTGCGGCATTTTCAAAGCTATATTCGGAATCTATTATAGCTTTAATTTTCTTTTTACCCATCCAGTATAATCCTTGTTCTAATTCTGCTTTTGTTCCCTGTGTTGATCCTAAGATGTTTGTTCCTTTGAAGAATATGTGTCTCAAGTCTGTTTTTGCATCATATCCAGTTGTTGCTCCACATGATACCAAAGTTCCACCGTACTTTAGTAAAGTGAGTTGGTCATTCCAGTGAGTTTGACCTATATGATCAAATGATATGTCTATGCCACCTAACGGTTTTGCAATTTGTCTTACTTCTTTACTCCAATCTGGTTTTCTATGATCAACAGCAAAATCTGCTCCAAGTTCTTTTAGTTTGTCTAGTTTATCTGGACTTCCTGTAGCGATAACATTACAATTATACAGTTTTGCAATCTGGATTCCAAAGCTTCCTACACCAGAACCTCCTCCCATGATAAGGACTGTTTGGCCAGGATGAATTTTTGCTCTTCCTACTAACATGTGCCATGAAGTAAGTAATGTCATAGAAGCTGCTGCAGCTTCATCAAAGCTTACACCTTCTGGAATTTTTGCAACATTAACTTCAGGTAAGTGAGTAAATTCAGAGAATGCACCCCACAATGGTCCTGTTTGGAATCCCCAGATTGTTCTCTTTAGACAATCAAATTCTCTTCCATCAGTACATGCTTCACAAACTCTGCATGACATATTTGAATGTGAAACAACTCGGTCACCAACTTTGAAGTTTGTAACATCTTCTCCTACTGCAGTAACTTCACCTGCTGCATCAGAACCAGAAATATGTGGTAGTGGAACTGGAACTGGTTGTCCACGCATTCCCCAAATATCATTATAGTTTAAGGCGGCTGCCTTTACACGGAAAACAACTTCGTTTGGCTTTGGTTTTGGATCAGGTACTTCTTTTACACTTAGAATTGATTTGTAATCATCATTTGGAGCATATTTGTCATAAACAACTGCTTTCATATTTGTAACCGTTCTATTTACCCCTAATATATTTTCCCTAGAACTACTTGCGGTTAATCTTGAAATCTCGCTTTGGTTGTTGAATAGACAGTAAAATTTGCTTTAATTGATCGTCTGAGATTTGTGAATTTAGTCTTCCCTGAGATGCCAATCCTAAGAGATAATTTTCAACCATTGCTGCAAGTTCCGGTTTAACCATTCTGACATTATTTAGTCTCATTCTTGCTTCAGCAGTTAGGAGAGTTTTTAGTGCATTATCCTTCATGGTAGAAACTTCTGCATCGCTTGGATTTCGTTCATCATTTGGGTTATGAGAGCTCATAATACAACTAGGAATATTTCTTTAGATTTGGATTTTTTGCAATTAATTCATTTAAGATCTCAGTTGATAGACGATCAAGTTTTTTCATACCCTCATGGGATATTGTTCTACCCTTTCCTTCAACTTTATCTAAATAACCTAATTTTTCTAAACTATGTATGGCTGTTCTAATTATTGAACCACCCGCATCTTTGTGATGTGCTCCTCCATAACCAACAGGTTTTGCACTTCCATACATTGATCTTAGATCATTTACTCCAATAGGGCCGTGCAAGTAAATTTTTCTTAGAAGAGACGCACATCTTGTGTAATACCAATCGCTCTGTTGCGGAGGCTTTACTGCATGTGCACCAGTTTTAACAAATGGAATCCAACTTGGTTGTACAATATCCTCATTTTTTAGAGTATCAGATAATTTACCAATCAACATATCTGCTGGTACATCATATGCCTTTGCCATAAAAACCAAAATTCAAAGTTCGTCTTATAAATCATTGACCTATTGGAATTTGTTTTTTAATTATCTTTCTGTATGTATGATTACAAAAACCACAGGTAATACGTATTGATTTGAGATTACTCCTTCCTATTCTCACCCTTGCTGAAAATCCGGGTACAATAAACTTCTTACATTTCTTACAAAAATGCATCCTCAACTCATAGGGCATTCTAATCCTATATTTTGTACAAAGTCTCTTGGCAAGTGCTGCTTGTCTTTCTGCCAACTCTGGATTAGATCTTGCATAAGATATGGCATTTTTAATCAGAATTTGCATCCTTTCTATGAGAAGGTCTTTAATCGCAGGTTTCATGTTGTTTAATAATTCCTACCCTTAAAATACAATCTTGCTCTCGCTGATAATAGCAGAATCTGCATTAGAATTAGTACCTAAAGAACTACAGAGGCATAATTCAGTTATAGCATCGGCTAGAAGATTTAACAAAAAACCATCTGAAATTTTACTTGATATATCATGGCATTTTGCAGCAATGAAGGGAATCAAAAATGAGATAAAAAGAGGAAGGCCAGACCTTGTTCATTTTTCTTTACTTGAAGCTTGTAGTATTCCTCTTTATTTTGAAAACAAACTAGATATTTTTGTTCATACTATTGATGATAAGGTTATTTCTGTAGGTCAAAATGTTAGATTACCAAAGTCATATCACAGATTCATAGGACTGGTTGAAAAATTATACGCTACTGGAAGAATTGAAGAAAACAACAATACACTTCTTGAAATACAGGAAATGAATTTTGGAGATCTAATTAAAAAAATCAATCCAAAACAAACAATTGCACTTTCAAGTAAAGGTATCATAAGCTCTTATCAAAAAGTAGCAGAGGAATTGAATGATAATACTTGTCTTGTTGTTGGAGGATTTTCAAAAGGTCAATTTTCTGATAAAAACAAAGATTATTTTAACAAAAAAGTATTAGTAGACAAAAATCCACTTGAAGCTCATATCATAATTTCACGTGTACTCTATGAATACGAAAAAAGAATTATTATGTAGGTCTAAGATTGGCACAGTGAGCGGTCGTAGTATAGTTTGGTTAGTACACTGGCCTTCCAAGCCCGTTACCCGGGTTCAAATCCCGGCGACCGCATCTAATTTTTTTATTAAGAGATTATGACATTCTATGAATTATACAAGAAAGTACGTGATAGTGATTTTTGAAAGGTCTGAATTATATCTGATGCATCTTTTTTTGTTGCATTAACTGCTTTAAACTGAACAAGTACCTGAGTAATACTATACTTTTCTTCTTTAATTGGAGGTTCGAATAACGCAAATGTATCCGCTTCCTTGGTTTTAATAGTAAAAAACTGTCTCACATACTTCAATAAATGAAAGTTTGCCTAATTCTACAATTAGGAGTTAGGAATAGATTGTACTTGTTTGTTAAATTCATCCCATGCAGGTTTTGGATTTTTATCTACATCAATCAAACCAGAACCACATAGATACGCAGCAGTATTATTCATGACTATATCATTGGCAAACATAGTATCAGTAGCTTTGTTTAATGAATTATAGCATGTATCAAATGGTCTATCATATTGTCTATACCAAGTTAGAAACTCAAAATCAGATTGGTTTTTCTTGTAAAAATCAAATACAGTATCTACAAATTTTTGTTGGTCTTCTACTGTACCATTAATTGATTTGTCAGTACTCCAACCAACTTCCATTAATGCTATTTTCTTTCCATTTGCATAATCAATCATCTTTTGTAGATTAGCTCCTTCATTTTCTGTGCTATTACCTTCATAGTATGTCATGTCAACTGGAGCATAAGAATATGCTACAAAGTCACCTTGGTTTAGCTTCCCTACCATATCTCCTTCATAGTGATTTGCATACATCATTTAATGAAAACCAATTTCCAAATTTGACGTCAGGGTGTTTTACTTTTAATTTACTATATACACCATTGAAGAAATCTACGTATTGTGGAATCTCATCTGGATGTTGTCTAAAGTAACTATCAATATTTCCACCAATTATCACATAATCTACTATGTAATACCTTGAAAGCATGGCATCAAGAATGGCTACTGTATGATCTTGGAGTTTTTGATCAAGTTGTGGTTTTCCCATCCAATCTGGAAATGGTCCAAAGTCTAGATTATTTATTACTGAAAAGTAAAGTGTAACATTGAGGTGTTGTTCACGATTCAACCCCATCAAGATATCGGAATAACTCCAGTTGTAATTTCCTTGTGTGGGTTCCATCAAAGGCCAAGAAAGATAGACATTGCTTCTTCCTATTCCTGTTGATGCTGCCTGAGCATATGCATCCTTGACTTCTTGAAGAGTTGATTTTTGGGTAGGAGGTATAATTACAAGGCCAAGTTTTATGTTATGAGGAATATTTGCAGTTTGAGTTTGCGATATATTCTGAGGCATAGTTTGAGGTTGCAATTGTGGTATCAATATCAGAAAAACTGCTGCAATAGTTACTGCATCTCCAATACCAACACCAATAATTTTCTTATTCAATAATACTTTTAGAAATCTAAGATACTAAAAGAGTTTTGATTTAGATAAGAATATTCTAGCCGGATGTACAACCGCTGTATCCACATTCAATGCATACACTGCATCCCTCTGCAAATACCAAGTTGTTTTTACATGTAGGACAGAGTCTCTCTTCCATTTGTTCTGGTGTAAGTGTTGGCGTTGGAGCAGATACTACATTATCTGGAATTTTTATCTGAAGTGCTCGTTCTATCTCAGTTTTTAGATATGCATTTGTGACATTCTTTGAGATATAGTCTGTAACAAATGGACTTGGAGTAACTTGGAAATTCTTTTGGACATCCTTTCCAGTCATGTGTAATACTTGTTCATGTCTTGAACCATCTCTAAAGACAGTAATTCCTTTTAGACCGAGGTCATGTGCTAATAGATATGCGGCTTTAACATCATCAGATGAAACGTCGCTTGGCATATTGATTGTCTTTGCAATTGCATTACCTATCCATTTTTGCCATACTCCCTGAGCCATTAGATGGTCTGCCCAGTGAATGTCCATTGCTGTAACAAATATCTTCTGCATCCATTCTGGGATCTCAGCGATTCCTTTTACAGAACCGTAGTTATTTGCAATCTTCTCCAGAATTTGCTCGCTGTATAGTCCATGCTCCTTGAGTACTGCTTCAAATATTTTATTTGTATAGAAGAATCTGCCTACTGTTACTCTCTTTTCAAAGACCAGGGCAAACATTGGTTCCATTCCATTTGAGCAATCAGTGTATCATTGATAGTGTACCAGTAGGAGCAACTGTAGTTGTTAGAACATTTCTAATGCCATGTTTCTGAATCTTGGCAATCAAAGCATCCCAATCATAAGTACGAGCACTTTTTGGTTTCTCATAATATCCAGCAATAGGAATCTTAGCTTCTGGATATTCTGTTTTTGAGCACAGTGGAAATGATCCTCGTGTCTTTGCAAGTGCAATACTTTCTTCCATTGAATAATATGTTAATGCCTCAGCAAGTTTCTCTTGGAATTCGTATCCTTCTTGGGAATTGTATGGAATTCTTAATTTGAATAAGAGATCAGCAACTCCCATTACTCCAAGTCCGATTCTTCGAGAATCTTTAGATGCCTTGTCAATTTCCGGAATTGGATATGTATTAACATCAATTACATTATCAAGGAATCTTGTTGTTTTTCTTATTGTTTCTTCATATCGTTGCCAGTCAAATTCGTATTGACCATCTGCTTTTCTCTTGACATAGTTAGATAGATTGATGGAACCAAGATTACATGATTCGTATGGATAGAGACTTTGTTCACCACATGGGTTGGTAGCTCTAATTGGTCCACCTCTTGCTTTTGCAAATACATTGTATTTGTTAATAATATCAAAGAAGATTAGTCCTGGTTCGCCACTCTTCCATGCAGAAAGTGCAATCAAGTCAATCAGATTATGTGCATTTATTTCTCTTACAGGAGTTCTCTCTTTTGGACTTCGAAGGACAAATTTTCCATCCGCTGAATTAATTAGTGCTTCCCAAAAGTCTTCCCAAATTCCTACACTTACATTAAAGTTTTCTAAAACTCCTGGTTTTGTTTTTGCAGTGATAAATTTCTCAACGTCTGGGTGCCATGCCTCAATGATTCCCATGTTTGCACCTCTTCTTTTTCCACCTTGTTTTACTACTTCAGTAACAGTATTGATGATACTCATAAAGGAGACAGGACCTGAAGTTACTCCAGATGTTGAGGCCACCATATCTCCTTCTTGTCTTAAATCTGAATAGTTGATACCAACTCCTCCACCTGACTTGAAGATCAATGCAGCGTCAGAAGACGATTTCATTATTCTTTCCATGTCATCTTCCATTGCTAGGACAAAACACGCAGAAAGTTGTCCTAATCTTGCACCAGCATTCATCATAGTTGGTGAATTTGGTAGAAAGTCCTGAGCAATCATTAGATCAGTATATTCCTGAATTCTTTCAGCATATTGTTCAAACTTATTTGCAGCCAACATAGTCAACAGTTCACGGAAGCTGACTTTCATCTGGCCGTATTTTTCTAAATCAATATAGTGATTTATCAATGATCTAAAGTGATACTTGTTTAGATAGTATTTTCCTACTTTGAATTTATAGTCAAAGTCATCAAGTTTTTCTAGATACTTTGCTGCCTCTTCAATACTATGAGTATAGCCACCTTCAATTTGAAATACAGATGGATCTCTTATGATATCCGCAATGCCTACAAGAATTGCAACTCTTTCAAACATTTCACCTGGACTTTCAGTTATCTGACCTTTGTTATTTCTAAGTAAATATCGGGATGCTAAAACTCGTAAGCAATTAAGATCGAATTTTTTTGCTACACTATCAAGAGCCTTTGATTCTAGAACCTTCATTTTTTCTTCTCTAAGTCGTCTTCGTTCATGTCTATACAGGATGTACGCCTTTGCAATCTCTCCTAGTCCTTCCTCAATCAGAGTAGACTCTACCATATCTTGGACATCTTCTACGCTTGGTGCTTCTGAACCAGAAAATCCACGGTTGACAAGTTTTGTAAGAACATGATTTGCAAGCTTGTCTGCTAGTCCATGATCTGATCTTCCGCAAGCTACGAGTGCTTTGTATATCGCGCTTGAAATTTTATCTCTTTGGAAATCTGATACTCGACCATCGCGTTTCTTTACTTGAAGGATCGAATTCTCTATTTGTGAAAAATCTGTCAACTTACTCCCCGTACCCCTATCAAATGGGAGTTAAATAAACACTGCGGCAAAAAATAATTTTCTAAAGCTAAACTTTGGATCAATTTTGTTGACACCATTACGATTTTCATAGTATGAGATCACTTGAAGAATTACACATAAAAATTTAATCTACGCCTGAGATCAAATTTTCAGTTTAGCCCTTGGATCACAAATAACAGTTCGAAGAATTATTCATTAAAAATTCAAATAAAAGTTTAGTTTGATTGAAAAATTTTAATCTGATTATCAGTATTTCCTAAGGTGAGAGTTATGCAAGTATGTAAGGCGATTTGCATACTGAACATTTTTCGGCGATCTTTTCCTCTTTGAGACCACAGTTACTACATATGGGTACTTTTCTAATTGGTCTGAAAGATCCTAATAGATCACCTGCTTTTTCAATTGCTTTCTTAATTCCTGAAGAATCCATTGCGTCTGGGATCTTTAATTGAACTAGTAGTCCGCCGTTGAGTATCTTTGAGAAATAGTTTGATTCTACAATCTTTTCATTCTTAGGATTCATCTCTGTTATCTCAGAGGCATCAAGTACAATTCCTTCAGAATAGGACTCGCCCATGACATGTTGATTAATTGATGTCTTGCCATATTTTTCACCGTCAAGCGAGGAGAAACGGCTCGCTGCATCACTCTCAGTCATAGTTACGATAACATTATCTCCCATTTCCTTTCCTTTCTTTGTGGCTACTTCCATAGCAGTGTTTATCACTTTAGCCAGGATTTCGTGTCCAGCCTTGTTGTTTTCAAATCCTAAAATACCATAAACTGCCTCTTTGAGTCCTATTAGATTAACAACTAGAGTTACTGATCCCTTTTGCATATACTGAGTATTGTTTGCAAGAATTGGATTAAGACCACGTCTTGTTAGATCAGATATTTCCTTCTTTCTCAAAGACATGGCTGCAAGTGCTGGTTTCATCAATAGTGCAAGTCTTGCTCTGAAATAGGTTTCATCTTTGTTAGATTCAAAAGCCAATCTTGGCATATTGATTGATAGAGATTCTAAATTAATAGAGGTTGTTCCAACGTTCTTTGTATCTATTCGTGCCAAGCCTTTGTTAGATACCAAGCCTTTAGCAAACATAATGTGTCCTCCTAATGCAATTATATCTGCCAAAATTTCTGAATAATCACTTATCTTGGCTTTTTCATAATCAACTATCAATCCTATTGAAGGAATTGGTGTTGACTTTACATATTTTTTGTAGGCTTGAAGAATAGTATTAACTAATTTTGGTTCTGTTCCAATAGAAATTCTAAATGAAGTAAGTGTTCCATTCTTTCCGTATTTAGATCCTGTAGATATTTTTGCAAAGCAGCTTGCAAGTTTTTCTTCAATTTCAGGTAAATTCTTGGAATATTTTTGTAATACAGCAACTAATCCGTCCATTATTACTTCTTGTGATGCTTCTTTTATGAGAAGACTTGTCAATAGAGACAGAGATGTGAAGAGATCATCTAGTGAATTTGGTGGTGATGTTCTTGTAACACCCAAGAATTTTCCTCGCAGATCAACACCATCCTCTATAAGTTCCTTAATGTTTACAAATATGGTATCTGGAAGAAGTGACCATAATCCAGCATTTGTAATATGAAGATCTCCTGAGAGATGAGAGTCAGCAACGTCCTTGGGTAATGTGTTTAAGACAAGATATTCACCAAATACTGTTTGTCCCGTTTTAAACAATAGACCCTCCACGCCATTATGTATACCATCTACGTTGGTTAACAATTCATGAATATCATAGCCAGGTAATCCAAATCTTGCAAGTTTGTGCCTATAATCTTCGTGTCCTTGTTCCAAGAGGACAGAGTTAACCATCTCACGTATGAGTGAGGATGTAAGGTAAGATGTCTGGAATTTGTATATTCTATTCTCTACTTCCTCAGTTATCTTTTGAGCAAGTTCAAGTGGAAGGCTGCCTTCGCGAACCAGGGATTGGATAATTTTATGAGAGTTGAATTCTTCTATTGATTCATGTGAAGTTCGTACATACATTTTGCCACTTTCAATGATAGATCGCTCTTCAATCTGTCTTGCAAGACTTAGGACTAGTTTTCCCAAGTTAGTAATTGTGTATCTTCTTTCAGACTTGTTTAGAGCTACAAGAGATTGTCTTAGTAATTTTCTTAAATGATATGCAAACTTACCACTTTCCTTTTTTGATTTAAAGCCAGCTAGAGATTTTAGTTCAGAATAAGTAAGAGGTCCTTTTGAGTTTAAGATACGTAAAATATCAATTCTGTTTGGACTTGCCATAACAGAGAAAATCATTCTTACACGCTTTGATGCTGATTGTAATATTCCACCACGTTTTGGATCTCCAAAGTCTTCACTTAGCTCCATGAAATTACCTAATTGGCATCGGTAATTAAGATTTTTGACTGATTTGATCTCTACGGAAGCTTTTTAGATCAGTTTTTCTGTACGTCTACACTAAATTCAGATGGAGATAGACTCTGCCCACATGAGGGACATTTACTGTTATACGGTCTCATCACATCTTTTATTGATTTTAGCATACGCATATTTGCAATTTTAGCTCCACATTTTCCACAAACAACATCTACAGACATTTCAAGTTATGTCAGATCAAATATTATAAAAGAGATTTTTTGAATTTTTTTAATCAGTTTAATAAATTTAGTTTATTGTTTCTCGATTATGATTCCACGTTGATCGTAACCGGTTATTTTTACTCTTGTTCCAAGAGGAAGATCCGCGGGGGAATTTATGCCTGCCATAAAACCTGAGATCCTCAATTCAGACTCGTCTAATTTCATAACTACCCATGCATATGGAACATATTCTTCGTATCCTTCAGGTGCTACAGTGATTATTGTATAGGTTACAATGTAGCCTTTACCATCAATTACAGTATTCTCAAATCCTTTGTTTCCACAATTTTGACAATAATAAGTCGTTACTAGATGAAGATGACCACATTTAGTACATTTTCTAGTGAGAACTTTTCCCAGTTTTGCATTGTTGGCGAATTCTTCTTTTGTGAGCAATTTATACACTTTTGAATATATGTACGGCACAGCTGGCACCTGTGGCACCAAAGTTATGTGTCAGTCCGATTTTGGCATCTTTGACTGTTCTTTCTCCTGCTTTTCCTGTTAATTGATCAAAAACTTCTGCCACTTGGCCTATTCCAGTTGCACCTATTGGATGACCTTTTGATTTTAGACCCCCAGATGGATTGATAGAAATATCTCCATTAAGTTTTGTTCTTCCTTCTCTAACTGCTTGTACAGCTTTTCCTTTTTCAAAGAATCCCAAGTCTTCAGTATCAACTAGTTCAGCAATTGTAAAACAGTCATGAACTTCTGCAAAATCAACATCTTTTGGTGTTATACCTGCCATCTTGTATGCAGCCTGTGCTGCAATTCTGGTGCTTGGTATTGTAGTGATGTGATCTCTTCCTTGGAGTGCAGCAGGTGATCCACCCCTTCCTGATCCAATAACTTCAACATAATTTTTAGTATGAGCCTTTGCAAATTTTTCACTGCATATGATAACAGCACTTGCACCATCTGAAAATGGACAACAGTCATACAATTTTAGCGGACTTGCAACTACTGCTGATTTCATTACATCATCTATTGTAATTTTTTTTCTTAGATGTGCTTTTGGATTAAGTAAACCATTGTCATGATTTTTTACTGCAACCATTGCAAGATCTTCTTCTGTAGCTTTGAATTCAGCAAGATATGCTCTTGCCATAGATGCAAATAATCCAGGAAATGAAGCACCAGCTCCTCCCTCATAAAAGAAATCAGAGCAATATGAAAAGTAAGTTGTAGTCCATTCAGTACCAGTATGAGTTACTTTTTCTACACCAGTTGCTAGTACTGCATCATAAAATCCTGCAGCAACATTTGCATATGCTTCTCTAAATGAAACAGAACCACTTCCACATGCAGATTCAATCGAAAGTGAAGGAACTTCTGGAATTCCAAGGTTACTCATTATAACAGGACCCAAGTGAACTTGCTTGTCTGCAATACCAAATACATTAGAAATGTATCCAGCCCCAATCTCCTTTGGTTCTATTCCTGCACTTTCTATAGCATCAACTGATGCCTGAAGTGCAATATCTATAATGCTGTCTTGTAATTTACCATATTTTGTGCTGCCGGCACCAATAAGACATACTTTTTCCACAAATCTCGCTGACTAGATTCCATATAAAAATTCTTCAGTAGTTTCTTTAATTCGATAACCAGTATGATATCATCATTGAATGACATTACTCAGATGACAGTAGTCAAAAAACGATCAGATTCAAGAAATTCTGTTAAAATTTCAAAGAAAAAGGTCGGCAGGATTCAGAGTGAGGTAAGACAATACTATGACAAGAATGGATATCTTTCATGGTCAGAGAAGAAGAGAAAATATGTCATTCTAGGGACAAATACTCCTGTTAATGGTCTTGTGGAATGTCCAGATTGTCATGTAGGAAAACTTCTCATCATCAGATCTCGCAAGACAAAGAAGCGATTCATTGGTTGTTCAAATTATTATAATGGTTGTAGGGCATCTGCTCCATTAGTACAAAGGGGAATGATTTGTGCAACAAAGATGCCTTGTAAAATTTGTCTTTGGCCAATTATTTTATTGCGATATTCCAGAAAACAAAAATGGGTAAGACAGTGCTCTAATATGCGATGTGAAAGTAGAATTTCTAAATCTTGAGATCTTTGTAAATATCAGTACGTCTATTGCGTAATAGTGGAAGTCTTTGTCTTACTTGCTTGACTTGATCTAATGAAATATCAACAATTCCTATTCCTTCTCTTTTTTTCATATCAAGTAGTATCTTTCCGTAAGGATCAACTACAATACTTCTTCCACAGTAAATGTTTCCCACCTGATCTGGAGAAATTACATAGCAACCATTCTCAATTGCTCTTGTCTTGTTTATAGTCAACCAATGTTCTTCTTTCATTTTTCCTTTAACCCATGCAGAAGGTACTACTAGAACTTCAGAACCTGACGAAGCCAAGATTCTAGACATTTCAGGAAATCTAAGATCATAGCAAATCATCATACCCATTTTACCTACACTAGTTTTTACTGGTTTTGCAATTGAGGAACCAGGATAAAGTTTTACGGATTCTTTAAAGCCAAGTGCATCATAGAGGTGAATTTTTCTATATGTTGAAATCACTTTTCCGTTTTTATCTACAAGAAATGATGTGTCATATACTTTATTTGGTTTTGGACTTTTTTCATATAGAGTACCAACAACTTGAATTGAGTTTTGTTTTGCTACTTTAGATATGGATAAGACAAACTCACCGTCAATCTTTTCAGCAATACTTGCAAGCTCCAAAGGAGATTGGGAAGGTGGAGTATAACACATCATAAATTCAGGAAATGTGCACAGAACTGCACCTTTGTGTGCTGCTTGTGAAATATATTTTAGAATTTTTTTTAAATTATCTTTCTTGTCTGCTTCAGCTCGCATTTGAACTACAGCTATCTTTGCCACAAGCTTGTTTGATTAGTATTAAAATAAAAATGTGTTTAGAGGGGATTTCCTGCCATATACCAGTTTTCTTTTGGATTATCTTCAAAAATCACAATCACGTGATTCTCTTTTGTTTTTAGAATCTCCACTGCTGATTTTGTAATGGCTTTTGCAAATTCCTCTTTTTGTTGAACAGTTCTGCCTGGATACATTGACACTGTTATGATAGGCATGTTTTTCAAGGAATTAGTATTAGATTTATTCTTTGATACTAGAGAATTATTAGATAAATAATAAAGAAAAAAGTTTAGTATCTTAGAATTCTAGTCTTTACAGTAAACACTACAACACTCAATACAGCAATTGCAAGAATTATTGATGCTACTGGACCAAATTCTGGTACGGTTGCATTATTGCTAGATGTTACATTACTTGCTGTTACATTGGCTGGTGGTGACGTGGTTGTCATATTTGACATTTGTTGCATTGGTGCTGTTGTATTATTGACTGGTGCTACATTAGTTGGTTGGCTACCTGATTGTGCCAATACATCCTGTTCTTCTGATACAGTAGAAGGTATCACTATGTTTCCTCTAGCCATACCTATTCTAGAAGTATCTGGAAAACCATTGGTTGTAATCGATTTTACTTTAACAGTAATTTCATAGATTCCGTTACTAGGCAAGTTTACAGTTTGAGTATCAGAACCTTGTGAGGCAATAGCATCAGTCTTTGACCATAATACGCTTTGATCTTTGTCAAGTATCTGAATATCATAGTCCACATCTCCTGTTACCTGTTGTTCTGTAAATGAATCATAGAAGTTAATATTCAAGTTATTTTGTGAATTTGCAGTCAAGTCAGTAGGATTCCATCCCAGCTTTACGTGCCACCCCCCAAAGTCTGTTAACATTGAAGCAGATGTTTGCACATTGGGGTTTTCTGGAGCTACTTTGAATTCAATATCATTTGTTCCAGGCGAGATAGTCTTTGACATGTTTACCAAATCAAGCTTGTTTAAGAACAAATGAACTATCATGTAATCACCAATTGTATACGGGTCCACAATGACTCGTCTTCCAGAAAGAGTAAATCCTTCTGCACTTGCGGCATATGATGGTGTATCTGAGAAGGCAGAAAGTGACTTTGGAACTCTTAATTCTTCATGTATGAATATTGGTCTATCTATGAATCTATTAACATCCCAATCAAATGGCATCTTCCAAGAAAATTGTTTTGTGGATTCATCAAAATTAAAATCAGATGTCTTGTCATAGTAAGAGATTAGTGTTGTATTATATGGATTATTTTGATAAGTAACATCTTGGTTTGATACATCACCAACACTAAGATACGAATCAAATTTTGGTGGATTTGTTCCGTTAATTAGAGTATTAGCATAATCAAGAGCTAAAAGAGACAGATTAAGATGGTAAAGACCTCCCTCTGTAAGTATTGGTGCTATAACGTTTACGTCATCATCTTGTGACATCCATCCACCCAATACTGGATCTTGATCACCCTGTACTGTCCATTTACCTGGCTCACCTCCTGGTAAGAAATGTATTGTAAGAAATCCTGTGTGAGTGTAAAAAAGATCATACATTAAATTTTGATTTCCTTTTGTTGCGTTGATGTAAAATGATACATTTTGTATTGTTGTATTTGTGTTTGCGTCAAAAAATCTAAAAAATATAGACTTGTCAACTGTAGTATCAGAAGTTATAATTGGAGGACTGAGTTTGATAAATGTTGTAATCACTCTATTTCCAATGCTTGCCTGTACATTTTCCTGAGTAAATCCATCACCATATGCTTTCTGTGGATTAAACGAAGATGCAGATGAAAAAACTATCAAGCCAAAAATTAGTACTAATACAGTCTTTGCATAAAGTTGCATTAGTTGAAAAAGTATTCTATAACCTATTTAATTCTTGAGTAAGATCTGCATCTAACATAAAATTATTAACAAGATACAATAGAATTATGAAATGAAAAGGCTGTCAAAAATAACATATATTTTTGCAATATCGGCTTTTGTATTGGTTTTGTATCTTGTATTAAACTCTGGAATTTACCACTCTATAAATTCTGTATTTGCACAAAATTCATCTCTTACAATAATCTCTCTTTCAAATGATAACAAGTTGATCGGGGCAGGTCAATTTGTCATATCACCCAATCCCTTTACAGGTTCAGGAAATTATACAATTGTAGATAATGGTCCAGATGATACTGAAAAAGACAAGGATGGTATAATCACTTTGTCAGGAATAAAAAATGGAAATTATATCATAATTCAAACGAGTACAATGCAAGGATTTAGTGTAGACCAGATTCAAAAGACAGTGCAGGTAAATAATTCATCAGGTGTTGCAACTTTTATGGATTTGCCCATCAATAATGCTGTGCAGACAAGTTCTTCAAGCAGTGTTACATATACAACCAAGTTTGAATGCGGTTCCATATACGCAGGAGAGGGACCACTAAGACCTGGTCATTATGATACTGACATTAGTTTGTATAATAAGCAAAAATTCCAGACTCAGGTTCTATGGAATTCTGTACCTACTAACGGTTCAAGTTCAAATGCCATGTTGATGAAAATGGATTCTGAAACTGCAAAGAGTATAACTTGTAAAGATATCAGAAATGCACTTGGAGATTATGATGAAAATTTCATTGAAGGGTTTACCATCATCAATGTTCCATTAGATTCAATATTGAATAGTGGAATGGCAACAAGTTCTGCCTCAAATGATATTAATATTTTAGATGTTCAAGCATTTTACACTGCAAATGCTTTGGATATGCTTCCACATGAAGTGATTGTTGATAAAATTTCATTTTACATAACACAAGATCAAAGTGGAAAAATTCCAGCTAACTTGATAAATAAGACTCTTGACATATCCATGCCATCAGGTCTAAATCAAATATCAGACACTGAAAAGAAAGTAAAAGATGCTCTTGCTAAACAATATACTCTTTCTGATGACGACTTGACAAAAATTGTTATCCAGATAAAGGATGTAGCAGTTGGAGTTGGAGTTCTAATAGATGATCATGCCATATCATTATCTACAGTAAAACCAGAACTAGGTTCTTAGAAAAATAAAAGGAAAGTTGATTTTAGAATCTAGGAATTACTCTAGTCTTTGCAGCAAACACTACAACGCTCAATACAGCAATTGCAAGAATTATTGATGCTACTGGACCAAATTCTGGTACGGTTGCATTACTTGCTGGCATTGAACCACTCGTCATGTTTGACATTGGTGCTGTGGTACTCGCTGCTGCTCCACCTACGATTACTTCACCTGTCATCCATGGATGGACAGTACAAAAGTAATTGAATGTGCCTGCATTTGCAAAAGTAAATTGGTATGTACCTGCTGGTTTGATTAAATTACCGCTATCAAACACAGTTCCGGTTGTGTTATCGGATGGTTTACCGCTTGTCACATAGTGACTTACAGTATCAGTGTTTTTCCAAGTTACTGTTGTTCCTGGTGCAACATTCAGTGGATTTGGAGAGAAGCAATTATTTGCTACAACACAGGGTGCGCTTGCACTTGCGCCTGCACCTGGTGTCATATCAATTTCATTTGCTGCTTGACCAAATGCTGGTACTACACCTAAGATAGCAACTAGAGCCAATAGACCAAATAGTGCGCCAAATGGTTTTGACTTCATTATATGATGTGATCCAGAGCTACTATAAAAATCTCTCAAGCAAGTAGGTACAACTAAGAGAACTTTATACTAGAAAATCGTTCATGATAATTTCCTAATAATATAATCTAGATAAATAAAATAAGAAAAAGGAAAGTTGATTTTAGAATCTAGGAATTACTCTAGTCTTTGCAGCAAACACTACAACGCTCAATACAGCAATTGCAAGAATTATTGATGCTACTGGACCAAATTCTGGTACGGTTGCATTACTTGCTGGCATTGAACCACTCGTCATGTTTGACATTGTTGTATTAGCTGGTGCTGTATATGGTGGACCTAGTGGAATTCCAGTTTGATTTCCTGGTGCATTTTGACCTAGTGGACCTACAATTACTTGACCTGTCATCCATGGATGGACAGTACAAAAGTAATTGAATGTGCCTGCATTTGCAAAAGTAAATTGGTATGTACCCTGTGGCTTGATCAAATTACCGCTATCAAACACAGTTCCGGTTGTGTTATCAGTTGATAGACCGCTTGTCACATAGTGACTTACAGTATCAGTGTTTTTCCAAGTTACTGTTGTTCCTGGTGCAACCATATCTGGGTTTGGAGAAAAGCAATTGTGTACTGCAACACAGGGTGCGCTTGCACTTGCGCCTGCACCTGGTGTCATATCAATTTCACTTGCTTCTTGACCAAATGCTGGTACTACACCTAAGATAGCAACTAGAGCCAATAGACCAAATAGTGCGCCAAATGGTTTTGACTTCATTATATGATGTGATTCAGAGCTACTATAAAAATCTCTCAGCTAGTTCCCTGAATTGAACTTGCTTGATACTAGAAAATTGCTTATGATAATTTCCTATAATATAAGATCGCATTTTGAAATAAAAAGAAAGTTGATTTTAGAATCTAGGAATTACTCTAGTCTTTGCAGCAAACACTACAACGCTCAATACAGCAATTGCAAGAATTATTGATGCTACTGGACCAAATTCTGGTATGGTTGTATTGATTAATGCAACTTGAGAAAAACTAAGTACTTCACCTTTAACACCTGTCCATGTGGATGGATCTGTTGTCGGAAGACCAACACCTAGAAGTGTCATCTGGATATTGATTTGATCAGTAGATAAAAGATTCTGAGTAACCTGAATATCCATTCCAGTATGTGTATGTGCATGGGGATTTAATAATATAGTATTATTATCTTGTATGACAGTAATTGCATAATTCTGATGCTTTACAAAATTTCCATTACTGTCATTGAATTCAATTCCTAATACTAATGGTTGTCCACTTGTAAAAGCTGTTGTAGTTATTACAACAGTTGTACCATCAGAAGCTTTTGCGGTATATTCCATATTAGCATTTACAATATTACCTGATGAATCAATTTGCCCAAATGCTGGTGCTACACCTGCAACAGTAATTATAGATAATAGACCAAATAGCATACCTAATGTTTTTGGCTTCATTGTTTTGTATGCCCTAGACTTTGATAAAAACATGATTCTATCTCAATTGTTTTAATATCAAATTATTACTCATAGAATATATCATAAAGATCAAAATTTGATTTTGTAATTAAATTTTATAACATTCAGTAGTTTTTAGTACAAATTTGTTTCTTAATCTCAATGATTTTATTCTAAAATACTTGCAGATTTTCTTTCTATCAAGTGATAAAAAAATTAAACGACATATCTTTTTTGTATTAACATCCAATCACTGAAAATTAGTCTGATAAACTTTCTTTGGTTTAATTCTTTGATAAACAAACCTGACAAACAAGTAGAAAACAAACACTATACTTGTTATGAAAAAACTTACTGGATATGGCTCATAAAATGAAATAAAGAGCCCCAACCATGTTGCCATTAGAGCAATAATTACAGAGATTATGATAACTCGCTGTGGTCGTTTTGCTAATCGTTGAGCAGTTGCCGCTGGCGTAACCATTAATGAGAAAATAAGAAGGACACCAACTACTTGAACGGCAATTGATGCTGCAACTGCAACTAAAAGCATGAAAACAATACCAAGTAAAAGCACAGGCATTCCCTTTGCCTCTGCTACTTCTTCATCAAGTGATGAGAATAATAGTGGCCGATATACAACTGCAACTGCAGTTAAGATTATTGAACCAGTAACAAGTGTCAAAAGTACATCGTTGCTACTAATGCCCAGTATTTCTCCAAACAAGATAGAGTATGCCTCAGTAGCATAACCAGTATAGAGACTGATGAATAATACACCCATACCTAGCATAAATGCAAGAACTATACCGATCTGAGTATCACGATGGGCTGCACGAGGACCAAGTATGGCCATTACAAAGCCACTGACACTTGTAGATAATAAAAGACCAAAAACAGGCCTGATTCCAAATAATACTGCCCCTGCTGCACCAGCAAAACCAATGTGAGCAAGGGCATGCGCTGCAAACGACGAACGACGCAAGACAACAAAGTAGCCAATAATGCCTGCTATGATTGCAACTATTGTTCCTGCCTCAAATGCATGTTGCATAAACTCGAACTGAAACATTTTTTGCAGATCTGCAATTAAATTAATGCTGAAGGGGATACTATTCATGACCATGACTGTCCTCAATACCTATAATTGCAATATTTCCCTTGGAATCATTTAGTACCTCAATGGGAACCCCATACAAAGCAGTAAGAGACTCGGATGTCAGGACTTCTTTTGGTTTCCCAGTTGCTAGCTTGCCATTGGCGATGTAAACCACTTTATCAAGAAATGGTAAAAGAGGATTGATGTTATGAGCTATCAGTAATGCTGTAACGTTACGAGAACGAACTACGTTATTTACAAGTTGCAACAATTCTTTTTCGCGCCTCATGTCAAGATTTGATAATGGTTCATCAAGCAACAATATATCGGGATTACTTACCAATGCTTCTGCTAGAAATATTCTTTGCAGTTCTCCACCTGACAATACACTGAGTGGATGATGTGCTAGCTCTTTTGCTCCAACAGCTTCCAGTGCATCAAAAGCAGCTTTACGATCTTTTTGGGAAAATAAATTAAAACCCCACTGTTTGCCGGAAAAACCTAATCGTACTAACTCAAGAGATTCAACATTAGTTTCGCTGTCAATTGTATGACGCTGGGGCACATAACCAATCTGCGGATTTCCACGCTTAGGAGGGGCATTAAATATCTTAATAGTACCGCTAATTGGTTGCTGCAAGCCAAGAAGTAGACGAAATAGAGTTGTCTTGCCTGCTCCGTTAGGACCAATAATTGCCACAAACTCACCTTGATCAATATCAAAACTGGCGTCACTCCAGACGGTCTTGTCCTGATAACCGGCTACTACATGCTCAGCATGTAATGATCTTGGAATGCAATGTACTCATTCATCATTGTCCGAGGGCTTGGGCATTAAGTGCGTTTTGGAGAGAGAGTAATTCTCCATTCATCCAATCTTGGAATGTAGTATCAGGTGGTTGTATGGTTTCCGTTACACCAACAATCGGAATGCCTTGTTTAGCAGCAAGTGCCTTGATACTTTGCGTGAGCGGTGTTACTGTTTGTTCGTTGTATACCAATACGGTCACATTTCCACCCTGACCTTGTAGACTGCTGCTGAAATTGTACAACACTCTGTGCAGGTGGATCATTTCCTTCAGCGACAGCCTCCATAAATTCAGGAGGGGAGACAAGGTCAAGGCTTGTAGCATTTGCCAGATACTCAAAAATGCTCTCTGTGGATGCTACTCTTGTGCCATGGAACTGCTGCTTGATCTCGTTAATTCTACTATTATATTGTCCAAGTGATGCATTCAAGTTAGTATACTGTTGTGTATAATATGCAGTATTAGTAGGATCGATAGAAACAAGATTTGAATACATCTTATTCACAGTTTCATTCACATAAACAGGATCATACCAGAAATGAGGATTGTCACCATTTTTTTTTCCGATAAGATCTGCAACATTCAAAACTTTCTGATTTGGATTATTGCTTGCTGCAATAATTTTTATAGCCCAATCGTCATACCCGGCTCCATTAACAATTACAAAATTAGCAGTTGCAATTGCTTGGGCATCGGCATTGTTGCTTTCGTATTCATGTGGATCTGCATTAGGATCTGAAACAATACTCAGCACTTGGACATGTGTTCCTCCAAGCTGAGATACTAAACTACCCCAAAAATTTTCAGCTGCAACTATTTGTATCTTTGATGTTGAATTTAGATTAGCAGATGATATTGTACTTTGTGTGTTTTGCTGTTGAGAAATACTAGTACTTGTCAAAACAACAACAGTCTATAATTATTGCAGCTGCAATTCCTCCGCCTATTATTGCAATCTTCTGTCCAGATTTCACATTGAGGATATAATATTAATAACTTATAATCTTTTGCTATTAATTTCTATATTATAGATTGTTATAATTTATTAATTATTCCATACTAACTTTATATACAGTTAATAATCATAATTCTGCATGGGAATTATTAGCATATCTCTTAATGATAATATCTTAAAAGAAATGGATGATCTTCAGAAAGAATTTGGCTTTACAGGTAGGTCTGAATTAATAAGAGCAGGAATAAGGATGCTTTTGTCAGATAAACTAGAAAAAGAGAAACAAACTGGTGACATTGGATGCGTCTTGACAGTTACGCATGAAGAAGATGACGAAGAATCTGTGACAAAAATAAAACACAGATATGAAAACATAATACAGACACATCTTCATTGTAAGATAAAGAATAACAAGTGTCTAGAATTGTTCATACTCAACGGCAAGGCAGTAAAGATCAATGAAATGTCACGTGAATTCCAAGCAAGTGATGAAATGGAACATGTAAAATTGACTACTACTTGATTTCAATTTGAAATTTAGCAATTTCATTAAAATTTAGAAATTTTTTGGTCATTGGATCATATGATCTTTAACTAAAATTTGTTTTATTTATTCAGCTTTTGTAAAGAAATCTTTTGGTGTTGACATAATGTCATTCATTACATAGTAGAAAATAAAAATTGATCTAGTTTGAGCATCAACAAAAGTCTTAACAACTTTTGTGATACATCATTTTTTCAATTGTAAAAATATGTATTTTCTTTTGATTATTTTTTTGCTTTTGACGCTTCATCATTTCCCAAGATCCTAACAACTCTAATTCCCGTAACAGAGCTTTTCCCAACTACCGCCCATCGCTTGTTTTTTAGTTGAACTATTTCTGGATCCAGAATCTTTACTTTCTTTCTTGCTTTTACGTCATATGCTTCCCATTCAGTCATTAAACACCATATCATAAATCACTATATTAATTTTTAATAAATTCTTATTATATATTATATTTTAAATCATATATTAATAATAAGAATTATATAGTAAGCGATTATTAAGTAATAACAAGATGACCAAAATGATCTCTGTAAACATTGAGACAAACGGATATGGCGCATCAGATCCAAAAGATTGGGCAAATGAATTATCCAACGTATACGCAGATGTTGAACTTGCAGACCTTAGCGTATCAGGAAATATGATTTTGTTCAAAATGGGGTTCTCAGGAATGGATGATACCAGTCCAGAAGACGTCAAGATGAAGATAGAAGAATACCTGACAATGAATGAGGCATTTGAGACGAGGAATATTTCTTGCCACTAAATCCTTTTTTATTATTTATTACTGCAATATTGGTCCTATTCCCAATGGGGCAAGTAACAAAGGTTTTTGGTGTTGAGCAAAATGTAAATCTAAACTCAAACGAAAATACTTCTGTAACACCACCAACAAAACTTTGCAACATGAAATTACATCCAAGTGTGGACTTGAGCAACTGTCATTGGTATAATCTTAGTATTCATAATGCTAATATGTATGGCGCTAATATGTCCGGAAGTGTTTTTGTAAACGCAGATTTGTTTGGTGTCAATCTTCAAAATGCAGATCTCCAAAATGTAGACTTAAAGGGTGTAAACCTTTCAGGTGTAAATCTTTCAGGTACAAACCTTCGTGGTGCTGACCTTAGATATGCAGTTATTTGGTCCACAAATTTTAATGGCGCAGATCTTAGAGATGCCAAGTTTACTGATTCTACATTTCCATGGTCCACCTTTCAAGATGCAAACATGCAAGGTGCAATATTCACACAAGCCCAATTCAATGGTGTTGATTTTACAAATGCAAATTTGGCAGGTGTAGATCTTTCATATTGTGTATGTCAGACTTCTACTTTTACACGTGCTAATCTAGAATATGCGAACCTTTCTGATGCATCTCTTGTCGGGGACATCTTCCACCTTGCACACCTTCATGGTGCTAACACACAAGGATCTGATATTTCTGGTATTGATAACTCATGTTATGGAAACGAAATATGTACTTTCAAATAATTTTATTATGTGGAAAAATATGAGTACAATTTACAAGTTAATATCAAAGACAAAATTTCATTCATACAAGCTTGAAAGCGAGAATAATCTTTTTACATGTATTCTAGATTACCGTGGTTCTAATACCACTACAATCTTTCAGATTGGCTTTACAGATATTTTTTACAAACCATTGTATTTCTCTGATGGAGATCTTACTGATATCAACATCTATTATGTAAAGAGTAAAAATCTAAAAGATGCAACAGAAGTAAGCAAGGTAATCAAGTTCAATCCTGGAACTTCAGAATGGCATCCTGCAAAAGATGACATTGAAGATACACATGGATGGATATTCATTTCTAGAGTCTTAGATACATCATCAACAGAAATACAACAGATACTTCAACTTGAGGAAAAAATAAATTCAAAATAAGATATGACACAAGAACTAGAATCAAAATCTGTTGCAATTAGACTAAATGGTCCTATCAATAATTCTACAATCAATTCATTAATGAGTACAATTGACAACAAGATGAAAGAAGGAATAAATGATTTTGTACTTCTTCTTTCTTCACATGGAGGAGATACTGCCGCAGGTTTGACAGGATATAATTATCTAAAAGGCATTGCCTGTGAAAATAACTACCTGCAACATTGGAACTGTATCATCCATAACAACAGTGCTTTATTGTACCGGCAGTAGACGTATTTCAGTACCGCATGCAAAATTTTTGATTCATGAACCATACTGGACATTTGAGCAATCAAGTTTAAATGAAGGAGAGGTTGATGAGATATTAAAACGGTTAACAGCATACAAACAAAATGTAGCAAAGGTCATAGCAATCAACACAGGAAAGACTACTCTTGAAGTTCTAAACATTATGCATCAAAGAACTACGTTTACTCCAGATGAGGCTGTAACGTGGGGATTAGTACATGAAAATCAATTCAGAATTATTCAAAGAACATTCAGAAGTCATTTCAATCATCAAGGATTGATCTATCATAATTTCAAAAACTTGTAAAACTAGTTGCAATGTAAAAAATTTTATTTTTTTAATATAACTATATTCCATTTTCATTAAGAATTAGTGCGAGAAGTGCGGCACGTGTATCTTTTCCATATTGTGCTTGTTTAAAGTATTTGGCCTGTTTTGTAGAATCTATTTCTGGAGATATCTCATCAAGACGAGGTAGTGGATGCATTATGATAGCATCATCTTTTATTTTCTTTACAAGTTCTGTACCAATTTTATAGCTTCCTCTTACTTTAACATATTCTTCAATGTCAGCAAATCTTTCTTTTTGTATTCTTGTTACATATATTACATCTAGGTCTTCAAGATTTTCTTCCAGATCACTAGTCTCAGTGTATTGAAGTTTTTTTCTTATTTCATAAGTTGAATCAGATCGAATTTTAAGTGAAGGAGGAGATATCAATTTTACATCAACATTGTAATTGCTCAAAGCATGTAAAAGAGAGTATACTGTTCTTCCATATTTTAGGTCACCAACAATTCCTATTTTGAGACCATCAATTTTCTTTTTTTCTTTTCTAATTGTATAAAGATCAAGAATTGCCTGTGTTGGATGCTCTTCTGTACCACTTCCTGCATTTATCAGTGGTTTTTCTGAAATTTCAGCAGCAAATCTGCTAGAACCATCAAGTTGATGCCTAAGAACCAAGACATCAGAATACAAAGACATAATTTTTACAGTATCTGCAAGGCTTTCGCCCTTTTTCGCAGAAGATGATGAGGCATCAGATATTCCAAGGGATGCTCCCCCGATTGAGGCCATTGCTGCCTCAAAGCTTAGTCTGGTTCTAGTGCTAGGTTCAAAGAATAGATATCCAAGTGTCTTTCCACGTACAAGTTCTCTTTTCTCATTTGGGTTCATCTCAATTATTTTATCAGTTGCTTGGAAAACAGTTTCAAACTTTTGTTTATCAAAATCTCTCACTGAGACAATATCTTTTTGGAAAAAAGAATTGCTCATTAGCAATTCACTATTATATATGAGTAGTATACAAACTATTCCAATGTCAGAATCTGATCTTATTGTAAGAAGAATCAAGAATGGAACTGTAATTGATCATATTGAATCCGGAAAAGGACTAAAAGTATTGAGTGCATTGGGAATAGACGGTAGAGACGGTAATGTAATTACAATTGCATTAAATGTTCCAAGTTCCAAGGTTGCAAAAAAAGATATCATAAAAGTTGAGAACAAGTTTCTACAAGATACAGATACTAACAAACTTGCACTTATTGCGCCAAAAGCAACAGTGAACATAATTCGAGATTACAAATTAGTTGAGAAGAGACGTGTTGCCTTGCCAAATCAAATTGAGAGAATTTTCCGATGTTCAAATCCAGATTGTATAACAAACAGTGATGAAGATATTCAACCCATCATGGACGTTGTTGACAAAACAGGACTTGTTCTAAGATGCAGATATTGTACAAGAACTTTGGATGTTAATGAATTAAAATATTATTAAAATTTCTATTTCTTTTCTATTTGCATTTCATATTGGTCAAAAGTAAACTTTCTTGCAGTTCCAAATGGTTTGAATGCTCTTCCGTTACCATGATAGAACTTTGAGAAGAATTCAACATAGATCAACCTAGCTCCCTGAATACCTGGTTCAAAGACACCAATTATGATATTGAATATGTGGCCTATGAATAGTATCATTGTTCCAAGAATAATGAAAGGAATTCCATGATGTAGTGTTTTGAAAAAGATAAAGTCAATTACATCAGCCAAGATTACAGATGCTAACAAAATACCAATAAGTCTGGTGTATGAGAGTATGTGACTTACAATAGATGGCAACTCCATGATTGCCCTTGGACCCTCTCCAACAAACATCAGTCCAATTCCACCTATCATCAAGCCAATGTAGGCTGCACCTTGTGTACTATGTACTGGATTAACGTGTTGATGATGCATTAGTGCAAGGCCAAAGAGTACTACACCCCAACCAAAGAGTAACCAGCCCACTTTACCAATTGCATGTTTTTTGAGACCTTCACGCATACTGTTCAAAATACCAAGAATTAGACCAAATGAAACCATTCCAAGACCAATGTATCCACTGATGAGCAATAATTTTCTTAGACTAGTAATTGGACTGAATATTGTTCCATCTGCTGGAAGATGCAGGCCAAAATGGCTATTGAGAAAACCAAATAGATAGCCGTTAAGATGGAATCCAAAGTAGAGGTTAAACACAAATCCTAATCCTATTGCAATGATAGCACCTGGTGTCATTGCTTTTGCAAGTTTTACCATCTGACGTCTTTTCAGTATATTCAACGCAAAATTTTTCAGCATGCCAGGCATTATGTTGATGTCTTTTTTTCCACCTTCGATTCTTCGGATAACCCACCGACAAACTAGAAGTATAAAAAGTCCATATCCTGCATCTCCTACCATCATACCATAGAATATCGGGAAGAGTAAACCAAAGATGAGTGTAGGATCAAATTCTTTGCCTTCGGGTAAAGAATAGAACCTGATAAAGGCCTCAAACAGTTTGAATCTTTTTGGATTATCAAATTGTGTAGGTGGATGCTCATCTGTTTCAAGTTCAAACAGCATTGTACCTTTGGTATTTTTTTCAAATACTGCTCTTAGTTGATTTACCTTTAATTTTGGTACCCAGCCTTCAAGTGCAAACGAGTCGGATGTAACTCCCAAGTTATCAATGACTTCAAGTTTTCTATTCTCAATTTCGAGTTGCTCCTCTACGCATACAATATCAACATAATGAGCCTTTGAGATTTCATCTAGTTGTCTCTCAACTTCTTTTAGTTTTTGTGAGATCTCGGATTGTTTTGTTTTTAGTTTTTGAATTAGCTGGTCTGCCTTTCCATCTAGTTTTGGAACTGCCTCCAACTTTACATCATATTCTTGAACTATAGTGGCAAGTGCATGTGGCGGAAAGTTTGGAAATGTGACAAGAACCATACTTGTGTTATCTTTTCCTTCCTTAGTATTGATAAAAACATCTTGGCTGTTAACATCAAGTGCCTTTTTGAAAGCAGAATAGTTCTTTGAATTCATCCTACCAAAGTAAGAGTGGGCCATCTTTAATTGAAGAACACTAAAATCCTCTGCAAAAAATGAGAATTCTTCAACTAGTTTGATATTGTTTTCTGTTTCATTGAATTGTGTTAGAAGACTTTCCTTTTCTTTTTCCAAGGTTGCAACGTTGCTATCGATATCAATAGATTGCGCAGCTTTCATTATTTGGTCTACGGAGGTAAATCTCTGACATTGTGTAGCTGCAATTGGGGGAAGAATGGTTCTCAGAGCCTTCATTCGTAAAAGTTGATCTGAAACTTGTCTGAATAGATCATTGTCACGCTCATTTCTTAACATAGGGATAACATCTTTTGAGAGCGGTTCTAGCTGTACAACATTAAGATCGTGTAAAATAGATACTACAATCTGATTTTCTTTTCGCAATCCAAGCACTGCAATTTTTTGCATTGGAGTTGGTTTTAGAACCAAGATCTATACCTCTTTTAGTAAAATGTCAATTATTTCTTTAACTGTATGAGAATCAATTTTTGAAGAAATTGTTTTTGCCTTATTTTTTGCTTCCTCGACAATTTTTTCTGTTTCAGCATTTGCTTTCTTTCTTGCCTGATCTATAGATGATTCAACTAATTTTTCTCCATCTGATTTTGTAGTTGTAATTGATTGAGTAACATGAACTTCTAAATTTCTTAATTCCTCGGATATTTTCTTCTTTTGTTCATCAATTTCTTTTTGAATGCTATCTTCTGCTTCTTTAATTTTTGCAAGTGAATGTACGTATTTTTCTGATGTAGACATTTTAGACTCCCAAAAAGTGCTTACCTGCGTATAGTGCTAAAGCAACAGTAGCAAGAATATTTCCTAGCTTAAATGCTCTAATTATCATAAAGAATCTTCTCTGTTGGGAATTTACAAATCTAGGCAAGAATTTCTTTCTCCTTTTTCAGTAAGGCTTCTTGTTCTCTCTCCCCCATCTTTCGTTTTACAGTCTTTAGCATCATGAAGGTATCTCGTTCCATCTCATCTAGTCTGAATATGATGAATTTGATTGCAGCTAACAATCTTGGGATGAATACATTTTCAATAGCATTAGATTTTCTTTTTGTTTTTTCGATTTCAAGCAATAGTTTACGAAGTGTTGTTTCTTTTTCAGCAACATCAAGAACCATCTTGTGTACATTCTGAAATGCTTTGATTGCTTCATTAATTGATGGAGGCAATTCCAAGAGATGTTCTGTAAGCGCTTGATTGCTTTTTCCACCCTCAATCTTTGGAATTCGAACACCCATAACGTTCTTTGGAGTAATATGTAATTTATTTAATTGTGGTATCTTCATGGCTTCATTTTCTAGTCTCATAGCGCCAGCAAGCATCTCGGCCATTCGAATGGCTTGGTATCCTTTTACTAGTTCTGCTTGAAGACCGCTTCTAAGTGAGGCTACACTCTTGCTGGTGTTAAAGAACTCCAAAATTAGTGCCTGTCTTTTTAGCTTGAGTAATTTCAGACCTTTTTTTGCAACAATAATTCTTCTTTTTGTACGGATGTATTCAAGACGGGTTGGTCTAATGTTAATTACTGATGGCAATTTTATGCACCTGCACCAGATTTCTTTCTGTACTTCTCGATTAATTCTGGCTTGATACGATTAAGTTCAGAGTCTGATAATTCACTTAGTAGTTCCCAGCCAATATCCAAAGTTTGTTCAATTGAACGGTTCTCGTCCATTCCTTGGTTGACAAACTTTCTTTCAAAGTCATTAGCAACTTTCATGAATTTTCTATCAAGGTCACTAAGAGCCTCTTCACCAACTATTGCAGCCAATGATCTTGCATCCTTACCCTGTGCATAAGATGAGTAGAGTTGGTCTGCAAGACTTCGGTGATCTTCTCTTGTACTTCCTTTTCCAATACCTTGGTTCATCAAACGTGAAAGACTTGTCAAGACATCTACTGGAGGGTGAATGTCTCCTCTGTGCAGATCTCGACTCATGACAATCTGTCCTTCTGTAATGTAACCAGTAAGATCTGGAATTGGATGTGTGATATCGTCTGCAGGCATTGTAAGAATTGGAATCTGAGTAACAGAACCGTTTCTTCCCTTGATTTTTCCTGCTCTTTCGTATAATGATGACAAGTCAGTGTACATGTAACCAGGATATCCTCTTCTTCCTGGAACTTCTTCTCTTGCAGCAGAAATTTCTCTTAATGCTTCACAATAGTTAGTCATATCAGTCATGATTACTAGAACATGCATGTCTCTTTCATAAGCAAGATATTCTGCAGTAGTTAATGCAAGTCTTGGAGTAAGTAGACGCTCCATTGATGGATCAGATGAGAGATTTAGAAATAGTGCAGTTCTTCCAAGTGCTCCACTTTCTTCAAATTGTTTTACAAAAAAGTTCGCTTCTTCACTTGTAATTCCCATTGCTGCAAAGACTACAGAAAAGTTCTCTGAACCTCCAAGCACTTTTGCCTGTCTTGCAATCTGTGCTGCAAGTAAGTTATGAGGAAGACCCGCACCTGAAAATATTGGAAGTTTCTGACCTCTGACTAGAGTATTCATTCCATCAATGTTAGACATTCCAGTCTGGATGAATTCAGATGGTTCTTCTCTTGAATATGGGTTAATACCAGAACCTACCAAGTCAACTTTGGTTTTAGAAACAATTTTTGGACCATTATCTTTTGGATTTCCAAGACCGTCAAATACACGACCCAACATTTCGTCAGATACTGCCAACTGTGCAGTCTCTCCAAGGAATCTTACTGATGTATCACCTATGTTAAGACCTAGTGTTGCACCAAAGACCTGAACAACTGCAAGACCTTGTCTTGTATCAAGAACTTGACCTTGTCTTCTTTCACCGTTTGGTAGTTTTATCTCTACCATTTCACCATAGGCTGCATTTTCTACACCCTCTACAAACATTAGAGGACCTGCAATCTTTGAAATTGTCTTGTATGAAATATCTGTCATTTATCGTAATGCCTCCGTTGATAATGTTGAAAATTCTTGTTGCATTTTGCTCATTGTATCTTTTACTAGTTGTTCAACCTGATCTTCCTTTGTCCATTTAATTTTTGAAATCATTTTTCTTGATTCTAATTGGCCAATCTTTACAGATGTAATTCCTTTCTTGATTGCATCTGTTTCCATCTTACCAAATTCTAAGATTGTGGATAGCATTAGGAATTGTTTTCTTATTGATGTGTATGTATCTACATCATCATATGCACTCTGCTGTAGATAGTCTTCTCTAATTGATCTTGCAGTATCCAGTACACCTTTTTCTGGTTCTGGAAGTGCATCATAGCCTACAAGCTGGACAATTTCTTGCAACTCAGATTCTTTTTGTAAAATTTCAAGTGCTTCTTTTCTTGATGCAATCCATGTTGCTGATACATTTTTCTTGTACCAATCTCCCATGCCGTCTGCATAAAGTGAATAGCTGGTTAACCAATTAATTGATGGGAAGTGTCTTCTTGATGCCAAGCTTGCGTCAAGTGCCCAGAAAACTCTTGTTACTCTAAGTGTGTTTTGGGATACTGGTTCTGAAAAGTCACCACCTGGTGGAGATACTGCACCTACAAGTGTAAGAGAACCAACACGTTCTTCAGGTGAAATTACAACTGCCTTTCCACCTCTTTCATAAAATTCTGCCAGTCTTCTACCAAGATAGGCTGGATATCCTTCTTCACCTGGCATTTCTTCTAGTCTACCAGAAATTTCTCTGAGTGCTTCTGCCCATCTTGAAGTACTATCTGCCATTAATGCAACACCATATCCCATATCACGATAATATTCTCCCATTGTAATACCAGTGTAGATACTTGCTTCACGTGCAGTGACTGGCATGTTAGAAGTATTAGCAACAAGAATTGTACGCTCCATCAAAGGTCTCTTTGATTTTGGGTCTTCAAGTTTTGGGAATGTTGTAAGAACCTCAGTCATTTCGTTTCCTCTTTCTCCACAACCTACATAGACAATGACATTGCTATCTGCCCATTTTGCAAGCTGTTGTTGAGTTACTGTCTTCCCACTACCAAATGGACCTGGAATTGCAGCTGTTCCGCCCTTTGCAACTGGGAAGAAAGTATCAAGTACTCTTTGTCCAGTAAGCAATGGTTCCTCCGGAGGTAACTTGCGAAGAACTGGTCTTGGAGTTCTTACAGTCCACCAGCTTGATAGACCAATCTCTGTCTTGGTTCCATTTTGTATGGTTGCTACAATATCATTAACAGTATACTTGCCTTCAGAAATATCAGTCAGTGTTCCTTTAACGTTGTAAGGAACCATTATCTTGTGCATGATAAGTGGAGTTTCTTGAACTTCACCAATTATCTCTCCAGGAGAAACATGATCTCCTTTTTTCTTTAATGGAACAAAGTCCCATTTTATTTTCTGGTCTAGTGCAGGAATGACTTTTCCTCTACTGATAAAGTCACCACTTTGTTCTCTTAGAATATCCAGTGGTCTTTGGATTCCGTCATAAATTGATTTTAATAAACCGGGTCCAAGCTGCATTGAGAGTGGTCTTTTTGTGTTGATTACCTTCTCACCTGGACGAAGACCAGTTGTATCTTCATAAACCTGAACTGTTGCCTTGCTTCCTTCGATTCTAATTATTTCTCCTACTAGTCCCATATCACCAATACGAACAACATCAAACATTTGTGCGCCTTCAAGGCCACTTGCGATTACTACAGGACCTGAGATTCTTGTGATTATTCCTTCAACCATTTATCATCATCAACTCGAGGGTATACTTATTCCTAACACTCTCTTTGCAAGTACAGCAATAGATTCTTCTTGAATATTACCTTGTAAAGCGGGCATAAATATTACCAAAGGTTCGATTGAAGCCTCGATCTTTTTCCTAAAGATCGCAGGGAGACTACTTCGAACAGTATCACTTACAATAATTAGACTATAGTTACAGGATGCAAAGAGATCTTGAATTATTTTGCTTGCCTCTTCACCACTTGTAATGAAGGTGTCTTCTATTCCTAGAAGATTATATCCAATAGCAAGTTCTCGCTCTCCTACTACAGCTATTTTTCCAGTGGATTCGGATTGTTGTTGTTTTGACATTTTCTCACTCTATTAATAATAATGAATTAATGTATTCTGCAGACAGGTTATAGCGTTTACCATAAGCGATCCTTTTGATATTTTCACGCTCGTGTTCTGTATTGATGATAAAGTAGAATATGGTACCAATCGAAAGTGCAATATTTTTCAATTTTTTGACATATTCAGAATTTATGAATTTATCTAATGCAACTTCAAAGTCAATCAGACTCTTTGATTGTTTGTATTGTGCTAACGCATTGACAAGCATGAATCTATTTTCAATTCTGCCAACAATTTCTGCCACATCTTTTGCTCCATAGACATCTAACAATTCATTTTTGGTTAGTTTTCCACCTTCGACTAGATGTTTGCTTACTATATCCTTATCAAGTTCAGATTCTTTAGCTTTAAGAATACTGAGGACATTCTTTTTGTCAATTTCTGTTCTAATCAGATCACGAATTATTCCCTCATCACCTTGGAAAAATTTGAGTGACTCTAGCAAATTGCGATAATAGAAAGACTGGAGTGCAGACATCATAGGTCCAAGATCGCCTGTCTTTTGATATGCTTCTAGATGTTGCATCAAAACTGTTCCATAATTGTATTTTACAAGCTGATGTACAACACCATCAACTCCAGTTTGAGATAAAATTATCTTCATCTCATCATGTGAGATATTTCCAGCTGATATTCCTGCAGGAACATTTCTGCTTGAGACAAGAAATGATTCTGTTTCTGAGATTGGTCTTCCCATACTCTTTGCAGAAAGTATAAGCTCAATATTATAAATATCCCATTTTGAAAGATATGCCCTAACTGCAGACTTGCCACTAAATGGAGTAGCCTCTAATGCAGTCTTGTTGATATAGACAAGATGTCTGTTAAGTGCAACTTCTAACAATTCGGATTGTTTGAAAATTGTTGCAGCCTTTTCAATTTCTGTTTTATACCAAGTAGACTCGAGGGTCTTTACCATCTCAGTCTCGTCTTTTGCCTTCATTAGGTTTTGTATTGCTTCCTTTGAAAGAAGATTAAGTGAAATTGCCTGTAGTCTACCAAAGGATGATGCATATTGTGATGTTGGCATTACATCTTCTCCGAGAGGAAGCTTCTTGACTTGGTCTTCATTGGTTCTAAGTAGTTCTTCAAAAGTAAGGTCCAATTCTCTTGTTCCTTCTTTGTTTTCTGCAATGATTCCACCAAGTGTCTTGATTGACTTGCTTGTGGTTACTCCAAGTTCTTTGAGAATTGATTTGTCTTCTTCTCGGCAATGAACGATAATATTTTGACCAAGTTTCTTTTTTGAATTGCTAACCATAGTTTCAAGAGCTTTCTTGTATTGTGGACTCTTTGTGTAATTTTCAATCTCTTGTTGTATTACAGCAAAAGCAGATTGCATGTTGGCATTTATAGCATCAAACATTATTTTCTTTGCTTGGAGCTTTGAGGCTTCTATTATTCTTGCTTGTTCTCTTTCTGATTTTACTTTAGCCTCAGTTGAAAAACGTTCTTGAATCTCTTTGATAGTGTGGTTCATCTCTGATTGGAGCTTTGATTTTTTTTCAGCTGAGATCTTTTTCAAGACCATCAAGCTCTTTTCGCTTTCTACTCTCTATCTCTTGAATGAACGTTTCAATGCTCATTACTGAAAACCACTATAGTATGCCAAGTAACAATATGATTCCTAATACGAAACCAATGATCCAAAGAGTTTCTGGAATGACAAAGAAGAATAATACCTGACCAAACTTCTCTGGTTTCTCAGCAATAATACCCATACCGGCAGCACCAATACCTTGTTGTGCATTACCAGTACCAATAAGACCACCTGCGATTGCAATTGCGGCTGCAATTGCCAAAAGTGGTTTTGTTAATCCGCTACTAGTAGTAGAAGTGTCGGCTGCAAATGCTGGAGTTGTTGACACAAATGTTGATAGTGCAATTGTCAATCCCGCAGCTATAACTAAAAGCGATAATTTTGAACGCTTGTTAAGCACCATCACCAAGGCTCATTGAAAGAGGCTATATTAATCTAATTCTTGCAAAGTAAATTTTATGTTTTAAAAATTTACAAGTATGCGATCATCGTACATTATTTTATAATAATTAGATCAAGTTTTTGGAAGCTCTATTGGCAAGTCAAGTCTGTTTCCCCACTCGCCCCAAGAACCAAGATAGACCTTGACATTTTTAAAACCAAGTATTTTTAGTGCTACAAAAGAATTTGCTGCGCGATATCCTCCTTGACAATATGTTATAATTTCATCATCTTTTGAAAAATCATACATCTTGGAAAGATCTTCATTTGGTTTCATTGTACCGTCATTATTGATATTTAGCATCCAATCAATATTGATAGCAGTTGGGATGTGTCCCTTTCTTGCAGCTCGGATTGTGACTCCGTCGTATTCATCTTTGCTTCTTGCATCAAGAAGTTTGATTTTGCCAATCTTTTTGTTGACGTATTCATAACCTGCAATTAGATCTTTGTTAATCTTGCCTGAAAATTTTTCTGGTTTGAATCCATTTGTCTTAGTTTCTGTAACAAGGCTTAGACTCTTCCATTTCTTAAAGCCTCCATCTAACATGAATACATTAGGATGTGAAAAGTACATCAGAGTCCAGACACCCCTTGCTGCACTCATTCCAGAAACTTCATCATAGAATACAACTGTCTTATTATTTGTCACACCCAAAAAAGAGAGAAGATGCTCCATCTGTTTTTCAAATGATTTTATTCCATCTTTTGAGGTATCAGACCAATGATAATAGAAAAAATCAAGATTTACTGCACCTGGAATGTGTCCTTCTGAATAATCCTTGTATGATCTTGAATCAACAAGAATTAGATCTGGTTTTTCAATCTTCTTTAACAATTCAACAGGTGAGATTATCATATTTCACATCTAAGATAAGGTAATCTAAATCCCTTTCACATTTGCCAAGTAAATTAGGTTAAGAAAATGAAAAACATATGGAATTTTTTCATAAATACATATAGATCATATTTGAAGAAAGAGAAAATTATTATAATTTTCACATGTCGCAAATTCTTATATCTTGGTAAAATAGGATAATATCACAAAATGGAAATTCTAGATTATCAAACCAAGAAAAATTTTGAGATTGTAATACAAGAGTCATTTTAAAAAATAGTGATCAACAATGACAAAGATAAAAAAACAAAGTCCAAGTCTATCAGTCTTTCAGACTTTTAAGACAAAGAACAAGGAGTTTACAGGTGAAGCGATGCGACAGCGAGGAATAATCATTCATCTTGCGGCTGAGACTTTACCAACAAGAAAGACACGTACTGCAATTGCACACAAGCTTGCTGAAATAAACGGAACAACATGGCAAAATATCTACTCTGGAATTTTTAGAGATTTGGACGAAATTCTTCTTCCTTTGGAATTAGTAGAAGAAGCTGGGAGACTACCAATAAAGCGCGGCCCAAAAGCGCTCCAAGAACAGGGAGTTCCATATTACCAACTAACTGACAGCGGTTTGCTTGTTGCAGCTTCTGTATCAGAGACAGACAAGGAAAGAACTCAAATTATGAATAAATTTCTTGAAAAAGATTCTAACATTAGGGAGAAGGATCTGAAGAATGCAATTATTACATTACTTGACATTGCGCCAAATTTTATTTTGTTAGTATTAAGAAGATATGTAGAGTCATACAGTGATGGAAAGATCGATAAACTTGTTCCATTCAACACGGACCACATCAAAAAGGCCTTTGATGATACATTAAATGCTCAAAGAGAGCTCTTGGAAGGATTTGTGTCGTTATCCAATCATGATAAAGAGCCAATCATAAATTTCCTCAAGAAAGTAGGCTAGTCTCTCAATAATAATTAAAATCCCTTTCCAAAAGAGCTTGATAATGTTGATAATGTCATCTAAAGCCGCTTGTGGCAACTCAAGTCGTTAGATGACCAGTATGACAGATGAACTAATTGACTATGTGGTACACTTGATAGATTCTAAGAAAGGAGATATTGGAAGACTCAACTATATGCTAGAGACATTACAAGATGGTAAATCACTTTATAATTCTGATAAAAAATATCTTGATTCACTGATTGCAACATACATGGGCTCCTCGAAGAAAAATGGAGAGCAAAAATCTGTTGAAGAACTCAAAGTAGAGATTGTAAGAGTAAAAAAGAGACTAGAAAAATTTGAGAAACGTGGATACAAGAAACCTGTTGGAAGAAAAGCTGGATTTTTCTTTGTTACGTGTTTTTTTGGATGGCATGCCATCATTACACTACTTGGCAGAGTATCTCTGATCAACATACAGAATATCAATCCATATCTCCTACCACTGTATTATTTAGAAAAGGTAATTCCAGGACAATATCTGAACTACGTCTATCAACTCAATCTAACCATACCAAAGATTGTAGAACTTGCATGGATAGCAATGATGTTTACTTGGATAATACTTGGTTTTGTCTATTTAGGAAAGTTCATTCGTTCAAGATACAATCCTAATCGTTAGGAATTAATTTTTATTTAAAATCAAAATCTTTGGAGTAGCTGTCTCCAGCAAGGGGTGTATGTGTTGAATAATATGTAGTTCCGTTAATTCTAATCTGTGCCTTACCGCTTTGAAGTGCTGACCAAATCTGCGGATTATTTCCATCATTGATTAGTTGTGCCTGATTTGTAATTATCTCAGAGTTGTGCTCTGTAAGAGGCAAGTATGTTGAGTTATCTGATGCTCCTTCATATTTTTCTCCATACTGTCCGTGTCCAATCGAAACACCGTTTACATAAATATCATAGCTTAACATTTCAATAATCAAAGTATCGTCATTTGGATTTGTCAGATTAAATTTAGTCTCTATTGTTGCAGCCCTGTTTGTTACTGACAATACAGATGAGCCATTGTATTGCATATCAAGTGGTTTTACTTGGGTTAATACCGATGTTAATGCAGATGGGGTATTTCCATTATTAGACATCATATTCTTAAGACCTGAGCCTGAAAGAACAACAACTAAACCAAGTATAGCAACTAAAACTCCTATAGCAACATAAACTAAAATTTTCTTCTCCATGAATATTTTACTATTTGTTCAATTCTTAAATGTTGAGTTGAAAACGCTTATAGTAAAAGTTTCAAAAGAAAATCTATGCAATATCATCAAGCAATAAGAATAGGTCAGGAAAGATCAAGAAAATCACAGATGACTCTATTCTCACATGCAGGATTTGCCATGCTTACACTTACTGTAAAAAAATCTCAAGGAATATTTGTTCCTGTGGGAGAAAAAGAACTTGTGGCCATTATTGAAAAACCACAAGAAGGCTGGCTTGTGGTAATAGTTGATGAAGAAGGATATGCCAAGTCACAATCTAAAGTTCTTAAAGAGGATGAAGCAAAAGAAATTTTGAAAAAAGCTACTTCTGCAGGAATTCCACAATATGATGGACAGATTAGACTAGTGTAATTTCAGTGCCCTCTGGGCTTCCTTTGAATGCCTTTTCTAATGTTTTTATGTCTGCTTTGAGTATCCGTGTCTTTAGCTTTGAACGCTCAATCACTTTTAGTGCTACAATATCCATTAGGTCATATCCTCCTGCAATAGAATCCTGATGAACAAGCATAGAACGTAGTTTCTTTATCGGTATTTTTTTAAATTTAGTTGCATTCTTGTTTTTATTTGGATCAGAATCATATACACCATCAACATCTGTTGCATTCAAAAATATGCCTGCTCTTACCTTTTCTGCAATAAGTGCAGCAGTAGCATTTGTGCTCTGTCCAGGATGAAGACCTCCTGTGACAACAATCAATCCTGTATCCGCAGCATCTGCAACTTCTTTTAGATTAATTGGAGGATGAGGATAAGCTTTTTCTTGTAATGCATAGATCAAAAGTTTTGCGTTAAGTCTTGAAACCTCGATTCCAAGCTCATCAAGTGTTGATTCATCTGCTCCAGAGGATCTGGCGTGTGAGATGTAGTGTCTTGCAATTTTTCCTCCTCCTGCAATTATGATTGGCTGACAGATTTTACTTATCCTGACAAAAAACTCAGCATATTGCTTTAATGTTTTTGTGTCCTCAAGACCAAACAAACTTCCAGATAATTTTATTACAATTCTTTTTTTCATTGCCTGTTTTCACCAAGAATGATGTGTGCTGCAATTTCAACCTTTTTTCTAAATTGTTGTCTTGTATAGACTCTAAGTGTATCCATAAAGCCAGAAATTGCAGAAACCAGTGGAATCTCAGATATTGGAAGTTCATATGATTCCTTTGGACCTTCTCCTTTCTTTGTAGTAAGAATAATTGAATGTGATTCTTTTTTTGATGGAGAGAGTGGAATAGAGGGAGTCTTGGATATATCAATAAAGACTTCACATTCATCCACCTTTGATTTTTTGGCAATCTCTTTTTGAAGTTCTGGTACGTTTACTTTGCCCATTCGTGGACGTGTAAATATTTTTTCATAAACACATTTGAGCAATTTTCGTTCTTGATATTCTATAGCAAGCTGTCTTGCTCTTCGAAGATCTGCATTTCGTGGTGTAAGTGAGATAAGCTTTGAAATTACAAATTCATCGGTAAGTTGTACATATTTTTCTAGATCATCAGTTGTGAGATCAAGTTCATTGTCTGCAAGAAGCATTGACTCAAGCAACATTACTTCTGCAGATCTTACTGTCTTGTGAAAATAGACTGCCTTGAACATTTGATATCTTGAGATCATCATTGATTCAAAAGAGTGAAGGGCTGATCTGTCAAGTGAAAGTTTTTTGTTATGAACATCAAGTGAATGGATTATTCTCATAAAATCTACTTTAGCATGTTCTGAACCTGTAAAATATCCATCACGGAGTAAATAATCCATCATATCAGCACTCAATCCCCCAGAGATAATTTCATTCATAAATTGATTTTTGGAATTTCCAAATGCAAGTTTACCAAGAAATCTTTTGTCAAATCCTGATTTTGTTATAATGTCACCAATTTCAGATTCTAGTATGAGTCTTTGTCCCATATCTTCATGAGAAATTTTCTTCTTTTTTTGTAGAACTTCTTCGAAGAGATGTGAAAATGGACCATGACCTATATCATGCAACAAGGCAGCCATTCGAATATTTTCAGAATCTTTAGCATCAAGATATCCTTTCTCTTTGAGAACATTAGCTGTCTGACTTGCAATGTGCATAGTTCCAAGTGAGTGTTCAAATCTAGAGTGCTGTGCACCTGGATATACAAGATGAGCTCCTGCAAGTTGTCTGATTCTTCGTAGTCTTTGAAATACTGGAGAGTCTATCAGTTCAAGTTCATGTGGATATACAGTGATAAAATCATGAATGGGGTCTACAATCTGGAGATATTTTCTAGCCATGTTCTCATTTGATGTGTTTTAGTACATTATCTCTTACTTGTTGATGAACTTGATCTTTGCTTTGTGATGCATTTACAATGTACCAGCCATATTTTTTTGCAAGTTTTCTGTATGTATTAGCAATTTTGAGTGCAAATGTTTTATCTTTCTCAAATTTATCACGTCTTTGTTTTTTTCTAGAAAATGAATCTGAAACCTTGACATCAAGTAAGATGACCATGTCTTCTTTTGGAAGACCCTTGTCTAGATTTTCAAGCCACTTCAAGTCAAGTCCGTTTACTGTTCCATATACCAAATTAGATTGATAATAGCGATTCATGATAACAACATAATTTTTTGAGAGAGCATCTTTGATATCTTTTGATCTTTCCCATCTGTTTGCGGCAAGAAGACAATGTATTACTTGTGGAGGAAACTTTCGCTTACCACTAAGAAAATTTTTGATCTCTTTTCCAACAGGAGTGGTATAGTCTGGAAAACTAAATGTTATAGATTTCTTGTGCTTGGTTTTTAAAAAATTTCCCAATAATTTTGATTGGGTTTTTTTTCCAGCCTGATCAAAGCCTTCGATAACTATAATCATCAAATCCTATTGAATTGAGCAGTAGATAAATTGTGAATTGAACTAAGGTTTAATAATAAAAAAGCGCTAAACACTACTAAATGGGCTTTGGTAATTACATGGTAAAAGAAGTCATGAAAGAAATAGGTAACAAATCACGCGAGTTCTATGAATTCATTCTTCCTCCTGTAGACATGATTTTACAAAATGATAGCCTCATAGTAACAATTGACATGCCAGGCTTTGACAAGAAAGAGATAAAGCTTAGGCTAAATGGAAACATCCTTTCAATTAATGCAAAAAGAGAAGATGAGATAGAAGGAACAGTCATCTGGAGACAGAGACCCAGATTAATTGATAAAAAAGTAAGACTCCCAATTGAGGTAAAAGATGATGAAGATCCAGGTGCATCTGCAAAATATCATGATGGTGTACTCACCTTTACTATTCCAGCAAAGACTGGAAAAAATATCACAGTAGAATAATTAATGTTCTCTTAGTATTACAGAGATTCCCATAATTACAATAGAGCCAATCATTCCAATTTCTCCAGCTAGATAATTTATTGAATACAAAATTGTAGATCCAACAAAGACTGCTGCAGAGAGAATACTGCCAGAAAGTAAAATGGTTCTTGATTTTGGTTTGTTTGCTTGCATGTTTTTATTTTGTTCCAAGAATTGTCTAATTTCTGGAACTATAGCAATTGCAGAATCTATTGATTTTACAAATTTGTTAAATGAGATCTTGAGTTCTTCAACGTATGCATCTCGTATAATATTTTCTTCTTCTAGAATATTTTGCAATACATTGATGAATCTAAAGTTGACTTTATGTGTCAAGTATATTCCTTCAAGTATTGATGTCATCCTCATGTAAAGTGCAAGGTGTTTTGGAAGCTTGAAAGGAAATCTACTCATTGTTTTGTTTGCAAGATCCATCAGTGCCCTGACTTCCATTCTATCTACTTTTGTTCCATGAAAAGCTTGAATTGAAAGTGCAATTCCTTTTTCTATAATATTTCTGTCAAATCCCGGCATGAGCATGCCAAGATCGTCCATCGCAGCAACTGTTCTTGCAGGCTCTCTTTCAATTAGTGCAAGATAGAGTCTGATCAATTTCAGACGAGTTTTGCTGTCAAGTCTTCCAACCATGCCAAAATCATAAAGTATCAGCGAGCCATCATTTGCAACAGTGATGTTTCCAGGATGAGGATCTGCATGAAACAGATCATGCCTTAACAACATCGTAAAAAACACCTTGTGTGCTCTCACAACAAGCTGTTCCCTATCAATTCCTGCCTCATCAAGGGCTTTTACATTGGTTATCTTGATACCTGGAAGGTATTCCATGGTGAGTATGTTCTGGCTTGATCTGTCATCTATTACAGATGGAATTCTTAGTTTAGGATAACCTTCCATGTTTTTCTTTATAGCTTTAAGATTTTTAGATTCAATTCTATAGTCCATTTCTTCATGGATCGTCTCAATAAACTGTGAAAGCATTGCTTCTGCAGAATATCTAAGATTTGGATCAACAAACTTCATTGCAAATGGGATAATTTTTTTAAGAACATGGATATCTTCTTCAACTACTTTTTCAATTCCTGGCCTTTTGACTTTGATTATAACATCTTTGCCTCGCAACTTTGCTTTGTATACTTGACCAAGTGATGCACCAGAAATTACAGTAGTATCGACAAATTCAAAATTCTGATCCATCGGTCCCAGATCTTTTTCTATGATTGGTCTTACTTTGTCAAATGATTCAGCAGGAACTTCATCTTGGAGCTTTGCAAGCTCTTCAAGATATGGTTGCGGTAAAATATCTGCTCTTGATGATAACCATTGGCCTAGTTTTATGTAAACAGGACCAAGTGATATGAATGTCTTAAGAGGCTCTTCTTGCGTTTTTTTGATATCTTTTAAGATCAACATTTTTTCCTTGTTTTCTTACCCATTCTCTCCTATCTTTCCTTAAAGCAAATACAACTGGCATGAGTTTAAGAAAGGTTCGAATTGTATGAAATTGTGAAATCGTAATTCCCTCCTAGAATTCTTTCAGTTTTTTTACGAAAGAATAACTTGCGTATCCTGTTATTGCAGATACAACTAGTCCTGCTAAAATAGATGTACTTTTTGATAGAGGCATATTTTTTTGTAATTTGTAAATACTTGATGCAACTTTTTTTCCAGTAATGATTCCACTTGCTATACCAATTAGAATTTCAGGGGCATCATGTATAAGATGACCTAATGGATCTTGTCTTGGATCAACTTTGTCCATGTGAACAAGATACTTGTCATCATATTCTCGAATGTGTAGATTTCCATAGCGATATTGTTTTGTTGCACCATTTTTTTGACCCAAGACTGTTTCTTTGGCTTCTTCAGGCATAAAATGGCGAACCTCTTTTGGGATTTCAATTTCATCCCATGTCATGTATAAAAAAATGTCTTTCGAGTAAATATACCCTTAGCTTGAGTTTTCTACTTTCTTTTCTAATGGAATTTTTTTCTTTTTTACTTTGAATACAATTCCGCCAATTCCTGCTGCAATTGCAACAAGAATTACTAGCTGTGGTTGGAATATTCCATTGGATTGTGCTACTACTGATTTTCCAAATGATACGGTGTCTATTTGAGTAAGTGTGTGAGGTTGTAAAAGTGAATCTTTGTATGTTAAGGTTACCAGAACCTTTTGATCTCCTGATAATAATGCTCCTGTTGTTGAAGTTACTGGTACGTTAAATGGAGTTGGGGCATCAGTATCAAGGTCGCCCATATATTGGGAGGATTCTATTATGGTTGAACCTTCTAGTGGATCAATTGTCACTTGCCCAAACTGACCCAGAGTGTTTCCTTGGTTGAGCACATTTCCTATTATCATTTGCTGGCCGGCAATCTCTTGTACTTGTACGCCGTAAATTGAGATATCAATCACTGGTCTGATAAATGTGGCAAAGTTTTGCGATTCAATAATTGTAGAACCATCTTTGGTATACTGCATGTTCACAACAAAGTTAACGGCTTGATTTTCGATATTTTGATCTGCAAAGACTGGAATTTGTATAGCACTGGTCTCCAATGGATTTATTGACTTTACAAACCACTTGTTGTCTTGTAGAATCTTAAAGTCTTGAGAGTTTGCCGTAACTGTAATAGATATGTCAGAAATTTTTGATGGAGACATGTTCTGCAATCCCATAGTAAGATTTTGCATCACTCCCATAAGGACATAAGATGGTGTTGAAAGTTTGATCATAGAAGTAGTTGCAGGTCCTACAATAAGATCAACAATTCTTGTATCTGATATTTGATTTCCTTGACCGTCAAAGTAGCTCAATAGAAATGGCATATGCAATGTACTGCCTGCTAGATTCTGTGGCACAAATATGTTAAACGAGTATGGACCTGATGATGCTGCAGGTACAGTACCTATATTCCAATGATGTTGATCTATTACAACATTTTGCAAGTTAGAACCTGCATCGGATGAATTTGTTTCAGGAGTTAATGTAATGTCTACATTATTGAGACCGGCAGTACCTGTATTAGAGACTTCAACTGTAACTTGATTATTTGTTGCTGGCTGTAAGAATGGATCATCTGCTTTTATGTTAAGAAGTCCTTTTCCTGTTAGCTTGAAATCAAAGTCAAAGAAGACTTGTCGTAGACCAACTTCTCTGACTACAGTATAAGTTAGTTTTACTGTTCCAGAATAGTCATGCACAGGTAACGACTTGTCTACATTTAGATAAAATGTTAATGTAAATGAACTGCCAGCAGTTGCAGCTTGCGCATTGTCTGCCTCAATTAGTCCTCCTGCTGAAGTGGCGGGTGTGAATTGTGTAGGCAAGTCTAGAAATCCATTGATTCCAGTAATATCTTCTGTACCAACATTTGCAAATACCATTGTAAATGGAACATTTTTGTCTCCTGGTTGGACTTCAATTTTTTGATTTGGATATCCAAAGTATGAATCAAGAATCTTGACGTCTGCAAATTCATGCTCAAATGGAGATCCTCCTGGCACAAGCTGTTCTGGTGCACTTTGTGCATAAATTGGTATTATTAATTGTCCTCCAAGTAATACTGCAATCAGAATAATTGTTTTGTATATCATATCAAACTTGCCTCCAGCTCTTCTCCTTCAAGAATTTTACCGTCTTTTATTGTTACTACTTTGTCAACCTCACCAAATTGTGGCCTTTCATGTGTGATTATGATAAAAGTCTGGTTAAGCTTTTTGTTCAATGATTTTAGAAGTTGTACTGTAGTCTCTGCTGATATAGAGTCTAAGGCTCCAGTTGGTTCGTCAGCAAGAACAATGGCGGGCTTGTTTATCAAAGCTCGTGTGATAGCAACCCGTTGAGCTTGTCCTCCAGATACTTTATTTCCAAATTTATTAAATTGTGATTCAAGTCCGACGGTTTTGAGAAGTGTCTTTGCTTCTTCCTCTGAGCCTTCAAGAGAGCCATGAATTTTTCTTGGTAATATGACATTCTCCAAAACTGTCAAGTCACTTAATAGATTTGAGAATTGGAATATGAATCCAAGCTTTGAATTTCTAAATGATGCTAGTTGGTCATCATTGAGACTTGAAGTGTCTACTCCATCAATTAGTATAGTGCCGCTTGTTGGCCTGTCAAGTAGGCCTATCATGTTCAGTAGTGTTGTTTTGCCACTACCGGAGCTGCCTACCACCAGCATAAATTCGCCTCGCTTAACGGTGAGATTGATATTTTTTAATGCCCTAACTGCGGTTTCGCCTTCACCGTACACCTTCTCCAGATTACGAATCTCTAGTACGTTATCAGGCAGTTCGCATCGCCTCCACTGGTTGCAGTTGTGTAGCCTTGAATGCAGGGTATATTGATGCTATTATAGTAAGCGTAAATGCCAGAATATCAGTTTGAATTAGGCTTGGCCAGTTGTATGAGACCTCCAAAGCTAGACTTCCATTAAATCTCATGTGAGTCTCTTTTGCATAAGTGGTATACCCTATTGCCATGGCTGTTCCCACAATGACTCCCAAAGTGCCTATTACTATTCCCTGAAAGATAAATATCAGTAAAATATCTTTTCTCTTGGCACCGATTGCCCTTAGTACACCAATATCACGAGTCTTGTTTGCTACTTGCATCATTTGGATTGTTACAACACCAAAGGCAGATGAGACCATTCCGAAAAGTCCTACTAGATTAATTAATGCAATACCTGACCTGAAACCGCTAAGTTGTGTTTCTGCTGCTTGTTGTATTGTCTGAGCTTTGAAATTATCAGCGCTTGATGGAAATGCGTCAAGGAAAAGTGTCTTGGTAAAATTTGCCTTTGTTGGATCATTTAGTTTGACAAGAATTTCTGAGGTTTGGCCAGGTCTTTGTAGCATTTCTCGCATTGTATCAATGTTTATCATTACACCATTATCATATCCGTTATTTCCAGCAGTCTCTGATGTTCCAACAATTACAAATCTTTTGAGTACATCATTACCAAATTGATCATGAATTTTTAGTTTTACAGTATCTCCAATCTTTGGGTATCCAAGATCCCTGTCAACAAGTATTCCTAAAACTATCGAATCCCTTGTTGAAACATAATGACCTTTTACAGCTTGAAATAAGGTAGATGCTTGTTCATCCCATACTGGATTTACTCCCACCATTTGAAATGGAACATTAATGTCCTGAATTAGTTGGCCATTTACGGTCGAGTTTATGGAATATACTTGTGTGAATAGTCTTGGTGCTGCTCCTTGAACCCACGGAATTCTATCAAGCCAGTTTACTAACATAAAATCATTTCTTGAAATGAAATCTCCTCTTTTTGTAATGTACACATTTCCATACCTATAGTTGACCAAATCTCTCACAATAGCATCATACAAACCTTGGAAGATTACAGAATTTACCGAAACAACCAGTATAGCAATAGCAATTGCCAAGCAGGCTGCAATCAAACTGCCTTTTTTTCTTGTGATAAATCTAATGCCTATCTGGGCTCTATAATCCACAAATGATAAAGTAATAGTCTGATATTTAATGTTATAGTGTAATAATTCTAACATATCAGACATTTATATATACAAGATGTTTATTTTGATATAATTAATGAGGTATTGCTATAAGATATGGACAAATTAGACATACAAATTCTCTCACATTTACTCAATAATTGTAGAAAACCAGATCGCCAAATAGGTAGTGAGATTGGCATCTCAGGTGTTGCTGTAAAATCAAGAATACAAAAAATGATTCAAAATAAAATAATTGAAGAATTTGCCTTGAAAATTGAACCTCCTGTTTTGGGGTTTAGCGTCTTGTATTTTGTGGTAATAGGAAAAGAGATGGACCATATTTTAGATCAAATAAGATTGATCGGAGAACCATTTTATGTTGTTCCATGTGTTGGTGGAGTTACTGTTTGCAGTATTGTAGTAAAAGAAGATCCTGCAAAAAAAATGGAGCTTGCACAAAACTTGTTACGTGATGTTAGAGTGCTTAGTATATTTGAAGCAAAAAATCCAGAGATAAGATCAGATCTGACGAAAACAGATATTGAGATAATTGATATCTTGCTAAAAGATCCAAGATTGAAGATAGAAGTGATTGCAAAGAAATCTGGTTTTTCAACAAAGACTATAGCTCGCTCACTTGAAAAATTACAAAATGATGAAGCAATACAATTTACGGCAATATATAATCCAAAAAATATGGGCGAGTTTATTCCATTTGCAGTTTTGGTTACAGTAAAAGGAGAGATCAAAACAACACTTGTAAAACTTGATAAAGTATTTTCAAAATCATTTTTACAAAAGCCATTTGTTCATATGAACCAGATTGTTCTATTCATGTATACAAATAATGTGTACAAGATGGATGATCTTGCTCAAGAGGTACATGAAATTGATGGGATACAGTCAGTTGATCTTTTTATGCCAAAGAATATAACATTTCCACAAAAATGGGCAAGAGATGCAATTGTACAAGCAAAGAAATCAAAGAGACTTCACCTTATGTCTGAGATACATTCATAACATATTATTTTATAATTTCATAAAATGAGAAAAAATGTCTTCAAGGGAAGAGTTCTCTCACTAAGTCTTTACACTTTATCCATCAACAAACGCAAAGTTACAAGAGAGGTAATAGAGCATCCAGGTGCAGCAGCAATACTTGCCATCGAGGATGGCAAGGTACTTCTTGTGAGACAGCATAGATTCCCGCATGGGTATGTGCTTGAAATCCCTGCAGGAACATTGGAAAAACGAGAAAAACCTCTAAAGTGTGCCTACAGAGAACTTCGTGAGGAGACAGGACATACGGCAAAGAAGATGACCCCATTGATCAAGTACTATCCTTCAATTGGTTACAATACAGAAATCATCCATTGTTATCTGGCATCAGGAATCAAAAAAGTAGGTAATCTGCAGCTTGATCATGATGAGATAATGTCTGTAGTCAAGATGGATTTTAAAAAAGTAATCAGGATGATAATGGCTGGAAAAATTACCGACTCAAAGACAATATGTGCAGTCTTGACATATGCAATAAAGAAAAAATATCAAGTATAAACTGGTTTTACCAAGTCTGCAACATCTGCCCAACATCTTGACAATTTTTCAAATGCAAATACAAGATTTATCAATTGCATTGACCCTTGTTTTTTTGGATCAAGTGCTGAACCAACATCTGACATCTTTTTCTGATAATTTCTATGAAGTGTTATTGCCTCAATTGCAAGTTTTCTATTGTTTTCAATAAATGATCTAATTGATTTTTCATGGACATCCTCTATCTCAGTTGCAACATTATAGAGTTTTTTCATATCAGCCTTTGGCATTGGCAACTCCGAGATAGAGTGTGCTAGTTCAATAATTGTGTCCCCTGCAGTTTCTAGTAAGTTTGCTGCTATCCTATAATCTAGAATATCTATATTTCCCAAATTTAGTGCAGTGGCAAGTTTCTTGTCAACCATTGCACTTCGAATTAATCTTACAAGCAAAAAATACTGTCTGTCAATCTCATCATCTCTGCTTGACATTGTTTGCAATACTGACTTGTCATCCGATATGAGACACAATATTGTATCACGAAACATTCCAAGAACAATCGAACTCATTCTCTTGAGAATTTTATCTGGACTTAGTGTTGTTGCATCTAATAGAAATTGTACATTTACATTTGATGTGTCCTCCTCAACTATTTCCATTCCAACAAGTCTACGCATTAATCTTCGAATCTTTTCTCTGTCTTCTATTGAGATTGATGATTTTCCTTTTATCTTGATTATATCGTAACCGATTAGATATGCACCTGTAACATATGCACTAATGTTTTCTTGTTTTGAAACGGGATATTCTATTACAACTTCATTTGGAGGTCTGCTACCACCAGTTGGAGTAATTGAGACACTATTGGTTCCGGTTTCAATCTCTACCTCATCACTTTTTTCAAGTTTGTTTGCTTGAACCCACTCTATTGGAAGAGATACCAAGATACTGCTTCCAATCCTTTGTAGGCGTCGAATAAATTTAGTCAATTTATACTAATTTATATTATTTAATGATCATTTTTATATTTTTTCATTAGTTTAAGCTATTCATGCAAGCAGTAGCCTTTGCACCAGGTCACATTACAGGTTTTTTCAAAGCAGAAATAGAGCCAAGAGAGCCTGAGCAAAAGGGTTCAATTGGTGCTGGATTTTGTATTAAAGAAGGTGTAACTACAAAGGTAAAGGTTACAAGCTCTGATAAACCTGGATTTAAGATTACAGTAACTGGTTACAAGTCAGATAATACTCAAGTTTCAGAATTTGTCGTAAAGGAATTTTTTAAAATTGTAAAAGGAAATTATTTTTTAGATATTGAACATGATACTACAATTCCAGTGGGCTTTGGTCTTGGCTCAAGTGGTGCTGTTGCTCTAAGCTTAGCGTTTGCTTTAAACAAGGCACTTGAGACTAATTTATCCAGAACAAAAATAGGTCAGATTGCACATAATGCAGAAATTTACTGCAAGACAGGACTTGGAACTGTATTATCATCATATCATGGAGGATTTGAGATCAGAACAAAACATGGAGCTCCTGGAATTGGTAGCCTACAAAAAATTCACACAGATTATTCTGCAATTGTAATTTGCTTCTCTCCAATATCAACAAAACAATTTATCAAGACTGAACTTTCAAAGATTAACGGTCTTGGAGGAAAGATGGTTATAAAATTATTAAAGTCAAGAGATCAGATGGAATTTTTAGACATGTCACTTGAATTTGCAAAGTATGTTGATGTCATTACATCACAAATGCAGCAAGTAATTGATGACCTGGCCCAGAATGGATTCAAGTCAGGAGTTGCAATGTTTGGAGAGACCATCTTTACGCTAGTTCCAAAAAGAAAAGAATCTCAAGTAATAAAAATTTTAGAAAAATATGATGGAATGATAATAAAGACAGAAATAGACAAAAGTGGAGCTAGAGTCTCCTAGTGTTAATTCCAAAAACACATCCTAGGGCTGCATCCCTGTATATCAGAGAAAAGCTTGTTCAAGGATTCAGAGACGGTCTGGTTGTAGAAGAAGGTCTTTTGGCCCATGGAAGAGGTGAGATGTTTGATTATCTCATAGGAGAAAAGACATCAAAGACTTCTCACAAGGCAATCAAGGCTGCTGCAAGAACACTTGTCATGGCTAAATTACCTGTAATATCAGTAAATGGTAATCTTGCTGCACTCTGTCCAAAAGAGATAATAGAATTATCCAAAGATTACAGGCGCAAAAATTGAAATAAATCTGTTTTATGCAAGTGAGAAACGAAAAAAAGTCATTGCCCAGACCTTGAGAAAAAATGGTGCCAAAGAAATATTGGGAATTGATCCTAAATTTTCAAAGAGGATTCCGAAACTTGACAGTGCAAGAAGGATTGTAGACAAACGCGGAATATTTTCTGCAGATGTTGTTCTAGTGCCATTGGAAGATGGAGATAGAACAATTGCATTAAAGAAATTTGGAAAAAAAGTAATTGCGTTTGATTTGAATCCAATGTCACGAACTGCACAGACTGCAGATATTACAATTGTAGACAATGTTATTAGAGGAATGAAAATATTAATTGAGGTTTGTAAAAGATTATCAAAAGAAGAACTGGTGGAGAAATAAAGTTTGACAACAAAAATAACTTGAAAAAATCAATTCTTACCATAAGAAAAAACTTGAGGAAAATAGCGAATGCCTAAATCTGTTAGAGATATATTATTGATGAAAAATTCTAAAAAAATTACAGTTATCACTGCATATGATTATACGACATCTCAACTTTGTGACAAATCTGGTGTTGACATGTTACTTGTAGGTGATAGTGCTGGAATGGTGATGCTTGGATATGACAATACAATTCCTGTTACAATGGACCAGATGTGTCTTTTTACAGAGGCTGTTGCAAGGGGAAGACAAAACGCACTTGTTGTTGCAGACATGCCTTTCATGTCATACCAATCTAGTAAATCACAGGCAATTGAAAATGCTGGAAGGCTGATCAAAGCAGGGGCAGATGCAGTAAAACTTGAGGGTGGAGTTGAGATTAAAGATACAATACATGCAATTGTTGAGATTGGAATTCCTGTGATGGGACACATTGGATTTCAGCCTCAAACTACAACATTACAAGAAGGCTACAAGGTTCAGGCAAAGACAAAAGATGCTGCAGTAAAGCTGAATTGAATCAGCCAAAGCCCTTGAGAAGGCAGGTGTATTTAGTATAGCACTTGAGATGGTGACAAAAGAAGTCTCAAAGATTATTTCAAACTCTATTGTAATACCAACAATTGGTATAGGTTCTGGTCCTGACTGTGATGGACAAGTGCTTGTAGTTCATGATGTCTTGGGCTTGTATGAAAAAATTAAACCAAAGTTTGCAAAAAGATACTTGGAGTTATCTTCTGATATTGTAAAAGCTGTCGAGTCTTACAAAAATGATGTAGTATCAGGCAAGTTTCCAAGTATAGAACACTCTTTTTCCATGGATAAATCTGAATTAGAGAGGCTGAAAAAAGAACTTGTCTAAAAAACATCCTTCTTTGGATATAATAGGCTCTGATGGTACTGAGCTTTCAGGAAAGAAAATTATTTTGTGCATATCAGGAAGTGTTGCAGCATACAAGTCAATTGAACTGGCTAGATTGTTGATGCGACATGGAGCAGATGTTACTTGTGTTGCAAGTAAAGTCTGCAACTGACTTGATAAAACCAAGTGACTTCAAGTGGGCGACAGGAAATGAAGTAATTACAAAATTAACTGGAGATTTGGAGCACATCAAGGTTGCAGATTATAAACAGTCTGATTGCATTATAGTATACCCATGTACTGCAAATACACTTGGTAAATTAGCAAATGGAATTGATGATACGCCAATCTCTACTGTGTTAAGTGTTGGATTGGGTTCCAAGATTCCAATTGTTATAGGACTTGCAATGCATCAGGCAATGTATGAAAATCCTGCAGTTGTAAAAAATATTGAATTTCTAAAAAATAAAGTTGATTTTATTTCTCCAAACTTTGTTGAGGGAAAGGCAAAAGCTGCTGAACCTGAAGAGATACTTGATTATACATTACAAAAGTTTGGCTCTTCATCTGTTCTCAAGGGAAAAAAAGTGCTTATCACTGCAGGTCCTACCATAGAGTATATTGATCCTGTTAGGGTCATAACAAATCAAAGTACAGGCAAGACCGGAGTATTACTTGCATCAGAATTTGTCTCAGCAGGCTCCAAGGTTACTATGATTTATGGCTCTGGAATGAGAATCTCCGCCAAAAGGTGCCAAGATAGTACGAGTGGAGACTAGTGAAGAGATGAGTAATGCAATAAAAAAAGAAATGAAGCAAAAGTTTGATATTGTGATACTTGCAGCAGCAGTTTCTGACTATACACCAGAAAAGCCAAGCAAAACTAAACTTGACAGTGATCTTCTCAGGATCTCTTTGAAATTAAAAAGAGTGCCTAAGATGATTAATGATGTGAAAAAAATCCAGAGTGATGCATTTCTTGTTGGATTCAAGGCAGAAGCTAATGTATCAAAAAAAGATTTGATAAGCAAAGCAAGAGAAAAGTTGAGTCAATCAGGCTGTGATCTTGTAATTGCAAATGATATAGGCACTAAATACAAGGAAAATCCAGATTACAACAATGTGATAGCTGTTAATTCAAAAACTTCTATCGAATCAGGATGGAAGAGTAAATCCAAAGTTGTAAAGTTTATCAGAAATGAAATAGAAAAACAAATTTCACACTAGAGATCATATTGTAAAGGCCTAATTAGTTTGAACTTTCCATCTGAATCCATTTCAAATAATTGAGAAGATTCACTTGGATTACCTTGCTTATGCTTTGACAAAAATACCATACAGGTGTATTTATTCAGATATGGACATGCTTTGATGAGTTCATTTAATGAGAAAGGTTCCATTAACTTGCCTGACTTTATTGTCCTAACAATTGTTCTGTAAATAACATGTACTGCCATACTATTCAGATACACTAGTACTGTTTGAACATTGGCTTTAGATTACAATCAATTCTTTTGTGAATTTGTGCATAACTTCGACCTTGTTTCCAACTATAACAGAATCTTCTATTCTCACACCAAACTTTCGTGGAATGTATATTCCAGGTTCTACAGTCACTGCCATGTTTTTTAATAATACAGCCTTGCTTGATGGACCAAGATTTGGAAGCTCATGCACCTCAAGTCCTATACCGTGACCTGTAGAGTGGATAAAATATTTTCCATACTTTTTCTTTTCAATTAATTTTCTACAAGCATCATCCACAGATTTGCATGATACATTTGGTTTAACAGCTTTGAGTCCTGCCTCTTGTGATTGTCGTACAATCTCATAGACTTTTTTTGCTTCGGCTGATACTGAGCCAAGGCCAAATGTTCTAGTTGCATCAGTAACATATCCTTTGTATCGTAAAGTAAGATCAACTACAATCATGTCACCGTTTTTGAATTTTCGATCAGTTACCTGTGCATGTGGTAAAGAACCATTTGGACCACCTGCAATGATCAATGGATGTAGTGTTGACTTGTATCCAGTAGAAAACATTCCTCTTTCCATTGCATATTGCATTAATATGGTTTGAAGTTGAGCCTCTGACTGGCCTATCATTAATTCATCTACACACATCTCGTACATTTCATCTAGTATCGAAGATGCCTTTCGTAATAGAGTAATCTCTTGCAAGTCTTTTACTTGTCTTGCATGATAAAATGGATCAGTTGAAGACCGTACCGAAGTAAGGGATCTCTTTAGGCTCTCTACTATGTTGTAACTGTCACTGTCTGTACACACTTTTCTTCCTCTTAACATCTTGACAAGTGTAGCAAGAGAGCCCTTTCCACGTTCAGACTTGACTACGTCACAACCAGTGGACTCGTCCTTTGCACGTCCCATCTCAAGTTCTGGGGATACAATAGTACAGCCATTTTTATCCAATATTCCAATTGCTTCGCCCCAAAATCCAGTCATGTAAAATAGATTTTCAGGTTCAAATGCAACTAGCGTATCACATCCTATATCATTACAATATTTTAGTAGATTCCTTCTGCGTTGATTCAACACAACAATTCTAACTCTTTACTATTTTACATTTGCTGGAAGGTTTAGATATTGGAAAAAGACTTTCTGGATTTGTGGAAGAGAAAAAGAAAGTTGTAGCATTACTATCAGGAGGACTAGATAGTAGACTAGCAGTAAAAATGATGCAAAATCAAGGATTTGATGTTACTGCTGTTGCGATAAAAACTCCGTTTTGTGATTTTGATTGTGGAAGAGGTTGTGGATTTGAAATTAGAGAGACTGCAGACTCACTAGGTGTTGATCTAAAAACTGTATATCTTGGTGATGATTATATTGAGATGTTAAAAAATCCAAGGCACGGTTACGGTTCTGGTATGAATCCATGCATTGATTGTAGATCAATGATGTTCAAGGCTGGCAAAAAAGTAATGGACGATATCGGTGCAGAATTTATCATATCAGGTGAAGTTCTTGGTCAAAGACCAATGAGTCAATTTGCTCCAGCTTTGAAAACAATAGAAAGAGAATCCGGACTGGAAGGAATCATAGTCAGACCACTTTCTGCAGCATTGTTACCACCAACACAGCCTGAAATTGATGGAATAATTAAAAGAGAAAATCTTGGAATGATCCGTGGACGTTCAAGAAAAGAACAATTGAAGATGGCTAAAGAATTTGGTTTTGATAATCCACCAAATGCAGGAGGAGGATGTTTACTAACTGATCCAGCATTTGCAATTAGAGCAAAAGATCTTTTTCATCATATCGAGACACCGACAACAAACGATATTGATCTTTTAAAGATTGGAAGACATTTTAGATTTGATGAGAAGACAAAATTAATTGTTGGAAGACATAAGGATGAGAATGAAATGCTAAAAGCTCTTGCATTACCTGGTGATGTTTTATTTGATACAAAGGATCATGTCGGCCCAATCTCAATGTTACGTGGTGAGGATTCTGAGAAAAATCTCAAATTAGCTGCAGCTATCACATTACGATATTCTGATGCACCAAAGGATATGCCATGTTTAGTACTAACAGAAAAGAATGATACAAGGTCAGAGATTTCTACTGCTTCGGTTACAGAATCAGAATACCTCCAGTATAGAATTTAGTCATACTACCCAATCTGTGAATTGCATTTGACTGCAAAGACTTTTTGAGGGAGTTGATCGCTTACAAATGGTATGCAGACACAAAAGGCTCCCACTTACCTCAAAGCAATAACTTTGAGGGACTATAGTGATGTTCATGGTGTTAAAGAGGATATCAAAAAGGGAATGATTCTAGTTCTCAGGGTAACCCCACTTGCACAAAAAAATGTGGATGAGCTTAGAAAGGCAGTAGAAGAGATTTACAATATTGCAAAGAATGCAGATGCAGATATTGCAAGACTTGGCGAAGAGAGGATCATTGTTACTCCGTCTGGAGTAAAGATCTGGAGAGCCGAGTACGATCTAAAGTAGTCTGATTCCTTCTTGTACCTGTGGACAGGTTGTTGCAATCCTAAACATTCTATGTACTGAGCTTGCCAAGTTTTCACACTTGCGTCGTTCACCATGATTTACAATTACTCTTCTAAGTTTTGGTCTGAGTCGGTGGATATAGGACATTAACTGATTGTAATCACTGTGACCACTAAATCCATCAAGTTTTTCAGTTGAACAGTTGATATTGATTACTTCAATTTTTCCATCCTTTCCAACAACAGATACTTGTCTTGAGCCATCAAGAACTCTTCTTCCCAAAGTTCCGTTTACTTGGTATGATACAAACAAGATCTTGTTTTTCTGAACTGGTGCAATATTTTTAAAGTATTCAAGTACTGGTCCACCTTCTAACATACCAGACGTTGCCATTATTATAGATGGTCCTTCACGTAATGGTTCTTCTCTCGCATCAGAGTGTTCAATATTTGTAAAATATTCAGAATCAAATGGATTATCATCTGTCTCAAGGATCTTTTGTCGAAGTTCTCGTGCAAGATATTCTGGATATGATTCATGAATTGCAGTTGCCTCTGAGATCATTCCCTCTGTAAATACAGGAGCTTCCATTAGTTGTCCTTGTTTCATGTATTGATCTATCACCATCATTAGTTCCTGTGCACGGCCTACTGCAGGAATTGGAATAAGCACTTTTCCGCCATTTCGTAATGTTTCATTTACTGATTTGATAAATGCGGCTTCTACTTCTTCTCTGGTTGACTGGATGTCTTCTTTCGCACCATAAGTACTCTCAATTAGCAAGGTTTCAACTCTTGGAAAGTTCCAAGAAGCACTCTCAAATAGCATGGATTTTCCATATTTTAGATCCCCTGTATAGACAAAGTTGTGATTACCGTTTCCTATATGGAAGTGGCAGCTTGCAGAACCCAAAATGTGTCCTGCATTTGAGAATACTAGTTTGATATCAGGTGATATGTCAGTTACAGTTCCATATGATAACGGTATAGTCTGCTTCATGACCTGTTTGACATCACGCTCAGAATATAGTGGAACTCTACCTTGTGCTGCTGCAACTTTTATCGCATCAAGTCTGAATTAGATTCATCATAGGTAGGGTTGGCTCTGTACAATAGATAGGACCCTTATAGCCATACTTGAACAAAACCGGTAGAAATCCCGTGTGGTCTAGGTGAGCATGGCTGATTACAACGGCATCAAGTTCGTCTAGTGTTATGTTTGGCCAGTCAAGTCTAGGATATGCATCTATTGGATTTCTTGCACCTGGGTTTATTCCACAGTCAATTAGGATCTTGCTTTCATGAGTGGTAAGCAACATGCAGGATCTTCCTACCTGACTAAATCCTCCCAATGTCATCAGTGAGACTTCTGCATCCTCAGAGAGTTTTGGTCTGAATATTTGTTCACCGACCTGTCTGAGGTGTTTGCTTCTCTCAGTTGAAGAAATTTTTAGATTATAATTGATAGTTTGAATTGTAGAAGATTGGCTTGCAGTTGTCTTTCTAATTCGTACTCTCCATCCAGTCTTTGAGACAATCTCTGGCATGTTAAAGGCTTCAAGATTGTTAAGAAGCCATGGCCGCTTTACATCAACTGTCATTTCACCTGTTGCAGTATCAAAGAAAGTTCCTCCAAGTTCTGCTTCTTTTGGAAGCATTTGAGTTAGAATCTGTCTTGATTCTTCCTCATTTTTTCGGATTGATTCTTCTGTTCTAACTACAATTCTTTTTTTGATAACATTTACCATGTTAGAGATTACTTCGTTGTGTTCCATCAGATATTTTGGATTCTTTGTGTAGATTGCAATCCTTGGTCCTTCATAATCTATCTTAGTTACATCAGCTTCCTTTGGTATACTTTGCAGTATTGTTGCCATTATGTTTTGGGCTGGAGATAGTTCACGTGGTGCTAATTTTCTTTGCATTAAATCACTAAAGCGTAATTATGGCCTTTTTCTGGTCTTTTGTTAAGAGTCTATATCCCTGTTTGTCGATTATTGCGACATTAATTCCATCACCGGTTCCAATGTTTCTTGTGATTGCAGCTTTTACTGCTCTTAGGGCTATTATTTTTCCTTCCTCTACTGTTAGGCCATCACGATACTCATTTTCCAAGAGACCGTATGCTACTGGAGAACCACTTCCAGTTGTCACAAATGTTTTCTTATCAAGTGATCCAAACATGTCAATGTTGTAAAGTGCTGGACCCTGTTGGTCATATCCTCCAACTAGGATATCAGCCATAAATGGATAGTATCTATTTTGGAAGAAGATCAATGATGCAAGTCTTGCAATTGATTTGATTGGTAGAACTTCTTGTTTTTCTATTCTATGAATGTTTGAATGATATCGTAACATGTCTGTAACATTTTGTGCATCTGCAACACCACCTGCAATTGTCATTCCTGCATGATTATCGATCTTTTGGATCTTCATAGTATTGTTATTTGCTATAAAATATCCTGCGCTAGCTCTCATATCTGCGCATAAAACTACTCCGTCGGTACAGTGTATTCCAACTGTAGTTGTTCCGTGGTATGTGTGTTGTTCGATATAGTCTGACAAATAACTTACTCCTAACTTGAGATACTGTCAGTTTGGAATTCACCCGCTTAAATAACTTTGGATCATCTAGGATATCGATAAATAACCAAGTTTCAAGTGAAAACCATGGCTTCTCATATAATGGAGTACCAAGAAAGATACTCATAGGTGAGAATAACATTTCAGATGTAGGAAATTTTCTCGTAGGCCTATCAGATCCAAAGAAGGTTTCTCTAGTTTCAGGCGACAAGGTAAGAAAAATTACAGATAAGAAAATTTCAACTTCACTCTCAGATTCAAAAATCAAGTTTGTGTGGCATCGTAGTATTAGCAATGATGTCAAAGCTGCAAAAAAAACACTTTTTGATATAAAGAAAGACAAAAGCGACTTGATTATAGGAATTGGTGGAGGCAGATCTGTTGACATTGCAAAAATGATTGCGTTTACATTAAGGAAACCATTTGTAAGCATTCCAACCTCTGCTTCACATGATGGTATTGCAAGTCCTTTTGTTTCCTTGCGTGGGGACAAGCCATATTCTATTATTGCAACAGCACCACTTGGAGTCTTTGTAGATATTGCAATTCTAAAGAAAGCTCCAAGAAGACTCTTAGCTAGTGGTTGTGGTGATCTAATGGCCAAAGTTACTGCAGTACGAGATTGGGAACTTGCAAGAGATGAAGTTGGAGAATATTTTGGAACTTATGCAGCAAATTTAGCATCCATGAGTGCAAAGATAGTTATCGATAATTCAAAAAATTTCAAGAAAAATCCAGATGTTAGAATGATTGTTGAAGCTTTGATAAGTTCAGGTGTTGCTGCCTGCATTGCAGGAAGTAGTAGGCCATGTTCTGGTGCAGAACACTTGTTTTCTCATGCAGTTGATCATATCAAACCAGGCATTGGTCTACATGGAGAAAAGTGCGGTATTGGTGCAATATTGATTGCAAAGATTCAAGGTCAAGACTGGAAAAAAATAATTCAGATGCTAAAAAATGTTGGAGCGCCAACTAAAGCAAGAGAGATCGGACTTGAACCAAAGATTCTTGCAAGAGCATTGACAATTGCTCAATCATTAAGACCTGAAAGATATACAATTCTAAGTAAGGTAAAAATGAATGAAGAAAAAGCTATAGAGATTGCAAAAAGTACTGGTGTACTATAGTTCTAAGCTGCTTTTGGCTCAGCTGGCTTTGCTTCAGCTGGTTTTTGTTCTGCTGGTTTTGGTTTGTTGTAGGTATCTACAAAGTTAACTTTCTCTAGTTTTGGTACAAACTTGAAAATTTCATTTGCGATTGCACGTTTAACAATTTGGAGACCTTCCATCATCATTGCTTCTTCAGGGATATTAACATCAAGTTCTGTTCCTTTAATCTCAAACTTGATCTTTGATTCTTCAATTGGAAATCTTCTTTTGAGTAATCCCAAGACTTTGTCTTGGTCTGTATCTAGTGACTTGATAACATTAAGATCATAAACGATTGTTCTTCCTGCAAATCTGTGATTAAAATCGACTTGGACTCTTCCAGAACCGATAAATCTTACAATTCCAGTCCTTTCATCTAGTTCTATGGTATCTCCTACGTTTACTTTTTCTGCATCTTCTCCAAGTTTTCTAAGTGGAACCATACGAATTTTAGCTGGATCTCTTGTTCCAAATCCTTTCTCTGGTGGAACTTCGATTGAAAGTTTGTCACCTACTTTGGTATTAGCAAGTGCATCATCCAGACCTTTTAGAACCCACGACTCTCCTACAGAAATGAGTCTTGGTTGATATTTGACATTTGCATCATAAGTTGAATTTGATTTAGCATCAGCTTCTCGTGTTGTCTCAAAGATCTCGTTTGAATCTTTAACCTTTGCAGTATAATCTACAAGAACTAAGGTGCCTTTTTGGAAAGCCAACGTGATCGATCCTTTAACTTCCTTATATTAAGTTAACACGAAATTATAATGACTTTAGTTTATCTTCAGCAACTTTGAGTGCTTCTGGATTTGTTTTGTGTCCCATCATTTCAAGTGTAGATGCTATTGCAGAGATTGTTCTCATGACATGGTATTTGTGGACTTCACCCATGCATCCAACTCTGAATACTTTACCTTTCAATTCGCCAAATCCACCCGCAACAAGAACTCTGAATTTTTCAGAGAGTGTTCCTCTGAATGTCTTATCATCAAGACCTTGGAGATAATTTAGTGCAATTACAACTGTAGAACGTGCATCTTCTTTGGCAAATGGAGATAATCCTAGTGTACTTAGTCCACTGTAAAGAGCATCAGAGCAAACTCTGTGCCTTCTAATTCTATTTTCAATTCCTTCTTCTAAGATAATGTCAAGTGCCTCTCTGTATGCATACAGTAATGGAATAGCTGGAGTGAATGGTGTTTCTTTTGAATCATCATAATACTTGAAGTATCTTGCCATGTTAAAGTAGAATGTGGGTGGTGGATTTGCAATCATGTGTTTCTTTGCTTTCTGGCTAACTGCAATTGGTGAAATTCCTGGAGGAGCAGCAAGTGCTTTTTGTGCACCTGTTACACAAACATCTACCCCCCATTTGTCCATATGAAATTCTTCTCCGCCAAGTATTGAAACTCCATCTACTACATAGAAAGAATCATTTCTTGCGGTGAGATCTTTTACTTTATCAAGATACTTTACCATTGTACCAGTTGAGGTTTCATTCCAAACAACATAGAATGCTTTTACATCCTTATTGTTGTCAAATGCCTCTTTTACTTGGTCAAAAGTTGCATTTTGTCCAAATGGTGTTGTAAGACGAATAACATTTGCACCAGCCCATTCTAACATTGTTGAAAGTCTGCTGCTAAATTCACCGTTAACTGGAATTATCACCTTATCGCCTTTCTTTATCATGTTTACAACAGATGCTTCCACTGCTCCAGTACCAGATGCACTAAGAGTCTACTACGTCACTTGTTGTATCAAAGATTTTCTGACTCTTTTCAATTGTATCTACGTATAATTTTACAAAATCTTTACTTCTGTGATTTATCATGTGAGTAAACATTGCGCGTGTTACTCTTTCTGGAACATTTGTTGGACCAGGTAGCATTACTAAATATTCCAAATAAATTCTCCAACTTTGGAGAAAGTTAACCGCTATTTATAATTAAAGAATCTTGGAAAGCCTGTTTTTTGTGTCTATTTTCAAGAGTACGTTCTTAGTTCCTTCAGGAACAAGGTCAAACCAGTCTTTGTCATTTACGATCATTTCCCGAATATTTGTTCCTGAAATTATATCTCTCTTCAATAGAGGAACTTCTATGACATTTTTTCCCCTTTTTTTGTATAGTGTAATAGTAAAGTCATCATTTGAAAAGACTACATCATATTTTGGTACAATAGAATCAACATGATAAGTCCATTTTTCATGATCGCCAGTATCAGGTACAAAGAAAATCTTGACATGTTCTAGCATTTTAGAATCAAGTGAAGAAAGAATCATTTCTTTTCGTTCATCAGCTGTGAATGGATTTCTTTTTTCATAGCTCTTATTTGAGCTCCCAATTCCAATCCATAGATTTTCAACCTTTGATAATCCAAAATTTACAGCTTCGAGATGTCCTTTATGAAATGGTTGGAATCTACCAATTAGAAGTCCATTCATTGTCGAGATCTTGTTTCACTTGTTTAAAAAACCATCATTAATTAGATTCTAAAATTAAACGATCTAGTCATGGAGCCAATAAAAATAGACGGTGGACAAGGCGAGGGAGGAGGCCAGATAATCCGAAGTGCAGTTACCTTGTCTGCCATAACAGGCAGACCAGTTGAAATAGAAAATATTCGAAAGAATCGAAAAATTCCAGGCCTAAGACCACAACATTTGTTAGGAGTAAAAATTTTGTCAAAGATTTGTCAAGCTGAGAGTAGAAGGTCTTAATGTAAATTCCACTTCTCTAAAATTTTTTCCTTCCCAAGGTTTGAACTTGGATCTTCAAGAAGATATTGGAACTGCGGGAAGTATTTCATTAATTTTACAAGTATTGATTCCTGCTGTTTCACTTATGAAAAATAGTTTGAAATTATCAATCATTGGTGGTACAGATGTTCCTTGGAGTCCCACATCTGATTATACAAAATATGTTTTGACTGAAGCATTATCTAGAATTGGAATCAATTTTACTTCGGAGATAAAAAGAAGGGGATATTACCCAAAAGGAGGAGGACTTGTTGAGGCCCAAATACAACCTTGTCATAGTTTGAGTCCCATATCACTTGTTGAAAGAAAAACAATTTCTATAAAATTATTATGTTCTTATTCACATATTCCAAAAGAAATAGTAGAAAAGGAGATACAAAATGCGAAAATTATTCTTGATAAAAATGGATTTGATTGTGAGATTTCAATAAAAGAAGAAAATGCGTTAGATAAAGGATGTTCAATTCTAATATTTTCACATGATAAAAGCTCAGTTATTGGGTCTGATGGTATATATCAAAAGAGTTTAAGCGGTCTTGGAGAGTCTGTAGCAAAAAAATTTATTGAATCAAATCTTGGTGTTGATCTTTATCTTTCAGATATGCTAGTAGTTCCACTTTCACTCATCAAAGAGACTTCAGTATATCGAGTAAAACAGATTACAAAACATTTAGAGACAAATCTTTTTGTTGCATCAAAAATAACTGGTTGCAAGTACGGAATAGGTAAACTAGATGATGGTTTTGAAGTAAGAATATCTGGAGTCTCATACACCTGAATGAAGTAATGCAGCCATTAGTAGTATGGCTAGGGAGAGTATTACTGTCAGTCTACCCAACATAATAATTTTTGAACGTAGTTTTTGTAAAAATTCTCCAGAAAGCTGTTTTGATTCAATTTTTCTTTCTATCTCAGTTCGGATTAGTCTTACATGTATAGCAAATGTAATTATCAAAATAATTACAAGTATTATTTTGATGAGAAGAACTATTCCATAGTTTGTTGAAAGTATCAATGATGGCTTTACAATAAAGCCAGTTGAGTTGTAAATTCCAGTTAGAATCAATACAATAAGAGATGGAACTCCAATTTTGTTGAATTTGCGTCCTACGCGTATCATTATTGATAGTCTTCCTTCTATAGAATCTGAAAATGTCTTTAGAAGAGGAGCAAGAACTATTCCAATGAATATTGAACCACCAACCCAAATTGATGCTGCAATTAGATGCCCCCACATTATGAGCGCGTCAACAAGTGCCATGACTCTATTTGCAGAATCAACGAATAATATCTATTATCATCTCAACTTCTGAGAAGGTTTTTTAATTGAACAAGCCTCGTAGCTTCTAGATTTGCTAAATAAAGGAAGAATAGTAATTTTGGCGTGTTTTGCTGGTCTTGGTGCAATGATGTTATTTTTCTATCTTTATGCAAATTCTTTTCAAGGTGAACTTGAAAAGGTAACTATTCAAGTTGATAGTGTAAATGTTCTTAATGAGAATAAATTGAATAAACGTGCACAGCTTGATGTAAGATTTGATCTTCAAAATCCCAGTTCCCTTACATTGACTGTTTCAGACATTAATTATGAATTGTTTACAAATGGAAAGAGTCTTGGAGATGGACATTTGTCAACAGAGGATATTCCAGAAGCTGGTAGACCTGTCCTTTTTGCAAATAACAATGCGACTTTACCTGATACATTTGATCTTGTAGATAGTGATAATATTGCCAATGAATATTCTGCCATAACGAGTCATCAACCAGTAAAATATGAAATAAAAGGCCAAGTAACTATACAATCATTTTTAACGGAAATTACCAAAGATTTTGATGTAACCGTTGGTTAGCCTAAACCCCAACTAATTTTGGTTTTGGGTGTAATTTTTACAAAAGGCGCTTCATTTTCTTTCCAAGGATCTTCTCTAACCCATGCAAATTTTTTATAAAATATCTCGTAGAGTTTTTTGAACTGCGGGCCTTTCTCAATAAAAGTAGTAGAACCCTGAACAACAACAGACTTTGTGTTTTGCGGGTAAGTAAACATCTACAGAAATTGCAATTTTATCATTCTTTTTGAGATTTGCATACTTTTTGGTATCATAGTCTGTTGCAAAGTAAAAAAAACCATCCTCGAAATAATATGATACAGGAGCAATATGCGGTACATTTTTTGTGCATGTAGCAATTCTACAGCCTTCATTTTCCTTAAGAAATTGTGATTCTTTTATGGTAAATTTTAACACATATTGTAACTATTTACATGAAATAAAAAGAAATGGGCCGAGAGAGATTTGAACTCTCGACCACCCCCGTGTCAGGGGGGTATCCTACCAGGCTAGACCATCGGCCCAATAGAATTCGACCTTACTCTAGACGTTATTAACGTTTAAGAAAACAAGAATAATATGCAATGTATCAAGTGACTATTGTATGATTGGTGATTTTTCACCAGAGGAAAAAGATGGCTTTTACAAAGCAGTCTTTTCTAGACGTGATGTTAGGTCCCACTTTACTTCAGAATCAATCGATGAAGGAATACTTACACGAATACTAAATGCTGCACATCATGCTCCATCTGTGGGATTTTCTCAGCCTTGGAATTTTATCCTCATTAAAAATGAGGAAACGCGAAAGCAGGTACGAGATTCATTTGATAAAGAACGAATTCGTGCTTCTACTCTTATCGAGGATCCAAAAAGATCAAAGTATCTGTCACTTAGACTCCAAGGAATTTTGGATTGTGCAGTAAATGTTTGCATAACGTATGATCCCACAAAATTTGGTCCCTTTGTTATAGGAAGATCAAGTATTCCGGAAACAGGTATCTATAGTGTTTGTTGTGCTATACAAAATCTCTGGCTTGCAGCAAGGGCAGAAGGAATTGGTGTTGGTTGGGTTAGTATACTTTCAAATGATGATCTTAAGAGAATTCTTGAAATTCCAGATCATGTAGTTCCTGTTGCTTATCTATGTCTTGGTCATGTATCGAATTTTGCAGAAAAGCCAGATCTAGAGAGTGCAGGATGGTTACCACGTCTTGGTTTGAAAGATGTTATCTTTTATGAAAAATGGAATAAAGAAGATGATCCTAACTGGCAACAAATTCATGAGATGATTGTATCAAATCTTGATTACGCTTAAATGCTTACTAGTTCTGATTTTTTCTGGGCTCGTAGCGCAGAGTCATATTGACGCGAAACATGGATAGCGCAGTAGCCTCCTAAGTTACAGGTCGAGGGATCGAAGCCCTCCGAGCCCGTCTTATTTTAAATTAAAAAGTTAGGTTGAAGTTGTTCCAGATGAAGTACTATTCACTAGAACAGATTTGTAGATATCAACGGTATAATCTCCCTCAAAGATATGAATTACGTTGTTACCCTCAACAGATGTTATTCTGAAATGTTGGTCATAGGAGCCATCGCTTGCTACGTTGGTTTGTGCAAAGTAAACTGGCTTGTCATTTTGATATATCTGAATTATAACAGGATATCCTGGAGCAGCATTTTGTACTGTTCCCCAAACACCGCCAAACGGCAAAGGACTATCTGCTGGAATATGCATGTAAATTATACTTTTTTGTAAGATAACATTTTGTTGAGATAAGGTTTGAATCCATTCCGTACCTTGTGAAGTTTGCAATGCCATACTTGGAAATAAAAGTATAAAGAATCCAAAAATTGCTCCCAAAAGTAATTTCATACCAGTCATTATGTATTGTTAAATATTAAGATGACGCATTAGATATCTATCATTTGATATCAGAAGAAAAACTAAACGATGGATGCAAGTGCGACTGCCATTATGGGGGGGCAATAAGTCTGTCCTTCATGTAAAGAGAATCATGGTAAACATTTCTGTGCACATTGTAAGTAACTATTTCTTTCTTTTTGCGCTTTCCTTTGCTGCTAAAGCTTTCAAATTGGCAAGATCCACTTTTAGTTTTTCAATCTCAACAAGTGTTTGAAGACTTGAGATCTCTGATTTTAGATTTCCAATTTCTTCATCTTTATTTTTAAGCGAGCTTCTAAGTGAATCCAACTCAGCGTTTAATTCAGATTTTGCTTGACTAATCTGACTAGATGTCATCTGCAAAGTTTGTTGGTTACTGCTATAGTTAGTTAGCTTTTTTTTTCTTCGTGTATATGTTCATGGCCTTCACCACTATGCATATAGTCAGCGCTTTTTTGAGCCAACCAGCATATAGCTGACTAGGAACCATGCAGCTGTGATGAAAACTGATACAGTAAAATGAACTGCATCGGGAAGTATGAAATACAAGATTGTTAGAGCTGTAGCGAGACAACCAACTACTATTGTAGGAATCTGTCCCATGAATTTATCTCTAGAGTAGTAGAATATAAATAGTAATGGAGATTTTCATAGCAAAAAATGACTGGGTAAAAATGAAAAAGGGGTTATGCTAGTCACTGCTTTTAGTAGTTTTTCCTTGTACGATCTCTATTTCAGGAACTTCAGACTGTAAAATCTTTATTTTTTGTAGAAGTTCATTTCTAAGATCTCTAGCTACTCGTCTTACGGTTGGTCTTGGAACCCCCAGTTCTTCTACTACTTTTGAGTAGATATCTTGTTTATCTGTTAAGCCTTTGTCAAGCAGTTCGTTAATTGCTTGTTTGATGCTTGTGCTTTGAGTAGTACGATTCACGAATTTTATTTTCAAGATGTTCTATATAAGACTGTTACTATGATTTTTGTAATAATTTTCATACATGAAAGTTTGACTTCACAAAAACAAAATTGTATGTATCATAGGATTATGTGTTTGAAGAAATTTTACAAGCAAGATTTTATCTTAAATGTTTTTATCTCACTAATCTGTTGTAATCATACAGAATTAGTTAATTGAACTAGAACCTCACTGCATAGTAAAGTGGAGTAAAGTTCTTATGATTAAAAAGTAAATGTCAAAATATGCCCAAGGCTACTATTGAAACAAATTTTGGTAACATAGTCTTTGAATTATTTCCAAATATTGCTCCAGAAACTGTCAGAAATTTTACCAAATTGGCAAAAAGTAACTTTTATGATGGCACATTATTTCATCGTGTAATTCCAGGCTTTATGATTCAGGGAGGAGACCCTAATACAAAAAAATCAGACAAGAGTAAGTGGGGTATGGGTGGACCAGGATATACTATAAAGGCAGAATTTAGTCTCCAGATCTCATCTTAGAGGAATAGTATCAATGGCAAGAGTGCACGGATCCTAATAGTGCAGGTTCTCAGTTTTACATAGTAACTACAGATAGTACCTTCCTTGACAAGCAGTATACTGTCTTTGGACAAGTTCTACAAGGAATGGATGTAGCAGATAAGATTGTAAAGCTTCCAAGAGACAAAAACGACTGTCCACAGCAAGAAGCAAAGATTATTCGCCTAAGTATATCAGAGTAGGAATTAGAGTTGAAAATTCTTCTTAGTCTTCTTGTTGTATCAATATTGATTCTTTCAGGCTCCCAAGCATTTGGTCAACAATTATCCATGGGTGTTGCTCCTCACGAAGTTGTCAAGGTTACCATTGATGAAACAGGTACTGCACACGTAACACATGTAATCAACTCTACTGGTGGAAATTCTAATCCAATTCAAGTGGACTTGATAAATGGTAACATGAACAATCTTAATGTTACAGATACTGATGGTAATTCTGTTGGATATTTGAAGAACGAAGGTACTCCATTATCTATAATCATTAATCCCTCACAACGAGATGTGACTTTGATCAAGTATGACCTAACAAATGTTGTAACAAATACTGATGGCGTGTGGAAATGGAATTATTATGAACCACAAGATTCTGGCTTTACTGCATTTCATTTTCCACAAGGAGTTGATATGATCTGGGCAAATGGGAGACCGGTATATCTTGGAGATAAGGGTCTAGGGCAAAATGGAAATGGATTTACATTAGAGTATGTCATAAATGAACCTGTAAATATTCAGACTGTTCAATTAGCAGGTAATAATGTTGCAGTAGGAGTAAGAACTGTTTCAGGATTAGGAAATTATGCTTTTGATCAATCACTACAAGCATACTCATTTAACGTAAACAAGGCAAATGTACCAGTTGTTGTTATAATGCCTCAGGTTCTTTTATCCAAACCATACGCTGTGACAATTAATGGACATCCTGCCTTGAACCAAGTATTTTATAATAATGCAACACATGCATGGATAGGATTCGAATCAGCCAATGGTGGAATAGTTCAGATAACAGGAGCCCAAGGCAATCAAACTGGAATTCCACTTGGTCCACCATATACAGCACCAACAGGTAATGCTGCAATAAGTGAAGCTGACACCTAGCTCATCCGACAATACATCAATTTATCTTTTAATTGGAGGTATTATTGCAGCAGGAATAGTTGGAATTATAATAGTAAAGAAAATGAGATCAAAGCCAGCTACCAAGTCCTAAATCGTTTAGTAATACCAAAATTTTCACCTTTAGATTATTAATAGCAAAAGAACAATGAACTACATGCAATGTGGTTGTCATTGTATAAAATGTGGCAGTATGGAATTGTCATCACAACGAGTTGGAGAGATTGAAAAAGATGGATACTATGATATGCATCATACCTGTCTTAAATGCAAAGTACATTTTGATCATCTAGAGGGCGATGTCTTTGAGTCGTGTGAAAAGTGTGGATTTAATCTCTAATTGACTTGAAGTAACTTTACTTTGGAATAATAACTGCGCTTATCCCTCAGATCCTTTTGAAGCTCATGAGTAAAGGCCATGTTTGTAAGTACTTTTGATACGTCTAGTGGAACTGTAGACCAACCATATTCTCTTAGCTGTGCTACCACCTCAGAGACTGTTCTTGCCTTATCAAAGAAAGCATCTTCAATTAGTGTCTGCATTTTGTTTCTAATCTGATCTTTGTCAACAAATGTAGGTGTAGCAAATTCAGGTTCATGAACCTCAGCATCATCAAGTGAATGTAGTAATCCAGTTGTGTGTGATGGTGACTGGTCATAGGAATATTCGTATTGAATATTGTTACTGGTAGAGTCTTTGACAAATGATGTCAGATTACAGATGACTTGATCTATGCTTTCATTATCTATATAGAAGTCCTTTGATTCTATCTCAATTTCATTTTGACCGTATTTTATCTTAATTCTTGCCATTTTGTAACTTTCAATCATGATTGATTTGATTTATTTTATTAGCTCTAAGTAGCTTAGAAAACTGATCAAAATATTTACACAACTTATTGGGATTTTTTTTCTATATAGTACTAAAAGCAAATATTTTGACTTAATATCGTGGAAAGACGTTCAAAGGCAATAATCATTGCAGTGTGTATTGTTGCAGTAGTAGGAGTATTTGCTTATTCTCAATATCTATTTGCCGTTCATACGAGTATCTCTATACTTGATAGTAAAATAATACAGAGAAATGATAACAATTCACTATACAATATGACACTTCAATTCCAGAATCCTTCAATGATTCCTATTAACGTAGGACAGACAGACTTTGTCATATCAGTTAATAATGAAAATCTTGGGACGGGTACACTGCAACCACTTGTAATACCACCCATGGGAAAGATTTCCTCACAAGCAGCATTTACTGCAGATAATACAATTCTTGACAAATACAACAAAAGTAATAATATTCCAAATGTCAAGTTAACTGGAACAAGCAAGTATGGAATATCTGGAATATCAGTTAATGTTCCATTCACATATTATCCAACACAACAAGAAGTCTAGCGAATTTATACACGGTTCTTAAAACTAGAAAAATATGCTTACTGTATTTGGATCAATAGCTTATGATACGATAAGAACTCCTACCAAAATTGTTAAAAATGCATTAGGAGGAGCAGCAACATATGCTGCAATTTCTGCAAGTTTCTTTGTCAAACCTGGCTTGATTGGAGTTGTGGGTCAGGATTTTCCAAAAAGTTATCAAAATATACTGGAGAGATTTGTTGATACGCGTGGAGTAGTTCATGCAAAAGGTAAGACGTTCAGATATGATGGAAGTTATGATTCAACTTTAAGTCTACGAACGACTAACAAGACTGAACTAAATGTATTGAAAGATTTCAAACCTGTTGTACCAGAAGAGTATCGTAGATCAGAATTTGTATATCTTGCAAACAATGATCCTGCTCAGAATACTAGAATCATAAAGGAATTTGACAAGGTCAAGTTTTCCATGTGTGATACCATAGAATTTTGGATATCAAGTAAAAAAGATGATGTAATCAAGATGATGGGTTCTGTGGATTCAGTTGTAATCAATGATGAAGAGGCAAAATTGCTTACGAAGACCCATAATTTGATCAAGGCTGCAAAAAAAATCATGGAATGGGGAACAAAGTATGTAATAATAAAAAAAGGTGAACATGGGTCTTTGTTGTTTTATGATGACATCATATTTCCATCACCTGCTTTTTCAATGGAAGATATTGTAGATCCTACAGGCGCAGGCGACTCTTTTGCAGGAGGAATGATAGGATATCTTTCAAGTAAAAACAGCACAAAAATGTCAACGATTAGAGAGGCTGCAGTATATGGAAACATTATGGGTTCATTTGCCGTAGAGAAATACGGAGTGTATGGGATAACAGGATTGAAAAAATCTAACATTACGAAAAGATTTGACAGATACAAAAAAATGGTCCACTTCTAACAAAGGTTATAGATATCAAATTAAAAAATAAAGTAATGGATGATAAGCTAGATACAATTTTCAAGCTTCAAAAAAACCTAGAGAAAATGATGAATCTTGAGCGTTATCCAAAAGATACTCAAGGAAAGATTTCTGCACTTTGCACAGCAATAATTCATGAGGCAGTTGAGCTCCAGAGAAATACAAATTGGAAATGGTGGAAAAAACCTACAGCATTTGATGAAGCGGAAGCTCGTGAAGAGTTGATAGATATTTGGCATTTTGTCATTCAGGCATCACTTGAGCTTAACATGACACCAGATGATATTCTAAAAGAATATCAAAAAAAGAATCAGATAAACAGACAAAGACAGATAGACGGTTACTGAATTTGCTTCAAAGTCTTGATTGTATTCTTTAGTTGAGAAATACTAGTCTCACCAATTTTATTGATAATTTTTACTTGCTCCTGAAATTTGGACACTTCTTTTTTTGTAATTGTCAACATTGGATGCGGGCTTACTGAACCAATAATTTTGTGATCTTGATCTAGTCCATTTTTATACAAACAAAGAAGAGAATCTCCCGATTTGTGCCCTATCGTATCCTTTCCACAAAGTATGATTGTATCAATTTTTTCATTTGATATTACAGATTTTATAAGAGAGTCTATTCCCTTATTTTCAGAAAGCAGTCTACCAGCTATTGCAATCTCTTTGATAATATCTGAATGTGTAATATCTTTTAGAAGATCAATGCTTGATAGAGTACAAATTGCAATATTTGATGCAGATTCTCCAAAGAATACTTCCTCCTCTATTGGAAGAAGGATTCTACACAATTCTCCTGCAATATCTTCAATCAGATTCATCTTTTAGTTAACTTGTGTAATACTTTGGAAATGTAATGTAGATCATTTTCTGTAACCAAAGGGTTTACTGGCAAACTTAGGACAGAGTTAGCAGCCCAATCAGTAAGAGGAAGTTTGAGATCTTTTTTGTAAAATGGAGTCTTGTGTACTGGAATTGGATAGTATGCAGTTGCTCCTATGTCTTGTGCGTTTAGTTGTTTCATTAGTTTATTTCGATTTGCAGTAGCAATTGTATAAAGATACCAATTTACATTAACACCATCTCTTTCTTCAGGCAAGATAACATTCAGATCAGATAATAATTCATTGAGTATTGTTGCATTCTTCTTTCTTTTTTCTAGGAACTTTGGAAGTTTTTTCATCTGAACTTTCACTATTGCAGCACAAATTTCTGGAAGTCTTAGATTTAGTCCAAGTATTCTGGTATCATACCCATGAAGCATTCCATGGTTTCGAATCTTGCGCAGTTTTTCAAAGAGAATTTTATCATCTGTAACTATAGCCCCACCTTCTCCAGATGTCATAACCTTAGCAGCATACATGCTAAAGCAACCCATTTTTGAAAATGTTCCAGATTGTTTTTTCTTGTATGTGGTTCCTAATGATTGACATGCATCTTCTATTATCTCAAGATTATGCTTATCTGCAATTTCAGAAATTTCATCCATGTATGAAAAATTCCCATATAGATGAACTGGCATTATTGCTTTAGATTTTTTTGTAATTTTCTTTTTAAGATCACTTGGATCCATAGTATAATTTTCTGGACGTATATCAACAAATACGGGCTTTGCTCCAACTGATACAATAGCGTTAGCAGTTGCTACAAATGTAAATGACGGTATCAAAACTTCATCTCCTTGTTTTATGTCAAGGGCATAAAGTGCGGCTTGTAGTGCGGCTGTCCCAGAATTTACTGCTATTGCATATTTTGATTTTACAAAAGAAGCCAAAAGTTGTTCAAATTCTTGTACTCTCTTTCCACCAGCATTTGCAGCAGATGTAAGAGATTTCTCTGTTAATACCAATCGTACTTCATTTATTTCGTCTTTTTCGATAATTGGTATATTTATTGGAATTTTCAATAATACAGTAGAAAATTTTACGCTATAATTAAACTTCCTAAATTAAAACCAATTCTTATATTTTAGAGATATACATCGAGATCAAATGAAAGTACATCTTCAAGAAAATGATCCTAGTTACAAGATATTTTTGTATGTTTTCTATATTAGTGCGTTCATAATGTGTTCTATCACCATTTTTGGATTTTATGCTATGATTCAGGAATGGTCTACCAAGGGCACATATGTAATGGGAGAGGTACTTGTCAAGACAGAATTTCCAACTCCTCATTTTGCCAAGTTAATGACATGGTTATTTTTTTCAGCAATTGTCAGTTGGTATTGTGTCTCACGAATAGGTTGGAAAAGGACAGTTACTGTCTCAAAATGGAAGCTTGCAATGGTACAACTAATGCTCTTGGGATTAACAGTAATTACACTCTATGAAACAATTTACAATTTTATTCTTCTTAGTTCTCAGATCACTGCAGGAATGATAAACGGAGTAACTCCAGATATTGATTCACTCACAGTAGCTTATCCAGATCCTAATAGGCCATGGAATCTTATCTTTGCAACAAAGATATTTCTTGCTGCATTTTTGATTAGTGCACATGCATTCTATCTTAGTACACGTCCTAGAAAGTCAGTTCAAGAACTAGATGCTTAAATTTATAGGAATACATGTTGGAATCTGACTAAAATGGATGTTACAGAAAAAATCAAACTAGTAACTAGGGAACCTACAGAAGAAGTGGTAACTCAAGAAGAGTTATTGAATCTGTTTAACACCAATCCACATCCCAAACACTACATCGGCCTTGAGATATCTGGTTTTATGCATTTGGGAAGTTTGATACTTACTGGATTTAAAATAAATGATTTTATCAAAGCTGGAGTCAAGTGTACAGTATTTTTGGCAGACTGGCATACTTATCTAAATAACAAACTTGGAGGAGACTGGGAAAAAATACGAATGGTATCAAAATACTATGCTGATGCATTCAAGATGTTCTGTCCAGGAGTTGAGATTGTTGAAGGCTCTCAACTTTATGAATCAAAAAGAGGTTATTGGTTGGATCTTGTTAAATTTGCAAAGAATATGTCACTTGAACGTACTATGCGTTCACTTACAATAATGGGAAGAAGTACTGAGAAAGATAAGATTGATCTTGGTCAACTTTTCTATCCTCCAATGCAAGCTGTGGATATTCATACAATGGATTTGGATATAGTACATGCAGGAATGGATCAAAGAAAGATTCACATGCTTGTCAGAGAGATTTTTCCAAAAATGAAGTGGAAGGTACCAGTTGCAGTTCATCACCATATTCTTGCAGGACTTGGCGAGCCAGAAACTGCCTCAGATACTGATTCAGACTTTGTATCAAGTAAGATGAGTAAATCAAAATCGGCATCAGGAATATTTGTTCATGACACAGATGAAGAAATTAATTCAAAATTTAAGAAAGCTTGGTGTCCAGAAGGAATTATAGATAAAAATCCTGTACTTGAGATATCAAAACATATCATTTTTCATGAATTCAACGAAGTTATTGTAGAACGTCCAGCTAAATTTGGTGGAAATGTTACTTATACAAGATATCAGGATTTAGAAGGAGATTTTATGCAGAAAAAATTACATCCATCAGATCTAAAAGCTACAGTTTCCAAATATGTTATCGACATAATTAGACCAATAAGAGAAAAAATTGTCCTGACAGATGAACTTTCTGAGGCAATAAAGAAAACTACTTGAGACTTGGTCTTACTTTGCTTGAAAATAATGATAACATCTCAAGTGATTTTGATAATCCTATAAAGTTAACAATAAAGTAATTAATTCCAATCTTTAGATATTGTTGTAGATGATCGCTTACTTCATCAGGTGTGCCTAATGCGATACTATCCTTTGAACGAATGATAAATTCTGCGATAGATTCATTTTTCTTTTTTAGTTTAGATATAATATCTTTAACATCATCATTATCTTTTCCAACCAAGACTCGTAACAAAACAGAGTTTTCTATTTCTTCATGATTTCTTTTGATTAATTTACAATTCTCTCTTAGAAGTTTTATTTTTTCTTCTAAAATGTCAGGTGTACCAAAAGGATGATTATATCTAGTAGCATGTCTTGCAGCAACCCTCATGAGTTTTTTTCCTGCGCCTCCTACCATAATTGTAGGATGAGGTTTTTGTATTGGTTTTGGATTGCAGACAGCATTTTTGATAGAATAGTGTTTTCCTTTAAAGCTTGATTTTTGATTTTGCCACATTTTTTTGATTATTATAAGAGATTCATCAAGCTGTTCAATTCGTGTCAGTGGATCATCAAATTTGTATCCATAGGAATTGTATTCATATTCAAACCAGCCAGCTCCTATACCAAATTCTAGTCTTCCATTACTGATTGCATCAAGTGTAGATGTCATTTTTGCTAAAAGGGATGGATGTCTATAGGAATTGCATGTAACTACCTGTCCTATTCTGAGTTTTGATGTTATTGAGCAAATAGCAGAAAGAAGTGTATAGGCTTCAAAAAAAGTTTCAGTACGATTATCGGAAGGATGTGGAATAAAATGATCATAAACATATCCTGCGTCAAATCCGAGTTTTTCTGCAGTTAATGCAACATTTTTTGAAAATAGAAATTGCATATAGGGATTATTTGTAGGAAATTCATCTAGCCAACCTTGTGGCAAGGTAAGTCCTATCTGGACTGATGTCATACTATTTTCTAGTTTGTTGCGGTTCTACAATATTATATTTTGATGTATACCCACGCGGGTTTATCATCAAGTCTTTATACATGTAAGTTGAGGAGTTTCCAATTATTACAGTAGTAATCATACCAAGCTTATCATTGTGTTGTTCCATGTTTTCCAAATCTGTTAAAACAACTTCTTCAGATTCTCTAAATGCTCCTTTTACAATTGCTACTGGTGTACTTGGTGATCTATATTTTAAAAGAATTTTTCTTGTATCTTGTAATTGATGAATTCTTTTTTTGCTTGCAGGATTGTATATTACAATAACAAAATCACCCTGAGCTGCAGCTTCGACTCTTTTTATTATAATTTCCCAAGGAACAAGTAGATCACTCATGCTTACCACAGCAAAATCTGTCATGAGAGGAGAGCCAACAAGCGCTGCACAAGAATTAAGCGATGAAACACCTGGAACTATTTCAACATGAAGACCAGCCTTTCTGTCCCAACCTTCTTCTGCAAGAATTTCGTAGATTAAGCCAGCCATTCCGTATATTCCAGGATCTCCACTGGATACAAGTGAAACTATTTTTCCAGATTTTGCAAGATCAATGCATTGATGTGCTCTTTCTACTTCTTGTGTCATTGCATATCTATGAACTTCTTTGCCGTCTATTAGATCTGCAACCAAGTTAACATATGTCTCATATCCCACAATTGTATCACTTTCCTCAATTGCTTGCTTTGCTCGAAAAGTCATATGATCATGATGACCTGGTCCTACACCTACGATAAACAGTTTACCAGTCATTCAAACTTAGGAGATTTTTAAAGTAAATTTATCCCTTTTCATGATTTTATTGATTTGTCCATGATTGAATAATAAAAGGATGTTTGCCTATTTTCCAAGTTCAAACTCATCATGTAATGCCTGTACTGCTACATTACAGTCAGAATCTTTGACTACAAAAGCAAGATTAAGCTCAGAAGAACCTTGTGCTATCATTATTACATTTACGCCTTTTTTTGCTACAGACTGTAAATACTTTGGAAGCAACTCCTGCCATTCCTCTCATTCCAGAACCTATGAGAGCAATTATTGATACATCTACTGTAACATCCACTTTTTTTATGATCTTTCCAAGCAGATTCATTTCAAGTGCATTTACTGCTTTATCTAAATCATTTTTCTTTACAATTATAGATATGGATGATTCTGATGGACTTTGAGATATCATCATTATGTTAATTCCTTCTTTTGCAAGAATAGAAAATATTGTAGCTGCAGTCCCCGGGGCACCAACCATGCTTCCGCCTCGTACATCAATTAGTCCTGTATGTCTAATTGTACTTACACACTTTACCATCTTTTGAGTATCAGCCTGCGGAGTGGCAGTAACTAACGTACCAGAATTATTTACATTAAACGTATTTCTTATACGTAAAGGAATTTTCTTTGTAACAAGTGGTTCAAGTGCTCTTGGATGAATGTATTTCGCACCAAATAGAGCCATTTCCATTGCTTCAATATATGACACTTCTTTGATTAGTTTAGCATTTTTTACAATTTTTGGATCAGTTGTCATTAAACCATCTACATCACTCATCAACCAAACTTCATCGGCTTTGATGCTAGATGCAATAATTGTTGCAGTATAATCAGATCCTCCTCTTCCAAATGTAGTTATGTTACCATGTTGATCCGCACCTGCAAATCCTCCAATTACTGGCATGATCTTTTTTTGCAGGAGATTTTCTATTGTATGAGAAACATGTAACCGTGTAGTATCCATAAGGGGTTTTGCTCCTCCAAAATTAGAATCTGTGACTATTCCTACATCTTTTCCTGTCATAGGTATCGCTTTAACACCTATTTCATTTAATGTAAAAGCAATCAGATTGATGGATAATCTCTCACCAAATGAGATCAAGTAATCAGAAGAACGTGGTGTGACTTCTCCAAGTAGTAGCATTCCATGTAATAGATCTTGGAGTTCATCAAGATCTGTCTTCATCTTATCTTGTAATTCTTTTTTTATCTTTGAATTCTTGACACATTGATTTGCAATATCAATATGTATCTTGATAATTTTTTTCGCAAGTGAGTTTGCAGCTTCTTTGTTTCTGTTTTGAATTAAATTTGTTATTCGGATTAAATCGTCAGTAACTCCACTTATGGCAGAAAACACTGGAATTATTTTATGATTCTTTGTTAGTTTTTTTATTAGGTCTGCAACATTTCGTATATTTTGTGTAGAAGAAACAGAGGTTCCTCCGAATTTCAGAACAAGTTTCAAATCAGTATAACCTCGTTTTATTATCCTTAAAATCTTTTAACTTTCAACTCTAGGAGCAAGGTAAAAGTGAATTCTTCCAATGTTTGCTACTTTAAATTCCAATCTTAGTGGCATTTTAGTTGAAAATTCACAAACTACTGTGCCTGCAACCGTACCTACCGCTTTTACTATACTATTAAGATATTCTAAACTATAGGTTGCATTACTATCTTCCTTGACCTCAATCTCTGGCATTTCAGACATTCCTTTTTCTAGTGTTATAATTGCCTCACCAGAATCACCACGTCCTGAAAATTCTGCTTTTGTAGGAGTGGTATTAATTGAGAGATATTCTGAGACTACTTGGATATCACCAAGTATCTTATCAAATTCCCCAGATGTAACTCCCACCTTTGCATTGTAAGTAATTTTTGGGAGTGGTGTATCGGTTGCTGAACTTTCAATTAATCTCATCTTATATTTTTTATTTTTACCTATTGTAACAAGTAAAAGATTATCTTCAGAAATACTAATTTCTATATTGTCTTTTTTATCAGCTCTTTTGATCAATTTTGAAAACTCGTCTATTCTAACTCCAAACTTAACATCTTGATCACAAACATATTTTTCAAATGCAGAATTAGGCCAAGCAATATCAATCAAGGCTACATGTGACGGATCCATGCCCCTAAAAGCAATCCCCTCACCTGTTGCTTCGAATGTAGCTTCTTCAACTAGAGTTGATATAGCAGATATGACAGCTTTCCATTCTTCAGAACCTCCAGTCTTTGCAGAAAATACCAAACTTACTCAGATCTCCAGAATGTTCAAGTTAAACCTTATGCGTAGTTTCGCCAAGTATAGCTACATTTAACACATCTATAAAACTGGGTAGTAGGTTCATCTGCACTTCTTGTCTGAAGCATCCACCAAACAGCTTCATTATGTCCGCACTTTTCACATTCGATCTTAATTGTTGGTAATGCTTCTTTCATTTCTTTTTCATCCAAAGAGATGATAGAGGAAACAGTTTCATTTTTTACTTCTTTTGTTACCTTGTTTCCTTTTTCACTATATCCACATTTTGGACATACAAATTCAGAGTCAGAGTCTATCTATCTTTAATCTCGCCTGACACTTTGGACAGAATTTCATTTAAACACCTTTAATTTTAGAAAAAATTGCTTTTTTTAATTCATCAGTGTACTCTATAGCAGTCTTTGTTGCCTTTTCAATTTCCTTCACAGGATTGCCCTTTGAAGTATTTACTCGCATTGAAAGTTGTTTAGTTAGTGGATGTTTCAAGACTACACCTGCAAACTCTACAGTAGGATCTTTGAGCATCTCATATTGGACTATGTAGAGAGTGCTAATGTCTGATTTTCTTATGTCCAATTGAACCTCTTTTGGAGAAGATTTCTTCAGTTGAACATCCATGTAAGTCAAAAAAATACATATTGAGGATATAAACCATTACCAATAGTTGACTAGCGATAAAAATGCAATAAGTGAAGTTTCTCTGGAGAAGTCCCCTGATAAACCAAAAATAGATGATAACATTGCAATAGACGTAAAATTCTCTATTACGGGAGCTCTTCGTGAAGCCTTCAATGAGAAAAATTGGGAAAAGGCTTACAATAATCATGACAACTCCTTCAAGCTACGATATGGAGTAAAACTCCATACTAGTGGGCTTAGAAAGAAAGAGATTGGTAAGCCATTAGACACGTACAAGAAAGTTGCCCTTTTTTGGACACGTAATCCAAAGCTGACTCAGATGGGAGAGAAGAAAGTCTGGGTACAGATATCCAAGAATTTCGAGCCATTCATTCCAAAAAATCAGGTTGACGCACAGCAATTACTTCTTGATTTTGATGAAAAAATACAATTTAATGCATCTGATCTTGGAGTTGGTAAACATAAGATAGGAGCTGAGATTCATGTATCTTGGTTCAAACATGATTACATCGAACCATTTGATGAAACGGTACAATCTAAAGAAATTGAGATTGAAGTTACCAAATAGGATATAAATGGAATTATTGGTGTAACGGTATGGCAAAATTCGATGGAATTAGAGGACAAGAATTACTTGAAGTAGAAGACAAGTCAGAAAAAGAAGATCAAATAACCTTGATTTTCAAAGACAATAGGTTTCTCTTCATCAAACTAGAAAATGGCAAGATGGTAACTACATCTATACCAGAATAAACTACTTGTTAAGAAATTTGTAGTATAGACTGATTGCTATTTCTTGAGATTCAGATTGGATAGAACCAGGTCTTTCTTTTCGTACTTTTTGTATAGCATCTTTTGCTAAAAGTTTTTGATATTTTACAAGGTAGCAAGCAAGAATTGTACCAGTTCTTCCAATGCCTGCAGCACAGTGAACCATTACAGGCTCATTATTTTCGATTCTGTTTTGTATAAACTCTACTGCTTCATCAATTTGTTCCATATCAGGTGCTGAGAAATCTTCTGTTGGGACATGAAGATATTTTATATTTTTTACCCATGATTCAGGAAGTGAATTCTCAGTCATTGTAATAATGGACTTTACTCCTTGCTTTTGTATCCAATCTATTTCAGAAAGAGAAGTAGGCATTCCACTTCCAGCTAACTTGTTATTAATCAGCCAACTAAAATTTGTAGGTTTTTTTGCTATTTTGCCATGTACTTTTCTCCAGATATTTCCAGGTTTACTCACAATATCTCATAGGTAAAGGATCCATATATGTAGAAAACGAAGTAGAGAAATTAAAAATAATAAAAAGAGATTTTGATGTTAGGACTTAATCGATTAGTTCGGTCCAACCCTTGACGAATATAGAGTTTCTGTATAGTGGTACTGGTTGACCTACAGTAAAGTCCATTGGTCTCATCCAGAAGATTGCCTTTGTTGGGCATACACCTATGCATGCACCATCTGAAATGCATCTCTCTGGATAAAATACAAATGCTTTACCTCTCTTCCAGCCTTCTACTGGTTTTACTCTTAATACGTCTGGGCCTAGTGTTGTACAGATCTCTACGCAGAGTGCACAACCTATGCACATTTGTTCGCCTATATCTGGAATAATTCCAACTGGCATGTTGTGTACTTCGAGAAAAGATCTTAATATAACTTGCTGAAAAATGTCATGTTATAACGGCGTTTGAGAATTTTATAACACTGTTAATTTGCGATCATCTTATTCCAAATCTTTAGAATGACAATTATTGAAACCGACGTTTTTTTATAATTTATCATTAATTCAAGATATCATGGGAAGTAAAATTCATTGTGCTCATATTTTAGTTGAAAAACTTAGTGTTGCACAAGATCTTAAAACAAGAATTTCAAAAGGCGAGAGTTTTGCAAATCTTGCTAAAGAGTATTCAATAGACGTATCAAAGAAGAGAGGTGGAGATCTTGGATTTTTTGCCAGAGGAGCCATGGTATCAGAATTTGAAAAGGCAGCTTTTGTACTAGAAAAAGGAAAAGTCTCAGATATTGTAAAAACTCAGTTTGGATATCATATAATAAAAAGACTAGACTAGTGGAATCAAATTTGAAGAGATAACAAATTTGCTTGAATCACTAGGCATGCTTAGTACAATACCGTCTTTTCCATATTCAAGAAGAATTTTCTTGCTGTTCTTTGTTTCAATCAGACGTTTACCTGTGGGTGATAAGACCCATCCTTCTTCCTTTTTGTATCTAACCATGCTTGCAACAACAAGATAAGATTTGGTTATCCTTGCTATACTTGCAAGTAGCATTATGATAGACATGATAGCCTTTCCAATATTCTTTTTCCGATTCAAGATATTGAAAAGTCCATTAAGTGAATCTACAATGATTATAGTCTGTAACATACTCGCTTTTACTAGGATCTCTTTGAGTATTTGATACAAATTTTCAGTAGTAGGTTGAAACAAACTTATATTTTCATTTGTAGGAAGTATTCCAGAGACAACATATCCACTATATAACAGATCAAGATCCAAGTATAAGACTTGAAGTTTTGTATCTTGGACTAACTTGGAGATAAAGCCTGCTTTCAAAAATGGATCAGAGTAAAATACAGAATTAATAAGATCCTGATCTAGTATTGTCTGCAAATTTAGATTAGATGAGTTAAGATCACCATTAGGATTTTTAAACAACAAAAATACTAGTAGATTGTAATATAATAATGAATTTAGATTATTCGCAAGATTTTCAATACAAAGAGAAAATTTACCTCAATAATGCCTCTGCTTCCAGAATGCCAAGATCAAGCATATCAGCAATGAGTGATTTTCTAGTAAAGTATAACGAACTTGGTCCTGACTCTGAGGCTTCTGATAATTATGTAAGAGAAAGACTAGTGAATGTACGTAAGGAAATTTCAGAATTAATCAAATGTAAATCAGAGGAGGTAATACTTACTCAGAGTGTAACTGATGGAATAAATCTTGTAGCAAATGGATTGAAATTGAATCCAAATTCCAATATTGTAATACGTGGCTCAACGCATGAACACCCAGCTAATCATTATGCATGGGTAAGAGCTGGACAGAGAGCTGAGTTGAGAAATTTATCTGTAGATGAAATAGGATATTTTGAACTTGATTCTTTTAAGAAAATAATAGATGAAAAAACAGGATTAGTTGTATTGAGTCATGCATTGTTTAATACCGGTGCAATACTTCCCGTTGAAGAAATTGGTAAGATTCTTTCTGAAAAGAACATACCATATTTTGTTGATGCAGTACAAACAGTTGGATCTATTGAAGATGTAGATGTAAACAAAATTAATTGTAATTTTATGTCTTTTAATGGTTCCAAGTGGTTGTGCGGTCCAATGGGAATGGGGATCTTCTTTTGTAGAAGAAATTCAAGTGAACTTATTGAACCACTTCAGGTTGGAGGAGAGTCTGCAATATTTCATGAAAATAAAATTATACATAAAGAAATGCCTGCTAGATTTCAGGCAGGCTTTCGTAACTGGTCAGGGGTTGCATGTCTTGAGGCATCGTTGAATTATTTAAAAAAAATAGGAATGAAAACCATCAGAGAGAGAAATATTATGCTTGCCAATTTATTACGTGAGGAGATTTCAAAAATTAATGGTGCAACTCTGTATGGACCAGAGGAGGAAGAAAAACGTACAAGCATAGTCTCTTTTTCTATTCAGGATAAAGATCCAAAGGACTTGGTAGCAAAGTTAGAGAAACAAAACATGATACTTGCGGTAAGAGATATTTTTACTAAAAAGATTGTAAGGGCTTCGCCTCATTTTTTCAATACAGAATCAGAAATTCATACGATAGTTGATGCAATAAAAAGAATCTAGTTACCTTTCTTGCTCTTCAATTACCATCATAGTCAAGGTAGAGTAAACCTTGTCTATCTTTCTAATCTTATTTGTAATTATACTTCTTAGGAGATCCATCGAATCGGCTGTAATCTTGACTATAATGTCGTATACACCGTACACCCCTTGTACCTCATATTGGATATCGTTTTCGCTGTTTAGTATCTGTTTTATTTTTTGAATTATCTCAACATCAGAGCCCAGATCGGAATTAATCAAAATGTAAGTAGTTGGCATGTCTTAATTCGAGTTATACGATATTTAACCTTTGACTAGAATTCTAAAATTGATTTTGTGATATTGAATTTTTATTCTAAAGAACAAATTGGAATCTATTTTGTTTATATTTTTCAGAAAGTTTTCCTTCAATTGCTATTCTATTACCACAAAATTTACAGTTATTTTTATCATCAATATACCATCCTTGGATATCAAAACCATATCTTTTGACTACAATTTTCTTGCATTGAGGACAGTATGTGTTTTCAAGATGATGACCTGGAACATTTCCCAAATAGGCATAATTGAGTCCAATTTCCTTGGCAATTTCATAATGCCTCTCAAGTGTAGGTATTGGTGTTGACTCAAAGTCCATCATTTTGTAATCTGGATGAAATCTAAGAAAATGAATTGGCATATCAGGACCAAACTCGTCATAGATGAATTTACATAACTTTTTGGCATATTCTAAATTATCACCAACTTGTGGCACTACCAAGTCAGTTATTTCCACGTGAATCTTTGTTTTGTCGTTAATTTCCTTCAGGGTATCAAATATTGGTTGAGGATCAGGAATTCCAATATATTTTCGTGAAAATTGAGGTTCTGCATTTCCCTTAAAATCTACTGTGATACAATCAAGAAATTCGTTCATCATGTTTACTGTCTCAGGAGTATCATAACCATTTGAGACAAATATGTTAAACAGTCCATTCTTTCTTGCAATTACTCCACAGTCTCGTGCAAACTCGATAAATACAGATGGCTCATTGTAAGTATACGCAATTCCATCAGCACCTGACTGTTTTGCTGAATCAACTACTTCTTGAGGTGTCATATCAGTTCCTTCTATTTTTCTTCGTTGACTAATGTCATAATTTTGACAGTATTTGCATAACCAATTACAGCCAGTTGTAGCAATAGAAAATATACTAGTACCAGGCATATAGTGAGTTACAGGTTTTTTTTCAATTGGATCTACATGACCAGCTATTACTTTACCATACGCAAGAAGATCTAGTCTTCCATTGTTATTTGCTCTAATTCCACATAAGCCAATCTGATTTTTTCCAATTTCGCAGTATCTAGCACATGCTGTACATCGAACCTTGTCATTAGGTAATTTTTGGTAGAGAATTGCTTCCTTTGCCGTCATTATACATTACTCAATTTATCATATAATTGCTGGTGTTGCTATTGGTTTTGGAGCAAGTGGTCGCATCTTCTGTATTGCATTTTCCAAGTCTTCCTGAGTTATCTTGATTGATTTTACATTTTTCTCTTTCTTGTCTACATATCGTCTTATGGAACTCATTGCAGCTCTATTGCACAATCCTTCTATTTCTGCACCACTAAAGCCATTAGTCAGCTGTACTAGCTTTGTAAAGTCGATACCTTCTGCAAGAGGTTTCTTTCTTGTATGTATTTTGAATATGTTTTCACGTCCTTTTGTATCTGGTAATGGTACCTCAATAATTCTGTCAAATCTTCCAGGTCTTAGTAATGCACTGTCGATAAGATCTACTCTGTTAGTTGCACCAATAATTAATACATCATGTAATTCCTCAAGACCATCTATTTCAGTTAGTAATTGAGACACTACTCTTTCTGTAACATTAGAGTCAGAACTTCCCGAGCTTCTGCTTGGAGCTAACGAATCAAGTTCATCAAGAAATATTATACATGGAGCAGCTTGACGTGCCTTTCTAAAAATTTCACGAACTCCTTTTTCAGACTCACCAACCCATTTTGAGAGCAATTCAGGACCTTTGATACTAATAAAATTAGATTCAGTAGTATGTGCGACTGCCTTTGCAATCAGTGTCTTTCCGGTTCCAGGTGGTCCGTATAGTAATATTCCCTTAGGAGTTGCAACGTCAGTATACTCAAAGGCTTCTTTGTGTTTAAGTGGCCATTCTACTGCTTCATAGAGTTCCTCTTTTAGAGATTCCAAGCCACCAACATCTTCCCATGATACATCTGGTATCTGAACTAGAACTTCTCGTAATGCTGATGGTTTAACATCTTTTAGTGCTTCTTTGAAATCGTTATCTGTAATGATAATTTTTTGGAGAATTTCTGCTGGAATTTTTTCTGCTTCTAGATCTAAATCAGGTAGAATTTTTCGAAGAGATCTCATGGCAGCTTCTTTTGCAAGCACTTCCAAATCAGCTCCTACAAATCCATGAGTTACTCTTGCAATCTGATCCAAGTTTACTTTTTCTTCAATTGGCATGCCTCTTGTATGAATATTTAGTATCTCTCGTCTTCCTTGCTGATCTGGGATTCCAATCTCTATTTCACGATCAAATCTCCCTGGTCTTCGTAATGCCGGATCTATTGAATCTGGTCTGTTTGTTGCTGCAATTACAATTACTTTACCTCTTGATTTCATTCCATCCATTAAAGTTAGAAGCTGTGATACAATTCTTTTTTCTACCTCTCCGGTTACTTCTTCCCTCTTTGGAGCTATCGAGTCAATTTCATCAATGAATATTATACTTGGAGCATTTTCCTCTGCTTGTTTGAATATATCACGTAATCTCTCTTCACTTTCTCCATAGAATTTTCCAATAATTTCAGGACCGCTAAGAGAAGTAAAGTGTGAATTGGTTTCTCCTGCCACTGCCTTTGCTAGTAATGTCTTTCCTGTTCCAGGTGGCCCATAAAGCAATACACCTTTTGGTGCCTCAACTCCCAGTTTTTCAAATAGCTCTGGGTGTCGCATTGGAAGTTCTACCATTTCTCGTATCTTTTGAACTTCATTTCTTAGTCCGCCAAGATCATCATATGTTATTCTTGGAATAGAATTATCAATGGCTTTAGTCATTGGACCTAACTTGAACTCGGTCTGCTCTGATATTATGACAGGTTTTGAAGACGGTTTGGTAGTACTAACAACAAGTTGTGTCTTTCCACCCATCTGTGTAGTTACAATTAGTGTATCACCAGAGGTTAGCACATGACCCATGTAGTATGTTTGCATATACTCTTGGAGTCCTTCTTCACCTAGTTTTTCAATAGGTGAAAGAGTAATCTGCTCAGCTTCTTCAGCATCAACTGTTTTTACAGTAATCTTTTCACCAATTCCTGCTCCTATGTTATGACGTGTAATTCCATCTATTTTGATAATTCCAGTTCCGTAATCAGTAGTAGAACCAGACCAGAGTTTGACATGACTTTTTCTATTTCCAACTAGTTCAAGAATTTGGCCAGTCTCCCATCCATTATCTTCAACAATTTTTGGATCTACAACAGCTATTCCTTTTCCGACATGTCTTTGTGCAGCTTCTGCAATTTTTAATGTAATTTCGCTCATAATTTTATCACCAAAAAAAATAAAGTCATTCGACCGTCACCCTCTTTCCTTGCGGTCGATCCTCTTCATCGAGTCTGAACTTTACTTCCAATATTCCGTTAGAATATGTTGCCTTTACAGAATCTTCGTCAACCTTTTGTTTTATTGGGATTTTTGTGTGATATTTTTTATCACCATTTTCTGCATCAAGATTTACAGTACGTCCTATGACTTCGATCTTGATGTCATTTTTTTCTACTCCAGGCATCTCTGCTACAATTTTGAGAATCTTCTCTTTTTTATCTACAATAACATCTACAAATGGTTCTCTTATCTCAGATGTTGGAAGTAGACCTGGTCTAACATTTCCATATTCCTTAACCACAGGTTTTCCGTCAGGTCCTACAGTCATTGAATAACCATAGTAGTAAGGACCAAATGTCTGTGTGTTATCAGAACTTTTCATGTCGTCCCAAATTGTATCTAGTCTTCTAAAAGGCTGCATCATTTTTTGGAAGAGATTGTCAAACCCATCCCAGTCAGTTATGTCATAGTTATGCATATAGTGTAATAGATATGACATTATATAAATATTATGAATTAATGGATCATATAATTACATAAATTAATATAATTAACAGTATCATATATCATCATGCGAACTCCAAATCTTTCTGTTCCTGATGCAGTTAGAGAGATAATTACAAAAAATAGATCTATTTATGATTGCATCAAGATGGGTTTGATAAATTATACATCACTTGCAATAAAACTCCAAAAAGAAGTCGAGTCATATGCAGGAGGACCAGTAAATCCCAATACAATTGTAGTTGCAATCAAAAGATATGCTGATTCTTTTGAAAAAAAAGACGAGATGCAAAATGAAACAGTATTAAAAAATGCAAGACTTTCTCTGACTGATGGAATTGTTGACATAAAATTTTTCTCAGATGATTTTGAAATGAAAGATGCTGTAGATTTAATGGATAGATTTATGAGAATTGATCCAGATTACGAATTTTTTAGGTCTACTGACTCGTTTAGATTTTTAACAGAGGACATAAGTGATGTAAGAAAAATTTTAGAATCTTTATCATCACATAGAAATTCCTCACAAGCTGGACTAGCAAAAATAACCATACATATTCCTGAAAATGAGCACAGTTCGGAGGTAGTTTCGTACGTATCAGAGATTTTACATGATAATGGAATCGAGCTTTTTAATGCGTTCTTCGGACAAGACCATATAGTTGCAGTCTTGCATGAAAAGGATGCTGCAAAAGCATATCAAATTCTAAGAAGAGAGATCTCTCGTTAATAATAACTGGAATAATCTTTTAAACGCCAATAGATTCTGCTTTTGTTACTTCTAGGAAGACTTTGTCTCCTACTCCAAGGTTTAGTTCTTTGTATTCGTGCATATCAAGCTTGATTGAAGTGACGTTACCAGGCTGCCCCATACCTCCTCCAGTCATCATCTTGTTGAGGTTTTTTACCATATCATCCATATTTGTAAAGCCCATTACTCCTCCTGCACCAAAAGGTGATGCTGGCGTACTTTGTTCTCTGAAATCTTTGGATGTAGAAAGTGAGAGTATCACATATGGAGATCCATCTGGTGATGCATCTATTCGTGTGACAATATACTCTTTCTTCATATCCTAGATTCTATAAAAGAGCATATTTTATCTTTCGCTCAAATGTTCTATTCTGCCAGAAAGGAATTGATGACGTCTGGTAAAAATTACAATGACTTAATACAACTCAAACTTGCTATTTCTCATGAAAACAACACTGATTATTGCAGGCATAATTGCAGCTGCAGCCGTTGCTGTCGTATTTTATATAAGAAGTAAGAAAAACAAGTCTTCACCAAAAATACAACCACAAACAAATACAACAAAACCAGATACAACTAAAGAATAACCGTATCTTGTATTTTTTATTTTAGATAATTTCTAGTAAATCAAGTGTAACATTAGTGAAATATATTGAAGATTAAAAAACTGCACTTGTGGGTAAGGTTTTTGCAGTAGGCGTTGGACCAGGATCGCCAAAATATGTGACTGAAATAGTAAAGGAAATAGTATTAAATTCTGATATTGTGATTGGCTACAAGTACACTCTAAATACAATAGAGGCATTTTTGAAAAATAAAGAGATTCATGAAGTTACCATGAAAGACCAAGAGGATGCATATCAAAAAGTCTCAAAGACTCTAGGTAACAAGACATGCGTAATTCCTTTTACAGGAGATGTGAATTTCTCAGAATCCGAAGTAGTTGATAGATTAATTGAGATATTTGGAGATGTACAAATTATTCCAGGAATTAGTTCTATTCAAGTAGCCGCATCAAAGGCAAGAGTACCAATTGACAAAAGCAAGGTCATTACAATGCACATCTCTACAAGTATAGAGGAGAAGAAACTTGAGCTTCAAAAGGCGCTAATTGATGGGTTTAGTGTCATACTTGTACCTAGGCCCTGGCCAAAAGAGCCTTCAAAGCATTTTATGCAGTCAGAAATAGCAACTTACTTGAAAGATCATGGTTTTGACACTGTAAATATGAAAGTACATGTCTTTGAGTTTTTAACTACTGATAAAGAGACACATTTTATTGGCAAAGTAAAAGATTTGGAAGGAAGACAGTTCTCTGATCTTTCTGTAATGGTCTTTGATCAGACAAAATTAGAATCTTACATTAATTTCAAATAATTTAACGAAGATTAGGTGTAGATGCACCAATTACATATGATTGTGTGTGAGGCATAGAAATTATCACTCCATTCATCCAGGTATATTGTGGATCATAAAATCGGATTATTCCAGTATCGTTTATTATTGCTGTATATGTTTGACCTGGAGCAATTGGGCCACTTACAATCTTTCCGTCAGGTGTAAACGGATTGGTATTAGTCTGTGTACTTACTCCACTAAGAATTGTGTGTGCTATAGAATCATTGTTGGTCCAAATGATTGGAGTACCAGGAACTACTTGTACAGTATCTGGATAATAGTATGAATTGTATTGATTAGATTGTTGTTGTGTAGCCGTACCCTTTGATAATGATGAACCTAAAGTTATACTAATCTGAACTGGAGGTGCCAAAGTAATTGGGGTGGATGACACAACAATTTCTCCATTTATCCAAGTAAATGAAGGATCAAAAATATTCAAAGTGCCAGTTTTTGAAATTGTAGACTATATAGAATTGTCCTGGAGCAATTATACCAGTATCAAATACTCCATCTGGAGTAAACCGAGGTTGGTTTACAGCAGCAGTTCCTCCCCTAGTTCCACCTTGAGCTGCACCTAGTATTTGACCAGTTTCTAATTCATGTGCAATAGAATCATTGTTTGTAAATTCTAATGTTGTTCCAGAGGTTACTCGAAGTGATGAAGGTGATAAAAATTGTACATTATTTTGATTAGATGCACCCTGAACTATATTCATCTGAACTATACTTGCTTGAGAAGATGAAGTTGGAGTTAAGGGTGATATCACTCCTACCATAAAGGGATAGGTAGGGATCAAAGAAAGTAATATCGCCTAGTGTTTGAGATTGAGGAATATTATAGATCTGTGCAATTTTTTGAGATAGTCTACTAGTAGTATTAAAAGCAGTTATTGTATATTGAAATGATTGTTGTGGAGCTAAAATTCCACTATCAATTTTACCATCTGGGGTAAATACTGGAGTTGATTGGTTTCCAATGGTTGCTGAAGCTATGCCACTCATTATTCTATGAGGTACAACATCATTGTTAGTCCAAATTATTGTAGTGCCAGGAGCTACCTGTATACTTGATGGGTTAAAGTGAACTTGATTATTTGGATCTGATCCATGATATACAATGCTTATACCTACTGTGTTTGAAGATGATTGTTGTCCTGGCATAGTTTGTGTAGTAGGAATTGTTGATAGTGTTGTAGATTCGATATTAGATATCATTTCGGCACTAAAGCTTACTTTCATAGTTTCAGAACCAGTTATCTTACCTGTTATGGTATAGATGGAACCCTCTTGATCATTACTAATGATTCTTCCAAACAAATTTAGATGAATTACATTTCCATTTTGATCCTGTGCATCTCCTTTAATTACAAAATATTTCCCATCCCGTAAGATTGGGGTTTGCCAAACTCCTGAATTAAGATAATGAACATGTGCTATAGTAACAAGACCTGTATCAAGAGTAGATTGTATCGTAGTACCATTCATGGGTCCTATTGTAAGTTGTAATGCCATATTAGAGTCAAGAATGGTTTGGTTACCTGAAAGATATCCTGTGGCCTTGATTACGTATTTGTCATTTGGAGAAAAATCAGAATATGCATTAGGTAACAATAGTACAGTAGTAAGTCCTGTAATTACCATTAGAAGGAGGAATACATTCTTCATTAGACTAGCTAATCTCTCGTTGCATATTTAATTACTGGGTATAATTTATCACACAATTAGGCAATTCCCGATTGATTGTTTTTACAAACTAGATTTTGAAGGACTAATGCTTGAACCAAATTGTTGAATCATGGCATATTCAATGAATCCACCCGCAAGTAAGAGAGCCAAGGCAATTCCTATTTCTATACCAGTCTGTCTGAGTTCATTTTTTAGAGGTTTTCTTCGGATTATAGTATTTATCAGCAAAAAGCTTCTTGACATTCCAAGTGAATATGCGACAAGCTCCATTACACCAAAGGGGGACAGGTAAATCAGTGCTAATGGAGGAATTTTTGCTAGTGCCGGAGTTGTGGTTACCAGAGCTTCAAAGGCAACTCCTGTAGACCAAGCTGCAAATGCTCCCCAAGCAAGACCAAAACCTGGAATAAACATTGGCAATGCAACAGATGCATTATGTTCAAAAATTCCTATGGCATCAATTCCTTGAACTACTTTTTGAAAATCTTTAAGAAATGATTTCGAGTCTTCATCAGATATTTTGCTTACACTCCCAATTGAATAAGATAATGAGAAAATTCCGATAAAAATTAAAAATACCAGAATTCTTCTATTTCTAAACAATAATTCTTTTTTAAGAGAACTATATTTGAGGTTTGGCGGTTGGCACAGATTTAATTAAAAGTTGGATTATGAGACCTTGTTGAAAGAAGAGGTCTCATCTGCTATAACTTATGCACTAAGTAAAGGATTTCAGATTCATCCTGATGCGTTTAAGATACTAGAAAAGATCGATGTAAAAGAACTTCAAAATATAATCAAACAAGTTGTACGAGAAAAATCTAAACAAAATATGTTTTTGATTAATCAAAGTGATCTTAAGATGTTTGTAGAATCGGAAATAGATGACAGTATTGAAAATGATCATGTTATTTTGTTTGATCCTACAAAAAAGGTCACATCTGCAGAAGGAATTGATGGTTTTACTGCATTATTTCGGAGTAGATATTCAAAACTGCTCAAAATTATGATGCAGCGTGCACAGTCAAAGAAACTGACTCCAATTTCAAACGTGACTAATGGCAAATTGGATGAAGAGACCTACATTGCAGGGCTGTTGATGGATAGAAGAATAGACAGAGATGTGACAAAACTAGTCATTGATGATCCAACAGGCTCTATAGAACTCTTAATTTTCAATAAGGAGATACAAGAAACTGCAAATTCTTTGCTAATTGACCAGTTTGTGATGATATCAATTGCAAGTGGAAAAAATGGAGGATTTTTTGTAAAAGAGATTCTAGTTCCTGACATACCTGAACATATAGCAAATCGCTCAAAGACTGAAACCTATGCTGTTTTGATCTCTGATTTACACGTAGGCAGTAAGTTCTTTATGGAAAAAGAGTTTACAGAGTTTGTTTCATGGCTTTCAAGTCCTGATCCAATAGCAAGAAAAGTCAGGTTTGTCCTAGTCGGCGGAGACATAATTGATGGAATTGGTATTTTTCCCAATCAGGACAAGGAACTCTTGCTGTTAGATGTCAACGAGCAGATGGCAAAGGCTACCGAGCTTTTAGACAAGATTCCAAAACACATCAAGGTATTCATCATTCCTGGAAACCATGACCCTGGAAGAAGAGCCTCTTCCACAGCCAGCAATTCCAGAAAAACATAACATGCATCTTTGGAATAGAGAGAACTTTTTCATGTTAGGCAATCCTTCAATGCTTGAGTTAAATGGGGTTAAGATTTTGATGTTTCATGGACAAAGCCTTGATGATGTTGTAGGTAGCACTCCAGGGTTAAGTTATGCGCAGCCAGCAAAAGCCATGCGAGTTTTGCTCAAGACTAGACATTTGAGTCCAATATATGGCAAGAGGACACCAATCGCACCAGAATTAGAGGATTTAATGGTAATATCTGATGTTCCAGATATCTATCATTCTGGACACATACATGTTGTTGATCTTGACATGTACAAAGGAACTTTGATTGTAAACTCTGGTGCGTGGCAAAGTCAGACTCCATTTCAGGCAAGTGTTGGAATTAGTCCAACACCTGGAATAGCTATTATTGTAAATCTTGCTACAATGAAGGTTTTTACAAAAGACTTTACTGAAAATTCTAGCTAAGATTACAAAATATCTTCCAAAGTTAGATCTTCTTTGAACGCTTTTTTTACAGTATCAGCATTTAATGTAAGATTGTATTTTTTTGTTCGTCCATGCATACCTTGATGAACAATTTTTCCTGTAATCAGTCCGGTCATCTCTATCTCACTTAGCATTTGTGTAATTCTACGTTGGGTAAGTTCTTTTTGTCTTGTAATTTTACAGAGGTTTTTGTATGAATGATATATCTCACCTGTAGTATTTCCACCTGCTTTCATTACTCCCAATATTAGCAATTTTTCATGTAATGGGTATGAATTTAGTGCTGTAGTCTCCTTGTCTTCTTCCATCTTAAGGGAGGCTCGTCGTATGTGATCTTCCTTTACTGTATCAGATTGTTCACGTTCGGCTATCTCACCTGCCACTCTTAACAGGTCTATGGCTCTTCTTGCATCACCATGTTCCTGCCCAGACATGGCCGAACAGAGGTTAACTGCTGCCTGCTCTACAGAATTAGGTATAAAGCCAGCCTTGATGCGCTCTTCTAGAATTTCTTTGATCTGACCAACTGTATAATTGGTAAAGACTACCTCTTCCTCACTTAGGCTGCTCAAAACTCTAGGATCTAGTCGTTCCTTAAATGTAAGATCATTAGAGATTCCTATTAGTGTCAATGTGCCTTTTTTTAGCCTCTCATTAGCCCTTGTTAACGAATAGAATACATCTTTGCCTGATTTAGATACAAGTTCTACAAGATAATCTATCTCATCTACTACAAATACTGTATTCAGACCATCTTTTTCTATTGCTGAAATAATACGGTTGAATACTTCACTAATTGAAAGCCCTGTGGAAGGTAACTCTTTTTGAGATGTAAGACCCAACTGTCTTCCAAGTTTTACTAGTAATCCATAAAGTGTAGTCTCTTCTTTTGCATTTGCATAAAGTAGGTGAATTGGAAAAGAGTTATCCTTTACTCGTTCTTGTATTTTACCCAGGACTTTTTTTACTACTAGGGTTTTACCTGTCCCTGGTTTTCCATAAACTAGCAAGTTTGATGGACGTGATTTTTTTAATAGAGGTAATAGTGATTGGGTGACCTTTTTTTGTTCTTCTTCTCGATGTAATATAATATCAGGAATAAATGAATAATGTAGGACTTCACGATTTTTGAATAATGACTTGCCACTTTCAGCATCATCTAATAATTTATCAATCGGATCTTTTGTCAATGACCCACACACCATTGTTTCTTCTCTGTATACATAATGATTCTACCTATTAATCAAATTAGAATTGAATAACTAAACCAAATTTAGTATATCATTAATTATTTTTATTATTATTTTCATTAAAAAATTTTTTAAATAAAGTTCAGAGTGGAAGTATAGGTGTGTGGGTAATCCTAAGATGATGTTAACAACCAGTGAACATTCTGTTAATTTTTTACTTGAAAAGGCCAAAATGACCCCTTTATTTCCAGTCCAGGCGTGAAGATGGCCCTTAACATTGTTAACATCCAAAAGGCAACCCCCTTGTTTCCACTCTAGGCATGAAATCTAGGGTTATTTGGATATAAGCCTCAAAGAGCCTGTGAAGATGATAATAACAGTCAGGCGTGGCCTAGGCAGTGAATGTTAACAAACCTAGGTGTTAACAAATCTTCTATGATCTGTTCAAGTGTTAACAGTGAACCAGATCGATCCCAATGGCTCGAAAAAGAATAAGAATAGACTTGGAAGATTCGGACGGTGCCAAGTACAACTTTAGCTTAGAAGGTAATGTTACACGTGAGAAGATGCTAAAGATATTTGAATTAATGAATTTGATAAATATAGAAGAGCCAGAAACGGCTGCTCAGTTAGATTCCATAGGAGCCAAGATATGGCATATTGTAGACAAGAATTTCCCAATAGGCAAGTTCACATCATCTATGATCTTGGAAAAATATGAGGATGAATACACAGAACCAATCAAACTAAGTGTAATCTCCACATATCTCTCTAGATTTGCCGTAAAGGGTAAGGTAGTAAGGGAGAGACAGGGAAAAGAATGGGCCTACCAGATACTAAAGATAGCCCAGAGGGAAAAGAGTACGACTTAGGAGATTACTACCTTTTTGACCACTAGGTGGTCGCCATCGATAGTTATTTTGACATAATCTCCCTTTTGGAGTTCCAGAAACTTTCTAAAGTCCTTTGGGATGGAAATCGTTCCTGCAGTAGTAATTTTGATTAATTGCTCATTAGACATGTTATTACATTATAAGAACAATAATTTAAGAATTTACTATTAATTATAATTATTAAATTATAATGATTTTCTATAACTTTGACAAAAAATCAAGGGTCTGATCACCAAATCAACCAAAAATTACTTGGGATGAAAATCTAATTTCCTGATCTGCTAACTATTGATATCCTAAAAATTATTGAGCCGAGACCATCTTTACGACCCCTATCCTTGTAAGGCCTTTCTCAGTTATTTTATAAGTAAAGGGTTTTGTTGACATGTCTCTTTCAACCAAACCGTCCTCAAATAACTTCTTTAACATACGTGATGTGTGTTCTCTAGTCCTTCCTATTGTGACCTGGATGTCACGTGATGTCATTGGTTTTTCTGTGATTAATCGTAGGACGTGTTCAGTAGCATTACCATACTGCATATTCTGTATTCTTTCCTTTGGTTTCTCTTCTTTGACCACTATAGGATCTTGTTGTATTTTTTGCTCCTTTTGCTTTGGAATTTGTGCCTGAGGATTTTCCTGTGGCTCTGGTGTCATTTCTAATGAATCTAAACGAATTTTCATATCTATTAGTAAATTTTCATAATATTGTAGACGCTCTGTTAGAATTTTTGCATTTTCTGACTCTGGCATTAATCGAGGCTTTACCTTGTTGTATATTGTAACTGCCACAAGTCCACCAATAAAAGAAGCAAATACGCCTAAAATCACTCCTACATCTGGGATATCTACTAACATCACGATGTAACGTCAGATGATGTGATTTATCATATTTGAGTAAAATTATTTTACATCTTACATATCAATATCAAACATATTTTATCACAACATATCACAACCGCTTTATGGATTATTCCTATTTTTGAACCTAAATTACAACTTGCATGTTCGATTTAGTAGACTCTTGTATCACAACCATGACTTCTTCCTCACGTTCAGGAAAAACATCACTACTTTTTATCACAGAGATTTGCTCAGAGAGGCGATTTATCACATCCATATCATCAGAACTAAGCACGCCTAGACCTCTAAGAAGTATCCATGAATAGCATAGAGAAGTTAACTTGTCCCTAGATTGGCTTACTTGTCGATAAAATGCCCCTTTACTGATAGTAAACTGCGAGTCTGCAAGGTTCTTACGTTTTAAAATAATTTCAATTTGTCTCTCAGTAAATAGTGATTTTTTTATAATTTGCCTAATAATATTACTAAAATTATCATCAGAGGGTTTGCTCATAGTTATACAAATCTGTATAACTTTATTCAATTAAACTTTTAATCAATAGATATTCAACCATTGCATATGCAAAAGACAGAAGAATATCTTCATGCTACTAGAAAGAAAAAGGGAACACTACTCTTTGTATTGATTGATTCTGAAAACTCTACAGGACATTCAGCTTCTACTCTAGCAATGGAGGCTGAAAAGAATGGCGCATCAGCAGTTCTAGTTGGTGGTTCATCAGCTACTGATCAACTCACCATGACTGAGACAGTAGCTAGTATCAAAAAAGCAGTCAAAATTCCTGTAATTCTCTTTCCTGGAAATGTTACAGGTGTAGTTCCTGGTGCAGATGCAATACTTTTTAACTCGCTTTTAAACTCGGATAATCCATACTTTATCTCACAGGCACAAGCCTTGGGGGCACCAAGTGTTCTAAAATTTGGCCTTGAGGCACTTCCTACAGCCTATATCATTATTGGTGAAGGAACCACAGTTTGGCATGTAGGTTCAGTAAGAACAATTCCATTTGACAAGCCAAGTTTAGCAGTCATGTATGCTCTCTCTGCTCAATTCATGGGAATGCGATTTGTATATCTTGAAGCAGGCTCTGGAGCCAAATCTAATGTAAAACCTGAGATGGTTGCAGCTGTAAGGAAGCTTTTCAAAGGATTTCTAATTGTAGGAGGAGGCATTCGTAGCCCAGAAACTGCTGAAGAGATTGCCAAGGCAGGTGCAGATGCTATAGTAATTGGTACTTTACTTGAGAAGGAGGGAAGTTTTAAGACCATTTCCGATATCGTAAAAGCCATCCAATCTGTAAGGAAATAACATGTCAGAGAACCTAGCATTGAGACTCAAAGAGGTCCCAATGCCTCGAGACTATTTTGATTATTATACAAAAATATCTGAAGAAGTTTTTACTATCTTTGGACAAGCCGCTTCTGCCAAGGCAACACTTGCAGATTCTTCTGGTATGGTAGAACCAAAGATTGCTTTTGATCTTGCAGACCGTGTATCCAAAATGCACGACATTGATGTAACTGATAATCTACGGGCCCTTATTCAAAATACTCCAAAGGAATTAGCTGCTCTAAAACTTGCAGAGGATATTGCACAGGGCAAATATTCTGGACCAGATACAGATCTCCAGACAAAACTTGATCTTGCCGTACGTGTGGCTCTTGCTATCGTTACCGAAGGTGTTACCATTGCTCCTCTTCAGGGAATAAGCGAGGTTAAGATCAAGAAAAATGCAGACGGTTCTGAATACCTCTCTGTATCATTTGCAGGTCCTATCAGGTCAGCAGGAGGTACAGAGGCAGCAGCTACAATGTTAATTGCAGATCATGTACGAAAGATAGCTGGACTTGGAAAATACAAGGCAAACTCATTTGATGATGAGACCGGACGATTTGTAGAGGAATTAAGGGTATACGAAAGAGAAGTTGGAAGTTTTCAATTTCATGTTCCTGATCAAGATGTAGTAAGTGTTATCTCAAATCTTCCAGTTGAACTTGATGGCGTAGATACTGACCTTGTAGAAATTGTAAGTCATAGAAATATGGTAAGAATAGGTACCAATAGGGTAAGAGGCGGAGCCCTTCGTGTACTAAATGATGGTCTGATTGGAAGATCTCGTAAACTACTCAAACTCATAGAATTGTACAAACTTGATGGTTGGGACTGGCTCAAAGACCTGAAAGGGGCAATCCAGACAGGTGATGCAGATGCAGCAGCTCATCGTATGAGAGAAGTGATTACAGGAAGATCCGTTCTTTCCATGCCTAAGAAGCTTGGGGGATTTAGGTTAAGATATGGCCGTTCATGCAATACTGGATTTGCCTCAATTGGCATCCATCCCGTAGTTGCAGAGATACTAGATCATGCCATAACTGTTGGAACCCAGATTAAACTTGATGTTCCTGGAAAAGCCTCTACTGTAGCCTTTGTAGATTCTATTGATACACCAATTGTGAGGCTAACTAACGGTAATGTTGTAAAAATTAAAGACACTGCTCACGGAATTCATCTCAAACCACAGATTGCAAAAATTTTGCATCTTGGTGACATTTTGATTAGCTATGGCGATTTTCTAGAAAATAATGCCGAGCTTGTACCAACTGGATATGTGGAAGAATTTTGGGCCCAAGAACTACTAGACAAAGTAACCAAATACGAACCAAATGATACTGAACTTCTAAGCTATGTAAACAAGATACCAGATCTGGAAGAAGCATTTAGGATATCATTAAATTTTGGTATTGGCCTTCATCCACAATATCTCTACTATTGGGATCAAATCACAATTGATGAATTTGAAAAAATTCTAAAACCAATTAAATTTGAATCTGACCTTATCATTTATCCAATTGATGCCAAAGATATTCTAGAAAAACTTGGTGTTCCACATGAAGTTGCTGGCGACACTCTACTTTTAAAAAACATAGAAGCCAAGATATTTTTCTATTTGTTATTTAGAAAGCCAATTCAACTTGAGAAGGATCTTACCGTTCCACAAATCATAACTCAATCATCTGGAATACGAATTCCAAATAAATTTTCAACATCTATTGGAGTAAGAGTTGGAAGGCCTGAGAAAGCTGCACTAAGAAAGATGAAACCTCCTGTTCATACTCTATTTCCAGTTGGAAACAAGGGAGGGGCATCACGCGATTTGCTAAAGGCTGCAAAACAGCCAGACTTTTACTGTAACATATACAATAGATTTTGCAAAAATTGTAATGTTCCTACTATTAGCATAGCATGTCCCAAATGTAAAACAAAAACAAGCACAATTTTCATATGTAAAAAATGTAGAGATGAACTTAATACCAATTATTGTGCAAAATGTAAATCACGAGCATATGGTCATTCATACCGTTCATTTCCTCTCAAAGATCTCTTGATTGCTGCACAAGAAAGAACTGGATTTAGAGCCCAAGAGCCATTCAAAGGCGTAAAGGAGCTCATAAACCAAGACAGGGTACCTGAACCACTTGAAAAGGGTCTGATAAGGCAAAGCCTTGGGCTTAATGTCTTCAAAGATGGAACAATTAGATTTGATACAACAAACGCTCCTCTATCACACTTCAAACCTTCTTGGATTGGAACCACTCCGCAAAGACTAGTAGAATTAGGATATACACATGATACAAACGGAAAACCACTTGAAAGCTCTGATCAACTTGTTGAACTTAGGGTACAAGATGTTGTAATTCCAAAAGAATGTGGTGATAGTCTTGTTTTTGTCTGTCAGTATATTGATAGAGAACTTTCAAAGCTTTTTGGACGTCTACCATTTTACAATGTCAAAAGTACTGATGATCTAGTAGGACATCTCATAATCGGTCTTGCACCACATACATCAGTTGGTATAGTGGGTAGAATTATTGGATATACCAATACACAAGTATGTCTTGGAACTGCGGTATGGCATTCTGCAAAAAGACGTGATGCAGATGGTGATGCAGATTCTATCATGTTACTAATGGATAGTCTACTTAATTTCTCAAGATTGTTCTTGTCTGATAGAATAGGTGGACTGATGGATGCACCATTGCTTGTTCAACCTATTGTAATTCCTCAAGAAGTACAAAGACAGGCTCATAACTTTGAGGTAGTAAAAGCATATCCACTTTCATTCTTTGAAGCTACTCTTAGAAGAGATAAAGCAAGTGAGATCAAAGACGTCGAGATACTAAAATCAAGATTAGAGACAGAAAGACAATTTCTTGGACATGATTTTACACATCCTACCTCTACTCTGACTACATCAAAATCAAGAAGTGCATATTCCACACTTGGTTCATTACTTGAAAAACTTGACATGCAAATTAGAACTGCAGATATCATAAATGCTGTTGATCCAAGTGAGGTAGTTTCAATGGTGATGACTACTCACCTACTTCCTGATATCATGGGTAACCTTCGAGTCTATTCTAGCCAATCATTTCGATGTACTGCTTGTGGTGCAAGTTACCGAAGAGTTCCCCTTGCTGCAAAATGCCTTGAATGTGGACATAAGTTAATTCAGACCATGACTAGGCCATCTGTACAAAAATATCTCAAGCTTGCAAAAAGAATGCTCGATAAATACACAATTTCCCCATATCTTAGAGGGAGGGTAATTTCTCTCTTAGATGAATTAGAACTAGTCTTTGGTAAAGAGGAAAGCAATCAATCTATTCTTACAGATTTTGCCTAACGAATTTTTATGTAGTCATAGCCGCCATGCTTGCTTTCAAAGCAATAGCGAACTTTCTGAAAGTCTTTTCTAAATTTCCTAACCTGTGTTGCTATCTTTTTCTTGTCTTTTTTATCTATTACAACCTTTTTGATAAATTCAGCAACTTCTTCCATATCTGATTCTTTCATACCAAGACGTGTTAACTCTGCAACACCAAGTCTCATTCCACCTGGATGAAAGTAATTGCGTCCAGCCTTGATATCTCCTGGTATGAGTTGTCTGTTAACGATAATGTTTGCTTTTTCAAGATCTGCCTCAATTGTTCCACCATCGCCAAATGAAAGTACATTTACTACTATCTGGTGAGATTTTGTAAATCCACGTTTTTCACCAAGTACTGAAAAACCAAATGAGTGAAGAGCCTCTGCAAGAGCTTTTGCATTTTTAATTACCTGTACTGCATATTTTTTGCCAAATTCTAACATCTCTGCATAAGCAATTGCCTTTCCTGCCATGTGATGTAAGTGATGATTACTAGTCATTCCTGGAAATGTTGCCTTTTTGATGCTTTCACCATATTTTTCAAATGAGCAGATCATTCCACCCTGTGGACCAAACAAAGTCTTGTGTGTACTCATTGTCATTGCATCTGCGCCTTCTCTTAGAGGATCTTGGAATTGTCCACCTGCAATAAGACCTGCAACATGTGCACCATCATAATTGACAAACATATTGTAACCTTTTAGAAAATCTGCAAGTTCTTTTACTGGATGTGGAAACAAAAAGACTGAACCACCAAACATTGCTAATTTAGGAATTCTTCCAGCCTTTTCAAGTTCTTGTACTTTTTGTTTTGTCTTGTCAACATCAATTGTCATCTCTTCAGCATCAAATGGATAGAACTCTATGTCTAGTCCATGAACAAGACCTGCAGTACCTGCATGTTCTTTCTTACCATGAGATATGTGACCACCTGATGGAATTGAAGGAGCAAGCATTATGTCTCCTGGATTTGAAAATGCTGAATAGATAGCTAGATTTGCAACAACACCTGAAATTGGTCTTACATCAACAAACTCTGCCTTGAATAATTTTTTTGCTAATTCCATGCACTTGAATTCTACTTTATCAATGTAGGTACAACCAGCATAAACTCGCTCACCTGGCCAACCCTCTGCATATCGGTTAGCAAAGTCAGAAACTGTTGCCTCACGAACTGCGGGACTAGTAACATTCTCACTTGCAATTAGAGGAATTGAATCTGCAAACCACTGATTATGAGTTTTGAGCAAAGAAAGTACTTCGTCATAAGATGATCGCGGTGAAGAACGAGACATGTCTAGTTCGAACATTTTTCCTAATTTAAAAACATCGTTCAGAATTGGTTGAAAATTATCTATTTCAAGTGTAAATGCTTTTGATCTACATAAGACATAATAAGGGAAAATCGACCTCTTGCAAATATGTCTATTCAATCTTCTTCTGGCGGTATACCAGTTGTTATTCTAAAGGACGGTGCTCAACAAACCAAGGGTCGTGACGCTCAGAAAAACAATATTGCTGCAGCAAAACTGATTGCTGAGATTGTTCATTCAAGTCTTGGTCCACGAGGAATGGATAAAATGCTTGTTGATTCCTTAGGTGATGTTACAATTACAAATGACGGTGCTACTATTCTAAAAGAAATTGATGTTCAACACCCAGCTGCAAAAATGCTTGTTGAGATCTCAAAAGCAACTGATAATGAAGTGGGTGACGGAACAACTTCTGCTGTAGTTCTTGCAGGTGCATTATTAGAAAATGCCGAGTCTTTAATTTTACAAGATGTACATCCAACAATTGTCGTTGATGGTTATAGAAAAGCTGCCCAAAAAGCAGTGGAACTATTAGAAAAAATTGCCGATAAAGTATCTCCAACTGATAAAGACGTACTTGAAAGAATCGCAAGAACATCAATGCAGACAAAACTTGTCAGAAGAGATTCTGCAAACTTGGCTGATATGATTGTAAAATCTGTACTTGCAGTTGCTGAGAAAAAAGGTGATGGTTATCTAATCGATATTGATGATATTAAAGTAGAAAAGAAAGCTGGCGGTTCTATCAAGGACTCTTCTCTTACCAAAGGAATTATCCTTGACAAGGAAGTCGTTCACAGTGGAATGCCAAAGAAAATTGACAATGCAAAGATTGCACTAGTCAATAACGCACTAGAAATAGACAAAACCGAGTTTGATGCCAAGATAAACATTACAAATCCACAACAGATGAAATCATTTCTTGATGAAGAGCAAAGAATGATCAAAAACATGGTAGACAAGGTAATTGCTTCAGGTGCAAATGTTCTATTCTGCCAGAAAGGAATTGATGACATGGCACAGCATTATCTTGCAAAAGCAGGAATACTTACAGTAAGAAGAATAAAAGAAAGTGATATGACAAAACTTGCAAAAGCAACAGGAGCTAGATTGATAAGCAATCTTGATGATTTATTTGAAAAAGATCTTGGTTCTGCTGAAATAGTAGAAGAAAGAAAAGTAGAAACCGATAAATGGACTTTCGTTGAAGGCTGTAAACATCCAAAAGCAGTTACTCTTCTCCTAAGAGGCGGTTCTCAACGAGTAGTTGATGAAGTAGAAAGGTCAGTTCATGATGCATTAATGGTTGTAAAAGATGTAATGGAAAAACCATTCATAGTAGCAGGTGGAGGAGCTCCAGAGACTTATGCTGCAACAAAATTGCGTGAATGGGCAAAAACACTAGAAGGTAGAGAACAACTTGCGGTAGAAAAATTTGCAGATTCTTTAGAAGTAATTCCAATTACACTTGCTGAAAACGCTGGAATGGATCCAATTGATACATTGGCATCATTACGATCAAAACAACTCAAAGGAAACAAATGGACAGGTATTGATGTTATGAAAGGTCAAGTTGCAAGTATGCATGCCAGCGATATCTTTGAACCATTATCTGTCAAGATCCAAATTATTACATGTGCAACTGAAGCTGCATCAATGATATTAAGAATCGATGATGTTATTGCCACTGCAAAATCTGCAGGACCACCGCCAGGAGCTGAAGGAATGGGAGGCATGGGCGGAATGGGTGGTATGGGAGGCATGGGCGGAATGGGTGGTATGGGAGGCATGCCACCAATGGATATGTAATTAAAAAAGCCCACATTTCTCTCAAAGGTTTATTTGACTATTCTAAATAGGAATTCTATGCAGTTAGGTGGAACTAAAATTCTAGCCGGTGCAAAATTTATCTATCTAATAGCATTCTTTGCACTGCTTTCTGGAGCGTTTTATCCTATAATCACTCATAGCAGCTGGGATATTGTAATTCTAGGAACTTTAATTCTCTTTGTAGGTCTTGCAGGAACTGTTTCTATCTATAAAGCAGCTACTGCTGAAAGGCACAAGAAAGCCTATCTCATTATAGGTTTGGTCATAACTTCACTTGCATTGTTCCTTGTGTATGGTGCAATAGGAAGAGGCTAGATATCAAAATAAAGATAGAATTCATGTGGATGAGGTCTTATTGAAACCTCATGGTCATCTGCTCTTTCTACCTCAATTAATTTATCAAGTGTTTCATTTGAGAAAATTGGTGATAAGAATTTTTTATCACTCTCTAATTCATCAAGTGCTTCTCCCAAAGTTGCAGGTAAATCTCTTATTCCTTTTGCAATTCGCTGGGCCTTAGTCATCTTGTAAATATCTTCATAAACTGGATCTCCAGGATCCATCTTCTTTTTGATACCATCTAATCCTGCTGCTTGAACTGCTGCAAATACTAGATATGGATTAGATGAAGGATCAGGAGCTCTGAATTCAATTCTCTTAATCTTGGCATACTTTTCTCCTCTAAAGTGAGAAGGAATTCTAATTATTGCAGATCTATTACTTGCACTCCATGCAATATACACTGGTGCTTCATAACCTGGGACTAATCTGTGATAAGAGTTTGTTGTAGGTGCAACAATTGCAGACAATGCTCTTGCATGATTCATAATTCCTCCGCAATAGTATCTTGCTAACTGACTAACTTCTTCTTTGTCATCTTTATCAAAGAACATATTCTTGTCACCTTTCCACAAGCTAACATTAGTGTGCATTCCAGAACCTGCATCCATTGAGATTGGTTTTGGCATCATGGTTGCAACTTTATCATATTTTTTGGCAATGTTTCTAATAACATACTTGTAAGTCTGAGCACCATCTGCAGAATTAGTTAGAGTATCATATCTGATATCGATCTCACATTGTCCGGCAGTAGCTACTTCATGATGATGATTATCACATAAAATTCCGAAATATTCATTCAAGCACTCGACACAATCGTTTCTAAATTCTGTTAATGTATCAGCAGGAGTACTTGGATAGTATCCTTTCTTTAACGCCATTGGATATCCCTTCCCATCTTGACTCCATGGTGCCTCTTTGGATTCTATTGAGTAAGACTGGCCCTTGTAAGGAGTAAGTACATCCCAATTAATTTTATCAAATACAAAAAATTCTACCTCTGGACCCCAGTAACTATTGTCAAATCCTTGAGTTTGTAGGTATTTCTCAGTTTTTTGAGCAATGCCTCTTGGGTCAGATTCTAGCCTGCCTTTATTTCTGCTCTTGTACACATCACAAATCAATCTAGCAGTCTTTGCATTTTCTAACCAAGGAATTAGTGCAAAAGTATTAGGATCTGGTTTTAAGACCATATCCGAGTCTTCTATTGATGCAAATCCTACAATTGAAGAACCATCTAATTTTGGAAGTCCATCTTGCATCTGTTGAGGGGTAAATAGATTTGAAGAAATTGTAGTGTGATGGAATCTGCCTCTAAGACCTGTAAATTGTAAATCGATGAATTTTATCTGATCATGCTTTATTTTTGAGAAAACATCTTCCGAAGTATAAGAAACTGGTACTGGTTCTCCACCAATCACTTTATATGGCAATTTTGCACCTTGATCATAACACAAAGGGGTCTATGATTTAAGTATTGTTGGATATGGAAATGTCAGAAATAAAAATCGATGTAAATTCATTGTATGCAATTCTTCTTAGAGAAGTAGAAAACGATTCAGTTCAGGAGGTAGATCCTAATCTATATCATAATATTGCAGAATTTCTTGGTAACTTGAAAAATCATGATTATGATGGAATAGAATCAAAGATTACTGAATCATTAGTTAAAATGATAACAGAAATGACTTCGATTCTTTTGAAGATAAGAATTGAAAAGGTAACATCTCTGGATGAAATTGATTATTCAAATTTGCTTGATGAAGAGAGATTTATTTTAGATTCTGAAGATGAACTCAGACAAAGAAAGGATACTATTCTTTCTGCAACACTCAATGGAAGATTAAAGCTTCTTGAGACAGTAGGACAAAATCACAGAGCAAGATCAATTGTAATTCGATTTCTCAAACCAATAGATCAGATAATGGGTACAGACTTGCAGACATACGGACCATTTGAATCAGAAGATGTTGCAACTTTACCATTTGAGAATGCACGCTCATTGATTGAAAAAAAAGTGGCAGTAAAGGTAAGCTGGGAAGACTAGAAATTAGACAACCTTCTATTGTGATATATCATGCATAACGGAATAGACCTCGACGTATACTTTTTAATTATATTGTATCCTATTGCTGGATTATTTATTGTAGAAATGATCTGGAGGGGAATCAAGATCATCCCAAACTGGATAAAACTCTTAACCCAGGCAGTGATGTGCGTGGGTTTTGGAATAGCATATCTTATAATGACTGTTGCTCATTGGCTAACAGCTGGGGTATTACTTGCCTTGGCATTTGCTCTATTTTATCAGGCAAAACTTTCAAAACTTAATCCTAAGAAGGCAATGTATTAACTAAATTTGCCAAAAATTCGCTTAATGAAACTCTGTCTGCCAATTCCTTTTGTTCTCTGAATCTTTTTTTCTCCAAATTTCTTTGCTCTTATTTGGAACAACTTTACACATCTGTGATCTTCTGGTAGCCTATGTTCTGCACAAAACTTGTCTTTACAATAATTGCATTCAAACGGCAAATCTTGTTTTTTCCCACAATAGGCGCAGTCAATTAATTCCATGATTATAACTAATTAGGATACTAAATTAGTGTTCGTAAGAAAAATTACTTTCATTATAGATATCAATTAACAAAACTTATTTACGCAAGACAGCATGATGAAAAATAGTTTTCAATATGATAAAAGGTCATGTAGCTGTGATAACGGGTGCTAGTAGCGGAATAGGATATGCTACTGCTCTTGCTATAGCAAAAGCTGGTGCAAAAGTTGTAGTTGGCGCCAGAAGAACTGAGAAATTAGAACAACTCAAAAAAGATATTGAGAAAATTGGAGGAGAATGCATTACAGTTTCATGTGATGTAACAAAACGCGCTGATTGTGAAAATTTGATTAATACTGCTATAAAAAAATGGAACAAGGTGGACATTCTAGTAAATAATGCGGGACTAATGCCTCTAAGTTTTGTTAAGAATCTCAAAGTAGATGAATGGGACCAAATGATTGATGTAAACATCAAAGGGGTAATGTACTGCACCTCATCTGCAATCCCTCACATGATCAAGCAGAACTCTGGTCATATTGTAAACATTTCATCTATTGCCGGAAGAGTAGTTTTTCCTGCAGGTAGTGTTTATTGTGCAACTAAATTTGCAGTATGGGCTTTTAGCGAAGGACTCCGACAAGAACTATCTGTTAGAAACAACATTCGAGTTACAACAATAGAGCCAGGAATAGTAAATACTGAACTTACAAACACCATTACTGACAAATCTCTAGAATCTTTTGTGACACACTCAAAAACAATTCAATCTCTAAAAGCTGAAGATATTGCAAATTCTATAATGTTTGCACTTGAATCTCCTCCTCACATGAATGTAAATGAAATTGCCATTAGACCTACTACACAAGAAAAGTAGTTTTGATACATTGCCATGAGACCAATTAATGTTGTAATTTTAGGGGGAGGCTTTGGAGGTCTTGCTGCAGCAAACGAATTACGAGAAAATATTCCTCAAGATGTACGAATTATAATAATTGATAAAAAAGACTGGTTCATGATGGATCTTGTTAAGCTTTGGATAATTAATGGTACAAGGGAATTTGAATTATCTAAAAGGCCATTAGAGAGTGTCACAAAGAAAGGTATCGAGTTTGTAAATGAAGATGTAATGAAGATAGATCCTGTTGGAAAATTCATCCGAACAAAATATAGACAATTTCATTATGATTTCTTGATAATAGCACTAGGTGTTGAACTTGCACCAGAGAAAATTTCAGGTCTTAAAGAAAATAGTCTCATCCTTTATGATATTAATGATGTTCCAAAAATTAGAGATACCATAAAACAAATGAAATCAGGCAAGATTGCAATTGCAATTACTGGCCTTCCATACAAGTGCCCTCCTGCTCCATATGAGGCAGCTCTTTCTAATCAGGTCTGTTCTTGAAGAAACAGGAGCAAGTGATTCTATTACAATGGATTTTTACAGTCCAACACCAATTACACTTCCTGCAGGAGGACCACAGGTAAGCGAAGAAATATTTCAAATCCTAAAATCTAAAAATATAGAGTTTCATGGAAATCATAAAACCATGTCAGTTGAACCTAATAAAATAAAATTTGAAAATTCTGAGACAAATTTTGATGTTTTAATTGCTGTTCCTCCCCATAAGGCTCCCTCAGTTGTAATAGAATCTGGCTTTGCAGAAGAAGGAAAGTTTGTAGCAGTGGATAAAACTTGCGAAACAAAATATGATCGTGTATACGCAATAGGAGATGTAAACCAAATAATGGTAACAGACAAAATTGCAGTGCCAAAAGCAGGAATTTTTGCTGAAGCAGAAGGAGTAACAGTTGCAAGAAACATCATTTCACAAATACAAAATGAACTGGAACATGCAATCTTTGATGGAAAGGGAGGATGCTTTTTGGAAACTGCACAGGGAACTGCGGGATATATTCAAGTTGACATGTTTGCAACTCCAGATCCACTGACTCAATTACAATCTTCATCTGCAGAACACTTTTCAGAAAAAGAAAAGTTTGAACAAGAAAGACTGAAAAAATGGCTTTAGGTTTCATGATGCAAAATTCTTTACTATAATTCAATCCCACAATTTAATAATTTCAACAATAGCCAGCACGTTGAGGGGGCCGTAGTCTAGCTTGGTTATGATGCTAGCCTGGGGTGCTAGAGGTCGCCGGTTCAAGTCCGGCCGGCCCCACCATGAGACAGATCATGAGATTTTGTCATTATTTACAATCTACTTGCTAATGCCAATTTGTCAAGCCATTTTTTGTAGAATTATACTTGTAACTAGTCATGGGAAAAAGAAAATTCACTATTGACCTTGGTGATGAGAAAATTGAGGTAGAAGGACATCAACACAAAAATGTTGCAATCAAATATCTCATGAAGCGACGAAGATCTCTTCTTATGACAAGAGACAAAGAAAAGGTAGAGAAACTCTTTGAAGCTGTACCAAAAACAATTTCAATAGTGGGTGGTCACCTGATTAAATCCTACAAGATAAACTGGGAAAGAGAAGGAACAACAGAATTTGAAGGTTCTAGATTTGTCTTTACCTTAACTGATCTACCTGACAAATCTGTACAAATAGTTGCAAATTGATTTCCCATCGACCTTTTTTAAAGTGAATATATTTTCTTACAAGGTAGATTTTATACCTGAATCATAACTTGGAAATCCCAATACATCTTGATACGCTTTTGGAATCATTTGTTTTGATTGCATCAAAAGATCACTTGCAGCTGAATCAAGAACATACGTAACAGCCCAATCTTCTTCACTTCTAATTGACCTGCCAAAGCCTTGTAGTAACTTTGTTAATGTCTGAGACTTGTACCACAAGGGAAATTTTTGCATCTTGATTTTAGTTCGTTTCTCACTTAGGTTAGGATATGGTACCTTTGCTATTATCTGAAACCTGGATAAATCATCTTTCAAATCAACTCCTTCCCACAACGATGATGACAACAACACTCCATCTTCATCAAAAGAGTGTTCTTGCAATATCTCGTCTTGAGTCATTCCATTCTCATTTCTACTGTGACAGATTCTAATTCGGCGCCTATTTTTCTCAGAAAGATTATTTTTTATGTCGAAACATCTCTTCTCTGAAGAAGTAAGTATCAATCCTCTTTCATCAGCATGTTGTGACATGATATCATCGATTTTTTTTATGACAGCAAGTTCATCATCTTTACTTGCAGAATAACTCAGTTTTTTTGTATTAAGAAAATTAATTCTTCTTTTGTCTGGAGCAAAAGGAGATCTTGGAGTGTCTACAAATCCAACCTTTGATGGTTCAAGTCCAGCATTTTCACAAAAACTAGCCTTGTCTATTGTAGCTGACATGAATATCTGATGCTCTATGTCAAAGAAAGTCTTGACATATTTTGAAATGTCTAGCGGTTTAATTGAAACTGACCTGAAATTTCCTCTTTCATCATTGAAGGGATCATTTACTACAAAATTATTCTTGTTTGAAAATATTTCTGCATGAGAATTTGCCATCTTTTCATATCTAGATTCTAACTTGGATAGTAAAACATAGTCAGGGTTTAGCATAAACGATCTGCTTTCTTGCAAATCAAGGATTTGTTTTGAGTATGATTTTGCCAAATCATCAAGTAGCTGTATTATCATGCCGATATCTCCAAGATCGTATGTTTTTACATCTATGCCACACTCGGAAAGAAATCCATTATAGATATCAACTCCTATGAATTGAATTATCTGGTCTTCCACTTTATGAGCTTCATCAAAAATTGCTATTGGTTTTGAGACATATTCTGCATAGGCTTTTCTGTTGAACTTCATCAGACTGAAAGTATGATGCATAATTCCAGATTGAATGGGGAGAAGTTAATGCGCGATATTTTTGTTCATAATAATGGCAAAATTGCTTGGTGATATCCTCTGGTTCTCCTAGCTTTGGCTTGAAACTACAAATTTCCTTGACTTTTTTTCCATTCTTCATTGTTGTTTCTTCACATAGACCCTTCTCACAAGTAAGACCCTTCTGAATTGCACTTTTTGTATCTGATGTATCCATTGATTCTTTGTCCATTAATTTTAGACAAGCAAAGTTTGATTTTCCCTTTACAGGCATTAGAAATTTCAGGTCTTTAGAATACTGATCTTGTAATTGTTTAGAAGCTGTAACTATGAATGAACTACCGTAATATCTTGCCAGGGTTGCAGCAATGAGTGATTTTCCAACTCCAGTTGGTGCTGACAGGACAATTGTCTTGAATCCTGACTTGAGTTGTTGTTCTATTCCTTGCAAGATCTCTTTTTGTATTTCTCTTGGTTTGAATTCCTCTGGAAAGTGTTCAAGAACTGTAGTCATATTAATTCAGGTTGCTAAAACATTGAAAGAACAATACTTAATCGCTTGTTTTGACAAATTACCTAACAATTAGTAAAAACTTGGTCAGTTTGATTTATTATAATTTTATCTCACAAATAATCATCCAATTTTATTGAACTTTTGCTGACTCTTCCAGAGATACCAAGTTGTAATAGTTCTATATGGTCTCCACTTTTCACCCTAATTTTTCAACCTCTCTTGGTTTTGGAATTTCTGGCAAAGAAAATAGTATTTGAACTCCTTTTCTCAAACCAAGATCATCAACAGGAAAAACATCTTGTCTTCCCAAAGAAAAAATAAGAAACATCTCTGCTGTCCATCTTCCTATTCCCTTGACCTGAGTTAGATGAGTAATTACATCCTCATCACTCATTTTTGAAAGTGATTTCATGTTCAATTTTCCTTCTTCTACATGTCTTGCTAAATCCTTTACATACTCAATCTTCATACCTGATAAACCAACTATGCGAAGCTTTGATTTTCTTGTAGAGAGAATTTCAGATGCTGTTGGAAATTTTGGATATAGTTTTTTGAATCTCTTAAAAATTGCTTCTGCCGCATTAGTTGCAATCTGTTGAGAAATTATGGATTCTACAAGAGTAGAAAAATGGTGATTTTTCCGCTTTAATTTGTAATTGCCAACATTATTGATAATGGAAGCTAATTGTGGATCCTTTTGAAGAAATTCTATTGCATCCTCAATTGTCATACTAGCTTGGCTCTGGATGTATAGTAACTATGGCATTTTTTATCTGATTTTTTATTTTGCCTTCTATCTCTGATACTATATCATGAACCTCCTCAATTGTAAGATCTTTTTCAAACGAACAATCAATATCAATTTTGAATATATCCTGTAGATGTAATGTTATTACTCGACCAACTTTTTTTACTTTAGAATATTCTTTTATTATATTGGTAACTTGCTCTTCTATTGTAATATCTTCAATGGGGATGCTATTTGGAATTGAAACATATGGTTCAAGATGAATAGTAATGTGATTTACATTTGCAACTGCTTTTTTTATTTGAGATTCTATTTCATCTGATACACCATGAGCATCTTCAAGCGACATGTTTCGATCAACCATTACATGCAAGCTTATGAAGATCCCATTCTCTGCAGAAAAAGAGTTTACATTATGAATTCCTTTTACTCCCTTTACTGAAGTTGAAACATTATTTATGATGTAATCTGCAGGTACATCTTTCCAAGTTGGCTTGAAGTTAATGGTTACATTAGAATTTGCAATGGCATTTTTGATATTTTTTTCCACATTGGCACTAATTTTATGCGCTTCTTCAAAACTAGAAGCAGCACTTAGTGATATTGTAATTTCTGTAAAGATATCTGTACCTGATCTGCGTATCTGAACAGACTCTGTCCTCATTACTCCAGACTGTGTTGTCTACAATATCATGTACTCTTCTGACCATATTTGCAGGAACAGCATCTGTTAGTTCAAGGCCGCTCTTGTGAATTAGCTTCAAGCTCAATGCAGCAAGTAAAGCTCCTAGAATTAATGCAGCAATATAGTCTCCTTGATAAAATCCCATGATTACAAATACAATTCCAACCAATGCAACAGAAGTGGCACCCATGTCCATGAGAGCATGATAAAGGTCTACTCTAAGCGAAGAACCCTCTGTTTTCTCAAGACTCTTCTTAGAATTACTATCCTAAAGAAGATAGTTCCTAGGGTATAGGCTGCCGCTATGATTGCAAGAACTCCTGGCAAAACCTCTGGCTTTGGTTCCTGGAATCTTGATATTGACTCATAAATGAAAAACGATGAAATAATGAGAATTATGATTCCTGCAACAAAACTTCCCATAGTCTCAATTTTTCCATGACCGTAAGTGTGCTCTCTATCTGGTGGTTTTGTTGACCATTTTGCAGCAACAAGCAAAACCATAGTTACAATAGAATCTAGTATTGCATGAACACTATCTGTGATTAAAGCTAGACTATTGGAATAAACTCCAATCAAAAATTCTACTGCAAAAGCAGAAAGTATCACTGAAAGAGAAATCTTTAGTGCATTTGTCTTGATGTCTTGTAAGCTCAACTCTTGTCCAGCCCCAACATCTTTAAGATTTAATCAAAATTCTCTCTTGACTGTTCATGCTTGTATTTTTTTAGAGGGTCTATCAATTTTTTCTTGTTTGGTATTTTTATGATATTTTTAACTATACTTGAAAGAGCAGAGCCTATGAATATGGATTGAGTAGCTGATGTAACATTTGAAGTTCTTCTGTTTGTACTACCACTTTCAAAATCAATTATGCATGGAGATTTTCCTACAATAACATGTTTGTGGATATAGTTCAATTCTCCATGATCAAGATGAATTGTATCCAAAGTATAGCAATCTTCTAGAACTTGTCTTACAACTGACTTGAGCTTTGCAGCATTACCCCTACCCTTGAGCTCTCTGACCCAATCAGTTATTTTCTGACCCTCCAAGTATTCCATTATTATGAAATTCTTGCTACTGTCTACTAGCTTTGGACCTACGTTTACTTTGTTTGCAAGCTTTAGAAGTTTTGCTTCGCTTTTCATCTCCGACCTGCTAGAATCTATTCTACGAATCTTCAGAGTACATCCTTCTTGTGCAATTTTGACAATACTACAACTCCCACGTAGCCTTTGCCCAAGACATGGATATTATTTAGAATCGTCTCACCTTGAAATGATACTGCTGTAACTCCAAGTTTTTTAAGCTCAGAATGCCTCTTTGTAAGCTCGCCCTTTGTTGCCTTTGGATATCCTAAGATGAGAGAATATGGTTCTCTGACAAGCTTACTTATTGGAACCAAAGATGAGTTCATTGGTAGAGGTTAACTCAGCCAGAGCCTTTTTAATGGATTTGCTTGTCACCTGATGACCCTCTAACACCTTAAAACCACGCTTCATATCTGGAATTATCCCATTTGGAATACCAGTCTTTTGTGAGATTCTTCTTTAAAAGAGACTGCAAGAATTTTTTTGCATCATAAAATTCTCTTTCTTGTAACGACAAAATCCTTCCATCATCATCAATCCATGTTAACCTGTTCTTAGAATTTCGCAAGATAAAGTTCTCAGATTCTGATTTTCTAAATACATCAGGACCGTTCTTGACCATGAATTTTTCAATTATTGGTGAATGTAATAAGAAAAGCATCGCAGCCTCTGATTTTTCATCTGTTATGGTACTCTTGCGTAATACTTGAAATCCCCCAAGCTCGAGCTGACCTGAAAGAGCTGTTGCTCCTCTTTTTGCTTGACCCCAAATAATATCTGGACTTCTATGTTTGTAATCAAACTTGACAACTATGATGTTCTTTAGATTCTTTGTGTTTGGAAATGATTTTTTTCCATTGAAAAATACCAATGATGGTTTTTTAAGATAAGCTCTCGCTGCAAGTATGAATCTTCCAAAATTTTGTGCAGAAATTGCCGTACCTAGATTTCTATTGCTATCAATAGGATCTATCAATATCAGGGCAGTTTCAAATTTTTTAGTGGGATTTCCTATTACTTGTCCTTGGGAAAAGTTTGCAGCTGCTTCTAAAACCTTGATGAAACTACCATAGTGATAAATCAAAACCTCTGCAACATATCCTCCAAATCCCTCCGTGGCTATTTCTGCACCGTAGATATCAACTCCTATTAGAAACTTTTTGAGTAGCCTTACCTCGTTCTTTTTTTCATCATCTAATTTTTCAAGTATGAATTTGGTGTGAAAAGAAGATCTATCTGCTGCACTCTGCCATTGTCCATTTTCTACGTCATAACATGGAACAACATTTACTTTGGTCTTTTCTGCTTCTGCCTCAACATACGGATGTTCAGAATATCTAACATATGGTTTGTATTTTTTCATAGAAGCAAAACCAATCTCTTTACCAATTTTTTCAAACTGCTTTTCTTCTGTTTCTTTTTTCATCTTGACAAAAATATCAAGATCCAACTTGCCCTTGAGCCAGGTTCCCTTTGCATATGAACCACCAAGCTCAACCAAAGTAACCTCTGGATATTTTGCAGCTTCTTTCTTTACAAGTTCCACTAGATTATTTGAAAGCAATTGCATTTTCTCTTTTTCTTGTTTTGTGGGAATTGATGCATTCCTAGCTTGTTCCAGAATATTTCTCATTTTGCTAAAACCACCTGTAAATCAGAGTATATTGGTCCATTTGGAGTTAAGATACTTTGCTTCAACTTTAACTCTGTTATTACTTCCTTACCTAGGTCAACTGTCTTGAATTTTTCTAGAGTTTGTGAAATATCACCTACATTATTTTTAATTCTAAATATTGTTAAATGAGGCTTGAATGGTTTGTCTGATTTGAATCCCAGAGGCTCTAGTTTTTTTCCTACTTGAGTAGCAAGATCAACTAGTTGTTCTGATGCAACTTTGTCTATTCCTATCCAAATGATACGCGGAAATCTTGGATTTGGAAATGTGCCTATGTGCGTAAATTTTACTTCAATTGGTCTAAACGAAATTGTAGATAATTCTTTTTTCACATTTTCTACAGTCTTTTCATCAATCTCTCCTAAGAAAAGTAATGTAAAATGCATGTTCTGTTTATTTACTGCAGTTGCTTTTATCATAAAATCTGATTGAATTTTGGTTATACTGTTTAGTATTTCCTCATTATGAATTTCAACGGCGATAAAAGTACGCATTATTGGAATTCAGATTATAGTATCTATAATGATTTCCGGTAACTTCATAGACTAGAAGATGAAGTTTGTGAGTGTGTCTAAACTTATCATATGTCTCACAGGAATGCCTGGTGCAGGAAAAACCACAATAGCAGAGGGTCTGAAATCAAAAGGCTTTGATAAAATTACAATGGGAGATGCTGTAAGGGCAGAAGCCACAAGAAGAAAGATAGAGCCTACTGGAACAAATCTTGGAAAACTCATGATTGAGTGAAGAGAGAAAAACGGTCCAGGTGCGGTAGCAGAACTAATAGTAGATGATATTAAAAATTCAAAGTCTGATGTTGTACTAGTTGATGGGGTTAGATCACTTTCAGAAGTTGATATCTTGAAAAAAATTGGTACAGTAAAAGTTCTGGCCATACATGCATCTGGTGATATTAGATACAAATTTCTCACAGGAAGAGGTAGATCTGATGCACCATCTGATCGTGATGACTTTACAAAAAGAGACTCTAGAGAGATTGGAGTTGGTATGAGTGAATCAATAGCTCTTGCAGATGAAACAATCTCTAATAACAATATGACAATTGAAGAGCTTGTTGATACTGCATACCATGTCATAAAAGGTTGGATGAATTGAGAATTCCTAAAGTTACTTGCAAGATTGAAGTCTATGCAGCAGTTAATCCTTCAGAAGATCCAGCCAAGGTGAGACTTGCAGTATCAAAAGTTGTCCAGAGTAACGATTTTCAGTATAAAGAAGGAAGCATAAAGGCTACTTCAAATGAACTTGAATCCCTCTTGAAAATTCAAGAGACAATTAAGAAACATCGAGCTTAATCGAGTTTACCGAAGGCAAATGCGATATAATACAAAGGGCGATACCACATGGTTCTATCTCAATAAACAGGCAGCCTTTGTAGATGTCATAGCAATATGTGATGAAGCAGAAGAATCTGCCATGGGTCCAATCAAGGTAATCATCCATTCTAAGGATCTTGACAAAATATCTGATTGGCTAGCCCCTGAGATTGTAGAGTAACTGGATAAATTTATCACATTTACTCAAATAGTATACATTTCTACTTTTTTATGAAAATCCCAAGACAAACAATCGTTTGATAGGCAAATTAATCATAATTGGTATTATAGCGGTCGCATTAATTATTTTAATACCTATCTCATCAAAGATCTTCCAAACAGAGCCTGCACTTAAGACAGTCAAGGAGAAAATTGATAACATTACTAGTAATCCATATGTCATCAATGCTTCTAAAACAGTAGCAATTAAGGCATTAAATGAAGGTACAAAACTTGTCAATGCTAATTATACTGGAACATCTGCAGGTACAAACTCTAGTTCTCTGAATAACAATACTCCTACTACTGTTTACCAGCTTTCTTCACAATATGTAGACCAACAAAACTATACCGGTCAAGTTTTTGATAAGACTGGCAATACATGTGAAATTTCTGTTCCTGCAATGGCTCAGATAATAAATGGTCAAACAGAACTTACTCACATAATTCGACTTGATCAATGTTTGTCAAATGTTGGTGATCCTGTACAAGTTACAACACTTACAGCAAAACCTGATGCTCCAACAGTTAATCCTTCAAGCGGGATACAAATAACTCCATATTCCAAAGTTGCTGGTACATCTTTACCGACTTTACCAAATTACTATAATGTGGTTCAACTAACTACAATAAACCAAGGAAACAATACCATGTTAAATTTTGATGATTCATCTGGACAGACAAAATCGGTAATTGTTACAATGAGAAATAATGATACTGTTTTATTTACTGGCACTTTTTATTCTTCAAAATTTACAACTGAAGTTAAAGATGTTCCAGACACTCCTCACTTGATTGAAATGACTATAGATAATACCATTTATGGAATCTTACATGCATCTGTATACTCTCCTTCAAATGCACAAAACTCTACTATGACTGGCATATTGTCACAATAAGTCACAACTAAATTCAATTAGACCGCCTCACGATCATCCTTTTCTAATAGTGTCACATACAAATCCTGATCATATTCCATGGATTTCTTTACTGGTAAAGAAATAGAGGTTCCTGAAGATGTAAAACGACTCTTACAGTTCAATGAAAAAGTCTTAATTTCAGCAGAGACAGCAAGATCTGCAGCTCTGATAAATCCTGAAACTATCTTTGTTACTTCTCAAAGAGTCATAGTACGAAGACCTACAACATTGGGTTTAAGAAAAAATATTGAAGATTACAGATTCACAGATATAGCAAATGTCCATCTGAAAAAAGGAATTATCAGATCTGGCATAGTTCTAAAAATGAGATTTCTCTCAGATAATGTAGAAGTAGATAATTTTCCAAAAGATGTTGGAGATCGAATATTTAGACTAGTTCAAGACGGAGTTGCAGGAAGATTAACGCTTGCACAACCTCAGGATAATGTTGTCAAGACACCAAATGCTATGCAACAAGAGATAATTGAAAAAATCAAAGAACTTGCAAAACTAAAAGATCAGGGAATTCTAACTGATATTGAATTTCAAAGTAAAAAATCAGAACTATTAACAAGACTCTAAAATGATTTCAAAAAAACTATTACTAATTATAATTGCATCAATTGCTCTAGGTTCTATAATTGGTATGTCGATTAATGCATCTGCTCAAACACCAACCATTCCAAGTTGGGTAAAAAATACTGCCAAATGGTGGGGTGAAGGTCAGATAAGTGATTCGGACTATATTCAATCTCTTCAATGGCTGATAGATAATGGGATTCTAAACATTTCAAAATCAAATTCAATGCAATCTGTTCCTCCACAATCATCACAAGATCAACAAAATGCACCTCAAGTGCAATCAAATACTGCAGAGGGATTTAGTGGAACTCAATGTGCTAGGGATCCGATTGCGCCCAGTGTAGTACACATGACAGGAAAATATACGAATGGGGCACAACCATATTCATTTGTCAGCTTAAAACTAGGTTTACTTGATTCAAGCGGAAATGTTGTTGCTACAGGAGCTGGTATAATATCTAACATTGGTACATATTCCACCAAGATATTTGATGCATCTGCAATTTATGCAGGTCAGTTTTCTTCATGTGATATACAAGTTGAAACTCAATTACCATGATAGAAAATATGGGAAAGGAGTTTTGTATCAAGTCTTACAGGACTCAAACATTCAGAGATTAGTAATTTAATTTTAAAAAATGAATCAAAATGAGTATTATTATCTCTGAAAAACTAGATCTGATTTATTAGCCAGAGATAATGAAAAAAAACCCTGAATCTCTCTAGAATATTACTAGTTGTCACTATCACTTCATTATCAATTCTAGTTGGAATTACATTCTTAGTGCCTATTTTTGCACAATACCAACCAGGGGGTGGAATTGGCAGCCTAGAAGAAGAGTTGCAACTTGCTAGGGAGAAATCAGAAATACAAATTCAAACAACAAGTGGCGGAACTTTACAAGTTGGATTTTTCACAGATCCAATTAATGCAAATACTGGTAATCCAACTCAACTCAAAGTTAGTTTCATCAACAAGCAGACAAGTCAGATACAACCCCATATTGATTACAAAATTTCCATATTACAGGGAGGAAATGTAGTGTTTGGAATACCTATAACTCATACTGCAGAAGGTGCAGTCAGCATTCCCTTTACATTTCAAACAGCTGGTACCTATCAAATCATAGTTGATGTTGAAGGAATACTCTTTCAGCCAATCCCTCCAGAGACTGCAACATTTACTATCAATGTAGTTGGATCATCTACTCAACCAATGGATTCCACATTTGTAACTGTGACATCGTCCACATCTATCATATCTTCAGGAGGACAAGTAACAGTTACTGCAACAGTTACTGATCCTACCAACTTTCAAAATATTCCAACAGGGGCAGTAACATGGAGTGATGAAAACGTTGGCGGCACATTTAGTCAATCATCATGCATCTTGTCTGAAAATACATGTCTTGTAACATACACTGCACCTTACAATGTCCAAAATTCTATCACTATAACAGCAAATTATGTTGGAGATTCTACTCATAATTCAAGCTATTCAACATATTTGCTTTCAAGTGGGCCACAGAGTCAAACAGGTGCAATAACTGTAACAACTGACAAGTCTTCATATGAGCAGGGAGATTCGATAGTTGTTTCTGGAACAGTAAGTCAAGTGGATTCAATAAATCCACAAACACCAGTGATAATTCAGACATATGATGGAAATCATGAATTTATCAGAGAAGATCGAGTTATTCCAGCATATGATGGACAATATTCTGTTACACTGAATCCAAATGCATTATGGCAAAATACTGGGGTCTATACATTAAAAGTAAAATATGACATCCCTAGTACTTTTTCACAAACAACATTTTACTTTAATTCGGGAATTAGTCCTAGTCCAGCACCTATTTCCACACAAAGTATTTCAAATGAAATCGATATGGTGCCAGGCGCAGGCTCTTCAGCAACTGCAGCCTGTGTTGCTACAAACACTTGCTTTTCACCAAATCCGATGAATATTCCACCGGGAACAACAGTAATCTGGAGAAATACTGATACTGTAAGCCACTATGTGACTAGCGGTCACTCATATGATAATAGAACAGGAACAATATTTGACAGCGGAAATCTAATCAAGCCACAGGGTACATACCAATTTACTTTTGCAAATCCTGGAACTATACAACTACTTTTGTACTGTCCATCCATGGATGATGGTCAAGTGAATGTAGGTGTAGCATCTGGTATTACACCCATTGCATCTAATCCTCAAACAGCTCCTACAATAACTGTAACAACAGATGGGCTCTCATACAATTTTGGAGATACAATTACGATATCTGGAAGTACAATGAATTACATTGATCAACCAGTAACTCTCATCATCAAAAGTCCAGCAGGAAATATCGTAAGTTTGGCCCAAGTACCTCTAGGATCTGATAGGACATATTCTACATCAATAGATGCAAACACGCCCCTCTGGCAAGCTTCTGGTACATACACAGTTGTGGTACAGTTTGGCAGCAATGCTAACATGGCCCAAACAACCTTTCAATTTACAGGACAACCATCATATCAACAATACCAATATCCTCAATTTCAACCAAATTCGCCTAATGAAATTGATATGGTGCCAGGTGCAGGTTCTTCTGCCTCTGCAGCTTGTGTTGCAGCACATAATTGCTTTTCTCCAAATTCATTATACATTGCACCTGGAACCACAGTAACTTGGAGAAATACTGATGCTGTAAGTCATTATGTAACTAGTGGTAGATCCACTGATGCTACAACTGGAACTGTATTTGATAGTGGCAATTTAATCAAGCCACAAGGTACATACCAATTTACTTTTGCAAATCCTGGAACTTACAACTACTTTTGTACTGTCCATCCATGGATGACTGGTCAAGTTATAGTAGGTCAAAGCGATATGCCAATGCCAACCCAATCTGGTTCTGTATTTATCCCGACTCAACAAGATATTCAAAGCATCAGTGAAGCAGAACAAAGTCAGACAATAGCAGCTGAAGTAAATGTTGGTGCAGGGCAATCTACAACTAGATCTATTGACAATAATGTCTCGGTTCAAACTATGCAAAATTCAGCTGATTCATTAAATGTAAATGTAAGTGCACCAAGCCAGACAGGACCAAAAGTGATTGCATTTAATCTCAATACTAGAACAATCAATGTAGCAAATCTAAATAATCTTGGTGTAATGTATGATGGAAAGTTAATTCCTCCCGCAGCAAACGTAGATGATGTACTACATGCAAAATCAACAGACAATCCAAGTTTTGCAATTATAGTTACACAAAGTGGAGTACAGATACTTGTCCTAGTTCCACACTTTTCAACTCATACAATTACTATAATGAACATGTCTCAGATTATGACTTCTACAGTTCCTGAATTTCCATTTGCTGCCATTGTATTGATTATAGCAACACTTTCTATTGTTGTGGTATCAAGAATGAGACATTCTCTATGAATAAAGCTGGGAAAATAGCTGGATATTTGCTGGGAACTATATTAATTTTAGTTGGATTTTTTTCATTTACGCAGGCAATTCTAACATCACAAAATCCTCTTGCCGTAGGTACAGTTAATGTGGAATTATTTTTAACGTTATTTCTATTTGCAATAGGTGGTGCTGTGATATATTACACTGGTAAAAATTCTGAGAAGCGATCAAAATACATCTGTGGACACTGCAATGCTATTTTTGAAAGCGAAATTAATCTAAAAATACACTACGATTCTAAACATTTTTCAAAAAACTAACGTGATAATATTTTAACTATTAGAGAACTTTGTTAGTGTACAATGTGTCGTAATTCTTTATAATCTTCTCATCGTAATAACATCGAAAATGAATTCAAACATAAACAAACTCCAACTTTTGTCACTAACGGCAATTCTTGGAGTTGTAATGGTGGCATCACTTGCATCATCAAGTGCGTTTGCCGAGGTAAGCAATGTACCAAACAATTACAATAAAATTGCATATACTGCATACCATCCAAACCCACAGTTTGTAAGTACTGCATACCATCCAAACCCACAGTTTGTAAGTACTGCATACCATCCAAACCCACAGTTTGTAAGTACTGCATACCATCCAAACCCACAGTTTGTAAGTACTGCATACCATCCAAACCCACAGTTTGTAAGTACTGCATACCATCCAAACCCACAGTTTGTAAGTACTGCATACCATCCAAACCCACAGTTTGTTGATATGAAAATGCGTGCAGATCAAAGATTTGTAGACATGTCATTTTTTGCAGACCATAGATTTGTCGACATGAATTACCATCCAATCCAACAATTTGTAGATGCGGCATATCACCAAATCCAACCGTTTGTAAGTACTGCATTTCATCCAGACCAAAGGTTTGTGAACAGAGCATAAGCACCCCAAATAATGCGGAATTGTCCCAAAGCCTTTTCCACATTTTCTTATTTCAAATTTCAAGTATTATCCCGAGTATTTACTTAGCCTGAACATCTAAATTCTAAGCACTAATCCCAATAGGGTTCATCTTTTAATTTACGAACAAAGTGGGCCCAAAATAAGCCCACGTTGGTACGAATCCCCCCGGACTAGAATCTAGAATTAAATTTTTAGTAAGTAATTTCATAACTTAATTTTATAAAATATGAAAAGGTGTAACGGCGTGACCCTGTATAGGCAAAAGCTTTCTCTTGCCATTCGTACATTTTTTTGTACTTAACTATATACCATTTTTCGCAGGGTCACGCAAACTCATTTGCCAGAATTTGCATCTTTCTGCATTATTTACTATACGTCTTCATCTTATTTAATAATTAGTATGATTTATTACATAAATATACTCTAATTTTTATAATTTATTATTACCTACTAATGAGTAATCAATATTTCCCATCAACTTTATGAAATTAATCTAAAATCTACCTAAATCGTTCCTAATTTGATATTGTACTAACTAAAACTGGAAGGGTACTTGCAGCAGATGATCTTAGAGATATGTCCATGCTTGATGACAATGGTGTCTGCTCAATATTTACTTCAATCATTGTAGCACCATTTTGTTTGGCATATACAGGCAGAAGATTAGCTGGTGATACAGCAAGCGAAGTTCCAACAACAACCATTACATCACAAGAACTCAGCTTGTTCTATTGCAGACTTCCAGACATCCTGTGGAAGTGATTCTCCAAACCAAACAACATCAGGTCTTAGCATATTTCCACACTTGCAAAGTGGAGGAAGTTGGGAAAAACTTGATACTATCTTATCCCTAAAATCGCAAACAGTGCATTTTATTGTAATGATACTGCCATGCAGTTCATAAACTCTAGTACTTCCTGCCCTCTGGTGTAATCCATCAATATTTTGAGTCAATACAGAAACTTGTTTGTATTTTTCAAGTTCTGCTATTGCAGTATGCCCAGGATTTGGATTTGCACCAAGTATATTCTTTCTTCGTTCTTCATACCACTCCCAAACAAGCTTTGGATCTTCATAAAATGCATCTATTGTTGCAAGCTTCATTGGATCATACTTTCTCCAAAGGCCATCTTTTCCACGAAATGTGGGAATTCCACTCTCTTGAGAAATTCCAGCTCCTGTAACAAATACAATTTTTTCTGCTTTCTTTAATTGGTTTGATATTTTCTCAAACATTTCACTTGATGTTAACTTCTAAAAGATCCTTTGCTGCAATTACTGAATCATGAATTGTCTTTGCTTCATTGACAAGCTCTTTGACATCTTCATATCTTGCTGAAAAATGTGTCAGGATTAAATTGGAAACTCTGGCTCTTTTTGCAAGTTCTGCTGCTTCCTTTGCTGTAGAATGATAATTTTCTTTTGCTTTATCCCTTAGTGTATCTGAATAAGTAGAATCAAATGTCATATAATCACAATCTTTGAAAAATTCCTCAAGCTTCTGGGTAGGTCTTGTATCTCCTGATATGCCAATCTTCTTGCCTTTTCGTTTCTCTCCCATGACATCTGAGGGCTTGATTGTCTTGTCTCCTATCTTGATTTCAGTATCATTTTGAAGTTCATGCCAGAGTTTTCCCTCTGGAATGCCCAATTCCTTGGCCTTTTGTGGGTAAAACTTGCCAGGCTTGTCTTTTTCAGTAAAGAGATAGGAGTATGCAGGAATCGAGTGCTCTGCTTCACAGACATGAACGCTATACGTAGGGTCTTCAAAGACTAATCCCTCCTTTATCCTAATTATTCTAACAGGAAAAGTTAGACCAAAATTTAGTATCTTAAGATTTGCTGCAATAAACTCCTCAATTCCTGTTGGACCATAGATATCAACAGATTCTGTTCTGTTTTGTAATGACATTGTCTGCAAGAGACCTAAAATTCCAACACAATGGTCTCCGTGTAAATGGGTTACAAAAATTCTGATTTTTTTATTCCATCCAAGCTTTGATTTTTGAAATGCAATTTGAGCGCCCTCTCCTGCATCAAACATCAAAATCTCTCTGTCTAATACAAGACAAATGCAGGTCATGCCGCGCTCAGCAGTTGGCTGTGCGGCTGATGTTCCCAAAAATACTAGTTTCATCTTACAGCAATAACCCTCGTCAGGCTCTTATGCCTATAGATCTCGTATTTCTTTGCTTTGTTTAATTCATCCACATCTAGACCTTTTTTGTACACTATTACAAGCTTTTTTCTCTTTGGAATTGTGGAAACAAAATCTTTGATTAGTTTCTTTGGAGAAATAGATGCCCTTGATGAAATTCCATAAGGCAGATCTGTTACTATTGCATCTATTGTACTCTTGATATTTTGTATTTCATTATAGCCAGAATTTATCACCTTTGACTTGAATTGATTTGCGGCAAGATTTTTTTTGGTTATATCACACATTAATGGATCAAAATCAATTCCAATGGATTTGATTCCCATTGATTCTGCTTGCAGCAAAATTGTTCCAGTACCACAAAAGGGATCGCAAAGTGTTTTTCCTTCTTTTAGCTGTGAAAGGTTTACAATACATCTGCTAAGCTTCAAGTCTAATTCATGAGGATGCTTGATTGCCTTTATTGGAAACTTTGGCTCAATTTTTACGTCTGCACAGCCAATATACTGCTCTGAATCTGTAATGATGAGATATACTGTAAGATGAGGATTTGATAGCGATACCTTGGATCCCCATCTATTTTTGAGCACTTGTCCTACTTGTTTTTCTAATAAAGATGGACTAATCTTTCTTGATGACAAATTTATTGTTCTACAGACAAATGACAGAGGTTTTGGTATGGGCGGATCAATCTTTGATATATCATCAAAGGTATCTATAATATTTCCAGAATTTCTGACAAATGTTGCTCTACTTGATATTTTTTTCCATGACACTTTGGATTTTAGTATAACCAGTCTTGGTTCTGAGCTTGATTTTGTTTTAGGATCATAAGCTTTTTGATATTGAAATAACTTCATCTCTTGCAAGGTCTTCATATTGACCTGGTAATACAAAGAAGCTTTGCAACATTCAGATTATAGCCTTTGCAATTATTGACGAGACATCTACAAGAGATGTCTTGTTTGGTATGGTATTGGTGCTGATTATCTTTGTTACTCCAGATTTTATTATATTTTTTTCTGCGTCTCCGATCATCAAAGCATGTGTACAACATGCATAAATTTTACCACTTTTTTGTTTCTTTAAAAATTCTGCCGCCTTGGCAATACTTCCTCCAGTACTTATCATATCATCAACTATTATCATGTCCCTTCCTTTTACTCCATCATATTTTTTTGTCTTGATCTCTACTTTGCCAGTTTTTCTATCTCGATGTTTTTCTAGAGCAATAAAATCAACACCAAGAAGATTTGCAAAATTTTTAGCCCTTTCTATTCCTCCCTTATCTGGTGAGACAACAAGAGGATCATTAAGTGATAATTTTTTGAAATACTTGACCAATTCTTCTATTGCACTGACATTTTTTGCAGGAATCTGTAGTTGTTTTAATGCAGTAATGCTGTGAATATCTACAACAATTATCTTGGTTGCACCAGCCGCCTTGAACATTTTTGCAACAAGTTCCATGGTAATTATTTCACCAGGCAGAAATTGTCTATCTTGTCTTGCATATCCCATGTATGGAATTACTGCATAAACTTGAGAGGAACAAGATCGTGCTTGTGAGACAATAGTGAAACTGCGAATTAGATTAGAATCAACTGGAGGATAAATTGACTGGACCACTATTATTTTCCCCTTTGGCTTGTCCTTGAGAGTAATCTTGCTTTCTCCATCTGGGAATACTCGTAATTCACATCCAACAAACTTTGATTTTAATTTAGAAGTCTATTCTTTTTGCTAGTTGTTCTGAAGATGGGCCTCCAATAACTGTAAAAGCAGTCATCAATCAAATCGAGCCTTGAGCTATTCTTAAGTTTTGAGGGGAAGTAATCTACATGGAAAATTTTGCCCTTAAAAATAGCGGGGGTATGGACACAACTTTTTGATTTGACTAGCTATGAAAATTATAATGAAAAGACAGGGTATAATTCTATAACGCTAATTTAATCAAGATATCTAAAGTATAACGGATGTGAATATTTCACGATTAATAGTTGGATATATCTATGACCCGTTTATAGTTTGGGCCATTTTTTTCAGCATTCTCATTAATCTTGCTTTTATTTCTGCAATTGAAGACTTTGTTAAATGGATCTTGGAAAGCCAAATTTATCTGGTTATTTTTACCACTTCTTTTGTATTTTCATATTTTAGACAAACATATCCGCTATACAAAAAAATCAAAGATATCAAAAAAGCCAAACTTCATGATAAATGGGTAGTGCCACGAATAATGTCTGACAAAGTAGTACTTGACATGTTGCTGTGGTTAGGTGGCGGTGTTTTGTTTTTTGCTGAGCTTATGATGAGTTTTGGTGCATTGGATCATAATGCAATTGCTAACAAGATGACATATTCTCAACTAGAGTCAGAACTCCCCATTTTGGGTTTTGTTTGCATCCCTCTCATATCTACTTATTACAATATGCGTCTTGATAATTATCTCAAAAAACTTGAAATCAAACTTGAAAAAATTAATTCTGAGACAATTGGCCCATTACTCATTATGACATTCTTTATGACATTAAGTGTATGTAGCAACACAAAATTTTTTTGCCCATTACTAGTCTCTGATAAATCTTCCACTGGAAACGCATATAAAAATAAAGGTCATGCACAATACCCTAGTAACTCTCGCACAGGTTTAAAGAACAGAATTTACATCATAGAACAATGCAAACCAGAATTGTCTCCTTTCTTCCTAGTGCAACTGAAATATTATACGAGCTAGGGGCAGGAGACCAAGTTCTAGCTGTTACCCATGAGTGCAATTATCCTACAGACGCCAAAACAAAACCCAAAGTAATTCATGCCTCATTTGATCCAGAGAAAATGTCAAGTAAAGAAATTGACAATAAAGTAATAGATCTAGTACATACGGGAAAAGACATTTACATTTTAGATGAACAAGTACTACAAAAAGCAAATCCAGAACTTATTGTAGCACAGGGAATATGCGAAGTGTGTTCTCCATATACTAGCGAAATTAACAGAGCAGTAGAATTGCTTGGAGGAAAAACCGAAGTTCTAATTTTAGATCCCAGTAACTTGGATGATATATTACAAGATATAATTAAAATAGGAAATAAAATTGGAAGACAAGAAAAGGCAAGAGACTTTGTTATACAATTACAAAAGAGAATAGATTACATCAAAAATATTCAAAAAATATCACGACCCAAGGTACTTTGCATAGAATGGCTAGATCCATTGTTTACAGCTGGTCATTGGGTTCCTCAGATGGTAGAGATGGCAGGTGGTATAAATGGAATAAGTTCTACAGGAGATAAATCAAGAAGAATGGAGGTTGATGAGATAATAAAATTTGATCCTGATATTCTAGTACTAATGCCGTGTGGATTTGATGTCAAGAGAACTATACTAGAGTATGACAAGTTACTTGAAAATGAAAATTGGAGTTCACTCAAGGCAGTAAAACAAGGTGAGGTCTATGCGGTAAATTCAAATGAATATTTTAGCAAACCTGGACCAAGAACAGTTGTAGGTCTTGAGATTTTAGCCAAGATAATTCATCCAGATACATTTCGGGATATACACATTCCAAAACAATCCCTTCAAAAAATTGAATGCTAAATAATAAAACAGTTGCATCCTCACAGGGTAGCTGTATTGAGGATGCAATCTATGATATTGATTATTATACTAAACTTGATTTATTTATCTAAGCTCTAACTTTTACTTTCTTATTCTAAAATCTTAGAATCATCTGTATTACTCTCTAAAACAATAATTCAAAATACTAATTGAATCTAAAAATGAATTTTATGACATAAAAAATTTCAAATTAGGCTTAAAAGTTAGGTAGTGTATTGGACCTAGTATTTTCTGACATCCATGCTGATATCAATGCGCTTGATCTGATAATTGATACTGTATCAAGTGAAGAATTTATAAAAAAATATGGCTCTTTCTCTAGAATCATCAATCTAGGTGATTTGCTTGAGCGTGGCATTTACCCAAAACAAGTCATATCAAAACTAAAATCACTTGAGAAAAATTATCCAATTTTCTCTGTAGTGGGAAATCATGATGAAGGATTCCTAAGCGGTAAAAAAGTTAGTGCCAGTTCTTTTGAAAGTATGGATGCACATGAAAAACTCAATGATGAAGATCTTTCCTTCTTTAAGAAAAATAGTGATGGAACATTTGGTAACCAAGAGTATATTGATACAAAGAATGGTCTTTTTTGCGTTCATGGAGGACCATTGGACCCAAAGAAAATAACTCCTAGAAATGCTGACAATGAAGCTTGGCTCTATCAAAGAAATTGGCAGCGACTTACTGATGAAGGCTTTGAATTCTTTAGCTATCATGGATATCATTACAAGGCATCATCTGCTTTTAATGAGGTTGGAAAACATGTTAACAATCACATCATACTGTGTGGACATCAGCATATGGAGACGGCAATAACTAGTAGGGGAGGTAAAATTCATGATATATACTCCAAGATCAAGCCAAAAAAAGAAATGATCTCTGGGCATATATTGGAAAGTAAAGAAATTGATATAGATCAAACCAGCAACTATCTAATCAGATTAGGATTGGGAGGACCTGCAGGATATTATGGTGTAGGTTCATCTGTTCCACATTTTGCTATAATCCAATACAACCCCAAAAAAGTAATACTATTTACAGTAAACCCTTGAAATATTAACAGAAATATAATGAGCGGAACTGATATTCTAAGAAACGATCACAGGCAGATACGTAGACTAGAAAAAGTAATTGTCAAATGTTATACTCAACTCTATGAAGGCAAAGATATTCCATTTTCTGATATTGAAATAATGGTGTTAATCATGTCAGAATTTCTGGATGCAGTACATTATGCAAGAGAAGAAGACCAGTATTTTCCATGCGTTGTAACATATGATTCTCTAAAACAAGAGATCCGAGCATTTATGATTGAACATGAATTTGGAAGAAGAATGGCATCCAATGTTTCAAAATATTTACAACAGTGGAAATCCGGAGAAAACCAAAGAGAGTCAGTTGCAAGATTTCTAAAGGCGTATGCAGTAAACCTTGACGAACATCTAACTAAGGAAGATAAATTCTTTGATATTGCAGAAAATCAAGTTCTATCCCAAGACGAAGAAAAAATGATGTATGAAGAATTTCGAGCAGTGACTGCAGTTATTACAAAACTTGATGAGATGATAAAGTCAATAGATTATCTAGAGACTACGCCTTGGATGAAGAACTAGTTCTCAAAGACTGATCTTACTCTTGGATAAACAGAGACTTCTTGTTCTGATGTGAATTTTTGTTGCATATTTATTCATGGGATGCATAATTATTATATATCATCACCATAGTATGATAACTAAACATACTAACATGAGCAATATAGTAAATCTCCGTATACACATAGCGCCTGTTGGCTTTGAAATAGATAGAATAGCAATTCCTGCTAAACAGATGAAAGCAGACCGAGTATGGCTCATCATGCATGAAGAACCATCAAAGGATAGGGCACAAGGTTTTATGGAGAAAATTAAGACGCAGCTGAAAAAAAGAAAAGATCGAAGTACAAATTGCACACTCTAACAGATTTGATCTTTTCAAAATCTTAAGAGCATTAAAAGAAATTGTACAAAAAGAGGAAGGTAATGATATTTTTGTTAACTGTTCCTCGGGATCAAAAATTCAGGCAATTGCATGCATGATGGCATGCATGATGTTTCAGGGAAAGACAAAACTTACACCATATTATGCAGAACCAGAAAGTTACTCTAGTGTAAAAGGAGAACAACTATCATTAGGCCTTAAATCAGTTGTAAAATTACCCGCTTACGAAATTCATACCCCCAAGCCAGTTTTGGTACAAGCTTTGAAAATAATACAAGAAAATGGAGGCAAAATTACTAAAAAAGAAATGGCAAAGATTGCATACGAAAAAAAACTTGTTATCGTAAATGCAAGGGAAGAGAATTTTCAGCAAGCTAGATTTGCAAGTCTTGACAAAAACATTATCCAGCCACTCCTAAATGAATGGAAGTTTATAGAAGTTGAAAGAATTGGAAGGACTAGGTGGATAAAAATAACACCTGAAGGACTAGGAGCGGTAGAGTTTCTTGGCTAACCACGTGTGGCAAGCTCAGGTTTGAGAGTCCAAGCAATACCCATTGCAGTGAAAGGTATGGCAATTATTAGTGCTATTTCCAAATAGGTTTTGAATTGTTCGGATTGCTGAGGAGTTGGATTAGAGCCCACTAGGAAAGGTACAGGTAATGCAGAGGCAAACCAAATAATTGAAAGCATAATGACTATCTTAAGAGTACGTTTCCTTTTTGGAGTCATGGTATAGTCTTAGACTAGGTTCTATTAATTTGATTAGGGTGATTATTTTGTTATAGCACCCCCATCTATGGGTAAAATTGCACCAGTGATCCATGAGGAATCTTCTGAAACAAGATAAAGTATAGCCTTTGCAACGTCTTCTGGGACTCCTATTCTTCCAATTGGATGCTCTGCCACTGCCATTGATCTATCAATTTCATTTCCAAGATATGGTTGCGTCATATCGGTCTCCACAATTCCAGGACAAACACAATTTACGCGTATTTTATACTTGGCGTACTCTATTGCCCATGCCTTTGTAAGCAAGACCAATGCTCCTTTTGAAGCAGTATACGCATCTGCTTCAAAATTTTCAAATGATTTCAATCCTGCATCTGATGAAACATTAACAATACAACCACCTGTTTTCATCAAATGTGGTATCACAGACTTTTGTGAAACGAAATTGTCCGGTCAAGTTTACATCTATTACTTCATTCCATTCTTCTTCGGAAATTTCATGTAGAGGTTTTACTTTAGGAAAAATACCTGCATTATTTACTAGAATATCGATTTTACCAAAATGCTCCAGAGTACTTTTTACTACATTTTCTACATCGGTTGTCTTTCGAATATCACCAACAATTGCAATAGCATTTTTTATTTCTTTTACTGCATTTTCAAGATTCGTTTTATCCTTTGATGTAATTACAACATCTGCACCATGTTGTGCAAGTAAAATTGCGGTAGATTTTCCAATTCCTCTACTACCACCAGTAACAATTGCGACTTTACCGGAGAGTTTCATCTATTCTAAATTTGTACATTGTATAGATTAGTTTGTCGAGGATAAAATCTTAAAATCTTCATTATTGACGAATCATCAAAAAGGTATATTGCACTGATATCGTGATTGCAAGTTGTGCAAGGGTTTTTTATAATATTTTAGTAAAATACTATAGAAACATGAAAAAATATATGTAAAATGATAAATATGATGATGTATTATACATTATAATGCAGAATGATGCAAAATCTACTGCTTAAACGAGCGTGGCTCCGTAGACTGAAATAATAGAATCCGCACTTGGGTGAGGATAAAAGAGGTAATCTCTACTTGTCTACGAACAAGAGCCACGCCATTAAATTTCAAAATACTGTATAGTGAAAATTATTTTTTGATCAAGAATTTTTAAATTAAGAAATAATTTTGAATTGAAGAGATTAAATTTTTTATAAAAAGTTTAGAGCTTGAGAGATTCTTTTAATCCCTTGTATCTATTTCTGATTGTTACCTCAGTTACTCCTGCGGCTTGTGCAACATCTTTCTGTGTTTTGTTTTCTCCATTCATAACACATGACAAATACAATGCAGCAGCTGCAAGTCCCATTGGATCCTTTCCTGCAGAAATCTCAATTTCTGCAGCATCTTTTAGGATCTGAAGAGCTCTTCTTTTTGTTTTCTCACTCAAACCAGCTTTACTTGCAATTCTTGCAACACATTTTATTGGATCAACAACTGGCATTTTCAAATCAAGTTCTCGCAACAAAAGTCTGTAACATCTTGCAACATCTTTTCGTTTAATATTGATTCCATTTGCAACATCAGTAAGTGTTCTTGGAGTTTCAGTATCTCTACATGCTGCATACAATGCAGCAGCTACAAGTCCTGGAATTGATCTGCCTCTGACAAGGCCTTTGTCAAGTGCCTTTCTGTAAATATAAGCAGTTTTTTCAATTACTGCATCAGATAATGCAAGTTTGTCTTTTAATCTATCAAGCTCACTGAAAGCTTGTCTAAAGTTTCTATCAACTGGCTCATGAACTTGACTTCTGCTATCCCAAGTTCTCAATCTCTCAATTGTACTTTTCATAGATGCAGAAAGTGGTTTTCCAGATGCATCTTTGTCGGCAGGACCAATTATTGTTGCAAGTCCCATATCATGCATTGCTAGTGAAGTTGGAGTTCCAGTTCTACTTCGATCTTCGTGTTCCTCTTTAGAAAATGATCTCCATTCTGGACCAGATTCTTCTACACGTTCAGTAAGTACAAAACCGCAACCTCCACAAAACATTTCTCCTGTAGTATTATCAGTTACCATTGGACCTTTTCCACAACGAGGACAACGTCCGCCGCCACCAAAAGATTCGCGAGCCATTTTATATCTTATAAGAATTTCGGTTAACATAGATAAAAAGGTTTAACTATGAGTAGGAATTGTAGAATTTATTAAAATTTAATAAGAATCTTATGGAAATTGTAATAATTACATTCTAAATATATAGAAATTATAATTTATGGATTACATTCTTTTTGGAATAATCTATTTTTTTTGAATTAATGATTGTTCTAAATTTATTTATCTTGGGACATCTCAATACTATTTTAATTTATTAAATATTATAATTATTTTTCAAAAAATTATTTCAAAATTATTTGCGGTCTGATGCAAAACCTTAAATACATTTTCTTTGAAGAAGCGATACTAAATAAAATGGAACAATGTCCACTTTGTTGTGAATTTCAGCAGTCGAATCAGGCGCTGACAATTCACCTAAAGAAAATCCATCCACAGAGAAATACTGCAATTCAGATAATGCGATAAATCTCTGTGCGGGGATAGGCGTAGGATATATCCAATCGAGGTTATCCACGAATTTTTGGTTTTTTATTAAAAATAGAGAAAAGTGTATGCTGAATTGAATGTAAACCATTTGTCAGCTAAATTTAGCACACTGTTAACCGTATTTCACACCTGAAATTAAAAACCAATTAATTTAGTGATATTCATGACATCATTTGGAAATAACTGGCAAAAACCACAAACACCAAGCATTGGTGAAAAATTTCATGATGCAATAAAGCCACAAGGAGCATTAAAACCAAGACTGGAGAATGGTGTAAAACGACTCCAGACTCAAATTGGAAAACTTGATGGAATGATTACAAAACTAAAACAAAAAGATGCAAAGTTATTCCAAAGAATTGTAATTGCAACACAAAATCATGATATGGTTGCAAGTAAGGTTTTATCAAAAGAATTATCTGAAGTTAGAAAAGTAACAAAACTTTTAGGAAATGCTCGAATTGCTCTAGAACAGATTGAGCCTAGACTTACCACATTCCACGACTTGGGAGATACTGTGGTAACTATAATGCCAACAATAGGTTTGATGAAAAACCTAAGATCCTCGCTTGTTAAATTTATGCCTGAAGCAGACCATGAGACTAACTGGAATGACCGAAATGCTAGGTGGTCTTATGACTGATACATTCCACAGTGGAGACTTTGGAGTTGACTCTGAGGCTACAAGTGAAGAATCAGAAAAGATTCTTCAAGAAGCTTCAGCAGTTGCAGAGGCAGCAGTCAACGACAAACTACCTTCTATGCCTGTGGGTCAATCTTCCTCCTCGACCCGTTACGTCTAGACTACCTTGTGTGATAATCTGTAGCGGAAATATATCTGGAATAAGACTAGTGACACTACTAGTATAACTGAAGCAGAAATGAACATAGTTGCATATCCTAGGAATTTTGTTAGCTCACCAGTTACAAGTGAACCAACAAATATTCCAACTCCTGTTACTGCACTATTTACCCCTAGATACTTTCCTTCAAATCCTTGTGGAATACTCTTGAAAAATATAACCGAACTAGATGTACTAAAAATTGAAAATCCGATTACCATTAGACAAGCTGATGCTATTGTCATTGCAAATCCAGATATTCCTGTCAGGAAAAGTAATGAAACAGCAGGAATAGCTACTGCTAAAATTCGTGGTATGTATGCTAATATCGTTGACCTTTCTTCTCCAAACTTTGATATTATTTTTGGAGCAATAAAGAAAACCAATAGCATCAGCTACAGTTTGAATCATATAGTTTAGAAATACATCGGAGTTTGAAAAATTTTGATTTTTCAAAAATGGCGTCCAGGCAGTAAAGTAAATGTTACTGCCAAAATAGAAAAAAAATGACGCCAAATAAAATATGCCTATCTCATGACTTATCTTTCCTCTAAATATTGTAGTTATGTGTCTAAAATCATATGCCTCCAGGGCCTTTGGAAAGACAAAATGATAGTTGCTAATTGAATAACGCAGACCATGTAAAGAGTGTGCAATACTGCTTCTCTCAAGATGGATTCCATCACCTTTTACGGCTGTACTTAAAATCATAGATGCACCACTTGATGCAGCACATATTAGAAAATATGGTCTAATATCAAAATTAAAACTTCCAACTGTTCCAATAGCCATGGCTATTAGCATTCCAATAGTACCAATAACTGATGTACGCGCAAACAACCAACTCCAGAGATTTTTTTGTACTGATTCCATTACAAGAAGCTGTGTAACTGGACTTTTTGCTACTAGAAAAAAACCAAGAATTGTTGCTAATCCATAAAGAATGTAAATTGAATTGGTAAGATACATTCCAAGACAACAAAGTAAAACAAAAAAGGATGAAAGAACAAGTATTGATCTCTTAGCATGAAATCTATCAATTATTCTACCCCACGCAAGTGAACCTATTGCTACAGATCCATTCTGAAGTGCAGATATTATAGCTACTTCACCTATGTTGCCCCCCAGAAAGATCACGTATAGTGGAATTACAGTGCTTAATCCTTGAGCAGTAATCTGTGATGGTAACAAATACCATATCCATCGTTTAGCTTTGAGTTGCATCTTTCTAGATAATCAACGGCTAGCCGTTATTGTATAATGCATTTGAAAAATCTCCATAGTTTTGTCTATCTTTGTTATAGGTGGAAAAATATTATCATGCAAGAGGGGGGGACCACACATGGTTAGTGTGATACACTCAAAGCATGATGACCATTGTCATCATTTTCCTTCGGGGGTACCTTGGGACGCTCATGTTGAAGGATTTAACCTTGCAACACCACACATCGCTTGCATGATTCCTATCTAAGGAGGATGTCCATTGATAGGGACTACCTATACGTGAATAAAATATTTAAAGTTTATGTATAATTTGATACTAAAACTTTGAATTTACCTAATTAACCAAAAGTTATCATATAATTTTCAAAATATCTTAAAATTTCTCTATGAAAGCTTTTATGATACGATGATGTAATTTGGTCATGAAAAAAACTGGGGATGTGTATCAACTTATTTACGAATCAAATCTTGACAGCAAGTTAGAACAGATTTTGATTGGATTGGTAAAGGACAATCCTTCTCCAAAGATTGAATCAATAATTCAAAAATTCCTTTTATATGTTCAACACTCTACAGAAAATTTCTGGACTACCTACTATAGTGCAAAAACATATGAAGAAAAACTGGATTGTTACTATCAATATTCTAAGAATCAATGTCTTGCAACTGAGGTGCTGATAAGAGATCTAAACTCATTATCTTCTGATGATGAAATAAAAGAAAATCTTGATGCACTAGTAAAAGAGAGTTTTACATTCTAAGTTAGTGAAGACTCTGTCTTTGGTCGAGTCTCTTTGAATTTTGCAATCTTATTGCCTTCTTCGTTTACAACCTGATCAATACTGATTAGCCTTTCTCGTAGGTTAGTAATTATTGTTGCAACATCGTCTGCTTCTTTTTCAACTTGGCCTCTTTTTTGTTGTAATGTCTTAATACCTTGTTTTTCTTCTTCTATGTATTGACCTACTTTGACAAGTTTCTCCTTTAGATTCTTGATATCTACTGATTCATCTTCGATGTTCTTTTCTAGGTTGGTTCGCTTGTCTTTGAGGTCCTTAATCATTAGACCTACATAGTCAATTGCTTCTTCTAACTTGGTTCTCTTATCCATCAATGCCTTAATTCCTATATCCTCAGCTTGATGTACTCATACGAGTTTGTTGAATAGGTTCCGGTATTTTTACTTGTTCTGAGGGGCTAAAACGGGACTCTTCTATAACTTCTGATGTTTTTGTGGTATCTGTCTTTGGTTCGTATTGAAAAGTCTTACCTGACTGGTCAGTCACATTATCCTTTGTTCCTGAAGAAATAGATTCAAACTCATCTTTTTTCTTTCTAAACTTGTCAAACATATCGCTTATGGGGTATGTTATTTTTAATATATAAAAAGTTAATAAATGAAAACTATTTTTTGGCTAGATTTTGTGCTTATTTTAAATCAAAAATCCATAAAACATTGGATTAAGATATATTTAGAGAAAAACATCTTTGGTTCGAGTCACTTGAAAAATAACAAAGTCGACCTTCTTCCAATTGTTGAAGGCATCATAGGATTAGATCCGATGATGAGATTTGCAGCAATAATAGACCTAAAAGGAAACATATCTGAGGCCATAATGAAGGAAGGCAAGACTTCACTCAAGTCACAAAAGGAAGAAGAGCACTTTTGTAAGCAAGTTGCAGTTAGGAGGAAAATCCGACAACAATTCGATAAGAGTCTTGGACCAGTTAATTATGTACATATTGAACGCCAAAAGATTACTCAGATTGTTATCTATCCTAAACGAAAGACTGTCTATGTTACAATGGAAGCAAATATGGATATGAAACGTAAGCTTGAGATTGTAAAATCAATTAAACAAAAAACTACAAAATTATAAAAAATTAAGGAAAATAAATTTTTCCAGATTATTAGATCTACCGATTATCTGCCCCCGCTTCACCATAATTGAAAAATTGACTATTTCCAAGTCTGAAACAACCGTTCCGCTATGTGTTCCGCTGTGGAATTTCATACTGTCCCTGATAAAACATCAATTCCATAGTATATCCATGTCAAAACAACAATACAGGTCAGAAATAGGTATCATTGCCGATATTCTTGGTGTAGCTATGGATGGAGGAGCACAAGGGGTAATCGTCTCAGCAATATCTAGAAAAGCAAATCTATCGCATTATGCGGTTCTTGAAAAATGCCAGAAATTAATAGATGCAGGATTGGTAGAATCAATGAAAGCTGAACGAAACAGGTTGTTTAGAGTTACAGATAAGGGAATAAGATTCTTCCAAGAATTCCAAAGATTTCAAGGTGTGATGCAAGGATTCAATCTAAGGTATTAGCAATGCCTCAGAAATATCATATGGTTAAGGTACAAAAAGTGTTACCGGAAGGAATCATTTTTGTAAGGATCAAATGTATTCTCACAGCAATGGTTAAAGCACCAGTCTATAGTCGCATGTCTTGTTTTACTTACTCTTTCTACCCTTGTCCAGTATGCTATAGGTGATCCAAAAACTCTTGATTTTACAATCTACACTGATGGAACTACCCATGTTTTTTATCAAACTGATGTAGATTCACAATCACCCTATTCTACTCTAAATCTCTATGGTAATAGTATTGAAAATCTTATTGTACAGGATGAAAATGGAACATTACTTTCAAGTAAAGAAAATGAAAATACCACAACAGTTGAAACTTTAGGATCTTCTACAGTTAAGGTAGATTATGATACTCCAGATTTAATCTCAAAGAATGGAAAAACTTGGACTTTTCATGTAAATTCACCAATTGATTATTCCATACTTTTACCAAAAAATTCAGTAATTGTTGGAATGAGTGTATCTCCATTAAACATGCAAATAGTTGATGATCAATCACTTATTTCATTACCAAGTGGTTCATCTGAGATCAACTATATCATTGGGGTATTAGGTACAAGTCAGACAGCTACTTTAGCAATACAACAAGCTCAAGATTTTATTAATACCATAACATCCGCAGGTGTACAAACTCCAATGGCTCTTGCAAAGCTTGAGGAAGCCAAATCAGATTTTAGCCAAGGCAAGTACTCTGATGCTGAATCACTAGCTAACGAAGTCAAAAGTCTTGCACTTCAGGAACAACAAATTACTAATTCTGTACCAAAAACATCATCTGATAATTTACTGACTTATCTTTTAATTGTAGGAGGCATTGTTGCAGCAGGAGCAACCGGATTTATAATAATTAAAAGAACAAAATCTAGTAATATCGTAACTTCAAGTTATATTACAAAGAACAACTACATTGCACCAGACAAGGAGACAATTTACAAACTCAAACCAGAATTACGTCAAGATGACAAGGATATTGTAGCATTTATCTCTGAAAAAGGGGGCAGAGTATTTGAAAGTGAACTGCGAAAAAAGTTCTTGATGCCACGTACAACAATGTGGCGTGCTGTTAAGCGACTTGAGAGAGAAAATATCATTAAAATAGAAAAAGTTGATCAACAAAATCTCATTAAACTTAGAGAAATGGGAGTGGATGAGAAATGAAGGCTTTGGCAATTATCTTCTTGGCTTTAGTTGGAACATTGGTTCTTAATGGCCCAATTCAATCCTACGCAGATCCTCAACTTGATGCATTTCTACAAATTGCTACACAAGCAAGAGAAAATCTAAGGATGAATATTTCACAAATTAATAATGTCCCTAGTGAAATTACGGATCTCTTCAAACAAGGCTCTAATGAAACTGATGCACTATCTAATGCAATAAATGATAATGATATTGCATCAGCAAGACAACATTTCCTCTCTGCCATGAATTTCTTCAAATCTACTAATGATAAAATAAATTCTCTTAATGCAACACAAGTAAATGATCAACAACAGACCAACGTCCTACAATTACAAAGTGAAATTTCAAGAACAGAAAAGATTGGTGAAATGCTAAAAACAATATCAATAACAAACAATGCAAATCTTAATTTCACACAATTTGAACAACTAATTCAGAAAGCAGGACAAGATCTTGATAATGGTAATATTAGTGAAGCATCAAAATCAATTGAGGAAGCAAATCACATTGTAATTGATATTCATCATTCCCTTACGGAAGTTGCAAAACAAAGAACTTCTGAACGTGCAAAGGACTTTACAGAAAAACAGATTGAGAGACTCGATAAAATAGAAAATACGACTAAAAATTCTATTGCACAGGCTCCACAAGTTCCACTCATGACTAAAACTATCTCTAATTTTACAATTTATGAAAATCCAAAAGACATGGTTACAAAGCTAAAGAAACTTACTGCGGAGGGTAAAGTTGATGAAGCTTTAGAAATGATAAAATCATTTGAATCTTATCAAAAAGAGAAATAAAAAACTGGTGAGAATCCATGATGCTTTCAAAATAATGAAACTATAATTATAGGAACTTAGGAAAAATTAGTCTAAAATAAAAGAATGAAAAAGAAATATCCTGAATTACTGCTCTTGGTATGGCACAAATCTTACATAAAATTCATATAGATTTTTACTAGAACCCAAGTAGATTGGCTTCAAAGCAAATTTCTGTAGGCATAGGAATCCCAATGATAATAGTTGGTGTTATACTTGCTTTCCTTTTAGCGCCAATGCTAGATATCTTAAAAGATACAGTAGAGTTTGTAGGTAGTCTTATAGGAATACTTGGAGTCCTAATTTTTATTGCAGGATTATTTTCAAGAAAAGTGCCTTCAATTACATCCTAAACTTTCATAATTCCAATTGATATGAGATGTTGAATGGATGCCCAGAATGTATTGTCATCAATCTGACCTGAAGACCATAGATTTACATTTCCTTTTAGCCAACTTGGAATTTCTACATTAACATCTTGATTTATTGACGGTGTTTTGATTAGACCCTGGTTTATCATATATCTAATTGCTTGAGAGAAATCATTCTTATCTAAAGCCCCTTCTGACCACCAAATAGCTGTATTTCTTATCCAACTTGGTAAGATACTATTATTCACTCCACCATAAAGTGCAAATTTCTGTACGTTGTTATTTTTCTTATCCACAACATAGATGTTGTCTGAAGCATCGATTACAAGTCCTACTGGTTGTTCAAACTGACCTTGTCCAGTACCTTCTGTGCCCCAACTTAAAAGGAAATTTCCATTACTGTCAAACTTTTGGATCCTATGATTATCAGTATCTGCCACATAGATGTCATTTTTAGAATCAATAGCTATTGCTGATGGCTTGTTAAATCTCCCTTCCTCAGTTCCACTAGAACCATAAAAGTTTAGAAATTCTCCAATATTGGAATATTTCAATATCTTGTTATCAGTAGAAGCGGCATACAGATTATCTTCTGGGTCAAATGCTAATGCTCTGATGCCTGAGAAACTTTCTCCTTGTAAAAGTGATGAATCTATTTGTTCAGTATAGGTACCTTTGCTATCAAATAGTTGAATAGATTTTTTTTCTACATCTCCCACAAAAAGTTCACCATCATGGTTTGAATTTATTGAGACTGGTATGTGGAACATTCCAGGATTATCGCCATATGTGCCCCAAGAATAAGCAAAACTTCCGGTTTTGTTATACATGTTTATTCTTGAATTTCCTGTATCTACCACATACACATATTTTTCATTAACAAATATACCTGATGGATTTTTGAATTGTCCCATTGCTGATCCTGCATCACCCCAAGAAAGGAGTAGATTATCATTCTCATCAAATTTCTTAACCTGGAAATTTCCAGAATCTACTACGTATGTATTATTGTCTGAATCAATAGTGATACCCCTTGGAGACTTGAATGTTGTTGAATTAATTATTGAAACAAAAGTAGGTATGTTATATTGAACCGCATCAAGCATTTCTGAATCCTGTACAGGTGAACCAATTACATAAAAAGATGAAGATCTCTCAATGCCGTCATAATTTACATTAATGTTCCATTGTCCTACGGAATCATTTATTGCAATCTTATGAGGTATGATAATTTCTGTTGTATTTACTGGAAATGATATTCTTTGACTAGTTTTACCATCTGGATTTGTAATCCAAATATCTATTGAATCCGTAATAACCTGTGAAGTATGTATTTTGACGTGAACAATTTCTCCTGGTCTATAATTTAATTTATCTGGAGACACCATTAGTTCAATGTTAGGTAACTCGTGAGGATTTTTAATCACATTATAGGAACCAATGCTTGTGGCACCAGCATAGTGCACTTCATATCTGTATGTACCAATTTCTTTGGAAAAATTCTTGAGGACTAGTGTATCATGGTCAGAACGTGGATTAAATTGATTACTAGTTGTATTTCCTAAAGGATCTGTTATCTTCAATGTAGCAGTTGACTCTGTTAATCTTGTAAATATCGTATCAATTGTCACATCACTTCCTTGATAGTATGTGGCTGAAGTTTGTGTTGTTACATCCATTAGTTTACGTATATCTCCCAAAAGAAATGGTATTTCAGCAACAGAATTAAAGTATTTAATTTTTAATTTGTATAACCCTGGTGGGTTAAAGTTAGAAAGTTGATACATTGGAAATTGATAAGATGTACTATGTTGAACTGCTGGTACTTCAATCGGGTCTACGTTGATTGCAGGATTTCCATCACTATCATAAAAGTTCAGAAGATAAGATTGTGCAAAGGCAGCATCTGGAACATAGTAAGCTGAAGTGATGTTGATGTTCATTATGTCGGGTTCATAGTAAGTTACTTTATCGATGAATACTGCCAAATTGAGCGGATTGACAATAAAATTAACTGTCTGACTAATTCCTCCATATTGATAATTAATTGACCACGGACCAAACTCATTATCAAATGCATCACGTATAATTTGATGAACTGTTTGACCTCCCTTTATTTGAGTATCAATTATTCCTGATATTGTTGAATTATCAGGTCTATGAGCTACCCAATTGACAGAACCTCCATCATATCCTGAAATTACAAGATTGATCTTTATCCAATCATTTGCACCAAATTCTTGTTGTTGCGGAGTAGCAGTTATGGTATAGGCACTTGCATTTTGATTAGTAACAAAAACTAAGATTACAAATAAAAACAAAGGAATTAGTTTTTTCACTGATTCCTGTCAGATTCTCACAAATTAATTACTTTGGCAGAAAACCGTTCATAAGAAGATCCAATTAAATAAATAATGAACAAGCACAGACTGAATACTTGAACGTAAGACTCTATGAAATATTCACATCCGTTGAGGGGGAAGGAATCTTGTATGGTACAAAAACACTCTTTGTGAGGCTATCTGGATGTCCTTTCAAATGCTTTTATTGTGATACTAAAGGTGCACTTCCAATGGATTCCGGAAAAGAATATTCAATTAGTAAAGCAAAAGAGATAATCAAGCAAAATCTGAAGAAAAATACATACAAAGTTAATTTTACAGGTGGGGATCCATTGGCTCAATCTAAAGCCGTTGCAGAACTTGCAAAATTTGTTCAAGGAAAAAAAATTCCTACATATTTAGAATCTTCTTGCTATGACTCTTCAAAGTTTGCACAAGTTCTTCCTTACATGGATTTTATAAAAATTGAATTTAAAACTCCAGAATCTGGTTTTGTTGATACAAAACATTATTCCAAACTTTTAGAAAATGAGCTTGAATGCCTTAGAATAGCCAAGAAATCAAAGAAAATTACATACATCAAAGTAGTAATAAGTTCAAAAACTCAGTAGGTTCATTTAAGAAACTTCTTAGACAAATATTCAAAATTATATCTAAAGTAGAACTTGCAGGATTTATAATACAGCCTACGTATGGTATTTCAGAGCCTAGTTTGGAACAACTATTCAGCTTTTATGATGCAGTTTATACTTATTATGATCAAGTTAGAATAGTACCACAGCTACACAAATTCATAGGTGCACCATGATGAATAAAGATAGAGTAAAACGACTAATACGAGAAATAATTGCAGAGATAGGCGAAGATCCTACAAGAGAGGGTCTAGTTGACACACCAAGTAGAATAGCCGATATGTATGAAGAGATCTTCAAGGGGTATGAAGGAGAGTCAGAACTATCAGTAAAGTTTTCTGAAGATTCTGATATTGTGATTGCAAAAGACATTCAATTTTATTCCATGTGTGAGCATCATATGTTACCATTCTACGGAAAAGTAAGTGTAGCATATGCACCAGATGGCAAAGTATTTGGGATATCTAAATTGGTGCGTCTTGTAGAAAAATACTCTGCTAGATTGCAAATACAAGAACGAATTACAAAAAATATAGCTGATGAATTATACTCTGAAGGAATCAAAGGTGTAATTGTAATTGCAGAAGGTGAACATCTTTGTATGAAAATGAGGGGAGTAAGAAATGATGCTATAGTAACAACAATAGCCTCAAGAGGAATTTATGATAAAAAAGAAGCAAGATCAGACGTTCTAAATTTGATATATAGTGGAAAATCCAAGCCAAATGTTATCTGATCTATAAAATTAAATAATAACATATACTGCAATACTTCATGGGCGCACATAACAACATCCATGTTCCAAAAGAGTCTTGGCCTTACTTTATGTGGTATGCCATAGAATTTTTCATCACCCTTGGAGTTGGATTGGGAATTTCTTACGAGTCGATGGATTATTTTAGGAAAATTGGGTTTGATGATTCCATGACAACATGGGCTTTTTGGGGGATGGTAGGTGTTGTACTCCTAGCCTATTATCTAATTGTAAGACCTATAATACTTAGAAAACCAGTATTGTCAAAAATCTAGAGTCTTGTTGAATACTTGGTTTTATCTAAAATCTTAGATTGACGAAACGCTAATTTTCTATTATTACAAGATTCGCATTTTCCACAATGAATCTTGGTATTTTCATAACAACTCCAACTTTTAAAAATACGTCCGCCCAATTCCGTATATCCATTCTTTAGAAGATCACTCTTTGAGAGATTTTCCATAAATGGACTCCAAATTCTAATCTTCTTTCTAAGACCAAGTTTTATTCCATCAATCTCTCCTTCATTCAAGGCCTTTGAGAGTAATCTTGCAAATGATGGCCTACAATCTGGATATTCCATGTCTCCTAAATGAGCACCATACGCAACAAGTTCAGCTTTTTTTGAAAATGCCCAAGCAGAAGCTATGCTAAGAAAAATAGCATTCCTTATTGGAGCAACTATTGAATAATCAAATTTTGAGGGAATTTCTATTTTAGAATTGGTTAGAGCATTTGTCTTTTCATACAAATCTTTCATAAACCCTATGTCTACCACTTTATGTTCTTTGAATTTTAATAATCTTGAAAATTGTTGTGCAACTTTTACTTCTTTACTTGCTTTCTGACCATAAGAGAAAGTTATTCCATAAAGATCATATTGTTTTTTAAGGTATGTGGCAGTACATACTGAATCTAAACCTCCACTAAAAACTATGATGGCTTTCAATTTGAAAACATTCCAATTAGACCAAATAAAATGTTTGACTATGCAATAGAGAGTAATACTGCTCCAGACAAAATCATAATAGATCCCATGATAACCCTGAGTATGTTCCGCTTGTGAACTATTTCTTTAAAATACAAAACTCCCCAAGATACCGCAAAAAGTGTAGCTGTTTGAGAAATAGGATATGCCACTGTAATCCCTATTGAAGCTATAGCTATCAGGACTGACAAGCTCCCTAAATTAAATAAACTCCCTGAAACTACTCCAGCTATAATCTCCTTCTTAACCCATCTTCGTGATAGAAAAAGTAAAGGTATCCCAATTGCAAAAATAGATAGACTAGATGAAAAGAATCCTGATTGAAGTGTATGTGTTGCCTGCATTGGTATGACATACGAACCTCCTACAATACCAGAGGCTGCAGCAATAACGTATCCTTTTCGTTGAACAACCGAGGCCTTTGCAGCACTTGCAACTAATGGTAAACCTGCTAATAGTAAACCAATAGCACCAATGGCTAATATCATATAGTTGAATTTCTCTCCAAAGAACAAAATTCCCCAGAGAAACGAAACTAGAATACTAAAACCTGCAAGAAATGGAGAAGTTCTAGAAAGTCCTATCAATCTAACAGAATAAAGTGCAAGTATATTTCCTGCAGTCCATATTGCTCCGCTAAGAAGACCACTAGGTAAAATTCCAAATCCCCAAAAAAAAGCAATTGGTATTGCAAAAAGAATAACTCCTATTCCAGTAGATCCTTGCAGCTGCCAAATGCTTACAACATTAACTTTTTTAACTGGAACAAAAAAAGTTCCCCAACAAATAGCCGAACCAATAGCTGAAGTCAACCCAGACGAATTCAAAGGTGGTTTGACTGTAAGAATAGCAGTATAACTCGGTTTCTATTCTAGATGTATACTCTAAGTTTAATTTCTGCTAAAATATTTTTCTTATATGAAATATCTGAAGGTTGAACAAGAGGAAGAAGTTGTTCAAATCACCATCAGCAGACAAGATAAACTAAATGCAATGAATCTAGATGTCATGGATGAATTTATTTCTCTATTGGATGAACTTGAAAAAGATTCTTCACGAGTAATTATTATCACCGGTGATGGTCCTAAAGCTTTCTCAGCCGGTGCAGATATCGAATATATGAGTAATATCGGACCAACTGAGGCAGAAAAATATGCACTTCGAGGACATGAAGTTCTAAACAGAATTGAAAGATTAGAAAAACCTGTAATTGCCGCAGTTAATGGTTATGCATTGGGGGGAGGATGTGAACTTGCACTCTCATGTGATCTCAGATTTGCTTCACCTAATGCACAACTTGGTCAACCAGAAGTTACATTAGGAATCTGTCCAGGATGGGGAGGTACACAAAGACTATTACGAATTGTGGGTCCTGCAAGAGCCAAAGATCTTATATTTTCTGGCAGAAAAATTACAGCAGAAGAAGCATTTTCAATGGGGCTAATAAATAAAATATTTCCTTCTGAGAGTTTACTTTCTGAAACTAAAGCATATGCTAAAGTGTTATCAAAAAATAGTAGTTTTGCAATAGGAATTTCTAAGATGCTTGTAAACAGGGGAACAGATGCTAATCTTGACACCGGATTGAAACTTGAAATCTATTCGTGGGCTGTATGTTTTTCAACAAAAGATAGGGAAGAACGAATGCGTAAATTCATTGAAAAAAAATAACTATAATACAAAAGCACCTTTACTTGGCCTGCAAATTATCGTAGTACATTTTATATCAACCGACGCAAATCCCTTTTCCATTGCTTTACAGATCTTATTATGATCTGCAGATTTTGATGTAAATGAGATTATTGATGGGCCAGCACCGCTTATTGTGACACCTAACGCACCTGCTCCAAGTGCATTTGTTTTCACTTTGTCAAAACCTGGAATCAAATGTTTCCTTGCAGGTTCAACAATTACGTCTTTTATTGAATGACCAATTAGTTCCACATCTTTCTTGATAAATCCAGCAGTTATTGCAGATGCATTAGAGAGATTCTTCACATAATCTGATAATTTTACTTGTTGAGGCAATACACCTCGGGACACCTCTGTCTTTTTCTTGGGAACTGTAATTTTTGGTATTGCTATACATAAAACCAAGTCCTTTGGAGGATCAATTCTTATCACATCAAGAGGATCTGTCCTTACTATTACAAATCCACCAAGAACTGATGCACTAACATTATCATAATGAATAGATCCTGCACTTGCTCTCTCTCCCATCCCAGCAAATTTTACCAAAGTATTTTGATCAAGTTCAAGACCAAATAGTGCATTAAATGCAACTGCTGCAGCAGCCGCTGATGCCGCACTACTACCCATTCCAAATCCAGCCGGAACTCCTTTCTTAATTTTAATTCGAAGTCCAGATTTTATCTTAAATTTTTTTGACATTTCTTTTATTACTAGTCCTGCAGTATTTTTCTCTGGTTCAAGAGGAACTGATCCTGAACTCTCAATGGTAATTTTGTTTCCTTTTTTTGTTAACTGGATCTCATCATAAAATGCATCAAGAGCCAAACCAAATACATCAAAACCAGGACCTAGATTGGCAGTAGAACATGGTGCTCTTGCAATTATACTTTGCATTAATCTTCTACCTCTTCTCCTAAATTGAGTACACGGCTAAGAGCAGCTTGAAGATTAACCATTCCTTCACCAGTGGCACTAGAAATTGGAATCATTCCTTGTGCAAATCCTCCTAAATTCAGACTTCTGAGAATATTGGTTGCAAGAACATAGTTTTCACCATCAGCATCTTTAGCTAGAGCATCTTCAAGACTTGACATATTTGTTGACCATTTCAGTATGTCTTTAATCTTATCTTCAATAAGATCTGTTTTTGTTAGAACATTTATCTGCGATAAACCAAGTCTCAATTTTACTGAAGTAGCAAGTAATGCAATTGAAACAAAATTGGTAGGTGATGTGATCAACGATCCATCATGAAGAAATATTGATACTTTTTCTTCTATATTCAAGTTTTGTATGAGAAAAGGTCCACTTGCTCTATAGGCAAACAACTCAATTTGACCCGGTGTATCCACTATGAGATAATCTGGATTCACATTGTCTACTTCTTTTTGTAGATCATCTATTTTTGATGCAATAAGATCATTTGCCATAATCATGGATCCATTGGGTCCCAGATCATATTGTTTCATAATCGCTACAATATCGATATAGTCTCTAACATCAATGTCACACGTATATGGTAAATTTTCTACACCTGGATCTAAGTTTAGCATTCCAACAAAGGCGCCATTTCTAGAATAATAGTCAAGAATTTTAGAAGCTAGTAATGACTTTCCAGATCCTGCAGTTCCGACTAAAAAAATTGCCTTCATTTTTCTGATAATTTATTTTATGTTGGGCTTATATTTCCATCCATGAGTAAGGCAGGCAATGAATTGGAAACTCCTTGCTATTCCTGTTAGTGTAATTCCATTTCTTATCATTGCTATTACATTTAATGTAAGTTTAGAGAATATTCTTGCAATAGGTATCGTACCTTTCGTGGGTGCTTCAATAGCTATGGCAGGCAAGCTATTCACTCAAGGACTAAAATTTAATTATCTTGTAAAAAAATTCTTGGGTCCTGTAGATGTAAACTGGCGAACAATTTCTGTAAGAGTAGGGAGTGAATTTGTCACATCTACTACTCCATCTTTTGTTGGTGGCGAGTTGGTTAGAATAATGTGGTTAGGTAAGAAAGGCGTTCCTATTGGAAAAGCATCTTGGGTAACAATAATTGAGATCGTAACTGAAGTACTAGTTTCAGGAGCATTTGCAATTATTGCTGCAGTGATTTCATTTGTAAATGGTGCTTATGCTATAGGAATAACAATTCTTGCAATTAGTATTCCAATAACAGGACTCTGGTCTACAATGTTCTTTTTATCATCAAAAAGAACATTCCAAGTTCCTGGTTGGGCTTCTAGAATTGCTACGAGGATAGGAAAAGAACGCTCAGCAAAATATATTGACAAGACCAATCTTTGGATGAAAGAAATTTGTGATATGAGTAGACAAACTCTTCATACAAAAGAAATTAAAAAAGCATTTGTAGTCTCAATAATAATTTCTATATTTACATGGTCGCTTTATGGTCTTTCTTTTATGATAATTGCAAATGGTGCAGGCTATGTGATAGACTTTTTCCACTCTCTTATGGCTACAATGGCATCAATTGCTGTTGGTAATTTGCCAATTACTATTGGTGGATCAGGTCTGACTGAATTTTCAATCTGGGCATATTTGGGACACTTGAATAGCTTGACATTTGAGGCTGCCAAGAATAGTCTCCAATGGAATATTGTTATCGGATGGAGAATAGCAACTTATCATGTTGGTCTTGTAATAAGCTGGATATTTCTTATGAAAGTAGTCTATCCAAGCATAAAGAAGACTAAAACTGTATAGAAAGCACTTTATTTTCAAACTTTTAATTTTTAGTAGTTGGATTATTCTGGTAAAGTAGTTGTTATCACAGGTGCATCAAGCGGGATTGGCGAACAATCAGCTGAAGAATTTGCAAAATTACACGCCAACGTCATACTTGTATCCAGAAATGAAGGAAAGTTAAAGGAAGTGGCAACAAAATTATCAAAATACAAAACGAATGTTTTTGCCTATGCATGCGATATATCCAAAAAAAATCAAGTAGAAATAATGGGAAAAATTGTAATTGAAAAGTTTGGTACAGTTGATGTACTTGTAAATAATGCCGGTTTTGGCATACATAATACTGTAAATGAAACAAAGATAGAAGAAATGGAATCACAGATGATGACAAATTTCTTTGGGACAATGTATTGTATCAAGGCATTTCTGCCAAAAATGTTAGAACAAAGATCTGGGCATATTGTCAATGTTGCATCTGTGGCAGGTAGTATAGGAATTCCTGGAATGGCATCTTATTGTGCTTCCAAATTTGCCATGCTTGGATTCTCAGAATCATTATTTCATGAACTAAAAGGAACAGGAGTGGGAATAACCATAGTTAGTCCAATAATGGTAAGAACAAATTTTTTTAATCATGCGTCTTTTGGTAAAATGCCGAGATATTCATCTACATCACTTAGTCCAAAGACTGTGGCAAATGCAGTTGTAAGAGCTGCATCATCTCCTAGACTTGAGATTGTTGTCCCACAATTTGTAAGATTTGCAATATGGATAAAGCAGACTTTACCTTATTTGACAAACCCAATAATTGGTGGAATCTTTAGAAGATCAATGAAATCTAAAGCGGATTGAAAAAATAATATTTATTCATCTTCTGACTCGTCTTCGCCTGCGGAATCAGAGTCAACATCCATTAGTTCAAGTTCTGTAAGATCAAACTGATAAATAATATCCGTAGTATCTCCAAACTCCTTTGTGAAAAATTCAATGGTTTTTTTACTCAATGGAGCCTTGAAAGATTTGATTGAAAATTCATAAACAGTTCCCTTCATAAGGTCTGAAGGCTTTATTTTCTTTGGTAAATTCATTCCTTCTACAATTCTTCTCCCATCTTCAACAGCCTCGTAAAACTGAGCATCAATTTTCATTTCTTTATCATAAATCTCAAGTATGTATCCAGTTCTTGTAAGAGATTCTGGTTTACCAAACTTTGGATTCTTTATTTCTTCCAGTATATCCTTTGGAATTTCTTTTTCTTTTCCCATTATAGTTCACTTTGTTTCTAACCTTGTTTATCTTTCTTACTTGCTGTCCACCAATCACGATATTCATCGTGCTTGTCTTCACGTGTTTTTTCTCGTTTGTTTAATCTATATCTTATATCACTTACCTGTTCTCTAGTAGCAAACAAGCCACATTTTTTGCAAATGAAATGTTTCGTGTTAGCATCAAATTTCATTTCTATGACTACCTCTTTGGCTGCACATTCAGGACATTCAGTCAATGACGGCAATCATCAAAGTTATCCATAAAAGCTTTTGGTAAGTTTCTGGTACGCGGACTATGTCTTCATCCCCAAAGGTCAGTTCGCCCATCTAAAATGCCGCGTACCAGTACTTTATGTTTGTATTAAAAAATTATAATTCTTTCTAGTCTTTCAACATCTCAGAGATTATTTTGGCTGTATTTTTAGTACCATCTGTTTTGTAGTTTTTTGAAAATTCTAAAAGATTTTCTTGATACTTGTTGTAATCATGATTGATCTGATGAACCGCTTTGACAGTCTGTTTTACTGTTGTAGCCAAAATTCCAAGATTCTTGTCCTGTGCCCACTTTATCTGATTAGTATGTTCATCATACACAGGTATTCCTATGATTGGCTTTGCTTTTCCTCCTAATATCTCCCCCATGGCAGTATGGGAGCCATTAATCACTGCATATTTGCATAAATTCAGGACCGTATCTTTTTCCTGTTCTGAGAGGAATCCTATGTCCATTCTAATCCAATCTACTTTTTTTTCTAAAGCTTCAGAGATTGAATATGTTTTTCCATCTTTTCCTAAAACTTTGTCTAATGATGGATCATTATTTGCATGTGAGATGATTCTTCTTTCACTATCCATTTCATGACTTTGAAAAGTCCTTTCATAATTTTCTAGGGTTATTTTCTTTGTTGATTTATTACCTGTTATCATCCAATATCCAAAATTATCTACATTTTCAATTAATTTTTCTTTATCAGATTTGGGTTTAGAATGTATTATTCCACCATTTGAAAAATGACCAACATATACAACTTTTTCCTTTAACTTGTCAGGAAAATTAAGATTGTATTCACATATGGTATAAGGTGGTGGAGAGTCTGCAACTACTATCTTTGTTGCTCTTTCAATATTTTTTGATACATATATCACTCCAGGATAAAGATAAAATCTAGAGGCCCAGAGTTTTGGTCTAAACTGGTTTGTAATAAAAACACATTTGACGTTTCTTCTTTGTGCAATTGCATTTGATCCCACATCTCCATCATTTATGACAAGATCAAATTTTTGATTATTGTAAAGTCTTCCTTCATTTCTTAGGTAGTTAGTTACAACTGAAAGAAGTGGAGGTCTACCATGTAATGGTAAGAGAAAATTAAGTGAAGACAAAGCAATACTGGGACCTTTTTTACCGTCTATCGGTGTTGGCATCTCTATATTGTGAATTTTATCTTTTTTCTGAGGAAAATTTTGTAATAGCTTTTGATAAATTTCACCACTGCTTGTATAATGCATCTCAACCTCATCCTTCATCATATCCTGAATAGTCTTGTCCAGGTGCATCATTCTTGTATAATGGCCATTTCCCCAAGGATAGATGAATCCCCCTATCTTTTTCATATAGGAAAGGTAAATTTGACCTGTTTAAATTCTCAATGATTTGATTTTAATAAATCAATTATATCATGTATATTTTTTGGACCGACAGTAATTGATAGATACCTGAGAGTCTTTAGTGCATCTTTTGAATACTTGGATGCTTCAGACTTAGAGATTTTTTTATCACTGAGATGTTTTTTACATAGATCTTCTAAATTTGAAATGTATTTTTCTAATCCTATCTCTTTTGCATTTTCTAAAATTCCAGAATCTATACCTGAGAGTGAAAACCATGGAATTATCTTATTTTGAAATACCAAGTTTGAGTTGTATTCACAAAATGTTGCTGAAAAAATCATCGGAGATATTCCTAAAGAAATTCTTCCAATCTTTTCCTTTGATGCCAATGATATCATAATCTGAGTTATTGTGATAATCGTAGTCAGTATGGTTGAAGATCTATTGATCTTACATACACGAAGAGTGATATTTTTTTCGACTAGTCGTGGTAATATTTTATTTATCATCTTAGCCAATTTGAGCAAATCTGATTCATTACGATAACAAACTAGTATGTTTACTTCAAAACCCATCTTTATGGCCTGAAGACAAGATATTGCAGATAGCTCATCATGTATACAACATAGGATTTTTTCTTTTTGTGAGTTGTATGGAAGTCCACTTAACCCCTTGTCTACAAAGATGCAAACATAGGCAAAGGAATCAGTCAAGTATGTGTATACTAGTCTGTCATAGTTTGATTCAGAGCCTGGTTTTGCTTCAATAGACGTACTCTTATCTACCAAAGCAGTAGTTGCCGCAATCTCTAAATCTTTTGCAAGGAATTTTTCTGTTTTTCCATCTACTTTGATGTAAAACCTTTCTCCTTTCAAAAGTAAACTTAATGCAGTATTTGTAATCATGGATATAACAGAATCAAAATTATTATCTACTTCTTTAGCAATTGCTATTTGCTCTATGCCAAATAACATATTTACTGTTGATGATGCAAGTACTGGATCAGCTGCCTCTACAACAATAATTGAACCATTTTTTCGTATGTTGTAATATTGTTGATTTTCTAATTTGAGAATTTTTGATATGTTTGATGATAAATTATTTATTTTATTTAATGAATAAATTGATGGAAAAATAACAAGTACTGTTTTTTCTGACATTCTGTTTTCATTGTTTTATCTTATTTATAACTCTAGAATGAATATCTTACCTAAATAATTATATGACGAATAAGGACAAATTTTATCATGTCAAAGTTTACTGCTGAACAAATCCAGCAGTTAAATGGAAATCTGAAAACTCCCCAAGAAGTTCTCAAATGGTCATTAGACAATCTTCATCCTAGAATTGCCATGGCATCAAGCTTTGGTGCAGAAGATGTAGTTGTAATTGATATGATTTTAAAAATAAACCCAAAAGCAAGAATCTTTACGCTTGATACAGGCAGACTCAATCAAGAAACATATGATGTCATGGATGAAATACGAAAAAAATACAACGTGAACATAGAAGTTATGTTTCCGGATCAAAATGAAACAGAACAAATGGTTCGTGTCAACGGAATGAATTTATTTTATAATAGCATTGGCAACAGAAAACTTTGCTGCGGTATAAGAAAGGTTCATCCTCTCAATAGGATGCTATCAACATTAGATGGATGGATTACAGGATTACGGGCAGATCAGACTGAGGTGAGATCAAATGCAAATAGAATTGAGGTTGATGAACAGCATAACGGTATAATCAAGATAAATCCAATAATAGAATGGACATGGGAACAAACCTGGGATTATATCAAGAAAAATAATATTCCATACAACAAATTACATGACAGTGGATTTCCAAGTATTGGGTGTGAACCATGTACACGTGCAATCAAACCTGGAGAGCCCTTGCGAGCTGGTCGCTGGTGGTGGGAATCTGATTCACAAAAAGAATGTGGATTGCATGCTGACCACGGTAAGTGATATAATTGGAAAGTACCGGAATAGCAAAACCACATGGTGGCAAATTAGTAAGTAGAATTACAAAAAAAGATCCAAGTGAATTATTTTCAGTTTCTATTAACACTGATCTTGCAAATGACGTAGAAAATATAGCTGATGGAATTTTTAGTCCACTTGAGGGATTTTTAGTACAAGAAGACTTTGAGAAGGTAATCACTGGAGGTAGATTGGCAAATGACTTGCCATGGACAGTCCCAATTGTACTTGATGTTGATAAGGAAATAGTGATAAAGATGAAAGATGCAGGAGATGTTGCTCTAAATGTTGATGGGAAAAATTTTGCCATCTTGCATGTTGATGATATTTACAATTTTGATAAAAGCGCTGTTACAAGTGGAGTCTATGGAACATCTGATCCAAAACATCCAGGTGTAGCAAAAACCATGAGTATGAAGGAATTTCTGGTTGGTGGAAAAATTGACTATGTAAAAAGACCAGATGAGACTCCAATTAGAAGATACAGAAAAACTCCTATTGAAACAAGAAATTTCTTTGAAAATGCTGGATGGAAAACGATTGTGGCATTTCAAACAAGAAATGTTCCACACGTAGCACATGAGATGCTTCAAAAAGCATCTCTTAACACACATGATGGACTGTTTGTAAATCCTCTTGTTGGAAAGAAAAAATCAGGAGACTACAAAGACGAGGTAATAGTTGCTACTTATGAAACTCTCATTGAACATTATTATCCCAAAAACAGATGTTATCTTGGTACTTTACATACAGAGATGAGATATGCAGGCCCAAAGGAAGCAATCCATCATGCAATAATGAGAAAAAACTTTGGATGTACTCATATAATAATTGGACGAGACCATGCAGGTGTGGGTACGTACTATGATCCATTTGCTGCACATAAAATATTTGATTCATATCCTGACATTGGTATAGAACCAATTTTCTTTCCAGCATTTTTCTATTGTAGAAAATGTTTATCATTTGCAAGTGAAAGAAATTGTCCCCATGGACAGGAATATCAAGAAAGTCTTAGTGGAACAAAACTTAGAGCAATGATTCTTGATAAACAAAATCCATCTGAATATATGATAAGACCTGAAGTATCCAAAGTGTTAATGAAATGGGATAACCCGTTTGTGGACTAGATTTTTATTGAAATGAATTTAGCACATATTATGAGATTCTTACTAGTTGCTCTTTTGTTAACAAGCTCATTCTTGCCAGTATATGCACAAGAATCTACAATGAATAAATCTGAACGTTATGATTATCTTGAAGTACCATATAGCGCATTTAATGTTCTAACTAATGATTCTACAGTTTACAAGCTTGATCACGAACATGTAACCAACTGGCAAGTCGAGATAGAGAACAAGTTAACATATGTAAATCCTAATTCATCTGCAGTCATAAGACTATACGAGGATCCAAGCCAGCCAAAATTCATAGAAATTGGTATGGGCAATGCTCCTAACTATCGTTTCTGGGTTGCAGTCAATACTCCAGAAGATGGATATTTCATAGTACAAGATGACGACAAACTTGGATGGAATCCAAGCCAGCCTATTATTGCAACTCACTCTAGTAGTGGAGGTCTTTCAGTAAGTGTAGGTCAAAAGGTTGCTGTTGACAATTTGGATATTGCAGGTTTTACAGTTAGAGATGTTACTGTACATGGAATGAATTCACAATATGATTCTCCTCCAGTAAGTGCTGGTAAGGTAACACTAAGTTTTATCTCAGGAGATCCTTCTCAGAATCCTATCTTCTTTATGCCTATGATAGTCTTGGCAGTTTCAGTAGGCTTGATTGTAGTGTTATTGAAAACCAAGAAGAGAACTACCTAGTTTTGTAATAACTACACTCTTTTTTTATCTGACAGACTGGACACATTGGTGAAATTGGCTTGCATATATTCTGACCATACATGACAAAAGTATCGTTTATTCTAATCCAGTATTTTTTTGGGATCTTTTTCATTAATTCAACCTCTGTCTCCTCTGGAATTTTTGTTTTGACAAGTCCTAGTCTATTGGAAATCCTGTGAACATGTGTGTCAACAGGAATTGCAGGTTCATCAAATGCATACACCAGAACACAATTAGCAGTCTTTCTTCCTACTCCTGGAAGACTGATCAACTCCTCCATAGTCTTTGGAACTAGACCTGAATATTTTGAATCTATAATTGATGCAACTTCAATTATTCTTTTTGCCTTGACATGATAAAAACCAGTTCGCTTGATTATTTTTTCAACATCTGATAGTTTTGCTCTTGCAAGTGATCTAGCCGTCTTGTATTTTGAAAATAATTCTCTTACTACAACTGATGTGCTTTCATCTCTTGTTCTTGCAGAAAGTATTGTTCCTATTAGAATACTTAGAGGACTACCATTTTCAGCCTCACGCAGTTCTCTTAGTGCAGTCATCCTAGGTGGTTTAACATGATTCATTGTTGTAATCATTCCATCTAGAATTATTCTAATCTTATCCAATTGATTTTATAATAAACCACACAAGTATTATATCTGTTATAACAAAGTGGTATGTTGGAATTAACAAAGGAAGAAGAATCTGCTTTAGACGGAAAGCAAGGTGAAACTCTTGCTCTTGCATACAGAACACTTGTGGCAATTGGAGAGGCATCAGGTTCTGATAGACTAATTCCAATAGAATGGGCACATCTATCTGGTGTCAATTATAATACAATAGGGGATGCAGGAAGAGACTTTCTTTCACATCTAAGTCAGGACGCTAAATTCAAGGTAAAGACAACGGTCAATCCAATGGGTTTTGATTTTGATTCCGTTTCTCGATATAATCTAGATGAAAAATTTATTGAAAATCAGAGAAGTATAAAAAATTCATATGAAAAAATGGGAGCAATTCCATCTTATTCTTGTATTCCATATGAGATATTTGATGTACCAAAACAAGGTACCCAAGTTTCATTTGCAGAAAGTAATGCTGCAATTTACGCAAATTCGTTTTCTGGACTTGTCACAAACAAGGAGGGTGCATTTAGTGCACTTGCAAGTGCACTTACAGGTAAAAGTCCATGCTCTGATCTAAGAGACAACGATATCAGAAAACCAAACCTGACAATTCGCATGAAAGTTGAATCTCCAAATGAATTGACTTATGGCATGCTTGGATATTTTGCAGGAAAAGTTGCAGGTAGACTCAGTTGCACTATCTGGTGTAAGTGGACTTGATAGACGTAGTTGCAAATCTCTATGTGGAGGAATGGGTACATCTGGAGCTTGTGGAATGTTCACATTTGGAGAAGAAGAAGGCGAGAAGATTGATTTTGATAAAAAAGAGATGCAAAAAATTCATGATGAGCTTAACACCTCTGAGAGTGGTGACTTGATAACACTTGGTAGTCCTCAACTTGGACTCGATGAGATTGGTGATCTAGCCACAATGCTCAAGGGAAGATCATTTAAGAAACGTTGCATGATATTTTGTCCAAGTGCAATTAAAGGACAAATGAGAGACATGGGTTATAGAAAAGAAATAGAACGTGCTGGAGGAGAACTATTGTTTGACTGTTGTACATGTTTATCTCCACTAGTTGATAACAAGGAGGTTGATTCTGTTACCACAAATAGTGTAAAGGGTGCATATTATCTAAGAACTTCAAACAAAGTTGATGTCAATCTAAAGAGCCTCAAAAGAATAGTAGAAGAGGAAACAAAATGAATGTAAAGGTAATTGTTAAGGGACAGGCAAAAGGTTCGTTACTTGTAGCCAAAAATCCATTAAATTTTCTTGGAGGAATTGATAAAAAAACAGGGATGGTACAAGACAAAAATCATGATCTCTTTGGAAAATCTGTTGGCGGTAAAATTCTTGTATTTCCCTTTGGGATAGGAAGCAGTGTTGGAGCATATACCATATACTCTTTAAAATATAATCACTGTGCACCATTAGCCATGGTTTGTCTAAAAGCAGATCTGACAACAGCATCTGGATGTGCAATATCTGATATTCCTCTAGTTGTTGCAAACAAAAATGATTATGACTTGTTAAAAGAAGATAGACAAGTTGTACTTGACGCAATTAAGGGACAAATATCATAATTCTAATCTTTTGATTGATCCATTTGGTTCTGTCTCTTTGAAAACAATTCCCTCAAATTTTAAAATCATTGCGCTTTTTCTTTTCCAGTAATTGACAGGAGCTCCTGCCTTTTCACAAGCATGACCAAGAAATTCTTCTACATTCCATCCATACTCAACGGGAACTTGAGGTAAAAGCAGACCTGCTCCAAACTCCCATTTTATGATAAGACCATCTCTTCCTATCTTTATCATTTTAGGATATTCTGATGGATCCTTTACCTTGATCTCAACAGGCGGAGTTAGTGTTGTCACTTCAAATGTTATTTCATTTAATTCTCCATATAATACGGGAGGAAAACGAGGATCTTCAGTAGATGATGCTATTGCTGCATCAACAAGAGATTGATGTAATATTCTATCCGGAGTTGGAAATCCAATACATCCTCTTAGATTTTCTTCCTTGTTTAATGTAACAAAGACTCCTGATTTATATGAAAACTTGGATTTGATCTCATTTGATATCTCAATTTTTTTTCCTTTCTTGAGATATTCTGTAACAGCTAGACGGGCAGTTCTTACTAATATTTGACCATCTTCATCTGACAAACTCAATTTATTCTATCATTTAATTTAGTTGCAAACTCTTGAAGTTTTTCAAAATGAGTTCCTTCCCAGTAAACCTTTTTACAAGAATCACACATCCAAAACTTTTTCTCTCGCTCTAATACTCCTTCTGGAATTTTTCCTATGATTCTAAATTTTTCTACTACTTCCAACTTTCCATTGCAAGCAATACAGCGTGAATTATTTGTATCAATTACAAATCTATCTAGTTTGAACTTTGCATTTATTTGTATAATTTGTTCTGATTCATCATTTCCTCTAATTAGAACAAAATTTACATTTTGCTTTTCCGCAATTTTTGTAAGTTGCTCATCTTTTGTTAAAATTATGCGTTTTTCATTTTTTGCTATTGCAATTAATTTATCATCTTCAATTGAGGAAAAATATTTTGAATCATATCCTAAAATTCTTAATTTCTTTGCTAAATTTCCTAACATTGCATCAACTATGAAAATTGGTTTTAGAGTACTCAATTGTATGCCTCTCCCTCACCAGATTCTACTATATGGCTGTCTCCTGCGGGAAGTATTCGAGTAAAATCATCCATTGAAATTGCTTTAACTATCTCTTCTTTTTCTTTAAATTTCATAAATTCAAGTTTTACCTTCTTTGCAAGCTCTGCCATATCAACTCCAGATGGTTCTATTATTACATAATAGATGCAATGTTTCTTAATTGCTGAAGGTGGACCACACATTAGTAAATAACTCTCATCTTTTTCATACAAACCAATAGCTAACTGTAATGTACTAACTTGAACAAAATTTTTCGATCCTTCTATAACAAATGATCCTTTTGCAATAAATTGTCCACTTGGGCAGCTGTCTTGATCTGTTCTGGTCTCATCCAATATGCATTTAATCCATAAATTCCAGCTCTCCATGCTCTACTAAAACACACTGTAGCTTGAGAAACTTCTTTCACACTTGAAACATCCTCATCAGTACTCTCTCTTAAAAGAAAAAATGGTGAACCGACAATTTCTGCATGAAACACTCTATCATTTTTGTTAAGATGTTTTCTTATAACAGCCGAGTTTGAAGAAGCATCACGCCCTCCAATTGCTAAACGTCCATCTGAAGTGATAAACCATCTGTATCTTTCAAACCATTCTTTCTTTTTTTGAACTGCAAATACAATAGAATCTTGGGCAACACTTGCCTGTTTTTTGAAAAGTTCAAGACTTTTTTCAGTCTTTTTCTTTTCTAAATTAATTGTATCAGTTGCTCTCATCTGTTTTTTTGATTCATTAAATAATGTTGAAGCAATTGCTTGTATTGACGATTTAGGATCTAACTTTATCTTCTCTCCTTCTATGTTGATTAGAAAGATGCCGCTCTCTCTTGCTACATGTGAGTTGTATTTGGTTAATAATGTCTGAATTACTGGGTCTTCAATTGACGTTATACCGGTATATGATATTTCAAGAAGTGCTTTTGCCACACCAGAAATTGAACTTGATCTCTCCTTTACTAGTAAAATTGCCTTGTTTTGCTCTTCTAGCTTGTGCTCAAGTTCAGTAATCTTTTGATTTGCTGTAATAGATTGGGACGATTTGCCATGTTCAAGAAGATTTTCTGAAAAAAGTGAATCTAATCCTTCCATAAAACTAGATACCTTAACTGCATTTCTTTCTTGCAAGTTTCCAAGAGGTATTGGAATTACGTCTGCATTTTTTATATCACGGATTATGTAAGGATCATGTTTTCCTGTGATTACTTTATCAATGATATCTTTTGTTGCATTAAATATATCCTCAATCTCTTTATCTGTCAAAGTATTGCCTAACCTATCTGGATCCAAACCTGTCATTTGGATTATTTCCTCTGTATACTTTCCTGGCAATCCCAATGTTCTTCCTACCCATCTTACAATTGGAGAAGAACTTGTTTTGATATCTGCGATATTTTCTTTGGTAACATCCAAAATGTTTAATCCTGAAGAAGGTGGAGGAACATAATTCAAACCAACTCCAAGTTTTCTATGTCTTACATCAATTGAATGCAATAATGATAAAATCTTCATTTCTTTATTGCACAAAATTATATTTCCGTCTCCAAAAAATTCTCCAACTAAAATAAATTCCTGATCAAATCCTGAAAATGTTACATATGCAATTCTCTCACTTCCAGACTGTTTGATCTCTATTATTTTGCTGCGTAAAAGATCATTTCTTAATCGTTTTATCAGTCGGTTCTCTTCCATTTGATTTATCTTTACATTAGTTATCCATAAACCAAAAGTAGAGAACATGACAAGTAAATCTGGTTTATCTGGATGATGTAGCTTGAAAAGAACACTGTTACGACTTACGCCGTAAATGTTGCTTACATAATAGTCCTTTACTTGTTTATTCATCTCAGTAATCAAATAACGTAGTTCTATACCTGCAAGTGTCATAATTTCTAATTTCTATCCTCCGTTGATTATATCTTTACTATTGCTATAGCAACCAAACATTTTAAACGGGATTAATCAGAAATTTATTTTAGTTGGTACGACATCCAAAGAAAAAAGACGATGAAAACCCTGATACTAATGACAGTAAGGATAATCCTACAGTACCATCTGCTCAAACTGACGAGGCAAAACTAAAGGCTGGACTGGATAAATTATTCTGGCTAAGAATAGGTTTGGCAGTATTGGCAGGAACACTTTCTGCATTAATTGGAAGTTCCTTACAATCTCACAAAGGCATTATGGCTCTTGGAATCATGATAGTTTTGTTTATTGTTTCAGTTGGAATTGCAAAATCTATGAGACTTCCCATTCTTCCAACAGAAAAAAAGAAACTTATCACAACAGGCTATGGAAGCTATATTCTTATCTTCATTTTCAGTTGGATCTTAGTAAATACTATAATTCATGCACCTACAGCAATAACATCCGTTAAGTAGTTCTAAATATTGATAAAAATTTAGTAAATATATGTGGAAACATAGCACACCAGGAATTCCAGATGAACTTTTTGAAAGAGTAGAAGATGTACCAATTACAAAAGAAGAAGTACGTGTAATCCAAATAAGTAAAGCAAGATTATCACCAGGACAAATAGTATACGATGTTGGATGTGGAAGTGGATCGATATCAATAGAAGCATCACATCAGATAGGAAATACTGGTAAAGTTTTTTCAATAGATATTGATCCAAACGCAGTTGAACTTACCAAGAAAAACTTGGACAAATTTCAAGTCTCTAATGTATCTGTAATTTTAGGAAATGCAATACAAAAAATCAATGAATTACCAATTGCTGATGCTATTTTTATTGGCGGCACAGGTGGGGAAACATCTGAAATAGTAAAACTATGTGAAACAAAACTAAAACAAGGAGGAAGAATAGTGATTGGAACTATTCTTATTGAAACACTATATTCTGTACTAAATACAATTGAAAAACTAAAGTTCTCTTCAATTGATATAACTCAAGTAACTATATCCAAGAGCAAAAAAACTTCAACTGGTACCATGTTTCTTGCAAGAAATCCTGTTACCATAATTTCTGCAACAAAAATCTAGCATTTTAATTAGGTACATGGAGGTTTTTTGATAATGGTAGAAATAACATGTGTAGGCTGTGGACCTGGCGATCCTGAACTACTAACCGTAAAAGCAGTAAAATCTATCAAAAATGCTGATGTAATAATGTGCCCTACCTCTAAAGAAGGAAAGGACAGTATTGCTTATTCTATAATATCTACACTTGTTGATGAATCAAAAAAGCCTGAAATAATTAACCTTGTATTTCCAATGGTAAAAGACAAAGATATCCTTGAAGACACTTGGGAGAGAAATGCAAGAATGATTGCTGAAGTTGTACGAGCCGGAAAAAATGTTGTCTATCTTACAGTTGGCGATCCCTCGCTATATAGTACATGGATCTATGTTCAAAGAGAACTCAAATCAAAATATCCTGATATCAAAATTAATGTAATTCCAGGTATAGTATCCATGTTTGCATTTGCATCAAAGGTTGGTATCAGTATTGCAGAAGGTGATGAAACCATGGCAGTTATTCCAGCATGTTATGATCTTGGAAGAGTAAAGGAGACTGCAAAAAATTGTGATACAATGATATTTCTAAAAGATGGAAGATATTTTGATCAAGTGATTGCATTACTTAGAGAAGCTGGTTTTCCAGATACATCAATTTTTGCTATAGCTCAAGATGTTGGAACAGATCAAGAAATTGTTAGAAAACTAACATTGGGACAAGTTACCCAAGATTCTTTTACAACTAAATATTTTTCTATAATGGTGGTCAAGCGTGCATAAAGTATACTTTGTAGGCTGTGGACCTGGCGATCCAGAATTAATTACAGTCAAGGCAAAAAAACTAATTCAAAAAGCAGATGTAATAGTTTACTCTGGCTCACTTATTCCGCCTGAAATTATCAAAATGTGCAAGAAAGCACAACTGCATGATGCTGCAAAACTTGTAAGAGAAGATATTTTTAAAATTCTAAAAGACAATGCACTAAAAGAAAAACTTGTTGTTAGATTACACGATGGGGATCCTAGCATTTACGGAGCAATAAGGGAGCAGACAGATAATCTCAAAAAAGAAGGAATAGACTATGAAGTAGTTCCTGGAATAACGTCATTTTTGGCCTCAGCTGCCGCACTTGGATGTGAACTTACACTACCTGGTGTAACTCAAACAATAATTGTAACAAGGGCTGAATCTCGAACCAAAGTACCAAAACAGGAACAAATCTCTGAACTTGCAAAACACAAAGCCACCTTGATCTTTTATCTTAGTATTCATCTGATTCCAAATATTGTAAAAGAAGCAATCAAGGGAGGATATGCCAAGTCAACACCTGTTGGAGTAGTTTACCGCGCAAGCTGGAAGGATGAAAAGATAATCAGAGGAACTCTAGAAGATATTGCAAAAAAAATAAGAGATGAAAAAATAACAAGAACTGCAATAATAATAATTGGAGATGTTGTTAATCCAAAATCATATGAATATTCAAAACTATATGATAAAACATTTACTCATGGATATAGAAAAGCCAAAGTAAAATCATAATGAACTTACTTTATTTTTAATTCCAATCTTAATCAATTTCTGATGAAATTTTTCTATATCTCCTGATGCATAAATTTTAAGACTATATTTTGATTTTTTATGTTTTAATATTTTTAAAATATACAGTGCTACTGAATCTGCTGGATCTAAAAATTGTACATTAGGAAATAATTTATTTAAAATTGGTAAAAGAAATGGAAGATGGGTGCTTGATAAAGTAAATACATCTATATTATTTTTTATATGTGGAGTAATGATTTTTTTAATTAAATTTATTGTTGGTTGTTTTTTTGATAAAAACTTTCCAGACTCGACAAGATCAACAAGGGGAGTTGCATTAATTTTTGTAACTTGAATTTTTACAGGAATATACTTTTTGATATATTTATCTAGAGATTTACTTTTTACAACTGACTTTGTTGCAAGTATTCCAATTCTTCCAGTCTTTGTTTTAGAAACAGACTTCCCTTAACGGAGGAAATACACCAATTATTTTATTCTTTTTTTCAATATCAAGTAATAATGATGGAGTGTTTGAGCCAACTACTATAATATCAGGATTAAATTTTTCTTGTAATTTTGTGATTGTATATTTTATTATCTTGTCTAATTGTTGAACTCTCTTTGTACCATAAGGGTAGTTATCCTGATCTGCAACGTAGATTATTTCAGCATTGATTTTTTTTCGGATAGATTTTATCACTGATAGTGAACCTACGCCTGAATCAAAGACTACTATCTTTGGCATGATGAGAAAATAATAGAGTCTGATTTACATTTTGTGAGCTAAATTTATCCTAATGTTGAGGATTCTATACACCGCCCATTAAGAAGTAACTTTTGAACCTACCCGCATGACCGGCTTCGATAAGACCTGGACTCGACCAGAGTCTGCAGGTATATCAGAAAAATTACGTGAAACTGTAAAACCTCAAGGCGCGCTAAAACCTAGGATTGAAGGCGCCGTGAACAAATTACAGGGTCAAATATCGAAGATGGATTCTATGTTGAGCAAGCTGAGAGAAAGGGATGCTCAGTTGTTCAAACGAATCGTAGCCGCAATGCAACATCACGATGCAGCAACAAGTAGAGTTCTGTCAAACGAACTAGCTGAGATTAGAAAAGTGTCAAAGATGTTAGGAAATGCTAGAATGGCATTAGAGCAAGTACAATTGCGTCTAACAACAATACATGACCTCGGTGATGCAATGGTAGCAATCGCCCCTGCAATGTCCACAATGAAAGGACTCAAATCATCACTTGGAAGATTCATGCCAGAAGCAGATTCCGAACTTAATGCAATGACACAAACTCTCAACGGTTTGATGATGGATTCACTAGCAGGTGGAGACTTTAATGTTGATACCGAAGCATCAAACGAAGAAACAGAGAGGATATTGCAAGAAGCATCTGCAGTTGCAGAACAGCAGATTGGCGACAGATTCCCATCAGTTCCATCACCCTCCAGCGTATCGTCACAATCAACAGTCGAGTAGGGAAACTCGGATGGGGAGATTGGCGAATGCGTCTCTTTTTATATTTTAAATCTTTGAAGACTGTATGCAAATTATTGTATACTATGACTTTTTGTCAAGAATTTGTTTTGATTTTGAAAAGATGTATGCCCATTGATCCCAGTTTAATCTACCTGTCTGTGTATTTTGCTTGCTAGGATGATATGAGCATAATATTATCCAACCTTGATGTAAAAACAAGTTTCCGTGATAAAACTTGGCTTTTTTTATGTCTAAAAGCCTGCAACAAGCATCAAATGCAATTTTGCCCAAGCAAACTATTATTTTTATATTTTTTAAAATTGACAACTCTTTTTTTAGATAACAAGAACAATTTTGAAGCTCATCACGAGTTGGTTTGTTTTTTGGAGGGGCGCACCTAAGAGCAGCAGTTATGTACGTGTTTTGAAGTTTGTAGCCGTCATCAAGACTCTTACTAGATAGTTTGTTCGAAAAACCATTTTCATAGAGTGCCTTTGCAAGCCAATCACCAGAACTGTCTCCTGTAAACATTCTTCCTGTTCTGTTTCCGCCGTGAGCCGCAGGCGCAAGACCAATTATCAATAATTCTGCCTTGGGATCTCCAAAGCCTGTAAGCGGCTTTCCCCAGTATTTTTCTTTCTGGAATCTTTTTACTTTATTTTTAGAAACTTCTTTTATGTATAAAGAAAGGCGCGGACATTTTTTACAATTAATGATTTTATTATTTAGTCTGTCAAGACTTGTTTTTTGTGCTTTCATTATTGTATTATGTCTATTCTATCTAGTAAATCGAATTAATCTTGTTCTAGTCATGAAGATAAAAAGCGATAATCCAATCACTAGAGTAATAACTGGTAATGGGAATTCAGGCAGAGATTTATCAGGTGATACAATCTCTCCCCACATGTTAGGGCTAGATATTTTTGATATGTCTAGTGATGTTGAATTCTGTGTAGGCCAAGTATAGAGTTTGTGTGAATTTAGAACTTCAATGTAAAAACCATATTTATCAGATCTTCCAATTAAATCAGTTGGTATTTTAAATTCATAACTTTCATGTGGACTAACTGTATATCTATCGCTCATATCTGAAACACCTCCAACTCCCTCCAATTCTGGTGGATTTGAAATTTTGGTGTAATGATTGGTAAATGCTAATTCTGAACCGCCTTGTAAAAGTACAGGTTGATTTTCTCCAACTGTTGCTATTATACAATAATCTCCTGCATCTGGAAGAGTACTCTTGGTATTATTACTATCAAAACAAATTATAGCTTTATCTGTGTGTTTGTTAACTGTGGTAAAAGTTGTAGCATCAATCATGGCATAAACAAAATTTCCTTGATGTGCAGTTCTTAAGACAAATGCATTACCGTCTACAAAATTCATTGTATCAAGACTTGTATTTTTCCATTCTTTGTAAAATGTCCACTTTCCATCAAAAATTACTTTGTCCCTGTCAGCAGAAATTGTTATCAATATTGGTTCAATTGCAAATACGTTGCTGGTAGAAAGTATGCATATGACGAAAGCAAATAAAATTGGTATAAATCTCATTTAATTTTACAAAATACAGGTTGTATTTATAATATATAAATTCACAAACCATGGAAGATATGTTTTTAGTAACAGTAACAAGTTGTATTTTTGTGAATAATAAATTGATAATTGGTATTGTTATAGTAATAATTGTAGGAATAGTATCACTTGTGCTAAGTAATTCCTATTTTCATCAGATAAGCTATTACTCAGGTCCAACCAGTGTCTACTCCAAGTTTACCAAGACATCTATCGATAAATCTGATTGAAAACATGCAAATTACTCAAAGCCCTTAAAGTGTACGCCTAGATCCATTTTGGAGCTACAAGTCAACTATATTTTCCACAAGTTCTATAAATAACAATTTGACAATACAGCCTATGAATAGAAATTCATCCATTGCACTATTCGGTGCAGTCTTTGTGGTCGCAGTAGGACTCATGGGCGCTAATGGAGTTTTCTCAATGTCATCGGGCATTATTGGCACATCTGGTACAAATTACCATGAAAATGCAGGAAACTTACTAGGCCATGTTACTCTAGTCGCACAAGATCCAAGTGGAAACATTAAGGCATATCGACAAATGGACAACGTCGTAACACAGGTAGGAAGAACATGTACCGCAGCTTCTTTATTTGGAACAGTTCAATCATCAGGTTCTGATGCAGGCTGTTGGCCAAGAGGTACACAAGCTTCAGGTGAATTCCAGTACATCGGTATAGGATCATTGTCAAGAGCTGAAGTTACATCTGATACTAGTCTTGATTCCTATATACCAGGTTCTCCACCACAAGCACGAACATCATATATCTTGACCAACTCATCAAGCTCTACTAATGCAGGTGGAACGTATGGTGCTACAGCAGTACAATCGACAAGCTTCATTTTCGGTGCACTCACAAACTGTTGGCGAAGCAGACTTGCAGGATGCCGCAGCAACTGTACAAGCATCAGAACATGCGTTTGCCAGAAAAGCAATTACCCCAACAATTGGTGTAAACAGCGGTGATACCTTAACTGTCACTTGGACAATATATACTGGATAAATTTCCAGTACTTACAACTTTTTTATTTTAACTATTCTTTAAGTAATTTATACATAGTTATGAATCAATAATTAATTTTATTTTCTAGCAAATGTCTTGTTGAGTACCATAAAACTAGTCTTACAATATATTTATCAAGGGATTGTCATAACAATGGTATGAAACATAATAATGTATTTTTATGTTCTATGTTGTTGATAATCACAATATCAGGTTCAATCTTTTCATTTGCTTTTGGATTATCAGATAATGTCACATCTTTGATAACAAAAGGAGATACTGCCATCTACGCCAAAAACTTTACTGGCGCAATTTCTTATTTTGATCAAGTATTAAAAACTAATCCAAATAATACTGACGCATTAATCAATAAAGGAGTTGCATTAGGAAATCTCCAAAACTTTACCGGCGCAATTTCTTATTTTGATCAAGTATTAAAAACTAATCCAAATAATACAGATGTATTAAACAATAAAGGTGCAGCTTTAATCAAGGAATCAAAATTTGATGAAGCAAATTCAAACTTTGATAAAGTACTAAAAATTGATCCCACCAATACAATAGCAATTTCAAATAAAAAGGTAATATCGAATAGATACAATCCTACCCAACCATATAACAGCTCTCGCTTTACTTTATTTTGTCAAGTAGAGATTCGAGACAAAGATAATCACTTGGTTAGTTATATTGAGCCTCAAATAATCCAAGTTCCAGATCCAGATTTTCTTGATATTATGCTAGATACATGGAGTGCAGGAAAATTTAATCAAAGTGGTCAAATACTAACTATAGAAAAATCAATTATACATAAAGATGGTAAAGATTTTGAAATGTTCAAGTTTTCAAATAATTCTACATTTGATGGTAATAGTATAATGGTTTCAAAAACTGGATATGCAATGGCTGGAGTGTGGGTTATCTATGGATATCATGATGGATATCAACTTGAAACTGGTGATAGAGAGATATTAAAATTCACTATTATTAGACCCGTTAGTTAACCTGTTTGAAAATAAAATTCCTACACCTATGGCAAAGAAAATTACAACAGGGATCTGTCTGTATGGTTCAAGTGTATAAGTTGTAAGTCCTGAAAGTAGTGGAGAGGAGAAAAGTGTCCATGCTAGAAAAATCATTGCCGAATATGCATAAAATATTTTTTGCTTTGCACAGATGTATAATGCTATTACCAGAGGAAGTAAACAAAATAAAACAAGCCAGTCATTTCTTAATTGAAATGAAACTGAGGCAAAGCCATCCCAAAATCTTTGAGCGCTAAATGATATGTCTGGTATACCTGGTACCAATCCCTTGATCTGTGTTGATACTACAAAAATTAATCCCATTATTACATATGGCGTAACAACTAGAATCTTTTTTCTTTTTGATATATCTGAATTTAGAGTAAAAAATAAAGTCATGGGAATAAAAATAGCAGTCAATGCCTTTGAAAATACTGATAAGATAAAAGATACATGAGATAGATACCACTTTTTTAAAATCAAAAATAAAGATAAAAGATAAAAAAATATCCAAAAGTTTGCATATGATGCAGTACTGTCATATGTCAAAAAATTATTACTTTGAAGTACCATAATTACTGCAATCAGAGAACCTATTCTTTTTTTGGTTAATTCTAAAGTTGTAAAATAAACTAGCAGCAACATCAAAAAACTTGAAATTAACGGTATCATTCTGATATTTTTGAAAATTATTATGGAAGCGTGAAGTAGAAAATATTTAAAGCCAAAAGTAATGTTATCTATGCTAAAACTCCAGTTAGTTCCCTGATATTTTGCAATTTGATAATCATCATAAGTCTCTTCACTGTAAATATGTGACAAGGTAAATGCAAGATAAATTGCATACAAAACTATGATTGTAACAAATGCTACCTTCCATGAAACATCAAACTGTTGTATAAAACCAAAGAATTTTGTAATTTTACTTGGAAGTTTTCCTTTTTTATTTAAAATAATAATTCCAATTAGAATTGAATTTACAATTAGAAAAGGTATTGCTACTAGTCCTGGCTCAAATGGACTAATGGAATTATCTTGCAAATTACTTACAAGTCGTACTATTAATCTGGGAAAAACAATTGATGATAAACTTGTGATAACTACAAAGAGTGTAAAAGCAAGAACGCTGTAAGAAAAAATTCTTGATTTATTATTTGAAGAAACATTTTCCATTATTGATTAAAATTAAAATGCCTGAGATTTAAAGTATCTTTGGTAAAAGTTGATTCAAATTATGTTTTTAATGTTGATATCAAGTCTTACTTGATGTGTGATATTGATCATTATTCAAAATTAACATGATTTTCTTTTCATTATACAAATGTCCGTTACGGATCATCTAATTATTTTTCAATTCCATTTCGGTATGTTGTTTTCTTGGAGTTGTTGTTTTAGTTTCCCTAGTTTACATTTTTCAAACAAAAGTTATTAAATGACAGAAAAGAATCAAATGTTGATATCTATGAAAAATATTTTAATTGTAATGCTTGTAACTGCTTCAATCTCTGCTGGTGGAGTATTTTCATTTTTAACAAGTGAGAGTTTACCATCTGCAATGCATGACGAAAGCACAAAGGTACTAGGACATGTAGAGTACAAAGTGTTCGGTCCTGATGGCAATATCAAAGAATATCTTCAAGCTGATAACTTGGTAGTAACCAACGGTGATAACTCGACAGTAAACAAGATGTTTAGTGTTTCAAGAACAACTACAAGTGTAACGATAAACCCCTTTATTGCAATTGCAGTAGGGACTGGAAGCACTGGTCCTTTTACAACTGATACTGCACTTGGTACTCAACAAGGACACAAAACTATTGCAACCACTTCTATTACTACGGCAACTCACGGGCAGGTCACATTGACAGGCGTATTTAATCCAGGAAAAATTACCAACTCTACAACTCAGACAATAACCGAGTCGGGTGTCTTTGATAATACTGCTACAACTCTGAATAGTAACTCTACTAACATGTATGCAAGACAGACCTTTAGTGGAATTACTATAGCATCTTCAGATACGCTTCAGGTTACTTGGAACATAACCATAACTTAGATCGCAGTTAATTTGTATATTATATTGGTATCAAATGATCCATTTTGGTACTTGTAATATTGGATATATTGCAACATCTCTTATATTAGACTAAAACATAATTGACATATTGCACCATATTGGGAATGTTAGGTTATTCTATCTACTTTTAATTGTAATAGGCTCTTCTGTTTTGGGACTAGGTATTAATTCTGCATCTGCTCAACTTGCCGCTCCTAATTGTAGCGGTATTGCACCAGGTGAAAATGTAAACTATAACGGTTGTGACTTTTCTATTTATCCTTCTACCTTTAGTTTTCAAAATGCTGATCTGAAAGGAGCAACATTTGTAAATGCCCAACTTAGCGGTGTAAATTTTGATGGTGCTCTACTCCAAGGTGCAAATTTTAATGGAGCAGACAATAACGGCAATATTGGAAATGTAGAATTAGTTAATGCTAATCTTACCAGAGCAACATTTGAAAATATTAATCCAGATGAAAGCACATGGCATTTCCAAAGTGCAGATCTTCATTATGCTGACTTTATAGGAGCTGATCTATCAAACTCTGATCTTACCTCAGCTGATATTACAGGATCAAACTTTACCGGTGCAACTCTTCAAGCTACAGATTTTACAAATGCGTTTATGGAAAACGTAATATTTTCTAGTACAACATACATTCAAAATTCAAGTTTTCTTGGTGTTGATTTTAGTGGTACAAAACTTACTCACTTGAATCTCTCAAATAATAATTTTGATGGTGCTAGTTTCCTTAATGCTAATTTGACTGGAACTTCAATGGTAAATACTTCTCTTGTTGATGCTACGATTGACATATCAAACGTATCTACAAATGTCGCTACAACCTTCCAAAATGCAGATCTTAATTATGTTGACTTTACTGGAGCACAAATGTCTGCTGATACAAACCTCTCCGGTGCAACTCTTGTAGGAACCACCTTTGCTTGTACAGGTAACGCTATTTGTACGGCAAGTAATAATTCTCCACCAGTCATTAACTTTGATAAAATATCATTTACTGGTGGTACAAGTCTAGTCCAAGTTAACTCTACAGCATGGAAGGTAGGTGCAGCAACAAGTTCTGGCACTAATGTGCAATTCACTGGAGTTTATGCAACAATAGGAACAACTACAATCGAGCAGGGCTCAAATCTAGTTTGTACTCCAAATAATACGTTATTTCCTCTAGGTACTAATCAAGTCACATGTACTGCAACAGACCCGAATAATCCAGCAAATACCAGTGTTGCGCATTTTTACATAATTATAGTAAATAACACTCCTCCCTCAATTTCTACACCAACTAGTGTAGTTGCGGAAGCAACAGGACCAAATGGAGCCATGGTAACTTATCATGCTACTGCAAATGATCCTGTAGATGGAGATATTACATCAAAGATGATATGTACACCTGCTAGCGGTTCACAATTTGCCCTAGGTTCAACAACAGTAACATGTAATGTGACTGACTCGGGCGGAAATTCTGCAAGTGCTCATTTTACAGTCACAGTAAAAGATACTACACCACCTATCATCACTGCTGCTAGTCCACAATATCAAGAAGCAACAAGTTCAGCAGGCGCCAAAATATTTTATCATGCAACTGCATTTGATTTGGTAAGCGGAAACATTCCACTAACAGGAAGTGGTCCAACTAATTTCTGTACACCACTTAACGGTACTCAAGAAGCATTTGGTTCAACTACAACAGTTACCTGTTCAGCAACAGATGCTGCAGGAAATACTGCAAGTGGTACTTTTTCAGTTACCGTACGAGACACTACACCGCCTAAAATCATACTGGTTCAACCAACTATCACCATGGCAGCAACAGGTACACTAACCCAAGTTAATCTAGTTGGAACTGTAACTGCTGCTGATACTGTAGATCCAAATCCACAATTGACAAATAATGCACCAGTATCTGGCTTTTCAATAGGAATATCACAAGTAACATGGACAGCAAAAGATGCATCTGGTAATGTTGCACAGGCAGTTCAGACCATAACTATAACAACAAATCCATCACTAGTTACAATCACGCCTTCTTCTAACGTTGTAACAGGAGCAACAGGTCCTCTAACCCAAATATCGTTGATAACTCCAGCTTTTACTGATCCATTTGATCCACATCCTACAATAACAAATAATGCACCAGCAGACTGGTTATCTAGTAGGAATAACTACTGTAACTTGGACTCTAGTAGACCATGCCAGTCCACCTAACACTGCTACTGGTCAGCAGACAGTTACAGTACAAGATACTACATCACCTACAATCACTGCTGCTAGCCCACAATATTTCCAAGCAACAGGACCATTGGGAGCCATTGTATCTTACAAAGCAACTGCGTTTGATCTTGTAGACGGAAAAATTACGCCAAGCTGTACACCAATTAATGGAACTCAATTTGCAATTGGAACAACACCTGTAACATGTACTGCAAGTGATAGTCATCATAATACTTCAACACAAACATTTTCAGTAATAGTTCAAGATACCGTAGGACCTGTTATGACTCTGACACCTAATCCTGTGATTGTAGAAGCAGTTAATCAAAATGGAGCACCAGTGACTTTCAATGTTACTGCAACTGATCTTGTAACAGGTCATGCTTCAGCTTCATGTACTCCACCTTCTGGAACAATCTTTGGATTGGGACAAACATCAGTAATATGTACTGCAAGTGATAATCAAAATCCACATAATACCAGTACACTTTCATTTCTAGTTACAGTACGAGACACTATACCGCCTACAATTACTGCACCGCCAAATATTACTACTAAAGCAACAGGTACTCTAACCCAAGTGACCTTGGGAACTCCAACTGTTTCTGATACAGTTGATCCAAATCCAATAGTTACAAATAATGCACCAGCAGCAGGTTTCCCAGTAGGAACAACAATTATAACATGGACTGCAACAGATCACTCTGGTAACAAGGCAACAGCCGCTCAGACTATAGTTATTTTACCTCAAAATACCCCTGGTGAAGTATATAGTAAAGGTTCAATAGAAAAAGGCATTAACTTTAACATGTTCATCCAATCCTGTGATGGATTAACTTTCATTGGGCATCTTGATTATAATGACAACTCTGCGCACATAGATCTCGATTCCGTATCTATTACATCACTAAATGTTGATAGCACAGGTACAAAGGCTAACTTTACTGGAACTGCTACATTAAACGATCATTATACTGGATATACATTCAAAGCATATGTGATTGATAATGATAATGGAAAACAAAGTAATGGTAAAAATGACTTTTTCCAAATTGCAATATTTGATAGTACTGGCAGACAAATTTATGCAAACAGTGGACATCTAATCCATGGTAGTATTGAAGTTAGCAACCAAGTCGGTGTAATCAATAGGCCATGTGACTATGACCAGAGAGATTACGGCAATTCCAATAATTATACCTCAAATAATGACTACTGGAATCCTAATCACTGGCATAACGGTAAGTGGGATAACCACCAAGGAAATAATGGTCAAGGAAATATTTGCCAAGGCAATAATGGCTGGGGAAATAACAACCAAGGCAATAATGGCTGGGGAAATAACAACCAAGGCAATAATGGCTGGGGAAATAACAACCAAGGAAATAACTTCAATAACGGACACTAGTACGTTTAAACAATAACTATCACCTCTTTTACGAGATTTAGATATGAAAATGACTTTCTGCATGTATTAAGCAAAATCAAATTTCAAATGTTGACCAAGACACCATTTTCAGTTAAAGATGAGTGCCTTTATCAGATATGGCTATTTTTTTTTAAGGGAAAATGATTGACAAACCATCTCTTACTCTATATTCTTAAAATCAGTTGATAAAATCCTCTTCTCATGCTAGAAATTAAAAAATCCACCTAAAAATCATATGAATATATGTAATCCTGATAATCTAAAAGTCAATCACATGATTACAAGTATCCTTTGAAATCTATCTCTAGGTTTTGTCCCATTTTGTTAAATTTGTGATTAAACTAAAGTTTTATGACATTAGTTATCCAGACAAGCAAATTAAGAATTATCGATTTTAGCCTTTGAGGAAATTAAACATTGTAATAATTTGTTTACTACTTTAATGTCATAATGCTTTCATTTTCTCCTCAACAATCTGCCTATATTTTGGAAAGTTCGTTATCATATACTCTGATTCCGATGTTTCAATAAATATAGAATCTTCAATTGCAATGAATAGATGAGCAATATCTTTTGGAATATGTATTATTGCAGGTGCCTTGAATGTTTGAACTGTTTCTTGATCGATAGAAATGTCATTGAATCTGACTTCTACTTGACCAGAAATTAATGTATGATCTTGATCATATTTGTGATAATGACCTCCACGAGCAAACCCCTTCCTAGTCTCTATAAGGTTGATTTTCATATTGTTATATGAATAGAAGATGATCTTACCCCTTACATCATCAATTTCCTTTTCAAATTTTAAATTCACAAAATTAATAATTAACTAATTACTATTTCAAGACTTCCAAATTTTTTATTATAGTCATCTGACATGTACAGTAATTAGAATCAAAATTCTTTTTATGTTAATATCCAAGATAAACATTACATTTACACATAAAAAAAAGAAATATATCCAAAACTAAAGTTGTTTATTATTGTACCATGAATTAGTCAAGTATCTGTGCAATTAAAATAATGTTCTAAATTAAATTGACTTTGATGTTTTAGATAATCTTTAAGATCAAGATAAAAATATTACATGTATGAAAAATTTTCAATATGCACCAAAACAAATCTATGATCAATTTGGAAAATATTTTCCATTTTCAACTGTAGATGTAATAATATTCCAACAAGACTCTATTCTTTTGATAAAACGAAAAATAATTCCTTACAAGGGAAAGTGGCATTTTCCTGGAGGACTGATACGAAAAAATGAAAAAATAAAAGATGCTGCAAAACGTGTTGTTAAAGTAGAATTGAATTTAGATATAAAACTTGAAAATTTTTTAGGAGTTTATGAAAATCCTATTAGAACTCGTCATGATATAACACATTGTTTTATTGCGACTATGAAAAATAAAATTAACAATGATTATGAAACCAAATCAATAAAATTCTTTCAAAAAATTCCAAACAACACAATTCCATATCATAAATTAATAATTAAAGATGCATTTGAATATATGAAAATAGCAAAGAAAATTTCTTATCGTCGGTAAGTATTATATTTTAATTATAATTTAAATTAATTAAAAAATATTATTCATTTGTTTTTTATAATTACATAATTATTTACTTGCTAAAAAAAATATTTTATAATTTGTTACAATTCAATTTTATTTTTTAAAATGATCAAAATTTTAAAAATTAATTTAGAAAAAATATTTTTCTAAAAATTATTCATTTGACATAATTTAGAAATTTTTTAACTAAAATTAAAAAAATAGATTTTATTTGATAGTCCAAAAAGGACACCTAAAATGGTCTTGTTGCCAGAACGGTTAATCTATCCATTCGATAATTCCTCTCCTCTTTAATCCAATGTTGGATAATTTTACAATGTTGGAAATTATGCAATATTTCCCAGATTCTCTAGAATTGATCCTAGACTATTCTGTAATTCATTTTAAAATTTCTGATCTAAAAAAAATTAATTTTTGGAGTTTTGAAAAATGAAAATTGGTATTTTAATTTCTTGTTTGTTATTGATATCTGTTTTTAGCTATGCATATGCTGATTCAATTATAATAGATGCTGATGTCAAACAAGCTGATACAAGACAAAACTTAACTCCATCATTACAAAATTCTTTGCCAACCAATACAAAAAAATATTTTTCAATAAATCTAAATGAAAATATTGGAATTTCTGCAAATGATCAAAAACCATCTTCTCCAAATTCTAAATCTATGATGGTTGGATCCATAAAAAGAATTTCTCTTTCTGAATATATTTCAATAACTACAGCTGGACTAGATCATAATTCGATTGCAATTTTTAAAAATAATAATATGGATAAAATTACAACACTTGAACAACTTTCTTATCCTGAAAGAATAAGACTTAATGGAAAAAATGTTTTAGTTGATAATTATAATGTAAATCTTTTACTTGATCAATTTCCAATTGTCAAGGTTACAAATAATCTTCTAACTAATCTTTACTATGAAAAAATTACTTATTGCTGTATCGAGGAAAAAATTCAAATTGTAAATGATATTGCATTTGTTGATAATTTCTTACTTGAAAATAACATTCCACAATTTTACCAATTAGATAATATTGCAAGTACTGACTTTGCTGACGTTGTACATGATTTGTCTGCCAGTACTAATCCTACAATTCTTCTCTTGTTGGTACTCCTTTCGAGTTATTTGTTATACTCTTACGAGGACGTAAAAATAAAGTATAACAAAAATAGAATTTTTTCATTTTGTTTTATTTTGATTCTTGCTTTATCTTCAATCTTTACTCCGTTTTCGATATCTCAAAGTTATTGGGGTTATGCATATGGTGAGGTTGAAAGCAATTCGTCTAGTGCAATATACTCTACTACCCCACAAAATTCATTATCTCTTACGAACCCGGCTAGTAATTCAACCATATATCATACTACACAAGTATCGCAGAATGATACATCTCAGACAGGTAATCTCACATACTATCATTGGAACTTGTTCCATTCTAAGAACCAGACAAGCTTACCATACCATATATCACTAAATGCTACACCCAATGCAGGCAATTCTACATCCCCTCATTGGAACTCGTCGCATTCTAGGAGCCAGACAAGCTTACCATATCATACATCGCAGAATGTTCCATCTCAAACAAGCAGCCCCACACCCTTACAACTCCCTAATGGAGTAAATACCCAGCCAACACCTGCACTCAATGGTGTTGGTATGAGTGATGTACTCACAATAAAAGTCACTAGGGCAAATCCAACTGGTACCTCTATTTCCAGTCTACCTATCAATACAAATAACCCACAAAATGCTACTTCCTCTTTCTCAAACCTACCCATGTCTGATTCAGTCTTGGCAATGCTTCGTACACTATCTGGCTCTGTAACTAGCGTCTATGTCTCAAACCAAGTATCATTGGCTGATTCAGTCTCATTTGTAACTACCAACTCAAATGGCTCCAAAATAGTGCCAGTTTTCTTAAACCAGGTAACCATATCTGACTCTGTTATAGTTACCAAGCCAGGAGTAACCGTACCAAATTCTACTCAATCTTGGCAATTCAACTCCATTAACAGTACTAACCACGTAGGCAACGTAGCCATCATAAACGGCACCAATGGAAATTTGCTACAACTCCAAGGAAATGGCTATCTTACTGATAAATCAAATCAGACAAAAACACTCGAAAACTTTACAATATCAGCCTGGGTCAAGCCAGATTATAGCCAAGGATCTCCTGTTTTTACTGTTGTAAGCAAGTACAACGAGTTTGCCCTTACTATTAACAACAACATAAACCCAAGAGGAGTTGCCTCATTTGGTGTCTATGACGGTATTAAGTGGACAACGGTAAACTCTACGGTCCAATTAAACCAGACCTGGAATCACCTTGTTAGTACCTATAATGGCTCTGCAATTAGCATCTATGTCAACGGTACACTACAATCAACAACACCAATCAAAAGTACTCTAGTCTTGGCTGCTGACGGTGATCTTGTTCCCAAGACTCCAGACCAAATATCCTCAAACAATGATGTAGTCATTGGGGCATTACTAGACACGGCACGAGGCTTTGGCCAGCCTATGAACAGCTTCTCTGGTCTTATCCAAAAGGTATCATTCTATGAGCCATACCTAAATCAGCAGCAAGTAGCTCAATTATATATCCAGGAACTGCCTACTTTTGTACCTCCGTCTTCTGCTTCCTATATCACTCCAGTATCTGATGGAATTGATATTTTAGATGCAATTGCTACTTGGCTTGACTCTTCAAATCTTAACACTACATCTCTTGCTGCTGTACCTTCAGTTAACAACACACAACAGACTTATCTTATTACACAAAATCCAGAATTTATCTACCAGTATCTATCTGATGCCCAACTTTTGACAATTACACCTGCAATAAAACCATCTCACAAGCAGCCACAAACAGGAGGCTGGGCTGATTCAGAGAAGTCAATTACTATTGATATAACAGGTCCGGATGGAAAGAAGAAGACATTCTCACCAACTATTTCAGAGATAAGACAAGGAAAATACGACATTAAAGTTCCATCATTAAGAGACGTAAGGGCTGGTATTTACAGTGTAAAAATAACCATGGTAAGAAATGGCCAGAAATTTGTAACTAATGACCAATACCAGTGGGGTCTAGTCTCAGTTAACACAGACATGAGTACATACAAACCAGGAGACGTTGCAAAACTAATCCTTGTTGTACTAAACAGCACTGGAAATTCTGTTTGCAATTCTAATATCTTGATGACAATCACCGATCCTCAATCCAAAAAGACTACACTTGCAACTGGACTTGGAATTACACCAAGCAATGAGTGTGGTCTGTATGACGCAAATTACACAACCACCACACAAGGTAATTATTCCGTAAACGTCTCTGCACAGACTCAGACAGGATATGCGTTCTTTTCAACCTCATTTTTAGCACAAAATTATACACAATATCAAATAACAAGACAGGCAGATTCAAAGATAGACCCAGTTGACTATCCAAATAACTTCAAGGTAACACTTGATGTGCAATCCTTTGTTGGCAATGCACCCGTTGTTATCAGAGAGTATGTACCTGCAAACTTTACCGTAACTACAGATGGACAGGTAAACCAAACTGGAGACACCAAAGTTATCACCTGGCTGAAAAACTTGGGTCCTGGAAACAGCACCAATGTATCGTACAATTATTCCGTACCCAAGATTTATCCAAAACTGTATGCGCTAGGCAAGGCACAGATAGGCCAGAGCAACATGACATATGTCGAGGCAAGAAACTGGTTTGTCGCAGTTGATCCTCTAACCACTCAAGTAGATACTACGACTGCAGCCAACACCAATGCACTAGCCGAAGAAAAATCAACCAAGCAGAATGTCTGTATATCGGCCACCGTGTGTTATTCTGCCTACATTACCTCATCTAGTAATGCTGTAATGGCAAAATCAACCGATGGTGGTAATACTTGGGGTGCACCAGTAGCACTCAGCTCAGGTCTTACGGTTGTTGGACTGGGAATATGGTATGACAGATGGACACCAGGAGACAAGACAGGCAATAACATCCATGTCTTATTCTTGGACAGTGGCAACGACAGGACAAACTATGTACGATACAGCACAAATAATGATTCTGCTTCAACCTCAGTTCAGACAGTTACCTTCGCAATGGGTTCACAAACTGATAACAATGATCTTGGAATAACTAAAGGTGCTGACGGAACACTCTATGCCGTAACAGATGATACTACTGGATTGACTGGTGGTCACTCGTTTATGCACTATTGTAAATCAGACTGTACTGTTGCTTCAAACTGGAAGGAGACTCCACAATTATTTGCTTCCGGAAATAAGGTTGGTACCTTGGGAGAAAATGATAACCTCCTACTTCCTCTAAACGATACAGATTCTTCTGTAATGATAGTTGCCCAAAATGTTACAACATCAACCTTCAAGGGAGCTATATACTATAACATCTTTGATCCAGTCACAAACACAACAAAATACTCTGACTTTCAAGTAATTACTGGAGGAACTACACACGGATGGAAGACCAACGCCAATTACAGGCATACATTATCTGGAGCAGTAGACCCACTGTACCACACAATCTACATTAGTTATGTGAACAATACCGATGTAGCAGGTGTCAGTACAGCAATTGGAGTATGGAAGTATGTTCCATCATCATCTCCATCTTGGACTCAGCTTACAAAAATACCTGCTACCAACTCTTCATCGTTTATACTTGATTCATCAATTGGAATTGCCAACTCGACAGGGTTGTATGTGGCATATTCTGAAGCAAAGACTGTAGGCACTGATAATATCTATTATGCAGTATCTGTAGATGGAGGCAACACCTGGACCCAAGACCAGCAGATAAATGATATTGCAGCAGGTGACTTTAGGAGTGTCTCTATTGAAGCATCATCTGATACATCTTTACATGTTTTGTGGCAATCTAGGACTACTGGTCCTACAACTATTCACCTGTATACGGATACTGTAACACAGGTTGCATTCCAGAGGGAATCTATGGCAATTGTTGACCAGCCAGTAGTTATTGTCAGAAGAAGATCATCAAGCCAATCTGATTCAATGCCGTTATCAGATGCGCTAACAATAGGTGGAAAACGTTCAGCCATGGTATCTAATGCAATTCCATTATCAGATGTACTGAGTACAGCTGGTGTACATCACCTTACACTAAACGAGGCTTCATCGATATCTGATACAAGTTCCCGTCAAAGATTCAAGATAGCCACTGAAATAGATTCAATCCCATTGTCTGATCAACTAACCATACAAAAGAAATTATCAAGATCACTCTCTGACGCAATTCCACTATCTGATTCATTAACCATAGCCAGAAAAACTTCTAAATCATTATCAGATTCAATCCCATTATCTGACCAGCTAACATACAAGAGAGTCAGCTTCACTCTCCCTATCTGACGCTATCCCATTATCAGATCAACTAACTATACAGAAGAAATTATCACGAACATACTCTGACGCAATCCCACTAGCAGACCAATTAACATACAAGAAATCAACCTCTACTTCACTAGCAGATTCAATCCCATTATCTGACCAGCTAACATACAAGAGAGTAGCTTCACTCTCCCTATCTGACGCTATCCCATTATCAGATCAACTAACTATACAGAAGAAATTATCACGAACATACTCTGACGCAATCCCACTAGCAGACCAATTAACATACAAGAAATCAACCTCTACTTCACTAGCAGATTCAATCCCATTATCTGACCAGCTAACATACAAGAGAGTCAGCTTCACTCTCCCTATCTGACGCTATCCCATTATCAGATCAACTAACTATACAGAAGAAATTATCACGAACATACTCTGACGCAATCCCACTAGCAGACCAATTAACATACAAGAAATCAACCTCTACTTCACTAGCAGATTCAATCCCATTATCTGACCAGCTAACATACAAGAGAATCAGCTTCACTCTCCCTATCTGACGCTATCCCATTATCAGATCAACTAACTATACAAAAGAAATTATCACGAACATACTCTGACGCAATCCCACTAGCAGACCAATTAACATACAAGAAATCAACCTCTACTTCACTAGCAGATTCAATCCCATTATCTGACCAGCTAACATACAAGAGAGTCACTTCACTCTCCCTATCTGACGCTATCCCATTATCAGATCAACTAACTATACAAAAGAAATTATCACGAACATACTCTGACGCAATCCCACTAGCAGACCAATTAACATACAAGAAATCAACCTCTACTTCACTAGCAGATTCAATCCCATTATCTGACCAGCTAACATACAAGAGAGTAGCTTCACTCTCCCTATCTGACGCTATCCCATTATCAGATCAACTAACTATACAAAAGAAATTATCACGAACATACTCTGACGCAATCCCACTAGCAGACCAATTAACATACAAGAAATCAACCTCTACTTCACTAGCAGATTCAATCCCATTATCTGACCAGCTAACATACAAGAGAGTCAGCTTCACTCTCCCTATCTGACGCTATCCCATTATCAGATCAACTAACTATACAAAAGAAATTATCACGAACATACTCTGACGCAATCCCACTAGCAGACCAATTAACATACAAGAAATCAACCTCTACTTCACTAGCAGATTCAATCCCATTATCTGACCAGCTAACATACAAGAGAGTAGCTTCACTCTCCCTATCTGACGCTATCCCATTATCAGATCAACTAACTATACAAAAGAAATTATCACGAACATACTCTGACGCAATCCCACTAGCAGACCAATTAACATACAAGAAATCAACCTCTACTTCACTAGCAGATTCAATCCCATTATCTGACCAGCTAACATACAAGAGAGTAGCTTCACTCTCCCTATCTGACGCTATCCCATTATCAGATCAACTAACTATACAAAAGAAATTATCACGAACATACTCTGACGCAATCCCACTAGCAGACCAATTAACATACAAGAAATCAACCTCTACTTCACTAGCAGATTCAATCCCATTATCTGACCAGCTAACATACAAGAGAACAACCACTGCCAATCTATCAGATGCAATCCCATTATCTGATCAACTAACTATACAGAAGAAATTATCAAGATCATACTCTGACGCAATCCCACTAGCAGACCAATTAACATACAAGAGAACAACCTCAACATCATTATCAGATTCAATCCCATTATCTGACCAGCTAACATACAAGAGAACAACCACTGCCAATCTATCAGATGCAATCCCATTATCTGATCAACTAACTATACAAAAGAAATTATCAAGATCATACTCTGACGCAATCCCACTAGCAGACCAATTAACATACAAGAAATCAACCTCAACATCATTATCAGATACAATCCCATTATCTGACCAGCTAACATACAAGAGAACAACCACTGCCAATCTATCAGATACAATCCCATTATCTGATCAACTAACTATACAAAAGAAATTATCACGAACATACTCTGACGCAATCCCACTAGCAGACCAATTAACATACAAGAAATCAACCTCTACTTCACTAGCAGATTCAATCCCATTATCTGACCAGCTAACATACAAGAGAGTAGCTCACTCTCCCTATCTGACGCTATCCCATTATCAGATCAACTAACTATACAAAAGAAATTATCACGAACATACTCTGACGCAATCCCACTAGCAGACCAATTAACATACAAGAAATCAACCTCTACTTCACTAGCAGATTCAATCCCATTATCTGACCAACTAACATACAAGAGAACAACCACTGCCAATCTATCAGATGCAATCCCATTATCTGATCAACTAACTATACAAAAGAAATTATCAAAATCATACTCTGACGCAATCCCACTAGCAGACCAATTAACATACAAGAGAACAACCTCAACATCATTATCAGATTCAATCCCATTATCTGACCAACTAACATACAAGAGAACAACCACTGCCAATCTATCAGATGCAATCCCATTATCTGATCAACTAACTATACAAAAGAAATTATCAAGATCATACTCTGACGCAATCCCACTAGCAGACCAATTAACATACAAGAAATCAACCTCAACATCATTATCAGATACAATCCCATTATCTGACCAGCTAACATACAAGAGAACAACCACTGCCAATCTATCAGATACAATCCCATTATCTGATCAACTAACTATAATCAAGTCACTATCAAGAACACTATCAGATTCACTTCCATTATCTGACCAACTAACAACAATGAAATCAACCTCAACATCATTATCAGATACAATCCCATTATCTGACTCACTAACTGCAAAGAGAATTGCCTATGCAAATCTCTCTGATTCTATTCCACTATCAGATTCATTAACAGCTATCAAATTAAATAAATCTCCATCTCTCGCCGACGCAATCCCATTATCTGACTCACTAACTGCAAAGAGGATTGCCTATGCCAATCTATCAGATACAATCCCATTATCAGACCAACTAACATACAAGAAATCAGCTACTCTATCCCTATCTGATACAATCCCACTATCCGACCAATTAACATTCATCAAGTCAGTCTCAAAATCCCTCTCAGATACAATTCCATTATCTGACCAACTAACAACAATGAAATCAACCTCAACATCATTATCAGATACAATCCCATTATCTGACCAGCTAACATACAAGAGAACAACCTCAACATCATTATCAGATACAATCCCACTATCCGACCAATTAACATTCATCAAGTCAGTCTCAAAATCCCTCTCAGATACAATCCCATTATCTGACCAACTAACAACAATGAAATCAACCTCAAAATCCCTCTCAGATACAATCCAATTATCAGACCAACTAACATACAAGAAATCAACATCCACATCACTTGCTGATACTATTCCATTATCTGATCAACTAACATTCATCAAGTCAGTCTCAAAATCCCTCTCAGATACAATCCCATTATCTGACCAACTAACAACAATGAAATCAACCTCAACATCATTATCAGATACAATCCAATTATCAGACCAACTAACATACAAGAAATCAGCTACTCTATCCCTATCTGATACAATCCCACTATCCGACCAATTAACATTCATCAAGTCAGTCTCAAAATCCCTCTCAGATACAATCCCATTATCTGACCAACTAACAACAATGAAATCAACTTCAACATCATTATCAGATACAATCCAATTATCAGACCAACTAACATACAAGAAATCAGCTATCTCTATCCCTATCTGATACAATCCCACTATCCGACCAATTAACATTCATCAAGTCAGTCTCAAAATCCCTCTCAGATACAATTCCATTATCTGACCAACTAACAACAATGAAATCAACCTCAAAATCCCTCTCAGATACAATCCCATTATCTGACCAACTAACATACAAGAAATCAACCTCAACATCATTATCAGATACAATCCCACTATCCGACCAATTAACATTCATCAAGTCAGTCTCAAAATCCCTCTCAGATACAATTCCATTATCTGACCAACTAACAACAATGAAATCAACCTCAAAATCCCTCTCAGATACAATCCCATTATCTGACCAACTAACATACAAGAAATCAACCTCAACATCATTATCAGATACAATCCCACTATCCGACCAATTAACATTCATCAAGTCAGTCTCAAAATCCCTCTCAGATACAATCCCATTATCTGACCAACTAACAACAATGAAATCAACCTCAACATCATTATCAGATACAATCCAATTATCAGACCAACTAACATACAAGAAATCAACATCCACATCACTTGCTGATACTATTCCATTATCTGATCAACTAACATTCATCAAGTCAGTCTCAAAATCCCTCTCAGATACAATCCCATTATCTGACCAACTAACAACAATGAAATCAACTTCAACATCATTATCAGATACAATCCAATTATCAGACCAACTAACATACAAGAAATCAACATCCACATCACTTGCTGATACTATTCCATTATCTGATCAACTAACATTCATCAAGTCAGTCTCAAAATCCCTCTCAGATACAATCCCATTATCTGACCAACTAACAACAATGAAATCAACCTCAACATCATTATCAGATACAATCCCATTATCAGACCAACTAACATACAAGAAATCAGCTACTCTATCCCTATCAGATACAATCCCACTATCCGACCAATTAACATTCATCAAGTCAGTCTCAAAATCCCTCTCAGATACAATTCCATTATCTGACCAACTAACAACAATGAAATCAACCTCAACATCATTATCAGATACAATCCCATTATCTGACCAACTAACATACAAGAAATCAACCTCAACATCATTATCAGATACAATCCCACTATCCGACCAATTAACATTCATCAAGTCAGTCTCAAAATCCCTCTCAGATACAATTCCATTATCTGACCAACTAACAACAATGAAATCAACCTCAAAATCCCTCTCAGATACAATCCCATTATCTGACCAACTAACATACAAGAAATCAACCTCAACATCATTATCAGATACAATCCCACTATCCGACCAATTAACATTCATCAAGTCAGTCTCAAAATCCCTCTCAGATACAATCCCATTATCTGACCAACTAACAACAATGAAATCAACCTCAACATCATTATCAGATACAATCCAATTATCTGACCAACTAACAACAATGAAATCAACCTCAACATCATTATCAGATACAATCCCACTATCCGACCAACTAACAATCATCAAATTCACATCACCGTATCTATCAGATTCCATTCCATTATCCGACCAACTAACAATCATCAAATTCACTACTGCCAATCTCTCCGACTCTATCTCATTATCCGACCAACTCACTGCGAAGAAGTCAACCTCAACATCACTTGCAGACTCAATCCCACTAACAGACCAACTAACATACAAGAAATCAACCTCAACATCATTATCAGATACAATCCCACTATCCGACCAACTAACAATCATCAAATTCACATCACCGTATCTATCAGATTCCATTCCATTATCTGACCAGCTAACAATCATTAAATTCACTACTGCCAATCTCTCCGACTCTATCCCATTATCAGACCAACTAACAACAATGAAATCAACCTCAACATCATTATCAGATACAATCCCACTATCCGACCAACTAACAATCATCAAATTCACATCACCGTATCTATCAGATTCCATTCCACTATCCGACCAACTAACAATCATCAAATTCACTACTGCCAATCTCTCCGACTCTATCTCATTATCAGACCAACTAACAACAATGAAATCAACCTCAACATCACTTGCAGACTCAATCCCACTAGCTGATCGACTAAGTGTACAGAGAACAGTCTACGCTAATCTCTCCGACGCAATCCCATTATCCGACCAACTAACAACTATCAAATCAGGTTCTACCTCTCTATCTGACTCCATCTCATTATCTGATCAACTAACAATCATCAAACTCACTTCTGCTTCACTCTCCGACGTTATCCCATTATCTGACCAGCTAACAACAATGAAATCAACCTCAACATCATTATCTGATACAATCCCATTATCAGATCAACTAACATACAAGAAATCAGCTACTCTATCCCTATCTGACTCCATCCCACTATCCGACCAACTAACAATCATAAAATTCACTTCTACCTCTCTATCTGATTCACTTCCATTATCAGACCAACTCACTGCAAAGAAGTCAACTTCTACCTCTCTCTCCGATTCAATCCCACTAGCAGATCAGCTAACTATACAAAGAATAGCCTACGCTAATCTCTCCGATTCACTCCAACTATCCGACAAACTAACCACAATAAAATCAGCCTCTGCTTCTCTCTCCGATACAATCCCATTATCCGACCAATTAACCACTATCAAATCTCTTTCCACTTCACTCTCCGACTCTATTCCGTTATCTGATCAATTAACTGCAAAGAGAATAGCCTACGTCTCTCTATCAGATACAATCCCACTAGCAGACCAACTAACTGTACAAAAGTCATCTGTTGTCAATCTCTCCGACTCTATCACACTATCCGACTCTCTAACACTTCCCAACAAATTAATCTCAAAATATTTCTCTGACACAATTCCATTATCTGACCAACTAACAACAATGAAATCAGCTACTGCCAATCTCTCCGACACAATCTCATTATCTGATTCACTAACTGCAAAGAGAATAGCATACGTCTCTCTCTCCGATTCACTCCCATTATCTGATCAACTAACAATCATCAAATCACTCTCCAAGTCCCTCTCCGATTCAATCCAACTATCCGACCAACTAACAGCCTTCAGAACAACAGCTGCCGTCTCTCTATCTGATTCTATCCCACTAGCAGACCAACTATATGTAAAGAGAATAGCCTACGCTAATCTCTCCGATTCACTCCCACTATCAGATCAACTAACAACACAGAGAACAGCCTCTGCTTCCCTATCTGACGCAATCCCATTATCCGACCAACTAACAACAATTAGAACAACAGCTGCCGTCTCCCTCTCCGACATAATTCCACTATCTGATAAATTAACAACAATGAAGTCAACTTCTACCTCTCTCCCCGACACAATTCCATTATCCGACCAGATAACCATACAAAGAACAGCCTCTGCTTCCCTATCTGATTCAATTCCATTATCCGACCAGCTAACAACACAACTAACAACATCCACATCATTATCTGATTCAATTCCATTATCCGACCAGCTAACAACACAACTAACAACATCCACATCATTATCTGATTCAATCCCATTATCCGACCAACTAACAACACAGAGAACAGCCTCTGCTTCCCTATCTGACGCAATCCCACTATCCGACCAGCTAACAATAACCAAATCTCTTAGCACTTCTCTCACTGATTCAATTCCATTATCCGACCAGCTAACCATACAACAATCTCTTAGCACTTCTCAATCTGATTCAATTCCATTATCCGACCAGCTAACAACACAACTAACAACATCCACATCATTATCTGATTCAATCCCATTATCAGATCAACTAACAACACAGAGAACAGCCTCTGCTTCCCTATCTGATTCAATTCCATTATCCGACCAGCTAACAACACAACTAACAACATCCACATCATTATCTGATTCAATTCCATTATCCGACCAACTAACAACACAACTAACAACATCCACATCATTATCTGATTCAATCCCATTATCCGACCAACTAACAACACAGAGAACAGCCTCTGCTTCCCTATCTGACGCAATCCCACTATCCGACCAGCTAACAATAACCAAATCTCTTAGCACTTCTCTCACTGATTCAATTCCATTATCCGACCAGCTAACCATACAACAATCTCTTAGCACTTCTCAATCTGATTCAATTCCATTATCCGACCAGCTAACAACACAACTAACAACATCCACATCATTATCTGATTCAATCCCATTATCAGATCAACTAACAACACAGAGAACAGCCTCTGCTTCCCTATCTGATTCAATTCCATTATCCGACCAGCTAACAACACAACTAACAACATCCACATCATTATCTGATTCAATTCCATTATCCGACCAGCTAACAACACAACTAACAACATCCACATCATTATCTGATTCAATCCCATTATCCGACCAACTAACAACACAGAGAACAGCCTCTGCTTCCCTATCTGACGCAATCCCACTATCCGACCAGCTAACAATAACCAAATCTCTTAGCACTTCTCTCACTGATTCAATTCCATTATCCGACCAGCTAACCATACAACAATCTCTTAGCACTTCTCAATCTGATTCAATTCCATTATCCGACCAGCTAACAACACAACTAACAACATCCACATCATTATCTGATTCAATCCCATTATCAGATCAACTAACAACACAGAGAACAGCCTCTGCTTCCCTATCTGATTCAATTCCATTATCCGACCAGCTAACAACACAACTAACAACATCCACATCATTATCTGATTCAATTCCATTATCCGACCAGCTAACAACACAACTAACAACATCCACATCATTATCTGATTCAATCCCATTATCCGACCAACTAACAACACAGAGAACAGCCTCTGCTTCCCTATCTGACGCAATCCCACTATCCGACCAACTAACAATAACCAAATCTCTTAGCACTTCTCTCACTGATTCAATTCCATTATCCGACCAGCTAACCATACAACAATCTCTTAGCACTTCTCAATCTGATTCAATTCCATTATCCGACCAGCTAACAACACAACTAACAACATCCACATCATTATCTGATTCAATCCCATTATCAGATCAACTAACAACACAGAGAACAGCCTCTGCTTCCCTATCTGATTCAATTCCATTATCCGACCAGCTAACAACACAACTAACAACATCCACATCATTATCTGATTCAATTCCATTATCCGACCAGCTAACAACACAACTAACAACATCCACATCATTATCTGATTCAATCCCATTATCCGACCAACTAACAACACAGAGAACAGCCTCTGCTTCCCTATCTGACGCAATCCCACTATCCGACCAGCTAACAATAACCAAATCTCTTAGCACTTCTCTCACTGATTCAATTCCATTATCCGACCAGCTAACCATACAACAATCTCTTAGCACTTCTCAATCTGATTCAATTCCATTATCCGACCAGCTAACAACACAACTAACAACATCCACATCATTATCTGATTCAATCCCATTATCAGATCAACTAACAACACAGAGAACAGCCTCTGCTTCCCTATCTGATTCAATCCCATTATCCGACCAGCTAACAACACAACTAACAACATCCACATCATTATCTGATTCAATTCCATTATCCGACCAGCTAACAACACAACTAACAACATCCACATCATTATCTGATTCAATCCCATTATCCGACCAACTAACAACACAGAGAACAGCCTCTGCTTCCCTATCTGACGCAATCCCACTATCCGACCAGCTAACAATAACCAAATCTCTTAGCACTTCTCTCACTGATTCAATTCCATTATCCGACCAGCTAACCATACAACAATCTCTTAGCACTTCTCAATCTGATTCAATTCCATTATCCGACCAGCTAACAACACAACTAACAACATCCACATCATTATCTGATTCAATCCCATTATCAGATCAACTAACAACACAGAGAACAGCCTCTGCTTCCCTATCTGATTCAATTCCATTATCCGACCAGCTAACAACACAACTAACAACATCCACATCATTATCTGATTCAATTCCATTATCCGACCAGCTAACAACACAACTAACAACATCCACATCATTATCTGATTCAATCCCATTATCCGACCAACTAACAACACAGAGAACAGCCTCTGCTTCCCTATCTGACGCAATCCCACTATCCGACCAGCTAACAATAACCAAATCTCTTAGCACTTCTCTCACTGATTCAATTCCATTATCCGACCAGCTAACCATACAACAATCTCTTAGCACTTCTCAATCTGATTCAATTCCATTATCCGACCAGCTAACAACACAACTAACAACATCCACATCATTATCTGATTCAATCCCATTATCAGATCAACTAACAACACAGAGAACAGCCTCTGCTTCCCTATCTGATTCAATTCCATTATCCGACCAGCTAACAACACAACTAACAACATCCACATCATTATCTGATTCAATTCCATTATCCGACCAGCTAACAACACAACTAACAACATCCACATCATTATCTGATTCAATCCCATTATCCGACCAACTAACAACACAGAGAACAGCCTCTGCTTCCCTATCTGACGCAATCCCACTATCCGACCAGCTAACAATAACCAAATCTCTTAGCACTTCTCTCACTGATTCAATTCCATTATCCGACCAGCTAACCATACAACAATCTCTTAGCACTTCTCAATCTGATTCAATTCCATTATCCGACCAGCTAACAACACAACTAACAACATCCACATCATTATCTGATTCAATCCCATTATCAGATCAACTAACAACACAGAGAACAGCCTCTGCTTCCCTATCTGATTCAATTCCATTATCCGACCAGCTAACAACACAACTAACAACATCCACATCATTATCTGATTCAATCCCATTATCAGATCAACTAACAACACAGAGAACAGCCTCTGCTTCCCTATCTGATTCAATTCCATTATCCGACCAGCTAACAACACAGAGAACAGCCTCTGCTTCCCTATCTGACGCAATCCCACTATCCGACCAGCTAACAATAACCAAATCTCTTAGCACTTCTCTCACTGATTCAATTCCATTATCCGACCAGCTAACCATACAACAATCTCTTAGCACTTCTCAATCTGATTCAATTCCATTATCCGACCAGCTAACAACACAACTAACAACATCCACATCATTATCTGATTCAATCCCATTATCAGATCAACTAACAACACAGAGAACAGCCTCTGCTTCCCTATCTGATTCAATTCCATTATCCGACCAGCTAACAATAATGAAATCAACATCAAAATCCCTATCAGATACAATCCCACTATCTGACAAGCTAACTATAATCAAATCCACTTCTGCTTCCCTATCTGACGCAATCCCACTATCTGACAAGCTAATCATCAAGAAATTAACATCCACATCATTATCCGATACAATCCCACTAGCAGACCAACTAACTGCAAAGAAATCCACCTCTATTCACATATCTGATATGATCCCACTAGCAGATCAACTAACAATAATGAAATCAACATCAAAATCCCTATCAGATACAATCCCACTATCTGACAAGCTAACCATCAAGAAATTAACATCCACATCATTATCCGATATAATCCCACTAGCAGACCAACTAACTGCAAAGAAATCCACCTCTATTCACATATCTGATATGATCCCACTAGCAGATCAACTAACAATAATGAAATCAACATCAAAATCCCTCTCAGATACAATCCCACTATCTGACAAGCTAACCATCAAGAAATTAACATCCACATCATTATCCGATATAATCCCACTAGCAGACCAACTAACTGCAAAGAAATCCACCTCTATTCACATATCTGATATGATCCCACTAGCAGATCAACTAACAATAATGAAATCAACATCAAAATCCCTATCAGATACAATCCCACTATCTGACAAGCTAACCATCAAGAAATTAACATCCACATCATTATCCGATATAATCCCACTAGCAGACCAGCTAACAATAATGAAATCAGCCTCTGCTAAACTCTCCGATGCAATACCACTATCTGCTCAACTAACTATAATCAAATCCGCATCAAAATCCCTCTCAGATACAATCCCACTATCTGACAAGCTAACCATCAAGAAATTAACATCCACATCATTATCCGATATAATCCCACTAGCAGACCAACTAACTGCAAAGAAATCCACCTCTATTCACATATCTGATATGATCCCACTAGCAGACCAGCTAACAATACAGCAATCCCTTACCAGATCTCTATCTGATACAATCCCACTAGCTGACAAGCTAACAATAACCAAATCCACCTCTGCCTCACTTGTAGACTCCATCGCACTATCAGACCAGCTATCAGCAACAACTCAAAAACAAACTACATTATCAGATTCATTTGCAATGACTGATGCAATCTCTTATAGATTATACAAGGTAGCTTACTTGACTGATGCAATTCCATTAGCATCACCAGCATTATCATTTGGTGGAGGATTGATAATTGAAGCAAGAGATCTGAACAATGTACCAATTCCAGGTGCAATATACACAATATATCCAAACCCAAGTGGTACATCCACTCCTCTTGTTATAGCTGATGGACAGTACGTCTCACCAAACGGAGATTATGATAGTTACTCAGGTACTAACAATAATGGAAATGTGATAGTAACAAAGGTACCATTTGGCTCATACCAGATAAACATGACAACAATACCCTCTGGATATGATGTTCTTGGCAACTCGACAGTATACACACTTCATGGAACCAACTTTAATGGAACTACAATATTCAGAATGGTTCCAGTTGGTACAGTATTATCTAACATGACACATACAACAATCACTAGTGCTCCTGACCTAAATGCCACAACATGGAATACATGGGTTTACTCATTTAATGCCAAAGTGATTAACGGCAGTACTACTACAAAGGTACAGTCAGTATCTACACTACCAGATATCCAATCAGCTGGAATAAACAATACATCTTCTATTAACAAGGCAATACAGAACCAAGCATCAGTTGTTCTATCAACATCTGATACATCGTCTATGACTGGTACTTCTATAATCAACTACCTAAAGGTGCCACTCTATTCAGTTCCACAATCAAACAAGGTAGTATCAGTATTGCCAAGTATAATTTCAACAGGAAGACTCCACTCATATCAGGTAATATCTACGCCACCACTTAATGCAACAATTCCAGGACAGAAAATAATTATCCCAGTACAGCAGAGTGCCATTCCATCAACTGGTGGTGTAAAAGAGATTGATGCCCAGTCCAACTCATCGTCACCTCAAGGCAATGCAACAAATGATTGGTTTGTAATCAAATCAGTTAACACACTTCCATCTACATTACCAGTACTTCCAAAGAGTGACAAGGACATACTATATGTCAATGTGGACTATCAACATGAAGAAAATGGTATTGGATTTGACTGGAGTAAACCACGAAACTTTGAAAAACCACCACAGATTGACATTACAGTTACCAAAGAATGTACCTGGAGTAGTGTCAGATTCCAATGGATGTCCAGTATCTGATGTCTTCTTGTATGACCCATCCACAGGAAGCTGGACTACAAATGCAGTAACAATTATCTCTTCAGCATACAATGGAACTACCAATGCATGTGATGTTATAGTCCAAGCCCCACACTACTCACAATTTGCATTAGGTGCTCCTGCAGTAGCAGCCCCAGCCCCAGCCCCAGCACCAATTAGTGTAGGATATAGTGCAGGTGGAGCAGGAGCAGGAGGGCCATCTCCATCACCAGTAGTAAGTTCAGGAGGGGGAGCGAGGAGGGCCTTACTTTAAGATCGAAAAGATATCTTATGATGTATGTGACAAGCAAATTGTAACAATACAGGTTGGAACAGGCAGCAACAAAACTGATCCATCTGTAATTGTCAGAACATCTATCAGCGGAGTAGTAGACGCACAGCTTCTACCAGTTCAACCATATGCACAACAAAATGTTAACGCTACAGTTAGAGAACTAGTATACCAAGCTACTATCTCTCCAAATGAAAAAGAATTTGAAGTTGTTGCAATAGAGGAAGTTGATAACAATGTCTATTCAGTAGGAAAGACTGTTGAGGTTACTGGCTGTAGCGAGGAACTCAATCTGGTACAGATTCAAATCGCAGTACCTACTACTGTTATTGATCTTGCAGCACCAAGAATATTTGACTTTAAATTCCAAGTAGATAACGGAACAAAACAACTTGCAACAGAGCCAACAACGCAATTTGTAGATAATCAACCACTCACAGTATATGCTATAATAGATTCAAAGACACCAATTGCAACTGCTGATCTAAGATTTACTGATGTCACAAGTACTGATTCTAGTGTATATCACGCTACAACAATGGATGTTACTCCACTACTAATATCCAACAGCACGTATATCGTATCAGCAACAATTCCATCAGACTTGTTAGATGCACCTGGAATGAAATATTGGATACATGTTGAAAATAATGCCCACAAGGTAGCAGATTCCGATACTGCTACAATAGGAGTAAAACCAGATTATCCAATTGACGGCAAACTAGAGTTGGATGTCTCACAAAATAGAGCAGCAGGAACAACAGCAAGACCTGCAGCCTACTTTACCAACAACGGACAGCCAGTGTATGGTACAATCTCACTTGTAGTAGATGGTAATACTGTTTACACTTCTCCAGGACAAGTATTTGCCAAAGGACAGACTGCAGTAGGACTAGAATGGCAGACTCAACCAACAGATAGTCTTGTCAATCACAAGATTGAGGCAGTAGCCAACATATACGACAAGTCATTTACTGTTCAAGCCAACATCATTACCTTCTCATCAATAAAGACCCAATCCATAGCACAACCAATTACTATATCTTCAATCAATGACAACAGCGGTAATGCAATTGCTACTCCACAGATTCTCTATTCTTCGTTTAACAATGATGGTAACATGAGATTCAAGGTATCTGCACCTGATGGAACATGTGTGATAGGCCCATCTGATGACTGTCTTGTTAAGGACTCGACATTTGATTTGCCAGGACAAATAAAGAGTGTAGTTATAGGCGACCAAGTTTTCAGAGTCAGATATTCTGGAACAAATGATCCGCTAGAAAGATTCTCTATCACATCAGTAGATCCTATAGTCGGAACATGGAATGTTGAGATTGATTCTCAGGTAGACCTTACACCACAGACACAGGTAATGGAAACTGTCCCACTCAAGATAACCTTTAGACCAGTGGAAATACCATTTGAATCTGATTAGTAAATTTATTTTTATTATCTAATTTCCAACTCAGGGAAATGCAGTGGCTTGTGCAAGATGCGAATCTAATTCTGAAATCTTGATCCTTTCTTGACTCATTGAATCACGATTTCGTATTGTAACTGTATTATCTTCCAATGTCTGATGATCAATTGTTACTGCGAAGGGGGCACCTATCTCATCAAGTCTTCTATATCTTCTTCCTATTGCACCAGAATGATCTAAAAATGCATCATACTTCTTTTTTAACATAAAATACACCTCATCTGTCTTTTCTGCCAAGCCATCTTTTTTTACAAGCGATAATACACCAACATGAATTGGTGCAAGATAAGGCTCCAAAGAAAGAACAACTCTCTCATTTTCTTTATCTTCACGTAGTCTATGTTCTATCATAGTATAGAGACTTCGGTCTATACCCATTGATATCTCAAAGACATGTGGAAGAACCTTGATCTCATCATCAATTACCTCAAATTTTTCCTTGCTTGTATTGGCATGGCTCTTTAAATCATAATCTGATCTATAGTTACATGCAACAAGTTCCAACCAACCTGTATTGGTTTCTACTTCAAAATCAAAAGCAACTGTTGCATAGAATGCTTTTTCTTTTTCTCCTAGTTTTCTAAATCTACTTCTATTAACATCAATCCCAGTTTTTTGATAAAACTCCACTAGTAATCCAAGATAATATGCAACAAGCTTGTTTGGTATTACCCCAGAATCTACAGCTTCCTTACAAGTCATGCTTTTTATCGTATCATCTACCATTATTCTGATTATAGTATTTTCTACCTCTGAGAATTTTGATATATCGTCAAGCTTCTCTGGATTACAAAAGACCTCAATCTCTGCTTGGTAAAACTCTCTTAATCTAAGAAGACTCTGTCTTGGTGAGATCTCATTTCTAAAACTCTTTCCAATTTGGGCAACTCCTATTGGAAGCTTTCCTCTCATGGTCTTGAAAAGTCTTGGAAAATCAACAAAGATTGACTGACATGTTTCAGGTCTTAGGTATGCAGGTTCTCCCTGTGCTCCTATTCCAACCTTGAACATCATGTTGAATTTTTTAATATTTTCAAGACTTCCCTTACATTTGGGACATGTAATCTTCTTCTCTTCTATTATTCTATCAAATTCTGTCAAGTCTGCATTTTCAGGAATTATTATTTTGGTAATCTCTTCTATCATTTTGTCTGCTCTAAAGATTGATTTGCATTTAGTACATGTTGCAATAGGATCTGCAAAGCTTGCAAGGTGACCAGAGGCTACAAAAACATTCTGTGACATAATCTGAGAACCATCAATCTCCCACATTCTATCTCTTCTTACTAATTCCCTTCTCCATAGTTCTATGAATTTGTTCTTTAGGCTAACTCCAGACGGGCCGTATTCCCAAAAACCTGCATGGGCATCTGAATAGATCTCACAACTAGGAAAATAGAATCCGCGTTCCAGCGCAAGTTGCATTATTTGTTCATAATTCATAAAAATCCAAACTCTTCCAAATTAAGCCAATTCTTTTGCCTTATTCAAGTTTCCAATGTCATCTCTTCTTTCATCAATAGGAGTCTCTAAGATTATTGGAATTTTTTTACGGCTAATTGATTTTACAATATAGCCTAGTCCTTTCTCGCCTATGTGTCCCAATCCAATATGCTCATGTCTGTCCAGATTACATCCTAGTTCTCCCTTTGAATCGTTCAAGTGTAAAATTTTAAGATGCTCAAAGCCTATTGCTTTATCTAATTTTTCAAGTGTTGATTTTGCCTCCTTTTCAGTCCTCATGTCATATCCTGCAGCAAAAGCATGGCAAGTATCAAAACATATACCAAATCTTTTTGCAGGTTTTAGCTGAAATAATATAGATAGCAAGCTGATTAAAGATCTGATCCTACACTATTTTTTTGACCTGCAGTATTCTCAAGAAGAATCATAACATCGTCTGAAGTTTCTGCGGCAGCCTTTGTAAAGGCCTTTACTAGCATCTCAATTCCTTTTGCATCTCCTTCACCCTTGTGACTTCCCAGATGTGCAACGATATATGGAATTCCTAGTTTGCTACATCTTTTTATCTCGTCTATGAGAGAACCAACAGATCTTGCAAAGGGGTCTTCCTCGGGTGAAGATAAATTTGGCAAGTATGGCATGTGGGCAACAGTAGAAAATCGATCAATTTTACTTGCAGCAAGTTTTTCTTTGAAACTTGCAACATCTTTACTTGCTAGAGGCTTTGCAGCCCATCCACGGGGATTACGAGTAAAGATTTGAAATGCTGTACATCCAGTTGCAACTGCGTTATCCACTGCTCTATCGATTGAGCCTGCGATGGATACATGTAATCCAACTAGCATGTGACTAATTTATTTGAGGATAATTTAAACTCGTATGGAATAATTTGGAAAATTCCTAGTCATGACAAAACACTAGTCAATTGGCAAGATAATCAAATTTTTAAACATAGTAAGAACAAAGAAAATGTGCTAAAAATTGGAATAAAGGATCTGGCAAAATATCCTTTTTTGACAGAAGCTGGTGAATATTTAGCAAATACTGGATTGAGTCTTGAACAACTCAGTCATCCTGACTGGAAGCCTATTGTAGAAAAAGCATATGGTAGAATTGTAGTTGCATCATCTGGTCAAATTTATGGCTCAAGATTTAGAGTCACAAGATAATGATTCTGAATTATTCTCTTTTATTGTAGCTATAATCTTACTCAAGTCAGCAGGATATTGCTACACTAATCAGAAGATTTTCTCTGGCAGAAGCTAGAAGATCTGAGAGATTTTTACAACAAGATCTTTGGGTAAGCCGAGATAAAAAAAATCTGGAACTTCCATTAAAAATAATTCAGGATCTATTTGCAGTTAAGGTACTATTGATAATGATGAATTTGTGATCAAAGTGCCAGATTATCTACAACGGGCTGTACATTTTCATGAAAAGGAATGGAAGTTGGTAAATCGTAGAGTAGCAAATGGATTTGTCTACTTGAGTGCTCATGAAACAGTCAGATTGATACGTGCTGAACTTGGAGAATATATCAATGGAAAAATTCAATCAGTTAGCATACAATCTATTCCACAAGGCTTCAAGCAAAGAGTTGAAGACTTGGTTATACTTGCCAAAAAGTTTTCAGACACAACTTTTGTCTCTTCAGAATATCCACCATGTGTTAAACATGGAATTGAAGTTCTTGAAAAGGGAGAAAACTTGCCACACTCTGGGAGATTCTTGCTTGCTACTTATCTTCTCTCCAAGGGCCAGACAGTTGAACAAATTGCTCCTCTATTCAAAAATGCTCCAGATTACAACGAACGAACTACAAAATATCAACTAGAACATATATCTGGCTCATCTGGAAGCGGAACCAAATACCAATGTCCTTCATGCGAAAAGTTACGAAGTGAAAGTCTATGTTTTGCTACATCTGACTGTGATGGAATTATCAACCCAATACAATTTGGCAAAAAGAGGAAAAATAAATGAATGAGAAAAATATCTCGTTAATAGAATCTGCATTCAAGGAATATTATTTCAATAGGTTTGATCTCATACATGTTCCAAAAAGAGCTACAGAAAGAGAGTTTGGATATCAAAAATTTAACTCTGGAATGATCAGACACCTTGATATCAAAAATGACAAGGAACTCCATCTCTTATTAATGAAGGAAATCCCCTCTGATGTATATTGTTCAAATGCATACTATACATTTCCAAATCTTCCCATGTCTGAAAAAGACTGGAAAGGAGCTGACTTGATATTTGATATAGATGCAAAAGACCTGGCTTTACCATGCAGAAAGGATCATACCATATTCAAGTGCGGTTCATGCAATAGTTCTGTAATTGAATACCAATCAACATGCTCCAAATGTGGCTCCACAAAGTTTGAGACTGCATCTGTAATTTGTAAAAATTGCATTTCAGAATCTAAAAAAGAGGTGTCAAAACTTGTTGATATTCTGACATCTGACTTGAATGTCAAAAAAGAAGAGATTGAGGTCTATTTTTCCGGAAATGAGGGATTTCATATACGAGTGACAAATAGTGATTATGAACCATTGGGTTCGCAAGAAAGGGCTGACCTTGTAGACTATATTATGTTCAATGGAGCAATCCCAGAATCCTTTGGAATACGAAGACAAGATAATTCCAAGTCTTCTCTTCCCACACTTGAGGAAAAAGGATGGCGAGGGAGAATTGCTCATAAATTATTTACATCAAAATCAAAGACTCCTAAAATATCCAAGGAGATAATTTCCAGTGGTTATACTGCATTTCAAGTACAATTAGAAGAAATCAAAAAAACAATGGGGGTAAGGGTAGATCCTAAAGTAACTATGGATATTCATAGAATATTCAGACTTGAAGGTTCGATAAACAGTAAAAGTGGTCTTTCAAAGATTCAGTGTGTTGATTTGGATTCTTTTGATCCATTTTCAGAGGCATGCTTACTAGGTGATGACAATGTACAAATTCTAGCAGATTGCCCATTACAAATTAAACTTAGAAATAAGAAATTTGGACCGTACAAAAATGAGGTAGTTTCTTTACCAAAATATGTTGCAGTTTACTTGTTGTGTAAAGGCTTGGGAAATGCAATCTAGAGAACCTCTCTATTTGACTTATTAATGGTGTTTTAGAAAAGAAATTGGGTAAGAAATTAATTTGACACAAAGGAAGGTAGACTAATTTTGTATAATTCATCTACTCAATCCAGTCCACCTCCGCGAGATGCTGGAAAATATGTTAGAATAGGAATTGTAGCTCTGATTGCCATTGTAATTTTTGTCTTGACAAGTAATCAGGCAGTAGTAATGTACATGAATTCACAAGAGTTTGGTACTCTATTTACAAAACCACTCTATTTCTCATTGCTTTCTGCAGTTGTATTGGCTTCTATTGCGTTGATACGAGTTAACATCAAAAACCGATCCTCAATTTCATGGTATGGTCTCAATCTTGCTCTGACATTTTTTAAGCAAGGAGGAAACTACTCTGTAGCACAAAACATTCCTAACTTTAAGGAATACAAACTTAGTATTCCAAACTTTATAATTTGGCAGATAACAAAGGTCGTACTTTTCGGGGCTTTCTTTACAAATCTCATGTTTGGATTTACTCTGGCATATTTAATGGATGGCCACCACGATCTAGGCATCAAAAGTGTTTTGAATATATTCTCACTTCCATTTGTTACACCTCCTACTGATCCCTCATATGCTCTGACACACGTTGTACCAATGATTCCTGCACTAACAATTCTTGTTCCTCCAATTCTTGGAGTAATTGGTATTAGACTTGTTCTCTATGTAGGATTACAAAATATTGTAGGACTAGTCACCAAATATATCCAAGATGCAGCAAAAAGCAAACCAAAGTTTCTAGACTATATTGCCACAATTGAAGCAATGATTGGAATCGGAGTCATATGGGCTGGAATAAACATGTTCTTTACAGATCAAATAGATTACAACACAAAATATGCAATTGGAGGTACACTGGTAGCAGGATTTACTTTAATTGGATTTTACTTTATTGACAAATTCAAATCCAAAGTAATCATACTTCCTTCAAAACGAGATGTCTACATTCGTGTACTGGCTCTAGTGATAATTGCCCTAGTTGCAGGTTCAATAATGATGGTTAACAATAGTATTGCTGATGCAAAAAAAATAGAATATCTAGGACCTTACAAGGCAGAGCAAATTGGTGTAAATCGTTACTTGGGACAATTGGATCAGATAACTGTAATACCACAAGAAACAAAGCTTAGCTCTGTCTCGGCAAATGATATTCCTAGTTACGTCTCACAGAATAGCGAGCTTTTGGATAAAATTAGAGTATGGGACTGGGATGCAGCATTTGCAAAACTAAAGCCTGAGATTGGTCTTATTCCATATGTTGATTTTGAAAATAATGATATTCTAAGATTCAATGATACATTGTATTGGACAGCCTCAATGAAGCCCATACTACCATCCTCAGTTACCGTAGAAAATACATGGTACAATCAGCATCTTGTATACACACACGTTGACAATGGTTTTCTTACACTTGATGCCAATAATGGAACAATTGTTGATAGTAATGACTTTTTCAAGCAGAGAATGATGTATTATGGAGAAGGTGGACTGTTCTCAGATACTTGGGCTGCCTATCCACAAGATAGGACAACATCTGCCGAATTAAATAACGCATCATATAGCGGAAGTGGAGGAATTACTGTTTATCCTCCTATAAGCCAAATATTTGAGCCAAACTTCTTCTTATCATATCCAACAGAGCCAATACACATTATCAGATATAGAGACGTACATGACAGGATGCAACTGTTATACCCGTATTTCCAGTACGATCTGTTTGGAAAACAATTAGACATTCTTCCAGTGACTGATGGAAAAAACACATACTGGCTTGTACCATTAATTGTAGGTCTTGATACACAAAATGTTCCATGGTCAGTCAGTAATCCATATTTGAGATTGGTAGGATATGCATTGGTTGATGTTTACAATGGCAAAATAACGCTGATAAAAACTGGTGATGACTTTTTCACAAATATGTTTACAAGTCAATATGGAGATCAATTCATAGACATGCCTCAATGGCTTTCTAAACAACTCAGATATCCAGAAGCACTCTTCAACTGGAAAATTGACATGTTCAACATTTATCATGTAACGGATACTTCAACATTCATTCAGGCAAAAGATTTCTATGAAGTCCCTGATGGGCTTGGAACTTATTATGTGGAGGAAAAACCACCAGGATTTGATAAACCGACTTATGTTGGTCTACTCTCACTTGAGTTACAAGGATCCCAAGGACGAAACTTGGCAGGTTACATGATTGTACAAAATGACATTCCAAATCTTGGTAAAATGCAGTTCTATCAAGTTCCACTGGATTCAAAGACAAAACTCTTGGGACCATCTGCAGTTCGTGAAGCATTATCAAGAGATTCAGACTTTGCACAATTGCAAACCTTACTTCGAACTCCTAGAATAGGTGATAATATTCTCTATAGGATAGGAAACCAAGATGTTTACTTTATTCCTGTTTATACGGCAGGTTCTGGTGGTGTGGTAACACAACTCGGAACAATTGCAGCAGTGGGTGCTGCATTTGATGGTGAGTATTATGTTGGTTTAGGAAGTACGCCTCAACAAGCATTTGCTGCCTATCTTGCCAAGTCTGCAGGTATTGCACCATCTAATGTTACCATTGCATTACAGCTTGACGAGTCTACTAGGATATCTACAATAAAATCAATACTTGAGGATCAAAAGATTAGTGTTCTAACTCCCCAGACGATTCAATTTCCACTTACTTTTGAGGAAGGTAGTGTATCATTTACACAACAATCAGATCTAGATAATACCAAAGGTCTTATCTCTACATTTGTGAAAAACTTTGTTCATCCAGAAAGCAACAGAGTATTGTTCTGGCAAGAGAATGGCACTGTCAATCTAGGTGCTATAGTAGTAGAAGATAACGTACCGGAACTGCATTACATATCTATAGGTGTAAGATAACTTGCTGCTAGTTGTAGACAATGGTTCTGTCTACACTCCGTCTCTTTTGAAATGTATCCAGGATCTAAACCTAGATTTTGAACCTCATGTATTTTCTAATGTATCATCACTTAATCTTGATAATTATTCATCTATAATATTATCAGGAAGACGAAAGAATAATCCAGAAATGAATATTGTAAATTCAAAATTAGTAAAGCATTCGATAGAAGAAAACAAGCCATTGCTAGGTATATGTTATGGTGCAGAAATTCTTGCACTTACTCTGGGAGGTACAATAAAAAAAATGATATCTTCACGTCATGGTTTATATGAAATTAATATTACACAAAATAATCCGCTCTGTAGCGGTAAAATAAAAGGATTTGAAAGTCATTCATACATGGTATCAAAACTTGATTCTTCTTTTACACAAATAGCTACATCTGATGATTGTAAATTTGAGATATTCAAGTATGACAACAAAAATATTTTCGGAACGCAATTTCATCCCGAAATGAGTAGTGATGGAAAATCTCTATTGGAGAAATTTAGTCTCATTAAATAGTATTAATATTGTATAATTGATTGATTAATTGATGGATTCTACTCATACACTAGAGATACCGCTAGTACAAGAAGAAAACATTTGTCTGCCGCTAGTTGTTAGTGCAGTGTCAAAATACTGGGGAATAGACTTGCCGCTAAAAGAGGCTACAGAAATTGCAAAAAAATATCCTCGCATGAAAGGAAGTATTCTCATAGAAGGAGTTGAGCTTGCTGAACGACATGGCCTTTCAGTTATTATTTCAAACTCTAGTCTTAAAGAATTAAAAAAAATGATAGATATTGGAGTTCCACCAATTGTGATACTTCCGGGAATAAAGGATGTAGTACAACACGCATCACTTGTTGTTGGATATGATGAAATAGAAAAAACTATTTTTCATTATATACCAGAACCTGAAAAAATTGGAGCCATTCCTGAGAAAAGATTTGATGAACAATGGCAAGAAGATGACAGATTGATGCTCTTGATAGTCCCACATGATATTTTATCTGATGTAGATACATTTGATGAAAAAAAGACTAGATCTAATAGACTATGTTTTGATGGAGAAAAGTTAAGACTTCAAGGAAAAACTGACGAAGCCATAACTATACTAAAAAAGGCTCTTGAGATAAACAAATCAAACTCAACTGCTATGTGTCTCTTGGCAGGAATACTAAATGATCAAAATTCTAGCCAGGCTCTTGATTACTATAAAAAAACTATTGAATTAAATTCAAAATATTATCTGGCTTACCGAGGATTGGGAAATTATTACTTGAAAGCAAAAGACTTTGAAAATGCCGAGAAATATTATACCATGGCAATTGAGGTTGACTCGTCTAGGTTTGCGCCAATTTACAAGAATCGTGGATTGGCAAGATTTGAGCAGAAAAAATCAACTTCTGCCAAAGAAGATTTTAAAATGTATATAAAACAAATGCCAGAAGCAACTGACAAAATTAGCATTGAGCAAGCCATCTCACAAATGTAACTAAGGTAAAAGATTTAACACTCTCTTGAGGAAAAAATCCATGGATTGTATTTTCTGCAAAATAGTGAGTGGAGATATTTCTACAAAAAAATTATACGAAACCCCTAATTCACTTGCCTTTTTGGATGCCTTTCCACTTGCACGAGGTCACACGCTTGTGATCCCAAAAAACCATTACGCAAAGGTACAAGACATGAGTGAATCTGATAGTAAAGATCTTTTTGAAACAGTCAAGACTCTAGCTGGAAAACTTGAATCAATTTATTTATCATCATTAATTGCAATTCATAACGGAAAGGAAAGTGGTCAAGAGATACCACATGTACATGTTCATATTGTTCCCAGAAACTCTTCTGATGGTGCAGGACCGATTCATAGCATGTTTGTAAAACGACCAGCATTTGATGAAACTGAATTTGAAAAAATAAAAAAAATTATTCAAAATAATAAATAAAATCAGGGTGCGGAGTGCGGGAATTGAACCCGCGACCTTCAGTTGGGAAGCTGACGTCCTACCAGGCTGGACTAACTCCGCTGAATCGAGATCTGGTATCTAACATTATATAGTTTAGTTGACAAATTATATCATGGATGCAAAATGTCCAGAATGTGACAAAGTTGCAATACTTGATGATGAGATAACAAATGTCAAATGTCCTCATTGTGGGTTTGAGGCAAAATATGATGATTATCTTAATTTAATGAAACAAAAGGTAGGCGAACTGGCAGAAAACTTTCAATTTGACAGACCTGGCTTTTAATCACCAAAACGAGCCCTTGTCTGAACAGTCTAGATGTGCTCCACAGTTTGTACATATCATATGACATGCTTGCATTGAAACCATTATCTTGTCACATCGTGGACACTTGATTGACTCGTTCAATAATCTAGCAAAGGTCTTTGCATTTTTAAAAGATTTAGGTACAAAGATTAATTAATAGTTTAAAGATTTTTTTTACTACTTGGCTACATTCAAACTGAATATATCTGACAAAAAAGGAAAATCTATCACCAAAGAGGTAAAGGAGAAGGATGCTGGACCATTTTTGGGTCTACAAGTAGGTAGTGAATTAGACGCTGCAATAGTAGGCGAGTCTGGTAAATTGAAAATTACTGGAGGTAGTGACAAGTCAGGAGTTCCTCTCCGAGAAGATATTCACGGCGGCGCTAGAAAATACATTTTGTTATCAAAGGGAATAGGATTAAGAGATGCTGAAAAAGGACAAAGAGTTCGCAAGCTTGTTAGAGGAAATATTGTAACAGAAGAAGTTTATCAATTAAACTGCTTTTTTGACGGAGAACTTAAGGTAGAAGAAAAACCAGCTGAAGGACAAGAAAAAGAATCTGCAGAGAAAACTAAGGCATAGGTTAACATATCTGCTTTTACTAGTTTGTACATGCACTGGAAAGAAACTCTTCCTGATTGGTATGTAAAAAAATATGGTTATCAACCATGTGTAAACATTGGAACTGCAGGTCATGTTGATCACGGCAAGACAACTCTTATCCAAGCTTTGACTGGTGTCTGGACTAGTGCACACAGTGAGGAATTAAAACGAGGAATTACTATTAGGGTTGGATATGCCGATGCGGCATTTTACAAATGTAAAAAATGTGAGGTTCCATTGTGTTATTCGGTTACACCAAAGTGTAATAATTGTGGAAAAGAAAGTGAATTATCACGTGTTGTTAGTTTTGTAGATAGTCCTGGCCATGAAAGTTTGATGGCAAATATGCTATCGGGGTCTGCTCTAATAGATGGCGCAATGCTTCTAGTAGCAGCTAATGAAAAGGTTCCCCAGCCACAAACTAAGGAACACTTGCTTGCTTTGCAGACACTTGGAATTAAACAAATTGTTATAGTTCAAAATAAAGTTGATTTGATATCATATGAACAGGCAATGGAAAATTATGCTGATATAGTAAAATTTGTCAAGGGAACTACGGCTGCAAAAGCTCCAATCATTCCAATTTCTGCCCAATCAAAATTAAACATTGATGCACTAATAGGCGCAATTGAAACTTCAATACCTACTCCTGAGAGAGATGAGAAAAAGAATACTGTTATGCACGTACTACGATCATTTGATGTAAACAAACCTGGAACTAAAATTAAAGACATCAAGGGTGGTGTTATTGGAGGAAGTATTGTTCAAGGAACATTCCAAGTAGGAGATGAAATTGAGATAAAACCTGGTCTGGCTAATGAAAAAACAGGAAAGTATGAACCTATTTTTACAGAGATTGCATCTTTAGGAACTGGTGCAGGAATAGTAAAAGAGGTAAAATCTGGCGGCCTAATTGCAATAGCAACCAAGCTTGATCCAGCAATGACTAGAAGTGATTCACTAATAGGTTCTGTAATTGGCAAACCAGGTACTCTACCAGAAAATTCTTACAGTACAAAAATTGAGGTAAATCTATTTGATACTGCAGTAGGTTCAGGTGAAGAGATCAAAGTTTCTCCAATAACTACAGGAGAATCTTTGAGATTAAGTTTAGGAACTGCTCCACTCTTATCCAAAGTTACTAGTGTAAGAGGCAAGACAGTGGAATTGCAATTCAAAAGACCGGTATGTATTTTTGACAATAGTAAGGTAGCAATAAGTAGAAGAATTGCTGAAAGATGGAGATTAATTGGTGCTGGTGTAGCAAGTGGTTGAAATTATCTGTGATTCTAGTTTTCTCATAGTACTTGCTTCAAGAAGAATAAAGAACATCTCTAGTATAGAAACAGAAATTGGAGCAATAGAGTATGTTGTACCAGATATGGTAGTAAAAGAATTAGAAAGAATAACTATGGATGATAAAAAAAAAGTTCTGCTGAAAATGCTTTAAAAATTGTAAGAGACTTAAAAAAGATCAACATCTCAGGAAAATCTGTTGATGATGCACTAGTTTCTTTTGTGAAAGAACATGGGGGGATAATAGCTACACTTGATGCTGAACTCAAAATGAGAATTAAGAAAAACGGTGGTTCAGTTCTTTCTGTCTCAAGCGATAAAATTGTTCTTGAACCAAGTAATCTTTAATTTTGGTAGAACATAATTCTAGTTATGTTTGAGTATAAAGGAATCAAAATAAAATGGCTTGGTCATAACTCTTTTAGTATAGTTGGTAATATCAAAATCATAACTGATCCGTACAAAATTACTTTCCAGGAAAAAGCAGACTTGATCTTGATTTCACACAATCATTTTGATCACCTAAGTGTTGATGATCTAAAGAATATTTCAACAGAGAAAACCTCTATTGTTGCTGCAAACGAATGCATTGATATGCTAAAAGGATTTGCCTTTAAAGAAAAGATTGGCATCTCTCCAGGTGAAGAAAAGACTGTAAAAGGAATTAAAATTAAAGCAATTAGGGCATATAATGTAGATAAAATAAATCCAGAAACCAAAAAACCATTCCATCCTAAAGAAGATGATAAAATAGGTTTTCTAATAGATCTAAATGGTACTACCATATATCATACAGGAGATACTGACTTGATTCCAGAGATGTCTGATCTAAAGCCCGATATAGCATTGGTACCTGTAAGTGGAACATATGTTATGACTGCAAATGAAGCATCTAAAGCCGTAGAAAGAATAAAACCCAAGATCGTAATTCCGATGCATTTTGGAACAATTGTTGGTAGTGAAAAAGATGCTCAGGATTTCAAACAATTGATAAAATCTTGCAAGGTTCAGATTCTTACAAAAGAGTAATAAACCGAGTAAATTCCATCAAAAACTATCTTGATACAAGATTCCAAATTGTTTACGGTAAGAAAATTTGACTTTCATTTAAGGCATCTACTTGTAATTGGAGTTCTTATAATTTCATTTTCCATTTCTGTAATGGTTAGATCTCAAGCTGCTGATTATGGTTTCCAATTAAATGAGTTTGATCCATTCTTCAATTACAGGGCAACACAGTACCTATTAGATAATGGACTAAATGCATATGTTCATTGGCACGATAATATGAGTTGGTATCCTGAGGGCAGAGATGTTTTTACTAATGCTCAAGTGCCACTACATGTAACAGATGCAGTTCTATACAAAATCTTTGGCGGTGGATTAAGTCTCTATGATTTTACAATAATTTTTCCAGTAGTTTTTGGTTCTATGACGGTAATAGTCATATTTGCACTGGTACGTGTTTTGGGAGGTACTAGTGCAGGACTCTTTGCTTCTCTTTTCTTTGCATTATCACCTGCTATTATAGTCAGAGGAACAATTGGCTGGTTCAAGTCTGAACCTCTTGGTTTGTTTTATGGGTTATTGGGACTCTATCTATTTCTAAGTGGACTCAAATCAGAAAATAAAAAAATTGCTATAGCCAAGATGGTAGGCGGTGGATTCTTTCTAGCTGTAGGTTTTGCGTCTTGGGGTGGAATTGAATTCTTTTTACTTCCTTTAGGATTGTTCTTTGTTGCTTTACCTTTCATGCGAAAAGATCACAATTTCTTACTCTGGGCAGTTCCATTATTTGTAGCCGTGACTATGCTAGTAGCTGGAGGACTCTTTGCAAGACCTGGTCCAACTTTTGTATTTGGAATAAGAGGACTTGCGATGATAGGTCCAACCATAATACTAGTCATAATAATTTTCATTCAAAAATATAGTAAAGAACAACACCGTATGCGTAATAGTTTACTTGCTCTTGCTATTCTAATAATAGTTGGGAGTGTGATCTTGCTTGGGGGAGGAGCTCTTCACGGTGTAAGCTTCCGTTATCTTAATGCATTAGACCCCTTCCTAACTTCAGAAGATCCTCTGGTCGATTCAGTTGCAGAACATGCAACTCCTACACTTGCACAGAACTTTAGCTATTTCTCGGTGCTAATGTTGTTTGCAGGTCTTGGAATATGGCTTATGTTTAGGAAAAAGAACGCCGATACAAAAACATCAGGATTGTCTCTTAGAAATGAGATGATTGTATTTGCTTTAATTGTGGGTATAGTTGGTGCATATGCTGGTTCTACTTTTACTAGATTGGAATTACTTACAGCAACTTCTGTCATTATACTTTCATCTATAGGTCTAGCTGCACTCACGGCCGATATTCTAAAACGAGAAAACAAGTCGGTGAAAATTATAGAATCCCCAAAGAAAGGAAAAACTCAAACAAGAAAGGAAACGACTCAAACAAAAACAACTGGTGATTTACTTGGAAGAATCTCAAAGATAGCGTTTGTTGCTGTTATAGTGGCATTATTGCTGGTTCCAACCTTGTATCCTGTCAACGGAAACTGGATAACTGTAACAAAATCTCCACCTACAATTCTAAATGGTGGTTCCAATTTTGCTATTGCCACTAATGACTGGCCAGATGCTCTAAACTGGATGAAAAATAACACTCCAAAAGATTCCGTAGTTGCTTCATGGTGGGACTATGGATATTGGATACAGACTTTGGGAGAGAGAACTACATTTGTCGATAATGCCACAGTTGACACAAATATCATAGCAAACATTGCAAGAATGCTTCTTGATTCTCCTGATGACGCATGGAATGCATTAAAGAAGATGGGGGCAAACTATGTTCTAGTTTATGTCGTAGGCCAAAAGTTTGTTTCAAACGGAACTGAGCTTTACGTACTTGGAGGAGGAGGAGATGAAAGCAAGAAACAGTGGTTCATGAAAATAGGAGGCCTTGATTCATCACAATTCCTACAAGATGATGCATTTACACCGACTGACTATTTCTGGAAAAATACTCTGCTTGGGCAAATGTTTCCATTCACTCCAGTAACATACTATGATCCAAATACTCACAATGAATCACCAGCCTACACTACTGGTTATACAGCAATTTACACAAAGACCATCAAATATCCATCAAATGGAGATGGACCACTACGCCTAGCATACATGTCTGCAAGCTTGAATAGAACAGACTCGGGTGTCTTTTCAGGTGTATTGATTTATCAGGTCAATCCTGATTATAAACCTCAGACAGCTGCTGCATTGTCTACTAGTAATCCACAAGGGAATAGCTCAAGCACAACAATAAAACCCATAACCGCTACAAATAGTAGTGGAGACATTGCAGTTATTGATACAAAGTTTGGAGAGATAAAATTCCAATTATTTGATAAGGTGGCACCACAGACAACGGCTAACTTTATCAATCTAGCCAACTCTGGTTTTTATGATGGAACTGTATTTCACAGAATAATTCCAGGCTTTATGATTCAAGGTGGTGATCCAAATACAATAAAAGGCGATAGAAGCACTTGGGGCCTTGGAGATGCAGGACATACAGTTCCAGCAGAATTTAGTTCTAGTATGAATTTTACAAAATACATGGTAGGCATGGCACGCAGTTCTGATGTTAACAGTGGAAGCTCTCAATTCTTCATTACAGTTGCAGATGCGCCTTGGTTGAATAACCAGTATACTCTATTTGGCCAGGTCATATCTGGTCAAGATGTTGTTGACAGGATAGCACAACTACAGACAGATCCTGCTACTAACCAGCCAGTGGTTGCTGATGATGCACGTGTATCAAAAATTAGTATAGAATCATCAAACAGTACGGCAAAATAAAACTAGTTACTACTTGTATCTATCTGAAATACGATATCTTGCATACTTGTCATCTGGAGAATATTTTCCTGGATGTACAGTTACAGTCTGGTGTCCACACTTGGGACACTCGTCCTTTAGGGTATATCTTTTACAATCTGTACATTTTCTCATCTGAAAGTGCATGTTAACCTTCTCTTGTCTTCTTTGATTCTTCTCTTGTGAACTTGAAGGTGCCTCCCTTCTTCTCTATTACATCCTGTACAGAGGAAATAATTGGTTTGAGTTCCTTTTCAGCCTCCTTAAAGTTTGGAGCAGTAAGAGTAATGCGATATTTGGGAGCACCAATGTATGTGACAGAGATCTCCTTCTTGTTAGCTGTAGAATCAATTAATGCATGCTTGATTATTTCAATGCCGTTTGACTTGTTGCAGGTTAGCTCAAAAATCCCGCGTATCTCAACATGGGGAACCTGAATTTTTGCACCCAATTCTGCAATAATAGATAATGCCTTTGGAGGAATGTTGAGATTATCTAAAACTGATATGCCTTTGGCTGAAACTTCAGAAAATGCATCATAAACTGAGCCAAATTTTTCTCCTAGGACATTTTCTAATTTTCCCATCTCCGATTCGGACAAGCTTATACGAGATTTGAGATTTTCAATTAAAGCCTCTTCTTTCTCACCGCGTTTTATCTCTAAAAGTTTCTTCTTCTTTTGATCAGATGATACCTGTTTTAATGACAAATCTATTTCAGATCTTCGAGGATCTACCCGTTTTACAAGTAAAACTTTTTTCTCGCCTAATTTGAGAAATTTTGCTACATTTCTTATCCAACCAGTAGCAATTTCTGAGACATGCAAAAATCCTTGGACATTATTATATTCATCAAGTGCAACATAGGCTCCCTGATCCACTATTCTTGTAACAGTAGCAATTACAATCTCTCCCACTTCAGGAAAATTCTGAATAGTTGTTGTCATAGCCTTCAAATTTATTGTACATAATTTAATGTTGCTGATTAAAAGTCGATTCCTTTTTTTGCTTTTATTCCAGATTTGAATGGATGTTTAATCTCCCTCATTTCAGTAACTAAATCTGCTTTCTCTATTAGTTCATCTTTGGCATAATTTCCAGTAAGAATCAAGCTAAGTTCATCAGGTTTGTTTGAAATAATTTCCAAGACATCTCTTAGATTTATCAGGCCAAGATTTATGGCATAATTTATCTCATCTAGTATTACAATGTTGTAAATTTTTGAATTAATTTTCTCTTGAGCAACTCTGAGTGCCTCCTCTGCCACTTTTTTATGATCCTCAATGGGACTCTTGTCATCTATTATTCCAATAAAGCCCTTGCCAATTGCAGTAAGTTCAAACTCCGGCTCTAGTCTCTTTGATGATGTCATCTCGCCGTAATGCCATGAACCCTTGATGAATTGTATCATGCAAACTTTATGATCATAGCCAATTGCACGAAGAGCTATTCCAAGAGCAGCAGTTGTTTTTCCTTTTCCCTTTCCAGTGTAAACTATTACCAATCCCTTTGTCATTGAAAATATTTTTTATGTGCTAGGTAAAAAGATTGGGTTCAAAAATAGACTTGTCTTGATAAAACCACAGCTTATAATATTGAACAAGGAAAATTTGAGTAATACTAATGACTAGAAGTTATGATTATGATGTAGTTGTTGTGGGAGGAGGCCCAGCAGGCTTGTCAGCAGCATGGGGCGCTGCAAAAAAAGGTCTTAGTGTTGCAGTACTTGAAAGAGATGAGGCAATAGGACAAAATGTTAGAACAAGTGGTGTAACATGGATAAAGGAAGCAAAATCATTTGGCATACCACCTGAGTGTTATAACGAAATAAGCAACTATGCATTTTACTCTCCAAATAATTATGTAATAAAAAAAAGTGATACTGCCCAAGCTGCAGTTTTGGATGTGAGAAAGACATACCAATTTTTGGCATATCAGGCTGCAAGTGTAGGGGCAGACATTTTTTTAAGAACTAGTGTAACTGATGCAATAAAAAATGACGAGGGAAAATTAAGTGGAGTAAAGGCAACCTCACTTAAAGAAGAACTAGTTTTTAATTCAAAACTTGTAATAGACGCAAGTGGTTTCTACTCTGTTGTAGGAAGATCTCTTGGCATTGTTATGCCATGGAAAAGATTTGGAGCGGGTGCAGAATATGAGGCATATGTCGATAAAATTGATTCTGATACATGGTATCTCATGGTGGGTTCGCAGTACTCTCCAGCAGGCTATGCATGGATTTTTCCATTGGGAAAAAATAAGGTCCGTATAGGAGTGGGAGTAGGAAAACCCAATTCTCAGGCAGATGCAAGCAAACTCTTGATTGAATTGATGGAAAAAAGACCAAAACCGCTAAATGATCTAGGAAGAATTGTTCCAGTCGAGTTTCATTATGGTCTTATTCCAAATGAAGGACTAAGACAGTCAACCATAGATGATAATCTCATAATGGTAGGAGACTCTGCAGGACAGGCAAATCCATTGGTTCTAGAAGGGATAAGATATGCAATTGAATTTGGTAGATCTGCAGGAAAAATTGGTGGCGAGTCTGTACTCCAAGGTGATACATCTAAGGAATCTCTAAAAACCTATGAACAGAACATGAAAAAAGCAATAGGATCAAAGATAACAGCTGCAGTCAAGGTTCAGCATAGGTGGCTAAATCTAAGTGATCAAGAATGGGACAAAGAAATTGAAATAATAGGAGAACTCTCTGCCGAAGAATTTCTTAATTTCATCAAGGCGGATTTTGGCATGTTTGATATGCTAAAACTTGCAGCACATCACCCAAAACTTGCACTCCAACAACTTTTCCAGATTGTGAAAAATACTGGCAAAGATGAAGAGGTATGAATATTCCAAGAATTATTCTTGCAGGTGTTACAAGCGGAGTGGGCAAGACATCTATAACAACTGCAATAATCCACGGTCTAAAGGAAAAGGGATACTCGGTTCAGCCCTTTAAGGTGGGACCGGACTTTATAGATCCTAGTTACCTCAGACTCTGTCTCAGGAAAAGTTGCCCGCAATCTTGATGTCTGGATGATGGGAAAAAGTGGAGTTTTGAAGAATTTCATCCAAAATTCACGCCAAGACATTTCTGTTATTGAGGGGGTAATGGGATACTACGATGGATTTGACGGAAAATCAAGCTTTGCAAGCACATATGATGTTGCAAATATAACAAAATCTAGTGTTATACTTGTTTTGGATGCAAGCAAAGCCGCTCGCTCTGTTGCTGCAACCGCACTTGGATTTGAAAATTTTGAGAAAAACTCTAGAATTTGTGGTGTCATACTAAATAAAATTGGAAGCAAAAAACACGAAACTCTGTGCAGGGATGCACTAAAAAAAGTAGGGCTTCCAATACTTGGAGTCATCCCAAGAAACAATGATCTCAAGCTTGAATCAAGGCATCTTGGATTAATACCTGTAAGAGAAAAGCAATCTCTTGATAGAAAAATCAAGTCTATTGCAAAATCACTTTCAGGTTTTATTGAAATTGAAAAAATAATTAAACTTGCCAAAGGCGGACCTGATCTGCCCAAAGTACCTAATCCAAAAGATAGGAAAACACAAACCAGAATAGCAGTGGCTATGGATGAGTCCTTTAATTTCTACTATCAGGATAATCTAGACTCGTTAAAAAGACTTGGTGCAGAAATTGTATTCTTTAGTCCAGTTTCAGATAAAAAAATACCACCATGTGATGGAATCTACATTGGAGGTGGATTTCCAGAAGTCAAAGGAAATCTACTCCAAAGAAATGATATCATGAAGAAATTGATAAAAAAATATGCCCAAGATGGAATGCCAATTTATGCAGAGTGTGGAGGTTTGATGTATCTGACCAAACTCATAAGTTACAAGTCTGGAAAATTCAAGATGGTAGGGCTTTTTGATGCTGTTACTGTAATGGAAAAGAAATTAAAACTAAATTATACCAGTGCCAAGTTAGGACCAAATTCCCCATTTTCCTTGCAATCAAAAACTATCAAGGGTCACGAGTTTCATTATTCTGAACTGGATTTGTTGTCAAAAGATTCAAAATTTGCATATGAGATGTCCATTGGTATTGGCATCAAAGATAAAAAAGATGGCTTGACAGTATACAATACACTTGCGTCATACATGCATGTGCACTTTGATGGCTCTCCAATTGCTTCCAACTTTGTAAAATCATGCATATCTTATTCAAGAAAGTAAACTAAGATTTTGATCTTGCTGCAAGAATTTTGTAAAGTGCATTGATAATTGCAGAGGCACATGGACTGCCTCCCTTTCTTCCAATGTTTGTGATATATGGTACATTTGTGGTACGAAGCTCATCCTTTGACTCTACTGCACAGACAAATCCCACAGGAATTCCAATTACAAGTGCAGGAGACGTTATGCCCTCTTTAATCATCTGTATTACCTCGATGAGTGCAGTAGGTGCATTGCCTATTACTACGATTCCATGGTCCATCTGCTTTGCTGCTAGTCTCATTGAAGTCTGGGCACGTGTCTTGTTGAGTTTTTTTGCTTCCTCTACTACCTGAGGATCTGATATACTGCATATCACCTGATTTCCAAATTTTTTCATATTGTCCTTATTAAAACCGCCTATAACACCATTGACATCAACTATGATATTGCATCCTTTTTGTAATGCATCTATGGCGCTCTGTATTGCATCCTTGTGAAACACAACCTTGTTCTGTCTTGCAAAATCAAAATCTGCAGTAGAGTGAATTATTCTTTTTACTATTATCCATTCCTCAGGTGAATATGGATGAAAGCCAATCTCGCTATCTATTATCTCCATACTCTTGTCTTCTATTGACTGACCCTTTTGAGTAATCATGTCTCTACCTCTTGGGCTCTCTCAATAATCAGGTCAATCATCTTCTGATCAGTTCCTATGTGTTGTGTAATCAAAACTTTTTTCAGCTTGTGCTTTTCCAATGCTGGCCTAAGATCAGCATTGATATCTGTTTTTACATGTGCCCCCTCATGTAAAAAGTAAAAGACAACCACAAGAACTTCTGGATCTCTTTTCTTGCAGATTTCTATTCCTTGTTCTATGTTTGGCTCTTCGATCTCAAGAAAACAATAATCTACATTTCTATACAAATGACCAAGTTCATCTACCACATATTTTATTGACATTTTTGCATTAGGATCCTTACTTCCATGTCCTATTACCAAGACGTCTACTTTGTCATTTGCTAGTGAGACTTTATCTTTGTCAAGTGCCGATTTGATCCTGCTTTCAACTAGTCTTACAAGAGTCATGTGCATGGACATGGGTTTTGTGACAAGAAACTTGACACTCGTTGTTGTCTGATATTTCATGACTTCTGTAACAGCTGCCTTTACTTTTTTTCCTGGATACAAAAAGTACGGCACTATGGTAAGATAATCTATATCACTTTTTAAGCACTTTTTAATTCCGTCTTCGATGTATGGTGGTGTTACTTCTAGAAAACAGTATTCAGCAAAATCATAACCGCCTTTCTTCTTTATTTCCTTGCAAATAGTTTCAAGCTCCTCGCTGACTTCTCTTTCCTTACTTCCTCTATCTATTAACAAAAGTCCACGCTTCAATTTGTTCTCCTTGCTATTGCAATTGTAAGGTTTGGAGGAAATTTATGTTTCTGTACAATCAACTCTCCTCCTGAGGCCTTGATTGCAGCAGACTTCTGATACACTTGGTGTGCCCTCAAACGTTTGCACAATATCTGAGGGATTGGGTATGCTTATGGCAGAAAGTTCTGTCTTGTCAAAATACTCCAATGGCACATTCATCTCATCTGATAACTCCTGTAATCCCTTTACATCATCGTCTTTTTTAATTGATGCAAATTTTGCAACTGATTTTGGACTCATCTTGAATTTAGACAAGCAAAAATTCATTCCTTCCCTAATGGTATCTTTAGTGGTATCCCAATGTAGGCCTACTCCAACAACTAGAGTCTTTGGCCTGTAAATGACAATGCGATCTTGGATTTCCTTGTTTTCTATTATTTTATCAGAAATTATAAGAAATCCCTTACAGTCAGATGATATCATCTCATCAAATGATTTGTAAATGTGAACATTTTTTGGGAGACTCTTTTTTTGGTAACCACCAATCTTTTTCTCCTGCGTCTTGAAAGACACCAATTTTTTCTTCATTTACCATAAACGCACTAACCTTTGTTACGCTAGAAGTTTCATCAATACTCCAACCAAATTCCCTTCCAAGTAGGTCTACTGCAATTGTCTTGTTCACATCTGCCGCAGTAGTAATAACTGGAATGGCACCAATCGAAGAAGCTATTTTCTCGGCAAGATCATTTGCACCTCCCAGGTGGCCAGAGAGTGTGCTTATGACAAATTTTGCAGTATCATCAATGACTACTACTGCAGGATCTGTTTTTTTGTCTATCATATGTGGTGCAATCAATCTTATCACTGCACCAAGGGAAAAAATGCATACTAGTGCTTCATTATTTTGGAACAACTCTTTTACCTTAAGGGTGGTTGATTCATCAAACCACTCTATGTCTTTTCCATCTTGGCGAAGCTTTGAGGGGGAAAATATCTTCCATGTTGGAAAATGTTGTTTGAGCAAATGTGCTGTAGCAATACCGTTTTTTGTTATGGCAATTATTGCTACGTTTTCCACAATGTAATTTTTCTAGGTCTTAAGATATTTGTTACTCTTTGGAAAAACCCCTATTACCTTACCGTCAAAATCAAACATTATAACCTCAATCTCAAACTTGTTATCAGAATATTTTCCTAGTTGTTTGTGCGCCTCTGAGCAAACAATGTCAAAATAGCCAGAAATGTTTTTTTCATTTATAATATCAAATACATGCCTTGCAGTGTTTGCCTTTTTGATATTATCTACTACCTCTTGTGATGCCTTGCATCTCTTGGCCAAATCTGCAAGAAATTCCATGTCTACCTTTGAGCCCTTTACATGAGTCTGTTTTACCCCCATTGCCATTTTTGCTAACTTTCCGATAAATCCAGCAACATATGCTTTCTTGATGTCTTTCTTTGCACAAACCTGTACGGTATATCCTGAAAAATCTCCCATTTGTACAAAACAATGGTCTGGCAAATTAATTATCTTTCTTGCAAAATCTTCACTTCTTCCACCTGTTGTTAAAACAACAGTATCATCTCCCATTGCTCTAGTAACTTCGATACTCTGTCTAATTGCTGCAGCAAATGATGCTGTAGAATATGGAACAACTATGCCACTTGTTCCAAGAATTGAAATGCCTCCGATAATCCCAAGTCTTGGGTTGTCTGTCTTGAGTGCAAGATCTCTTCCCTTTGGTACTGATATCAATACTCTGATTCCATTTTTTACAAGAAGATCTTTTGCTACTTCCAAAATGTTTTCTTTAATCATCTTTTTTGGAGTTGGGTTTATAGCAGCAGTACCTATCTCTAATCCTAATCCGGGTTTGGTAACTCTGCCAACTCCTTCTCCTCCATCAATTTCAATCTCTCCTGGTTTTTCAGTAAGTGAGATCTCTGTTACAATTTCAGCTCCATGAGTGACATCGGGATCATCTCCGCCATCTTTTATCACTATACATGTAGAACTGTTTTCACTAAATTTACAATCTTCAATTTTTATTCGAATCTGAGATTTTTTGGGTAAGGTAACCTCGACAGAATCTATCTTTTTTTGATCTATGATTGCAAGTATTCCAGCTTTTGCACCAGCCGTTGCAGAGGTTCCCGTGGTAAAACCTGTTCTCATCTTTCCTTTTGGTTTCTCTTCTTCTCCCATGAAGATGACTTAATTTCTTATGTATTAATCCCTTATCAGATTATTTCAATATGCTTGATAGAATTATCCAAAGGGCAATTGCTCCTAATCCTCCATAAAGTATTAAATGAGTACTCATTGGGGAGGATTTTTTTTCTTGGTTATGTTCATAGTCTTGAGTAACTTTTGCCCCAAACTCATGTCTAAATTCAGCAAAGTTTGCTCCAAAATTAAATTCCTCACTTGTGTCCTTGTTATACTTTTTCCAAAAATCAGAATATTTTGCAGCTACCTCACTTTCTGAAATCTTGTCCTTTTTCTTCTCGTTATTTCTTAATTGCTGATACGCCTCAATTATCTTCTTGAATCTCTCTTCATTCTTGTCGTCCTTATTCCTATCCGGATGATACTTTAGTGAAAGTTGTCTGTATGCATTCTTTATCTCCTTTTGTGAAGCTCCTACTTGGATGCCTAAGATCTGATGGCAGTCTACTATATTCAACTATCATATTATACGATGAAGACCAAAATTAATTTGTCGGCATTAATCTCTGTTTTGTATGAAACAAAGTAGATCAGTGGTAATTACTGGCGCAAATGGCTTTGTGGGAAGAAATGTAGGCAAGTTTCTTTCAAAAGATGGATTTGATGTTATAGGTCTGGTACGCAAAGGAAATGAAAAGTCAATAAACTTTGCAAGAGTAATATCGTCTGAGACATTATCTGAAAATTATCTTGTATCAAAAATAAAAGGTTGCAGTGCATTATTGCATTTTATAGGTCAAGGAAGACAAACTGTAGATTCAGATTATGAAAAGGTAAATGTCTCTCTTACAAAAAATGTCATTAAACTATGTAAAAAAGCAAGGATAAAAAAAATAATTTACATTAGCGGTCTTGGAGTTGATAAATCCTCATACTCTTGGTTATTTTATTTCAAAATACAAAGCTGAACAAGAAATAATCCACTCTGGACTTGATTATACTATTTTTAGAGCATCATATATAATAGGAAAAGATGATCCTCTCTCAAAAAATCTACAAAGACAAATAAGAAAAGGCAAAGTTGTGATTCCTGGTTCTGGTAATTATAGATTCCAGCCAATCTTTGTTGGCGACGTAGCAAAAATTATTATCAAATCAATTGTGGAGAATTCTTTTTCAAATAAAATACTTGATTTGGCAGGGCCTCAAACAGTACGCTACAATACTTTTGTCAGACAATTCATTGGCGCAAAAAAAATAGAGATAAAAAAAATAGATTTTGAATCTGTCTATCATGATGCTTTGCACAATAAGGGTTCATTTGGTATTGATGATCTAAGCATAATGATTGGTGATTATGTTGGAAATCATGAAAAACTTGCAAGTCTTGCACAAATGAAATTTACAAAATATGGTAAAGTCTTAAAGTCCAGCAGCCTTTCTTAATACTTCTGCCTTGTCTGTCTTTTCCCACGTAAATTCAGGTTCATTTCTTCCAAAATGTCCATACGCTGCAGTCTTTCGGTAAATTGCATTCTTTAATTTTAACTGGGAAATAATAGCAGAAGGTCTCATGTCGAAATGTTTTCTTACTATGTTTTCAATCTGCTCTTCAGGAATCTTATTTGTTTCAAACGTGTTTACCATGAGAGAGACTGGTTCTGCCACCCCAATTGCATATGCAACTTGTACTTCACATTTATCCGCAAGACCTGCTGCAACAACATTCTTTGCTATGTATCTGCACATGTAACATGCTGATCTGTCTACCTTTGATGGATCTTTTCCAGAAAAAGCGCCACCCCCATGTCTTCCCATGCCACCATAAGTATCAACAATTATCTTTCTACCTGTAAGTCCTGCATCTCCTGGAGGCCCTCCTATGACAAATCTGCCAGTTGGATTTACGTGAATCTTAATCTTGTCATCCCACAATTTTCCACAAACTGGTTTGATTACTTTTTCAATTATCTCTTTTCTAATTTGCTCATTTGTAATCTCGGGAGAATGCTGTGTTGAAATAACGATAGCGTCTATGCGTTTTGGTTTACCGTCCTCATATTCTACTGTAACCTGAGACTTGCCATCTGGTCTTGCCCATGGAAGTTCTTTTGTCTTTCTTGCGTCTGCAAGACGTTTTGTTAGTTTATGTGCAAGTAAAATTGGCATGGGCATCAAATCCTCTGTCTCATTTGTTGCATATCCAAACATGAGACCTTGGTCTCCAGCTCCTTGATCTTTATTGTCATTTGCAGTAACTCCCATTGATATGTCAGGGCTCTGTGCATGAAGTGAAACTAAAACACTGCAAGAATCTGCATCAAAACCATATAGTGGATTGTCATATCCAATCTCTCTGATTGTTTTTCTTACTATATCCTGTATGTCAAATCTTGCCTTTGAGGTAACTTCACCAGCTACTACGACAACACCTGTAGTAGTCAAAGTCTCTACTGCTACTCTTGAATCAGGATCTTGTTTTAAAAATTCGTCCAAAACTGCATCAGATATCTGGTCACAAATCTTGTCTGGATGACCCTCTGTAACTGATTCTGAAGTAAATAGGTAGCTTCTAGGAGAGGCCATGATTGAATTTCCTATAACTCATTTTCTAGTTTTATGAAAAGTACGTTGTTTCCTCTAACTATGACTCTGCCGTAATTTGCAATAATTTTTCCATTGCTTATCTCCTCCGCATCTGTCATTATGAGATTCATGTACGAATCTACGTTATTCATTTTGCCTTTGTATTCTATCTCACTTTTTAGTCGGACTGTAACTTTTTTGTTAATCCCTTTTTGAAGTGTAGTTAAAGGTCTCTTTGGAGTTGCTGCTTGTGACAATCACAAATCACTTGTCACCACTGCTTGAAATAGGGAATAAAAGCCTTCCCGATCATCACTTATACTCTTTAATTTCTGATAATTTCTAGATAACAATTGATTTCCACTGGTATTGCAGGGCTTGATAATCTGCTTGGGGGTGGCATAGTAGGCGGTATGATAATTGATATTTTTGGACCTGGAGGAAGTGGAAAGACACAACTTGCAATGCAGATTTCTCTAAATTCATTACAGGATGGAACCGTATTATACCAAGATACTACCGGTGGATTTAGACCCGAAAGGATGTTGCAACTAATCAAGCTAAAAAATTTGCAATCCTCGCTTCTTGATAACATGATTGTAGCAAGAGTAACAAATACTGCAGAACAATTTGAGTATATCAAAAAAATATCAGAGCTATCACCTAAACTGGTCGTAATAGAAAACATAACTGATCTGTTTACATTTGAATATTCCAGGGAAACAAATTCCCTTGAAAAACATGTTAGATTTATGGAGTATATGCATTTGCTAAGCATGACTTCAATTAATACAAGAATTCCTATAGTTGTAACTAATATTGTAAGAAGTTCAGATGATCAAGAGATTGAATCCTTGAACAAGTCAATTAGTATGTTCACACATAAGAAGATCAAGCTTGAAAAAGATGGAAAAATATACAAAGCACGGGTATTACCTTCATTTGGGAAAAACAAAGAGATCTTGTACGAGATAACCCAAGAAGGATTGGCAGAGGTATCTTAACCTATTTATCTCTGTAGAAATAACGAATCGCATGGCAGGAATTTTTGACTATATACCAATTATATCTGCTGTTTTATTCGGTATTGGTTTAGTTGGTGTGATGGTATACGAACGATCTAGAACAAGACAAAGCGAAGAACCAGAATCAGCTACTACTTGAGTTAGAAGTAAAGTTTCGTAATCTTGGTTTTAAGAGTTTAACTGAGATACAAAAGAAGGCTGTTCCTATAATATTTCAAAAGATTGATTCATTGGTAATTGCACCAACAGGTTCGGGAAAGACTGAGACTGCTGTAATTCCAATCTTTGCAAGAGTTGCAAAATCAAAAAAACAAGACAAGATCAAAGTATTATACATCACTCCACTTCGCGCACTTAACAGGGATGTCTTTAAGAGAATTATTACATATGCTGAAACTGAGGGTCTTCGAATCGAAGTAAGACACGGTGATACATCTCAATCAATGAGACGCAAGATAAATCTCTCACCGCCTGACATACTGATAACAACACCTGAAACGATCATAATTTTACTGACGCAAGCTGGAATGCTAAAGGCACTTGATGATCTTGAATGGATAATATTAGATGAAGTACACGAACTTTTAGGCAACGAAAGGGGTGCACAACTCTCACTTAGTCTTGAAAGGTTGCAGGCAAACACTACACATCCAATCACTAGAGTGGGACTCTCTGCAACAGTAGGAAATACTGGAGAAGCTGGAAAATTTGTAGTTGGAACAAAAAGAAAATGTAAAATAATTGAAGATCATTCAATTAGGAAATATGACGTTGAGGTAAAATACATAGAAGGTACAATTACAGATGTAGTAGACCATATCATAGAATATGTCACAAAAAACTATGCCAATTCTCCGGTTTTGTTATTTACCAACACTAGGGGTGAATCAGAATATCTTGCATCAGTTCTAAAGGAAAGATCTAGTATTGCAATAGAATTACACCATGGCTCTCTTTCTCAACAAGTTCGTGAGGAGACAGAAGAGACACTCAAGTCAGGAAAACCTGGTATAGTGGTTTGTACTTCATCACTTGAGCTTGGTCTTGATATTGGATTCTGTCGAACTTGTAATTCATTATGGTTCACCAAGACAAGTGTCAAAACTTATGCAAAGAATTGGACGAAGCAGACACACAAGAGGTTCTTCTGCAAAGGGACTGATTGTAACAAATAATCCAGATGATGAGATTGAAGCGCTTGCAATCTTGGAGCGTGTAAAGGAGAAATCCATTGAGGATCAGATAGTTCATGATGGTGCACTAGATGTACTTGCACATCATTTGGTAGGAATGTCGATGCAATTTGGAGAGGTCTCAGTTGACTTTGCATTAAATATGACAAGACAGGCCTATTCATTTAGAAACATAACTGCAGAAGACCTTCTTGCAGTACTTGAGGTTCTGCATAATGGATCAATTATTTATCTAGACAAGGAAGAGATGACATTTACAAAAAAAGGCCGCTCATTTAGATACTATTTTGAGAACCTCTCAACAATTCCGGACATTTTAAAATTCAAAGTATTTGATACTGCTTCAAAGAAAATAATCGGTAGCCTTGACCAGAGATTTGTAGGTGATAATGGCGAACAAGGAAGCGTCTTTGTACTAAGGGGTATGCAATGGAGAATTCTAAACGTAGATGACAAGTCTTTAAAAGTAAATGTAGAGCCCATCCAGTCTGCTGGAATTAACGTACCATACTGGGAAGGTGAGAACATTCCAGTTGACTATAATACGGCAAAAAAAGTTGGCATGGTCAGAACAAGGACAATTGTCACACATTTTACAAATAAAATAATGGATAACCTAAAACTTGATGTAATTCCAGACGAAAAAAACATTGTTGTTGAATCACAACGAGTGAGAAATACCGTCGTAATACATTCCTGTTTTGGAACTAGGATAAATTCTACACTTGCAATGTTGCTTTCTGCAATGCTCTCTGCCAAAAGTGGATATCTTGTAAACTCTAGGTCTGATGCATATAGAATCATGCTTTCATCAAATGGGAGGATATTGGAAAAAGCTGTTATTGATACTCTTGTAGATGATTATGATCTTCAAGAAATTGTACAAGCCTCACTTGCTGGGACACATAATGTAAACTGGAGAACTTGGTGTGTGGCAAAAAAGTTTGGAATCGTGGGAAGGGAGGCAGTCTATGACAGAAAATCTGCAAGATTCTTGTATGAAAAATATTCCAAGACGGCACTTGCAAAAGAGGCACTAAGGGAATTATATCATGACAAGTATGATCTGCAAAACACCTCCCAATTACTCCAAGATATAAAATCAAACAAGATTAAAATTACATGGGTTGAAGTTGATGGTTTTTCAAAACTTGCAGAGCCTATACTTGATCATACAACAAAATACTATGCATCTCCTGCAAACATGGACAAGGGAATACTTGATCTGGTAAAATCTAGACTCTTAAAGACACGACACAGGCTGGTATGTGTAAGGTGTGGCAAGTGGGAAAAAGTAGTTGAGACAGGTCAGATAAATGAGATTCCATCCTGTCCATATTGCAAGTCACGGCAGATATCTGCTACATTTTACTCTGATTATGATCTGCCAAAAATAGTGCAAAAAAAGGTTGCAGGAAAAAAAATTACCGCTGAAGAGAACCACAAGTTTACTCGAGCCTGGAAGGTATCATCACTTCTTGCAAACTTTGGCAAGACAGCACTTGTTGTGATATCAGGCTATGGAGTAGGAGCTGACACTGCTGCAAGGATACTACGAAACATGGTTGGAGAAGAAGAACTCTATAAACAAATTTACGAAGCAGAACGACAATATGTTACAACTAGGGGATTTTGGGATTAGTTCTTTCGTGTTATAACAGAATAGGGGCTCAAAAACAATTCTGTTCTTGCCTCAAGACCTGCCTTTGCATTAACTGCAGTCACTGTAATTATCTCTCCTTGAGTAAATTGTTCCAAAAGCCTTGCCTGTGACCTCCAACCCTTGAGCCAAATCTGTCCTGTATCGTCTTCAATAAATGTCTCAGAAAGCAAGACAGTCTCACCAGTCTTTGTCTGAATCTCTCTTTTCTCTGGAGACTTTAGAATTATTGCTTCAACACAGTAAAGTGTGTCAGCTGGCTTGATCTCCTTAATCTTTGTTCTAATCTCTGATAAAGTTGGAATTTTTTGATCATCAATCTTTCTTACAAATGAATCGCCTTCAAGTGTGATAGAATTTCCATATACCTTGGATGGCATGCATTCTATGACATCTCCCAAGACTAGATCTTTTGTCAAAGATGCCGTATCAGTAATGCTGACCAGACTCTTGTCATGTCTTGTTCCAAGAATCAACGTATTTCCAGAATCACTTTTTGTAATAGATAAAATTCTCATAATAATTGGTTGAATCTCTGTTGCTCCCTCTATCTCCAATACTGTTCCTTCATCTCCATGAAGCTCAAGTCCCATTTGTCCAACCTTTGTCTTTACTCCAATCAGTCTTGTCTTTGCTCCAGATGTGATCATCTTTGGTATGGTTTTTTGATCTACATTCCACAAAACTACTCGTACTATTGTTCCATCTTTTCCTTTAAGTCTAAGCTGTACTGACTTGCCAGGCTCTCCCTTGAAATTTGTAAATTCTGTAGCCCTGATATTTCCATCAAGGATTCCAGTTACTACAAGATTTTGCTGGTTCTCTTTTACAGTGCTTACATCATCTGTTATTGCATCAAGAGATGGAATATTACTTATAGTTCCATTTGACTCAATATTTGAACCAGAGCCTACATTGATTATTGGATTTCCTTTCATATCTGACTTGACATATGCCTTGATTATCTTTACCAAGTCACCTGGTTTTAGATTCTCAATTCCTGGCAAGTTTGCCTTTTCGTCCCATAGTTTTACCTGAGCTCTAGAATCTCCATCATATACCGTCATTGTACGTAATAGAAACTGGGTACCATCTTTGCGTGCAAACTGCTTTACTGGATAAACATTCATCACCCTTGTGGCAAGTGTTATCTCCTTTGCTCCAACATAGAGATCTTTAAGACCCATCTCTACTTTTAGTGGCTCATTTAATGAAACACCAAGATCAGAGGCTATGAGAAATAGGGCACCTTGGTCTGTTAGATATCCAGCACCGATCTTCTCCTTTTTTTTCTGGATCATCTCTTCGATCTGTATTCTGGATAGATCGGGTTTTTGTTCCAAGAGTTTGCTTAATAATGAATCAAATTCTGACAATCAAGTCTTGATGGAAAGTGGATCATATAAAAATTGTTTTAGCGATCCGATCTATTTGTAATGTTATGATATTAGTATAATCAAATTCCTTGATCCTCTGAGTAGATGTATCAAAGTCAAATCATGATCATTTAGACATGAGAGACAGAATCATAAAATTTCAGTAGACAAATTAGTGGGAAGAAAAGATCGCAGTTATTGTATTGTATAGAAGCAAGCTTGCTTTCAAAATCATATGGTGATTTTATGGCAGTAGATGGTATAGATCTTAAAGTAGAGCGGGGAAAAATTTTTGGATTTTTGGGACCAAATGGTGCTGGAAAGACTACTACCATGAAACTATTGACTACACTAATTCCTCCTACTGGGGGGCAGATGAATATTCTAGGAATTGATGCCATAAAATCACCACTTGAGGTAAGGAAAAAGATTGGAGTTGTACTGCAACAGCCAAGCTGACGAGCCAACTCTGAGTGTTGAAAAAGCACTTGAAAAATATGGGATGATGTGGAATGTTGAAAAAAAGATTCGCAAAGACCGTGTCGAAGAACTTCTTGTTTCATTTGATCTTGTAGACATTAGAAAAAAGAAAAATGATGACCTATCCATTGGACAGAGACGAAGGGTACAGGTGGCACGGGAATTTATGCATGACATGGAATTGTTATTTTTAGATGAACCAACAGTAGGCCTTGACCCATCTGCAAGAAGAGGCTTGCTTGATTTTATCAAGGGAAAGGTAAAAGATGGCCTTACAATATTTTTTACTACTCATATATTGGAAGAAGCTGAATATCTCTGTGATGATATAGCAATAATTAACAAGGGAAAGATTATTGCAGTTGACACTCCTGGGGAACTTAAAAACAAGTTTGGAAGAGAAAAAACTATTAAAATCCACATATCAGAACAAAAAAACATCTCATCTCTTTTGTCTTGTATACCAGACTGTACAATTGAATGTGATTCTGGTGTTATCATTACAGTACGCTCTAGTCAATCAGAACAAGTTTTACAGGATATATTGAAAATTCTTGCTTCAAATAATATATCAGTAGAAGACCTAAGTGTTGTACCTACTAGCTTGGAGGAGATATTTCTTTCAGTGGTGAAAAATTCTAATGCATGAAATAATCCGTCTTGTAAACAGGAATCTTACTATTTCACTTAACATGGGATTTGTTATCTGGCAGATTATCTTTCCACTGATCTACATCTTTGTAGCAGGGTTTGCATATACTGCACTAATACATCAGGTACCGTTTGGAAACAAGACACTAGATTATCCTGCCTTTATTGCAACAGGGATGATTGGGTTCAATATAATGAACAGCACTCTGATATCTGGAATAATAATATGGAACGACAGAAGGCATGGAATGTTTGAGCAGATTCTTGTTGGACCATTTACACGGGCCCAGTATATTATATCAAATGTATATACTATTGGAATAATTGGGCTTGTCAGTGCTGCAATGATAACTGCTGTAGGATATCCTCTGTTTTTCAAGCAGGTAGAGTTTAACATACTTACTATACCTCTTGTAGTATTTGCATCAATTACTGGTTCTATTTTGTTTGGCTCTATTGCGTCTATAATATCAACTAGACTAAAATCAAGTGAGGGGTTTAACGTTGTGATAAATACTGCATTTTTGTTCTTTGCATTTGTAAGCACTGCATTTTATCCTGCACAGGGAGCTCCGCCAATATTGTCTACTGCATTTTACTTTAATCCACTAACATATCTTGTTGATGTGGTTCGTGCTGGAATATTTGGATACTTTAATGGTCTAGTGGCAACTGAGATGACAGTCTTGGGAGTCGGTGCTGTAGTATTGTTTCTAATTGCAACCAAATTGTTATCAAAATTAGAACTGTAAAATTTACTTTAAATTGGACTTTGACGTACTATGATACCATGCAAGTAAAAAGACGTAGCAGTTTCTGGTTTTTGTTACCTATTATATTCAATGTAGCTGGAGGAATAATTGCATTTTTTGTAATAAAAGAAGATGATCCAAAAAAAGCTAAAAACTGTCTCTATCTTGGATTGATTCTTGCTGCCATACCTATTTTATTGATTATAGTGCCAATCTTGATTGGAATTACTTTATTGCCGCATATGGTCCGCCATCATCATCGCCTAATACGCATTACATGTGATGATACAATGGAATCTATGTGAAAGTTAACGTTCAAGTAAATTAAAAACAAAATGAAGCGTAATGAAATATAGAGTTCTTATACAGAAAGATGAAGATGGCACATTTGTAGTCAAGTGTCCATCTTACCAGGGTTGTATCTCGCAAGGAAAAACACGAGAAGAGCTTTGATTAATATCAAAGATGCGGTAAGTGGATTATTTACAGAGTCTAAAAAACACAACGAGTCCATCCTTACATAGAAGAAGAAACTGGTCAAAGTATCTAAAATTCTATCTCATACAACAAAGGTTTCTTACAAAGATGATCTTTATGAATACATAAAGCAATTGTCTTACAATGATAGAAATTTTCAACTCAGACTTGCTCAAGAATGTGATTAGAGTGAATTATCATATTGTAAAACATAGGGGAGAAAAATTTGGATGTGTTATTGAACGTTTATTGGATGTCTTTGATAATGTAAATTCATTTAATGATATTGCTGACCGGAGAGAAAGAATCATTAGGAAATCTGCTCATATTTTAGGTGGACTTGCATGGACTCAACCCTTTAGCAATGGAAATAAAAGAACTGCATTATCTGTAACAATTTACTTTCTTCGCAAGAATGGTTATGACATTCCAATAAAAAACAAAAAGAAGAAAAGGAATTATTTGATTTCTAAGAAAAGACAGTATTCAAATTTGAAGAAGACAAACTATCATATCAGAGGTTGAAGAATATCTTTTGCAGAAAGTAATACGGTATGACTAGTCGAATTTGTCTTCTGCTAATGCTTTGTAAAGTCTAGGGTGCTCGTTTATTATGTTTTGAATCTCTTTTACAAAACCATCTTGGTTGTTGACTCTTCTAGGATTTACCTTATGATCTTGCTTCTCCTTTAATTCCTGTGTCATTTCAACTATAAATAGAATTGGTAGATAATTAAGATTTGGATAATTAAAAAACAATAGCCCGGCCCAGACTCGAACTGGGGTCAAGGGCTCCAAAGGCCCCTATGCTTGACCGCTACACTACCGGGCTTCTTTGGAATCTTCATCTGTATTCCTTTATAATGTTACTTAAATCAAAATAAGATTATTAGACTTGAAATGATATTTGGGATATGATGTAATCTTTATTATTATCGTAACATGTTTTGAAATGCATATTATTGTAATCTTGAACATGTTAAAAGATACCGAAATCAATTTTTGTAGTATTTGTTCACTAATTATAGATTACAAGACTTATTGGAGAGTAGGCAAATTAATTTGAGAGGGCAATTATATGAGATCTTGTCTTAATTGCCAAACAATTATTTGGATAATTAGACTTTATTGTATTATCCCTGATTTGGAGAATTTTATGGTAACATTGTTTGTATATATAATGTTTACACTAATAAGCGAGAAACAATGAAAAATATTTAGCGATCTAAAAAATAAGAGCAAACTTGTAAATTCTTTATACTGGTATAATGAATTATTCATAAAATCATGCCATGACATCAAAATAACATCATTTAGACCCATAAAGTGAACAAATCGTCCATTATACTTATATATCAATTTTAGACCAGTTTTGATAATAACTATGTACAACAACATATTACGAAAATTAACTAGTCTAACACTATTAACAATACTTCTAGCGAGCAGTGCAGTAGTAGGATTGCCAAACGCACTCCCACATGCACAAGCTCAAGCAACAAACGCAAACTTGTTTGTCTCTGCTGAAAATTCCCAGTGGAATAACTACTTTGCCGGCCCTCAAGTTGTCCAAGTCGTCGTATCTGACCCATCAATAAGTCAGTTAGATCAGGCTTATGGAGAACCTGTAGTAACCGTCAACGGTAAGAGATTACACATGGCACAAGGCTCAGACGGAAATTGGTATGCGTACTTTGCAGATAGAAATCAAGCAATTGCTGCAGGTAATACTGCAGAACTTCAAGGTAAAGGCTTAAACTTTGGTGGATTTTGTGGTCCAACCAGCACCTTAGGTGCTGCACTTGGCGGTATCGTATATACTGATACCAAGGGATTCACCATTGCAAGAGGTGCATATGGTTCTGAAAACCACACAGGAACAGGTAGAACTCCACTGACAATTACCTCAGGTAATTTACCAGTATGTACCGATAGCCAGCACGCGGCAGCAGGTAATACAGGTGGTAACCTCAGTCCTAGACAGATGGAATACGTCGTTAGAGAAAATACAACTCTAAGCAACAATATATCTGGCTTTGCTAGTGGCAAGAACATGACCGAATTTTCAGAAATTTGGCCAGTAATTCAGCTCTATGATTTCTCATCTATCCCAACAGCAGTAACAGTTGATTATGCAAAGAGCGGTGGCGATCAAATCGTCAACCTTACCTTTGACAGGATTCCACAGAATCTAATCACAACTACTGTAGATAGAACTGCATATCCAACAAATGCTCAAGTCTTCATTCAACTAAACGATCCACAGTTAAACATAGACCCAACACAAGATGATTCGTGGACATTCGGTGCAAATGCTACTAATGCAACAGTGTATTATCAAGCATTTAACAGAAACGGCGGAACAGATGCAGACGGTTCACTCGGTATGCAAAATCTCGCCGGTAACCTGACCACATTCATGTTCAACCACAACGGATTGGTAACATTCAATCCTGCATCACAAAAAGTCCGAGTGGTTAACTTCCAATCAAACGGAAAACAGGTACTTAACGGTGCTTCAACCAACAAGAGGCGTCCAGCAAATGCTCGCACAAATCTAATTGGTGTCGGATCACAACCACTGACATTTAACGAGCAAGGTGGAGTAAATACTGGAGTCTTTGGTAACTGGGACGGTGGTAAGAAATCACATATTGTAACAGTAAATAATCCAAATATCAGAGGCCAATCTGCAACTGTAAGATACAATGATATCTCTACAAGTATCGTAGGTGGCTTTGTATTTGGTACTCTTTCACAGACAGCCGTAAATAATACATGGTCGTCTGGTGTAAGAATTCCGGTTACTTTAACTGACAATAATGATAACAAGAACAGCAAGCTTAGTCTGCAAATGTTCCTCTGGGATCCAAACATTCAGAAGAACCAGCAATGGTAATTGGAACTCCATTTACATTAACTTCGGCTGGTTACAAGCAACCAATTCCCTTGGCAATACGCCGGTATTGAGACTGCATCTAGTAGGACATGCAGATTTCCAACAAGAACCGCTGGCAATGGTGGTTAAACAGGGTTGTTTAACTTCACTGTTTTGCCGGCCCATTCCAGAATGCTACATCGACTAACATCGCAGAAGACGAGCAATTTAGCGCAAGACCAATATTCCAATTCACAAATCAAACAGCGAATCAAGATACATACATCAACAACAACTGTGCTTTAGTTGTAGACCTAAAGACAACTACAAATACATTGCTCCAGACCATTAATAATCCGCTTGTACTCATGCAGCAGGTACTGCATATTTCAAGGGTTTCAATTTCTTCAACTATGATTTGAGATCATTCTCAACTCTAACTGGAGCAAACGGAACGATATCAAAGGTTTCAATATACCTAGCATATCTTCCAACTACTGTAAACGCTACATCTCCAACAATAACACATGCAGACGGGACGCCATATACTGGTACCCAACTCATATCTATTGTTAATGATACCAATTTGGCTGACTTTGTTAACCTAAACGGAACAGGAACAATCGGTAATACCGGTAACCCAACCCCACAGGTTGCAAATGTAACTACTGTATCAACAAAGATATTTGGCTTAAATCCAAACAATCCTATAGGATTGGTATTCGAGTTTACAACACCTGGAGCAATATCAGTTCCTAGTTCAGGAGAGCCAATCGTTGCAGACTTCTTTAGCGTTGGCCTTATAGGCGACGGTACACAAAATAATCAAAGAATCAACAACGGCATTTACAGGTATCAACTTGAAGAGACTGCTGCTAATACAGGAGTCTATACAGGAACGAACCAATATGTAATGCTCAACCAGTTGAACATCTTTGATCCAAATACGTACTCAACCTTAAGAACAGTTGATCACGATGTATTCTTCCCAGCAATCCAAGACATGCTCCAGGCTCAGGCAAATGCTCCACAGATCACATACTTAGATCTTGGACAGGATGGTGTGAACACACAGATATCTACACAAACAGATATCCCAACACACACTGGAGTAGTCTCGTTTGATAGCAAGACATACAAGATAGGCGACACTGTGACAATTACAGTTAATGACCAAGACCTTAACACCAACAACGACCTAGTTGTTATCTATACAGCAGTAACACCAAAATTGACACAACTGGCTCAATTATACAAGATGCTAACCAACAACAGCAACATGGTAACGTACAAGACCCAGCAGTCGATACAGTCGGCCAAACAGGTCTAGGAACAATTATCTGATGGTCATGCATTTGGCAGACTCTTAGATATACAATTGGGTCAGCAAGATATTAGATGGTCTAATTCCGCATTCTATAGTACACAAACACCAGGCAACACTGCTTCATGCTTTACAAACAGCACAGGAGCATTTGTTGATTCTAACACTGGTACAGCTGCTGGATTTGCAACATCGTTATCTGCAACTGGCTTCTCACTAGTTGAGACCAGCGCAGGTTCAGGTATCTTTACTGGTACCTTTGAAGTTCCAGACCAATTGTGCCAGAGTGGTGCCATAATTTCAACAGTAGGCAAGAACATCAAGGTCAACTATGTTGACTTTAGAGATGATTCAGGCAAGTCTGTTGAAGTCTCAGACAACTCAGGTGTACAAGGTAACACAGGTTCCATCAAATTGGACAAGTCAGTATACCCAGTACCATTTGGTTCTGTATCATCACTTACTTCTCCAGTTGCTGGAACATACACAGGTGACTTTGCTGAAACAGGCACTACCACCATCAGTGAACCAGGTGTATTCCCAATGTATCGAGATAATACCCCGTTGACAACTAATGGTAATAATTACGGTCTAGGACCGGGTAATACCTTAGCAAACGGTGATGCTCAAATTCACGTCAGAGTAAATGACGCTGACTTTAGCATTGCTGCAACGGGTACTAACAAGATTGCATCAGGAATGAATGACGCGAATCACGGTCCAGTAGCATAGCAGATTACCAGAGGATCAGAATCAGTATTATTGGCAACATCCGGAGGTCCAAAAGTATAGTCCGGAACAATCCTTAACCTAAACGGAACCACATTACCTTCAGGTCCTAACCCGACCTCGGTAATTGCATATCCAAATAATGTTAACAGTGGAACTTTGTGAGAGATACAGGTCCAATGACCGAAATTTCTCCAGGTGCAGGAATATTCCAAGCGGACTTGCCAATCAGATTTACTGACGGTCCACAAGGTACAGACTGTCCTTCAAACATTGTCCAATGGCAACCACAGATGGCACCACAGACACTGGTGAAAATGACAGATTCCGTACCTTGCACTCTGTTAATTCCTTAGGGAATTACTGTGTAAGACAAGGTGATGTTCTCACCGTAACCTACACAGACTTGAACGATGCTTCTGGTAGCACTCAAACTGTCACAGACTCTTCAACATTTGACTTAAGAAACGGTGTACTACAATCAGACAAGTCCGTATACATCATCGGCTCAGACATGATTCTCACACTTGTGGAACCAGACTTGGACCTTGATTCACAGACTGCTGAAACAATTCCATTAGATGTAGTCGAGTGGGACTCGCATGCCTTCAAGGGCACAATGGGTCCACTCGGTGGCCAGACATCAGCATTTGATGCTCAGCCAGGTACATTTGTGGAAACAGGTAAAGACACAGGTATCTTCCAAGCAGTAATCAAGATTCCTGCAGAATTGCAGAATAACTTGCTAGAGCGAGGAGAACAGATCCAATTAGAATATACTGACTGGGGTCCAGCAGGAGCCAAAGTCGTAGGTGCAAATAGCCAAGATATTGACTTGACCATCTACACATCAAACTTTGGTGCAACAGTTGAACTCGACCAGAAAGTATACACATGGACTGACCGTGTTTACATTACCGTAGTCGCACCAGACATGAACTTTGATCCAAACCTTATCGATACCATTGGTACAAACAGTGAAAACACAGTATCTGTTTCAACAAGAGGTAATTCCATCCCACAATACGAATTAGTGGAGACTGGAGTCGATACAGGTATCTTCACTGGTTACGTCATACTCACAGGTGATCCAAACTTAAAGGGTACACAAGGAGTTGACGGAGAAGGCCAAAACCCAACAGGTGCAGGCCCATCAGGAACAGGTCCAACGGACGGTTTCTTACCAGCTGAAAATGATGACGGTGTATCAGTATCTTTTGAATTCACAAGAGATCAAACAGTTACTGGTTCAGCACTCATCAGATGGAACATTGGAGAAGTCAAGTGGTTAGAAGCATCCTATCCAGCAAATGGACAAGGAGTATTGCAGATAGTTGACCCAGACATGAACCTTAATCCAAAGGCAGTCGACAAGTTCGACACCAACGTATGGTCTGACTCTGATGCTGGTGGTATAAAACTCACCATGACAGAGACAGGTTCTGATACAGGTATCTTCCAAGGTACAGTGTACTTTACCACAGACTTCCAGTCCTCTGGAAATAGACTCCACGTTGCAGAAGGAGATACAGTTACTGGCGAATATAACGACCAGACTCTTCCAGCCCCATACACACCATCTGATCAAATCAGATTGACAGCGACAACATTCATTGGAACAGTAGTGCCACCACTCGAAAGAGCACCGGCATCTAACCCAAGAATAGTTGACTCGTTTGGCAATGCAATCAATGGTACTGTAAAATCAGGACAGCAGATACAAGTTACTGCTGACTTGACAAACGGCCAGGACAGAGACCAACCATTTGCATACCTTGTACAAATACAAGATGCTAACGGCGTAACAGTCTCACTCTCATGGATCACAGGTACATTGACTTCAGGTCAATCACTCAATCCGGCACAATCTTGGACTCCATCAGTTACTGGCACATACACTGCTCAAATCTTTGTATGGCAGAGCATTGATAATCCAAACGCATTGTCACCGCCTTTGAGTACTACAATCACTGTAGCATAGACTAGTTCACAAACCAAAACTAACTTTCCCTCTTTTTCCTTTTTATCTTAAAAAAACTCCTAACGAAAGTTATTGAAAAATAAAAATCTTAAATCTGAATTTTGCAACTAAGATTTTTCTACGATCAAAATCTAATAAATTATTTAACATACCGCGATCTTTAACAGTAACGATCTTGGAATTTATTTATATTTTACTTTTAATTTTCTTTAAAATACAAATGATCACTGACAATCTACAAAAGGCTTAAATAGAAAATTGTTTCATCCTCAAAACAGCAAATGAAGAGAATCATTGTTGTTTCACTGTTTGCATTAATTGCTATATCTTTTGTTCCACAGATGATACACTTTGCACATGCACAGTCAAGTCAAGGACAATCAGAAAAACAGTATATTAACCTAAGAGCCGAAGTATGGAACGAATTCTTTAGAATGACAACTGCAGCCTTTACAGTTGGTGCAGTAGTATCAGGTACAATGATCTGGCTTGTTTGGAGATTCCGTGAATCTCATCCAAAGAACAAGACTCCTACCAGATGGGAAAAACTAGACGATCCAACCACTGGTTCGTATGAAAAAGAGGGTGGCCATTAGATGGGTCACGATACAGCAGAATGGGTAATGGTTGGAGTAGTTATTGCAATTTTATTATACGTAGGTGTTGACTCGTGGGTTGTTCAAAAAGAAGTAGAAGAAGTTCCAGCAGATGCTGAAACCATCAAAGTAACAGGTCAGCAGTGGTTCTGGAGTTTTGAGCACGAAAACGGAACTAAAGAAATAAGCACACTACATGTTCTGAAAGGACATGCATATAATTTTGAGATATATGGCAAGGATGTAATGCACTCTTTTAACATTCCAGATTATGTAGTCTTTGAGGATGTTGTTCCAGGTCATGTAAACCATGCATGGTTTGCACCAGATCAAGTAGGTGAATTTCCAATACAATGCAGAGAATATTGCGGTTTATTGCATTACAACATGAGGGGTACACTAGTAGTGGAGAATTCGCCTTGATAATTATCAAAAACATTTTATGTATACGAAAGATATCTAGCAAACTAGAGGGATTTACATGGTACTAGAACTAAAGAAGCCCCGTCCAATTTGGCAGATAATGTTTTCAACACATCACACAGATGTGGGTCTACTCTATCTAGTAACAGGTCTTGCATTCTTGTTTATGGCAGGAGTCTTGGCCATGTTGATAAGAACACACTTGTTCTTCCCAGGTCAGAACTTTCTCATCTCTGATTCTGTAACGTTTAACAGAATATTCACAGTTCACGGTCTTACAATGTTATTCTTGTTTGCACTTCCAGTTGCCAATGGAATTGGAAACTATCTAGTTCCACTCATGGTAAGATACAAAGACATGGCTTATCCAAAACTAAATGCAATTGCATTTTGGATGAATCCAATTGGCGGTGTATTGTTATGGCTTGGATTCTCTGACACATCTTGGGTTTCATATGCTCCATACTCTGTAATTAGAGCGCCAGGTCCAGCTGCCGACATGATGATATTTGGACTAAAGATTTTGGGCATCTCATCTATTCTATCTTCAATTAACTTTGTAGTCACAATTCTAAAATGTAAGCACCCAGATCTACCGTTGCGTAAAGTTCCGCTCTTTGCATGGTCAATGCTTACTGTATCTCTAATGACAATTGTTGCAATGCCATCATACGCTGCAGCATTAATCATGTTACTTACTGACAGACTTGGAGTATCAGGCTTCTTCAATCCAACTGCAGGAGGAGACCCAATTGCATACTTGCACTTGTTCTGGTTTACATTCCATCCTGAGGTGTATATCTTCTTGTTACCTGCAATTGGAATGATGTATGAATTAATTCCTAGGTTTTCACGAAAGCCATTATACAGCCAAGGTAGTGGAGTCTTTGCATTTGTAATGCTTGGTATGATTGGATTTGCATCTTGGGGTCATCACATGTATTCTACAGGTATGGACTTTACAACCAAAGTCGTTTTCATGATTGGAACTTTACTGCAGTACCAGCATCTGGTATGCATGTATTTAATTTCCTTGCAACAATGTGGGGAGGCAGAATCAAATTTGCAGCGCCTATGCTATTTGCAGTAGGTGGAATTGCACTATTCTTCTCTGCAGGCGCCGGTGGTGTTCTCAACTCTGCAATGCCGCTTGACTTTATCAGCCATGGAACTTATTGGGTAGTAGGACACATGCACTTGTTCCTCACAGGTACAATCGCATTTGGATTTGTCGGTATGGTATACTACATCTTCCCGTTCATTACTGGAAGAATGTACAATGAAAAACTTGGAAAAATTCATTTCGTTATGATGTTATGGGGAACAGTCCAAGTATTCTTTACACAGCACTTGCTTGGCCTTGAAGGAATGCCAAGAAGAGTTTATGATTATCCTCCAGAGTACACCTCTTGGGTACAACTCAACCAGATTGCAACAGTAGGTGCATGGATTCTAGGTGGAGGATTTTTAGCGTTCTTGATTAACTTGATATATTCTTCCGCAAAGGGTAAGGAGGCTAACATGGACGATCCATTTGGTCTTGGTGGCAAGTATTACTATCCACATACTGCCAAGAATCCACATCATATAGGATACTGATATGAGCCATACTGAAGAGCCAATACTTAGAACAAGCCCTGCTAGATTTGGAAAGCTATTAGCAATTTTAATTGGAATCATGGTTGTTGGCGGCATAATATTTTTTACAAATTATGATTATTGGAATTCCTATCTTCCAACCGCTGGAAAAATTCAGGAAGGACTAAATTCACATGCAGCAAGCTGGAGGAACCGTTCAAGCAACAGGTAAAACAATTAACGTATCTCTTGCTTTTGTAGAGTCTTCTGACTTTAAGGTATATGCATTTAACACCGTAGATCTTTCTGATCCAAATCATAATCCAACAGTTAATGCAAATGTTGGAGACAAGCTAGTATTTGATGTAAAGAATTCTGGTAAATCATTTCATGCATTTGCAATAACTAATTCAACTTCAGGACCAGGTCCTGCTTTTGATGGTACAACAATTGGAACAGCCGATAATCCAATGAAACCAGGTTCATCAGGTGAAGTAACATTTGTTCCACCAGCAGCTGGTACATATTATTACATTTGTGCAGTCCCAGGACATAGAGAATTGGGTATGGAAGGTAAAATTATAGTAACAGCAGGCGCTGGTGGTAGTGCAGCTGCATCTGGTGCAGCAGTTGCTCCAACTGGAAACAAGGTAGAATTTACAGTTAAGCTTTTGTTATGAGTGATGACTTTAAACAATATGCATTTGATGCATTACCAGGTCAGCCAGGTACCAATCCTACAATCACAGTAAAATCAGGTGATACTGTAACAATTCATGTAAAGAATGGCAGTAAATCATTCCACGCATTTGGAGTTGTTGCTGATCCAACTGACCCATCTGATGTATTATGGAATTCAGCAGCCGGAACACCAGATAATCCACTAAAGCCTGGCGCAAATCAGGATGTGACATTTGTAGCAGGTGCACCGGGAACATATCATTATATCTGTACAGTTCCTGGACATGCACAACTTGGCATGGATGCTCCATTCATAGTTCAATAATGTACTTCAAGTATCTAGCACTTACTTCTCTAGTAATTTTATACTCTCTAATGTTTATTGGAGGATATCTTCAAGCCAGTGGCCAGGGATTGACATGTCCTAACTGGCCTCTTTGCCCAAGTGGGATTTTACCATCTGCCCAATTTCTAACTGAATGGATACACAGATTCATAGCAGCCACAACTGGAGTCTTGATAGTTGCAACTGCAGTAGGTGCATGGAAGACAAAAGGATCGCACAAAAAAATTAGAATTACTGGAACACTTGCAGGAGTCTTTGCAGTATCACAGATAGGTCTTGGAGCTATAGTGATTAATACAAAACTTCATGCAGTTATAGTTGCAATTCATAACGGTGTTGGGATACTACTTTTTGCAATGACTTTACTTACTGTACTATTTGCATTTAGATTAGGACGTAGCCAAAAGATAGAGACTAGTGCTTAGGTTTTACTTTTTTTCTTGTCATCAAAGCCCATACAACTATGACAAGAAATGCTATGCCGCCTGATGATATTATATATGGAAAAATATTACCAAAGACATTGAGAATTGTAATATTAAATACATAAGTCAAAGTCTTACCATTTGGACCCACGTCATACAAATCAAAATCCACTACATGGTTTCCTGTTTCATGAAGTGTATAGTATGTTGACCATTCTCCTTTGTTGATATTTTGTACAGGAATGGTTCCCACAAGCTCGATCATTGTAATAAATTCTTAATCCCATTCTAAAATGATCTACTTCACTAATTTGTGTGTTAAGCGAGTTGAAAATATTTGATGCTGATTGGTGATTTAATACTCTGAAGCTTAACTTGAATGGGTGATTGGCCTCTGGTATCTCTGGGTCTGTAGCTACTTGAAGTTCATAATTTCCTATAGTTTCATCTTCAGAGTTTAGATTGTTGTGAGCACTGGCAAAATTTGTTGTTGGAAATAGTAAAAGAGCTATAACCACAAGAGCGGTAAAACGTATATCAGTCACTATTATTTTGAGACTGTTTTCTTTAATATAATGCTACAACATCCTCCGATCTGTGGAAATTAACAAAAGCTTTAAATCAAGTTCTACGAAAACTGCCAATGATGACCACTGTTAGTAAAACAATAGACATCAAAGAAAAAACCTTGAACGTTTTTACATACTTTGCAAGACCTGAACACATCTCTGACCAGTTCTTAGAGAGCGAGGAGAGAGTAGGAATGACAGTAGTTCCTATGGATGTTAAGGCAGGTATGGGAGTAGGTACAACATTTAGAGTAATAGGCGACTTTGATGGCAAGAGACTAGAGTGGGACTGTGAGACAACAGAATACATTCCAGAAAGAAAGGTTGCTGCTAAAATGATCAAGGGTCCATTTAAGAAATGGGAGATTGCAGTTAATTTTGAGGAACTTGGCGAGAAACTAACCCGAGTTACCATGAAAGTAAATTATGACATGCCATTTGGTCCTCTTGGTGCAATTATGGACAAGGCAAAGTTTGCAAAGATTGCAGAAAAGGGAATGGAAACTGCTTTGTACAGAGTAAGAGGCTTGTTGGAAGGAAACGGCTCAATTCCTGTGTATATCACATTAGATGCATACAGAAAACTCTTGGCAGAGAAAGAAAAGATGAACAATGCTCCAGTCTCTACTGTGCTGACAACTATACTTGAGAAATATTCTCAAATAGAAACAGCAAAAATCTAAAATTATTTTCTTTTTGACTCAAGTTTAAATAACGAACTTTGCGTGAGTCTCTTTACCGGGTCTATGGCTCAGCCAGGTAGAGCGAGGGACTCTTAAGATCTTTCGGAGATATCCCTATGTCGTGGGTCCAAATCCCACTAGACCCGCTTCTTTACTAGTTCTAAAATGGAATTTTTCATTATGTGATTTTATGCAGTCTGACCTAATTCTCTAGTCGGTTATTCAGATAATTATTACATAAAATAAAATCTAGATAAAATCATCACAAACATTGTTCACTTACATTGTTTGGCAAGATCTTTATTGATTAAATTAACTCAAATAGCATGACGCAACTTGGGCAAGATGAGCCAAGTAGTACTGATAAAAATGCCCTGACAAGACGTGACTTTTTAAAATTACTTGCAGCTGGAGGTGTTGCACTTACATTTACTCCGTTTATTCCATGGGGGCAATTTATGCCAAATCCGGATAATACTGTCCCAGCAAAGCAACAAGTAGTGTTATCCGATGGCACTAATGCAAACATCAATACATTTCCAGTAAACCATAGCGAGATTATCATTTATCCATCATCAACGGATACAGTTCTTAATACAGAGCCATTTCGACAGTGGCAGCTAATTAGATTGCCTTCAGACCTTGGAGGCTCTGCAAATGATGTTACTGCATTTAGAGTTTATAGCATGGTATGCTTGCACCTGTGGTGCCTCTGGAGATATGTACCTAGTACTACACAGCAACCTGCTAACAATGGTCAATGCCCATGTCACGGAAGCATGTATAATCCATTAAACGGAAAAGCCTTTGCAGGACCTGCCTCACTCCAAGCTTCACCATCAAATGTGCTTGCAACTTTATATCTTGAGGCAGATAGTGACAACTACCTCTGGATAAAGCCAGCTACTTGGAGCCTTTATGACAATGGCATAGTAGGTTATGGACGTTTTCTTCCAACCTGAGTCTATTTGATGGATTGAAAAATCATTTGAAACATTTTGTAATTTTTCCAAGACAAGTTTTGATTTTATACACTGATTGTTAGGACAAATGAATTTTGGAATATCTAATTATAAAAAAACCGGCAGATCTATAAAGAGGGATCTTGGAGTTTTGCAAAGACATGAAAGAATTACAACAGTGGTGGAAAGGTTTGGTTAAAGAACTTGATGAAGATATAGAAAATAATACAACACTACAAACTGCATAATCCTAGAAAAACATCATACAAAAATTAATTATTTTATAATTCAATGAGTGCACTGACAATCAACAAGTTTAGTGTCAAATGTACAATCATGAGGACCGTCTGATTTTCCATATGTAGGAATTTTTTTCATACAATCATTGTGACGACCTTTTCTACAAAACCAACAAATTGGATTGGCAGTTTCATTACATTCCATGTTTTTCTAAAAGATAGTTACATCTCCAGGTGTAGGAGAATGATCACTTGAATCCTTGTGAAATTCCACAAATTCTTTATGTGTATTATCTTGATGTTTTCTTAATTCTTCTAAATTTTCAAACACATTGCTGCATAGATGACACTTTGGTTTGTGCTGATCAACCATTGACAGTACCATCAAGTGATATTATACGGTTTGGCATAATTGAATCTTTCAGGTTTTAGATTGGAGTGAACCACTCTTGATAACGCTCATCTTTTCCTCTTGAAACCTCATAGAAAACATCTTGTAACTTGCGTGTAACATGTCCTAGTTTACCGTCGCCTATGGGTACATTGTCAATCTCAGTCACTGATTTTACTTCAGCTGCAGTTCCAGTCATAAATACCTCGTCTGCTACATAGAGATCCTCTCTGTCAACATCTCTTTCAATTACTGAAAATCCCTCTGACCTTGCTATTTTGATTACACTGTCTCTTGTTATTCCATCCAAGATTCCTGCACTAAGTGGAGGTGTTGAGATCTCTCCTTTATTTACAATGAAAATATTTTCTGCACTTCCTTCTGATACTTTGCCGTGATAATTTAGCATGATTGCTTCATCATAACCATCTCTTAATGCTTCAACTCTTGCAAGTGCAGCATTTGCATAATTTGATGCAGCCTTTGCTTGCATTGGTTGAGACCTTGAATCTATTCTAAGCCAACTTGATACTTTGCATCTTGCTCCATGTACCTTTCCTGCACTAGACTCACCAAGATTCCATTCCCAGCAAGTGACTGCAACTTCAACTTTATTTGGAGTTGGTGTAAGGCCCATTACACCATGACCGTAATATGCAATGGGTCTGATGTAGCATTCTTTTAATTTACTTGCTTTTACTGTCTTGATAATTCCATCCGAAATTTCTTTTTGAGAAAAAGGCATCTTCATTGAATACATTTTTGCAGACTTGAACAATCTGTTTACATGTTCTGGCAATCTAAAAATCATTGGACCCATTGGAGTGTTGTAACATCGTATTCCCTCAAAAATTGCAGTTGAATAATGTAATGCATGGGTAAGGACATGGACCTTTGCATTTTTGTATGGCACAAGTTTTCCGTTCATCCAAATCTTACCTGGCTCTTTCATACAAAATTAGATAGGGTTTGGTAATTTAAAGAATTAATCAAATCTAATTATCATCACTGAAAAGACATGACTGTCTTTAAATCACAGACATGCCATGGTTTCTTATGGCACCACAACCTGTTCTGTCAATAATCTCTGTTGTCTTGTTTGTTATCGGTCTTGTTGGCAATGGATTTGAGATGAGAAAGATTCGCCTGTCTACAGCAGAAGGGCAGCTTGCACCAAAGAATGCATTTCTTGACAGGCGCAACTTCAAGTGGTATGCATTGATTGGGATTGCACTCGTACTATGGGCAATCAACGGTTCCTATACATGATCTATATAGATCAGGTCTAAATATTTCCTTGCCGTACCAAGTATAGCGCGTGTTTTGGGTAACGCCGAGCTGATTCTAGATAAAGAGGCTCAAGAATAAACCCACATTGAAATCCCTACAGGTATAGGCTTGTAGGGGTTAAATGTTGTACAAATTTTGATATACCAAAGATAGAAATTCCAGTAAATAATCCTGATTTTTGTATATGGTTTTAAGAAAGACTGGAAAACACAAACGAAAAGCAGATCAAAGAGCTGCACGCAGAAAAAGAAAAAAGTAAAACCGTCGTTTTAATTTTATAATATAAAAATTATTCCGGTGATATTATTTTTCAGTTAAACAAATTTTATTTTTGATCTTTCAGCATGAACTGCACGGATTGCTTTTTCTATGTTATCCCCACTATCCTCAATAATTATTATGATTCGAGATGTTTCTTCCTGGGCATCCATGTTAAGTATGTTCAAGCCCACCTCGCCTATTCTAGAACTTGCCTTTGACGCAACTTGCTGAACACGCCACATTTCATCCCCAATTAAAGTAATAACACCTCGATTGTAAGTAATAGATGCTAATGGATCAAATCCCAAGATGTATCTTTCATTGCGCTTGACATAATCGCCATCTAGAAATAATATTCTTGTAAATTCTATATCGTCTTTAGTAAATGGTGACAAGACTACAAACTCACTATATCTTTTATCTTTGTCAAGTGAATGGAACAATCTTTCAGAAGCATCCTTTTCAATTCTAACAATCGCACAATTTTTTTTCCCTGTAACTATTTTAAGTGGATGACCATTTTTTTCTCCAAGTTTTCTTTCAATTGTTGTTATCTTTTCAGGTTTGCTCATGTCAGTAATTATTATTGGCATTTCTACACCATTTTCCACAATCTCTTTTATTGCAATTGGATCTAGAATCTTCATTCCAAACATTCCTGCAATTCTTGCTTCATTATATGAGAGGTGAGTAATACTTTCTAGTTCTTCTTTGACAACTCGTGGGTCTGCAGATAATACTGCACTATCCTTCTCAAAATCAATTCTGGTATGGTATTTTTTATTAAATAAAATGCCAAGGTCTGCTGCTGTTCTGTCAGAGCCTCCTCTCTCATACGTTGTCTCTATTCCATCTGTTGTCTTTCCGATAAATCCACCTATTGTCAAGACATCATTTCTTTCTAGCAATTTTTCAACATCATTCATTATATCCAAAGACTCGGTGGCAAGAAAATTTGCAGATTCTAAATTATTATCTGTTATAATGGGCCATATGTCAAATGTGATAACTTCTGACTTTATACCAGAACTTTTCAAGACATAATTCATAACTTGTGACATTAACATCTCGCCTGAATATGCAAGTAATCTTGCCCTGATTTCATTAGCAAATTCTCTTTTTTGTAGTGTTTCTGTTAACGAGGTTTCGGCCTTTGCTAAAAAAGAGTCGATTATTCTATTACATTCACTTTGAAACGTCTTGTCTATTAATTCGACAATTTTTTGGTATGGCTTTTTTAGAATATCAATACTAACACTCTCTCCCTTTTCTGCCATACGTCCAATCTCAAGTGCAATGTCGGTAAGCGATCTCTGTTTTCCGTTGTATGTTGTAAGGGGGGCAGAAAATACTGCAATCACTTTAGAGTCTTTTTTTAATTCATTTATTCTTCTAATGATTGTTGGAATTAATACCCCGTCTACACCAACTGCACTTCCACCAAATTTTGAAATAATCAGGTTTTCCAAAACTTGGTTTTCTGTCTTCAAATCCTTCTATAAAGTATTGGATATTTTTAGCATCATACATTGTATTAATTTCCAACAAAATGATTAGGATAGAAAATCTCTTATAAAATCTGACGCCCTTTTTGCTCCATCAACAGACTGTGGATTTCTTGTCTGGTTGATCTTTTCCTTGATTAATTTATCCAGATGAAAAATGTCATCATACTCATATCCTATCTCCTTTGCATTCTCCTCTTGCTCAAAATGTCCCTTTATTGGAATAAATATTCCAGGGGTTCCATAATATTTTGATTCATCTATGGTGGATTTTCCAGCAAGTGAGATGACTAAATCTGCAGCAAATACAACTTCATGCAAATTATTTACAAATCCTAGATTTCTGATATGTGGCAGATCTAAATTAAGAGATGGACCAGATACAATAACTAGTTCTACATCAAGCTCCATTTTTGGATAAACATCAAGAATTTTTTCTATCAAAAATCTACCAGAATCAGTTCCACCAATGCTTACTACAATTGTTTTTTTATTAAACCCAAACTTTTCTCTTAATTGTTCTCGCGATTGTAATGTTTTGCGAACTATTGGTCCAACTCTGACTATATTTCCTTCATCCTTTCCATTTTCAGGTAAAATTACAAGATTACATTTTTCAATTATTTTCTTCATTGACTTGTTCATTTGAGATTCAATAATAGAACCAATTCCTTTTGCAAATTTTGTTTCAAGTATATCAGTTACCAAAATGGTTTTGATTCTTTTCTCTTGAGCTATAACTAGTGATGCAAAGTCTTCATCACTTATGACAAGTTTTGGGCAATAGGTTTCAAGTATTTGTGATGAGATTACTTTACATTCCTTGTAATATGAATAATATCTAAAAAGCCACTTTAGAGGATGTTTGAGATTACCGTTTTCAATTTGAAAAGGGGGAGGTTTGTATAGATTGTCTACATCAAAGCCATTTTGTGAGATAAATTCAGAAGCAACTCCTCCACTTACAAATTTTTTTGTTATTCCATCCAAATTATGAGATATTGCAACATCTCTTGTTGCATGTCCTAATCCTGTAGGGCTAGAGAAAAAAACTAGGTCTGACATGACTGAAATTTAATCAATGTATAATTTCTTCATTTTTATTTTTGAATAATTCTCAAAGTTTAAATGCATTTTAAATGGAGTTTGCCTTGGGTTCATAGTCCAGACCGGTTATGACGTCGCCCTTACACGGCGAAGATCCAGGGTTCAAATCCCTGTGGACCCATTTACTGCAGTATCCGGAACCCCGTTCTAAACCCCTTAAATTCAACACAAATCCTTGTCTGCGAAAACAAATGAGGCCGGCAAAAGAACTTCTCAAGAACCAGGACGTCAGGCGATGGTATGAAAACATGGCAAGGGGAAGCAAGCTTACTGCATCTGTAAGACTAAGAAGACTGAATCTTTTCTGCAAGAGGACCGACAAGACCCCTGCTGAGCTTGTAAGCGTTGGACAAAAAAATATCATGGATCTAGAAAATATTTTGCTTGATCATGTATCATGGCTTGAATCACAAAATTATGCACCGGGATACACTGATGGAATACTAAAAGCAATCAGGTCATGGCTTGCATTCAACTATGTGCAGCCAAAAAGAAGAATCAAGATAACAAATGCCGACATCCCGGTAAGGATACAGGATGAGCGAGTTCCAACAAAGGAAGAGCTTGCATCAATACTTGATGTGTCAGGACCGCGTGGAAGAACAAGCATCAGCCTGATGGCACTTGCAGGTCTGCGTCCGCAGGTTCTTGGAAACTATGATGCAACGGACGGCCTTTGTCTGTCTGATGTAGAAGGGCTTGCAATAAAAGATGATACAGTATCACTTTCTAAAATTCCTTCCATGATAACAGTAAGGCCAAATATTTCAAAAGCAAAAAACAAGTACTTTACATTTCTTCCCCGACAGGGATGCAACTATCTTCTGGGATATCTGAAAATGAGACTCTCAGACGGTGAAAGACTTGATGCAAGCTCTCCTGTTATTGTATTTGAAAAAGGATACGAATTAAGAAGAAACAAAATATCTGCTACAAAATTTATCACAACAAAAAATATCACATCGGAGATAAGAGATTCAATAAGAGCCGTGATCAAGGCAAGGCCATATGTTCTCCGGGCATATTTTGATACGCAACTGCTCCTGGCAGAAAGCAATGGAAAGATTGCCCATGCATATAGACAATTTTTCATGGGGCATAAGGGCGACATGGAAGCACGATATACAACCAACAAGGGCAGGCTTACAACTGAACTAATAGAGGACATGAGGAGGGCATTTGCCCAAAGCGAGCAGTTTCTCTGCACTGATCTTAATGTGGATGCAGTACAGGACAAAAAACAGCTATTGCTTGAGATGTGGAAGGAGCAGGCCACGCTCTATGGAATAGATCCATTGAAGATAAAAATAGAAAAGCAAAGAAATGATGGCCCGGTTCCAGTCGAGAACAAGATTGAGGCAATTAAAACTGCAATCCAGGAATCAATGAAAGAAAAAGAGGGCGAAAGATACGATAGTCTACTGGTCGATGAAGACGATCTTGTCCTGTATGTCAAAAAAGGCTGGGATATAGTAAAAGAGCTTTCAAGTGGCAGGATCTTGATCCGCAGGCTCGTATAGCGAAATAACAAGTATGCATTATTAATTTCCCCAAACCGCGTAAAGTTTAGAGGATGTAACATTTACATGATTTCTGATACTTTGAGCCATTCGGCAAATAGATTATCAGTAAATTCGTAGATTCCACGTTCCCGTCTTTTCAAAACTGCCTTGCTACAAAGTGAAACTAGTGCTGAACTTATGGTGGCATTACTCATGAATTCATCCTTTTCAATATCTGTAGGCTTTTTTTCAGGAGACTTTGCAAGTGCCTTTAACACCTTAATTTCTGATGGGGTCTGGTTTTCTGTAAATTCTTTAAATGATTGCTCTCCTTCTTTCTTTAATATCGTTTTAACAATATCATAAAGTTTTTTGCTATCAAGTTTTACCATATCATGTAACTGAATTTCTTTTCCTAAAAGCTGTAGATTGTATGGAATTCCACTAGAAATCTTGTAAAGTTCTTCTTTTGTTTGACTGTCAATAAACTTTAGACCTGGAAGATAATGTGTGATGAACTTATCAAATTCATCCTTAGTAAAAGGTTCTACTTCTCGAAGAAGTAGCTGTTTGTAGAAAGGCGCACTTGTTTTTGCCACCAAGTTATCTAGCGTATCACGATAAGATCCTGAAACCACTAGTTTTGTATACTTGAAGTCTTCAAATAATGTTCGTATCAATTTTACCATATCGAATCCCATCTTTCTGTTTTTTTCTCCGTAAGTGAGCTCAACTATGGACGGAAATTCATCGATGATCAGAACACATTTGGTTTTTGTCATCTCTGCCAAATGTTCTATTAAAGAGATAGATTTTGTAACAGCTTCCTCGACATCCTCTGATTCTTTTTTGATATATGATAAGGATAGCTTGAGATCTTCTGCAACTTTGGCAGATAAATTAAGGCCAGAAAGAAAATTGCCTAATGCTTTTGCGCCAGTTACTAGAAGCTCTTCAAATTTGAATTTCTTTGGTAGTTTATGTTCAAATGCACTTAATGCAACTCTATCCAATACTCTTGTAAATTCATCAACAGTAGTTGGCAAGATTCTCCATATTGAGATATAGATAACAGGTATGCGCTGTTTTGTCAATCTACTTTCAACCTCTTTTAGTATACTTGTTTTTCCTATACGCCTTATTCCTGACAACGAGAAACCGATTTTATTCTTGGAGGAGAGCTCTCTTGTTAATTCGCCAACTAGTTCTTCTCTTCCTATGAAGTCATTTCCGGTTACTGAATATAGCGTAAACGACACACTATACTGTAACCTTTACAGGATTTAAACTTTACAGGGTTTGGGGAAATTAATAATGCATAACTGTGTTGCAACTAAAACAGTCACATATTACGCCATCTGGCGTAACGCCTTTTGGCGTAACAAATTCATCTTTAAAATTGGAACAGATGGATACACAGAATCTTTCAAGATGCAAGGTGCCCATTTGCTGTAGATTGACACAGCAACAACAAGGACTCGACAGTCTCCTCTTTGCTCTTGTAGGAGCTCTCTCCGATGACTGACAATAGGGCATTTACCAGATTCATGTATGGTTTGATTGCATTGCTAACAATTAGATCAAAAAATTCGTGTCTCAGAGTTTCCAGTGCCATATGAGAGCTTGTGGAATAGATGTAGATTGTATTGCCTATAACTTCACCTTCTTTTTTCCCATTCTGTCTTGGAGACCAGATTATCCTGATCTCTTTTTTGATTCCTGTAATGGACTTGAGTCTGTCAAGCTCATCTTGTAATGATTTGGAAGATGTTGTCGACATTACAGGACAAGATCCAGTTTCTATTTAAGAACTAAAATTCTGGTTATCAAAACTAGATAACTTGTCAGTACTGTACTGTCTTGTTTATACTCTAGTCAATGTAGACATTATTTGTCTACACTGTCTACAATTTGGAGTTTTTAAAAGTAACAGCTGTTTTGCTCCTTAAATAATATACATATTTTGAAATGCAATGAACTTGATTGGTTTAGATGCAAACCAACTAGATGTAGCAAAAGAGGGACTTGCTGGTATTCTGATATTCTATATCATACTGGATGTTGGAAGCCATTTGAGCATGTATGCATTGGGAGAATCTCTAAGAAGAATACTTTCGATTTCAGGAATCTTTCTTGCCATTTCATTTGTGTTGATGTTAATATATGACCAGTTATTTGACAAGTCAACAGCCACGTCTACTTTTGTGGTTATCTGGATTGGCTCACTGGCAGCTTCATTGTTTGCATCCTGGAAATTATATCACAGGATGCTTGAGCATTCCAGTCTAATCCAAGGCAGAGAGTCCGATGTTGTGAAAATAGCAAATAGGCAATCAGAAGAGATGCTCAAGCCGCTAAAAGATGAACTGTCGGCAGTACATAAAACCCTGCAGAGAAATACCAACATGACCACCTTTTTGGCAGAGGCTATACTCAGTAATGATGATTCATTCGCTGAATTGAGAAAAAGTGTAGAGTATGCAGAACAGGCCTTGAATGGAATGAAATCTGATATGGCATTCCGGGATGAAAAGTATGAACTGATTGTTGGCCAATATGATAATTGGCTAAACGAACACAAGGACAATTCCGAAATACAAACAAAACTTGCGCAACAAGCAGAATTACTTTTGGACAGACTGGATGTCTTTTTGGATCAACTTGATCTAGAATCTGACTTGTATGAAACTAGTACAGCAAATAAGGATGATACAGCATCGGGGTCAAAAGAAACACGGGCAATAGAGCCTTTGGATATGCAATCACAACAAATCGACCAAAGTGGCCAAAAGTCTAACCATGCACATAAACTGACACGAGAGGATGGTCTTCGTAACAGGGAGATGGGAAACCAGGAGCAGTTACGGTTCTCAGAATATCTTTCCTTGCAAGGCAAGAATCACAAGTGCAGTCTGCTCAATGGAACACCTGACTTTGAATTTCACATTGATGGTACAATAAAGTGTGTAGGTGCCTTCAAGTCTCTGACCCTCTCAGTCTATGGCTCGACAAAGCAGAGGTGGATTGGAAAGATCAAGCTGCTGGCAGAGATCAAGACTGCAAAAAAGTTTGACGTCTCCATGATTCTCTTTGTGCGAAACATTGCAAACGGTCGAGTCTGGGCTACGGTAATATCTACTGAGAATCTCAAAGAGTTTAGGGGTGTCACAACTCCACTTGCATTAGTTGATAGTGACTCTGCTGCAGAGAAGGCATGCAGAGAGACACTTGAGATGGCACTGCAGCTTGTCTGAAAAACTAACTAAGGTAGTTTCAGGGATACATTATACCTTGCCCAGCTAGTTGTGAAACTTATCTGTCGATATTCCAATTTTTTATCTTTTTCAGGAATTATTTTATTTTAGTCAAGAGGGTATCATCATTTACTTGATCGCTTGATGTAATGGCTCTTGACATCCAGTCAAGCTTGATGACTTCAAAAATGATAATAGCCTGTTGTGGTAATGTAACCTGCAATATTTTTATGACAAGAATTAATTTTATTAAAAAAAGATTCAGTGGCAGAACAGCAGCCTTGCTAGACAAGGTAACCCAAGTAATTTCCGAGTACCAAAACAAGGGTTACTCACTGACACTAAGGCAGTTGTATTATCAACTTGTTTCAAAAAATATTGTGGAGAATCTACCAAGGGAATACAAAAAACTCAGCCGATTACTTACGGATGCAAGGATGGCAGGAATAGTTGACTGGGATGCAATAGAGGACAGAGGGAGAGTGTCAAGGATTCCTGCTCACTTTGAAAACTTGCAAGAGTTTGCAATGGCAGCTGCAAATTCCTACAGACTCGACAGGTGGAAAAATCAAAATTACTACATCGAGGTCTGGGTAGAAAAAGATGCATTGTCTGGCGTGATAGAGCCAATAACCAGAAAATACCATGTCAATCTTCTTGTAAATCGCGGCTATTCTTCTGCAAGTGCAATATTCGAGTCTGCTCAACGTATGACAAGACAGGCATATGGTATACACAAGAATTGCGTTATTCTATACCTTGGAGACCATGACCCAAGTGGTGAAGACATGGTACGAGACATACAGGAAAGACTGAATCGCTTTCATGTCAATGTCAAAGTGGAAAAGATAGCACTCACAAGAAACCAAGTAGAAGAATACAAACTTCCACCAAATCCTACCAAAAGGTCAGATACACGATCTTCCCGATACAGGGCAGAACATGGCGATAAATCATGGGAGTCTTGATGCCCTGGGACCTGAGGTCTTGCGCGAGATACTGGAATGTAACATAAAACAATACCTCAACCTAAAAAAATACAACAAGATAGTAAGAAAAGAAGAGGACGAGAAAAAGAGACTTGTCCAACTTTGTAAGTCTCTGACGTGACTTGATTTATCTCTGAGATATCAACAAAGAACTATTGCATCTATGCAGTTCATCTCGTTGCATTTTATGCCTTATAAACTTCAGGCATTTGTGTATCTGAGAACAATGAATGAAAACGAAACAATCCCAAACAAAAAGCAGCCGGTGCTTGCACTTGATATGGGCAGCGGTTTTGTCAAGGCCTCCTATGGAGAAAGAAAGGTAAAGTTTCCTTCCCTTTATGGATACAGGGAACCATCCAGACTGGATGATGATATAATGGGTAAAAGTGTAGACGAAAAAAGAAATAGGATCATAGAAGCTGTTGGCGAAAAGGCAATTGAGATGCAGGCCTACCCTACTGCAGTGGTTCTGCGCGGAGTCTCGGAAGGAATGCCTCTCTTGGAGAAACCATTCAAGGCACTGGTACACGAGTCCGTAAAAAGGCTGGATATATCAGAACAGGATCTTTCAAGTGTGACAGTCATAACGGGAATACCGTACGGAAACAGGTCTCAAAAAGAAGAGCTGCGAAGGCTTGTAAAATCTGCCATCAAACCAGCAAGATGTCTGGTGGTAAGCCAAAGCATTGGTACGCTTGTATGCGAAGGCAGGAGTGAGGGAATAGTGATATCGATAGGGCAGGGTACCACCGAGATTGTCTGCTACAAAGATCTTAGGGCAGAGTTTGGCAGGTCGCTCAAGAACGCAGTTGACTTTTTACTATTTGATGATACCACAGACAAGCTTGCCTATGTTGATATCAAAAATTGCAAGATATCCAGAACTAGAGTATGCGCTTTGGCAGACCTGATATCTGATGAGCTTGATGATATCAGCAAGATGATTCCAAGACAGTCTACGGGAAAACCAGACGTGATAATCTCAGGTGGCGGTATCCTCATTGATGGGCTTTACCAGGAGTGCAACAAAGAGTAAGGAACGCAAATCTTGTCATCTCACAGGATCCTGTCTTTAGCAATGTGCTTGGCATGAGTCGCTTACTTGAAATCGTGGCAGAAAAATAACAGCAATGGTATCATTATACCTCAAACTGGGATTCTAGGTACTGTTCAGCAATAGCTTCTGTCATCATGTCTCTTTTTTCATTCAAGGCATCAAGACCTGAGCTTGGCTTGCTGTCCAAGTCATTGCAGATCTTTTCATGGTTACATCTAACAGGTTCTTCTTTTGATATGATGATTTCGTTATCCTCAAGCCTGAAGAAAAGCTTCATGCCCCTGACTATGCCAAGATGTCTTGCATACTCTGAGGGTATTGTAATTGATAATGTGTTTTTTTCTTTTGGCCCGTACTTTTGTGCTTTTCTGGAATAA
>CAWGPD010000003.1:0-323975 GCA_963824385.1 uncultured Nitrososphaerota archaeon
TTTGAAACTGCTTGATAATTGGGAATAATTACTGTCTTGATTGTAATGTATATCCTTGTAAAATTATTCCTGAATTTATTTGTCCATTATTTTAAGAATTTCAAATGGGATTTTCTTAAAATCAATTTGCTTTTCGGCAGATACATAGAGTACATTATCATCAAATGGAAAGCTCATGATGATTATCTTCCCACGATAAAATACCACAAAGTCTACTTTTCCAAACTCGTCATCAAAATCATGTCTGAGTTTCACCTCTAGTGCCAAGTTCATGAATAATAGCTCCATCTTTTTTCAAACCCTCTAATGATTCCACTCCATCTCTCATTCCTCCAGCTATCAGTCGACCTACACCAGTTTTTTAAAGTTTGAAGTTTGATGTCTTCTAGAAGGTATTTTTTATTTTCTGTAACTTTAACGAGTATGAGTATAGTTCTCTTAATTTTTATTAATGTAACATCGATAAAACAATTAATGAATTACTCTCCCTCTCGTAGTAAACTTATAATTATAACACTACTTTTTCTCATTGCAGGGTTTTGGGGAGTTTTTTTAGGATTAATTATATTTACCAAACCAAATTTCATTTTAACAGCACTTGGATTTGTAAACATTTCTTTAGGAATTTTCTTAGGATTTAAAATTCTAAGAATGAGTTATACACGAAATATTAAACAAAAGAAATGATGACCAAAGTAGAGTAAATTGACATTATTTTATCACCAATACAGGTACTTGTGATATGTGAACAACAGCATTTGATATGCTCTGCCAAGAAACAACTTTTTTCCACATAAGCGAATTCTTTTCCATATCTTCTGGCTAATCACAGAATTCCAACGGAGAAATCTTACTAAATTATCGCTTCGCCTTTCTTTGCAGAAGGGATATCTAATGCCTCGGAAATTGATGTGATAAAAATTTTTCCTAGTTTAGAATTCAAACGAATAATGTTGACAGCGTCATCCTTTTTACTTTCCGGAATGACTACCTCAAGTATGTATCTTGAACTAAATTCAGGTAGGAATATTTCAGTTCCTTTTGATGAATGAATTTCTGATGGAATGCTCTTTCCTCGACCCCATCCTTTGAAGACAGTGATACCGCCTACATCTATTTTTTTTAATTCCTCGCTGATCTCCCTGATGTCATTTATTGGCAATATTACTTGTAGTTTAAGCAAGAAATATTACAAAATAAAAATCTCTTAAAAATCTTTGGAAAAATTTCTAACATAGAAAATTAAACTTAACACTTTAATATTGTGCCAAGGCAGAGAAAAATTCTTGCCATTAGATTCGGGTGACACCGCATGGATGCTCATAGCCTCTAGCTTGGTATTACTTATGATTCCAGCTCTTGGAATGTTTGAAGCTGGATTATTGAGAAAGAAAAATACAGTTTCTATATTCCTGCAGATCTTTTTCGGATTGGCAATTTTGAGTGTAATGTGGTTTGCCTTTGGATTCAGTTTAACATTTGGACCAGATACAGGTTCTGGACTGTCTGGAAGTCTGGATTGGGCATTTTTAAATAATGTTCCACAAGACAAAGGACTTCATTACGCTCCCACCATACCGGGGCTTTTGTTTGCAAAATTCCAGATGATGTTTGCAGTGATTACCCCCCTGCTTATAACAGGCGCAATAGCTGAACGAATGAAATTTAGTTCATTTGTAATTTTCATTGTTGCATGGAGCGTACTGATCTACTATCCATTAGTTCATTGGATCTGGGGTGGCGGATGGCTTGGTAAACTTGGTGTGGTTGACTTTGCAGGAGGCATAGTCATACATACTAGTGCAGGAATGGGAGCACTGGCAGCTGCACTTGTCCTAGGAAGGAGATTACATTATGGTCATTCTATCATGGTACCACATAGCATTCCAATTGCAGTATTGGGATCCTCACTTTTGTGGCTTGGTTGGTTTGGATTCAATGCTGGAAGTGCATATTCTGCTGGTGCATTATCAGGAATTACAATAATCAACACTCAGATAGCATCAGTGATTGCAGCCTTGATCTGGGTAGGACTCTCATGGATGCGAACTGGAAAACCAAGTGTGATCGCTGCAATTAATGGTGCAATTGCAGGACTTGCTGGAATTACCCCTGCATCAGGATTTGTAAGTGTAGAACATGCATTTGTGATAGGAATTGCAGTAGGTCTTGTATCATATCTTGGAGTCTTATTCTTGAAAGAAAAATTAAAGATAGATGATGCTTTGGATGTAAGTTCCGTTCATGGTCTTGCTGGTATTGTTGGTTCCATGGCAATAGGATTATTTGCAAGTTTGGCGATAAATCCTGCTGGCGTAAACGGGTTATTGTTTGGACATCCACAACAATTGGCAATTCAAGCTGTAGGTGTTGCAGTTGCAGGAATTATGGGATTTGGTGGCACATGGATAATATTAAAAGTCATAAAAGTATTGGTTGGAATCCGCGTCTCGCCTGAAGTGGAAGAAGCTGGACTTGACATAGAAGAACATGCTGAACGAGCATATTCTGATGAAGACGAATTTAACAAAATGTAACTTCCAAAATTTATGTTTCTTTAAATTTTATTGAATTATTTAGTGGAGGAATCTTTAGCAGTAATTAATTAAACTTATTATAAACCGGTGGAACCAAAAAATGCACTATACAGTAGCGTGTCCGGCCCGATCCAAACTTTGAATTCATTTTTCAATTAGATTCTAATTTTATGTAAAGATAAGTCCACAATTATTACTAACACTAGTATTTTTCATAGATCCAGTTGTGTACAAAATATTATAAAATAAATTTCATGATGAGACAAAGTTAAATCTTAGAATGTTATTACACTGCCATGGTTCATGTAATTTCAAACAACAGTCTTCAAAATATTATTGAAGACAAGAATTTCCCTGTGGACCCACTTAAAATCCTCTAAGGCCTACTGGCCTGCACAACTCTGGATGTGCCCTTAGATGAGAAATTTTCTGTAGCATGGATTGTTTGTCTTGTGGAAAAGTTCCACCTATTGGATATGCATTAGATCCGTGGTTTGCACGAAATACAACCTCACTACTAGGTTCCATTTTTGAAATAAGCAGTTCTAACTCGTTTAATGCCTCAGAATCATCAATTGGCAAAAACGGTTCCTTAAATTTTGTTAAAAATTCATCACGAATTCCATCTTCTAGATGTAGAGTAAGTGTACCAACATAATGTGGTGCAGATGCACTCAAAACTTTGGCAGTATCTTCTATGTGTTGTTTAGAGTAAGTCTTTCCACCTAGGCCTAGAATAATCATGCATGATATTGTAAATCCAGCATCTTTTGCCTTTTGACAGGCCTTTATGATTGTCTGACCAGTTGCTCCTTTTGTAACTTTTTTTAGAATTATGTCTGAGCCACTTTCTATTCCTATGTAAAACATTGTCAGTCCAGCATCATATAATTTTCTGAGATCTTCAGCAGATTTTTTTAAAATATTTTGTGGCATGGCATAGCATGATATGCGTTCATAGCCTGGAAATTTTTCTCGGATATAGTTTAAAATCTGCAACATTCTATCAGTTGGCAAGTTTAGTGCATCTCCATCTGCAAGAAATATTCTTTTACTGTTTGGCATGTGTATTACAGCAAGATCAATCTCTGCCTTAATCTGCTCCCAAGGTCTTTCAGAATATTCCTTTGAGCGATACATGTTACAGTACGAACACTGATTAAATGAACATCCTAGAGTCACTTGGAAGATTAATGACCTTGCTTCAGACGGAGGCCTATACAGCGGATAATCATAATCAAACATTGTATTCATCTATCCAATCTATCTTATCATCTATTCGATCTCTATTTTAGCAAAAATGCTTAAAATTTCATAATAATTCAATAATGATTATCCTTGACTAGGAGTAGAAGATAAAAGATCTATTAACTGACCAAATACGAACATGCCAACAGATCCCTATGCCAAACGCCTGCTGTGGTTTATCTTTATGGGCTCAAAGGGCGGATTAAACAGGATTCGATTTATCTCTCTTATTAGGAATAAACCTCTCAACGCAAACCAGATTGCAAAAGAGATGAATCTTGACTACAAGGCAATACAACACCATGTGGGAGTGCTTGAGAAGAACAATATGATAACTCGCGTGGGTGACAAGTATGGTGCAACATTTTTCATATCTACATTTCTTGAGGTAAACTTGGATGTCTTTGATGAAATTGTAAGCAAATTGGAAAAAAGTACATAAGGAAAGTGGAGAATAGTTTTTCAAATGGAACCAATGATGACTGCAAGCACAATCGTATCTGGAGCAAACTTGATTGCACTTGGAATATTAATTGGAGTCTTTGCCAAGATGTATTCTAGAACAAAGGCACAACTGCCGCTTGGAATGATATTTTTTGCAAGCCTATTGTTTTTGCATAACGTAATTGGAGTCTATGCATACTTTACAATGATGGAGCTATATGGACCAGCACTATTGCCATATTTACTTGCAGTACATGTTGCAGAACTTGCAGGAATACTGGTATTGCTAAGAATAACTCTGCAATAGACTTGATTTATTTGTAAGAGAGTCAAAAACAGTCTGTGAAGCAGCAGTACAAGGAATATCTAAAACTTAACAAGAATATTTTCCTTGGATTTCTAGTATCAGTTGTTGTTTCGGCAATTATTGCACAATTGTTTTCTAGCCAACTAAATTATGTAAATGCTACCATAACTTTAGGTACTGACTATATCGTATATTTTTCAACTTTTGGAACGCTTTATTATTTTGACAACAAGAAAAAATATCTTTTAAAAACAGGAGAGGTGGACAAGGCAGGTCTTAGAAGAGATCTGATAAAACTGATATCTTCACTTGGAATAGGTGAGGTTGTTTATACAGTCTGCAGGTGGACTTTACAATATTATCTACTAACAAATTCATATCATGCCTATATTGCATCACTGGTATCACAATCTATATCGACTGTTATCTACATGATTACCATAAACCTGAGTGTAAAATTTATGAGGCTGTACAAAGATGGTCCTTAGCATATTTGTTGACGGCTCAGGAGGAGCAAACTCTGGCTTTGGCTATTTTGTCAAAGAGACTGGAGAATCTTTCTATGAGAAAAAATCCGAGATAACAAACAACCAGGCAGAATATATGGCAATAATTTATGTTCTAAAAAAATTTGCAGATAATATGGATGAGATTGTCATCTATAGCGACTCTAAAAATACTGTTTCACAATTAAATCATGAATATGCTATAAACAACGAACAATTACGAAGTCTTGCTAGGGAAGCATGGGAACTGATACCCAAGTTTGCAAATCTAACAATAAAATGGATTCCAAGAAATGAAAATCTTGCTGGAAAAATGCTTGGCAGCTAAGTGCCAGTCCACTAAAGATCAATAATTCTCTTGGATAAACTTATTATACAAATCCATCCGAGTCGATCTCATTAAATGAGCGAGTCAATTTTCCTATCTCCAAAATCTATTGCTATAATCGGAGCTTCAGACAAGGAAGGAAGTGTAGGAAGTGCGATTACATCCAATATAATTAATGGGTATACAGGAACAATTCTCCCAATTAGCCAAACAAGAGAAACCGTGTTTGATAAAAAAGCATACAAAAGTGTTCTAGATGTAAAAGAAGACATTGATCTTGCAGTTATAGTTACAAAAAATGACATAGTTCCAACAGTGCTTGAAGAATGTGGTAAAAAGGGAATCAAGGGAGCAATTGTCGTAACAGCTGGATTCAAAGAAGTCAACGAAGAAGGAGCAAAACTTGAGAAAAGACTTGCAGAGATTGCCAAGCAGTATAATATCAGAATTATAGGACCAAACTGTCTTGGTGTGATGAATTTAGCACCACAAACAATGATGAATTCTACTTTCCTCAAAGTTACTCCCAAGTCTGGTGGAATTGCTCTAGTCTCTCAAAGTGGTGCAATATGTGCAGCACTTGTAGAAGATGCCAGTGCTCAAGGAATTGGTTTCTCTTCTGTAATTAGCATGGGAAATAAAGTAGACCTCCACGAAGTTGATATTCTTAAAATGCTTGCTGAACACGAACAGACCAAAGTAATTGTAATGTATCTTGAGGATATTGGTAATGGAAAAGAATTTTTGAAAATATGTAAGCAGATTACAAGATTGAATAAACTAAAAAAACCCGTACTTGTTCTAAAATCTGGTAGAAGTCCAGAGGGTGCAAAAGCAGCCATGTCACATACCGGTGCACTAATGGGTTCAGATGAAATCTATGATGCGCTGTTGACACAATCAGGTGCAATTAGGGTAGATACGATGGAAGAATTATTTGATTATGCTGTAGCTTTCTCAAAGCAACCATTACCTCTCAGGGGAGATCTGGTCATAGTATCAAATGCAGGAGGGCCTGCAATTATTTCCACTGATGCTTGCTCCAAGATGGGGATCAAGATGGCAAACATAGATGACATACGTCCGCAAATTAATGCAGTTATACCTCCATGGGGAAATTCTAGAAATCCTGTAGATATTGTAGGTGATGCAGATTTTATTAGGTTTGAACACGTACTGAATCTTGTACTTGGTCATCCAAATGTTGGTTCAGTTATAGCAATGTGTACGCCATCAGCTACACTTGATTACAACAAGCTTGCTGAGGTCATTGTTACTGCATCAAAAAAATACAATAAAACAATTCTCGCAAGTTTGATGGGTCTTGACGAGGGAATAAAGAATAAAGAAATTCTGGCAGAAGGTGGAGTCCCGTATTATGGTTATGCAGAAAAAGCAATAAGGGCACTCAAGGCAATGTTAAGATTTTCTCATTGGTCACAAACACAAGAAGGAAAGATACGACAATTCAAAGTAAACAAGAAAAAGGTAGAACAAATATTTGCCAAGGTCAGATCAGAGGGAAGAATTAATCTGTTAGAAGAAGAAGGACAAGAAGTTCTGAAGGCATACGGTTTTCCTGTACCAAAGAGTATTCTTGCTACAAAAGAGCGTGAAGCAATTCTGGCAGCAAAAAAAATTGGATATCCGATTGTAATGAAGATTGCTTCGCCACAAATTATTCACAAGTCTGATGCTGGTGGAGTCAAAGTGGGACTAAAAACTCCACAAGAAGTCAAAAAGGCCTTTAAAGAAATAATAAAAAATGCAAAAAAATACAACAAGAAAGCCATGATAAAAGGTGTACTAGTTCAAGAGATGGTAAAGGGCGGAAAAGAAACTATTGTAGGCTCAAAACAAGAACCAGGATTTGGACCTGTAGTTATGTTTGGAATGGGCGGAATTTATGTCGAAGTACTAAAAGATGTAACATTCCGAGTTGCACCAGTTACAGATTCTGAGGCAGATGATATGATAAATTCCATCAAGACAAACAAGTTGTTACAAGGTGTCCGAGGAGAAAAACCATCTGATATAAACAAACTTTCAGACTGTATTCAAAGAATTTCTCAGCTAGTAACTGATTTTCAAGAGATCAAAGAGCTTGACATGAATCCAGTTCTTGTGTTTGAAAAAGGTAAGGGTTGCAAAGTCGTTGATGTGAGAATTGGACTTGCCTAAAGACTTGAAATTTTGTTATAATATTTATATTACTTGTAAAGGAATTAGCAGATATGCCAATTAGGACAGCTTCTGAGTATATCCAAAGTCTTAGAGGCCGTAACATGAAGGTCTACCTTTTTGGAGAACTTGTAAAAGAACCTGTAGATCATCCGATGATTCGACCTTCAATAAATGCAGTAGCAGAGACATATGATCTTGCAGAAAAAGAAAGCGAGATTGCAAGTGCAAAATCTTCTATCACTGGTTTGCAAGTTAATAGATTCTTACATATTGCAGAAAGTGCAGACGATCTAGTAAATCAAAACAAGATGCAGCGAAAACTTGGGCAACTTACCGGAACTTGTTTTCAAAGATGTGTTGGAATGGATGCATTAAACTCGTTATATTCTGTAACTTTTGAAATTGATGAAAAATTCAAGACTGATTATCATAAACGACTAGTTGAATTTATCAAGATGGTTCAGAGAGAGAATTTTGTCATAGGTGGTGCCATGACTGATCCAAAAGGAGATAGAAGCAAATCGCCCCATGAGCAGGAAGATCCTGATGTATTTTTGCGTGTAGTAGAAAAAAATGACAAGGGAATATTTGTAACTGGAGCCAAGGCTCACCAGACTGGTTGTATAAACTCGCACTGGATTATAGTAATGCCCACCATGAGATTACTAGAAAAAGACAAAGACTATGCTATAGTGGGTGCAATGCCTGCTGATGCTCCTGGAATCACATACATCTACGGACGTCAGTCATGTGATACACGAAGTATGGAGGAAGGAGATATTGATTCAGGAAATTCAAAATTTGCAGGTCAAGAAGCACTAATCATTTTTGACAAAGTTTTCATTCCGTGGGACAAGGTGTTTATGTTTGGCGAATATGAATTTGCTTCAATGCTTGTAGAGAGATTTACTTGTTATCATCGACGAAGCTTATGTCTGCAAGACAGGCTTGGGTGATGTTCTAATCGGTGCAGCTGCAGCAATAGCTGATTATAACGGAGTACCTAACGTTTCTCACATTAAGGATAAACTAGTAGAGATGACTCATCTCAATGAAACAATATATGCATCTGGTATAGCTTCTTCATTTCAGGCTCATCAAACAAAATCCGGTGTATGGCAAAATGATGAGATGCTGGCCAACGTTACCAAACATAATGTAACTAGATTTCCATATGAAATTGGCAGACTAGCACAGGATATTGCTGGCGGTCTTGTTGTTACACTTCCATCTGAGAAAGATCTGAGAAATCCGGTTACAGGTCCAATATTAAAGAAATATCTTAGAGGACGAAAAGGTGTTGACCCCGAAGATAGATTCAGAATCCTAAGACTCATAGAAAATATGACTTTGGGCAGAAATGCAGTAGGTTATCTTACAGAATCCATGCATGGTGCGGGTTCGCCACAAGCTCAAAGAATCAATATCGCACGTCAAATGCAGCTTGGATACAAAAAGAAACTTGCTAAAAATCTTGCAAATGTAAAAGAAAATATCGAATCAGAGCCTGAACAATCTGATTACTTTCAACGTGTATTCAAGATGAGAAAATAGTAAAAATTTACTTGAACTTATTTTTTATCTGAATCTTTGTCTTGGATGTTCTGAGTCTTTCCAAGATTGTCATCCAAGTTGGAAAATTCTTTCGAGTCCTTTGATAAGTATGGATCACTTGACAAATTTTTCATATCTGACTTGTCTGTCAATTCGTTAGAATCTTTTGTTTGCTCTGACGTTTTATCAGACCAATTTTCTATACTGGTCTTTGGTTTTCCAAATTGTTTTACTAACATTATTCCGACAATGACAGCTATTATGATGTAATTAATTGGGGGAGTAAGTATCCTTGTGACATAACCTATCTGAGGAATGACATATTCTACTTTTCCAATGTAATCGCCCTTTGTAATTGGATAGTCAGTTCCAGGTATTGATCCAGGATTTGCATCTCCTTTTGTTCTGATTACCAAAGGATCTTTGTTAAGTATCTCTGCAACTCTATGAACTATCACCTTATCGTGTATGATTGGTCTATTGAATACTATGATATCTCCAACTTTTAATTGATCAAAACTTACATGTCCTTGAACCACAATAACATCAAAGATGTTCAGATTTGGTATCATGCTTCCACTTGAGACAACATAAAATGGATTTTCTGTTCCAAAGGCCACTCGAAGACCAATCCAAATTATTGCAATACCTATTACTACTATTACAATATCCTTGACAATGCCTGATTTAAGAGAAAGTTTACTCAACTGTTTCTAGTCCTTTAAAATCGTAAGATAAATCTTACTTAACAATGATTCTCTATGTTATCTTGTTACCGCAACTTTCACAGAACTTTGAGCCTTGGTTATTGGTATAATTACACTTGATACATTTTAAATTATTTTCACCAAGTGAGCTCCCAAGCAGTACAATCTCACCAATCTTTCTTATTTCGTCCCACTTTATTGTAACATCTGTTCCATCATTTTTTGTTACAACCAGAACTATGCTTGAATGATCTGGCTGCATGCCCATCTCTTTGACCACTCCAACTCTTTTTGCTTCAGTATCATACACTCCTAAACCTGTAATTGAGTTAAGTGTCTTTATGCTAGAAGTTTTAGGCTGATTTTGTGATTCTACGTTTTGAGCTGTAGGTGATGTTACAATATTGGTATTAGTAACAGGTATTGCAACTCCAACTGAGGCAGCTTCATCTGGCTTGCTAAAATTTCTATACTCTGCAAGAATTGACCCGCAAGTGGTACAGATGTATTGTCCTTTTTCCAACAAAACAAGATTTTCTGCTACTGTTTCATTTGGATTTTCAAATTCAATCTTTGGACTTCCTTCGTATTCTTTTTCACATGTATTGCAAAAATACTTTGAAATTTTTTCTGAATCTAGACGACCAATTGGGGCAAGAAACAAATCTGGTCCACCAAGGCTGCCTTTCCTTTGCTGATCATCATTTACTGTTGCCATGATAAAACCTCCAGATCCTCTTAATTTTTTTAATCGAAGTTCGCTACTCATGCTTTAATCTACAAGATGTCAGATAATTATGTATATCATTTTGATTGGTCAATTCTATACTACGTACCAGAGCAAGAGATTATACAATTTTTAAAAATTATCTACTTTTTTTCAATAATTTGGAAAGAGTTATTAGAGCCAGAGGGCAATATTAAACAAAAATAGACGGAAATAGGTGATCAAACTTTTCTCTGTCGTTTCAATAAAAAGATGATGAATAAATTTGACAAAATTTGAAGAACTAGGACTAAAGGATACAATACTTACTGCACTTAATGAAATGGGTTTCAAAGAGCCATTTCCTATTCAAGCAGGTGCAATTCCAGTATTTCTTTCAGGTCAAGATGTTATTGGTCAGGCGCATACTGGAACAGGAAAGACAGCTGCTTTCTCTCTTCCAATAATACAAAATATCACTCCAAAAGCTGGAATACAAGCACTCATCATTGCTCCAACAAGAGAGCTTGCAGTACAGATATCAGATGAGATTGTAAAATTTTCAAGGCATTCAGGAATTCGAAGTGTAACCATTTATGGTGGTCAAAGTATGAATGTGCAACTAGACGAACTTCGTAGAGGAGTAGAAATTGTAGTTGCTACACCTGGACGTCTTATTGATCACATCAAACGTGGCTCAATAAAATTACAGAAAGTAAAATGGGTTGTTCTTGATGAAGCAGACACAATGCTTGACATGGGATTTATTGACGATATTAAATTCATCTTGGATCTAGTTCCAGAGGATCATGTAAATGGATTATTTTCGGCAACAATGCCAGCTGCAATATTGATGCTGGCAGAAAAGTATATGAGAAATCCACAAAAAATATTCATCGATTCAGATGATCTAAGTGGAGAGGGAATAGAACAGGCATTTCTTGTAATAAAAGATAGGGAAAAAACTGATTACTTGTTCAAATTTATCAAAGAAAATGGTGCTGGTCAAGCAATTGTTTTTTGTTCCACAAAAGATAGAACAAGAAGAGTTGCTCATGAGCTAGAGCAAGGAAGATTCAACGTAGTTTCAATTCAAGGTGACATGTCCCAATTTAGAAGAGACAAAGCAATGTACATGTTTAAGAAAGGAAAAGCGGACATTTTAGTGGCTACTGACGTAGCAGCTAGAGGTATAGATGTACCAAAAGTTGCACTAGTGATAAACTATGATGTTCCAAATCAGGATTTGGTATACTTCCATAGAATTGGAAGAACCGCAAGAGCAGGAGAAAAAGGCAGAGCTATTACCCTAGTATCTTATTCCTCAATAGGTGATTTCAAGGCAATATCACGACAAACTAAGGTTCAGATGATAGATCTTAACAAAGAACTAGGAATTATAGTCAATATCCCTGATCCATTGAAGAGAGAAGTAAGTCATAGAAGAGGTTATGGCAGATCTGGGGGCGGTGGTGGCTATGGCAGGTCTGGTGGAGGTTATGGCAGATCTGGTGGTGGATATGGTAGAAGTGATGATAGACGAGATGATAGAAGGGGCGATCGTAGAAGAACAGACGATAAGAAATACTATGGTCTAAGAAGTCGCTGGTAGCAAACCGTTCAATATATTTAGGGATTCACAATTTTATAATGTATGGATAAAGCAAAACCAGTAGATTCTAAGAACTGGGACAAAGAAGTAATGGCTTCTCCGATTCCCGTGTTTGTAGATTTTTGGGCTGAATGGTGTGGCCCATGCAGGATGGTAAGTCCTGTAATAGAAGAGCTAGCAGGTGAATATGCAGGAAAGATCAACTTTGTGAAGGTTAACGTTGATGAAAACAACGAGTCTGCATCAAAGTACAACGTCTTTAGTATACCGACCCTTGCATTATTCAGTAAAGGTCAAATTGTAGCACAACAAGTAGGTGCTGCATCAAAAGGATCCTATAAAAATATGATAGACAGCGCCCTGTCAAAAATCTAAATCTTATCTTCTTTTTTCAATCTAAAATAATTAATACCGGTCAGGGAAACAGTCCACATGTCATTTGGAGATATTGATACTCTAAACCTCTTATTTGATAAACTACAAAATCTACTAAATGATACTCAAGGATACTATGAATCATTTCTTGATGCTAATACAATGTACAAGCAGGGAAAGTTAACAGACAAGGAATTTTTTGCGAAACTAGGTGATTATGTTGTATCATATTCGTCATTAGAATTTCTATCTGTCAAAGTAATCTTTGAGCTAAAGAAATCACTTGATAAAATATCAAGTGGTCGTACTTCTGGTTCAACCATGGCAAGTCCAATGCCTCCAGGTATGGGATCGCAGTCATCTCAAGTAACATCATCAACTTTGCCAGGACTTGGCCAACCTCCATCTATTATATCAGCTGCCGCAGCTTTCTCAACACCTGGTGTTTTACCACCGCCAGATCCGGCACTAATGCCAAAACAAAGTTTAGACAGTGGTCTTGCATGTAATTCCTGTGGTTCTGCTGTAAAAGCTAATGCAAAATTTTGTCCCAAATGCGGAAATAAAATTCAGCAATAAAAAAAATTATTCTAGAATTAATCTTGATTTGCACCGCATTCGGTGCAGAATTTGGCAATTGCTGATAATTTTGAGCCACACTCTGAACAGAATTTTGAGTTTGAATCAGTCTGAGTATTTACGCTACCATAAAGACCACCGATTGATTTCATAGACTCCTGTTGGTACAAACTTGTCATCATCTACTAAGGGAGTTGGAGCAAAATCTTTCTCTTCTACAAAATTCATAATTCTAGGCATCTGCTGTCCAGGATTTTTTGGATCAGGTACCATATCGCCTAACCAAAATGCAAATCTAGTTAATGTAAGCTCAGGTGTGGAAAAAGTCAATGTATGACTTGACATGTAATCATCAGCTGCTGTCTTACCGTTGAATACTTTCATCATATGCACTAATTGTAATAGATGTATATTGTTTTTTATTTAATTTATGGACAACCGTTACACCCATTAGTAATAGCACCTGCAAAACTGGCTCCATTGATATTTGCACCTTTGAGATTGGCATCTGAGAGATCAACACCTGAGAAAACAATGCCATTAAGATTGGCACCGGCCAAGTTTACTCCTTTCAAATTGGCTCCTTGAAGTACAGCTTCAGTCAAATCTACATCTTGGAGATTGGCATTGGAAAGATTAATTCCCTGCATGTTGGCTCCGGACAAATTGGCTCCTTGTAGATTAGCACCAGATAGGTTGATGTTTTGCATATTATCACCTGAAAGATTTGCCCCCTTTAGGTCTGAAGTTGATAATACTGTGATACTAGTCTGATTAGATGTACTGGCATAAAAGTTGGGAGCGCCAGAATACGATGCATGGATATGGTGTAAACCTACTGGCAATGAAGATGTACTAAAGGTAGATTGACCTCCAAAAATTGTTACTGGTCTTCCAGACTGTATATCATCAATGTAGAATTGTACTGCACCAATGTTAGGTGTTGGTGATATTGTCGCAGTAAATGTTGCTACCAGACCAGATATCATAGAAGAAGAACTTGACGTTATTGATGTAGTTGTTGATACTACTGGAGGCGTAAATGTTATCGAAGAACCAGGTGATATGGGAGAACTTGGTATTGTATTGTTTGACATTGGTTTTAAACATGGAACTAAAATGGCCCAACCATGGGGAACTTCACCAACATAGCACTGGTATTTACCTGATGGATCATAAAGTTCTGTAACATATTTCCAGTTTTTATCAGCAGAGGACGATATGAAAAATCCAGAAGCAATATTTGAAACAACAATTATCATTACGACAAAAAAAATCAATCTAAAAAGTAGTGATTTTTTCTTGTCAAACTGTCTAACAACAAGTATGAATGAAAATATAATTGCAAATGATATGAATCTCTCTGCCATTCCTCCTCTGACTATTGCAGACCAAAACAATGTCGCAGTTATGCAATATAGAACAAAAATTTCAAATTTTACTCCGTTTCTAACAGAATTTAATAAAACAAATGTAATTACCCCAATTGGTATGATATACGTCCACTCTCCCAAATGTTGGAAAATGTTGTAATAGAAAACCTTGATTGCACTTGTGGAAAATTGCTGAACTGTTGATCTAACGATATCTGTACTAACCTGAACAATGGGAGACTTGAATTGTTGAGAATAATTTGTATATAGAATTAATGTTTGTAATAATAGTAGACTTGTTGGTATTACACAACTAATTATTGTAATTAATTCTTGCTTGTTTTTTCTAATCTCGCGAATTATGACATAAATTAATGCAGGTAGAAAAACAATGGAAAAAGCAGAAGACAGAAATGATGCGGAACAGAAAAATGCATAGAGATACTTTTTTTTCTTGGATTGTTTTTGATACTCTTCATATCTGAATAACAATAATAGTGTAAATAGCATTGTGAATATGTTCAAAAACCACTGGATACTTGAAATGTTTGAATAAACTTCACTCATGCCTGGAGCTGCTATGATAAATAAAGAACAAAGAGCTCGCAGCATATCGTTTTTTATTATAAATCTAAATTGTTTGGCAGAAAAAAATACCGCACAAAGTGTTGCAATAATTATTGCTGCAATATTCATTGCTAGGTTGACATTGGCAATGCCAAACAAGTACAGGGAGAAAATTGTTACAAGTCTTGGAATAAAATGCAAGTAAAAGTTGTAAACAACAAAAATACTTGCCCATGAATACTGGACAGCTTCTCTTAATAGAACATCCACATCTTCAACCCTACCAGGTTGAACCAACACAAAGATTGGTTTTCTTAAAATGAAAAGTATTATGCCTGAGAAGAATAGAATAGGTAAAAACCATCTGGACTCTATATTACCAGAAAAAATTGTACGTATTTTACCACTCAAATTAACTGAGTTCTGATAGATCCACCCTTAAGCTTATCGAATATTCTATGACACTTTTCCAATTTTTTATTTTGATTTTTTTAATTATTCACATATTTATTAAGTGTCAAGTTTGATGGATTCATCCTTTTGATTCATATTTCAAATGATCTCTTGATTAAAGAAAAAAATAATTAATACCCAAGTTTGGAATCAAAAGTATGTCAAGAGAGAATCTGAAAGATTCAATATCACCAAAAATTACAATCTCGTGTCTGCTGTTAATTTGTGCGTTGTTTCTAGTATGTAATTATCTGCCAGTAGCAAATGCGTCTGAAACATATTCTTATCTGACTCAATGGGGATCTTATGGCCAAAATGATAGTCAGTTTAACACAATTGGAGGTATAGCGACTGATTCCATAGGCAACGTATACGTAGTTGACACCAACAACAATAGAATTCAAAAGTTTACCTCTGATGGCAAATTCATAACTACATGGGGCTCGTATGGAAAAGCTAACGGAGAATTTAACGTACCAACTAGTATTGCTACTGATTCTTCAGGTAATGTGTATGTGACGGATCAGTTCAATAACAGGATTGAAAAATTTGATAGTAACGGAAATTTTCTCACCGAGTTTGTTTTTAGCTCATTCTTTCCATGGGGCATAGCTGTTGATAATACAAATAATGTGTATGTTTCAGATGCAAGCAAACATGTGATTTTAAAAATTGGTCCAGATGGCCAGCTTGTTACAACGTGGGGATTTCTCGGAAAAGCAGATGGCCAATTAGATACACCAAGAGGTGTTGCTATAGATTCGTCAGATAATGTGTATGTAGCAGATCAGGGAAACGACCGTATTCAAAAATTTTCAAGTGATGGCATATTCATAGCAAAGTGGGGAACCACTGGAAATGAAAATGGACAATTTAGCTCACCATTTGGTTTAGCAATCGATTCAAATGACAATCTGTATGTAACTGATCTTAATAATGATAGAATTCAAAAGTTTACGTCTGATGGCAAGTTCATCACTTCATGGGGTCATTACGGTCAATCTAATGGAACTTTTGTTTATCCAGATGGTATTTCGATAGGTACATCTGGGAATGTCTATGTAATAGACCAGTCAAGCAACCAAAATATTCAAGTCTTTTCAAACCAAAATTCTACAACGTCATCAGTAATTGATGAAAAAAATTCCATTCCAGAATTTAGTTCAGCTGTCTACGTGATAGTTATTATTGGCATGTTAAGCACAATCATAATTCACAGAAAATTTCTTTGATATTTTTCACATTGGGGTTAAGGATTCAAGTCCTGTAAGATTTGTTTTGTCATGTGATTTGAGGATCAGTTCCAAACTGTGTGTAGAAGTGGACTGGGGGGGATTTGAACCCCCGACATCCGCGTTGCGAACGCGGCATCACTACCCCTAGACTACCAGCCCTTTTGTTATCAAGAATTGTATCTGCTTTTATTCATTTACTCAAAGAATAATACTAGGTTTTCAAGCAAAATTCTTGATGACTGTTGATACTGTGATTACGGGATCACACGTTATTCTTCAAAATGTAATGGTAGACAAAAACATTGTAATTGATGAAGGAAAAATTGTTGCTCTGACAAATGACATTCCACAATGTGATATTAAAATAAAAGGAGACGGTCTTGTTTCTCTTCCAGGAGTAATTGATCCTCATGTACATTATGGAGTTTATTCTCCAATTGATGAAGCTGCCATTTCTGAATCAAAAGTTGCAGCAATAGGTGGAGTAACTACAATGATGAGAATGCTCAGACTAAGCGGTTCATACAAGAAGAATTTAGAATCTCATCTTTTGGCAAGCTCAAAAGCTCACTATGTTGATTATTCCATTCATGCATCTATACTTCATACAAATCAGATTGGTGAAATGGAATTTTGTAAAAGCAAAGGGATAACTTCATTTAAGATATACATGAATCTTGGCGATGAAGTTGGACATGTCTATATGGACATGCAACCTGGAGAAAAATCTCTCAGGGAAGAAAGAGTGGAAATGACAAAGGACATGATTGAAAAAATTATTGCAAAAGCTGCATCTCTGAATTGTACAGTTCTAGTTCATGCAGAAGATTATCAAATATGTTCCTGTGGAATCAAGACTGCAAAAGAGAAAAAAATGGATGGACTTGCAGCATGGTCACAAAGTAGACCTGTCGAATCTGAAGTCAAGTCAATAAAAACAGCATCTGAATTTGCAAGAAAATATGGATGCTCTATCTATTTTGTACATATTGGTTCAAAAACAGCTATTGATGCAATCTCACAAGAAAAGAAAAATGGAACAAAAATAAACACTGAAACATGTCCGCATTATCTTACATTATCACACGAGTCTCAACAAGGTTACCTTGCCAAAGTCATGCCACCCATACGTTCTTCTCAAGACATAGAATATGTCTGGAAAGAAATACAACGTAACAGAATAGATTCTATAGGAACTGATCATGTGGCAAATCGTCTAAAGCTAAAAGTTGGTGGAGAAACAATATGGGATGCTCTTGCAGGATTTCCAGGAATTGGTACGATGATGCCTATTTTATTAAGTGAAGGAGTAAACAAGGGAAAAATCAATCTTCAACAGCTAGCCCATATGACCAGCTTCAATGCTGCACAAATATTTGGAATGTATCCCAAAAAAGGAATCATCCAAAAGGGTTCTGATGCAGATATAGTTTTAGTGGATTTAAAAAAGGAAGCCAAAGTTTCTGCCCACACTCTTGATGGTTTTTCTGACTATAGCGTTTATGAGGGTTGGAATCTGAAAGGGTGGCCTGTAAAGACTATGGTGAGAGGAAATATAGTAGCTGAAGACTTTAAAATGATTGAAAAACCAGGCTATGGCAAATTTGTTTCAAGACCCGTATTATCGTAAAACTTCGTATTTACCATTCTCTTTAGCTTTGTAAATAATATCTGGCTTTGGAAATATTCCAACCTCGATTACACCTGGAATCTCTATAATCTTTGCAGCAAGTTCTTTTGGATTTGAAATTTCGCCAAAATCACAATCTAGTATGATGTTTCCATTTTCTGTTACAAAGGGATAGCCTCGTTCTAGTAATCTTACGTGCGGCTTTCCCCCATATTTTTTAATTTGAATTGCAGCAGTATTTCTTGCAAAAGGATGAACCTCTACAGGGACAGTTCGTTTTAGTTTCTTGACAAATTTTGATTCATCAGCAATTATTACAACTTTTTTTGCTATGCTTATCAAAATCTTTTCTCGTAAAAGGGCTCCTCCTCCTCCCTTTATCATATTTCCTTTAGCATCTATTTGATCTGCACCATCAAAAACTAGATCTATATGATCAATTTGATCTGCTTCTATTATTGGAATTCCACCCTTTTCAGCTTCCATTTTAATTTGTAGAGATGTTGGTATCGCTATGACTGCAAATTTATTTTTTTTAATATGTGATGATAACAATTTCACTATGGCAGTTGCAGCTCTTCCACTCCCAAGCCCTATAACATAATTTGCTTTTACCATCTTTAATGCTTGATGTGATAATGCCTCAATGGCATCATCTGATGTCAATTATTCTACCTCTACTTGCTCAAGTTTTGATAATGCTTTCATTATTTCGCTTTTTATTCTATCTAAATCCTTGTCATCATCTTCCAACTTCTCTTCTTCTGGAATCTTGATTGCTGCTGGAAGCTGAATCTTCTTTTCTGGTTCCTGTTGTACGATTTCAGGTTTTGGCAGTTCTGGAATTATTTCTTTAATCTCCTCAATATTTGCATGTGGTACTAAGATTGGTTCTTGAATGATTTCTGGCTCTATGACTTTCTCTGGAACCTGGATTTCTATCTTAGTAGGTCTGATAAGTTCTGCAGGGAATTGTGGAACTTTGTTTGTTATCTCTGTTAAAGTGCTAAGCTCAACCATTCTATGCTTTTCATATGTTGGAACGTCAATAAGGGGTAACCACTCTGTTTTCTCCTCCTGCATCTCTGATATGACACTCTGAGTTTCTATTTCTTTTTGAGTGTCTACTTTTTGTTTTTGAATTTGGACATTTTCTGTTTGAATTTCTACTTTGGGTTCAATCTTCTTAGTTTGAAGTTTATCTAGGACTTCAATTGGTTTTTCTACTTGTTTTATTTGAGTAATTGTGTTAACTGTAATCTTTGTAGAAATTTCGTGTAGTCTTTGATCTAATTGTGATAGTCTGTTATCCATAAATGATATCAAACTATCTCCTACTGGACCAAGATCAGGATACTTGCTTGCTAATTCGAGTTTTTCAATCTTGGAAATAACAGTTCCAAGTTGATGTTGGTAACGAAGTAAAAGTTTGTCCTTCTGAATCTTTGAGACTTCAGATTCTTGTTGATGAAGTCTTGCAATGGTTTTTGATAGTATCTCTTTTTCCATTCTAAGTGAATGTAATTGATTTGTAATTGCAGAATTAATTGTAGGAGTTTGTTTAGTGCGTTTTATTTTTGGAACCTTGTCAAGTGCCACTGCAGTGCAGGCGCCGGCAACAGAGCTAAAAATTAGCGCTATTTCTTCCATTTACGTATACCATTTAATCCAGTTGTATTTTCTTATCTTAGCCTCTGGATAACCACAACTACCACATCTTTTGTGTCTTACATGATAAGAATTCTTTCCACATCTTCTACATCTGATGTGTACGTGCTTTCGTGTAAAGCCTCCCATTGAGGTAGTACCCTTAGTCATAATTCACTCACTTTGGTGGAGGAGATATGATTACTACGTTGTCTCCTCGGACAACTATGGTTCCAAGACTTTTTGTCTCGCCTTCTGAAGGGATCTCTTCTGAAGATTCGAGTAGCAGGTTCATGTGTTGATCAAAACCATGAAGATTACCTCTTATCACTTTACCGCCTTTTAGCTTGATAAGGACAACCTTGTTTAGGCTTTCATCAAGTACTTTTACTGCCATATCTACTGACATCTATTTCACTTATTACACACTCTATGGAGGGTATATATTAAAATTTCATTGGTGTAATCTTCAACCTGTTCCAGTAAGGCAAGTTTGACTCTTTTTTACAATATTTCCAATTATTTCAGCTAAAATGATTTTTCCATCTTTTGCAGAAGCTTTTGTGGGATCTCCCCAAATACCATTTTTTGTTACTGAAATAAATGACTTGTTTGCTCTTTTGTTTAGTAAATTCAATCTCTTCTTTGACAAATTGTCAGGAATCAACCCCTTTTTGGCTTTATTCATGAGTACTTTATCTGATATTGCTAACATGATTGATGTTTCAACAAATCCTGCATGATCAAATTTTCTTTTCATAAAATGCCAATATGAATAGACAAAAATGTGCTGTTTAACACCTGTTTTCTTAAATATTTTGGTTTGCAATTTTTTTAATGCATTCTGATTTCCATGATGCCCATTTAGAATAACGACTGTATTGATATGATTTTTTGATAATGAAATGCATAATTCAATCAAAATTTTCTCTAACGTAGCAGTTGATACGCTCATATTGAAAAATGGATGATGCTCAAAAGATACTCCATATTGAAGAGTAGGTAATAGCAAAAACCCGTTTTTATCTGAGACCTGCTTTGCAATATATGCGACTATATCTGAGTCAGTAGATACTGGAAGATGAGAGCCATGTTGTTCAATTGAACCAACTGGGATTATAGCAACTTTTTTGTTCTTTGTCAGCTTGAGAATATCTGTATTTGTAAGGTCTCCTACTATCATCTAGATCTCTTGGATTTCACATGTACCTTGCCCCAATATACTTCTAATCTTCCATCTAGGTGCATTTTTACAGCTTCTAAAAGTGTTGCAGCTTCTAACTTCTGACCCTTCTTTTTCAAGGATTCTAGAGTTTCATTCTCATCAATGGCAAAAGCATCTTGAAAAATAATGGGGCCTTGATTTAGATCTTCAGTTACATAATGTGAAGTACATCCAACAATTTTTGCACCGCGTTCATAAGCTTGAACATAAGCAAATGCACCTGGAAACGCAGGTAAAAGTGATGGATGTATGTTAATAATTCTATTAGGGTATCTCCATACAAAGTTAGGAGAAAGTATTCGCATGTATCTTGCAAGTACTATTAGATCAACATCGAATTTTTTTATGACGGAAATTATTTTTTCTTCTGCCTCTGACTGGTCTTTTTCATCTACTAAGATAAATGGAATTTTTTCCTTTCTTGCAATGGATGATAAACTATTTTCTGTGCCTATTAGCACTACAATTTCTCCTCTGATCTTACCTTTTGCTCTTGCATCAAGAATAGCTTGCAGACAGTGAGGTTCTTTTGTTACAAATACTGCAACCCTTTTTCTTTTTGATACTTCATAATGAATATTAACTTCCATCTTGAGTTTTTTTGCCAAGTTCTCTGCTTCTTTATTGAATTTTACAAAGTCCATCTTATTAACAAAAGATGCTTCCAAATACATTCCAAAAAGTCCCTTGACAACATTTTGGTTAATCTTCTCTATGTTACCATTATTTTGAAAAATGAAATTAGTAAAACCTGCTACTACACCTTCATGGTCTTTTCCAACTACAACAAGTTCTACAATTGTCTTATTCATTCTAATTGTTAGACATACTGCAGTTATTAATACTTAAATAGCCTTTTGAAATATGACGTATTGTAAGAATGCTAGTCCAACTAGATATCATAAATCTGTAATGTGTTGTTGAATGAGAGATACAAGTTTTTTAAATTTTAATTCAAATGAGGAAAAATAATGGATAAACAAAAAAGTACTCACAGGGCACATAATAGAGGAAATAGTTATGATCATAACAATCCTATAAAAATTTGTAAAGTGTGTTCGACAATTGGTGATTGGCACTGTTATGAATGCTCAAATAACTTTTGTAGCGTTCATTTTAGTAATCACAAAGAAATGCAACTTTGTATAATTCATTGAGTGCGGGAGGTGGGATTCGAACCCACGAACTCCTGAAAGACAGGGTCCTAAGCCCTGCGCCTTTGACCAGGCTTGGCAACTCCCGCATGCACCATGACTTTTAAGACAAATTTATCTATTGTTGATGGTCGTATGGCAAAATTATTTGGAACAAATGGTGTGAGGGGGATATTTGGAGAAGGTCTTACCCTTGAGTTTATCTCTGAAATTACTCTATCACTTGCAACTCTTTTCAAAAAGGGACCGATTTTAGTAGGTTATGATGGACGGGAATCTAGCATTATTATATCAAAAATAGTAACAGCTGCATTAAGCTCGGCTGGTTTGGATTCTACAGTTTGCGGTTTGGTTCCTACACCTTGTCTGCAATTTGCTACAAAACATCTTGGATACAATGGAGGAATTATGATAACTGCATCTCATAATCCACCACAATATAACGGAATAAAGGTCACTGCAAGAGATGGAATTGAGATCTCAAGAGAAGATGAACTCAAGGTAGAAGAATTCTATTTTAAGAAAAAATGGAAAATTTCAAATAAATTTGGTTCAATTAAAAATGAGTCAAAAACTATAGGGGCGTATATTTCTGGAATTAAAAAACAAGTAAACATAAAAAAAATTAAATCAAGAAATCTCAAAGTGGTACTAGATCTTGGTAATGGTGCCCAAGCAGTAACAACTCCTATCTTATGTAAAGATCTAGGATGCAAAGTAATTTTAATTAATGAAAAAATAGATGGAACTTTTCCAGGGAGAGGTTCAGAGCCTACACCTCAAAACCTAGATAAACTCTCAAGTATGGTAGTTAAAACAAAAGCTGATTTTGGAATAGCATTTGATGGGGATGGGGATAGAAGTATTTTTTGTGATGAGAAAGGAAAAATTCTTACAGGTGACAGATCCGCATTGCTTTTATCAAAATATATTTTAGAAAAATATCATAAATCCAAGATAATTACTTCAGTTAATTCTACATCTGTGATAGAAAAAATAGCATCAAATTCTGGCTCTAAAGTTTTTAGAACTAAAGTTGGTAGTGTTGAGGTTTCACGTAAGATGATGCAAGAAAATGCATTGATTGGTTTTGAAGAAAATGGTGGCTTCATGTATGGTAGACATAATCAAGTAAGAGATGGTTCTATGACTATGGCCATATTGATTGATCTCCTGGCAAATACCACAAACTCTTTGTCAGAAGAAATGGATAAACTACCTCCATCGTTTACAACAAAAGGGAAAATAGAGTGTTCAAAAGATAATTTTAAAAAAATACTTGAAATTCTAAAAGCAGAACCTTACAAAAAAGATCTTATTGATGGAATTAAATTATTTCTAGATGAATCGAGCTGGATTATGGTAAGATTGAGTGGTACTGAACCAATAGCTAGAATCTATGCTGAATCCTCTTCCCAATCTAGATTGGATGATATTTTTGCAAAATACTTGAAAAAAGTTAAGACTGCAGCTGACAGATAACACTTTTAAAACCAATTGAAAAGACAGAAAGAATGGAAATGATCCCAATGGGTGATACATCTGGCTAAGGCTTATTACGTAAAGTTTGAGGTGCCCACTGACTTGGTTAGCCCAATCTATGAAGCTATAAGAGTTGCACAAACTAGTGGCAAAGTAAAGAAAGGTACCAACGAAGTTACAAAAGCAATCGAGAGAGGAATAAGTAAACTGGTGATTATTGCAGAAGATGTAGAACCACCAGAGGTAGTTGCTCACCTTCCTATACTGTGTGAGGAACACGGAATTCCATATGGCTTTGTTCCAAGTAGACAGGAACTAGGAAAATCTTTGGGAATTGATGTTACTTCTGCCGCTGCTGCGATATTAGATTCAGGAGATGCTCAACATATAGTAGACCAAATTGTGGCATCATTGTCACAGATTAAAGGTGGTCAAGCTAGCAAATGAGTACTGAAGTTCCAACCTCCGCTGAAGTTATACAAATAGTAGGAAGAACCGGAATTGCTGGAGAAGTTATTCAGGTGAGAGTAAAAATTTTAGATGGTAAGGATAGGGGGAGAATTCTAACAAGAAATGTTAAAGGTTCTGTAAGAATGTCAGACATTCTCATATTAAGAGAGACAGAACGAGAAGCGAGAAAAATCAAGTGATAAAAAATGAGTGTTCTTGTCAAGCCTTGCAGTTTTTGTAATAGACCAGTGGCAAAGGGTTCTGGTACTATGCTTGTAAAAAATGACGGTTCAGTATTTTGGTTCTGTTCTTCAAAATGCAAGAAGAATATGCTAGTCCTAAAACGTGACCCAAGAAGACTCAAGTGGACCAACAAATACGTCAAGGGCGGAATAAAGGTCAAAAAATAAAATGACTGAGCAAACACTTTTCATAGTAAAACCTGACGGTGTAGAAAGAAAATTAGTGGGTGATATTATTTCTAGATTTGAGCATAGAGGATTTCATATATTGAAATTGAAAATGTTTACTTTCACAAAGCAAATGGCAGAGGAATTCTATTCTGCTCATAACACAAAACCGTTCTTTGGAGAATTGGTATCTTTTATCACATCAGGAAAAGTTGTTGCTGCTATAATTGAGGGAAATAATGCAATTGCAACTACAAGGATAATGATAGGTTCAACAAAATCATTTGAAGCTGTACCAGGAACAATAAGAGGAGACTTTGGACTAGGTATATCTGATAACATAATCCATGCTTCTGATTCTAAAGAAAGTTTTGAAAAAGAAATAGCTGTGGTATTCAAGTGAAAGCGGTTGCAAATACGACAGCCTATAGTCGCAGTTCTAGGTCACGTAGACTCTGGTAAAACATCTCTTTTAGATAAGATTAGAGGTACGGGTGTACAAGCAAGAGAAGCTGGTGGAATTACACAACACATAGGTGCAAGTTTTCTTCCTACTGAAACTTTAAAGAAAGTTTGTGGACCTCTTTTTGCAAAAATGGGAGGCGCAAATCAGGAAATTCCAGGTTTACTTGTTATTGATACGCCTGGACATGAAATATTTACAAATCTTAGAGCAAGAGGAGGCTCTGCTGCAGATATTGCAATTCTTGTTGTGGATGTAAACCGAGGATTTCAACCACAAACTAATGAAAGTCTCAAAATCTTACAGGCCAGAAAAGTTCCATTTGTGATAGACTTTGAATAAAGTGGATATGGTTTCTGGATGGAAAAAAAATCCTACAACAAAGTTTATCACACAATCTGTTAAGGAACAAGATCCATTTGTACAGACTGCACTTGATGAGTTATTGTATAATGTAGTGGGCACATTATCTGTTCTAGGATACAACTCGGAGGCATTTTACAGAGTAAAAGATTTCTTAAAAGAAGTTGCAATAGTCCCAGTTAGTGCAAGAAGTGGAGAAGGTATGCCAGAATTACTTGCAGTATTGGTAGGACTAACACAACAATACATGCAAAAAAAATTGGAACAGACTGAAAAACCAACAAGGGGAATAGTTCTTGAGGTAAAAGAAGAGATCGGTCTTGGCATGACTGCTAACATTATCCTAATTGACGGTACTCTAAGAAAGGGTGACTCTATACTAGTTGCCAAGAGGGATTCTGTAATAATCACAAAACCAAAAGCAATACTCCTTCCAAAACCTCTTGATGAGATGCGTGATCCTAGAGATAAATTCAGACCTGTAACTGAAGTAGATGCAGCTGCTGGGATAAAAATTGCATCACCAGATTTAGAGGGAGTACTTCCAGGTAGTCCTGTATATGCAACTACTGATGAATCAAAGATTGAAGAATTTAAAAAGTTAATCGAGTCTGAGATGAAATCAGTATTTATCAAAACTGATACAAAAGGAGTAATTCTGAAATGTGATACAATAGGATCTCTTGAGGCATTAACTGAAATGTTAAAAAAACAAAATGTGACCATATCGATGGCAGACATAGGGCCAGTTACAAGGCGAGATGTAATGGAAGCGCTTGCCGTAAAAGAACGTGATAGACATTTAGGTGTAGTAATAGCATTTAATGTAAAAATTTTACAAGATGCACAAGAAGAAGCAGAATCTAACCATATCAAGATTTTTCATGATCAGGTAATCTATAGTCTGATTGATAATTATACTAATTGGGTTCAAGATGATACTGCAAATGCAGAAAATGCTATTTTTCAAGAACTTACACCTGTTTCTAAATTTACATTTCTTAAAGGTTATGTATTCAGAAAAAATAATCCTGCAGTTTTTGGAGTACAAGTAGATGCAGGTGTTCTAAAACAAAAAGTATCTGTTATGAATAAATCTGGTAGAAAAGTTGGTACGATACATCAGTTACAAGATAACGGAAAGAATGTTGATGTTGCAAAAAAAGGTCAGGAGGTTGCAGTTTCAATTCAAAATGTAACAGTAGGTAGACAAATATCTGAAGAGGAAGTTTTCTATTCTTTTCCACCATCTCCAGAAGCAAAATTGTTACTAAAGACATTCTCTCACAAGTTAAGTTCTGAAGAATTTCAAGTCCTACGAGAAATAATTGAAATTCAGAGAAAGGTCAATCCACTTTATGCTTATTAGGCATATTTCTGAGCAAGCATGTGAAGACCCGGTTCTCCTATTGCTCCCATAGCCTTGTCAACAGGTTCTCCATTGTTGAATACAATGAATGTGGGAATTGAATATACTCCATATCTTTGAGATATGCCAGGAGCATCATCTACATTTAGACGTGCAAATCTCACAGTCTTGTATTTTTTTGCGATTCTCTCAAAAATGGGCAACATAAACTGACATGGACCACACCATGTAGCCCAAAAATCCACAATTACGGGTGTATCACCAACTATGGCTTTGTCAAAATTAGAATCAGTAAGTTCTAGAATCTCTTGTTCTTTACGAGATTTCATTTCCTCTAATTTCTTTTTCATAATTTTCTCTAATTCTTCGTCTACCAAATCTGATTGATAATGAATAAAAGCTCTTTAATAATTTAGCCTAGAGATCAAGAATGAATCGCATCAAAACTGGTTTCTCATCTTTAATTTCCATGAGATGATACGTTGGTGCCTTTATCTCCATTTTGAAATGATGTTTTTCAAAATTAATTTCTTCTCCGCTGATTTTTGCTAAAAGATGATATTTTCCATTTTTTGTTATCTTTACATTGAATATTTTTCCAACAAATCCATCTGTTATGGTAAGAATGATTATCTCCTCAAGCCAGCTATATAGTAAGCCTTTCAGGTCGTCTGCACTAACTTCTATTTTCCTATCCTCTTTATTTTCAACTGAGTTGATATCTACAATTGTATCTACCACAGATATGCCTGCATTAGCAAAGGCTTCATCTGTTGTATTTCCAATTACTTCGATAAATGCATCTGTCATATGATCTAGATATCGATATGCCATGGATTGGTAGGTCTGGAGTACACTATTAATTTATTCCAACCATGATTTTTTGCAATCAGAAAGTCTAAATGCATTGGAAAAAGAATGAGTTTTGAAATTGGAACTACCACGCGGTATGCGAGATATAGAACCAAAGGAATCTTCTGAAATTGAATATGTACGACAGAAATTTATTGAAACATCAAATTTATTTGGTTTTCAGTTTATGGAATCTTCTCCAATAGAATTACTATCAGTAATAGAAACAAAGAGTGGTCCATCAATAAAAAATGAAATTTATTACTTTACTGATAAAGGAAATCGTGAAGTAGCACTACGTTTTGATTTTACAATTGGTCTAACACGTTATGCAACATCTCAAAAATCAATGCGATTGCCTGCCAAGATCTCAACATTTGGTGGTGTATGGCGTTATGATGAACCGCAAAAGGGCAGATACAGATTCTTTCATCAGTGGGATATAGAGATCTATGGGGAACCAAACATAGAATCAGATGCTGAAATAATTGATTTTACATCTAAATTTCTTACAAAATTAGGACTTGAAAATATTGTAATTGATATCTGTGATAGAGAACTTATTGAATCGTATGTTAGAAGTGTTTTCAAATCTGACTCGTCTGATGTAATTGCTGATATTCTGAGGGCTGTTGATAAGATTCAAAAAAAGAGAAAACAGGATATAATTAATGAATACGAAGAAAAGGGTTACTCAGTACCTATGTTAGAACAAATTCTAAAATTCTCTGAAATTAAGGGCCTTCCTGAAGAAATTGAAAAAGAGGTTGATGTCAGTCAACTAAAAAATTGGGACAAGATCTTACAATTGTTTGATACTTTGAAAAATCGTGGTGTTGATAATGTTAGAATAAACTTTGGAATAGTACGAGGTCTTGACTATTATTCTGGAATAGTCTTTGAGGTATTTGAAAACAGTGATGTAGGTGCGCTTGTAGGAGGTGGAAGATATGATACACTAACCAAAGCCTTTGGAAGAAATGATCTTGGTGCTACGGGTGCAGCTGGAGGAGTAGAGCGAATTGCTCTATTATTAGAGAAACAAAAAGTGAACACACAAACTAAAGAAGATCGAATATCTGTAGTTTTCATAAATGATGATATGAAAAAAATTGCAATTAATCTTGTATCACAACTTCGTCTAAAAGGCATTGCAACTGATGTAGATCTATTGGGAAAATCATTAAAAAAACAGATGGAAATTGCCTCCAACTCAAAATATGCTATAATTGTTGCTCCAAAGGAATACGCTGATAATTCTGTTATAATTCGAAATATGAGAGATGGCTCTGAAAAACAGGTAAAGATAGATGTTATGTTAAATAATCTAAAGTCTAGTCTTCCACTCTGAAGGCCTTTGTAAGCATCATAAGCTCAGGACCATTTGTAAGGCCTCCCACAACTAACGAATTATTATTTGCAAGTGTGCCTGAAGCAAGATATGGTGAACCACCGTTGACTGTAGCGGCCTCTAATTCTACGCCTAGTACTTGTGATATTGTTTTGATATCTTCTTCTTCTGCAGATGGATGAATAATACCGCCTTTGGAATTTGCCACTGTCATTGCACCAGTCTGATGATATCCTGCAACTCTTTTTCTTATCACTTCAACTCCTAATACATCTTCAATTTGCTTGACATATTCTGTTGGAATGAGTGGAGATATGACTGCTCCTTTATCGTTTGTACAAATTAAATTTCCTAATGCGGTATGTTTTGTGTCTAGTACACCAACATTAAGTCCGGTTGATTTTTTTAAATGAGATATCTCTTCTTGATAACAATTATGTGGAAGCAAAAGTCCTTTATTATTTACAACCATTAGTGGTCCAAGTAATCTTGTATTTGCAACTGATGTAAAGATATATTCAGTCTTCAAAAATTCTGCCAAGTTCTTTGCTTTTGTAGGAGCAAATCCGTTTGGTATGAAAACAAACTTGTCGTTACACTTGGCATATATTCCTACATTTGGATTACGATATACATCATACTTGAAAATTCCCAATAAATTAGAACGATTTGTGAAAGATATGAATTTATCTTGTATACACTTTAAATAAGTAACAACAATTTCTGATAATGTGCCTATAGATCCAAACTTTCCAGCAAACCATAAAGTGATTGAAAAATTTAAAGATCCATTAAGTGAAAACTATCATCTGGTTTGGGGTCCTGGACGTCTTGCTGAAGCTGCATCAGATCCTAAAGTAAAATCTGACTCGGAAGCTTCAGGTGAGGCGATAAAACCAATAGGAATTCATGGTACATTTGTAGCAGTAGACTGGGATTCGTGTATTGCTGATGGTGTCTGTTTGTTAAGTTGTCCCGTTAAGGTTTTTGAATGGTACAAAAATCCTGGTGAAACAGGAAGAAATGACAGAAAAGATTACACCGACAAAGCAAATCCGGTAAAAGAAGCAGATTGTATTTGGTGTATGGCTTGCGTTGAAGTTTGTCCCACCAAGGCAATCAAAGTCGATCAGTTAAATCAAGATATTCATGAAACAGAGATTGCAAAACTTGCCTAGTTTTGTCTAGGTTTAAATAACATAGACTGCGACAAAAAACTATGCCGATACCAGAAGACTTTCCAAAAGGTTTCAAACCAACTGGAAAAATAAATCACGCCGATGGTGAGCATTTTCACTTTAGATGGGGCCCTGGTAAATTAGCAGAAGCCTCAAAAGATGAAAATTGTATCGAGTCCTTCAAGGCTCGAGGAGAAAAAATCGAACCAGTAGGTGTAAGTGGTACAATGGTAGCAGTAGACTGGGATTCATGTGTTGCAGACGGTGCATGCATTGAAGCATGTCCAGTCCAAGTTTTCCAATGGTATAGAACAGAACAAGATATTCCTGCAAATAAGACAATAGGTGCAACATTTGCTGGAACTGGTAGTTCTGAAAAAGAACACAGAGCGGACTACACTGACAAGGCTGATCCAATTAGAGAACATGACTGTATTTGGTGCATGGCATGCGTTTCAGTTTGTCCTCCACAAGCCATTAAGGTAGACCAATCTAACTTAGAACACCATGAGAAAGCAGCTGGAACCTTTGTAAAAATGGAATCCGGTTCTGAAAATCCACACGCTCACCACTAGAATTTTTCGTCCCTTTTCTTTTTCTTATTGATAATCCCTACGGATGTCTAGAAAACATGTGATCTTAAACAAATTTTAACAAGTCCTTACAAAAAAAACTTGCAGAGGTCGCCTAGCCCGGCATGGCGTGGGCCTTGAGAGCCTATGTGCGCAAGCACGCGGGGGTTCAAATCCCTCTCTCTGCGCTATTATTTTTCTATATTTCCAATTTCTGCAAGTAAAGCTGATAACTGAATCTCTGGATTTGCTCCTATGATTAATCTATAATCGTATTTTGCTATGGCCTCTAAAATCTCTGACAAATGAGGAGTCTTAATTCTGTAACATTCTTCATTGAGATATTTTAGAAAGTCTGATTCAGACATTCCATATACTTTGATGAGTTCAATCATCTTGCTTCTAGCTTCTGAAAGTTTTCCATCAAGTACAAGTTTTAGAATAACGCTAACATCACTTGTTTTGGCAAGTCCTGCAGAGGATTTTACATTTTCTTCATTTATGGTTCCAACACTTGCAGTTGCTTGTAACATGTTTATGGAATGCCGCATGTCGCCTTCTGAATACAAATACAAAGTTTTTAGACCATTTTCATTATACTTTATCTTCTCTTTTTTACAAATTTCTTCTAAATGGCTTACTACATCCTCTTCTGATATCCTCGTAAACTTGAAAACAGCGCATCTACTTTGAAGAGGTTCTATGATTTTTGATATATTGTTTGCAATCATGATGAACCTACAATGTTTTGATGTATCCTCAATGATTCTTCTCAAGGCAGTCTGAGCATCTGAGGTCATCTCATCGGCTTCATCCAAAATTACAAGTTTAAACGGAATATTAGTATCTAAACCAGAGAATCTTGCAAATTTCTTTACTCTTTCTCTTACCATGTTGATACCGCGTTCATCGGACGCATTAAGCTCCAAAGTATATTCATGCCATGTATCTCCTAAAATTTCTCTTGCAAGACATAATGCAGTAGTTGTCTTGCCAACTCCAGCTGAGCCAGAAAATAATAGGTGCGGCATTTCTGATGTATTTTTTAGAAGCGATCTTAGGCTTCCAACTATCTCTTTCTGATTTATTATTGATGCGATCTTTATTGGACGGTATTTTTCTACCCACATCGAAGATTCTATCATAGGGACATACGTCTTTCACTTACTAATAAAATTAAGTCTAAGAAATCTAATTGTAAATTATTAACATCGATCTAAATCAGACAGTTGGGTATTCCTCAATGACCTATTGTTATTATGTTTGAAAAAGACTTACATTGCTAGGATGATAACTCAGATTCTAATGGTGGATGAGAAAAAAGGTGTTTCAGTTATGAAGAGGTATGAATTTGTACAAATAGAATCTAGATCAAATGATCAAAGTAAATGGTTAACAGAATTGATCGATCGATCCCTTTAGAGGCCTGAAGGAGGATCGAGTAAATTGAACATATCAGAACTCATACAGGTGCATAGTATAGGATACCGATTACAAGATGTTAAAGTCAATTTTGTATATGATCTCAAAATAGAGGCACCTACAGTATCAGTAGAATCTAAACAAGGTGAGATAATGAGTGTCTCTAGATGGGTAGCCGAAGTATTATCCGCAGAAAAACTTGTCCAAGTACAAGACATGGATATGGTAGTTGCTTTGAAACAAGCAGTTATGAAAGAAAATGTTCAGGGGGATTTTGATCTTTCTACATTGGAATTGGACTTTTACATCAAAGTCAATTCGTTCACACAAAGACTTCCACAAGAAGATCGTGATAAAATAGAAAGCATGTTGAACTCTCTTATTCGTAAAAGACAAGGAAAAATAATCCGATTAGCAGATTCATCAAAGATGACATCTGATTTAGCAAAGAAATTGACAATTGAAGAACGCACACTATTTGATTATATTCATAATAACAGCACTGAATTTAAAAAACAAATACTAGGTGATAAAAATTGACTGTACAATCAGAATCTATTTCAAAAAGTAAACTTCAAGATCAAGTAAAAGAATTTTTAAGTCAATTTAAAGACAAATCTGGGTCTTACAAATATGTTGATGAAATAGATCAAATGATGGCAAAGAAAACACAATACATTGTAGCTGATTATAATGATCTAGTATCAAATCCTGAAATTGAATCTGTGTTTAATGTTGATCCTGATGAAATTCTTAGAGCCTTTGGCGGTGCAATAAAAGATATTCTTAAAGAAAGATTTCCACAATATGCAGAAAAAATTCGTCATGATATTAGAGCCAGAATCTCAAATTATCCATCTCAACGTAGTTTGCGTGAAGTAAATGCAGAAGTTATTGGAAAAATGATAAGTGTATCTGGAATGGTTGTTCGATCTTCTGAAATTAAACCTCTTGCAAAAGAACTAGTCTACTTTTGTCCAGATAATCACAAAACTGTAAGAGTCCAAGAAAAAGGTCTAGAGTTTAAGGAACCACTCAAATGTGATAATGGAAAATGTACTCATAGAGATCTTGAGATAAGTCCTGAACAAAGCAAGTTTATTGATTTTCAGATGGTAAGACTACAAGAATTACCAGAGGACTTGCCTCCTGGACAATTACCTCATTACCTTGATGTTACAGTCCTGCAAGATTTGGTTGACAACGCAAGACCTGGAGATCGTATTATCCTAACAGGAATTGTAAGAATCGAACAGGAACACATCCCTACTATGAGAGGCAAGAGTGGGATTTACAGATTAAGAATTCAGGGAAATAATATAGAGTTTCACAGGGGACGTGGAAACAAGGCTTCTAGAAGTACTGAAAGAGAAGAAATTTCTCCTGATGAAGAAAGAATAATCAAATCACTTGTCAAAAATCCTGATATTTATGATAGGCTTATAGCTTCATTTGCACCCCATGTGAGCGGACATGATATAATCAAGGAAGCTATCTTGTTGTTAATTGTAGGTTCAACTCAAAAACTTCTTGCAGATGGTGCTAAAATTCGTGGTGATATCAACGTCTTTTTGGTGGGTGATCCAGGTACCGCAAAAAGTGAGATGTTAAAATTCTGTGCAAGAATTGCTCCTAGAGGACTTTACACATCTGGAAGAGGTTCTACTGCTGCAGGACTTACAGCAGCAGTTGTAAGGGATAAAATTGGTATAATGATGCTTGAGGCAGGGGCAGTAGTCTTGGGTGATCAAGGTCTTGTCTGTATAGATGAATTTGATAAAATGAAACCTGAAGATAGAAGTGCATTACATGAAACTATGGAACAACAGTCTGTAAGTATTGCAAAAGGTGGAATTGTTGCAACCCTGAACGCAAGGACTTCAATTTTAGCAGCTGCAAACCCAATGTATGGAAAATATGATCCTTTCAAGAATATTACGGAGAACGTTAACCTTCCAGTTCCACTTCTAACACGTTTTGATCTTATTTTTGTTGTGAGAGATATTCCATCAAAAGAAAGAGATACAAGAATAGCACGACACATATTGAACTTACATAGGGTTTCAGGAACTGATACAAAATCGTTAATTGATGTTGATATTCTTACAAAATATCTGTCATATGCAAAGAGATCTGATCCAAATCTTACTCCAGAAGCAGAAGATAAGATTCTGAATTACTATATGACCATGAGAAACGTGGAATCTGAAGGAATGATTACAGTAACACCTAGACAACTAGAAGGACTTGTAAGATTAGCCACCGCAAGAGCTAGACTATTAATGAAAACACAAGTTGATGGCGAAGATGCAGAAAGAGCCATCTTTCTCATACAAAGTATGCTACAAGATGCAGGAGTTGATGTAAATACAGGAAAAGTTGATCTTGGAGTCCTTCAGGGACGTCCTCACAGCGAAGTCTCAAAAATGCAATTATTCATGGATGTAATGAAATCACTTGAAGGAGACGAAAAGAGACCTGTTGAGGAAAAAACTTTTGTCAAAGAATTGGTCAAGACTGGCAAATTCACAGAAGAAGATGCAAGAAAGTATATGAAAAAATTGCAAAGAGAGTCAGCTATTTATGAATCAAAACCTGGTCATTATAACCGGGTATGAAAATAGAGCAGTTAGACATTCCTTCCTCTGCAATTGAATTTCTGCAAAAAAATGGATATGTAAATCTGTATCCTCCTCAAGAAAAAACAATCAAAGCTGGATTGCTTGAAAGAAAAAGTATCTTAGTCTCTGCTCCAACTGCAAGTGGTAAGACATTGCTTGCAATGCTTGCTATAATAAAACATCTTTCTGAAAAAAAAGGCAAGATTGTATATCTTAGTCCTCTAAAGGCACTAGCATCTGAAAAATTTAATGAATTTAAAAAACTTGAATCTGTTGACCTTGGAAAGGATTTAAAAATTCAAATATCAACTGGGGATTTTGACATATCTGACAAAAGTCTTGGTCAAAATGACATTCTTGTGTTAACTAATGAAAAAATGGATTCTATCATAAGACAAGGTGCAGAATGGATAGATGAAATAAGTCTTGTAATTGCTGATGAAGTTCATTTGTTGGGTGATGATGATAGAGGTCCCACCCTTGAAATTGTGCTTACGAAACTAAAATTATTGCCACAAAAACCCCAGATACTGGCTCTTAGTGCTACTGTTACTAACGCTGACGAAATCTCTGACTGGTTAGAATGTACACTTGTACATAGTGAATGGAGACCAGTTCCTTTGTCAGAAGGAGTGTATGATCAAGGTGTAGTAACCATGCAAGACAGAAAAAAATTTGAAATTGAAACAAGTATAAGAGGTCCACCAGTTGACTTGGGATTAGATTCGCTAAAGAATGGAGGTCAAGCCATTTTGTTTGCAGAAACAAGAACTCGTTCAGTATCGCTTGCTACAAAGGCATCAGAAGCAGTATACAGGACTCTAAACACTGATGAAAAAGAATCATTAGAAAAAATCTCACAAAAAATTCTAAATGATAATGAACAAACTGAACTTGTCAAGACCTTGGCAACTCTAGTTAAAAATGGAGTAGCATTTCACCATGCCGGTCTTAATCAGAACTGCAGAGATCTAATCGAGTCTGAATTTAGAAATAAAAGAATAAAAATTCTAGCATCCACTCCCACCTTGGCTGCAGGAGTGAATCTTCCTGCAAGAAGAGTAGTTGTTGCTAATGTGACTAGATTTGATGCAAAGTATGGGGCTAACAAACCAATTAGCATACTTGAATACAAGCAGCTATGTGGTCGTGCAGGTAGACCACAATATGATGAATATGGGGAGGCAATCATCGTTGCTAACTCAAATAGTGAAGAAATTTTTGATTATTACATAAATGGAATTCCGGAACCAATTTCTTCAAAGCTTACTGGAGACAAGGCATTAAGGATACATCTTCTTAGGCTTTGTATCTACCAGTCCTGGTATCAAAGGAGAGGATATAGTAGAATTTTTTTCAAAGACACTTTCAGGTTCTCAAGAACGAAAGACTACAATAAAATTTCATGTTCAAATTACTCTGAGATATCTTGAATCTGAAGAACTTGTAAAACAAAAAGGAAACAGGTATATCGCAACAGAATTTGGTAAAAAAACTTCTACATTGTATATTGATCCTCTAACTGCAGTTCTATTTAGAAAATCAATTGAAAAAATTTCAAAAAAAGAACATACGCTTGGTTTGTTACATATAATTACTAGCTCTGAAGATTTTTTCCCAAAGTTTTCACTGAGAAATAAAGATTATGAACTTGTAGGTACTTTGATTGAAAATTATGCTGATCAATTAATTGAAAATATTTCAGAATATGATTGTAATCGAAGTCTTCTTGCAATACATGCTTGGATTAATGAATCCAGTGAAATATTTCTCTCTGATAACTTTGGTATCGAATCTGGTGATATGCATAGAATATCTGAAAGTGCAGACTGGCTTGTTCATGCACTTTATGAGATTGCAAAACTAGAGAAAAAAGATGAAATCCTCGATGAAATTGATACTTTGAGGTCCAGAATTACATATGGAATCAAAAAAGAGCTTGTTGATTTGGTACGTGTAAAAGGAATTGGACGAGTTAGAGCCAGAATACTCTTCAAAAATGGCATAAAAACTACAGAGGATCTAAATGAAATCACTACTGAAAAACTTGCAAAATTAGACAAGATAGGGCCAATTATCGCAGAAAACATAAAGACACACCTGAAAAAGATAAGATAATGCTGGATAGAACAATCGCAGGAATACTGATCTCAACAATAGCATTTGTTACTGTTTATGCAATTACTCCTGGTCTGATTAATACTCTTACAAAGAGAAACATGGTTGTAAAAGATTATAATAAAGAGGTTGCAACAACGGTCGCTCGCCCTGGAGGACCTTCAATACTTGCAGGAATTTTGGCTTCTGAATTTGTACTCTACACATTCTTTCCTTCTACAGCAATATTGGCAATTATAATTACAACTTCACTTGCTTTTCTTGTAGGTTTTGCCGATGACAGAAAAGTCCTTAGTGGATGGTTCAAACCTTTAGCTCTTGCGGGAACTGCAATACCTATAATTTTACTTGGTGTATATTATCCACATCTTGCATTTCCATTGTTTGGTTCAGTGCATATACCCGAACTCTATTTAGCGTTGATAATTTTTATGATTTCTATAACAGGAAATGCAATAAACTCTATTGATGTGCTCAATGGTGTTGCAAGTGGATTTATGACAATTGCAAGTTTTGCACTTACAATTTGTCTTGTCATTGTACATAATTATGATATTGCACTAGCAAGTTTACCTCTAGGATTTGTCTCTCTTGCATTTTACAAATATCATAAAGTTCCAAGTAGAATATTTCCTGGAGATTCTGGAGTTATAACTATGGGAGCAATGTTTGGTACATTAGCTATTGTTGGTCATGTTGAAGTTATTGCAGCAGTTGCATTACTTCCTGCTGTGATAAACTCTTTTCTATTTCTCTCAAGTGTGAAAAGAGTAATTGAACATAGGCAGATTAAAGCAAAGCCTGTAGTTCATACAGAAGACTTCAGACTAATGGCAAGTGATGATAAATCAGCACCAGTAACTCTTGTTAGATTGATTTTAGCAAATGGACCTATGACTGAAAAGCAAGTGGGATTTGTAATTTTTAAACTAGCCTTTTTCTCTGCAGCATTGGCAATCATTACAGCTTTTATGATGAGGGCCTAAAATATGAAAGCAAAACCTGTCTACATCTACATTTTGCTAATGTGGACACTGATTATTGCTGGAGGAGGATTGCTTGTCCTAATTGTAGAACATATTTCAATACATGGATTTGGAGCGTTTGATCATATACTGGATTCAATTGTAAAAGCAGCTATTGCAATGATACTAGTGGTGCTTTGGGTTTTGTTAATGTCAAAAATAAAGAACTGGATTTTCCAAAAAGAAATGAGTCACTAGCCTCTCTTCCCAGTTCTTCTTCTTCTTGTCATATTCTTCTCTTGAATACTTGACTTTTGCTGGAACTCCAACTACAACACAATTGGGTGGAACATCCTTTGTTACCACTGCACCCATTGCTACCACACTATTCTTACCTATTCTAACTCCTGCCTTAATTACTGCCTTGGAACCTATGACAGACTCCATCTTCTATGGTAACTCCTATCATCTTTTTACTGGCAGGATATGGATCATTGGTTAGTGCTGCAGCCGGACCAATGAAAACATTTTTTCCAATTATGGAAAGAGGTGGTATGTAAACAAGTCCCTCTATCATAGTATTTTCTCCTATCTTTACATTGTAATCTACATGTGCAAGAGAACCAATCTTGACATTATCCCCAATCTCTGCATTATCTCCTACATAAGCAAAATGCCATATCCTTACATTTTTCCCAAGTTTTGCTTTTTCAGAAATGAAATTTGTTACCATTTTATATCACAAGTGCCATGGAGAGCCTTTTGAAACTATCTTATCAGGAAGAGTATTTTTGAACTTGTTTAAGAATTCAATATCTTGATTTTTGTCTCGCAGTTCATCAGGCAACATTATAGGAATCTCTTCTATTATTGGATAATATCTTGAGCACTTTGAACAAAATATTACGCCGTCAGAAATAATTTCGTCTTTGGAATTAAATTCTACAAGCTCAAGTGGAAAGTGTTTGTCTATTGGACACGCTAAAATCTCTATCAGTTTTCTGTTCATTTTAGGTCTAGATAGATTGGAGTTCCTTTTTGGCTAGATAAAAGTGCCGCTTCTGCAATTTTGGTGGTATTCAAAGCATCTTCTGCTCTTACTCTTATGGGTTCTTTTCCCTCTATTGCAGAAATGAAATTCTTTATCTCTAAAAGCAATGGCTCTTCCATATCCTTGCGAGGTATTTCAGCTCCTGAACTGGTTTCAATTTTTACCTCTTGTGTAATAAAATCTGAAGAAATTATTGCATCTCCACATACAGCATTGAATTTTCTTACACGTATTGGAGTAATCCAGTTTGATGATATGATTGCAACTCTGTTATCTTTGAAGCCTAGCATAATTGTTGCAAAATCCTCATGTTCGTGTCTTATTTTTCCAGATCTTGCAAATACGACTTCTGGCACATCATCAAATAACCACATGGCGGTATCTATGTCATGAACTGAAGTATCGTAAATGATTCCTACATCTTTTATGTGATTGGGCATTCTGTTTTCTCTATGAAATTCAAGCATTATCAATTCGCCATACTTCTTTGTCTTGACATATTCTTTGACAAGTGAGACAGCAGGATTGAATCTCTCTATGTAGCCACTTGTAAGAACCACCTTATTTTTCTTGGCTAGTTTGAGTAACTCTTCACCTTCATGTGAGAGATAAGTCATAGGTTTTTCTACAAAGACATTTTTCTTTTGCTCCAAGAGTTTTTTTGCTATCTCAAAATGAGTTGAGGTAGGTGTGCAAACAAATGCTGCATCAAATTGCTCAGAATCCATAAGTGAATCTAGGGATGAATAATAATTTACAGAATATTTTTTGCCAAATTCTTCTGCACGGGATGTATTCATGTCACATATTGCAGAAAGAACTCCAAAATGAGAAAGAATTCTGGCGTGATTTTTTCCAAAGCCGCCAGTACCTATCTGAACTATTTTCATCTCAATACACCGATGTTATCCATTTTGAGTATTTTTTATTTTTGCCCATGGTGATATCTGAATAGATTGTTCGAAGCTTTTCTGTAATCTTGCCTACTTTGCCATCTCCAACCTTTTTATCATCTATTGAAATAACTGGAGTTATCTCTGCAGCTGTTCCTGTCAAAAATACCTCATCAGCAAAATAAATCTCGGTTCTAGGAATTTCGCGTTCAATTGTTTGATAACCAAGATCTTTTGCTATCTTAATGACAGAATCTTTTGTTATCCCTTCCAATGCTGATGAGCTAGGTGGAGGAGTTAACAACTTTCCATTTCTTATAATAAAGATATTTTCTCCAGGCGCCTCACTTATGTTTCCTAGATGATCTAATAATATGGCTTCATCGTAACCATTTCTCTTTGATTCCTGTGTCGCTAGTATGGAATTAAGATAATTTCCGCCCATTTTTGCAAGTGGCGGTGTAGACATATCGCTAATTCGTCTCCAAGAAGATATGCCAGTCTTTATTCCATTTTTGTTGAACAGTTCTCCAAAAGGAAACATGACTACAGCTGCATGTGTTGGGGTATCTTTAGTTACATGTAGATTGATTCCATGTATGCCTACGAAATAAAATGGCCTTATGTAGCATGATTCTTTTACATTATTTTTTTTACAAAGATCAATTATGGCATTAGCTATTTCTTTATCTGTAAATCTCAAAGAAATTGAATATACCTTACCTGAATTTCTAAATCTCTTTATGTGATCTTCAAGTCTGAAAATATACAAATTTTTGGAATTCCAGTATCCTCGAAGTCCCTCAAAAACTGAAGTTCCGTAATGTATGGCGTGAGTCATAACTGGAACCTTTGCATCTTCATCCTTTACAATTTTTCCATCAAACCAGACAAATTTTGGCACAAAAGGTTTCATATTGAAAAACCCAATCCGTCTATAATTAATCTATTTCTACCAAAATCCAATGCTTGGGAATTTCATTCCTAATACACGATATGTGAGATCCTTAGCATTTGCAAATTTCTTTACAATATCCCAGTTTTTGCGTATTATTTGTACTACTTCAGGTTCGACATAATTTTCCCAATCTGTATCTTTTCCCATTGCTGTCTCAAACATCTTTTGTTTTACAGAAGATGCCGAAGTTTCCTTTCTCTTTCCTATTCTAGGATTAAGCCCATAGAGTTTGAGCACAAAACCCTCAGCTTTGTCTCCGGTATACGTGAAATAATCTTTAGTTACTTCATCAAGAATTTGTTTTTTTATTTTCCATGAATAGGGAGATAACATGGGAGGCATGTATTTTGCAAATGGTGCATAGAACGTATAATTTGGTAAAACAGTAATACTGTCACCAAATACTGCTTTGAGCATTCTCTTTCTCAAGTCATAACTGAATGGAAAACTTCTACTGTTGATTTCTTTACCATCCTTCATGAATATAACTGGCAATACTCTTACCTCATTTTCATTTTTTAATTCATTGATAATTTCTACGTGAGCCTTGGTTACGGGATTCAAATGTGCAAGATATATTGCAATTGTCAACTGGCTTCAGTATTTTCATGGCATATTTCAATCATTTAGAATTGTGAGAAAATTCTCAAGAATATAGGGACGATGGGACTTGAACCCACGACATCCAGCGCCCGAGGCTGGCAGTCTACCAAGTTAACCTACGTCCCTGTAGACTCGCCAAAGTAATAGAATATTATTCTTTCAAAGAATGCTTTTTTTATCCGTATGATTCGTATTTGATCTCAAAGCTTTTGTCTGCTCGCTTGGTTCTTTCTGTGACAAAGCCTTTTGGTGTTAAAACATCCATACACCCATCAATAGTTCCTTGCCATCCACAAATGAAGAATACAGTATTGTCTTTTGTGATTTTCTCACCAACCATCTTTTCAAGTGTCGACATTTCTCCATCTTTTGATTGTAAGAAACTCTCTACTCTTCCTTTATTGCCATTCCAAGTTCTGTTGAACCATTCATCTGGTCTACTAATAGTAGCCCTGTATTTGAAATTCCATTTGTCTTTTCCTCTATCCAGACTTTCCTCTTCTAGTCGAGTTAATTCTTCTCTGTAACCTAATTCATCAACATAACTAACTCCGTGAAATACTACGACTTCTCTTTTACTTCCTATTGCATGAAGATGTTTTGCATAACTTACAAATGGTGCAAGACCTGTGCCACCGCCAAGACATACTATTCTTCTATTGTCAGGTTCACCATCTGGTTTCTTATCTTCTATAGTAAAAGGACCAGTTGGTTTTAACCAAATTATTTCATCTCCTTCTTTTGCACTAAACAAAACTGTAGTAAGACGTCCTGGAAGTGGTTTTCTAACCCATCTTATGTATAATTCAATATATTTTCTGTTTTCTGGATTTGATGCAATTGAGTATGCTCTTCGAATAACTTTATTCTCTGCTGGAATATGCGCTCCAAGTGTAAGAAATTGTCCAGCTTTGTATTGTGGAACTTCACCGCCATCTTTTGGTTTGAATCTGAAAACTCCTAAATCTTCTTTCTGAATTTGGATGTAGGAAATTATCGCTTTACTGTCTACGACCACGTGAAGTTTTTGATTTAGAAGGTTAAATATCTTATGCTGTTATTTTGCATACAAATTTTGATTCACGCTAAACGTTAATAACCTCTCAAAAAAAGTTAATGCAAATCAGATGTAATATTCTGATTGAATATGGGCCGGTCGTCTAGCCTAGTAGGATACGCCCTTGGCATGGGTGAGATCGTGGGTTCAAATCCCACCCGGTCCACTTTTTTAAGTTACAGTAATTTCATGAGTAAGCATTGGAGCAAGTGGATTGATGTCTTGCAAATTATCCCAAACAAAAATTTCAATTTTATAATCTCCTCTTGTATGTGGTGTCCATGAAAGTGCTGCTTCAAGAGTCTGATTTTTTACAATAGATCCAGTGGCATAATTTAGATCAGATATTGCATCATCTGAATTAACTACCTTTACTATGTATGCCCAATCTATGTTCTTATCACTTGAATTCTTTAAAGAAGTTTGTAAGTTAAGCTGCTGATCAACAACAGGAGATGTGATATCTTCCCCAAGAGAATTTACTATTCTGAAATCTGTTGTTGAAATCTCCTGATATCCATAAGCGGAACTAATTCCAATCATCGCTATTCCGAAAACTATGAACAGTAAAAACTTCAATGCGTCCAATTTTTCATTCTTAGATTTAAATTATCCCAAATCATACTTGATGTATGTCCGAATCTAGAGACATAATCTACATAGGAAAGAAGCCTCTGATGGCGTATGTTACTTCTGCGCTCATACAGTTGGCAAATCAACCAAAAATATCAATCAAGGCAAGAGGACTTAGTATCGGCGCTGCAGTCGACGTAGCACAAATTATTGCGCGAAAGACAGAAAATGCAGGCTTTGCCGTGGGAAACATCACAATAGGCTCAGAACCAATGCAATCACAAGATGGACGCACTAGAAATGTTTCTACTATAGAAATAGAAGTAAAGAGAACAAACTCTTAGATAGGATACCTTGAAAGACTCTTTTCTTTTTTGTTAATTATTTTGTCGAATACTTGTTTTCCATCTTTTTGAATTTTGTAAGATCTACAATATCGTTAAACTCGTCAAAATTAACAAGAGATTCTTTAAACTTTATAGTTGTTCCAGACTTTTTTAATTCTTTTAGAATCTTTAATGTTGCAAATGTGTTTGCATAAAGCACCGATAACGGATATAAAATTAGATTAAATCCCATCTTATGCAGTTCATTGGATGAAAGAACAGGTGTCGCTCCACCCTCTATCATATTTGCAACCAAGGGAGCTTTAATCGATTTTCCTATTTTCTTCATCTCATCAATTGATTTTGGAGCTTCAACAAAAATTGCATCTGCTCCAATTTCTTTATACAGTAAACCTCTTTCTATTGCAGCATCAATACCTTCAGTAGCTCTGGCATCTGTCCTTGCAACAATTATAAAATCTTTACTTTTTCTAGCATCAACTGCAGCACGAAGTTTTTCAACATATTCTTCTTTTGGAATTACTTCTTTACCGGACATATGTCCGCATCTTTTTGGCCATTTCTGATCTTCAAGAAATATTCCAGATGCTCCAACTGCCTCTAATTCATTTACAAGTTTCCATACACTCAATGGATTTCCATAACCTGTGTCTGCATCTACTATAACTGGAACAGAGACTGATTTGCATATTCTTGTTGCATTTTCAATTGTCTCTTTAGATCCGATGAAACCATAATCTGGCATACCAAGAAGTGCTGCAGATGTTCCATATCCTGTTTGAAACATTGCTTCAAAACCTACTTTCTGGGCTATTCTTGCAGTTATTGCATCGTATACTCCTGGAAAAACAAGAGGTTTTGATTTGTCTAATAATAATTTTCTAATGTTTTTCAACTGTGACTATAATGTTCTACAATTATTTATTACTTGGTCGAACTTCCATTTTTTCATATTCCTAGATAACACAGAGAATTATGTATCAAGAGGGTGTAGATTCTTCACAAGACATATTTATGAAGCCTGAAAAGTAGAATTCGAATAATGGTTAACAGCATAGAGCTTGATCTCTTGATAGTAGGTTCTGGTCTTGCTGGTCTTAGGGCCGCAATTCAAGCAGCTAAAGTTAGTTCAAAGTTAAAGATAGGAGTAATTTCAAAGCTTCAAGTTATGCGTTCACATTCTGTATCTGCCGAAGGTGGAACAGCAGCTGTTCTATATCCTGAAGATGGAGATTCTATTGAATCTCATGTTTATGATACTGTTAAGGGAAGTGACTTTCTTGGGGATCAGGATGTCATTGAAAGACTTGTACAGGAAATGCCATCTGAAATATACCAGCTTGAACATTGGGGAATGCCTTGGTCAAGAAGAGAGGATGGAAGAATTGGTCAAAGGCCATTTGGAGGTTATAGCTTTAGCCGAGCAACATATGCTCAGGATAAAGTTGGATTCTATGAGATGCAGACTCTTTATGACACTTGTCAGAAATTTGATAACATAGAATTTTACAATGAATGGTTTGTTACATCTGTGGTCCATGACGGTCAGAGTTTCTGTGGTATTACAGCAATCGAACTTTCAAGTGGTAATTTCTACATATTCAAGGCAAAAGCGCTAATCATTGCAACTGGTGGAGCAGGACGAGTTTATAGTTTCTCAACTTATTCATTAGCTTCAACTCCTGATGGTTTGGACATGGCGTATCGTGCAGGAATGGCATTGAAAGACATGGAATTTGTTCAGTTTCATCCAACTGGGATATTGCCATCTGGAATTCTAATTACAGAAGCTGCTAGAGGTGAGGGAGGTTATCTGATTAACAAGGATGGTGAGCGATTTATGAAAAAATACGCACCAAACAAACTTGAACTTGCATCAAGAGATGTTGTTTCGCGTGCAATGATGACAGAAATTAACGAAGGTAGAGGATTCAAAAATGAGACTGGAGTAGAATGTCTAAAATTAGATTTAACACATCTTGGCAAAGAAGTAATTATAGGAAAACTTCCTGCCATCCGAGAGATATCGCTAAAATTCTCTGGTATAGATCCAGTAACTGAACCAATTGATGTAAGACCTGTATGTCACTATATGATGGGTGGAATTCATACAAACATAGACGGTGCAACAGAAATCCAAGGAATATGGGCAGCTGGCGAAGCTGCATGTAACAGTGTTCATGGCGCAAATAGATTAGGAGCAAACTCAACATCTGAATGTCTTGTTTGGGGAAAGATAACAGGAGATCTGGCTGCAAAATATGTTCTTGAAGGTAAATCACAACCGCCATTTCCAATGCACTTGATTGCTGCAGAAGAAAAGAGAATCTATGATGGAATTTTCAGAGGAAGTGGAAGTGTAAACCCGTATGAAGTACGTCAAGAGTTAACTGATATTATGACTTCCAAAGCTTACGTCTATAGGACTGAAAGTAACCTAGTTGAAGGATTAAAACAAGTACGACAATTACACCAAAAAACTTGGAAGCATGTGGATGATAAAGCTAAAGAGTATAACACTAACTTTTCAAATGTCATGGAACTTGATTCAATGTTTCGTGTAGCTGAAGTTATTCTAATGGGTGCAATTGCAAGAAAGGAATCTAGAGGTGCTCATGCAAGAGTTGATTATCCTGATAGGGATGATAAGAACTTCTTACATCATACGCTTGTTTACTATGACACAAAGGAACCTGTTCTTAAGACACATCCAGTAACTATTACTAAATACAAGCCAGTGGAGAGGAAATACTAGTGACAGAAAGATTGTCAAACCGTGAAGGCATAAAGGGAATGGCAAATCCTACTCGATATGGAATAGAACGAGTCGCATATTGGCTACAGAGACTCACTGGACTTGGTTTACTTGCTTATTTGATAGGGCATATTATAGAAACAAGCACAATTGTTCATGGAAAAGTTGCATGGGATAAAATGTTAGAATTTACACAGACACCGCAAGGGCATATCATCCTTACACTAGTCATTGGCATGTGTGTTTTTCACACTGCAAATGGAATTAGAGTAATGCTTGGTCATGGAGGTATAGGAGTTGGAAAACCTGGACAACCAGAATATCCATACAAAGCATCATCATTAAACTATAAACAAAGACTTTGCATCTGGGTCTCTATCGGACTTGCAGCTCTTGCCATGATGTACGGTGCATCAGTTCTATTTGGTGATTAAGATGCGAGAAAGTATTATCATGAAAATACATTATGGAACAGCATTAGGAGCTGTAGTACTTGTAGCTGTGCACATCTTAATGAGGATGACACAAAACTTTAGTCAGTCATTACAATATCAAAATGTAATTGCAAATTATCACTTTTTACCATATGCGTTAATGCTCGAAGCTGTATTGATACTGTTATCTGTACATGGTTTTAATGGTCTGCGAGTAATTCTTTTGGAGCTAAAACAAGGATCAGGTTATGAAAAAATGGTCAACTATGGATCTCTTGCATCTATGGTGATTTTGATTGCTTATGGCTCAAGAACTATATTGATGGCGGGAATGGGGGTTTCTTAGACATGGCAGTTGTAACAGAACCTACACCATCCGAAGAATTAATCACAATTAAAAAAACATCCGGTGAACTAGACACTATAACTCTAAGAATAGCAAGATCCAATCCTGCAGAAGGACATGAGACCACCTACTCTGAATTCAAGGTTCCAGTAAAGAAATGGACTACAGTTCTAGAAGCAATCTTGTACGTAAAACAAAATCTTGATCATGCTGTAGCAGTAAGGTACTCTTGTAGACAAGCATCCTGTGGTTCTTGTGGTATGAAGATTAATGGAAAACCTTCACTTGCTTGTTACACAAAGGTTTCAGAATTACACTCAAACGTTATCACAGTTGAACCTATGAATAATTTTCCAATAATTAGGGATCTTGCAGTTGACTTTAAACAACTAATCTCAAACCATAAAAAAATGAAGCCATTTATTATAAGAGAAGATTCCGAAGTAACACCTGGAACTAAAGAATTTAATCAAACTCCAAAGGACCTTGAAAAATTTCTCCAGTTCTCATACTGTATCAAGTGTGGTTTGTGTAACTCTGCATGTCCAACAATGGCTACCGATACCTCATTTATTGGTCCACAGGGACTTGCACAGGCCTACAGATACGTAGCAGATAACCGAGATAAAGGAAAAGAGGAAAGGCTGAAAATCGTAGATACTTCTCATGGAATCTGGCGATGTCACTTTTCTGGATCTTGTAGTCACGTTTGTCCAAAAGGTGTTGATCCTGCAATGGCAATACAATTGCTTAGAGGATACATGTTAGGATTTCAAAAATAATATTTTAAGGCTTTTTAGGATTCTTACTAGAGTTGACTTGATTGTTTATGGCTTCTGCCATGAAATGATTTGAAACGTTTACTTTTACATCATCAATACCGTCTATCTTGAGCAAATAGTCGTGTACATCTTGTGCAATCTTGAATCCAAATATTGCTGGACAAAAAGGACTTGTCAAATGTATGTCAATTTTAACTTCAGGTCCAATAATGTCAATATTGTCTACTAGTTCAAGCTCCATTATCGAGACATTAATTTCTGGATCAACTACTTTAGTTAGTTCATCAAAAATTTGTCTTCTCAGGTCTTGAGATGCCTGTGACATAAATAAAAAAAGCGTCTACGCTATATATAACCATTCTAATTCTTAAATTGGTGTACAGATCAAGATTAGAAGGGAAATTGGATGAAAACACTTTAGAATTTCTCTCGTCAATCTCTGATGATTTTCAAATTGCCTTGTATGATATTCTAGGAAGCCAAGCTCACACTTTGATGCTTTTAGAAAATAAAATTATTACAAAACCAGAAGCAACAAAAATTCTCAGTGCCCTTGAGAAACTCAAAAAAGAAGAATTTTCTGAGAAATCTGAATCTGAAGATATTCATGAACTAATCGAATCTTTAGTGATTAAAAAAGCAGGAAAAGAATCTGGGGGAAAAATGCATACTGCACGCTCAAGAAATGACCAAGTTACACTTGACATACGTATGAAGATACGTGATGATATCAATATCATCTGTTTTTGTCTAAATGAAGTCATTTCTACGCTAATACAACTAGCAGAAAAGTATCAAAATACCATAATGCCTCTGTATACTCATCTCCAGCAAGCCCAAGTGGGATTATTCTCTCACTTTCTTCTTGCATATGCAGACGCACTTTTCCGCGATCTTGATAGATTCTATGTGACGTATGGTCGCGTCAATGAGTCACCTCTTGGTGCAGGCCCAGTTGGTGGAACGAGTATTCCAATTGATAGGCAATCTACTGCAAAAATGCTTGGATTCAAAGGACTAGTAGAGAACTCAATTGACGCAACTTCATCACGAGACTTTGTTGCAGAATACGTCGGAAACTGTTCCATCCTAATGACAAACTTGAGTAGAATGGCAGAAGATTTTATCATATGGTCTACCTCTGAATTTTCTTTTCTTGAATTGTCAGATAAATTTACATCTACATCTAGTGTTATGCCACAAAAGAAAAATCCTGATATTCTTGAGCTAATCCGTGGTAAAACCGCTCAAGTAATAGGATATCAAATGGCTATCTTGTCAAATCTAAAGGGATTACCATCTGGATACAACCGAGATCTTCAACAAATCAAAGTTTCTATCTGGCCAACTTCTAAGATAATTATATCATCATTACTTGTAGTAAATTCTCTTCTTAAAACTATGAATGTAAATGAGAAAAAACTAAGACAAGCAATAGACAAAGGATTTTCTATATCACTTGATATTGCAGAACATCTGGTACGAAAAGGAATACCCTTTAGAGTGTCACACAAAATAGTTGGGCATCTAGTCCAATTAGCTGTAAATTCAAAAAAATCTTTATCACTACTATCTTTGTCAGAAATAAAAAAAACAATTCCATCCAAAGAAATTGATGCAAAAGAACTCTACAAAATTATCCAGGCAACAACTCCTGAATCATCATTAGATACTAGAAGGTCGCAAGGATCTTCTGGCAAACATGAACAACAGAGAATGATTGCAGACAGGAAAAGAAAAATTCAGGCATATGTGGTTGGTACCACTAAGAGAACAAACGAAGTAAGGGCTGCAATAGAATACCTTGAAAGTAAATTACAAGTCTTGATAAGAAACAAAGCCTAAAATATATCAGAAACATAGGAAAATCGAAATTTTTATAGGTAAAACTTGTAATTACTTGAATTTAATGTAGGAAATTTGACTTTAATATTTATTTTACTTAACATATGGGCAAATAACGAATTTTCGCGCATTACGTCTCAACATGTATCAATTCGTACAACCGCAATCAAACAACCCTAACTACACTGCGGGTCAAACATGGGGCGCACTCAAAAAAGCCTGGCGAGGATACAAAATCGCAAAGGTTCAGAGTGATAATCCCAGAATGGCCGAATATGCAAAGAAGATTAGAACACTTCAGCATGACTTGGGAATCAAGCAAGCAGAGTTTCCAGAACTGCATCTAAGTAGTTAGAAAACCTCTCTTTTTGAAGTTACATTCTAAACGAAAATGACATTTTTCATATCATAAATTAATTTGCTAATTTTAAGCGGGTTCGCGGGGATTCGGACCCCGGACAGCCGGATTAAAAGTCCGGTACTCTACCTGGCTGAGCTACGAACCCATGACAAAACGTCATAGTTGTGTATAATTTAGTCTTTTACAAAATTTTTTGAAGAAAAGAAAGACTTTAAACTCATATTTTCTTCCACAATATTTTAACGCCCTTGTAGTATAGAGAGGATGCGGTTAATTCCAATCCTCGTAAAGCCCGGTCTAGAATGGGGCCCTGTCACGGCCTCGACGCGTGTTCAAATCCCGCCAAGGGCGCCATAAATTTTTCTCAGAAATTAAAATCTCAAATCTTGGATGATAATCCAAGTTTTTTCATTATATCAACAAGTGTTTCCTTATTTGCAGCAGCTATGAATGAGATTCTCTTATCATAACTTAATTTCGAGTCAAGTGGCATACCGTTTTCATCAACTACAAATCCACCAGCTTCTAAAGCTATTAGATATCCTGCTGCAACATCTGTTATCCTTAATTTCCTTCTAAGATCTACAAATACATCAACTAGTCCACGAGCAAATATTGCAAGTTCAAGAGCTACTGCTCCAAAATGCCTTACATGATTTGATGCTGCAAGAATTGGTGCTAATTGAGGTAGAGCCTCTGACGAAATTCCTGAAATGTCAACTCCCACAACAAAGTAAATCGGTTTGTCTTTGTGAACATGAATCTTTTTTCCATTTACATATGCACCGTTGCCTTTTGACGCAGAATACAAATCTCCATTATGTAGATCCATGATTACTCCATCTGTGACAGAACTTAGATTATCCTCAGGTGCAAATGCAAGCGAACAGCAAAAGAAAGGTAATCCTCTTACTGCATTAGTAGAGCCATCAATGGCATCCATTATTACAAATCCTCTAGGATTTGGAGATAATTCGACCATGCCGCACTCTTCTCCAAAAACAGTACATTCAAAATTTATCTCTCGCAGATAATCCAAAACTGTCTTTTCTGCTACAATGTCAATTCGTCGTGATATGTCTCCACCTGCTCCCATTCCGTGGTCTGCACCAGATTCCGCTGTTCCTGCAAGATCCTTTACATTGTTATGTACCCTCTTTGCAGCCTCTTCTAAAATTTCTATTACTTTCACAAGTTTTTCTTTTCCAAGTCCTAATTTATTTTAAGTAATAAAAAAGTAGGCTTAATGCATAAATAGCAAAAAAGTTGTGCCATTGTGTGAGTAGTAAAGATGATTCTATTTTTAGCAAAGAGGCTCTTCTATCCACTAAACCAGGCAAGGACATAGTCAAGCAGGCATTATTCAAAAGCAAAGGATATAGATTATTTGACAAGTACAAGAAGGAAGCAGAAGATGAATTTCCAAAATTCACCAAAAGATTCACTGAAGATCTATTAAATGAGATCAAATCCGATCCTAATCCATTTGAAACTCAGGAAAAATTTTCCAAAGAAGTTGGCTCTACAGAGATTATTCTACAGAAATCGCAAATAGATGAGGTCAAAAAGAGACTAGAAAATTATGAGACTCTTCTAGATAGAGTCTCAAGAATTCTTAATTCTAACTTTGTTAAAATGACATTTCCAGTTTTTAGTGTGTTATATGATGCATCATCTCAATATTTTGGCGATGTCGAAGATGGTAAGAAAAAAACAGATATCATTGATGGTCATATCATCGCAATTGATCTAAGTGAACCAATGGATAGGATAATGGACAAAGACGAAGATGTAGAATTTCTAGACGATTACAAGTTAATGAATCCATATATCTTGAAGCTTGCAAGAGACAAGATTTCTGTTGGTGGCAAAGAAGTTTTAGAAGAATTTGAGAGGGGTTTCAAAGATGCACGAATCGGACAATATATTGATTTTAAATTAAAAATGAATCCTAAGAGTATATCTGAAGAAGAGATGATTTCGTGCTACAAAAAATATAGAGCAGTAATGGGAACTGCAGGAAAAAATATGACTCTTGCAAGATTTCCACTTGGAGAAATTTTCTATCTTGGAATGGCAAAAGCTGCAGAATCAGTTGGATGTGGAAATGAAATTGAAGATTCTATAAAAAATAAATTTGTAAAAGTTCCTTCCTGGCCTCTATATTACACATTTCTTACAGGTGATGTTCAAAAAGGATTTGATTTTACAATGAAAAAAAGTGACATTTACCTAAGTGAGGCACGACTTGCTTTGGAACTATTGCCAGAAAGTTTCTCACACAAAGATTTTCTTGAGTTTCTCTTTTTAACAGTAGAGCATTACAATCTGTATTGGTTTAATCAACTTTCAAAAGAAAAATTATGGAAAGAATTTGAATCCAAAATTCCAAAGTGATTTGAAATGATGTGGTCTGATAAGTATAGACCAAAGAATTTGCTTGAAATGGTAGGAAATGAAGAAGCAAAGGAATCTTTTGTAAAATGGCTTGGAAAATGGATCAAGGGAACAAAACCTCTTCTTTTAGTTGGTCCGCCAGGAATTGGAAAAACTACCATGGCAACCTTGAGTGCAAAACAATTTGGTTATGATTTAATCAGTATGAATGCAAGTGATGTGAGAAACAAGCAGAAAATTCAAGAAATTCTCAATCCTATTCTTGGTAATCGGAATCTACTTGGAAATCCTATGATCTTCGTTGATGAAGTCGATGGAATACATGGAAGATCTGATTTTGGTGGCGTAGAAGCATTGATTGACATACTAAAAGAGCCAACTGTTCCAATAATTCTTGCAGCAAATTCTGATATATCTGACAAAATGAAATCCATAAAAAAAGCTGTAACTACTGTAAAACTTAAACCTCTTCCTCCTAGGTTAATGAGACTATATCTTGAAGAAATTCTAAGGCGAGAAGATGCATCGATAAAAATTGGAAGTATGATAAAAGTGATTATAGATTCACGTGGTGATATAAGATCAATTTTAAATTCTGCCCAAGCATTGGCTGGTGGATTTGAGCCTGAACTTGATAAATCCAACCTCACTACTAATGTGGAAGAATCAATAAATTCATTTTTTAATGCAAAATCATTTGATGAGGCAAAAATAATACTTTATTCTTTACGTATTGATCCTAGAGAAAAAATTAATGCATTTTATTCAAGTGTAATTACAAGTACTCTTCCAAAAGATACTCTAAAAGAAATGTTGGGAATACTTTCTGAAGCTGATATGTTATACGGAAAAATAATGAGGCATCAAGAATGGCGACTCTTACGATATCTAGATAACATATTATTGAAATTATACAAACAAGGAACAGCAATAAAATATTCTCAATTTAATCTTCCATGGCCTACTCTTAATAGAATCAGATGGGATGGGAGAGCAATAAAAGGACTAACTAGTAATCTTGCAAAACAAATGCATGTTTCACGTAGTGTATTTTCAACTTTCTATCTTCCATATCTTCTTTTTTGTATAAAAAATAAATCTCTAGAAATGAACCTAAATGAAACAGATTATGAAATTGTACAAAAAGAATTGGATATGATGAAATGAGCTGGCGAGCAATTCCTATGAAGTTTCCAGGAACATGTACAGTCTGCAAAAAAAAGATTGAAATCAATGAAGTTGCTTTGTGGGCAAAAGGATTGGGTGTAAAACATCAGACATGCGCAGAAGTTTTACAACTAAAATGTATAGTCTGTGGAGGCCCAGCAGGCTGTCCTGACTGTGAATTTGCAGATAACTGTGATCTGATCAAAGTCTCACAGATGTGTATTTGTAAGAAATGTAGTGATACAAAAGATGCTTTTTTACTCTATCAAAGTTCTGTAGTGAAACGATATCCCATGCTAAATCTTAAAATCTAACCCTTCAGATTGAGAAACCAATGGCAAAGCCTACTACAAAGATTGCACCATTAGATCCAGCCTTTCATGGGGAATCAAACTATGAGGTAGGATTGGAAGATCTCCTTACGGAGAATCGAAATTTAGTTGCAAAATTAGAAGCCGATCCACAGACTAGTCAAGAAACATTACAGTCTGCAAGGGAAGCACTTCAAGTCGTAGAGGGACTTTGGCAAAATTATCACATTGGCATGAATGTTTTTCGTAACGCCAAGGGTGGCCGAGACGGTATTCGAGAAATAAAAACTGATTAAATTAATATAGGTTGCAGACAGTTCTAATTCGAATCATGCATTCTGAAAAGATTAAGAATTTTTTACATAAAAGACGACAGGCAGAACAGAGTGGTGGAGAAGAAAGAGTTCAGGCTCAACATGATAAAGGCAAGCTAACTGCAAGAGAACGAATTGACCTGCTTCTCGATGAAGGAAGTTTTCATGAAATCGATGCAATGACAACTCATCATTACTATGAATTTGATATGCAGGACAAAAAATTCTTTGGAGATGGAGTTGTTACAGGATATGGAACTATACACGGAAAACAAGTTTTTCTTTTTGCTTATGATTTTACAGTTCTTGGTGGAACACTTAGTGAGATGGGTGCCAAGAAAATTACAAAAATTATGGAGCATGCTACAAATGTTGGTTCTCCAATTATTGGAATAGCTGATTCAGGGGGAGCAAGAATTCAAGAAGGAATTCTAAGTCTTGATGGTTTTGCAAATATATTTTATCATAATCAACTTGCATCTGGAGTAGTTCCTCAAATTACCATTAGTGTGGGACCATCCGCAGGAGGTGCAGTATATTCACCTGCAATGACAGATTTTGTAATAATGGCTGATAAGATTGCGACAATGTTTGTAACAGGTCCAGAGGTTGTCAAGACAGTCCTTGGAGAAGATGTATCTTTTGATGAGCTTGGCGGTGCAATGTCACATGGAAAGAATAGTGGTGTTGCCCACTTTGTTGCAAAGAATGAATATCAGTGCATGGATATTGTCAAGACTCTCTTATCATATCTTCCTCAAAATAGCACAGAAGAACCACCAATTGTAGAAACTGGTGATGATCCAAACAGACTAGACAATAATCTCATAAACATAATTCCAGAAAACCCTCTACAACCATATGATATGAAAGAAATCATTAGTTCTATAGTTGACAATCACATATTCTTTGAGATACATGAATTATTTGCACCAAATGTCGTAATTGGATTTGCTAGACTACATGGAAGGACAATTGGAATTGTTGCAAACCAACCAATGGTACTTGCAGGTGCTTTGGATATTGACTCATCAAACAAGGCAGCAAGATTCATCCGATTCTGTGACTGCTATAGTATTCCAATTATTACTCTAGTAGATACTCCTGGGTATATGCCTGGGACACAACAGGAACATGCTGGAATCATCCGTCACGGAAGTAAACTCTTGTATGCATACTGTGAGGCTACAGTTCCAAAGATAACACTAATCATTGGAAAAGCCTACGGTGGAGCCTACATCGCAATGTCTAGCAAGAATTTAGGAACAGACATGAATTATGCTTGGCCAACTGCACAGATAGTCTGTACTAGGTTCTGAAGCAGCGGTACGGATAATGAACAGAAAAGAACTTGATGCTGCAAAAGATTCTGCTGCATTAAAAAAACAACTTGTAGATAATTTCACTGAAAAATTTGCAAACCCCTACGTAGCTGCATCTTATGGTACTATTGATTCAGTTATTGATCCTGCTGAAACCCGACCTGCACTAATACGAGCCTTGGATGCTTTAGCAAATAAAAGAGAGAGAAGAATTCCACGAAAGCATGGGAACATTAATCTTTAGAATGATATGATCAAGAAAATTTTAATCGCAAACAGGGGAGAAATCGCAATACGTGTAATCAAGACATGTAATGCATTAGGAATTAAATCAGTTGCAGTTTATTCCGATGAAGATGTAAATTCAAAGCATGTTAAGATGGCTTCTGAGGCATATCACATTGGTGCTGCATCTCCTTCACAAAGTTATCTTAACATGGAAAAAATAGCAGAGACTGCAATTAGCTCTGGTGCTGATGCAATTCATCCTGGATATGGTTTTCTTTCAGAAAATGCAGATTTTGCAGATCTATGTGAGAAAAAGAAGATCAACTTCATTGGACCTTCTGGAAAATCAATGAGACTATGTGGTGATAAAATGGAATGTAAGAATGCAATGATGAAAGCAAATGTACCAACTGTACCAGGAAGTCCTGGAATTGTGGAAGAAGTTGAAAAGGCATTAGATATTGCTAACAAAATTGGTTATCCTGTTTTACTAAAGTCGGTTTTTGGAGGAGGAGGCAGAGGAATAAGACTAGTGCATGATGAAAAAGAGCTCAGAGAAGCTTTTGAGATGGCATCTGGAGAATCAAAAGCAGCGTTTGGCAAGTCTGCACTATTAGTTGAGAAATTCCTTCCAAAAATTCGTCATATTGAATTTCAGCTAGCACGTGACAAACATGGAAATGCACTACATATCTTTGAGAGAGAGTGTTCAATCCAGAGAAGACATCAAAAGCTCATAGAGATGTCGCCCTCGCCAGTTGTTGACCAAAAGGTACGTGATGAAATTGGAGAACTTGCAGTAAAAGCCGCAGTAGCTGTAGATTATACAAATGCAGGAACTGCGGAATTTCTAAGATTGGATGATGGAACTTTTTACTTTATAGAAATAAATGCAAGATTACAAGTTGAACATCCTGTAACAGAATTAGTTTCAGGACTTGATCTTGTAAAATTACAAATTGATATTGCAAATGGAAAAGAAATTCCTTTCAAACAAAAAGATCTCAAAGTAAATGGCTGCGCAATAGAGTGCAGAATTAATGCAGAGGATACATTTCTAGACTTTGCTCCTTCAACAGGAAAAATCTTTGATGTAAATATTCCTTCAGGTCCGGGAGTCCGAGTAGACACTTATCTATATCCGGGATGTACTGTCTCACCTTATTATGACTCACTCATGGGTAAACTAATCACTTGGGGACAAAACTTTGAGGAGGCTAGACAGAGAATGACACTTGCATTATCTGATTTCTATATAGAAGGAGTTGAAACTGCAATTCCGTTATACAAGACTATTTTGGATAGTAAAGAATTCATCAGTGGTGATTTATCAACTGACTTTCTTGATAGATTCAAAATTCTTGATAGACTACGTGATGATATGAAAAAAGAAGCATCAAGTAAATCTGAAGCTGCACTAGCTGCAACCTTGATACATTCAGAATTTCTCAAAAACAGGATAAAATCGCATAAAGAACACAGTATTAGATGGAAAACACAAGTGGATAGGCATTAACATGAAATTCAAACTAGAAAATACGGATGAAAACATGGATGGAGAAATTGTAAAGTCAGTTGGTAATAACGAATTTGTCTTGAAAATCCAAGGAAAAGAACGTGACCTCAAAATAATTACAATGACTCACGATAAAGTTGAGTTTATGTTGGATAGTATTTATCATATCACAAAATATCTTGAAAACAGTACTAATCGAATAACACTAGTTATCGATGGAGTAAAGATCACATTTAACAAACGTCCCGAGATGGACAAGATTGTATACAAAAACTCTGGAGCTGATTTCACTGCAGACTCTCAAATAAATCTCAAAAGTCAAATTCCTGGTAGAGTAGTATCGATAAATGTGTCTACTGGAGATAATATCAAAAAAGGAGATGTGGTATGTGTCTTGGAATCTATGAAAATGCAAATCTCAATTAAATCTCATAAAGACGGTGTTGTAAAATCCATGAAATTAAAACAGGGTGCATCAGTTGCAAAAAATGATGTGCTTGCAGAGATTGAATAAATATTTTTAAAAATAAATTAAAAGGAATTTAATTTCCTTTTTTTAGAAAATCTATGATCTCTGGATAGTTTGGTTCTATCAATGGATTATCTGAAACCCATTTGTAGACTATTGTTCCATTTGCATCTACAATGAACACAGATCTCTTGGCTGCATCGTAACCTTTCACATGCAACAAGTCAGGCATTAAAATATCATAATCTCTTATTGTCTGACTTTTGTAGTCTCCAAGTACGGGAAAATTGAGATGTTGTGCTTCTGCAAATGCTTTATTTGCAAATGGACCGTCATTACTAATTCCTATTACTTGGGCACCAAGTTTTGATATCTGATTCCATTCATCTCTGAAGGTACACATTTCTTTTGTACATACAGGAGAACTTGCTGCTACAAAGAATGAAAGAACTACTTTTTTGCCTTTAAATTCATCCAAACTTCGCATTTTCAGTTCTGTATCTACTAAAGTAAAAGGTGGTGCCTTTTGTCCTATATTTACCATGATAAAGTTTCATTATTGACATATATCAATCATTTTAGAAATTTAAAATGGTTGAAATCTATTATAATTAAAAATTGAAGATATTACTTGATTTCAAAGAAATTATTGAAAAATTTGCTTACAATGAAAATTTTGATCGTATAATGTGAATAGATTTTTATACTCTGTGACTGGCTTGTTAGCTACTTTGGTAGGAGAAGCTGCTAGTAGTTTCAGCCCAATTTTACTATTATTCATATTTGCAATAGTAGCAACAGGTCCAACCCTAATTCTTTCTAGAATGATCGCACCCAGACGTACTCCAAACCCTGTGAAATTCCTACCAATGGAATCTGGTCAAGTCCCACAAGGTGAAGGACGTACTCATTTCATGATGCAGTATTACTCGTATGTCTTGATGTTTGTTGTATTTGATGTGGCATCAATCTTTTTGTATGCCTGGGGAAGTAGTATTCTTAATTTGCCCAAGTCTGAAACTCTTCCAATTATAGGATTTCTAGCTATAATCTTTGCAGCTTTTGCCTTTGCACTGTATCAAGCGGGGAGACGAGACATTTGGTAACTTTTAAATCGAATGCGGGAAAGGTTTCGGATGGAGAAGAAAAATGCTAAAAGAACTATTTAATCAAGATACTGCACCACATGCAACTAATGTTTTAATTGGAAAGCTTGGCGATGTATTAATCAAAGCAGTTGGAAAACCATTTGACATGGCAATAAACTGGGGCAGAATTTACTCTTTATGGCCAGTCCATCTTGAGACAGCATGTTGTAGTGTAGAATTTGGAGCTGCATCTAGTCCTCGTTATGACGTTGAAAGATTTGGTATCATAGAAGCATTTGGTTCTCTCAGACAATGTGATCTTATTGTTGTCATGGGAACAATTACCAGAAAGATGGCTCCTAGATTAAGAATGGTATATGATCAGATGCCTGATCCAAAATATGTCATAGCAATGGGGGCATGTGCAATTACTGGAGGATTATACTTTGACTCGTATAACGTACTACCAGGAATCGATGGGGTTCTTCCCGTTGATGTTTATGTTCCAGGTTGTCCACCTCGACCAGAAACACTAATCCAAGGATGTATGTTACTTCAAGAAAAAATAAAACGGATGAAGGCTAAATAGCCATGAGCTCTGGAACTGAAGAGGGCGAAGTTAAAGATACTGCTGAAGAGCATACTGATGAAAATACATCAAGTTCAGATTCCATGTCAAAAGAGGAGGCAAAGAAATTTTATGAAGAAAAAGGACTTGACTTATCTCCAGACGTTCCTGTTAAACCAAAACCTATTCCTGAATTTGAAAAGTCTTTAGCAGATAAAATTTCTTCAAAATTTGGCGATAAGATACACGTAGACTATATACGATCTGATAGAATTAGGGTAACTACTAAAAGAGAAGACATTGTAGATGTCGCTAAATTTATTCGAGATGAACTAAAGTACGATCATGCAGAATCCGTATCTGGAGTTGACTATCCTGATGCACGTGAAATCGAAGTTGTATATCACTTGGGATCTTATACTGATGAAAGACTCGGACGCCAAATTTTTGCACTTGCAACTAGAGTTCCAAGAGAAGATGTTCCAAATCCAGGTTCAGATGGAACCAGAATGTCATCATTACGTGATGTATTCTATAGTGTAGAGTTTCACGAAAGAGAATGTTTTGAAATGTTTGGTGTTTATTTTGAAGGTCATCCTGATATGCGAAGATTACTCCTCCCAGAAGATTGGGCAGATATACCGCCTTTTAGAAAAGATTTCAAGATAAAGGGACGATAAAAATGACAACACAACTACCTCCGGGAATGCATATTGAGACCGTGGACGAAAAAATAATGACGCTCAATGTTGGACCTCAACATCCAGGTTCTGGACATATGAGATTAATTATCAAAGTTGACGGTGATTACATTGTTTCATGTGATCCTGATCCAGGTTATGTACATCGAGGAGAAGAAAAAATGGCCGAATACAGAAATTATATTCAAAATATTCCTCACCTTGAAAGACCTGTAATCCACGACTCTTCTAATATCTTGTATCCGTATTGTCTTGGAGTAGAAGAATTATTGGGAATTGAAGTTCCAGAGAGAGCAAAATACATCCGAGTCATTGCAGCAGAACTGAATCGTTGTATCTATATTTTATACTGGTTGGCAATCTATGGAATATTCTTAGGTCACTCTACCATGTTTATGTGGCCTGCAGGTGATAGAGAACTTTTCATTGATCTTTTAGAAGCAATGTCTGGTGCAAGAGTAACTCATGCATATCTAGTACCTGGAGGAGTACGAAATGATTTACCATCTAACTTTGAAGAGCGATGTTTAAGACAAGTTGCATATTTTGAAAAGAGACTAAAAGAGTATGAGGCTATTTTTTATCAGAATCCTCTCTTGAAAGCAAGAACAGAAGGTAGTGGAATATTATCAAGAACAGATGCTATCAGACTTGGAACAACTGGTTCAGTACTGCGAGCATCTGGTGTTGATTTTGATGTAAGAAAAAAAGAACCATATGATGTTTATGAAAATCTAGACTTTCAAACAATAGTGATGAAAGAGGGTGATTCCTATGCACGTTCCCGTATACCTTATCTTGAGATGTTTGAGAGTTGCAGAATAATTAAGGACGCATTAAAAAAGATGCCAAAGTCAGGCTCTGTGCGTACAAAATTAAAACCAAATCCAAAAGGTGGTAACGATGAAGTTTATCGTAGAGTAGAGTCTGGTAGAGGAGCAATTGGATATTACATTGTGTCTAACAACCGACCTGAACCTTATAGAGTAAAAATAAGCGTTGGATCATTTAGAAACTTGATCTGTATGCCGTATTTGTTAAAGGGAGAAAAATTAGGTAACATGCCAGCAGTCTACTGGGGTCTTAATTATTGGCCTGTGGAGGCAGATCGATAAATGTCTACTATCGCACCGCAGTTTAGATTCAGTAGATTCATTGCATCTCTATTTGATTTAATATTTTGGGTACTTCTGATCTTCAGTCTAGTTGGATTGCCCATAGTCTTTGTTATACTGTTTTACATCAAGCTTCCAATAATCAACGGTCAACTCATGACCCCATATCTTTCAATTACCTGGATTGCTGACCCATCACGTACTCTTCCAATTGTCAAAAATTTCATTCATACAACTATCTTCAGAGTGATGGTATTTCCCGGATTTGGATTTGCTGCTTTACTTGCAGCTGCAACAATATTTGTAGAAAGAAAGTTTCTTGCAAAAATACAGCTCAGAGTAGGTCCACTTTATTGTGGAAAAATAGAAGGAATTCTACAACTGATGGGTGATGGTTTTAAGCTAATGAGTAAAGAGATCATAATACCTGCAAAAGCAGACAAACCAATTTTCTGGATGGGTCCATTATTGTTTGTAGGTGCAGCAGGTGCCTTTGTTTCTCTGATTCCAGTTGCTCCTGGATGGGTAGTTGCAAATCCTTCCGTTGGTCTTTTAGCAGTATTTGCAATCATAGGTTTCTTTCCAATAATTGCTGTACTCACAGCATGGGCAGCAAATAGCAAATGGACATTCATTGGTGGTCTTAGAGCACTTCATCAAATGGTTGCTTTTGAAATTCCATTAATTTTGTCACTTCTTGGAGTAGTGATACTCTCTGGAAGTCTAAATCTTTCGCAAATTGTTGAATCACAACAACACTTTTGGTGGATTACTTTTGTACCGATTGGCGCAATAGTCTTTTTCATTACAATCTTTGCAGAACTTGAAAGAATTCCATTTGATCTTCCAGAAGCAGAAAGTGAAATTGTTGCAGGATGGTTAACAGAGTTCTCTGGAATGATGTATGGATTAATTCAGCTTGGAACTTATCTAAAATTATATGCATTTGCCGGATTGTTTGTTGTATTATTCCTTGGTGGTTGGAACGGTCCTATGGTTTGGCCACCCTTCCCACAAGATATCATAACTAATGGAATTACAATTGGTCCTGTAACTGCTAAAATCCCTGGATTGCCGCTCTTTGATCAACAAATGCTTAATGGCACACTGTGGTTTGTGATAAAGACTGTAGGAGTTATACTCTTGATTCTACTACCTCGTGGAGTTTTCCCAAGAGTTAGAATGGATATAGCATTACACACTGGTTGGTACAAACTAATCGGTCTTGCTTTCATTAACATCTTTATAGACTCTCGGATTGCTATACGCAGGTGTCTTGGGACCTGGAGGATTGTTACAATGAGTAATGTTATCGGAATAATCCGCGCATTAAATTCCGGAGTTAAACATCTTGCAGTAAAGAGATTCACATTACGATATCCTGAGCAGAAATTAAAATTTGTAGGTGATGGATTTCAATTCAATCCGGAGACCGGAGTGGGAATAGCTGGATTAAGAGGTCGACACATATTGTTCCATGAACATTGTACTGGTTGTCAGACTTTGTTCTGTAGCATGTGAGGGAATAGCAGAGGCCATAAGTATGGTCAAGATAGCTGAAACGTGGAAACATAACAAGAAAGCAATAATGCCACAGATTGATTATGGTAAATGTGTATTCTGTGGACTATGCGTAGATGCTTGTCCGTTTTATGCACTATACATGACAAATGACTATGAGCTTTCTTCGTTTACCAAATCTGCTCTTATTTACACCCCTGCTCAGCTTGCTATCAAACCAAATATTTCACAAGATGTTGAAATAAAAATAAGTGACAGGGGTGCTTCACATGGTTGATTCTGTATTTCTAGCTCTGTCTGTTCTAACAATTGGTTCTGCTATTGTAGCACTTGAGATACGATCTCTGATATATGGTTCAATAGCATTAATGATAACATTATCAGGAGTAGCTGGATTCTTTTTGCTTTTGGATGCACCATTTGTAGCAATGTTCCAACTTTCAGTTTATGTAGGTTCCATCGCGGTTCTAATATTATTCACAGTTATGCTAGTTCGACGAGAACTTATTTTCAATAAGGTTGAAGATAAACGTCGAAGATATGCTGGCATAGGACTGATGCTTGCACTTATGCTAGGCATAGGAACAATAATCATTGGTTCTGGACTGAAAACCATGGATACCAATTCACCTATGGTAGATTACAAAAAAATAGGAGAAGACTTTCTGACATATTATTCGCCTGCATTAATCGTTATGGCACTAATTTTGGCTTCATCAATTACTGGAGCAATGACACTGGCAAGAAGGGAGGATGCAATAGATGACCAACGCGCTGATTGATTTTATTTTGGTTTCAGTGGCACTCCTTGCCATTGGAATCTATGGGATGGCTGTAAAGAGAAATGCAATCCGTATGCTTTTTGGTGTTGAAATGATAATTAATTCAGCCAATCTCAATTTGGTTGCATTTTCTAGGTATATACCAAATAGTCAGGGTCAGACACTTGCTCTCTTTTCTATTGCAATAGCAGCTGCAGAAGTTGCAGTGGGATTAGCACTTGTAATTGTAGCCTATAGAATGTACAGAAACATTGACATTGCAGACTTTAGGAGTTTAAAAGGATAATGCAATTCGTATTATTACAGGCTCTTTTCTTACCTTTGCTACTTTCTCCTGTAGCATATTACTTGGGGCGAAAATCAGGACCTAATGTTGCAGCCTGGTTTACTTTTGGATTATTATTGTATTGTACTGTACTAGTAATTGTTCCTGCACTTTCAGGAAGTTATGAGGAACACTACAAGTGGACTCAATTATTTGGTGAATTTGGACTGTTAATTGATGGTCTTGCATCTCCATTTGCAATCATAATTTATGTAATATCTACAGTACTTGTATTATTTTCAAAACCTTACATGGTTTCAAGAATTACTACCATGTTTGAAGAACGAATGAGTTCTGAAAAACATTTGGTGGGAGGCGGTACCGAAGTCATAGAATCTTCCTCTCTGAAAGAACATCTGAATCATCAGATTGGAGCATACTATGCACTCTTTCTTGTCATGGCCATGGGAATGCTTGGAACTATCCTTGCAACTAATCTAATAGAATTTTATGTCTTCTTTGAGCTGATGTTAATTCCTGCATTCTTCATGTTGGCAATATGGGGATATGAAGGAAGAAGAAGAGTAGCACTACTGTTCCTTTTCTGGACTCATGTAGGAGCTGTAATTCTTTTACTTGGTTTTCTTTCAATTGGTCTAAGTGTTGGAAGCTTCAACTATGCTGATATCAAATCACATGGCATACCGCCACATGTTTTAGGTCTTGCAGCTGTTGCTATAATTGTAGGTCTTTCAGTAAAAATGGCAGCATTTGTAGTACACATGTGGCTTCCGCATGTTTATCGAGCTTCACCAACACCGCTCAATGCATTATCTTCTGGAGCAATGCTTGGAGTTGGTGCATATGGATTCTTTAGATTAATAGTAATGTTGATGCCTGGTCAATACGAACATCTTGCACTAGCCCTAAACATTTGGGGCTTGGCAACAATGATCTACGGTGGAGCAATGGCACTAGTGCAAGACGACATCAGAAAGCTGTTTGCTTATTCTAGTATTAGTCAAATGGGTTACATTATGTTTGGAATTGGAACTGTTTCCGTACTCGGACTCTCTGGTTCTGAAATGATGTTTGTTTCTCATAGTTTAGGTAAAGTAATTTTATTCATGATGGTTGGTGCAATAATTTTGCAAGTCAAAACTCGTAGCCTCACAAAGATGGGAGGTCTTGCAGGAAAAATGCCAATAACAGCAGTTTGTGCAATGATTGGAGCACTTACTCTAATGGGAGTTCCCCCAACCAGTGGATTCATGGCAGAATGGACCATGTTCTATGGTGCACTTCAAACTGCTATCCAACAAGGCTCTATGATTAGGATGGTTACATTTGGTTTAGGTTTGGTTGCAACTGTTATCACAATGGCATACATACTATGGATGATAAAACGAGTTTTCTTTGGAAAACTTCCAGAAAATCTAGAGAATACCAAAGAAGCAAACTGGTATGTTACAGGCCCAATGATGGTCCTAGCAGGATTTAGTGTCGTTATCGGAATATATCCTGACATATTCTTTAATCAAATAATTCCTTTCATGAAAGGATTGGTGGGAGTTTAGATAATGGCTATTTTACCTTTTGATTTTGGTATTGGATTAGGAGCATTACGTGTATGGGGTATCTGGATATTGCCATTTGTTGCAGCTGTGATAATTCCAGCTATTGCAAAAGGATCAAAGCGTGCAACAGGGTGGGTGGCAGTAGCATTTGCTCTGGCAAGTGCAGTTTCAGCTCTATCTCTTCTTCCAGCAGCTCTTGGTAATCACGAAATTCACAACCAAATTCCTTGGATATCATCAATTGGACTCAAGGCAGGAGTACTTGCAGATCCTCTTGCTGTCATGATGAGTAATGTTGTTGCATGGATTTCATTTTTGATCTTTGTCTATAGTACCGGTTACATGAAAGGGGACAAAGACCTAACTAGATTCTTCTTCTGGATGGCATTCTTCTTGGGATCCATGCAGCTTATTGTTTTATCTGATAATTTCTTGCAACTTTTCTTTGGATGGGAAGGAGTAGGTCTGGCATCATATGCATTGGTAGGATTTTGGTATAAAGACAAGAAGAAAGATTATGTTGGAACCGAAGGCCGACATGTACTTGGCTTGATGGATTACTACTCTCCTACTCATTCAGGAATAAAGGCATTCATCATGACAAAAGTTGGTGATGTTATGATGCTAGCAGGAATGTTTCTAATCTTTGCGTTTGCAGGTACTTTTGGATTTAGAGAACTAACTGCAAATACAAGTTGGGCCACTGCCATGGCTTCACAACACTTGCTTATTCCAGCTGCAGTTTTGTTATTTGGTGGTGCGATAGGAAAGTCTGCACAATTTCCATTAAATGAGTGGTTACTTGAGGCAATGACTGGACCTACAGCAGTATCAGCATTAATTCATGCTGCTACAATGGTAAAGGCTGGTGTGTTCTTAGTAGCTAGACTCACTCCTCTATTCTTTGCATTAGCGGCAATTGGAATTAACATGGATCAATTCTTTGAAGTGATTGCATGGGTTGGAGCAATAACTGCACTTCTTCTAGCTACTCAAGGAATGGTACATCCTGAGATCAAGAAAGTTCTTGCATATTCTACTGGTTCACAGATAGGCTATATGATGATGGCACTTGGTGTTGCTGGTCTTTCAAGACAATTCGTTGATGGTTATACTGCAGGATTTTTCCATTTGATTTCACATGCTATGTTCAAGGCATCATTATTCATGGCCGCGGGTTCTATACTCCATGTCGTAGGTTCTAGATTCATGACTGATATGGGTGGTCTTAGAAAATACATGAAAAAGACTTATGTTTTCATGTGGGCAGCCGGTCTTGGATTAATGGGTGCTCCGTTTATCACTACTGGTTTCTGGAGTAAGGATGCTATCTTTGGAGCAATTTATCAATCTGGTAATACTTGGGCTCTACCACTATTTTCAATAGCAGTTATTACTGCAGTAATTACCGCGTTCTATACAACTAGAATGATAGGACTGGTCTTCTTTGGTAATAAGAGTAAACATATTGAAGAAATGGAAAAAGAGGGACACCATATTCATGAAGCAAGTCCTTCAATGTGGGTTCCATATGGAATTCTTGCAGTGTTAACAATTGGAGTAGGTGTAATGGGTCTTGCATTTGAGCACCAAATTCATGATCTCTTTGTCAATTACTTGAGTTCTACATTTGGAATACAATCTAATGTAGGAGCAGTTGCAACAGAATCTCAACCATTACTTGGTGGATTCCTAGAAGGTGTTAACCCTGTAGCCCTTATAGCATCACTATCTGCATTTGCCATTGGATTTGGACTAGGATATGTTTTCTATATTGGAAGATTTGCCGATCCTGTAAAATTTGTAAATTCAAACATATTCTTTTACGCTGTTCACAAATTCTTCTTAAACAGATGGTACCTTAACGCATTGATTTATTGGGCATTTGTAGTAGCTCCATTATACATTGCTAGAGGTGTTTACAAGTACTTTGAGAATTTTGTATTGGAAGGATTCAACGTGGTCCCAGAAAAAACTATGGCTGGCGGTGCAAGAATAATGCAAGCAACACAAACAGGAGTTTCACAATCATATCTTTACATTTTTGGAGTAGGTATACTCGTAGTAGTATTCCTATTGTTAATTTAGGAGATAAAAAATGATAGAATTTACATCAACACCAATTTTGTTAACTCTGATACTTGGAGCAGTTGGAGTAATAATTCCAGTAATTAATGCAGCAAGAAAAGAGAAAGGTTCCTCACTTTATGGAGTTATAACTTTTGGAGCCCTGTTATCTGCTATTGGAGTTGTAATCTATCAAATACTTGCCAAGAACGTTACACCATCTGCAATATTTTCACAGAATGTTCTTGTTGATGACAGATTTGGATCATTCTTTGCAATAGCAATGCTGATTGTTGGAATTATGACAACAGTTGGCTCATTTAACTACATGAGAGGAAGAGCAAACCCTGCTGTATACTATTCACTAATTCTACTTTCATCAATTGGAATGATACTGATTGCATACTCTACTGATCTAGTAATGTTATTTGTAGCATGGGAACTCATGAGCATTCCAACATATGTCTTGGCAGGATATCTCAAAAAGGATCCTTCATCAAATGAAGCTGCAATCAAGTACTTTTTGTTTGGAGCTTTATCATCTGGTATCATAATTTATGGAATCTCAATTGCATATGGTCTAACAGGTTCTACCAATATAGAACAAGTAATAGCTGGATTTTCAAAACTCAGTCCTGACATGATGCCACTTGGAATTTTAGCAGTAGGTATGTTCATAGCTGGATTTGGATTCAAAATTGGTCTAGTTCCATTCCACATGTGGTTACCTGACGCATACGAAGGTGCTCCACCTACAATTGCCGCATTACTTGCTGCTGGTACAAAGAAAGCTGGCTTTGCAGCAGTGTTAAGGGTAGTAATTATGGGCGCAATAGCACTAAATCTTCACTGGGCATTTGCACTTGCTATAATTGCTATTGTAACTATGACAGTAGGAAATTTGGCTGCAATAAAACAGAGAAATCTCACAAGAATGCTTGCCTATTCCAGTATTGGTCAAGCCGGATATATTTTGATTGGTCTTAGTGTGGCACCAGTTTCACCAATTGGAATTCAAGCTGCATTATTCCATATCATGAATCACTCCGTAATGAAGGCCGCTGCATTCATTGCTGTTGCAGGGATAGTAACAACTCTTGGCGTAACTCACATTGAGAAAATTAAAGGTCTTGGCAAAAGAATGCCTATTACTGCACTTGGTCTTACGATATCATTACTAGCATTAGCTGGCGTACCTCCTCTTAATGGATTTTGGAGTAAACTGATGTTATTTGGATCAGCAATAGATGCAGGTCGCACTTTATCATGGGCCCCATATTTGGCCGTGGCAGGAGTTCTTAACAGTGCGCTTTCACTTGCTTACTATGGTTGGATAATAAGAAAAATGTATTTCGAAGAGGGAGAATCAAACAAGAGACTAAAAGAACCAAAATCCATAATAGCAGTTATGATATTCTCAATTATATTTATGGTAGGAATTGGAGTATATCCAGATCCACTTATACAATTTGCAAAATCAGCTGTTCCTATTCTAAGCGGATTGCCAGCTATACACTAAGCATAGTCAAGTCTAGAAGACTTTCCAACCTCATTCTTGCAGGACCGTCGTTAATTTTTCTTAATGCTAACTTTGCTTTACTGGAATAATTCTTTAGCATTTCATCCATACGGTCAAATACGATTCGTGGATCAGAACTTTTCTTTATCAGTATATTAAATAATTTATCTTCGTTATTCCAATCTTGTAAATCATCTCTAATCTGATATGCGATTCCCATATTCTTACCATATTCTGCAAATGCCATGATTTGTTCTTCATTACCTCCACCTAATATGGCTCCAATCTTTGCAGCTGCTTCAAATGCAGTAGCAGTTTTGTATTCCATGACCTTTACGTAATCATCAAAAGTAACATCATCACTGGTCTCTAGTCTAGTTTCAAGCATTTCTCCCTCACTCATCATCATTGCAGTAATTGCAAGCTCTCTTGCCATTCTTGCATTATCTAGACGAGATGATATGTTCAAAATCAAACCAAGAACAAAATCGCCAGTAATTATGCTTGTATTGTATCCATATTTTATGTGAAAAGGATCCTTTCTCCTTCTTAGAATTTCATTATCAATAATGTCATCATGAATCACGGATTCTGTATGTAAAAATTCCACGGCACATGATGCAGTATATGCATTTTCATCACATTTTCCAATGCTTTCTGCTGCTAGGATGAGAATCAAAGGTCTTATCCTCTTTCCTCCTTCCAAAGCATACTGTAATGGTTCGAAGAATTCTGAGGCAGAATACAGTTCTAATTCATGCTTAATTGCATTATTGACTTTACCGATGTATATTTCAAAGTCTTTTATGAGTGGATTTATCTCGAAATTCTTTCTATCCAAGAATTACACTAGCAATCGTAAATCACGGTTAGGATATTAATGCTTTTGAGAGTGGTGCTCCAGCCGGGATTTTCATCATTAAGAATTTGAACCCGGGTCGGAGGATTGAAAGTCCCCCATGCTTGACCGGTCTACACCACTGGAGCCCAAATTGCATCCTAATTGTTATCCATAAAATCCTTTTGCAGCCATTCAAAAGATTTTTTTATTACCCGAATTTGATAATAGCTATGAGTTCTATTATTCAGAGAATTGACAAGATAATTGATGAACAGAGTTTGTTAAAGCACAAATTCTATGTCATGTGGAATGAAGGCAAATTATCAATGGAATCTCTTAGTGGCTATTCAAAGGAATACTTTCAATTAGTAAAAGCAGTTCCCTCATTTGTAGACAACGTTCTGGTGAAAAGCCCATCTGAAATTCAGAGTAAAATTGCTTCAAATAGAGATGAAGAATCTGAGCACATAGAACCATGGGTAAAATTTTCTAGTGCACTAGGCATATCACAAAATGAACTAAGAAATTATGCCGGTCTTGATAAAACAAAACAAGCTATTTCAAATCTTTCATGTCTTATGAATTCCTTTGAGGGTGGAGCTGCCGCAATGTATGCTTTAGAGCAGGAAATTCCAAAAATTAGTTTATCAAAGATAGATGGATTGAGAAAATTCTATGGTTTGTCAGAAGATGATGCAATAGAATATTTCAGACTTCACGCAGAAGCTGACATAAGACACGCACTCTTTGGCGAAAAATCTTGGAAAAAACTTCTGCATCACAAGAGGATGATTTAGTAGAAACAGCCAACAAATCCTTAGCAGCTCAAAATCTATTGCTTGATAGCTGCTATGATGCATACTGTTAACTCTATACTATTTTATAGCGCATCTCAATTTGCTCTTTCGTAGGGCCCATAACTCAGCTTGGTAGAGTAACCGGCTCATAACCGGTGAGCCAAGGGATCGAAGCCCTTTGGGCCCACTATTTAGTTCCTTTTGTTGTTACACTGTATAGATTATGACCCTTTTTCTTCATTAGTAAAATGTTAATCTAGAATTAACAACCGATAACCATGATTTTTTAAATTTTCATTTTGATATACTAATTTTAAAATAAGCAGTAAATTATCTTCATTTGGCCGCAATGAAGAATCAGAGTTATAACTGAACTGATGATGTTAAGGCATTTGTCTGAGCTGCCTCTATCTTAGAAAGAATTTGATAAATTTTATACAAGAAATGTTATAGAGTATATATAAAGTGCATATATATCCACGAAAATGCCTCAAACAAAACCTATTGTTAGTATAGAAAATGTTGTGGCTTCAGCTTCTGTTGATCAAAAAATTGATCTTAATATTATAACTCAAACATTTCCTGATGTTGAATATCATCCTGAACAATTTCCTGGTTTAGTGTTTAGAATAAAGTCTCCAAAAACTGCAACATTGATCTTCAGTTCTGGAAAAATGGTTTGTACTGGAGCAAAATCTGAAGAACAATCAATCGCTGCAGTACGAACTGTTGTTCAAAAATTAAGAAAAGGTGGAATTAAGATAAAAAAAGATGCTGTAATTACAATCCAGAATATGGTTGCCTCTGCTAATCTTGGTGGCAAGATACATTTGGAACAAGCTGCTCGGAGTCTTCCAAGAAGCATGTATGAACCAGAGCAATTTCCTGGTTTAATACACAGAATGATTGATCCTAAAACTGTAATACTACTATTTGCTTCTGGCAAACTTGTATGTACTGGTGCAAAAAAAGAATCAGATGTTTACAGATCAGTACATAATCTGCACACGCTTTTAGAAGAAAAAGAACTAATGATTTACAATATTTAATTTAGAAAATCTGTTAGATTGACTTCATCTGTTTTTTAATTCTATTCAAAGTTTGTTCATCAAGAATTTTCTCAGCATGCAAAGCATTGGAAATTGCAAGTATGTCTGTAATCTCATACATCTTTACTTTCTCTTTTTCCAAGTTTTCCCTTGCCCCTTCAAGCCTATTGACTATGACAAATGCAGAATCCACCATTATTTTGGCATCTTTTAAGGCTCTAATGGCATTAAGTAATGAATGACCCGTCGTTCCAACATCATCTACTAGAACTACTTTTGATCCCTCTAGTATCTTTCCCTCTATGAGACTACCGGTACCATAGTCCTTTGGTTTTTGCCTGATGTAAATTAGAGGCTTTACAGTTTCTATCGCTAATGCAGATGCTATTACAAGCCCTGACGTTGGAACTGACGCTATGTAATCAAAATTGTCTAAACCTATTTTCTCTGAAATCAAGTTTTGAAGAGATTTTATCATCTTTCTAAATTGATGTGGAAAACTTGGTACTAGTCTAAGATCTATATAATATGCGCTTTCTTTTCCACTAGAAAGCTTGAAATTTCCAAATTTGATTGCACCACTTTCTTGTAAAAATATCGCAAATTCTTTGACAAAATCCACAGCAAAATTTACCGAACTAGATTTATTTTAACTGTCCCATCGGTATGGTATGCCTGAAATTTGGCTCAGTTATGGACCCACAGACGTAGTTCTTGATGTAAAGGCAGAGAATCTTGAAAAACAGATAATTCCAGGCGGTGTGAACTTGACTGATTCAGAGATTGTATCAAAATTGGAATCTCTTGACATGTCAAAACCTACAGAATTTGTAATTATGGAACATTCTAAAAGTATTCAAAAAGTTATCTCAGTTTTGTTGGATATCTGTACAAAGAAATCTTTTCCAAAACCTAAATTCTTGGTAGATAAATCAAACTTACATTCTCTAAAAAATATCTTCTCTGATCCCACCATATCTATATCTGAATTTAATGCATCTCAATTTTCTAATGTAAATCTAATTTTTATTGGTGAGATGGAATTTGATGGATTATTTGGATACAATAACATCTCTACTAAATTATTGCGAAGATTTGGTAAAGACAACATGCTTGAAGCATATGAAAAAAGAGAAGGAAATCTTCCACTTCCTGGATATGAGTTAAAAACTATGGATGTTGCAAAAAAATTTACTGATGGATTTGAAATATCTGCCATTGAGATAGTAGCAAATCAAACGGGGGTAGTTGACATCGCAACTGGCCATCCATCATCTACTTCTTTGCTCTCAACATCGCTATCATCCATTGCAATACATCAGACTGAAAAACACAGAGTGGCAATTGTCAGCACTGGCAAAGAGGCAAGCAATGAAACATTGAGCAGATCTATATCTACCATCTGGAATTGCTCAAATGCTATAAGGGAAGAAGGATTGGTAATTCTTCTTGCAGAGTGTAAACACGGATTGGGTTCTGAGGCAATTCAGCAGTATGTAGATGGCAGAATGAGTTTAGATCGATTAAAGAATCCTTCCAAGTACATAGACGGAATGGATGATCTTTTATTTCTAACAGAAATACATAAAAAATTTGGGATTGGCATTGTATCAATTCTTCCACATCTTTTCACAAAGGATAAACTTGGCATGATTCCATTTACTGGAGCAAAACAAGCCATTGATTATGTTCTTAAAACATATGGTGAACGACAAAAAGTTGTAATTGTTTCTGATGGTTCACATGTACTACTTAGGTAAAAATGGAAAATGGTAAAGGCGCACAAAGAAATGCAAGTGCAATAACTAATGCAAACATTCTTTTTCTTTTTTTAGATAATGGCGAAATGTCATCTAATGGTTTTACATCTTGACTTCTCATACTTAACACCAAAACAAATAATGCCATTATGTAATATCCTGTAGAAGCTAGAATTCCTATACTTGCATATGTTAGAATTCTATGCCATTTCACACCAAAAGTTGCTCTAGCTACGTGACCACCATCAAGTTGCCATGCTGGCAAAAGATTAAGAAATGTTATGAGAAATCCAAACCAAGCCGCTAACAAAACTGGTGACATTACAAGTTCTTGATTGGGAACATGTTTTCCAACAAGAGAAATTGTTGCATCCATTAGAATGCTAGAATGTAATTCCATGAGACCAGATTTTTCTAAAAGTTCGTGGGCTTGTGAACTTGGTACCATTGGAGATATGTATGCCCCATATGTGGAAACAATTATTGCTACAATAAGGCCTGCTATAGGACCTGAGATCCCGATATCAAAAAGTATGTTTCTATTTGCAATTAACCCACGAGACATTATGAGAGCTCCAAAAGTTGGGATGAATCCAAATACTGGAATTCCTGGGATGAAATAAGGCCAGCTGATCTTGAGTTTGTGTATCTTTGATGCAATCATGTGACCAAGTTCATGAATCCCAAGTATTCCCATTAAGGAGATGGTGTACAGAACAGCAATGTATAGTGGGTCATCTCCTTTCACAATCAAGTTTGTACTGATGGCTCGATAGTAGCCATCAATCATTACAGTTACTATAGTTGCGGCAAACAGTGCTCTTGGGATCCAAAATCGTCGTGACTTTGGAGGTATAAATCTAGAAATTAGTAAAAATGTTTTCCCAAAATTTGATTCTAATCTAACTATCATGTTCTTTGATTCCATTTTTTGAACTAGTTGAGGAAATTTCTTAGTTACATTATTTCCAGAAATCTCAATTTGTAGTATAGTTGGACTTTGATTAAATCCAACTATAGTAAAATATGAGGAAACATCAGATAGGACTTCATCAAGAGTTGATATGTTCAGATATGCGCTCTTGGCTGGCTTTAATTATTTCCCTTATTTGCTTAAAGTTAAATAATTAATAATTCCAGTATCATCAGGATGCAGGTAGCATTAAGAGAAATTGGAAACTGTGTAATTAGAAGATGCGATCTATCTGATTTAATTTCAACCATGGAGATTAACCTAAAAACATTACCAGAACATTATTCTGACTATTTCTATGAAAGCCTACTTGCTGAATTACCTGAAGCATTTCTAGTAGCTGAGGTAGACAAGAGACTTGTTGGATATATTATGTGTAAAATTGAATATGGCTTTTCAAACTTCAAAAAACTTGGATTTGTAAAAAAAGGTCATGTTGTATCTGTAGCAGTATTGCCAGAGTATAGACGAAAAGGAATTGGAGAAGGTCTAGTTCAAGAATCTATTGAAGGGATAAAACTGAAAAAATCTGATGAGCTCTATCTTGAGGTCAGAACTAGTAACAATGAAGCGGTAAAATTGTATGAAAAACTTGGATTTATTATAAAACAGAGACTAAAAGCCTACTATCGTGATGGCGAAGATGCGTATCTTATGGCAATTGAGTTTGCCTACTAGATTAAAATAAATAAGTCAGAAAAAGACTCTATAGCTTATGACAAGACAACGAAATGTTGGAATTATGATCTTTGTCTTGGCAATTGTAGGATTTTTTCTCTATGCATATCTACTAATGCTCTCTGAATGGAGTCCTATTGTACTACAACTCTCAGTATTAATGGCCGTGGGAGGAATTCTTGGAGTCATTTCTTGGATAGGATATAACATGGCAACATCAAGACCATCTCCATCTTCTCTTGTAACAGATGACAAGTAATCACTTGGATATCGCAGCATCAACAACTGCTTGATAAAATCTTGGACCTACGGGTCTTACTATCTTTGCTCCTAAAATTTCTGATTTGACCTTTACAACACTTAGAAAATGCTGCGGTGCAAGTGATGCGACCTGGTCTTTCTTTTCTGCATGAATATGACAGTAATAGTGAATTATTGCTTTTTTCTTTGCTGCTTTTATGGCAGAGTCTAAAAATTCGTCTGATCTTTCAGGTAATAACATTAAAACTCTGTCTCCTACTTCAAGCAATCTTTCTTCTATTATTTTTGTAGCATCGCCCTCTATGGATTCAACAGTTCCTTTTAGTTTGTTTAATAGTATATTCTCTGAGCATAATCTAGCTGCATCAGGATTGATATCTATATTGTAAACATGACATTTCTTTTTCTTTGCCGCAACAATAGAAAACATTCCAACACCACCAAACATATTGATTATTGTCTCTCCCTCATTGATCAATCCTGCAATTCTATCTCGCTCAGTTGAAAGTCTCGGTGAAAAAAAGGTCTTTTCCACATCCACTTTAAATCTACAACCATGTTCTTTGTATTCTGTTTCAGTCTTGTCTTCTCCTGCAAGTAACTCTAGTTTTCTTATTCTAAAATCTCCCTCAACTGGAGATGATTGGGCATAGACTGATCTTGCAGTCTTTACTTTATCTAAAAGTACTTCACCAATTATCTTTCTTTTTTGTAAAAGAGAATCTGGAATTCTTAATATGATTATATTTCCTATCTGATCAAAGGCACCATAAAGCTCGTCTGCCTCTACTTCTGTGAGGATTCCAATCATTGCCTGTTTTAGCATCTTTGTCAATTTCTATAGTAAAACTTTCCAGATTGTTTTTGTTCTCTGTCCAGTCGACTCTCCAATTTGTTTACTCTAGGTCTCATACTTGTTTCATCTCGTCTGTATGTCATTTCAAGAGATTTCAAGAATTCGTTCATACCCTCAACTTTAGGTTTTGGAGTTGTTGCATGACCTTCTCTTCCAGGAGTTCCATGAAATATTACAATTGAATCAGAAATCAAATCCATAAGTTGAATATCATGGTCAACTATTATTGCAGATTTTCCATACGATCTTACATATCTTTGAATGAGTTTTGCTACAGTATTCTATCTTCAACATCCAAGAATGCAGAAGGTTCGTCAAGTGCATAAATGTCAACTTTTTGCAAAAGACATGCTCCAATTGCTACTTTTTGAAGTTCACCACCTGATAAATTCTTGACAGATTTATTGTATAATTTTTTTATCTTCATTGGATTGACTATGATTTCCTCTTCCGGAGTTTCTTCTATTGTTCCACCATGTGCTTTTTCAAGAAGCGTAATTACCTCAACATCATAATCATTTGTTAGATATTGCGGTTTGTAGGCAATCTTTACTTTGCTTTCTATATTTCCAGAGTCAGGCTTTTCAACACCTGCAATCATCTTCATCATTGTTGTTTTTCCTAATGCATTTGCACCTACGACGCCTAGAACTTCGCTTTTCCTTACTCTGCCTGCTTCAATTGAAAGTGAAAAATTTGCAAATTTTTTCTCTAATTTTGGATATGTCATGATATTTTCTATAGTAACAAATTCATCTATGGTGTTAACTGCATCAAATTTGAATGCGATATCTCTGAACCTGACGTTTTCATTAGGAAGATATCCATCTAGGAATACATTGATTCCAACCTTGGTTGAGAGCATGCTTGCAACTATGCCATATGCTGCAGGCTCACCATAAAGAATCTCGATAAAATCACTAAGATAGTCTAGTAATGTTAAATCATGTTCTACTACCATCACACTCTTTCCAATTTTTGCAAGATCTTGAATCACTCTTGCAACTCCGATTCTCTGAAAGACATCGTTATACGATGAAGGCTCGTCAAAGAAATAAAAATCTGATTCTCTTGACGCAGCAACGGCCACGGCTATTCTTTGTAATTCTCCTCCACTCAGGTCTGCCAGTGTATTTTCTAAAGAATTTTGTAATCCAAGTTGTTGAATCAATTCTTTTGCCTTTCCACGTTCATCATATTTTTCAAAAAGTTCTTTTGCAGTACCATCAAATACTTTTGCTAGGTTGTACACTTGCTGAGGTTTTATGGATGCCTTTAATTCGTTATTTGCAATTTTTTCAAAATGCGGTTTAAGTTCAGTACCTTGAAAATGTTTTAAAATTTGACTCCATTCCGGAGGTGAAGCAAAATCTCCTAAGTTTGGTCTTAGATTTCCAGATAATATGCCTACAACTGTACTCTTGCCAATGCCGTTTCTTCCTAGTAGACCCATGACTTGACCTTTCTTCAAACTTGGAATTTTGTAGAGTCTAAATGCATTTTGTCCATATTGGTGAATCTTATCTGATTTTAATTCCTCTGCTAAATTGACAATTGTTATTGCATCAAATGGACAAACCTTGACACAAATTCCACATCCGTTGCAAATGTTTTCATCGATTTGAGCCTTGGCGGTTTCTTCATTTAGAACTATACAATCTGATCCCATCTTGTTTACTGGACAATATTTGATGCATTCCAGCCCACATTTTTTTGTCTGACAACTTTCTTTATCTAAAACTGCTACTCGATGGGTCATGTGTAACCACTTTTTTCTGAATTTATATCTCTATCAAGTAAGATTAATACATAACATTAGAAATTAAAGAAAACAAGCCGGCCACAGCGTTGGGGTCCGACCCGGTCCCATTCCGAACCCGGAAGTCAAACCCAATGTCGCTACTGTGCTACTTAGGTGCGAGAGCCCTTGGGAAGCAGTAGTGCTGGCGCCTTTTCTATTCTAGTGCTACAGAATTAGGTGTGGCATGCCATGTCGTTTCTATAGGTGTATCTTCATCAACGCCTCTTTTTTGCGAATCGTCTGGAAATTCATTGATATATTCCAATAGTAGATCTTTGACAATTTTATCAATCTCTACAATTGATGGCGTATCTGTGAATAGAGATGGTATCTCACTACATGCTACGACATAGCCGTTTGCGTTAGGTGTTATAGTAAAGGTGATTTTGTGGGCTCTATGGTTATTTTGCATTATATTGTATTGTATACAAAACCTAAAAAGATCTCGGTCATTTAGTAAAATCATGAGCAATTGTTCTATATGTGGAGAAAAATTCTCTGATGACATTAGATTCCTAAATCATATGATGGACAAGCATGGATTTAGAAATCCAAATAGCGGAACTCCTGACAGAAATAGTAGAGGATACTAGTAGTTCTTTTAAGACTTTAGAGATATTCTTTCACTATTGGAAAGCAGACTCTTTGTTCTTGTAAAAAAAGATCTTATAGTTTTACAATCTTGACTACAACTAGAAGATGGCACGTACTCTAGTTTTGTTCTTGACTTGCCCATCAGAATGCTTTGAAGGAGAGGTAAAATTGCTGCTCTTCCACCGTAGGCAGTTTTCTTTGTTATAAACCAGAACATTATAGTAGAATCATAATCTTGCTTAAAAATCTCTGATTTTATTTTCATACCTATATCGGAGTAATGACCTACTAACAAGATCTTGTCTTTAGCAAAGGCATGAACAAAGCTAGCAAATTTTGAACACAGATAACATTTATCATCATAAATCACAAGGGGGACAAGTTCTCCAATATTCATGTTTATCACAAGTTGTTTTTGGATTAATGTTTTGTGAAATAACTTTTTATTTGATACAAATACGGTAAAAATCATGAATTTGAATTCTAGTTATAATTTTGAAATTCAAATTATGGAATGGGTATGGCCCTAAATTATTATCATATTTTCAAGAGAGTAAAAGAAGCAAGAAAACTTGTTATCAGAGGAATCACTACCGCAGGGTCTGGTCATCCAGGCGGTTCATTCTCAATGGCCGAAATTATGGGGTGCATGTATTTCAAATTCCTAAAATATGATCCAAAAAACCCTCTCTGGGCAGATAGAGACAGACTTGTTTTATCCAAAGGACATGCATCTCCTGGATTATTCTCAAACCTTGCAGTAGCTGGATTTTTTGACAAATCTGAGATGGAGACTCTACGAAAATTTGGAAGTAGATTACAAGGTCATCCAGACTTGAAATGTCCCGGAGTTGAGTTCTGTGGAGGATCACTTGGATTAGGCTTGTCATTTTCAACTGGAATGGCTCTAGCAGCAAGAATTGATGGGAAAAATCATCATATCTATACCATAATAGGAGATGGTGAATCAGATGAGGGACAAGTTTGGGAAGCTGCCATGACTGGTTCTAAATATCGCGTTGATAATCTCACTGTTTTCTTGGACAGAAATTTCATTCAGCAAGATGACTATACTGAAAGAATAATGCCCCTAGATGAGGAGCTTGTAGGTGATGATATTTCTGAGATGTGGAAAAATGCTGCAAGGTGGAAAGTGGGAGACAAGTGGAGATCTTTTGGATGGAATGTTTTAGAAATTGATGGTCATAGAATAGAACAAATCGTCAAGGCAGTAAACTCTGCACTTCAAACAAAAGGAACACCAACTATTATTGTATCTCGCACAATCAAAGGCAAATCGGTAGAACACATGGAGGATAATCCAAAATGGCATGGTGTTGCACCAAATCCTCAGATATCGCCAATAATTGATCTAGAGCTAGACTGTCAATCTTTGATATCTCCATCTGTAATTGCTGGAGATATGACAAACTTGGAAAACGAGGTTAAGAGAGCTGCACATGCACGGGCAGATTTTATTCATCTTGATGTGATGGATGGAATGTTTGTTGAGAATAAAACATTTGATCATGAAAAGATAAAACAACTAAGGCCGATTACGCCAATTCCTTTTGATACACATCTTATGATAAATGAACCTGTAAAGCATGTCAAAAACTATGTAGATGCTGGATGTGATATTATAACAGTACATGCCGAAATATGTGACGAATCAAGTTTTGGAGAGATTCACGACATTCTTCGTTCAAACAAGGTAAGTATAGGTCTTGCAATTAATCCTAGTACTGAATTACCTCAATGGTCAGAGAAATTTATTTCAGATTTGGATCAACTAATTATAATGTCCGTAATTCCAGGCAAATCTGGTCAAAAATACATTGAATCTACACACGAAAAGACTCAGCGAATAGCCAAATTCTTGTCTGAGAGAAAATTTGAGGGTCTAATAGAGGCCGATGGAGGTGTAGATTTGTCTAACGTTGAATCTGTTTTCTTGGACGGTGCAAGAGTGTTTGTAGGTGGTAGTGCAATAATAGGACAAAAAGATGTTCGTACAACAATACTTGAATTTAGAAAAAAGATTATGCATGCAAGAAGAAGCTTGTTAATTAACAAAGCACATACTCTTGGTGGAGTTGATCTTGTTAAAAAATGGATTGACTTACATGAAGTAGGAAAGAAAAAGACTGAACTCTTACAAATTGCCCAGGAGGCAGGTTTTGTATGACAGAGTTTACTGATATGAGAACAGTTTATGGAGAGACTCTAATCAAGTTAGGAGAAGAGAACACTGATGTTGTTGTAGTTGGTGCTGATACTACAGATTCATTAAAGACCAAGCCTTTTGGAAAAAAATTTCCAAATAGATTCTTCAATGTTGGAATTGCTGAAGCAAACCTGATAACTATTGCAGCAGGTCTTGCAAACGAGGGAAAAATTCCATTTGCAAGTACATATGCAGCATTTCTTCCTGGTAGATGTGTTGATCAAATACGTAATGCAATAGCATATCCTTCAAGAAATGGTAAGAATGGATTGAATGTGAAAATGGTTGTGTCACACGGTGGCCTTAGTGTGGGTCCTGATGGTGGTTCACATCAACAAATTGAAGATATTGCAATAATGCGAGTTATTCCAAATGTTAAAGTCTTTATTCCATCTGATACTGTCACTGTAGAAAAACTAACTCGAATTTTTGCTCAAGTTTATGGTCCATGTTACATGAGATTGGCAAGATCAAAGACACCGGTAATTCATTCAAAAGAACAAGATTTTCAAATTGGTAAAGGTATTGTATTACGAGATGGTTCGGACTGTACAATTGTTGCATGTGGTATAACAGTTAGCATTGCCCTTGAGGCAGCTGATGCTTTGAAGCAGGAAGGAATAGCATGTAGAGTTATTGACATGTTCTCAATCAAACCTGTAGATTCTGAACTTTTAGAAAAAGCTGCTCGTGAGACAGGTGGAATTGTTACTTGTGAAGAACATAATATTGTAGCTGGATTTGGTTCTGCAGTTGCTGAGACCGTCTCTGATATGTACCCTGTTCCTGTAAAACGCATTGGTGCGCAAGACAAATTTGGTGAATCTGCAAGAGATGCCGAGATTCCTCTATTACTTGAAAAACATGGTATCACATCAATTCATATATCTAATACTGTCAAGTCTATTCGGAGTCAAATCCGATGAAGATATTTCTTGATACTGCAAATATTTCTGCAATAAAGATGTATAATGATATGGGACTTGTAGATGGAATTACTACAAACCCCTCTCTTATGGCAAAGGAAGGCGGAGATCCTCAAAAAGTCATGGAGGAGATTGTTCGAATTATCAAAGGTGATGTAAGCTTGGAAGTGTTAAGTATGGAAACTAACGGAATGCTAGAAGAAGGCAGAAGACTAAGAAAATATGGAAACAATGTGGTTGTAAAATGTCCCATGACCCCTGAAGGTCTTAAGGCTTGCAAGACATTGACATCAGAAGGCATTCCAGTAAATGTCACACTTTGCTTTTCAGTAAATCAAGCAATACTAGCAGTGAAAGCCGGTGCAAAATATGTTAGTCCATTTATTGGAAGACTGGATGACAATGGCCAAGATGGAATGAATCTAATCAAAGAAATGCACCAAGTATTTCAAAATTACAAATTTAGCACACAAATTCTTGTTGCAAGTATTAGACATCCTATGCATGTAGTGGAAGCCGCAAAAATTGGAGCAGATGTAGTTACTTTACCACCTGATGTATTGGGTAAGATGTTAAAACATCCACTAACAGATGTCGGTCTGAAAAACTTTTTGTCAGATTGGGAAAAACTCAAAAAAGATAATCCAAACATTAAGATCTAAATTTTTTTCAATAAAATTTTTGCTAATGCTTTCCTATCCATTGATATCTATATTCTTCATCAAATAGTTCTGATTTTATGTCATTTTTAGACTGTCTAAATTTTATCTTGGCCTCAAAAAAACCTAGACTACCTTTGTATGGAATTGGAACTCGAAGAGCCTGCGGTTTTCTAAGCAGAAACCCGAATTTGTGACGGAAAACATCTTCGTTGAAAAGGTGTTTACCATGATCTTTTTTGAGTTCTTCTAAGGAATTGTATGATTTTACATCATAAACCTCAACTTTTCCAATAATTACTCCTATTCTTAGATTTGATTTTTCTATGCCTAATCTATCACATGCATCATCTTTGATTTTGATTGGTGCATGAATTAGACACTCTCCTCGAAACTTTGTATTCCATGTTCTTAGTTCAATAGTTTTTTTGCCATTTATTATCAAGTCGGCATAGGGTTGTGATACTGAGAGGCATTTCATCTCTTCAGCTATTTCCCAAGACATTCAAAACTCTTTTTGGAATATCGCTTAATCTACTAACAGCAAGAGTTCGCTCATAGCCTAATCTTCTAAGATTATTTGCAATCAATATGGCATCTTCTGTATCAGGTCCAAAGCCTATGGCGACCATCTTTATGCCAATAGATTTGAAATCTCTCATTAAATGACGAACTGCGTCAGGATCTGACGGTTCTCCATCTGTCAATGTTAAAAATATGTCTGGTTTTTTTGAACGAAGAGACGGCAATAACATGTTGTAAACTTCAGCCAGTGGTGTACTTCCATTTGCTTTTATTTGTGCAAGTCTCTTGGCAGAAATATTATTCCATTTTAAATTCTCTGGCTTTATTAGCCAACATACAACATGTTTTTGTTCTGTGTTAAACGCATAGACCGAAAATTTTACTTTTAAATATTCTAAAACTTCACAAAGGGCAAGTGTACGCTTTCTTGTATTGTATCTCCTGATTTGCAATACTTGAAGAGTGATCTAAAAGTATGATAATCCTGGTCTTGATTGCAATTTTTCTATCTGATATGAATGGTTTATGGTCCTCCATGTACGACTCTTCATCAAATTCATCTCCTGAAAAGACATGCTCTTCCTTCCATCCAGATTTCCATTCTTTGAATTTTGCTTTTAGGTGATTTATTAGATCTATATCAATAATCTTTGTTTCGTCCACATTTGTTGCAGTGGGAATGTTGATTCCAATTGTTTCACTACTCAAACCTTTATTCTCTGTTCTTTTTGCTTCTTCAAGCAAAACTTTGAATTCTTCAAAAACTTCTTTGCCTTCAGAAATTTTCTGGGGATCTAATTCTCCAAAATCATCTTCACGATATTTTGCAATCTTGTTTAGAGTCTTAACAAATTCCTCTTCTGAAAGTGCCATGCCAGAACTGATTTTAGGAATTGATAGTGGGATAGTTAAAAGTGGGTCAATCTCTAAGATCTTGATTATTTCAGGTACTCTTTTTTCAAGCCAGTCTGTACCATATTTTTTTTCAATTGCCTCTTTTACTATCTCTGAGGCAAGATTGATTGCCTTTTTGACCTTCTCAAATGCACTAAGCTGCAATTCTCCCTTGATATCCCCTAGAAGAAAGTACTGAGCAAAACCTTCCACTATTCGAGTATTTCCGAATAACGTGTTCAATAATGGTCTGTATAGCCAAGCAACTCCATATCTGAAAATAATTTCACTGTCCATTCCCTGCCAAACAGTTCTTGCAATAGTCTCAATTCTTCTTGTTTCAAGAGTATTGAGGATAAATCCAAAAGCGTGATCATTACTAAGAATTTTACTTGAATATCTGATTCTCATTGCTTCATACCACAAGGCAGTTCTGAATTGGCGATATTTTTGAAAATCAGTTCCTTGATATTTTTCTAATGGAAACATTATGACTTTATTTTCTTTTAGTTTAGTTTGTACTTCTTTTTGATCCGATATGCTAACTATAATGGATTCTTTTCCAGACCATCTTCTAACAAGAAATGTAGATATTTCAATTAATGTGTCATTTCTAAGATGTAATGATTGCATTAACTACCAAACATCGATGTTATGATGTCATTTACTTTTTGGAATTCGACGCTACCCCATTGCAAGTATATGTTGGCAAATACTACCTCTGCCGCTTGCCTTGTTTTCATACCTGAATCAAGAATCTTTGCAAATGCTATTGTTTCACGCAAGCTTGGAGAATAGTATAACTCTTCTACTGCAGCTGCTTGTCGTAAAATATTTGCCAATTTTATTCCTTGCAAGATCTCCTTTTCATGAGATGATGATGAATACTGCTTGACTATTCGAAATTCAATATCCTCTGGTGGATAATCTAGTCTAAGTCTTATGGGGAATCTGCTTAGTAATTGTGGTGGAAGCTCTTTTGTACCAACATGTGATAACGGATTAATTGTAGCAACAACAAACCATCCTTTAGTAGCTTTTATCAATTCTCCACCCGATTCTTTTAGAACAATCTGTCTTCTATCATCAAGTGCTTCATCAAGGCGAAGAAGGACGTCTGCCTCTGCAGAATTTATCTCATCAAGATAAAGCATGTTTCCCTCTCTCATGGATTTGACTAGGATTCCTTGCTCAAATCCAATTGCACCGTTTTCCATTGTTTTTGCTCCTACCAGATGACTCTCACGTGTTCTTAAACTAAAATTGATTGACTCTAGCTTTATTCCTTTTCTTGTGGCAAATTCTCTTACTAGTGTAGTCTTACCTGTACCCTTGGGACCTATTATGAGAACAAATAGATCAGCGGCAAATGCTTTGTCTAGAACTTCAAATGAATTATTCCAATCAATATACAATGATTCTGTAAGCATGTTTGAACAAAGTTCTTTCCTTAATTTAAAAATGTCTCATTGTTTAACACTAGGTATAGCAGAATTAATCTTCAAAGAATGTGAAAAGCAGTTCTATTCCAATTAATATTCCTTGATCTAAATATCTTTGAATTTTTTTATACGCCTATTTTTGCGTATGATTCATCCAAAATATGGTGTAAGGTTTTATGCCAAGCATCAAAACCATCTGGTTTCTTGGGGAAGTTGTAATAATGTTCTGTTAATGCTTTATTTTGTTGTGCAGTGAATCTAAGTCCATCTGCAAGAGTTTTGTTGAGTGCACCTCTTATCATCATGCCTAAGCTTTCCAACAGTTCCAAAGTCTGGGTGCTCTCCTTTGCTAATTGCTTCCACGTCTAATTTTGATAAAAAGTGCTTCATTCCATAGTTTATCTGTTCATTTGTTAGAGTCTGGAGTAAACGTCTGAAAATCTCAAGACCTGCTGTTTTGTATCCATAATCATTAATAAAATCAATATTGTATTGCCAAAGACCTGCTTCGCTAACATCTCCTGCTTCAATTGCATTTACTGCATTTTTACCTAAGATAGTTGCTGCAACTATCGCTGGACCAATTCCTCCAGCATCAAGTGGTTTTGGCATCCATGCAGAATCACCAACAAGCATGTATCCATTTGTAACCAAACAATCATTTTGTCTTCTCACAGAAACTTGCCAATTACCTGTTACATTATTGGAATCCATTGAATCGTCTGATAATTTTGGATTTATTATGGCCTTGTTCATCTTGACATAATCATTAATTAATTTAGTGACGTCATCATGTGTTCCTAATCTTTGGTTTCTTTTTATCAACTCTTTTTGTTGAACGCCCAATCCAATGTTTACCTTGTTTTTTCCTTTTGGAAATACCCATCCATATCCTCCAGGAGCTATATCTTGATCAAGATGAATTATACAATAATCTGGATCAAACTCTTTCTTGTCATCTACACCTTGATCAAATTTCATAATATGTCGTCCTGTTGATTCTAAATCATCACGGTCAATTTTTCGCTCTATCTTGTTGCTTATGGTAAGACCGTTTCTTAACATCGAAGTAACACCAGTGGCATCAACTACAATTTTTGCAGTTTTTTTGAATGGCTCTTTTGTAAGTAGATTTGTTCCTTCTACTCCAACAACTGCACCGTTTTCATATGTTAAACCCCTTAATGCAACAGAATATTGGATGTTAATTCCTGCTTTTTTTGCATCACGAAGCTGACGTTGGGGAAGCTGTTGTCTGTTTAACATGTATCCATCGCCATCAAAAGGAATTGATGTCTCTCTATCAGGGGAAAATGCCATCACTCCCTTTACGGGATGCTCAATCTCTGGGTTACCCCATGCAATCTTGATTCTCTCAGTCATGTAATCTACAGTATTTTTTCCAACGGCATCACCACAAACCCATCCATTGAGTGTCTTCATGCCAATGGTAATCTCGGGATTTCTATCTATTACAAGAATTGATAATTTTTGTTTTGAATAATACGCAGCAGATTGAGCAGCAATCATTCCTGCAAGACCTCCACCTGCTACAATGATATCATAATCTGTTTTCACAGCGAAAAAACAGGATCCACTCTATTTAAAAGAACCGTATGGAAATAGATCAAAAGGATTTTGGGTCGGTTCGTCGCGGCTTCTTCACAGCAGATGCTCAGACTGGAGCGGCAAAAATATTACCTCATTCCCTTTTCTCTAGGGTTGACAAATATTATTAAACTATGCTAGGCGCTGATTTTATTCAAACTGTGAGTAACTCTATGTATTTTTTTGAAATTTCATCTTTTTTGTAGATTGGCATTTTTACCTTGATTTTTATTGCATTATTTTGTTGTAAACTAATTTCTTTATTTACAAGTTCATTCTTGCCTATCCTTAAGAAAAGTGTAGTATCTTCAAAATACAAATCTATGTTTTCTATTAGATCTTTCATCTGAGTCTTTGATATTTTGGACGCTAATTTTTTAACAAATTCTTCTCCACGTTTTTTTGATAGTGTTATCTTGGCAAGCAATATTGGATTTCCATAATGACCAAGAGTTTGTTCTATGGTAAATTCATCTTCTTTTATTTGAAACAAGTCAAAGATGGGCTCAAAGATTTTTTTATTATCCTCTGTTGCATGTAAGATTAATTCAGCTTCTACTTCGAACTGATGTGTCATGTTATGTAATACCTGAAGAATAGGCTAATATCTATTAGGCTTGTAACAGGGCAATCTCGCCCTCTGCAGTCCTGATGAGCTTTGCCTTTTCAATTCCTACGTGTCTTACGTGAACTATCTTCTTGACAGCTGCCATGATATCAGAATTAATCTTTCCAAATACTGTAGCCTGGATGAACTGATCTATTGACATTTCTGGTATAGTCTTTGTCATTACTTCCTGTGCCACCATTCTGATTGCATGCTTTCTTGACGTGTTCAACTTCTTCTGGGTCAAGGCAACTATCTTTATTCTAAAAATGTAACCATCCTTTGTCTTAAAATCTGCAATAAAACTAATCAATGAGGAACCGCGTCTTACTAAACTTCTAAGAAATTCCTTTGCATACTCAAATCTCTTGAAAATTGTAGTTGCTTTTTCACCATCTATTTTGTCAATCTGGAAATACAATTTGAACTGGTGTTGGGAAGGATCTCCTTTTAGTATATCGTGTAATGTGCATTCTATTACTCTGCCAACTGCACCCTTTTCATCAGTAATTGGAATGTAAGCAATTGGTTTTTTGTCAAACGAAGCAGGAAGTAATACTGTTACCCACTTTTTCTCTCTCCACTTGTCTTTTACTCTTGATGTCTTTTGACGAGCCAACTATGATGAACTTCTGAGGCCAAAATATAAGTTGTACGACATTTTAGATTAGATTAGAGCCTACGTATTTTTCTAATACCTTTGGAACTGTAATATGTCCATCTTTTGTCTGGAAATTTTCTATTATTGCAACCATAGTTCGAGTGGTTGCTACCAGTGTGCTATTCAAGGAATGGAGATATTGTGGTTGTTCATCTGTTCTATCTCTAAATCTTATTTTTAATCTTCTTGCTTGAAAATCAAGACAATTTGAACAAGATACAATTTCTCTATAGCTCTTCTGTCCTGCCATCCATGCTTCCAAGTCATATGTCTTGGCAGAGATCTTGCCCAAATCTCCACTTGATAATAACATGATTCTGTACGGGATGCCAATTTTTTGATAAAATTCTTCTGCTATTGCAAGCATTTTTTCATGTTCCTTCCATGAATCCTCAGGTCTTGTAAAGACAAACTGTTCTACTTTTTCAAATTGATGTACTCGAAATATTCCCTTTTGGTCTCTACCATGAGCTCCTGCTTCTTTTCTAAAACATGTACTTACTCCTGCATATCTTAGCGGTAATTTTTTACCATCAATAATCTCATCTGAATGCATTGATGCTACTGCATGCTCACTTGTTCCAATGAGGTAAAGATCTTCAGACTCTATCTTGTAAATCACATCTTCAAAATCTTGGGCAATTATAGCCCCTTCCATTGCATTTCTATTTATCAAAAATGGCGTTTGGATGGGTGTGTAACTTTTCTCAGTCAAAAAATCAAGTGCATATTGCAGTAACGCTTGATTTAACCTAACAAGTTGATTTTTGAGAAAGTAAAATCTTGCTCCTGAGACCTTGGCGGCTCTTTCCAAATCCACAAGGTCAAGATTCTGTGTCAAATCGATATGGTCTTTTATATCAAAATCAAAAGTAGGTATAGTACCCCATTTTTTTATCTCCTTGTTTGCAATGTCATCTTTTCCAATAGGAACTGATTCGTGGACCATATTGGGTAGTGTTAAAGAAAGTTTTGTGAAATTATCTTCTACCTTTATCTGAGTCTCTTCTAATCTACGGAGATCCTCCGAAACTGTTTGCATTTGCCCAATGAGGACAGATGCATCTTCATTTGATTTTTTTTTCCTTGAAATTTCTAATGATACCTCGTTTCTTTTTTTCCTCAATTCATCAGTTTTTATAATTAGTTCTCTTCTTTCCTTGTCTAATGATATTAATTCATCAAGAGGAAATTTGACAGACTCTTGCTTCCAACATGGATTTTATTTTCTCTGGATTCTCTCGAAGAAGTTTTGGGTCAAGCATCAACTAGTCACTTTGAGTATAACTTGGGTTTGTTCAAGAACTTCATCAATAGTAGAAATCAAGGTTCGTATATTTCCTTTACCCTCAAATGTGAAAACTAGAGAGGCGTCTTTTTTTTCTATCTTAAAAGAAAGATTTTCTGGAAAATCTACATTATCAGGCTCCAAAGACTTTCTTATGGAATCTATCCTTTTTTCTGAAAGGTTATTCAGAAACACTTCAACTTTACATTCTAGTGACATTTTTTTCCAGATGATCTAAAAATTCATCCAATTTGTCTTTTGTAATTCTTGCTCCTGCGGCTGCTGCGTGACCTCCTCCTACACCTGATACCTTTGCAGCGCATTCTCGCATTAATAATCCCAAATTTACTTCAGATTTGCAACCAGTAGATTTGCGTGAAGAGAACTTGATCGTGCCTTCATCACCATTTGTTCGAAGTATGATTATTTTTCCAGTGTTTTTCTGTGATCCGCCAAGAAGTGACGATACTGCACCTGTCATATTCTCTGGCACAAGACCTTCGCCATTGACCATCAAGTATGAACCGTTATCAGTAATTCTCCATCTTTCACTGGAAAGTGTATTCATGTAAGTTCTCAAGAATGTTCTATATTCCACCAAAATGTTCTCACCCTCTTCTAACATCTTGGTCCTGTCTCCCATACAGATCGCAACACCTACTCCAGTTTTTCGAATTCTGCCACAAGAGTTTAACATTGTTGAAAACTCTCTTGCATCCCGAAGAAAACTTCGCTTATCTTCACCAGATAACGTGTATGTGTATCCAACTAGCTCATCAAGTATGTCACTTGCATTTTTTGTAGAGATGTATTTTGATATGGTCTGAAGTAAAGTTCTTTTTTCATCCTCTGTAAGTTCCGCAGGAACTCTCCATCTACTACCATCCTTTAATTTTATTCCTGACGAATTTAACAGTGAAAGACAGGCATCTCTATTCCATGTTAAACCCTCTATGAAAGGCTGAGAAGTAAATGCAAGTGCGTCTGGGAGAGGTCTTGTCTCTCTTCCAACTAGTAAAATATCTAAATCAATTTCAACTTGATTGTTCTTTTTTGCAGTAGCTGCAATTTCTAAATTTAGTCCTGTAAAAGATTTCTTTTCGCCTTGGTCTTGCCTGTCCCCTAATGCTGCAACAACTGCAATCCATGCCAAATCTGTGTTCTCTTTGTGAAGCGCTTTTGATACAAGATATGCCATACCTCCTGCAGACACATCCTTGCCGCCATCCACATCATACTTCCAAGCATTGATGACTTTTTGATTATCAAATTCTTCTTGTGGTATTTGGTGATGATCAACTACTATCCACTCCTCGCCTAGGGCATTGTCAATATCCTTTGCAAATCCTCCGCCAAGATCAGTAACTATATGAAATTGTCTTGAATCGCTTTTCATTTTTTCAAGAATGTTTTTACTAAATTCATTAACTGTGCGGACAGTACACTTGGCACCTGCCCTAATCAATGATTTTGTTACAATACTGCCAGAAGTTATGCCATCACAATCAAGATGAGTGATAACTGAAATGTTTTTTCCTGTTTTGATACAATCAGAAACTCTGTCATGAAAATAAGATAATGCTTGGTCTAACTTTGCCATTATTCGAGTTGAGCAATGACTGCCTTATATTTCCAAGTTTTAGGAATTTTGCCCATTTTCTTGTAATATGAAGAAAGTCTATGGACCTTTGCCTCTAAGAGCTCAAGTGATCTGACATTTCTTTTATCTGATCTATGTTCTTTCAAATGTTTTTGAAGACCCAGTGCCTTTGTTACTAGATTATTAAGATCTTCAGGCATGTCTGTTTTTACTCCCTTCTCTTCAAGAATCTCTGTAATTGACTTTTTGACAAGTTGTCTTGTGATCGGTATTGCGTATTGATCACGTAGTTTTATTCCGATCTTGCTTGGGGTGAGACCTTCTTTTGCATATTTTACAACCAGTTCCTCGATCTCTGCCGGACTTTGTTTTACCCATGTAGGTGCACTAGGAGTGATCGGTCTTGTTGAATGTGACTTGCCATGTCGGTGTGAATGAAGTCGTCCCACGAAGCGCTTGTTTTTTAACGAAACATAAATGTTACTTGGGTCTGCGCAAGCCTGATAATCACATAAAAGTTAAATATATACGGAATAGAATCACAATAGGTATTCATATGAAAACACCAATAATTATTGGAACAGTACTCCTGGCTCTATTTGCAGTCTCGACGTTTGTTCCGTTTGCTGCGGCACAATACGTGCCAGGCGGTGGAATCAACAGTCTAGAAGAAGATTTGAAACTCGCTCGAGCTAAAGTACAGGCAGTACAAGATAATCCGCACGCAGGTTCCGGTACTCCATACCTTGATGCAAACGGTGTAGTCGGTGCAACAATCATTTCAGGTGGAATATTCGGTGGAATCTTCATTGCATTTGTCGTAAAAGCAAAGCAAGCGGAAAAAGCAAAGAGATCTCAATAATTCTTCTCTTTTTCTTATTTTATTAATTCATGAACAAATCTAATTTTGATCTCATTTTTTATGTGCTTACAGAAATGTATATATCGCACCTAAAGTGTTTTCAATTATGATGAGCACAATATTCACTATGCTCGTAGGTATACTGTCAAACTTTGCAGGTCAGATAGGTCCAAACTACGACCCGCTATTTTATGATGTGATGGTCTACATATTCGCAACCATCATGTTCTCAGTATTCCTTCTCGGAGTAATTGCATTCTGGCTCAGAGTGCACGGTCTTGGTGGCGACACAAGAGAAAGATGGGTCGCAGAACTCAACAAGCACTTTGAAAGAGAAGGCATTGGTCTGATCCCAGACAACGGTAAATACTGGTAAACTCCAAAACCTTTTTCCTTATTTTTAATTAATCTCTAAATTATATAATTTTGAATAAATTTTACTTGAAGTCTAGTTCTAATTTATTTTAAAGTCTAACTTGGAGGTGTAAAGGTTGGGGCTCCGGCGTTCTTTGTGACAAATTCTGCCCTGTAATGAGACCCATCATGAACTATGGCATGGATAAATTGAGATGACTCTACACCATTTTCATATATTATTGATTTGGTCTCATCCATGTCTCGTAAAGGAAAACCTGACAACCATAGAAATTGCCCTACCTCAAATGGATATTCACTTTGCCATGCACCAGTAATTGTTCCATCATCGGCAAAGACCATAGACCTTTGACAATTAGCTGGAATATCCGTAGTACTAATTGGCCTTATCCATTTTTTACCATCAACTAGAACTTCTAGCGTGGCAGATACATGATATTGGATATTCAATCCATTGAGACATTTATGATAAAGAGGATCTTGTAACTTTATCTGTGAAATGACTGTAGTACTAATCAATACGACTGCTACTCCTACAGCGGCTGAAATTGCAAGAAACTTGAGCGTTTTTTTACGTTTGGAAGGATCTCCCATTCCAGGCCAGAACATGACTTTGCTGCGGTTTCTGGAGTTATATAGATTGAGATATTTTTTATTAAATAATTAAAATATATAAAAGAAATTTAGAGTGAGGATTCGCCGCGTTTTTTGGTTCCTACATCTACTGCATCTGCTACATCATAGATGAAGATCTTTCCTTCTCCAGCTTGACCAGTACCTGCATGAGAAGTTATTGCATCTATTACTTTGTCCACCATACTGTCCTTTACAACTGTAATGATGATAGCATTCACATTGTGTGTAGCTTCTACACGTCCTCCTCTGCCCGATGAAACCATTTCTCTTTTCCTTTGACCTCTGCCCTTGACATTAAAATACGTAAATCCTCCAATGTCAAGATCTACCAGAGCATAGAAGACGGAATCCAATTTTTCTTCTGGAATTACAGCCTCGATTTTTTTCATGGTCATGATTCATTGCACATATGAAATGCTTTTATTAAAATCATTGCTTAAAATATTCCAAAATAAAGAATATTATCATAAAATAACTATTTTAGGATAAAATACCTTTTATAGATGAAATCCCTCTTTTCAAAAGAATGACAGAATCCAAAGCTCACTACAAAAAAGCAAAGATAATTGGAAAAGTTCAAGACAAACTTAAGGAAGGAATTGAAAACTACCGTGCGGCATCTGATTCACCGCCTCGAGTAGATGTTTACGATGTCATTGAACAAGTCTTTGCAGCACTTAATCCAAAAGTAGCTGATGAAGGAAAGATCTCAGTAGATGAGGTAAGCGGTTGTTTAAGATTTGCATACCTTGATCGAAAGGATCCGTCTGAAAGCAATCACAAACAGATGGTGTCAAAGATAATGAAAAAGAGCGCATTTAGTATAATGGAAAAACCGCTTGATGGTCAACTCGATGCAGGTTCTAACGTAAAGATTGTCGGTAGAGCTGATAGAGTTGAAGATGAAGTGGTGATGCTCTTTAGAGGTTCAGAAAAATTACCTGAAATGCCATATCCGGCAGATTTCATACATCTGAACTCCTATCTATTCATGTTTGACAAACCAGAAGGAGTGATTGTCTACTTTGATAGGGAAGGAAATGAAATGGAATTCAACGTTCCAAAAAGTGAGAAACTCTTAAACGAAACAAAACGTAGAGCAAAAATTCTCAATACCTTGCTGACAAACAACATTGCTCCTGCAATCGAACCATCTGAGAAATGCATGGAATGTCCTCACAATGAGAAATGTTACTATGCAAATGAAGACAAACAGAAATGGGGATTCTGGGCTCGTGGCAAGTGGCGTGAACTCAAATCAAAATCCATCCTATAATCACACACTTTTTTCATTTTAATTTTATTATTATCTAGAGATGATTCTAATTATTTGAGAGATTCTGATTCTTCTGGATTTAGAAAAACGCGTGTCTTGAAGGGTTTTTCAGAATCTTTGTGAAAATAAAAAATCTTGATGCCATGCTCAAAAGGTTTGATTTCTATTTTATCAGATAATTGGATGGAGCTATCTTCTTGTCTGAGATATTGGTATAATTCCTCTTCATCCATCTTCAGTATTTCGCTTATCCGCTTTCTTGTTCCCATGTTGATCAAAATAATGTCAACTTATTTGACATCTTAACTTTTCTTATTGGAAATTTTTGCTTGCAATCTAATCATTAAATACAATCTTGCTTCTTGGAATTGACATGTCTGATTCAAAAATAGAGTGGTTTGAAGATCTTTTAGGCTTGGGGTATCATGTATTTGATGTACGTCCTACTGTATACCTGATATTTGATAATAAAAAAAAACTTGTTACCGCCTGGAATCAGATAATAAAATACTGGCCAGACTATGAAATAAAAATGAGATTCTTTGAAGGAGATACTAACTATGAATTTATTCTGTATTGCCAATCTCGTATATTACAAAAAACAACTGTTTTCTTAAAATCGCTAAAACTATCGGATAACTATCAACAGTTTATGGAAGAATACAATGGGTCTGCATCATTGCAAGTTGCAAACTATTCTCCCAAGAATAAAAAATATGGGCTAGAGATATTCAAGTTCAAAAAGAAGGTAATTGACGTACAATTCCTAAAAAAAGAAGATACAGTTGATGATTTTGTCGTTTTACAGGCACTAAAAAGGCTCAGACAGACTCCTGAGAAAAAATAGTTTAATGCCTTATGGTTTTTTTAATTTTGATGCTATCAAGCCTATCCAAAGACTCCAGTCCAAATTTTTAAAAACAAGAGGTTGACGAGAAGGATAATTTGTAACCGTTTTAGAAATTCCAAAATCATATTTTTTCTCTTTTCCTTTTTCTGTAAATGTGATTCGTAAGAAATCTACATTTCTTGCTGTTATGCTTTTAACATCTGTTATGGAATTTAATGGCATTATCCAGGATTTTGGATTCTCAGTCAAATCTTCGTCAAGATCTGATTCGTTGTAATCTGACATCTTTCCTATACTTGCCTTGTCATCTTCAAAATATCTCACCTTTTCTTTTCCAGTTATCCATATGTATCGTGGAACAAAAATTACTTTTTTATTTGTAAGAACTAGAACACCTTCTTTATTTTTATGAAAGAAACCGCTTAACCCTAATGCTATTCCCCAAATCTGAGGAAGTGATGCAATAATGTACTCTTCTTCTTCAAGATTTTTTCTCATAATTTGTTTAGCAACTTTTGTGAATAAATCAATCTATCTAATCGTGGTGATTATACAAAAATGTGGTAGAGGGTTCTGCTCTAGGCGTGACCTTGACCTTCGTATCTCATGCCATAGGTACCCCAAGTCTTGCCTTTCTTTGCTAAATTATACCTGTGGGCTCTTTCACCAAAGTAAATTGCTATTGTCATTGCAAGACATGCTGCAGTTGCAATGAAAATGTTTATGCCTGCTTCTGTCATGCGTGGTTTAGTTAGGATGTTGTATAATAATTTTATTTAGAATTTTTTCAAATTCTATGATACCAAAATTTTTACAAAATTTGGATCTTAAATGGTATAATATCATAAAAAAAATATTTTAGGATAAAATGCCTTTTATAGATGAGAAACTTCTCTATCCAAAGATGCTGGAGACAATTTCTAAATCGCCAATACAGATAGTAACAAAACACAAATGGCCGGTAGTTTTTGTGCTCGCAGGCTTAATAGTCGGGTTATCTGGATTCACGGCAATACAGGATGCACACGCTCAGTTTGGTCCGTTAGGAGCTCTTGCAGATCCTAATAAAACTAATGAGCTTCACTGTGCTCAGCCGATGATACCACCAGGTAATGGAACGTTCGGTGGAAGTAATGCCCCATGTATAGATACAGGAGATACAACCTTCATGTACGCAGCAGCAGTCTTCGTCATGATCATGACTCCTGGTGGTGTGGGATTCTTGTATGGAGGTCTTACAAGAAGAAAGCACTCTCTAACAGTAATTTTACAGGCATTCATGGTCTATGCAATTGTCAGTGTTCAATGGGTAGTCTTTGGATACTCGATAATGTTTGGTCCTTCTGCTGATCCTGTTGGATTTATCGGAAACCTTGACTGGGTAGGCTTGAATAACGTATCGCACAATGCACCAGCCGATGTATATGCTCCAACCATTCCTCACTTAGCCTATGTGATGTTCCAACTCATGTTCGCTGCCATCACTCCGTCACTTGCCATAGCTGGTTATGCTGACAGAGTAAAGATGAGTGCATTTCTAATACATGTTGTATTGTGGACTACATTTGTCTATGATTTCGTAGGACATGCAAACTGGTCTCTTGCAAGTCAGGGTACCGCGATGGGCTGGTTAGCCAAGATCGGTACGGAAGACTTTGCGGGTGGAACAGTCATTCACATCACCTCAGGATTTGCAGGTTTAGCTACCGCAATGTTCTTGGGAAGAAGAATAGGATATGGCAAGGCACCATTTGAACCACACTCAATTCCGCTTATAATTTTGGGTGCATCATTACTTTGGTTTGGATGGTTTGGTTTTAACCCTGGTAGTGCAGGATTTGCTGGTTTCCTTGAAACACAAGCATTCCAGAACACCAACATTGCAACTGCTGTTGCAGCAATATGGTGGATGTTCTTAAGCTGGGCACATACAGGAAAGACTAGTGCCATAGGTGCGGTAAACGGAGCTGTAGCTGGACTTGTAGCAATCACGCCAGCCTCTGGTTTCATTGGAACGTGGGCATCAATAATAGTAGGATTTGCATGTGCAACGGTATGCTTCTACTGTGTATTAATCAAGAACAGGGCAAGAATAGATGATGCGCTGGATACTTGGGGTGTACACGGAATGGGCGGTGTTGTTGGTGCATTACTTACAGGTGCATTCAGTGAAGTCAGAATCAATCCATTTGGACACAATGGTCTCTTCTTTGGAAACCCAATGCAGTTTGTAATTAATTGTATGGGTGCAGGATTTGGTGCAGCTTGGTCCTTTGGCATAACTTACATCATTTGGAGAATCCAAGATGCAATTTGGCCAGGTGGAGTTAGAGTCACACCAAAAGAAGAAGAAGTAGGATTGGACATATCTCAAGTAGGCGAACACGCGTACTCTGGATTCGCAGAGTAAACTATTCCCACCTTTTTCATTTTTATGTTTTCCAAGTCGCTGTTGATTGATTATTATTTCTTAAATTGAGAAACAGTAAATAGATGTCAATTTACCAAACTTTGTAAATGGCAGACAAGTGGTTAGTTTTTGTTGCATTACAATTTGTTAGTGCTGCAATTGGATTTGGTTTTTGGTATCTTGTTGATCATAGTTTTATCTTTCTAATGGTAGGAGGGCTCTTCTTTACACTTGGAACATTTGGTGCCACACGCTGGGGCTTTGACAAATGGAAAGGTAAAAACAAACCAAGAAAACGCGAAAAGAAACGATAATTTTATTTTTTATGTTTTAATTTTTGATTTTCATATAATGGTATCTTTTATATCAATCACAATTTGCACTACCTGTAGATATTCTTGTCAGCAAAAAAACTCACATCTAGTAAAAAGAGACGTCTTGTAATATTTGCCATAATTACCATAATTGGAATTTCATATGCATTTTACAATTCGCAACTCAACTCTGGTTTTAAACATACCGTGATGTGGAACTTTGATTCGTATCAAAATGGGACAATCCCCCAGGGTTTTGCTGCACTATCTACTGATCAAACGCCTTCCTGGGTAATAGTATCAGACCCAACTGCACCATCTCCACCAAATGTATTGGAAAAAATACCGATTAATGATACTAATGATTATCATCTACAATTAATTCCAAATTCGCCTAATGTTGATACTGAAAATGTCACCATGAATTTTAAAATTGTGTCAGGTGAAAATGCAAAGTCTGCAGGTATGATTCTTCGATTCGTTGACATGAAACATTATTTTGTTTTGATGGCAGATTCTGGCCAAAACAGGCTCTCTTTATGCAAGGATACTCCTGACTTTTTATTGTGTATTTATGAAAAAAATATTACGATTACTTCAGGTCAGTGGCATACACTCAAAGCATTGGTATCTTCGCAGGGAATAGCCGCATATCTTGATGGTCAAGTTGTCATACGAGCAAATGATCATAATTATCTGCAAGGACAAGTTGGACTGTGGACCAAGAAAGACACTGGTGCATTATTTGATGATCTTAAAATAGAGTACTAGCACAAACTCGTTTTAAAATTCTGGTCGAGTCCTTACACTAAAATTGCCTAGAGATTTGAATAGACTTTAGTTACAACAATATGGAGTCAATTGATGCCCAAGAAAAATTTCTCAAGATTCAGCTCATACTTGCAGTAATACCTACATTTGTGACTCAGTTGTTTGCGTTTTACAGAATACGAAAACTAACCTATGGTATCATAATTGAAGTGATAATATTTTTTGTAGACTTGGTAATTCAGACAAGTATATCATGGCCATTTGGAGTGATAATTGTACTTCCGATATCTGTTTTAATTCCTGTTTACTTTGTACGAAAGTGGACTTTGGAATTTAACCAAACAAAGTCCATGTTCTAAAAATAGTTTATACTAATTCAAATAAAATGAAAAGAGAGGGGGTGATTGTTTTTAAATCACTTGCCAAGGTCTTGTAGCGAAAGTAACCACATATCCAATTGCAATGACTATCGATTGATAGGCTACGTTTACATATGGAATTGGTTTTACGATTGGATCGCCTGTTACCACGACTGTTTGTCCTGGACCTAGACCTGGACCGATGCTTGCTATGTTAAGTCTGTGTATGCATGTGATATACTGCTGGTTCAAGTGCTCTGATTGTTAGCTTGTATGGAACCACTCCGTTTGCTGGTATTGTAATTACGTTACCAGGTGGATCTCTTGCTACAATCTCCCATCTGTTACCAGCGTTTGGTGAGTCACCGTAAACGGTGTACCATCCTCGCAAGTCTCTGTTTACAAGACTTACAAATTTGCCAGAAACTGTCAGAGTGTCTCCTGTTTTAACAGATTGTTTTGACCAAGTCTCACCATCTATTCTAATAAAACGACTCTGTAGTTGTGCCTGGACACCATGTGCTTCAGCATGTTGGAACATTTGTGCCATTGATGGTCCAACTGCTCCAAGTGCTACTATCACACTTATTGCAGCCACAATAAACTTCTTATCGACCATATCGAACTGTAACAATTGAGAAACTACAACGATATATATTTTGCCCTGACTGATCCCTCTTATGACAATAATCATGTATAACAGCGGTGTTAATCATGTATAATGTAATTTTATGTATGATGTAATTATCATATTGTATGTTGATTTAAAGTATTATTGATATAATTTTTGGCATAAAAATATAAGAATTATACTTGATCTTATAGAAATTATAACTTATGGTTTAAATAAGTATCAACCATTCACTACTCCATGGCACAAATGCCCGCACTAATTCCAAAAGAAGTTGAAATCCAGAGACTGAAGAAGATCTGGCTTATCATCATCGCATTGGGATCAATTGCAGCATCAGTAGAGGTTGATAACTTCGTAGATGGATCTTTACACCAGACATCAATCAGAGATAGTGCCTTCACACCAGCACACTGGTGGTTATACAGCCACTTCATTGCTCTTCCATTAGGATGGGGAATGGTAGCTATGTATGATAGAAAAGTACCAATCCTGAGAGGTCCAAACAACTCAATGAACACAGGTCTTAAGATGACCATCCTTGGTTACTTGGCAACAATGTTTACCATTGGTGTTAATGAGATGTGGCACTTCTGGTATGTAGAGGAGATCTTTGCAGTTCCAAATCACTGGATGTTTAACATGGGTGTCGTCGTTGCTTTCATGGGTGCACTTGCCTATGTAGTAAGAGTATACGCACGACTCGTCGAACTTGGAGCAGAAACCCCAGGAGAGAACCCATATGTTGCAGAAATGTACAAGATGGCCTTAGAGGGCAAATTGTACAGCAGATCAATCCCATAAACGCGCAAAAGGCGCTCTTTCTCTTTTATTTTTCCCGATCAAATTAACGCAAGTTATGTCTCATCTTGGGAAAAGATTTAAAAGCATACATCTGTCATTAAATCCAAATGACCTTACCAAAAGGATTCGGTACTGGTGGCGGAGCTTCAAGTTCCGATATAAGCAAGATGATAGGACGACGTGTAGAAGATCACTTCGGAATTATTACTGCATTCTTCCTCGCATTATGGGGAGGAACATGGGCAGGAATAGCAGTCGCATGCGTTTACTATCCTTGGGCATATCCACCGCCAAGCGCACACTTTGCATTGACATGCCTTACAATTATCGAGGCAATAGGTTACTTGTTCTGTGTTAAAGTAGTAACTGAAGGTACATCAAAAGCAAAGACATACAATGGTGCAATCGCTGGCATAATCGCAGCAGTAGCAATAGGCACATTGCTTACAGATTGCTTCTTCTTCGGTTAGAAATTCCCTTTTCATCTTTTCTTTTATTATCCAGATCTAACTTGAGTTGATCTCGTTGTTGATCTCGTACTTGATAAAATTTTATATACATCACATCCTGAATACAATCCAATGGTCTGGCTAAGACGATGTACTCACTACTTATTCATAGTAGTGGTAGCAGTCAACTCGACCCTGTTGGTAATCAACGCAGGAGACTACATATTCTACACTGATTGGGCATGGACATCATATGTGATATTCACATTATCACAATCATTGATGCTCGCAGTTGGTGCAGCATATTACCTAACGTTCACTGGTGTTCCAGGAACTGCAACATACTATGCACTGATAATGACGGTGTATACGTGGATTGCAAAAGGTGCGTGGTTCTCCTTAGGATACCCATACAGCTTCATCGTTGTTCCGATATGGATTCCGTCAGCAATATTGATGGACTTGGCATATTGGGCAACAAAGAGAAACAAACACTCTTTGATCCTAATCGGCGGTGTACTCTGTGGAATGTCTATGTCGTTGTTCAACATGATCAATCTAATTACAATAGATGATCCTCTTGAGACTGCTTTCAAATACCCGAGAACCACATTGCCTCCATACATGACCCCAATAGAACCCCAAGTAGGAAAGTTCTATGATAGTCCCGTAGCTTTGGGTGCAGGCGCTAGTGCAGTATTAACGGTAACAATGACTGCATTAGGAACCAAACTAACAACATGGACTTACAGGTGGATGGCAGCTTGGTCTAAGTGGGACTAACTTCCCTTTCCTTTTACTTTTATTATTTTACTTGTAGTAAGCTATCTTCAAAATTTAGTTTTGATTAAAAAAAGTTACACAAGGTGTGATCTTTTGTTATCCTACGCAAAGAAGTAATTTTTTGCAATTACTTGATATTGAAACAACACTATCACGTAATCTCTGTTGCACCACGACCATTTGTCAAATGGGCAGGCGGAAAGAGGCAGCTATTGCCAGTTATAACAGAAAACATTCCTACTAAATTTGATCGATATTACGAGCCGTTTTTAGGCGGTGGTGCAGTCTTTTTTTCTTTGGCTGCAAAAGAGCTGAAAAGCAAAGTGGTTCATCTCTGATCTCAACTCTGACTTGGTCTTATCGTATAATACTATACGAGATAATGTAAAAGATCTTGTAACGTCTCTAGAAAAACATGCACAACACTACTCCAAAGATTCTAGCGGATACTATTACAAGGTCCGCGAGTCAAATCCAAAAAATGATATCGATAAAGTTTCAAGATTGATATTTTTGAACAAGACTTGCTTTAATGGATTATACCGAGTAAACAGCAAAGGAAAGTTCAATGTTCCTGTTGGAAGATATACCAATCCAAATATTGTAAATGAAGAAAACTTGTATCAAGTAAGTAAGGTATTGCAATCAAAAGATGTCTCCATTAAATGCCAGGACTTTGAAGATGCACTAAAAGGAGTAGGGCAAGGAGATTTTGTTTACTTGGACCCGCCATATCAGCCAGTAAGCTCAACAGCTAGTTTTACAAGTTATACAGATAGTGATTTTGATTTTACTGACCAAACAAGACTGTATAACAAATTCAAGGCACTAGACAAAAAGGGAGTCAAGGTGTTGTTGTCAAATTCAAAATCTGATGAAATCATAAAACTATTCCATGAATTCTCGGATGGGATAATAGAGATTAACGCAAATAGGTTCATCAACTCTGTTTCTAAAAATAGAACTGGCCACACTGAACTATTGATCAAAAACTACTAGAATAGGCACTAAATCAGACAAACCAGTACAGTAAAATCAAAGATGATTTTCAGTCTCTGATAGATTGGATCAAGACAAGAAAGAACACGTCATAAAAATTGCCAAATTAACAAGTGTAGAACTCTTGGAATCGGCAAGGCCTTTACGTGAAATCTTGGAGACATGCAAGAGCATCTGCAAGATGGCAGGAATATCTGATGAGAATTCCTGGATTGACCTTGAGATTAATGGCTATGCGGTAAAGTACAAGACACAAGATGATCTGTGCCAAAATCTTCCGGCATATAGGAAGACTGGCTGGAAGTTTCATGATCTTTATGGAAACTTGATTCCACTACACCCCGTAGCAGCTGCTCTTTTTGGCCAGTCTACAATATATCATCCAATTAAGGAATTGGAAAGTAACAAACCAATTATAATTGAAGCAAAGTATCTAGAAAAATTTAACAACTTTAGATCTAAATTCGGTTTGGATGAGATCTCTAAAGTTTCAATCCATGAAGGGAGAATCCCTCCAGAAGAGATAAGACATGTTCTGGAAGGTGTAAAAAATAGAATTCAAGAGTTGCTTGATGTTATCATCTCTTTGCTAGAGATGCAATAAACTGCATATTATAATGAAAAGTTAATTTGCTAGCTTGTTACTATAATTGTATTCAAATTAGTCCATTACCAAAATCATATTTTCTGTTACCTGTTTTGGAGTCAAATCTATACAACAAAAGTGTAATGGAGGCTGACTAGCATGGCCGGTTTTGGAAATATTGGCGGACTGTTGCTTGCAATCTTTGGGCTCTTAATTGCAGCCTTTGGGTTAAATGTGCACGGAAATCACTCAACTTATGCATTCATTCTCGGAGTAGGCTGTGCTGCTACTGGTGGAATAATTGTATGGTCTAGTAAAAGACAAGGAAAAAATTTCCAAACACAACCATATGAGGTCATATCTGGAAATACAACTTACTCTGTAGACTCGAAATACAAAAAAATCTATGAAGGCTCCCCAATTTTACAAAGAACGGTAAATACTTCTGGGATCATTCTAGAATGTAATCCTGCATATGTGAAAAATTTTGCAAATTCAAAAGAAGAAATTATCGGCAAGTCTATTTTTGATCATGTCGCAGAAAAAAGTTCTGCTGATATGAAAAATGCCTTTGAAAACTGGAAGAAAGCTAATAAAGTAGACAATGTTGAAATATGGTTCAAAAGAAAAGATGGGACGACATTTCCTGGATTACTTTCTGCAAATAATATCTATGACGACAAAGGCAAAATGATAGGAAGTAATACTTTTATCAGAAATATATCTGATATTTATGACGCTCACAAAGTTCTCGAGGAGCATGAAAGACAAAAAATCCAGATTGACGAGCTACAAAAAACAGATTCTTCTAAAGCAGCATTTTATATGACGGTTGCAAAAGAATCTCAAGTTCCTATATCTCCAATCTTGAAATATTCAAGGGATCTTCTAAAGGAGATTCCTCATGGAAAACTTACCAAAAAACAAGTAGAGGCAATAACTGAGATTCATGATAATGCAGCAAAACTTGATCAATTAATGATTGACATAATAGATGTACAAAAACTCAACACCAAAACCATGGAATTCAAAAAGGAGCCATTTAATGTTGATAGCTTGATGGGAGAAGTTGTTGAATTGTGCAAACCTATGATGGACGACAAGAAGATCAAGTTTGTAGATTCTTCAAGCACCAAAAAAACAATATCAAGTGACAAAGCCCTGTTAAACAAGGTCTTTTTCAATTTAGTACAAAATGCAGTTGATTTTGTGCCTACAACAGGCGCACAAATAGAGATAGGCGCCAAGGAGGAAGGTGATTCTGTGGTATTTTATGTAAAAGATAATGGGGTTGGCATAATGGATAAAAAGAAAGAATTTGTCTTTAAAAAATTCTATCAGGTGGATATTACCTACAAGAGAAAATATGGCGGTAGTGGATTTGGGTTGGTTATCTGCAAAGGAATTGTCGAAAACCTTGGCGGAAAAATTTGGTTTGATACTCAAAGGGATGTAGGTACGACATTTTATTTCTCAATTCCAGCATAATAAAATTATAAAACATTAAGCTTCGAACGGGATTCGATCCCGCGACCTTTACCTTACCAAGGTAACGCTCTACCAGGCTGAGCTATCGAAGCATAACAAGCTCGCACTTCCGAATCCTTATTAATCTTACTTGGTTTTAGAAAAAATTTTCATAAAACGTTTAATTTCTCCGACATCTCGCTAATAAAACGCAGGAGTCGCCGAGCCTGGCCAAAGTAGGTCTGATGGCCTTTGGACGCGCGGGACTTAAGATCATACAAATGGGTGATCCCGTCTCTTAGGGGTTCGTGGGTTCAAATCCCACCTCCTGCACCTTTTTTTATCTTTGGTGCTTTATTCCTCTAGCATTTAGAATTTCGTAAACTTCTGGAAGAGAAAATACAAATCCTACATGGACACAATTTTTCTCATCACACAATAAACAAAAGAGCTCATTATTTTGTACAGCAACTTCAGCTATTCTGTTTTTGATGTTATCTTTTATTACAACTCTATCATCGTCAACTGAAATCTTTTCAAGTTTTGGCGCGTATCTTGCAAAGGTATCGTCCTTTTGCATCAGGTCTTCCATCATGTAAGTAATATATCCTGCAAAACTGTTAACACCCTTCATTGCAAGTTCGTGTTTACTTTTCTTGTATGTATCATGGAATTTGTTGTACACTTCTTCTGAAATTGTGATTGATTTGAAACCTGCTTTTGGCATTACTTATCTATACCGTACTTTAAAGTACTAATATTTAATACTTTTGGCTGTAAATATTGCAACCAAAGGTCAGCTTCATGTCAACTAATGTTTCATGAAAAAATGTCTTGATTATAATATGATAAAAATAATTTTAATATTTAATTAAAAAATTATTTAAAATATAATTTGATCTGTATCACGTGATATGTTTGAAGAACAAATTACTATTTTCAAACTATTAAGGATTGGGTATCAATTCTGAGGTTTTTTTAATTACTTTTTTGATGTTATGCAATCTAGTGCGCAAGTGGCATACAATATGCACCACCACATAACTTGGACCAACCAGACCATACCAAAGTACCGGGTCAGCAAGGACTGCCTTTCATCAGCGGTCCTTTGCTGATTTTTATTAATCCTATATACAGGAAAATCAAACAAAGTTTGTGACACGAGAGTATAGTGCAGAAAAAATACGTCAAAAACTAATTGATGTTTTAGGTTCATCAAAGACAGGATTAACAGGAGTTGAGATCTCAGAAAAACTCAAGGTTAACCGTGTAACAATGTCAAAATATCTAAAAATTTTTGCAGGCGAGGGTCTGATAAAACAAAAAAACATGGGCAGTGTTAATCTTTGGTTCATTGAAGAGGGTGCTGATAAACTCAATTTTCCAGCGGATTTTTTCCAAGTAAAAAACAAGTATCTGGAATATGTCTTGGCAGGCTCAACTCCTGAGGCACATACCCTAATTCGAACCTCACTTCACTCTGGAGCGGCGCCTACTAAATTGGTAAGTGAGGTAATAATTCCTGCAATAGAATCAATTGAAAATTCCTATGATAGTGGAAAGATGGGAAGGTCTGAGAAGAATTTCTATAATGAACTGATATCCACCTCGATTTCATTGATTGGCCTATCAGAAGTTGAGGTAGATCCAAAAAAGAATATTGTCATTTTGGCTACTGATTACCCAAATGCACTTTTAGCTCAAGCCGCCTCTGGCGCACTTCGTACTGGAAAATGGAAAGTATCGTTACTTGGTGACATGTCCTCTGCAATCGATGTTATGTTTGATATTGACTTGCAGAGATTTCTAAATAAAATCTGGCCCAAGCGTGATGGCATAATGATTATCGCTGTATTTGCTTCAAAAGAAGCTGAAATCAAATTCTTTTCGCATGCAGTTGAAACAGGCAAGGGAAAATATGGAAAAAATATTCATCTTGCACTTTGCACTAAGATTGGAAAGAAAACAAAGACTAGTGCAGATTTTGTGTCATCTGATGTAGAAACTTTATTGCAATGGTGTCAGACTGTGTATGAAAGTTATCAGAATCAATGATTGACTAGTTCTAAAATCTGGAACGGAAGTTTGGAGAAATCAATATCCTTTTCAACTGAGATCAAAAGTATGTTGTCATTTACTGGAAAACTCATAATTATCAGCTTGTCTCTATATGACATGGCAAATTTTACAGGACCCAATACCTTGTCAAACTCTCTTCGCATCTTTGCCCTTAAAACTAGTTCCATGTACATCATCTCGTCATCTCTTGCATCTTCTAAAGACTCAAACCCAGGTTTCATTCCGCCTGCAATCAGTCTACCATTCCCATTAATCAAACCTGCAAATCTTATTCTCGAGTCTAACTCGTGGATTTTTTTGCACAACTCGTCTTTATCCATGTTATACCACTTGCTTGTCTTCGAAATATATTACTAGCTTAAATCTTGACAACAAAAGTGTAATGGGTTGTTCCTATTTATTGAAATCTGTCATATTTTGATTGAAAACTAGTGGGCCGAATGGGATTCGAACCCACGACCTTTCGATATCTGAATAATTTTATCAGTCGAACGCTCCAGCCAAGCTGAGCTATCGGCCCAAATTTTTTTTTATCCGATTCTCATTTAAGTCTACTGGCTTTTCCACTTTATTGAACAACCCATCGATGGGTCAAAATCTTTCTCTATCTTCTTTTCTGAAAGAACTTTCTCTATATTTTGAATCATTGTCTTCTCTGTTGGCTTGTCTTCTGGTTTTAATGCATTGTCTAGTCTTCCATGAAAAACCAGTCTTCCATCTTTGTCAAAAAGAAATGGATCTGGAGTACAGACTGCGCCATATTTTTTTGCAATCTCTTGAGTTTCATCAACTAGATATGTAAATCCAAAACCTTTCTCTTTTGCAAATTTTTTCATGGCATCAAAACTGTCATCTGGATATTTTGTCGCATCGTTGCTGTTAATTCCAATCATGGCAATTTTGCCCTTGAATTTATTGTAGATCTCATTTAGTGCATCTACCTTGGCCTGTACATATGGGCAGTGATTGCACATGAAAATTATGAGCTTTGCGTTATAGTCCTTGTATTCAGAAAGTGAATGATTCTTGTCATCAATTCCTAATAAATTAAAGTCAGGTGACTTGTCTCCTGCTTTTAGAACAATCTCTGATTTTAGAAGTACCATGTATCTTTTGTAAGATATTATTCAATAAAATCTTTGCCCGTCCAAAGGCAACAATTAAAATCTAAGCGGTTTTCAATTCTTGCAATGGGCTGGTAGTTCAGCGGTAGAATACTCGCCTTGCACGCGAGGGGTCAGGGGTTCAAATCCCCTCCAGTCCACTCCTACTGTGAGTTCAAACTGAATCTAGGTAATTACTTGCGTTATGATTTGTTGGAAATTGCTTAAAATCAATATCCTCGTAATGACTGCGTGAAAAAGCTAGTTTTCATAATTCCAGTTATTATAGTAATATTTGGAATAGCACTCTCTGCATATTCTGAAATTAATCAGACGCCCAAAACTGTATTCACCTATGTCTGGTAATGATTTACAAATATTTTCAGTCTCAAGTAATGCGTTTGAAGACCAAGGCAACATTCCATCAGAGTTTACTTGTGATGGACAGAACATCTCCCCACCTCTAAGTATTGCAAACATACCAAAGGATGCTAAAACTATGTCACTGATTATGACTGACCCTGATACTCCCAAAGGAAATTTTACTCATTGGACTGCCTGGAACATTCCTTATACAAAGACAGAATTTGCAAAAGGTGAAAATTTTGATTTCCCTCAAGGGAAGACTAGTTTTGGAACATCAGGATACCAAGGTCCATGTCCTCCATCAGGTACTCATAGATACTATATTGAACTTTATGCATTGGATATACAACTAGATCTTTCTAAAGAATCAAGTGTTGCGGAACTTCAAAACGCAATGTCAGGACACATAATTTCAGAATCTTCCTTGATGGGAAAATATTCTAGAAACTAAATCAAACCAAGTCTTGTAGATTTTTTAAAAAAATCAAAGATAGCCTTAAGAGAAAGTATGAGCAAATGTGGTTTAAGAAATGAGGTATGTAACACAATGGTACAGACAGGTCATGGGATTATCGCCTAGAAAGAAAAAGATTCTGTTAATCTGCCTGTGGTGTGTTGCGCCTATTGAGATGGGAGTTATTACAGGTGCATTTTACCTAGGAAAGCACTTGCATCAGAAAAGTATTGGATTACCTGTTCAAATTAGTCAGTAAGTCTTAGGGATAATCTTTAGCGAGTTAGTGCAATGGAGGAATCAACCAGTGCAAAACCTCGGGAGATGGAATATTCAAGCCGTAGATGATTAATGGAATTGCAGTACTTGTAAGAAGCACACCTGCTACTAATCTGATAATTCGTATTGGTATTTTCTTAACAACTCCTAATCGTAACAAGCCAATGATTAGTCCTATTGCCACAAAGAATCCAGTAGAGCACTGGTTATCTCAATGAGACTAAATGTAGCCAGTGCAACAGAGTTTTCAACTGCCTCTATCATTACTATGTAAAAGTATGCAATTTTGTATTTTGCGCCATCATCTTCATGTTCATCTTCAAAAAATTCCTTAAACATTGTGCCGCTAAAAAACAGCAATCCTAACCCTAATGCTATCTCAAGTAGATTAATTGGTACAAACCCTGCGATTTTTAGAAAGACAAAGTACAGAATTACTCCTATCAACAAACCAATAATTGTAATCTTGATGGTCTGACGTAATCCTATTTTACTTGCTGTTCCTATTCCGACTAGAACTTGTTCTCCACCTTCAACAAAGATGTACTTGAATGATGTGAAAAATACGATTAATTGAAACACATGATTGTAATCGTTGTTTGTCTATAATATCCAAGCTTTATTTTAAATCATAAAATCCAGAAATTTCAATTTGTGAGAATTTCCAAGTCTACTGTAAAGAGAGTTTCTATAATGTTTGCTACAACTATTGCAGTTTTGGTAATATGGTTTGCCGTATATATTCCAGAATTTGAAAAAATCCATACTGACTACCAAGTATACGTGGAACAAGAAGGTCAAGACCAAGTTGCAAATGGTGTTGGAGCTGCACTATCGCAACCATTCAATCTTAGGGAATCATTAATTCAAAAAGTAACTGATTCCAATGGCGAATTTATGACAATCTCATCTGTAATTAACGGCGTAAGAAGTGATAATGGACAGGTAATCTTTCATTCTGAAAAACAGTATCAGGTAAATGCCTATACTAGAACATATCAGAATATGCCAACAAAACAATTTGCATTCAAACCCGGAGTAGAAAAACATGATTATGAATTTTATCACCCGCTTGTTTTAGGAGACGCTCCACTAGTGTATAAAAATACAGACACAATTAATGGTCTTCAAGTGTATGTCTTTCAAGCACAAACACACGATGTGGATCTTACAGACGCATTTCCAAAATATCCTGGTGTAAGAGTGCTCTCTGATACCATCTCAACTTTCTGGATAGAGCCAGTAACAGGAGATCTGATTAAATTTCAAAAGATCTGGAATGACCATCAGGTAATAGACAACAAGAAAATATCTTCAATGGAAAAGGGTTCAAAACAGACTACAGATTATTCTGTTTTTATTTTATCTCAGACAGCCAAGACTAAAATCGATAACATAAACTTTAACAAAAATGTGATTCCTGCATTTTTGGTTTCTCTAACAATTGGGTTGAACATAATTTTCATTTTAAGAAATAGGCTAAAACTCTCAAGTGAAATGATGCTCAAAAATGAAAAGCTAGTGGCAGTTGGAAACTTGGCAGCAAGAGTATCACATGATTTGAGAAATCCGCTCTCAGTCATAAACGCAGAGGTGGAGATAATGGCACTTCGAGGTCCTAAGGATGAAAAAACCATGTCTAGGATAAATCGATTAAAGCGAGCAATTGAAAGGATGGACAGACAGATAAACGGAATTTTGGATTTTGTCCGGGAAAAACCATTAACAAGTGAATGGATGTCATCTAAACTTCTAATAGATTCAGTTCTTAGGAGCATCACGGTTCCTAGTGGACTACAAATTGTTATGCCAAATCAAGATGTGCAAATATTTGGAGACGTGGTACAGCTTGAAACTGTCTTGTCAAACATTATTACAAATGCAATTCAAGCAATAGGAAATACTGGCAAGATTATCATATCTACTGAAGAGACACAAGATCTAACAATACTTAGCATATCTGATTCAGGTCCGGGTATATCTGAGAGTGATCTTCCAAAAATATTTGAGCCTCTATTTACTACAAAACAAATGGGAACTGGTCTTGGTCTATCTAGCTGTAAAACAGTTATAGAAAACCACGGTGGAAAAATCATAGTAAAAAACAACCCTACCACGTTTATCATTCAATTGCCTAAAGTAAAAGAAGAGTTTGAAAAATTAGTAATAAAAGGACAGAATAATCTTAAAGAGATTTAATCAATTTCGAACAAAAAAATAAAAATTTGGGAAAATATCATATGATTAGCAATATGATGAAAAAAACAATTTCTGCTCATGCACATAGTCTGAATCTAGAGCACCCACAATAACTACTCCCATCATCCATGGGTGAAGGTTGTCAAAGTATGGATAAACACCCATTCTATCAAAAAAATAAGAAAACTTTTGACCCGGTTCAACTACTCCACTGAACAATCCAGCCGGTTTATTGTCGGGATTTCCATTTGTAATCATGTGAACGTTATAATCAAGGTTGAACCAAGTTACTGTACCACCTGGAATTATAGTAAGACAAGGCTGAAAACAATCAAAACTGCATTCAGTGGTAGTTATTACTACCTTAGCAGATGCTAGATTGGGTAGTTTTTGCTGTGTCTGGTAATGATTATGCCATGACAAATCAAGAGTTGCAGCATTGGCAACAGATGGTAAACATAAGACAAGTAAAAGTACTGATACTAGAATTGTACTTGATACTAATTTTGAATTAGACGTGATTACATATTGGCATTGACTTAGATAAACGGTTCATAGATTCTCAAAAATAATTTCCAACAATTATGGCACAATATTATTCTAGTAATAAACAGAATTATAACAAAAAATGCTTAATGGTCAGGAAGCCGTATAGATATCCTATGGGATTGGTGCTTGATAGATCACCCCAAAGATGAACCATACAAGAAAGTAGACGAGACAGATGAACTCATAGTGGATGTGTTTGAAGGAATTATCAGATCTAAGCGCATTACAATGGAAAATATCATGACACGCGATGTTATAGCATTGGATCATACCAAAACCGCACATGATGCAGCTGTAGCCATGATGGAAAAGAAAATTGGGAGTGTCATAATAACAGCATATGGAAGACCCTTTGGCATTGTTACAGAAAGAGACTTGGCGCGTCTGGTGGCATTTCTAGATATTCCTGCCAAGAGTCTGATGCTGAGTTTTCTTGCATCAAGACCGTTAATTTATGCAAGATACAACTCAAACAATCCAAGAGGCATCTGATATCATGGGAATACACCACATTGATCATTTACCGATATTAGAAAATGACGAGATTGTTGGAATGGTTACAACAAGTGATCTAGCAAAGTATTTGGTTTGTGCTTGAAGAGAACTGTTTGCAATGACATGATATAACAAGTTCTAAAAACCAACTAGACAGTATTTCATGACTAGGAGTTTGCTCAAAAGCTTACACACTGTATTTTAAATATATTTTCTAATAATTTGGCGCATGACTCACAACGATGTGTGGAATTCAAAAAGTGTGATTCCAACTATATTCATTGAGGGATTCAAGTAAAAATGGCAATTTTTTATCTAAAACTCAAATGTTCATTTTGTGGCTATGATGAAACAGAGATAATAATGTCAAAATCTGCATTTTCACCAATCAGGGCAATATGCATGAAATGCAAAAAACATTTCGAGTACTAGTTTTTTACTTTCAGTAAATTAGTTTGGCTCAAACATGTTATAGTTTCAAGTCTTACATGACTCTAACCTTTGTATTTAGATTTATGAAAATTTCTTAATTTTTTAAAAAACAATTGAAACGAAATGTACTTGGTGTTAAAACTAGTACCCTCGTTTATCAAGCCAGTCTGATATGATTTTGTTTGCAAGCTCATTTGGATGTATATCTTTACGGCGTGATTGTACCAATAGTCCATGAGTCTTTCTTTTTGATAACCTTACTGAAACATTCTGTTGTAATGCAAGTGATCTTGCCTTTTTCATTATTTTATTGTGTGATAAATTTGGATTATATCCTAAAACCTTGAAGTATCGCTTTTTTGTTTGTGGTTCAAGTTCTGATATTTGATGTGCGATCTTAACTGCTTTTGAAATATCTGGAATAATTTGATACAACTTTGTTGCGCTATCCCTTGAGAGTATCTTTGGTACAAGTTCTTTTAGCTTGTCTGGTACTCCTGCAAAACCGTAATACTTCATGAATGTTGACATTGCAAGTCCCAATGACTTTGCAGCCTTTGACTTACCCATCTGTTCTGCCAAAAACGCACATGCTTCAGCCATATCCTTTACATTCATGTTTTTGCGGTGAATATTTTCAATAACAGAAGCTGCTTTTGCATCAGGGGTATCATATTCTGTTTTTCTAGTCAAAACCAATACAGGAATTTTTTTTGCACCCAGTCTTTTCAGTGCAGCCAATCTACGTTGTCCTGACATCAAAAGATACATGTTTCCTTCTTTTTGCACCATTGGAGGATTTTGCAGCCCCTCGGTTTTGATTGACTTTGCCAATTCTGATATTCCTTCTCGGTCAAGCTTTCTTGCCTGAGCCTCTTTCCAAACCTTGATCTGTTTTATCGGAATTTCCTTTAAGCGATAAGAAACCCTTGAAGTGTATCGTGTCTTGCCACCAGTCCGTCTTTTGGTGATTCGTCTGATTTTTCTTGTCCTAGCCTTTGCCAACTATATTGTTTGGTTTTAATTTTGTAAAAGGTGAGATGGTTGAATCCAATTCGCTTATGCGTGATGAATAATTAGGTAATTGAGGATCTAATTATCATTTAAAAATCCATAAAGAACTCTAATCTTTGAATTTTATATGATCTTGACTACCAGTATGTACGATTACAATATCATTTTTCGCTGTGAACTAGTTCTAAAACCTTGGTTGGAAGTTTGAAAAAATCAATATTTTTTTCAGCCGAGATTAATAGTATCTGACCACTTACTGGGAAGCTCATCAGGATCAAATTCTCTCTATATGCCATTGAAAATTTTACTGGACCAAACACTTTGTCAAATGCCTTTCGGAGATTTACCTTTAAAGCTAGTTGGAGAAATATCATTTCATTATCTTTTGACTCTTCAAGTGATAGTAATCCCGGTCTCATTCCGCCTGCAACCAGTCTACCCATTTCACTAATCATGCCTGCAAATCTAATTTTTGAGTCCAACTCTAGAATTTTCTTGCATAATTGGTCTTTGTCCATGTCATGTGATGTTCTTTTGAGAGTTCTAAAACATTACGACAGGCATATTTTAGTGAACAATTGGTGAGTAAACCATTTTTACTGTATAAAAAACCCATTTGGACAAAATTGGAAATAATTGTTATTTTAGGGGCACAAATGGTATTTGAGAAAACTGATTATATCTGATAATCTAAAATGACTCTTATATGGCAACTTTAGGTAGAATAATTTAATGCAAATACCGTTTGGACTGATAATTTTAATTGGATGTCTCTTAATTGGAGTCTTCGTAATGGCAAATTATCTCCTACCAGATGTTATATGCAAAATGATTCCTCAGAGCACCGTTACAACTCAGATGGGCCAATACAATTCACAAGTGTTAAGCGACATATGTTCTGGAATACCCAAATGATATTATGAAAAATTCTGACTGGCTCTAACTATTCCATCAAGTCTTGAAGGACTCAAACTTTAGATTCGGACTTGCGAGAGATTGGTTGTGATCTTTTTGCTTTTTGCGAATAACCTCGTTGTCTAAGAAAACGTACTAGTGCTACATCATCTTGTCGTTTTATCTGTGATGATACTATTGAGCTTGCAAGCTTTGCAGTGATTGGCTCAAAACGAGTCATGACTTCCTCTCTCAAGCTTTGCAAGTCAGTTTCCATTACCTTAAAAAAATATTCTTGATCGCCAATTGTAGAATATGCTTCTATAATGCGTGGTTCTTTTCGAATGTATTCGTGCATTTTTTTAACATCATCCTCTCCAAGTCCTGTTTCAGCACCAACATATGCAGAGATCCCAATTCCAAGTCTTGTCCAGTCTAACTCGATCTTGTGTTTGAAAACTTCCTTTTCTTTCATGATTCCTACTCTTTTTGCTATTGTACGCTGATCAACTTTTAGAATTTCTGCTAGTTGCTTGAACTGTATGCTTGCATCTTTTGCCATGTATTCCAATATCATTAAATCCAATTCATCAGACACAAAAATTGGTTCCTTCATATCAATTCTAGTGATATTTGATATCATATTAATATTTTCTTAATGATATTCAGTAACATCAAAGTCTATATCTTTGTATTTGGATGAAGAGCTGATTACAGATGGATACAAATGTGGATTTGAGAAAATCGATAAAAACGCCAACTATGAATCAACACCCACATTGTAAAAAAAGAATCTAGGTGACATATGTGGACATTGTAATACTTCTAGTTGTACTAGCAGGTTCTCTTGGGTTGGCTGTAATTTTTGGCCGATACATGGCAAGGATGATTGTATATGAAAAACGTCCATTGGAAAAAACATTGGGTAGCATAGAGAACGGTTTCTACAGGATTATCGGTGTAGACAGATATGAGCAGATGACATGGAAACAATATACTCTGGCACTAATAGTAACTAATGTCATAGCAGCTGGTTTTCTGTTGGGGGTACTACTATATCAAAACAATCTGCCACTTTCGCCAAAGCCTGGGTTATCACTTGATCTTGCATTTAATACCGCTGCATCGTTTATTACAAATACTGATCTTCAACACTATGCTGGAGATCAACAACTATCAATCTTTTCACAGATGGTAGGATTAATCTTTATAATGTTTGTAGCGCCTGCCTCTGGAATGGCTGCGGCGTTTGCTTTTATCCGAGGTTTTATCAGAAAAGAATTTGGACTGGGAAATTTTTATGTTGATTTTACAAGAATAATTTTAACACTTTTACTACCAATTGCATTTTTCTCTGCATTGTTGTTACTTTTCTTGGGGGCTCCTCAGACATTAGACCCAACAATTACAGTAGGCACACTCCAAGGAGGAAATCAAACAATTACAATTGGACCAGTCGCATCACTGGAATCAATAAAGGATCTTGGAAGTAATGGAGGTGGATTTTTCGGTGCAAATTCTGCACATCCGTTTGAAAATCCTACTGGTGTATCAAACGTCTTTGAGTGTATCCTTATGCTTGTAATACCATTTTCATTTCCAATAGCATATGGTCATCTGTTAGGCAAAGGAAGGGGTATCTCCATACTTGCCGCCATGTTAATTGGATTTGGTGTGATGCTTGCTCTAGGGTTATCAGAACAGAGCGGTCCATCGGGTCTTGAGACACGTTTTGGAAGCTTTGGAAGTACGCTCTTTATGGAATCATCAGTATCATCAAACACTGGATCTGCAAATGCATCTCTTACTGGAATGTCCCCCAATGCTGTAATTGGATTATTTTTGGGAATGTTTGTCCAGGCAATACCTGGTGCAGACGGTATGGGAATGATGATGATGATTATCTTTGTTATTCTTACACTCTTTTTGGTTGGACTAATGGTAGGAAAGACTCCAGAATTTATGAGCATGAAGATAAGCCCAAGAGATATAAAAATTGCCGCCTTTGTATTTCTGATTCACCCTGCATTGATATTGGTTCCATCGGTATTGGCGTATACTACTGAGAATGCACAGAGTGTTCTTGGAGAACCAACAACTCCTGCGACATTTACACAAGTTTTGTATGAATATAGCTCAGCTGCTGCAAACAATGGATCAGATTATCTTGGCACATCTGCAAACACAGCATTTTGGAATTGGTCTACGATGGCAGTCATGTTACTTGGACGTTTTGTGCCAATAGCATTGATGTTGGCAATTGCAGGATCGTTTACCCTAAGAGATAGAAAAGAAGTTGTCGAGCCAATAAAAACTTCAGGTTTTCTTTTTGTTGGCATATTGTCAATCATGGTATTTATTTTAACTGCTCTTACTTTCTTTCCGTTCTTGGTTATGGGGCCATTTTCAATATAGTGTGATGGAATCATGGTAGCAAAATTTAGACAATCATTATTTGACAAAAGAATGCTCAAGGATTCAATAACAAAGCTAAGTCCGCTTTACCTTGCCAAAAAAAGTCCAGTAATGTTTACCGTTGAAGTTGGATTCTTTTTGCTACTTGCAATAGGTTTGTTGCCAAACATGTCATTGGAATATGTAAATGAAAACCATGTCTTCTATATCGAGTCTGCAATAATTCTACTTACTACAGTTTGGTTTGCAACATTTTCTGAATCTTTATCAGAGTCACAAGCAAGGGCAAAGGTTGATTCACTAAAAAATTTAGAAAAGGAAGTTTTAGCAAAAAAACTTGTAGATGGCAAAGAGGTTTCTGTAAAATCAACAAGTCTTGTAGTGGGAGACAGAGTCAGAGTTTACGCAGGAGAGATAATTCCAAGGGATGGCATTGTTCATGAAGGAAAGGCATTTGTAGACGAATCCATGATGACTGGAGAATCAAATCCAGTCTTTAAAGAAAAGGATAATCCTGTTCTTGGAGGAACCAAAGTAGCAAACGACAGTCTCATTATAGAAATAACTTCGGAAGCTGGTAAGAGTTTTCTTGATGAGATGGTTGGATTAATTGAGAGCGCAAAAAGACCCAAGACAAAAAATGAGATTGCTCTTACCATACTGCTTGCAGGATTATCATTAATCTTCATAACTGTAGTTGGAACTATGCTGTTCTTTGGGCACTATCTCGGATATCACATGGACATCTCCGTACTTTTTGCATTACTAGTGGCTTTGATGCCAACCACTATTGGAGCATTATTACCTGCCATAGGAGTTGCTGGAATTAACAGACTGGCAAGAGATAACATTGTAGTAAAATCTGGAAAGGGAATAGAGGCAGCAGGTGACTGTGATATACTCATCTTGGATAAAACTGGAACAATTACTGAAGGTGCAAGAAGAGCAATTGCATTTGTTCCAATGGAAAAATTTACAGAGCAGGATATTGTTGAAGCTGCATACGCAGCATCATTTAGTGATCACACTCATGAAGGAACATCAATTATTGAACTTGCAAATGAGAAAAAAATTGAACCGCCATTTATGATGGAGATTATGACAGGAAAACCTGTCGAGTTTAGTTCAGAAACAAGAGTTAGTGGCATAGAGTTTTCACCAAAGAAAAAATTATCCACTACACAGGATCAAACTCTAAAATCAACATTGCCACGTACTAGAGTTTCTGCCAGGGTGGAAGAACTAGAAGAATCCAATACGCCAGTGAAGATCCTAAAAGGATCAGTTGAGGCCATTCTTAAGATTGCTACAAATGTTAACGAGCCAGAATTACGTTGGAAGGCACAAGAAATATCCAAAAATGGTGGAACACCGCTTGCAGTTACAGTAAATGATGAGATAATTGGTTTGATCTCACTTAAGGACACTCTTAAAAAAGACATTCGAGAAAAGTTGGATGAAGTTCATGTCGCTGGCATAACCACTGTTATGATCACAGGTGACAATCTACTTACTGCACAGGTAATTGCAAAAGAGGCAAATATTGATCAAATTATTGCCGAAGCCAAACCAACTGACAAGCTAAACAGAGTTGTAGAAGAGCAGCTAAAAGGCCACGTTGTAGGCATGATTGGTGATGGAACTAATGATGCGCCAGCCCTTGCAAAAGCCGATGTGGGACTTGCCATGAACCGAGGCACTGCAGTTGCAAGAGAAGCTGCAAACATGGTAGACTTGGATTCTGACCCTTCAAAGATTCTCAATGTTGTAAAGCTTGGCAAGCAGTTACTAATGACACGTGGTGCAATTACCACATTTTCAATTGCAAACGATGTTGCAAAATACTTTGCAATCCTTCCAGCAATGTTCATGAAGAGCAATCCAAAAATGGAGTTGCTAAATGTAATGCATCTTCACAGTCCTGAAAGTGCAGTACTAGCCACATTGATATTTAATGCAATAGTAATTCCAATGTTAATTCCGTTATCACTCAAGGGTGTAAAATACAAGCCAGAACTTCCAGAAAAGACATTTGTCAAGAACATGATGTTATATGGACTTGGAGGAGTTGTCTTTCCATTTGCAGGAATTAAAGCAATTGACCTACTACTGTCAGTGTTTATGAGATGATATAGATGAGAACAATTAAGAGCAAAGTATTTTCGCCCGCCATAAGAATAGTGGTACTTATGATTATTACTACAGGGGTTACATACCCATTGGTTATTACAGCGATAGGTCAGACTGCCCTTCCATACCAATCTAATGGAAGTCAGGTTGTTCTAAACGGCAAAGTAGTTGGTTCAGAACTTATTGCACAAAATTTCACCTCTGCAAAATTCTTTCAACCAAGAAATTCAACTGATTCAGGATCAGGTGTAGACCCAGATATTACTCTCAAGATGGCAATATCGCAAATACCTGTCATAAGTACTGCAACTGGAATTCCTGTAAATGCTTTGAAGACTCTAGTTGAGCTAAACATTGCAGGAAACAGGGAAACAAATGCTCTAGTCTTTGCACCGGATTACGTCAATGTATTAAATATCAACGTGGAGCTAGTAAAGCAATATCCCGATGTATATGCACAAGAAGTTTCTGTAAAGGGGGGAACTTGATATGCATGAAATATTGATAGCATTTGTCATATCTCTTGCCATCTCTGGAGGAGTATTGATGTATTCCTTGTTAAGAGCTGAGAAATGATCATTGTAGTAATTTCAATATGGCACTAGTCGAATTGTATGAAAAAGCAGTCAAAGGACAATGGTATGACTCACGAAATAAGAGGACTGTAGAAGTCTTTGTAGTTACATATGAAATGACACAAAAACCTAGTCGAGAGAAGATTCTGATAATGGAAATTTTGACAGATTTTTCAGATGCTGGAAGTTTTGATTATTCCGATGATGAGAAATTACCATATGAGAAAGGCATGCCTGTTTATCCACAAATACAAGTTGGTAGTGTAAACAAAAGAGAGATCCTAAGTAAAGATATTTGAAAATATTAGTATACTATTCAGCACTATATGTGATACCAAGTAAGAATTAACTACTTGATTTAATATTGTATTTTCATAAACTCTCCAAAAATAAATCCTAATATGATAAAATGTGATGTATCAGACATCTGGAAAGTTCTTGGTAAAGCATGGTCGCTTTTGATCCTAAAGAATCTAAGCACAAAAGAAACTGTACGATTTAACGAGTTAAAGAAGTTACTTCCTGAAATAAGCAATACTGTTTTAGCAGATAGGTTACGGGAGTTGGAATCTGAAAAACTAATTGTAAAAAAGATCTATGCTCAAGTGCCATTAAAAGTAGAATATAGTTTGACCAAGGATGCAAAGGATCTTGAAATAGTACTAGAAGAATTGGAACGATGGATTAAAAAAAGAGAATCTGCTACAAGGAACAAAAAATAGTCAAGGTTTTTGACGTACTTTTATTGATTGTATTTTTCTGGAAGATCAATCAGTATTAATTCTGTTGTTTTTTTAGCCTCTATAGAAATTGTATTTGTATTTTCAATTTTTGCTGCATCTTGTGTTTCCATAATCTTATCGTTCATGGATATTTTACCATCAATTACAAACAAGTATGCTTTTCTTCCTGAATCTAGGTTGTGTTCCACTTTATTTCCAGAATCTAAACTTGAGAGATAAAACAAGGCATTTTGGTGTATTGAAAGTTCAGAACCTGAATTATTCATTGGTCCTATGACTTGAAGTAGCTTGTTTTTTCTATCTTCTAGAGAGTATTTCTTTTGTTGCCATGATGGGCGAAGTCCCTTCCTATCTGGGAAAACCCACATCTGTAACAATCGTAATGGATTTGTTTTAGACGCATTGTGTTCTGAATGGACAACTCCAGTTCCTGCAGTCATTCTCTGCATTTCTCCTGCCCCGATTATCCCATCATTTCCTAGATTGTCTCTATGACGTAGTGCGCCATCAATAACATAAGTTACAATTTCCATGTCCTTATGTTGATGAAATTCAAACCCTGTACCTAGTTTTATCAGATCGTCATTAAATACTCGTAATGGACCATAATCGTGCTTTTCTGGGTTGTAGTATTCCCCAAATGAGAAATGGTGATATGTTGTAAGCCAGTCTATCTCATTTTTGTAATGTTCATTTGCTTTGATTAATTCTTGCATGTTATGTATACGTCAATATTATATTTAAATTAAGTAGTAATTTATTACTTAGTTGTTATTAATAACCTAACTAGGTAAGTATGAACTTATCTGATATTTATTATATACTATAAATCGTTCTTGTCGATAATTCTTTTTGGGATGTAATTTTCTATATCTGTACTGAAAATTCTAATGTTTGCAAATGTCTTTAGTATGGATTTTGCAATTAAACCCATTGCACTTTTTGCAAAATCTGATTTTCTAAGACTCTCATCTGAAAAAATACTTAAAGTAGATCTCTCCTGCATTGAAATTATCTCAATCATGAACTCTTGATTGTTTTTATCAGATGTAACTGGAATTAGTGCTCGTTTTTTCTTCTTGTCAAGGAAGATATCATCTATTTTAATCGGAAATGGTCTCTCTTGTATTATATCTTGAAATCTTGATGAAAATTCCTCAAGGTTAATTCCATTGTCAAAAATAACATGTGGCATAGCCTCCCTTGAATTTGTCATTTAAACAATCTAGTTATTCTAATTTGGTATATTAGAAATTTGTACAAGTTCCTACGGTTTTTTTGATGTAGTCTTGACAAATTCTAATTCTAGATAACTAGAATCATGATTTTGAAAATATTGGTATTTTGTTCAACATTTTACCAAATTATTATGACATGGTATTGTCTAAAAATGATATGACAAAACTTGAAAAAGAGATAAAATAGAGTATTGCCAATGCGTTTTACATGCAAGGCACAAACGCACTTGATAACTATGACGCAAATAAAGCCAACAAATCCCTTAAAATGTTACTCAATGACAAGAGTAATGAATTTCGGGAGCTTGCAAATGGTATTGGGTATCCAACATCGAACAAGGATTGGGAATTAATAATTTTGAACTTTTGTCTTGATTTTAGTGATTGCTTCAAGGCCTGGTCAAGTAAGGATATAGACGCAGATCACATGCAAGTTCACAAATGTAATACCATGATGAGACAGATAGGTATTGGCAAGTCCAACATGACTGAAGTTACACATCTTGAAAATACTGCATACAGGATTGCAGAAGATTTTAAAGCAATTTACAAGAGAATAGAATAATTCTTAAAAAATCTATCTGAATCTACAGATATAAATTTCACCTGACATGGCTTAATCTAAATAGTGTGATGAGATATAATATGAAATGAAAAGAAAGGTCTCTGATGCAGAATTTGTAAATGAGTCAGTCGAGTTCTTCAATGAGCGAATTGATGAAATAATTGCTCAACTTCGTAAATCTACTCTAAGCACACAACAAAAGACCGTACTAGAAAATGAAAAACAACTAGTCATAGACAGAAGAAACTATTGGAAGCTTGAACAGACTAAATTACAATTATGTGACTAGATCTCTTTTAGATACTAGTAAATTTTCTCCAGTTTAAGATATGCTAATCGGAGCCAGTTTAATAGGGACGGTGACGTAATAGTATTTGGAGAATTAGCACATGACATATAATGTCGCTAAAAAGTATTTTCTGAATTATCCCTCAGTGTATAGAGTAGAGTTTGTCAAACTTGTTGACATGTTTGATATCACAACTGGTAGTGATGTAATTTGCAAATAATTACACTAAAAAAATCAAAAATTTGTAAAAAATGCAAGATAGAATTTGAGGAAGAAAATGGTTATCCAATATGCAACTATTGTCTAAAGTTACTGGATAATTGGGAGTAGTAAAATGTCTCTCCAAAGCGTTGTTCCAAAAGAGATCAATGAACACCTCCGCCTTTATCTAAAAGAACCATGGGAGATACAATTTCTTGAAGAGTGTGATTTGTGTGGGAGAAAACTTGACGAATTTGGAATGTGTGGATGTGATACAGGTGGAGGAGATTAAAAGTGGAATCTGACTCAAATCATAAAATGCCTGAAAAAGAATCACCAAGATATAGTAAAGGTATTTGTTGGTTTTGCCAAAACCACTGCAAAAATTCAGGTTATGCTCATGAAGCATGCATAATAGATTATTTTATAAAACCAAAACCGCGCCAACTAGTTGCAGCATAGCAAACCAATACTGAAAAAAATGCTTAATGGGTGGGAAGCAGTATAGATACTATGGGGTTGGTGTTTGAAGATCACCACAGAGATGAACCACACAAGAAAGTAGGCATGACAGACGAAATCATTGTGGATGTATTTGAGGGAATTATCCGAACTAAGCACATTACCATGGAAAATGTCATGACGCGCGATGTTATAACATTAGACCATACAAAAACAGCACATGATGCAGCTATGACAATGATGGAAAAAAAGATTGGAAGTGTCATTATAACAGCATATAGAAAACCCTTTGGCATAGTTACAGAAAGAGACTTGGCGCGTCTAGTAGCATTTCTAGATATGCCTGCCAGGAGCCTAATGCTGAGTTTTCTTGCGTCAAGACCACTAATTTATGCAAGTACAACTCTAACAATTCAAGAAGCATCTGATATCATGGGAATGCACAACATTGATCACCTTCCAATATTGGATAAAGGCCAGATTGTTGGAATGGTTACCACAAGAGATCTAGCAAAGTATTTGCTTTGTGCTTAAAAATTCTGTTTGCAATGACATGAAAAAACAAAGCAACAAGTTCTAAAAAGGCTCAGACTCTAGTCTTACAGAACTCGAATCCTCCTAACATAGATGCAACACGAGTCTAAAATTGTTCCAAGTTAGTAGATGCATGTCCTGTCCGGTCAATCCTTTTTTGAATTAGGAAATTCTATTTTTGTGGAAGTGTTATTGTAAAAACAGTAGGAGGCGATTTGACCGATATAGTTCCACCATGGGATTCTACTATGGCGCGAACACTGGAAAGACCTAAACCAGTACCAGTTTGTTTGGTGGTAAACAATGGCTCAAATATTTTATTGATATTTTCTTTTGATATTCCATCCCCCGAATCCTCAAATTCTATGGTCAGATTATTTTTTTCACTCTTATTACGTATTGTTACAATTCCTTTGTTTTTTCCTATTTCCTCGATTGCATTTAACAAAATATTGGTAAATACAACTGATAACTGAATTTTATCTGCCATGAGAGAAAAGTCATTTTCTGGCAGTGTGATAGTGATGTTTTCTGGTATGTGTATGCTTTTAATAGAATCACCTAAAATATTGGAAATTGAGACTAGTTTTTTGTCTAAGGGTATTGTTTTAACAAATCCTAGTACTTGGTTAATCTGATGATTAATTCTAGATACTGCGTCATTAATTATTGGAAGATATTCATCAAGTTTTGGGTCAGATTTGTTATTAATCCGCATCTCCATTCCTTCAACTGATAATCTGATTACGCTTAATGGGTTTCGGAGGTCATGTGAAAGTCTTGCAGTAAGCTCACCTATTACAGATAGTTTTTCTTTTTTTATCACTTCATTTTGTGTTTGGATGATGATTTTAGTTTGATTTTTTGTCTTGTCAAATAAGAGTATGACAAATAATATTGAAATTCCAATTAAGGCAATCAGCGTTGGAAAAACTAAATCAAGAAAATAATAGAGCGTCTTTGCAGATTTTGCAGTATTAACTAGAATATCTTTGGAATATTCTGTGGTGTGCTTTTCTCCGATCTCCACATCTGCTCCTCTAATTCCATCATTTACAAAATAGTCATCCCAGTATTTAGAAAAAGAAACCATGGTTCCAGTTACAGGTTCAACTGAGATTGTACAACCTCCATCAGACAATATTTTTTTAGATAAAAACTCTGGATGGTCTGAAGATACATCAACCCCACTATATTTACACGAGAAATCATATACGTCAAGACCGTTAACGTTGTCTTCTTTCTCAAAAACAAAAGGAGTTTCGGAAAATATCATTGGATGGAAAAAATCATAATCTATTTTTTGAACATTGGGAGGAAAGGTGAAATATCCATTCATTGACTGATGCTTTTCAGTTGTCCTGTCAACAAAAAATGTATGAGTGTCATCAAAGACGATTTTATTTGTCATAGGATCTCTTCCCAGTATGGTAGAATTGATCTCTAAAATATTACCAGTTACATTGATCACGTTTTCTCTCAGAGTCTCCCTTATCCCAAATGGTTCAGACAGGTTTCCACCTAATGAACTCAATACTTGGTCTTGTCCTTCCTGTTCTGCAATATATTCATAATTTAACGGGATTTTTTTTATTTCGTTAACAAATAAGCCGTATATGATCATGACGGAAATAATAGCTAAAAACCCTATGACTAATTTTATCTTAAAATTCATCAAAAGTGTAGTGTATAATACCACATATTAAGAAATTAATTTTTTAAGAGAATTATATTTGAAATCAAATCTTCCTGAACACTGTTTTACCGAATCTTTTTAAATAAACCCTGTCTTGGAATTATGTGATTACCTGTATAGTTGTGGATGACGATGTGAATACTGTCAAGGTTTTTTCTGACATTCTTGAATTTATGGGGCTACAAGTAATAGGAAGAGGTTTTAGCGGCAGCGAAGCAGTATGTCTCTATAAAACATATGTCCCAGATGTTATTTTTATTGATCTCATGATGCCAAAAACAGATGGTATTTATGCTATTGAAAAAATTCTGAAAATTAATCCTACTGCAAAGATTGTAGCAATAACAGCTGATCTTTCACTGGAAACATATCACAAGTTAAATGAACTAAAAATTAAAGCGATTATTTACAAACCGTTTAGTATCCATAACATAAAAAAAGTATTAGAACAGTACAATATCAATACATCATAATTTTATTTTATCAAAAATGTTGCACAAATGCATTTTCCATTATTTCTAATACATCTTGGAACGAAATAAAAAATTTGGAAATCAGTTAAAACTCTCTTCTACGTAGGATTGTATCTTGATTGAAATATCTGTCAAAACATGTCTATCGGTATTTCTGTCACAACTTACCAGGATTGTCCAATTATTATGATAATATATCAAAACATGAACCTTTTCCCTTATCAAATGAACCATGGTATTTTTACCAATAAGTTCATCATACAACACTAGCAATCGCCTGAGTATTTGCATGTCTATTCCAAGCAGAGATGCTTGTTTGTCATTTAGAAGAAAGGAATTTGTAGATATCTTGCTATGAACTATTTTACCTTCCTCGTCTGTAATGAATACAAAACGAATTAAATCGTTGATTTTTATTATGTTATTTAATAATTCTTCAAAATTAGATGTCATCGTAAAATGATTTCAAGCGTAAGATCACTTAACCTTTTGTATAACGGAAATGAAAAAATCAAGTAATTGTAAAAAATTAGGAAAACATCTTTTGAATTTAGAAAATGAAACTTTGTTATTCCTAAATAAAAAATTAAGGAAAAGGTTTTTAGGTTTTCACCATAATCACCTGATTATTTTACGGCGCAGAACGCGAGATGTAGCACCCTTAGTATGTTCAAACACCCTCAGTTTACTCCTACTGTTAGTTCAAACAGTTTACTTCTCTTCCCACGTGTGATGGAGACACATACGATCAATCGATACTGTGTACTCAAAATTAGGGATTCAGACCTGTGAGATTCTGGTTCTTTTATGGGATTGGAACTGATACAAAAGAATAATTGAAACAATGCTTAGTGCAAGTACAATTTCAGCAAAAGGAAATTCAGGTACTGCCGGAATAAGTTTCGACATGTTAGTAATTTGCACAGGTGGTTGTTGATTTGTGATCAAATTTGTACTTGGTGTGTTAATAGTAGAATTATTCTGAGATGCTACACTGGTACCAATAATTTGGATATCTTTGTTTCCTTGCAGGAACTGTATTGTCAAAATTCTATCACTTGTAGTCCCTTGTTCTTTTTGTGGAATAGTTTCTATACCATCAATTAAGATAGTAAACGGAACATCAATGCCATTACTTGTCTTTGCATCAAGCAAAGACCGTGGGAGCGAAAGTGTAATTGTACCGTAATTAACTGATAGTATGGATACAGTCAGAGAAGGATTTGAGGTATCAGCAGACATTTTCATTACTGAACCTCCGAATATAGTATATGGCACATTAAAGATCTGGTGATTATTTGGAATTTGTACTTGGAATGTATCATTGACAGGAGTAGTTGTTGCCGTAAATGCAAAAGTTGTTCGGGTTTGAACTTCAGAACCATATTGAACTAGAACGGTATAAACGCCGCCTGATTTCCACTCAGAGCCAGTTATCTCCACAAAGTCTGCGTAAGAACCATCTTGAACAACGCTAGTTTGTGCTGTCTGAATTAAATTACCGTAGGGATCTAAAATTTGGATAGTTATAGAATCTCCTTGTATAACAGTTTTAACAGCACCATAAATTACAATTGTATCGCCAAAGATGTAAGATGATTTGTCAGTCTTGGCGGTAATATTGGGATTTGTGAGAACTTTTTGTGCAAAAACGATATGAGGATATGTAGATAAAAGAATTAGACTTGAAATTGTTATTGCCATGATGAAATAAATACGGCTCAATAGCAAATTGTTGATCTTCTAGGGTTCTAAAGGTTTACGATAATAGCGAATTTTTGTGAGTAAACAGGGGGTAAACCATTTTTACTCGTTGTCAATAAACTCGTTTAGATTTAGTAGCGAGCCTTTAGAACCTGCATTCTAACGAGTAAAATAATAACAATTCCATTTCATATGGGGAACTGATTCCATTTCATGTTGTAGGCAATGTAATTGAAAGTGTTCTTGTGGTATGTATGGAATAGCAAATAAATGTACGATGAAAATTAAAATTCCTATTCCAACTATTGAAATTATCAGTATTACAATAACTGATTTTTTCACACCATTAGAATGTTAACATTAATGTTAAAGATTATTCAAATCGTAACCTTCATGATTGAACAATTTCTAAAAATTCATTATGATTTATTGAACTATCATTTCGCGGGGGCTATTTTCTGATTGGGAATTTGAATACCTGGATTTTAGATATAATACCTTGTCATCTCCTTCTGGAATTGGATTTGCGCATCTTCCACACTTTGGAAGCATCACAATTGCGTCCTCATCAATTTCTCCTATGAACTTGCCACACTTTGAACAATAAATGCACTTTGTATCGTATATGTTCATATCATATCACGCCTTTCTAGAGCCTTGTTTCATGGATTTTGCATGTCTTATTGCATCCAAGATGTTTTTTACTCGTGATAAAAATTCTCCTTCATTATCCACTACAAAAATTAATGTGTTTGATTCTTGCGGAATGGTAATTATTCTATGATTCTCCCTCTCTGTTACTGAATATTTGACCTGTCCAAAATCCTCATCGTAATCTTGGTTCATCCTCTGTTGCAAAGAGCATGACATGAAAAACATCTCCTTTTGTTCTTTGGATAAATTAAGGCTATTTTTGTTGCAGTCTACAAGACGGCCATTTTTAGTAATCAATCCGATAAAATCAATTCCCTCCCCTAACATGTGTTCATCAAGGTGTCTGGCCTCGATAGTTTGAGACATGCTATTTCACTAGGGTAGAATACGTGTCATTTCCTAATAAACCTGATCATAATCTTCCTATGATGTAATATTTTATTGCACAAAAAGTGGAAGAACCTATGTTGCAGGCATAGATTCTGATTCAAGTTCATACAATCTCTTTTGCAACATCTTTTTGTAGTCTTGTGCAGTTGGTTTCTTTTTAGAATTGTCACCATCAGTTGATAGCACAAAATCTTCTTTTGTATCACTGAACATCTTGCGTTGAGATCTTGTTATCATGTAATGTAATACACTTTGAAATATTTTAACTTGATCAGAATTTTTTCTTGAATAATATTTTTATCTTTGGAACACGTAATAGTACCATGACAAAAGAATTTTGCCATTTCTGCAAAGAAGGTGGCAAACAATGTGTGCAGGTTGACACAAAACAGCAAGTGTACATGGAGATGTATCATATTGTCTGCTCTAAATGTGGAAGACTGTTAGTAGCGTAGATTATTTTTTTTATTTTAGAACAACATTATTCTAGAACATTTTTGTAAAATGATTTGAAATTGCATAGTTTTACCTGACATACATACGTACAGTTTTTGAGAGTTATTCTAGACTGCTCTGAAGACTAGAGCGATGTATCCTATTAGGACACCGGCAAAGATCAGCCCTGCACCCTCAAAGAATGCAAGCTGATTTGTGCCTCCTCCATATCCTCCACTTTCGGGATTGATAACAAATATCGTCACCAAGCAGGTAGCAAGCATTATTGCCACTGCAATTGGAAGATATTCGCTATGTTGTTTTCGTGTTTCATACGAGTCGCGGTATGAAGACATGGGTAATAATACGTGATTCTAAGATATACGGGTATCTGTTATAGTGGAACATTTATCAAACACAGATACATGACGGTAAAAGTCAGAGACTGTCCATGTGGGAACAAACAAAAAAAAGACCTCAGGTTAAGATGCTGATTCTAATCGTCCTAGTGGTATCATTTATCCCGTTTTCGTACCTGTGGTATGAACAACTGACTAGTCTCAAATGCTCTGCTTCTACTGGAATAATTTACCAGGCAAGCCCCGGTAATCATAGCTGTACACAGCAAACAGGTATGCATTGGGCAATATTTTATGGGATTAATAGTATGATATACGGAATCCCACTGCTTACATTTGTTCTAAAATCAAAAACAAAGTAGGCTTGGCAGTTTACGAGTGTCCATTGTGTAGAGCCAAGATGATATTGACTATGAACATTCTCCAAGATATTTTTGGTGTGACGATTGTAGGATTAAAGTTTGGAGATACTGGAAACTGCTTTGATATTTTGATTTGAATGCATATTATTCCTAGTTGGAAATGATTGAAAATGAATAATACTAAAAAACAGCTATATGTATTATACATGATATTCTTAGCAGGAACAAATAGGACTGTAGTAGTGACATGTATTGAAGTGGCATTGATGAAGAGAGGGAATGCCAATTATAATTTAGTCATAGCAAAACTTCGGTCATTTTACAATTGTGATATTGAAGATTGTATTAACAATCTAGAATATTTGCGAACAGTATTAAAAGAAGTGTATGAGCAAGACTATACTTCTGTTTTAGAGGATATTACTTGGGAATTGGAGACATTGGATGTATTTGAGATAAACGATTTCAAATCTGAGTTTTGTAAAATCATGGCAAGTTAATTGTGCCTGGATAAAAAGAATTTTTGATTCTTAAACTAAAAAAATAAAAGCAAGTTCTACGTAATTATATATCCATGCGTACACTTGATTCAAAAACTAGAGTCAAACAAATTGGAAGATATGATTGATTTTAGTGACTCTCTAGTAATTCTTTCAGTAGTTGTTCTAATGATATCTGTAAGTATTGGTGGAATGTACTATCTTGACAAGACTAGACTAGATAAAAAACAGCGAACTCCTACTTTTAGTAAATTACAAAGAACCAGATATAAAGATGGATCGTGGTCAATACTACTTTATTCACCTAGTAGATCAATAGCAAAATGTAATGCTACATTTAGAGATGTCCCGCTTTTTGAAATTGGGTCTAATTATTACGAGAAAAGTCTAGCATTGGAGGAAGGAATGGCATTTCTTGTACCTTACGCTTCTGAAGATGATGATGATGGATTGATAAAAATCCGGGATGGAAAAATAGTTATAATTAAAGAAAAATTCAACAAAATTCCAATACGTAAATGGAGTTGATCTCAATCTCAAAAACAGGTTTACCATGCCCATCCTGAATAGAATAGCCTTACAGAACCAAAAATTTACCAGTAATATCTAAAAAATGTATGAAAATGCAAGGTTTTGACCAATTATGACCATTACTATTGCCAACAACCACGTGTGATTTCCAGTCCTAGCCACTGTCCTCCCACAGACATTACATATCCAGCGTGATTGAATCATAGTCAATCTGTGCTCATGTCGTGCTTCTGACATGACCTTTCTTATAGATCGATTTGATATTTTTTTATGCGGCTGGGTAGGAGAATCGTATGGTACTACTTTTTTATTCCGCAGCCGCATGAATTACTAAAAAACATTCTTTGTATATTATATTTGAGGATCACTTCTCAAAATGAAAAATAAAATATTCATGCGATAGATCTAGAGTCGTGACATATCATGGATGTAAGAAAGTCATGAGTTTGGGGAATTGATTCTATACTATCAAAACAATCCGAGTGTAACTGCTCTATAGTTTTTAATCCACATTTAACACAAATTTGTTGCGTTACTTTTCTACATTCTGCACACAGTGAACATTTTTTTAATATTCCTCCACATGTTCTACATGATTCGTCTGGCATGTCTACTTTTAAAATAATATTCGTGTTGATATATTATATTTGAGGAACACTTGTCGAAATGAAAGATAAAAAATGATCTAGTGAAACTTTATTTTTTGAGTATTGCCAAAAAGAACATGCCCATGATAGCCATTGTCATTATTGCAAATGATAGATATCTAATATCATCTGGCATGAAATGGACCACTGCCTGATCTACATAATTTAGAGTATGTTGTGCTGCAAACAAGACAAATGCAATAGCAACATAGATCAATTTTTGCAGGCGTGTATTTCTATAGGCTTTGATAGTTATTGCCAGTAAGAAAAGTGCACATATTGTGATTATAATTTGAGCAATAAGAAATGCTTCACTTGTGGGACTAAAGCCTGATTCAGGTAGTGCCATTATTTTTCATTCTCCGATGGTGAAGAAGATAGGAATAACTCTGCCAATCTGTTACTCCACTTGTCCCATATTGAAGAATGATAGTTTTTCAAAAGATTCACTATATTTTCATGGGTTCCATTTAGTAGGTATTTTTTGAACTTTCCCTCTTTTTCTTCATATATTATACCAAGACTAACTAGTCTCTTAAGGTGCCAATTGGCTGTGGCATGTGATATTTTGATGTTATTTGCAATATCAGTCTGAGTGGGGTTTTTTCTTTCAATTATCAATAGGATTATCTCTCTTACTGTATCCTGGTTTAAAATTTTAAGTAAATTTCGCTCAAAAGTTTTAAAAAATCCTACAGGAAAATAGAATCTTTTTAGATTTTCTTTCTCCGAGACGATTCGCCCTGCTTGTTCTAAGATATTCAAGTGATATCGTACACTACCCATTGACATGTTCAAATCCTTTTTGATCCATCGCATATGACATCCGGGATTTTCTTGTATAAACTGTAAAACTTTCTCTGTATTCTCATTGAGTATGTCCCCCACTGTTATCACTTCAATATGCCTAGTCAAGAATAAAACAATTCTATAACTTTGTTAGTGAATAATGTTCTAAATGGCATGACAATTCTTTTGGTTCTTTGTCTATGCTAGTCTTTAAACTAAATTGATGATACAAGTTCAACATTTTGGAATTTTGTAAGTCGATATGTAAAAAATTTATAGATATGCAAGACTTTATCTTCATTTTTTATCATCAGATGCATACTGCTAATCAAAGTATATGTCTAATCTAGTGATTTAATATTTGTAGCACAAACATCAAAACGTCATTTTGATTTTATGCATATACGTTATATCCATAGGGTGTTTTTTGATGCTTGTTTTTGATTATTGTGTCACATTTCTTATTAATTTGATTACGATTATTGCCACTGTGCTAAAACCATATTCATCTAAAAAGTTGGTCTCTCAAAATATTGGGAAGAGTAAGGTTTTGATTCAAACTGATTCGTTATTGGAAAAGGGAGTTGAATATTTGGCAATCATTAACAAGAAAGGTAGAATTGAAGATGCCATATACAAAAACGACATAAATCTAAATGATGAGAGAAAACAGGTCTTTTTCCTGAGTATTTTACTACACAATTCAATGCAGCGTGATTTTGACGAGGAATTTGGGGAAGTTAATTATACCATGGCAGATAGGGGAAATTCAAAATTTGTGGCAGTACCCACACGTGACGGGATTTTATTTGCAAAATTAGACAAATCACTAGACCCAACTGTATTTATTAAAAAAATTCTTGGAATTCTCAAATTTTCCAACGGAGCATTTTCTATACGAGATGAGATTTACCAATAAATTTTATGCGTTCTTAAAATTTATTCAAATGAGATTGTCTAAAAAAAATTGATTAACAATAAAATTATTTAAAATATATAGTACAATTATCTAAATATTTTTTTATAACAAAAATTAATTTTTTCAATTAGAGAAATGAGCCACAATTGTTTATAATCTCTAATTGAAATTACTTGCAAGAACCAACATGAACGTCCAGCAACAAAACAAAATCAAATCTGACCTGACAAAAAAGGTTACTGCAATTGCATTAGCATCTGTATTGGTTGTATCCTTTTTTGGAGGTAATTTGATGACTTTGCAGGCAATGGCAGTTACTGATAATCAGGCTGCAAAACAGACATTACGTCAAACGCTGCAACAAGATCAAACAACATACAAGCAAGCAGTTCAAGCAGCAGACCTTGCGTACAAGCAAGCAGTACAAACAGCAGATCTTGCTCACTCACAAGCAGTCCAAGATGCAAATGACGCATACAATCAAGCTGCACAAGATGCAAAATCTGCATACAATACTGTAGTTAGCAGTGCACATGGAAATGCAGCGATAATTGGTTCTGCTATGTCAACAAGAGACCAAGCAATTGCAACGGCTCAGACTACAAAAATTAATGCAATTGTAACTGCCGATACTACACATGACAAGGCAGTAAATGATGCATGGGTTGCACATGAGACTACAGTCTATACATCTCTTGCAACACGTGATGGCAACGACGGAACTGCACAGAGTACATTCTATACCACTATAGGAAATGCTACACTTGCAACTAGAGCCCAGACAATAGGTCAGGCACATGTTACAGAAGACAATTCCATTTTGCAAGCTCAGAGAAACAAGAATTGCCGCAGTAGAAATTGCCGATGCTACAAAGATTCAGGCAGTAGGGGCTGCACAGATTGCATATGTTAGTGCAGAGAGCAGTGCTCATGTGACACTTGATAATGCTTACACTACTGATGCCAAGACTTGGAATGCAGAGCAGCAATCATACTGGAATACAGTAGCTCTACTTGTACAAACAGAAGATAGTGCCATTGCTACAGCCAATGCAAACCAAGTAACTGCAATAGGAAATGCTGATGCCACAAGAGATCAGGCAATTGATCAGGCTCATGCCACAATGTATGGAGCCATTTCAGCAGCATACCAATAAGCCGACAAAATCGGCTCTCTTTTTTTATTGTATTGTATAATATGATGTATGATTTTTCATTTTGAGACTTGTGCCTCAAATATAATATATAAAATTCGATATAATATAACCATGAATTTCAGTATTGATTCAAAAACAAATAAGGGATTGTTCATGGGATTAGTAATCTGTACCTTGGGATCAATCATAGCAAATAGTTCCACATGGACTGTCTCTGCTGATAGTTGTTATGCACGTGGACCAAACTTTGATCTGCATGGATGTAATTTTACAAGTGCAGATCTTAGTAATCTAAATCTCTTTGGTGTAAACCTTAGTGGAGCAAATCTCTTTGGTGCAAATCTCAGTGGTACGAATCTTAGTAATGCAAACCTTCTTGGTGCCAACCTTAGCTATACTGATCTTGCTAATACAGATTTTACTAATGCAAACCTTGGTGGTATTAGCTACAATGGATGTATTGGAACACCAATTGGAACACCTGCGCAAGGAACACTGCCAACCTGTTAATTAAATTAAAAATCTATTTATGAAAATAAATCCTATGGCACATCTCTAGTTCTGATTATGTTATCATGCAAGTATGATTAGTTTTTCATTTAGAGACTTGTGCCTCAAATATAATATACAAAGAATCACTAGATGAAACATTATGAGATGGCATGATGAAAAGATCTCTTTGCCAAATGTCCCTGCTAGAGTAGATCCGACTATTAAGTACTCATCTGCCACTCATTCCCCCAAAAAAACAAAGTCATTGCAAAAAAAGACAGACCAAAAAACACATCACCAACACGAATGGAATATATATTCGAATCGATGGGTGTGTAATGTATGCGGTATGAAATATGGCTAAGATAGCAGACTATGACATTTGGTTATTGGTATTAGTGATATTTGTAATAGGACTAACTCCAATATTTTCAGGTGTTGCCTTTGCACAGATGTATAACGATGCTGATAATCCGGTCGGTTCTATGGCTATTTATGCATGGGGAACTGCAGCAGTTGTTGTTGGTATAACGACAGGAGTAGGTATCTTGACAATAGTTCGAAAAGTAAATTCCAAACACCATTTGTTAAGAAATGGGTTTTAACTTACAACTAAACACTTTCATGTTCTTGGGATGATTCAAAATGGTAAGTCAGGAATCTCATCAAGACGGTGTTACAAGAAGAGACTTTCTTAAACTGCTTACACTGGAAGTGTTGCTTTAACCTTTACACCATTTGTTCCTTGGGGAAAATTTATGCCAAATCCTTCCAATGTTTCTTTGGAGAGAGCCCAGGTAATACTGCCAGATGGAACACAGGCAAATATCAAGACTTTTCCAAAAAATCACTCTGAGGTTATTACTTATCCAAAATCAGGAGATGCAGTTTTAGATCAAGAGGCATTTAAAAAATGGCAGTTTGTTAGATTGCCAGAAGAACTTGGTGGTGGCATTAGATGACACAAGTGCTTTTCGAGCATACAGCATGGTTTGTTTACATTTATGGTATTTATGGAAATACTGGCCACAAGAAGGAAGGAAGAGAGGAGAATGCCCATGTCATGGAAGTATGTATAGCATGTTAAACGGCAAGGCCTTTGCAGGACCAGCTTCTCTTCAGCTCTCCATCCAATGTATTGCCTTATCTTTACCTTGAAACTGACAATGATGGGGATTTATGGATAAAACCTGCAGTATGGGACGTCAATGAGAATGGTATAGTTGGATACGGACGTTTTCTTAAAAAGTAGAAAATACATTTTCGTAGATTTTGAAAATATTTCTATCAGAAGTCTAGTGTACCATTTTAATCAGCCAATGCATGAAATTGGTCCCCAAAAATACTATGACTGCAGCTTTTACTGTTTTACCAGTTGTCATTGCAATTGTGTACCTCTGAATATTGTATCGTTTGACTCCAGCTATTATTGATATGACATCTCCAAATATGGGAATCCATGGGGAGAGAAAAATTATTGTAAACCACCCGTATTTTGTCATCAAGCCAACACTTTTTTTCTCATTTTCTTTTTCAGGAGTCTTTCTGAGTTTTTTTAACAGTCTTCCATTATAGCCAATGTAATATGCGATATATCCGCCAATTATGGAGCCAATAGTAGATACCAAAAACACGTCAAGTGGATTTATTCCTTGTAGTAATAATGCAGAAATGGTAAGTTCTGTTGGAATCGGAATGAAACTTGAGAACATTGCATTAAAAAATAATCCCAACAGTCCAAATTTTATAAATATTGAATCATGTAATGAAGAACTTGTGAATTTATGCAACATTGTAGAATTTTGAATAAAAAGTTCAGTCATCATCTGTATGAATAACCACAAGGATTATCTAATCTATCTCCTAATTATATATGCAAAATAATAGAATATTCATTTTATAGCTACGAAATTTCTCTACGATTTAACAATTCTAGCACACTTGTCTAAATGAACTCATTCCTGTTTGCATCTTGAAAGTAATTTTTGTCATCAACTGATGTTTGTTTTAGTTGATTGCTTCACATTTCTTAATAATTAATTATTGGTAATGGTTAACATGTTAAAACTTTCTGCAACAAATTATTCAATGTTTGAACAAAATAATAGAAATGAATTTTTATCACAAATTACATCTCTTTTGGATGCAGGATCTGAATATATTGGAATTATTAGTAAAAATGGAAGATTAAAAGAAGTATTTCGCAAAGAAAGTGACTTGAATTTAACCGAAGATGAAAAGGAAATGTTCTTCATGTCACTACAACTACATATCACACTGCAGAGTGATTTTGATGGCAAACTTGGGTCGATAAACTATCTGCTAATCAAAAGGCAAAACTCTAGATTTGTGTTAACTCCTACATCTGAAGGATTCATTCTGGTAAAACTGAATAAATTAGCAGATCCATTTTTAATTATAAATAAAATTCCGGGAATCCTGGATTCTTACAAACAATTTCTTGAAACAAGTATGGGAGTTTGTCCCTGATGAATATTTATGATAAAAAGTCGGTTCGTTGTTCTCAGTGTGATAGATTCATAGGTGAAATTGATGCTGATGCAGTTGTAGTTTTACCAAAATGCGGTAGATGCGCAAATCCAATGCCTGAAGGGGATGACAAGATACAATACATTGTAAGCAAGTTTAATCCAAATCCTAAAAGTCTAGTACCTATAGATTCTGTCACTTGATTTTTGAGAAATGCAAAATAGATCTATTTTCTACAGTTATTATCTAGTCATTAAAATAATTGTAATTTTGTATCTAATTGATTTCATACCCTGTATGGTGTGATAAATGAATTGAAACTACAAAGACATGAACGCCGAAATAAACTAGAACTCCATTATAGTATATTACATTCAATAATAAAGGAAAGTAAGAGTGTAGATTTTATAAGACCAACTAGAATTCAATTTCTAAGTAATTTGTCATATGATACCATGTCAAACCATCTACAGGACCTAAAAGAAAAGAAGTTGATAAATCACTCCAAGGGAATTACCATTACAAAGAAAGGAGAACAATTTGTAAAAGATTATGAAATAATACAAAAATTAATCAAGCAAATAAGTATTGATTATCTTTAAACTAACAGACATTCACAGTTTATCGCTAAAGTATCATGTTATTAATGCTAATTTTGATAACAATCAAGAAGAAACCAGAATTAGATATACAAGCACTATGACTCCAAAGATGACAAGACCGATACTTGCTATGTACATAATGGAATGTCTTGGTATGTATCTGCCTACTTCAATATCCTTCTGAGCTTTGAGATAATTTATCAGTGCATAAATTATCAATAAAATTCCAAGACCAATCATACTCATACCCAGTATGGTTGATGATGACTGTGTTGGCAAGTTAGTTGGAATTGTTTGATTTTTTGTTATAATGCTAAATTCTCTAAGAAATAGACTAAATCTTGCAACTACAAAACCCAATCCCATGAGGGCTATGCACGTGCGTAACCATGCAAGAAAGGTACGCTCATTTGCAAAGTGTTGCGTAGAATGGTCTGGTTTTTTATCTTCAGATGACAACATATGGAACTAATATTTTGAACCTATAAGGTTTAGTTTTCATTTTTAAACTTTTAATGAGTAGGTCAAATAGAATTTATTCTCCAACAAATCATGTCATCATAATTCAAGTTATGGCAAAAAATTTACCCACTGGTGTGTAAATGAAACAGGAAAAGGAGTTTGTAAGTCTTACAGGATATAACAGCTTTATGAAAACTCTGAAAATAGAATAAAGTATAAATTTATTGAAACAAAATCAATGCATGGTAAAACCAAAAATTCTTGCATTTGCAGGAAGTACCCGGGTTGATTCATTTAATAAAAAACTAGTCAAAATTGCAGCTGCTGGTGCAGTCAAAGGCGGTGCAGATGTTACTGTGATTGATCTTCGAGACTTTGCCATGCCACTTTATGATGGTGATTTGGAACAACAAGAAGGACTTCCTTCTAATGCACGCAAACTAAAGGACCTGATGTTGTCACACCAAGGATTCTTAATTTCATCACCAGAGTATAACAGACTCAATATCTGGTGTTCTAAAAAATACAATTGATTGGACATCTAGGCAATCCCAAGGAGAGGAATCTTTGGCATGTTTCAAGGGCAAAGTCGCAGGAATAATGAGTGCCTCTCCTGGAGGGCTAGGAGGTCTTCGTGGATTGGTTCACGTACGTGCAATTCTTGAAAATATCAGTGTTCTTGTAATTCCAGAACAGACTGCAATAAGTAAAGCACACGAAGTCTTCAATACTGACGGTACTCTAAAGGACAAAAAACAAGAGGACCAAGTAAAAAAGATTGGTGCTAATGTTGCCAAGTTATTGCTAAAATTAACTGCTTGAGATATTTTAAATTAAAAGCAATTTAGATATAAAAATACAGGTAAGAAATAAAAATTTCCAAGGCGTTTTGTAGCAAGTCTTACAGGATTCAAATTTTATGATGGGGAAAAGTTCGGTATTGGCATTCAAGGCAATAACAAATGGCTAACCTTAATACAAAATGCTAGTAGAGGATCGTAACGAAAAATCATATCTGTCCTCGTTGCAGGAAAGAATCTAAATGTCTTAATCCTGAATGTGATGATTATACGTTAAGGTATGAATGGTGTCCTAATTGTAGGATCAAGCTTACTAGATACTTGACAGGATGGAATGTAATATCCATAATTTGAAACTGACTAGATAAAAAAAATTGCAGACTCGTTCAATTCGGCTCATGCTCTAAGGTTTTACCCTTAGAACACGAAACCGTTTCGTGTTAGTATAGAGTCTGCATAATACATTACGTAATTTGGATTCAAAAGGTTCTGTTTGTTTAGTTTGAAATAATGTAAGTAGAGAAATATTATAAGAACGTAAGAAAATAGACTGTAATGAGTACTAACTTAAATCAAAACGAGATCGCTTTGATCTCATGTATTGAAGTAGTTTTAATGAGAAAAGGTAATGTCAATTATAATCTAGTACTAGCTAGACTAAATGCTCTTTATGGGTGCAAGATGATGGATTGCTATGAACACCCCGAATATTTGAAAACTGTCCTAAAGGAGGTGTATGAAGAAAATTATAATTCAATTATAATTGAAATCAAAATGGAATTGGGTAATTTAGACGCGGAAGAAATAAGTGATTTTATCAATATCATGTTAAAACCATAACATTATACAATAAAAAATTAAGGAAAGGAGTTGTAACGAGTCTTATATGGATTATCTTCATAGTGACAAAGATTGATAATTACCTTGAAGATTAAATTGATATAAAATTAAGTGATAAACATGAACTCAAACCGCAAAAAAACGATCAACATATTTGCAATTGGAATAATATTGTTGGTTGCAGTTCCTGAAGTTGTAGGACATTCTCTTTTTGACAAGCCCCATCCTGAAAACTCTTCAGTTGTTGCCGCAAAGGCCTTTGCAAGCAAGCTTGTAACTAGTCCAGATGCTAGTTCACTATGTCAGATTCAAATTGAGAACGATCCGCCTGGTGCCAAAATTGCACGAGTAGCAGGTCTTTATGGACAGTATGGAAATTTTACCTGTAAAACCACATGATTGTTAAAACAAGTTATCTATTTTTAAAATAAAAATATTTGAGGAAATTCTCTTTTTGAGAATTAGCCTGTTCCAGTACTTGATTTGCATGCAGCCAAAGCGTCGTAGTAAGTAACCTCTTCTCCGTTAATAGTACCATAGTAAGCTGCCCATGCCTGACCGATGCTTGTCCACATTGTCTCTCTAACTGCTTCGATATTTGCATCCCTTGTAGCAGCTGCACCCCAAATAGAGTGTGCTCTCTCAGTGGCTTCTTGGTATATCGTTACATAATAGTGAGAGTATGTTGCATCAACGGTATTTGCATGTTGTATTCTATCTGCAGCAATCTTGGCAGGATCTCCCTTGTCTGCTGCAACTGCAGTCTTCAAGGTCTGTGCGGCTGTTGTTAGATTACTTTTTGCCGATGTGAGATTTGCTTGCTGTTGAGTTTTGTACAAAGACTGTGCTGCTTGTGCAGCTTGTTGATAGTCTGTCCTGTATTGCTGCTCTGATGTTTGCTCTGTTTGTTTTATCTGCTGTATTGCAGAATCTCGAGCTTGCTTTGCACTTTGTACTGCTGAGTCGTAGGTCTGTTTTGCATCCGACATACAACTATTGGTAGCCGAATTTGGACTAGTACTGTTAGATGTCTGTGCGGCTGCAAAATCTAGATGGGCTGTAAAACCAAATAGCAATATGAAAATTATACTTCCAGCTATTGTAGTCTTGAACCCTATTCCTGACTTGCTTTGTTTATCCGATTTAGAATTCATGTAATTTATTTTTAAAAAAATTATATATAAGGAATGCGCTGTATTGATACGAAATTACATTGTGAAACAAGTTTTAAATATTATATTTACACGGAATTTTTATGCATTTAAGAACTGTATTATTTACAATGGCAATAATTACCTTTACTACTCTTGCTTTTACAAATATTTCTACATCTATACCGTTTGTTACCATTCCAGCATATGCGCAACAAACTCCTGGCACAAGTCTACCAAATCCTGCAGACTTGGGTCTTCCAGCTGACAACTCGTCAAGTTCTAGCGCATCATCTGACAACTCGACAGACTTGAATGCTCTTTCACCAAGTACTGCAGACTTGGGTGCGGTAAGTACCAATTCAACAAATCCTGCATATACTCAAACAACTCAGAGTGCAACCGTGCCAGAATTTGGTCCAGTCTCATTGGCAGTACTTGTTGTTTCTGTAATGTCAATCATAATTGTCTCAGCAAGAACAAGATTGAGATTCTCCTAATTTTGGACTAGAGAATCTTGAAATAAGAAATTAAGGAAAAAAGTTTTGCAAAGTCTTTCAGGACATTTATGGGAATCTATTCAAAAAACTCAGTAAATATATGATGGATGATTCTTAGCTTTCATCATCAACAATCATTGCTTTTGCCATTGTGCGGAATTTGATAGCTGAAAACCCTTCAACTTCTGTAATTAATGCCTGTACCGTAAATGGCTTGTTCACTATTCGAGCATTCTCTGGGAGTTGACCGAGTTTTTTTAATACATCAAGACCATTGCCTGTTATGAATACCATTTTTTGTTTTGGATTTATTTTTTGAATCTCTTTTGCAGTCTCAATCCCATCCATTCCTAGCATATTTTGGTCGAGTATGACAAGATCAAAATGTTGTTTAATTTTTCCATCAAACTGTTTTGTGTATTGTTTGTATGCTCTGTAACACTCTATACCATTAGTTGTTATCATCACCTCATGACCCCTTCCCTCTAATACCATGCGATACGCGTTGACAAGTTCATAGTTGTCTTCTGCAATCAGTATCTTTAGAGTCATTTTTATCTACTACAATAAAGAAAATGTCTGGCTGATTAATCACCAGTGTGTTTATGTTAAACAATCTTACTTGTTTTAAAAATATGATGTCTCTGATACCTACATATCTTATAGATATTTGCAAAATGCTAGTTTGGGAGGATTTGTTATATCTTAGTTAATGATTAAACTCTCATGGGATATCTGAAGATAACTCCTGAATTGCGTAGTGCATTGGGAGAAACATATTGCAAGGAATATTGCATACAGAACGGTTGGGCATATGCATCCTTAGAACGAGATCTCAAAAAACCCAATTCATAAAAACAAGTTAGAATTCAGTTATGGTTCTAAGAGAATACTTGTCAAGATTCCTTTAGAAATTCAAAAAGAGATTACAGCAATTGCAAAATCTCACAGCAAGAAAGAAGAAAATCCTTCATTTGCATACGACTTTTTGGCTTGCAAGAGATATGAAAGTAAAGATCCGCGAAACTTGGTAGACAGAAAACCTGAAGACTTTAGATGGATTGAAATTAAAACGGGATACGGAAAACTTGCTAGAAAGCAATTTGAGACTCCCAAGAAAAACAAGATTTCATTGTTTAGATGCCGTGTTGTAAATGTACATGCACTTCCAGAGGAAGTCAAAGTCTACTTGGATGAAGTAAGTGAATCATGTTTGATATGACTTGAAGAAACAGTCTCCAGTACATCCTTTTTGAATTTATCACAGATCGCAATCTGACCCCATTCTTTATAGCACGGAAAAAAGAGGTTATTTTGAATGCCTTTTGATATAGACCAGACAATGCTTGTCTACCTTGCAATGATTACAGCTGGCATATTCTTATTTCCTATAGAATCAAGTCCGCCCTATTATTTGGTCATAGGTATTGGATTGATTGTAGTAGGTGGAATATTGGTTGTTCGTAAATCACGAAAGAAGGAACTAGGAACGAAACTTTGATTGTGTCTTTAGTTTTTCTGTCAAGCTAGTAAATATCTCATTGTGGGAGACATCTGAGAAATTAACAGTTCCACCCTCGCGGATTATCTGTTTGTCAAACTTTTCCTTGACTGCAAATGTTACTGATGAATAATGAATTCGTCCTTTTAGTTTCTCTTGAACCATGGCATCAGTATCAGGAAATGTTGCAAAATGAAATGCTATTCCTCCTGCCCATAGTATGGTAGGTATACCACCACCGCCAGACCTTGCACCTGCTATAATCTGTGTAATCCAGTCTTCGAATTTTTGTTCCAATACTTCATGAATGACAAGCTGCTTCCATGGCTCGATAATAATTTCCAAATGTAACTAAAAATCACGCCCAAGTTTTATTTAAGGAACCATGCATGTAATGACAGGCGATCTGGCAAAATCTAGCCGTCTTAAAGATGGATTTAAATACTATTCTGTTTTTTTGTTGATTAGGTAATTTAGATATGCAAGATTGGAGTCAAGCGGGCGTATACATACCATTGATGGTAGGATTGATACCTGGATTCATTTACTGGTGTGTAATTACCGCACGAAAACACAAGTAAATCAACAAAATCTTTTATCTTCTTTTTATAATTATGAAGATCCTAACGCAAAGTTAGTAGAACCTTCTATACTAGGTTGTATAGATTATGAATGCAGTACATGATTAATGCCTTGACGGCATTAAAAAGGAAGGTATGAAGGCTGTAATTTTATCTGGTTTACTAATTTCCATATTGTTTGCGCCAAACTTGGTCTTGGCACAAGAGAATCTTCCATCAAATACATCACTTGGAGTTGTAGTACTTGACGGAACCATATACTCTCACAAGGCAATTGATGGCACTACTATAGTATATGGTGAAGTTCAAAACAATCTCAGCTCCCCAGTAAATGATGTAACCCTTGGTGTTACATTTATGGATGATAACTCTAATCAGGTTGAATATAAGACTGGTCCTACGCTTTTACAAGTAATCCAACCTGGTGGAATGGTTCCGTTTTCAATCTCTTCAACTAAAGCAGATCCTTCTATTTCACAAATCCAAGTAAAACTTGCAAGTTTTGAATCATCATCTGACAGACCGACAGTACTTACAATCTCTCCTGGCACTCTACAAGTCTCTGATGCACTGATACTTACTGGCAGTGTAACAAACATGGGAGACCAAAAGTCTACCAATACCAAATTATATCTTATATCATATGACGCATTCCAGCGAGTAGTTGGCATTGGAACTTCAACTCCTGTAGATGTTGGAATCTCACAAAGTTCAGAGTTTAGTATAATATCCGATACAAATTCAAAGGCAAGAACATACATGATTGTTGCCGAGTCTGATAATTACCAATCAAAACTAACTCCTGTAACTGCTGTCAATATTTCATTGCCAGTTGTTGTAGGAAAGACTGTAGTTACTGATACTAATGGTACAGAATATGCTACAGTTCCAGTGAATGCTACTGCAAACATAACTAGCAATCTACATTATCTTCTAAATTCTACGCAGCCATTTGTCTACTATGTCCAGGTCAAACACTTTGGTGGCCAGGCTTCATTTATTGGAAAATATCAGGGAATACTTGTTGACTCTGAATCAACAGCCACTGTTACCTGGACTCCTCAAGTGACAGGTTCATATTTTATTGAGACATATGTATGGGATTACAATAACAAGCCGCTTTCTTCAGCAGTACCGACAGTTAACATAGTACTTGTTAGATGATTACATCCAATACATTCTCATGACTAGATTCAAGCTTGTTGCAATGGGAGGTACGTTTGATATTATACACAGGGGACACTTGGAACTTTTATGCGGTGCATTTTCTATATCAGACAAAGTGATTATAGGTCTTACAAGTGATGATCTTGCTAAAAAAAGAGGCAAGTATCCTGGAAATGATTACTCTACACGATACAAGACACTAGAGGATATAATACGCAAAAATTTTCCAAATTCTAAATACATAATAGCAAAACTTGAAAATGATTTTGGACCTGCTGTGCTAGAAAAAGAGGTAGAGGCGTTAGTTGTAAGTGATGAGACATCATCAAAGGGTGTAGAGCTCAATAAACTCCGAGCTGCCAAGGGTTCTCCCCCTGTAGAGGTTGTAGTAATTCCCTTGGTACTAGCTAAAGACGGCACAAGAATATCTACAACGAGAATTAAAAAGTCAGAGATTGACTCTGATGGCAACATACTAAATTGACAAATAACTTTGAGTCGTTTCTATAAAACTCTAAAAATTGTGTTATGTCATTGAAAGAACTCTCCGAGCGAATGCTTGGCAAAATGTCCTCAGATATCACAGGTCTCAAAGACGGGCTAGATCCTGAAAATATAGCATTTTGGTACAAAAAAGTAATAGCAGAGGCAAAAGAGATGGCACCACCGTGGCTTGTTGATAAAATCAGTGTCAAGCAGGATCCTATTTTATATCTGAAATTTAATCTTGATATTTCTAAGCGAGCTGTAAGATACCTGATGATTGCAATAGAAGACAACATGGATGCCATGCCATATACTACAAGACTGTATTTTCTCAAGGTACAGGAACTAGTTACTCAGGAAATGGATAAAGCATTAGTATAAAAATTATAGCCGCCTTTTAGCTGACTCGTAATTGTTTCTATATTGACTCACAAAGGGGCTTTGTATTTTTACTGTTAATTTCGGTTGGTAGAAATTTATGAACGGCGAGATTTTTTCTTCTTTCTGTTTTTATTAGATTGGTAGGCAAAGAAGCCAAGTATTATGCCAATAATCATAGTAGCTGCCACTATGCCCATTAAAACTGATGGAGTGACATGAGAAGTATCCATAGAAATCAGGTATTGAAACTAAGTTAATTAAGATTCCAATCTGATTTAATTATCAGAAATACTTTTGACTTGAATTTTGGATAAGCATTTGAGTTGAATGAGGATTTTGATAGTGATTGTGACATACTATAATTTAATGAAAGACAAGCACCAAAAGAGTTTATTACAATAGTTTAGATCTTCCTTTTTGGAATTGGGATCAATAGGACTTATAATGCCACTGAGTGTTATTTTGGTAATTTTTATGTCTTCATTAATGACAACTGCCTATGCAGATTACTATGAATCAGGATTTAGACTAATTCACAATCCTACCATTTATGCAATGACACCCCCGCCAGATCCAACTATTCCAAATCTGGACTTGCAATTATTCGTGCAAACCCAATCTGCCGTACTGGATTGGGAAACGCATTTGAATCAAGGAGAAGGAGCACATCCGTTATGGAATATGAATCTAGTACAAATTCCATATTCACAGGCAAATTATAATTCATCCGCATCATCACCAGCTGACATACAGATTTTTTATTTACCCTCTCCAACATCCACACCATCTGCTACAGAGCCAGTTGGAATTACAACATATGATTTTGTCAATCATAGGGCACAGATCATAATTTATTATGATAAAATAACAACTAGGATAATAACAACAGAAACTGGCTATTCCAGTTATGTTTTATTTCAGTATACTCCTGTTTCATCCTACTCTGACCAATTCAGCTTCTGATGCACAACTAGGTATGGCTATAGAACATGAGTTAGGTCACGCTTTAGGCATGGGTCACTATAAAATCTCTCAAGATGAGGAAAATAATATTATTTCAGGTAAACAGACAGATATCCCATCGATAATGATACCAGTAGTTATTCCAGTTGGAGTTAGCGGTCTTGGCATAACCCAGAGTGACGTAATTCAATTAAAATCATTATATGGTAATAATGGATTTGACAATCCAATTCGACCTATGCAAAATCAAGAAACGTCAATGAACAATCCTAAATATGACGATGTTAAAAATTTACTACTCACAGATATTCAATATGGTTCTATTACTGACTTACATTTTGAATCATCATTTTTTGCACTAGCACAGGATGGACTTATCCACATAAATTGGCAAGAAAAATCCATTGGGCATTTGATAAAACCACGTTGGTCAAATTCAATCATAACATTTTGGGCTCAAGATAAAATTTCAGATGAGGACTATGCTTCATGTTTGCAATATTTGTATGATTCCAAATTATTACAAACATGACACAAATCACACTTGCATCGTAATTCTAGTTATGGATAAAATTATCATTTATAGAATTTCTAGCAAATCATAATGTATTCTATACAGTGAATCGCTAACTACTCAGGCGTCAATTTGGGGGATTCTATTTTTACTTACTGTCAATAAACTTGTTTGGAGTTATTTTCTTTTAATTCTAAATTTCATATGTGATTTGTGAAAATCACAATTGATAAAATTATCACGAGTTAATATATTGTAAAATATATTTAATGTCTAATGACAAGTACCATTTGTTATAGTATAATTTTATTACTTGTTATAATTGGAGTTTTGATTATATCCTCTCCAGCATCTGCCCAATTGCCAATACTCCACAATCCACAACTACAAATAATTTTACTCAAATTAATTATCCAGGGGCTAACAGTACAATTAGTGCTGGGATTAATGATGATGGAAAGATAGTTGGAATGTATCTTGATAATGCATTAAATCAACATGGCTTTGTACTAGATTCTGGCAATTATACCTCATTTGATTATCCCGGTGCCAACAGTACAACTGGTGCGGGAATTAACAATGCAGGAGAGATAATTGGATACTATACTGATAGTTCCAAAATATATCATGGATTTTTATTATCATCTGGTAACTATACCAAAATTGATTATCCGGGTTCAAGTGACACACTAACTTTTGGAATCAACAATGCAGGAAAGATAGTAGGATACTATACTGATAGTTCCAAAGTACAACACGGATTTTTATTATCTTCTAACACCTACACCAGAATTGATTATCCAAGTTCAAGTGACACACTAGCTTTTGGAATCAACAATGCAGGGCAGATAGTTGGAACGTATATTGACAGTTCAAAGATCCCTCATCAGCTTTCTACTCTCATCTGGTATCTATACCTCAGTTGATTATCCTAATGCCACAGTTACAACTAGTGCGGGAATTAATGATGCAGGAAAAATAGTTGGAATGTATGTTGATAATTCAAGAAACCAACATGGTTTTCTACTCTCATCTGGTACGTATTCTATAACAGATTATCCAGGTGCCAATAGTACAACTAATACAGCAATTAACAATGCAGGACAGATAGTTGGAATGTATATTGATAGTTCACTAAACCAACATGGCTTTTTGTTAAACACTATAACCGTACAGACGCCTCCTGAATTTAGTCTGGCACTTGGAGGAATAATTGCAATGTCTGCAGTTGGTGGTATAGTTTTATACAAAAGATTTGTCTAGCTATTCTTTAGTGATCTCTACTACATCCTCAAAGACCACAGTCATTGTAATCTTGTTTAAACCATCTATTACTGACTGGATAAAGTCTGCAAATGCATCAGCTTGTATCTTGTCTTGAAACAAAACACTATGTGCAGATTTGTCCTTTAATGCTATGACTATCTCATTTTCTATGATCTCTAAAATTCCGGAAATAAAAATTTCATTATCATCTTTTATGTATATTAGACTAGCAAGCTTCTGTGCCTCGTAACTGTCTGCGCATGTTATGTTTTTCTTCATCTTTATTCAAACATGAATTTGTCTACCTGATCTTTGGCTTGCTCTCTTCTTTTTTGAAACTCTGCCAAGAAGGGTTTAGTTGCATCTTTTAGGTTGCCCTTGCATTCTCCGCAGAGCAATCCCCCGCTCTTGCATTTTCTTGCCCTCTCGTCTGACTCTTTTTCTGTATCAAAAAAGTATCTTAGATACCAAAACACTGGACAGATGGCAAAGTTTGCGCCAAGACTTTTCTGAAGCTCAACAGTTGGCTGACCGCCAGTAAACGTACTGTTGATTTTTTTGTCTACTGTTTTTTCATCATCTGTTGTAAATATTGCAGTTTCTGGAATTGACGAAGACATCTTTCCCTGCATTCCTAATCCTGGTAGAAACTTGGAATGAATCTGTGCAGGTTTTGGATATCCCATCTTTTCAGCTATGTCTCTTGTAACTCTCCAGTATGGGTCCTGGTCTATTGCTGCAGGAATCAGTACAGGTGTAGGTTTTCCTTCTATTATCGAAGGCAGAAAACATGGTGCAGCCTGAATTGGTGGAAACCCAATCATGCCAATGTTTGTAGAATTTTCAAATCCAAATACTGCCTTTAACTGTAGAATATGTAATGCGCTTTGCAATTTCAAGTGCTATGGGATAAATTCTCTTGATGTCTCTAGTATCAACTAGAATCTTTGTCTTTTTTGGATCAAATCCTATTGCTATAATATCCAGAATATTTTCCTCTGTGAATTTTTTTACATCCTCCATTGTTTTTTGGTCGCTGTAGAGAAACTTTTCATCGTCAGTTAGCTGAAATATTAATTTGACATCAAACTTTTCTTGGAGATATTTAGTAAATATCCATGGTAATAAATGTCCCATATGTATCTTTCCAGATGGTCCCCTTCCTGTGTATAGGTAAAACTTGTTTCCCTTTTCATATTCTGTGATGATTTTATCCAAATCCCTGTGGCTAAAGAAATAGCCTAGTTTGAGCATAGGGTGAACTTCTCCAGTAATTTTTTCAATTCGTGCCTCAAGTTGTGGTGAAATTTTTTCTGTGCCAAACTTTACCATGAGTTTATCATAGTCAATCTCTCCTTCTACGCTCCAAGGAGTGACTGTAAACTCTTCAGATGACATTCAGGGTTCAACTGGCTTAAGGTTTAAAAAGTCTTTTTGGCTTTTCCTGATAATGTCTCAAGTTTTGCATCCAATTGAGCAAAAACTTCTCAAGACATTACTTGCAAAACAAAACTTGTCCCCTGAAGAACTACATGAAATTTCAAAATTATCTATTGATCAGGTACGACGTGGAATTGAATGGTTAAAGTTCAAAAATCTAGTAAACGTTGTGGATACTGAGAAAAATTTTGTAACGTTAGGCAAAAGAGGAATTGAAGCTCATGAGAAAGGATTTCCAGAAAGACAATTAATTAATCATCTTAGAGTATTGCAAGGATTTTCTTGTGAGATGAATGATGTTAAAAATTTACTACAAAATGAGTTTGGTCCAGCAATAGCAAATGCCAAGAAAAATGCATGGGTTGAGATCCATGAAAACAGAATCATGCTCAAGGGGTATCATGATGTAACTTCAGAAGAAAAAATAATCAAGACTGTATCAAAAAACCCATCTGGTGTATCTGTAGATGACCTAGACAAGGACGCAGTCGAGTCGCTTAAAAAAAGACCCGAGTTTATTGTTGTTAGTTCGATAAAGTCTGCTACAGTTAGTTTAACTGAACAAGGAACTGAGACTGCAAAATCAGTTCCAGGAAATATTATGTTTGAAACTATAACCGAGACGTCTCATGTCGAACCTGATACCAAAACTGTTCGCGCAATAGATGTTGAAGCAACAGCTCCCATGGTATTTGCAGCAAAGAGCCATCCTCTACGAGATGTAATAGATGAGGTAAGAGAGATCTTTGTTAGTTTGGGATTTTCTGAAATTATTGGAAATAATGTACAGAGTAGCTTTTGGAACTTTGATGCCTTGTTTACACCACAAGACCATCCTGCAAGAGAGATGCAAGATACGTTTTATCTCAAGGATGTAAAGGCAAAAAATATTGCAGTACCTTCACAGATAAAAAAAGTATCTGATGCACACAAAAAGGGCTGGAATTATTTATGGCAAAGCGAAGAGGCAAAAAGACTAGTTCTTCGAACGCATACTACATGTGTAACTATACGGGAATTAGCTGACAAAAAACATGATGAAGCTAGATTATTTTCTATAGGTCGTGTATTTAGAAATGAGAAACTATCCTACAAGCACCTGGCAGAGTTTCATCAGGTAGAAGGAGTTGTAGTTGGCAAAAATGTCACACTACGAGATTTAATGGGACTACAGACTGAATTTTATCACAAGATGGGAATTAAGAAAATAAAATTCTGGCCAACATTTTTCCCGTATACAGAACCGTCATTGCAGTCGATGATTTATAATGAAAAACTTGGAAAATGGGTGGAACTTTTCGGAATGGGAATTTTCAGACCAGAGGTGACACAACCTTTGGGAATTAAAAATCCGGTACTAGCATGGGGTGGAGGAATTGAACGAATTGCAATGCTGCGTTATGGTCTAACAGATGTAAGAGAATTGTATGAGAACAAGTTTGGCTGGTTGAGAGGAGTACCAAAATGCCAGTAGTCACGCTTTATTATAATCGAGTAAAAAAAATTCTTGGAAAGAGCATTACTAAGGGGAAATTAATTGAGACATTGCCGTTTATTGGATTGGATATAGAAGATGAGACGGCTGATCACATCAACGTGGAATACAGTCCAAACAGACCTGATTATTCTACAGATTATGGTATCATAACAGGTCTTCAAGGATTGCTTGGAATTAAAACAGGAATGTCTGTGTTGAAAATTAAAACTGGAAAATATTCTATTAAAGCTGATCCGTCTGTATCCAAAGTACGACCATATGTTACTGCAATAGAAGCAAGAAATGGAAAACTTGACGATGAAACTATACGACAGATAATAACAATGCAGGAAGATCTTCACAATGGACTAGGTAGAAGAAGAAAGAAGGCATCTATTGGGATTCATGATCTTACAAAAATAAAATTTCCTTTGATATACAATACTGTATCTCGTGAGCATCAGCTTTGTTCCTTTAGAGTCGGATGTATCCATGACTGTAAAAGATATTTTAGAAAAAACAGAGACTGGAAAAAAATACAAACACATCTTGGACGGTCATGCCAAAGTTCCAATCATAATAGATTCAGCCGGACAGACAATATCACTTCCGCCTATAGCAAACGCAAAACTAACAGAGATGAATACAAAGACTAGTAACTTGCTAGTAGAAGTTACTGCAACTGATAAAATTGCAGCTGAAGGTGTGCTTGCTGTTATTGCAAATACTTTACAGATTGCAGGATTTGAGTTGTATTCTATTAAAGTGACAGGATCTGGAAACTCTACTCCTGTACTGAAATCTAGAGAACTTGTTCTAGAACCTGAGCTTGTAAACAAGACTTTGGGAATTGATGTATCAAACTCTGTTATTGTAAAATCTTTGAAGAAAAGTAGACTGGATGCTAAATTGAGAGGAAAAAAAATTGTATGTACCATACCACGATACAGGACTGATATCTTTGGAGTGATGGATTTAGTAGAGGAAGTTGCTTTGGGTTATGGAATCCAAAATCTTGTACCCTACAATGCCTGGTTCGGTATCTGCTGGTGAGCAGAAATGAAATTACAAAAACATTGGAGGCTTTGCGCCAAACAATGATTGGCCTTGGATATTTGGAAGTGATGAACTTTGAATTAACAGGAAAAGAGATTCTATATGACAAGACTGATAGGGAATCATCCAAAATAATTTCTGTTGCAGATTCAAAGAGTCAGGAGCATATCATCTTGCGTGATATACTTCTTCCTGGAATGCTTGAAGTGTTGTCAAGAAATATCCATGAATCCTATCCTCAAAAGATATTTGAAATAGGAACTGTATTTGAAAAAGATTCACCTATTATAGAAAGTATTCATCTTGCTTGTCTTTGTGCACACAAAGATGTCAACTATACCGAAGTAAAATCTGTCTTGCAATCATTGCTTAAGACTGGACTAGATCTTACATGTAACACTGTACCACAAAAGGAAAAGATGTACGTTGATGGAAGAAGTGCAGGAATGATGATTTATGCCAAAAAGTTTGGTTCTTTAGGAGAGATTGATGGTAAAGTCTTGGAGAATTTCAAGCTTCGAACTCCAGTATCTGGTTTTGAGATCAAGCTTTTCTGGATTAGCGTTTGATTAAAAAATTGTTGCAAAATTGTAACTATTAATTTAATAAATATCATACGTACCACAACTTTGATTATTTCTAAAACTGTCTGAATTTTGGAATAAAAACAATAGAAAGTGTTGCAACTATCAACACAATGGCAGCAAATGGAAATTCAGGAACCGTTGAAGCCATTATCTTTGACATGTTCATTATAGTAATACTGTGAATTGAAAAGTGTGGTACTAGAACTAACCCCTGTACTCCACTTTGAGTAACTACTATGGCAAAACTTGGATATGTGTTGATTAATTCATCAATTAATGTGACAGGACAATCATTTGGAAATCCTTATGCTCAAAGATTGTACGAGTTGCACAAGAAAAATTTTATGGACATGTTAAATCTGATCTATACTGACAGATTAGCAATGAAAAGTAAAATTTCATAAAATCATTACCAATTTTGTCATTTTTTTGCCTATTATTGAAAATAGAACTGCCAAAAATGTACCAATCAAAAAAGATCTTCTCTTTACATGAATCTCTAGTCAATAAATCTTCAATCATATAATTACAATAAAAATTGGGTACACCAATATGTCATGCCGAACTTGAAAGAAAGTAATATTGCATTTGACTCTAATGATGGATTGAATTCATCTCATTCACGATCACAAAAAGGCAATGATCGATAAATTTTAAAAATAAATGGTATTGTGCTTTATCCACAAGTGTAATACAGAATCAAGATACATCCTAGTAGAATATTTCTGTGAAGATATGAAATATAAAAGTAGCGAAAATCGGCGTGTAGTGAAGACAAGGAATACTAATACAAATGTAATTTCAAACTAAGGGCGTTAAAGGTAAGATCCGGTATTAAAAGAAATTGTAACGGAAACTATAAACCACCCAAAACACTTCTAGATGTTCTCAATGAGGAACTGATTTCTTACAAGTTCCATACTTGCCCAAGACAGTGCACAATATGAAATGCAAGGCGGTCAAGGATACCGCGGTGGTCAAGGATACCCTGGATATCAAGGACAAGGTCACGCATACCAAACACCAGGCCAAGCCGCACAAGGTCAACATCACTTCCTATTGCACCCTAGTGGACAGTTCACAAGACCAGGAAATTAAAGGAATATATAATAACAATGGATTTGGTAACAGGACCATGTTTGAGAATCACTTCAACAGAACCATGTTTGAAAACCAGAACCAAACTCTGTACCAACACGAATTCAACAAGAAGTGTAACAATCCGAAGATGATCGACATGGACCACGTGGCTTTAATTTTACCGCAACCCAGCATGACCTTGAAAGCATCACTAAAGCAGTATAAAACCAGACAAATGAGCAGAAGTTAACATTCGTAACAATCCATTAGATCAAATAACAAAACTGTCTCTGTCCAGACTACAAAAGTACTGCTGATCGATGAAAATAAACGTCAGTGCACCTAGCCAGAAAGGTCCAAAGGTAATAGTATTTAATCTCAATTCTAGAACAATTAATCTGGCAAATTAAATAATTTAGTTAATATTGTATGACGGAAAATTAATCCATCCCGCAGCAAACGTTGATGCTGTATTACATGGAAAATCAACAGACACTCCAACATTTGCCGTTGTTATTACACAAAGCGGAGTACAGGTACTAGTTCTTGTACCGCACTTTTCAACTCATACGATAACTATAATGAACATGTCACAATACACTCTCAGCACCTACAGTTCCAGAGTTTCCAACTGCTGGAATAATTCTGGTTATAGCAACAGTCTCTCTAGTTGTTGTATCAAGAATAAAACAGGTTGAAAAAATATATCCATGTTTTAGACAATCTTGATCAAGCTTAATTAGTTAAATCGTATAGTACCACCTATGGGTAGAACTTTTGAACAATGGTGGAGTACAATCCCAAAAGACCTCCGAGACAAAACTCGAAGAGGCGATGAGGGAAACAAGCCATTATTGAATCAAATAAACTGGATTTGGGTTCATAACATGATGAATAAGAACGGAGATCTAAATCCATCTTCAGCAGAATTGCTTAGCTGGGTAACATCAGGCCAGATCGAAGCAATGCGACAACTAAAGTGAAAATATAACTTACTCTTTTTTATTTTTATTATACACATGAAACTGTTCTAGCAAGGCTTGTTTTACTCATAAATGATAAATAGAATGAAACCCAATTATTTTAATGGCAAAATACATCTTCTTTAGTAACTCATCTGTTTATTGGAATAACAATCAAAAATGTAGCGGGTCCTTATGACAGACCTTGAAAAATCTATGAGAAAGCAATTCCAGTATATGCGCCTTGGGCAAAATGTTATAGAAAATCAAAAAGAGTTGGCACAATTACAAGACTGGGCAGAAAAATGGATCATAAAAAGGAAAGGCAAGCTGACAATAACAGATGAGAATGATATCAAGTATGTCCTGGATAAATTGCGTTCATTAGATGTATCAAACCAGAGTTGATATCATATTACAATTTTTAAAATAACCTAGTGAATCTTGTGACCAGTCAGCCTGTTGTGAGCCTTTGCCTGCTTGCCATTTGGCAGGACTGCCTCGCACTCTTTGCATATTATCTCGCCTGTTCGAAAATACTTGGGATTTCCAAGGTCAAATGGAAAGTACTCGTATGCAGTATCTTTCTCTGAGAAGAGTTCATCTCTTAATTCTTGCATAACGTCCAAAAATTTCTCCCATCGTTTTGCATTTACCGAATCGTTTTTCTTTGATATGATTATCTTACCTTCAAATATATCAAAACTAGAGATGCTCTTCTCAATCCAGAGAGGAGTCGTATAGTATACTATATCGTTTAGTCCAGGATTGAAGCTAGTACAGCCAACAATAAAGATCTGACAAGAAGGCTTTTCTATAGTTCCACTTGGAAATACATTTTCTATCAAAGATAACAACTCGTACTCCCAGTATGGAAGCCAGAATGTCTCCTTTTCATCAAATCTTTTAAGAAGATAAATGTAGACGCCATGTTTTCCACAACCCCCGCCGCGCTCTTTCTCTGATGGTTTTACTATGCCGTGCAGCCTCTGAGTGTTATCAATTGTGTTTAGCAGTTCCTTGTAATAAGAGACAACGTCTTGCTCTTTTCTCAAGGATGTATGTACGATATCATGATTGATAAAGTTCAGGATCATTCTATCACAAGTGTTGATTTTCTATAGATATGATTTAATTTTAGATATGATATCTCTGATATTATTCTAAATTGAACTAGTAATTTTTGTAAATACTTGAGCAATGTTACCAAATAACTGACAAACCAAGTCTGAATTTTGATCCCATTGTGGATTGTAAGTGCCTTTATCAGCTATACATAATGTATTCATAGCCATCGTTCCACCATAAAAGACAAGTGCAATTACAAAAAATATGCCAATAGCAAATAGAATATTTTTAGCGTTCATCAAAAACGAGTCTCTGGCACCAGATTATAAAGCAATATACAACAAATCAATATCTCAGTTAACTTGGAATTTCTTGTCAATCAAGGGATGATAAAATTATCTTAAAACCATATGAAAGATGAGATCTGTTTATTAGAAGGAAATCAAGAACAAAGCCTATGAATCATTCTAAAATATTTCTAGTTACTATATTATCAATAACAACTGTTCTTCTTCTTACAAGTTCTTCATTTGCACCTCTAGCTAGTGCGCAATACCAAGGACAAGGCGGTCAAGGGTATCAAGGACAAGGCGGTCAAGGGTATCAAGGACAAGGGTACCCAGGTCAAGGATTTCGAGGACCAGGTCAGGGATTTCATGGTGTACGTACTGCTGTAAATGGAACTTATGCCAACTCTAACTTTGGTATACAGATTACACTTCCAGATGGATGGAGCGGTTTTGAGGTAAAGCAATCATCGGGAAATGCGCGAGTAATGATTGCGCCAGGCGGAATTCAGACAACTCAGGGAGCATCACGTCCGCCAGTTACAATTGGAATATCAATGATGCCGTCTACTTCAACAATGCCTACTTCATTTATGCCAAGAAATATGCAGGGATTCACATGTACCAATGCAACATCAACAAATTCTGTAAACAGTTTGAGTCTTAATGTTGTAACAATAGACTGTACTGGAACTGATTCTGATGGTAATCCTGTTGAGATGAAATCAAAGATAGAGACTGCCCAGACAAACTCTACAAATATTATTCTAAGTATTAGAGCAAATCCTTCTTCAGGATATGACTCTCAGGTTTCAACTTTTGATAATATGGTAAGCACACTACAGGTCTCAACTCCATCACTGCCTCTTCCAACACCACAAGATCAACAACAGCCTCAACCCCCAAGTCAATCAATGCCGCAAATAACTGGCAAGATTCCAAACTGGGTCAAGGGTGTATTTGGAATGTATGCACAAGGAAAATTATCTGATGCTGATCTAATCCAGGCACTACAGTTTCTAATAAAACAAGGAATCCTCAACGTTAGCTAAGACTTTACTAAAAGATACACACAATCACAAATTACAATTGTCTAAAGACAGCAGGTTTCCAGACTGGGATGCTCTCTACAAACAAGATGTATCTACCATGCCATGGTACAACAAAAAACTAGACTCTGATCTGGAACAAGAAATAAAAAAACGAAATCTAACCAAGGGAAGGTTTCTTGATTTGGGAACTGGTCCTGGAACGCAAGCCATACAGCTTGCAAAGATTGGATTTACAGTAACTGGCACAGATTTATCATCAAACGCAATACAAAAGGCGCAAAGACTGGACGCAACAATAAATTTTCTAGTAGACGACATCCTGGATTCAAAACTAGGAAAAGACAGTTTTGACTATATCCTAGATAGGGGCTGCTTTCATGTACTGTCTAATGACAAATGGACCAAGTATGTCAAAACTATACACAATATACTTGACAAGAACGGATTGTTCTTTTTGAAATGTTTTAGCATGAAAGAAGAAAAGCTAACCTATGGTCCTTTTAGATTCTCAAAGCAGGATATGCAAAATATCTTTGGCCAAGACTTTGTTATAGATACAATAACTGATACTGTATACCAGGGAACACTGGATCCATATCCCAAAGCCTTGTTTGCAGTAATGAGAAAAAGCTCAATTAATACAAATATATCATTTGAGATGTGGCAAGAAATCTAAAATTAGAAAATAAGACTGTAATTATTGGATATGTTTCCGCAATACTTGCATCTACACTCTTTGGTGCAGTCCCAACTATGGCAAAACCACTGGTATCAAATGTCAACATACTATTGCTTGCTACTATATCATATCTGATAGCATCTGCTACATTTACTCCGATAGCACAAAAAAGCAAGATATTATTTTCAAAAAAAGACTATGGAATCTTAATTATTGTATCTGTCTGTGGTGCCACTGTTGCACCGTTACTTTATTTTCTTGGCTTGAACCAAAGTACTGCATCAGATACATCATTATTATCAAATGCTGAAATTGTATTCACAGTACTGCTTGCATTAATTTTCTTCAAGGAGAGATTAAAACCAGTTGGTTTTGTTGCAGTAGGACTGGTTTTATTTGGAGTTACAATAATTACAACAAACCTTCAAGTGTCAAGTTCATTATTTCATATCAACTCAGGACACTTGTTAATTCTTGGTGCAACTGCACTATGGGCTTTGGATAATAACCTGAGCAGAATTATATCCACTAGAATCAACTCTGCAAGGTTAGTCCAGATAAAATATGCTATAGGGGGTATGATCATGCTTGGAATCATATTCTCCATGAGAGAACCATTTCAAATTAGCCCTTCACAGATACCGTATGTAATTCTGTTAGGTATGTTGGGCATTGGAGGTTCACTGTACTTTTTCTTACAGAGCCTAAAGAGGATAGGTACTATACGTACAATTGTCATATTTTCTATGTCATCTGTCTTTGGTTTGGGGTTTGCAGGATTATTTTTACACGAGCAGATTAGCGAATTTCAGATAATTGCAATTATCATAATGCTCACTGGGATTTACTTGATAAACAGAAAGGAGAGCCTTAAGGAAAAACAAGAAAATAATATATAACTTGGATATTATATCCTCAAGATTTATTAGATTTAACTTGATAAAAAATGTTGATGCTTTTTGGAGTTTTGGCAGTGCATTCCCCGGAACTGTGCCCCCTGAACAACAAGAACAGCAAGAAAATTTTCCTAGAGATTCAAAAAAAGATTAAAGCAAACCAAAAAAAATTAAACATACTAAAAATAGTAGGCTTTTACGTCTCAGTCCTTGAGCATCAATGGGTAGTAATCTTGGATGCAAAGAATGCCCATGATATTGAACAGTTGTGCATAACAGTTGGAATATCTGCAATAAGTACAGTCAAGATTGTTCCAATTAATGACTTCAATAAAGTAGTAGCTAAAATGCAATCAGTTTAATTCAAAACATTAATCCAACAATTTGCCTGTTATGGCATCAACAAAATTAATCTGAGTACCGTTTTCTTTACTTGTTGAAAAACTGCATTCCCAGGTGACTTCCCAGATGTATTCATTGTTCTGGTAATTCTTAAAGGGATAGCCAATGGCCAAAGACATGTCCTGCATAGTTTTCTCATCTACAGAAAATATAGTATTATTTTTTACATGAAGCAAGTGTATGCCTACATTGTACAATTCACTAGTACTGTTGTCTTTACAAAGAGAATTCTGCATGGAAAAATCCAACGCTTTTTGCTTGGATAAAAGATGCGGGCTTTGAATATAATCCACAACAATATACAGCCCGCCGATTATGGCTATGGAAAAAATACTGGTTGTTATAACAGTAATTGGTTTTATTCTCACTATACAGCATTGCTTTCTTATGATTTAACAACTTTCTAAAGCATCCGAGTTGAATAAAATCTTGCAAAAATTAGGATAATTTTTTTAAAATGAAAAAACAAAAGTCTTTAACAGTAAAAAAGACCTTTATATCATATTGGCTAGTACAAAGCTCTAAAACACTTCATACTCATTTTACAGAGATAGTTCTCGTTGTAATTATTATAGCTGCATTTCTTGTTGTATTTGCCATACTAGAGTTGAATCAATCAAGTATTACCGATTCTTTATTAAAAAAACAAGCAAACCAGCAATTAACAGTTAATCATGTAATTGCATTGGCAATTAGTTCCCAGTTGGAAGATGTTGAGACACAAATCGGAGACAGCGCAGTAGACTTGTCTGGTGTCAAGAATCTCTCACCAGACCAAACACATGGTATAATGGAAAACACATTTCAAAACATCCAACACGATTTTCCCGATGAAATTCTTTATCTTTTAGATAAAAACGATATCATAATTGATGGAGTAAATTACGATAACCTGACCTTTAATGATAAAAGTTTAGCATATAGAGCAGATATCAAAGCAATTCATTCCACTTTGAAAGAACAGGTCTCTGATGGTTTTTATGGCGTTGATGGAAAATTCAGAATTGCTGTATCGTATCCTGTTTTTGATACAAACAAGAATCTGATTGGAATTATAGGTGCAAGTACGCCATCTGAACTCTATTTTAGTACACTTGCAAATTCGTCAAACATACAATCACAATTTTTCAATATCTTAGACAAGAACCAGACATATCTTTCAACTCCTAGAAACTTTCTAATTGGCAGTAATTACTTTGGTGATAAAGTTCAATCATATTTTGGAAGAGACAATATACAGAACAAACAGTACAGCACAGTCTTTTCAGGTACTCCATCATCAGCCATCTATAATTTTGGTGGTGAGCGAATCAACACGGGATACCCAGTATATGTAAATGGTGAAAATCAATATTTTGTCTTTGTTATCACTCCTACAGATTCAATCTACGCACAATCCAATTCTATCTTTTTTTCACAAATTATTGAATTGGGAATAGTTTTTGCAATAACTTTACTCATCATATTATTTTCCATCAGAAAGAGTATTAATCTAATGAAAAAATTAGAGGAAACAAATGAACACCTACAAAAGGAAAAAGAACAGTCATCCAAGCTTGCATCAATTGGGGAGAAAATGTCCCAAATGAGCCATAACATGAGAAATCCTCTTCATGTCATAATGATGAATGCAGAACTTGCCAATATGGCATCAAAAAATGACGGCAATGAAAAGATGATTGAAAAAAGTGAAGCCATCAAAAAGGCAGCAGATTCTATGCTTGCCCAGATAGAAGATCTCATGAATTTCATAAGAGATGAGACACTAAAATTACAAAAGAAATCACTAAATGAAATTTTAAACGATGCAGCAAGCCTTGTCAAAAAGCCAGATACTATAGAGATACAACTTCCAGAAAAAGATATTATTTGTAAATGCGATCCTCACAAGATTCAAGTTGTATTCATGAATCTTTTTACCAATGCCATTGAAGCAATGGAAAACGTTGGAAAAATAACAGTAAGAACCAAGGAGACGGGCAAAAATGTAATCATAGAAGTAGAGAATTCAGGTGAGAGTATCTCCTCTGATGTAATGCCTAGAATTTTTGACCCGTTATTTACCACTAAAAAAAGAGGTACAGGCTTGGGACTGCCATATTGTAAAAATGTTATAGAACAGCATGGTGGAACAATATCTGTAAATCCCAATCCAACTGTCTTTACAATAACGCTGCCAAAATAATCATTATGCTATAATTCAAAATACTAGTCTTGAACAACTTACCACAGCGTTTGAGTTAAATCCAGATTTTATTTTTTAACGTAAAGTGCATTCTGATCTTTATCATATCCAAGATCTGCCATGGTGATAACCCTAAATCCATTGTCATGGAGATAATTCATCTCCTGGGCAAACAAGCTAACATCAGTGTTATAGTCTGATGACTTGAAATCAACATTATGGTATGCAATGACTGGAAATGCTACCATCGTTCCATGCTTGTTTAGTATTGTTGCTTGATTTACTTCCCCAACAAATGTATTGAATATGCTCTTGTCGTCATGAGCGTATAGTATGTCATAATAATTATGATCCCACATTCTTATAGAATACCTGTTGGCAAAAGTCAACTTGCCGTCATCAGAATATGTCCTACAATCTGTCTGATTTGAAAATGTCTGCCACCCATCACAATGCAGATACATCTCAGGGGCATATCCATCTCTTGCAAAAGAATAGTATTTTGATACTATATTCACTATTGTCTTATTGTTCCAGATATTTCCATAAGGTGAGGCAAAGATTGTCGTATTGATGTTATGTTGAGCAAAGCCTTTCTGAGAACCTCCTATTTCATAATCAAGCTCTGACACGGACATCTTTGTCAAGTCCTGATGGTCCATGGTATGTGATTCTATATCATAGCCGTTCTTTTGCAATGTTGCAATGTCATCCCATGTCATCCTGGTATTGTCTTGACCCAAAAAGTCATAGACTGAAAAAAATGTCGCTTTAAAACCGCATTGGTCCATTATTGGTACCGCATAAGAGAACTGGCTCTTTCTGCTGTCATCAAATGTTAAAATTATAACTTTGGAATAATCAGTTGAAGCATTGCTGTTCTTACATGTGTGGGATAGTATGTTGGCAAGATTTTTTCCAGAATTATAATTATCAATAATCTGCAAGGGATTTATTAGAACCACAATTATTCCAGCTGCAATTATAATTACAATCAAGATCTTGTTGGCAATTTCATAATTTAACACAAATACGCAATTTGTTTTGGCATTAAAATTTCTTTATGCCCAAGATTTGGTAATCTCCTAAAATGTTTTTTTAACTTGCAGACGTATGTTAGTGATATGTCCAAATGTTGCCTGCGTGAATACTTGATACTGTATACTTTGTATTATGTAATGAACCTTTTTGAACCGAGAGATATTTTGTTTTCATAGTGCCATCAGAGTTTAACCAATTATGTGGCATTCCTTTTGCCTCTGCAGAATGTATCAAGAAATGACTCCCAGTACCTACTACTGGGACAAGTATGGCAAGACTTGTAATTATTGTCTTATTCATGGTTATTGTACATTATAATTACAGATATTTCCATGCGTGTACGACATGAACATGTAAGATTCAATTTTTACTTGGTATTGAAAATCTTTAAGATCAATTATATCTATATCATAATGTGGATGACAATGAAAAAGAATTCAAGTGTAAGGAATGCGGTACGATATTTAATGACCGGGAGCATTTTGAGAGGCATAAACAAGTACACAAGACAAAACATAGTGGATTTGTGCAAAAATGGTATTGGGACAACTGATTATACTTGAAATATCTTAAGGAAATTTTTCTCATACATAATAGCAGTTTTTAATAATTAACAAAAGCTTGTTTGGAAAATACAAACCATTATGCAAATACAAGTTATCTGTTGTATATGACGAACATCGTAATATGTGCCATCACGGGGTACAAGTTAATCAGTCTCTAGAGTCTGTGCAAGAGATTGCTTAACTATACCTAATTTTTTCAATTATGCATAAAGAAATTTCCTAACACCTTTGAGTTAGATGTGTGATTGGAAAATCTTTAAGATTGTAATCCCAGAAATGAGACTATGGATGAAAAACTAGTCAGCATTATAGCAGTAATTGCCATAGTGGGAATTGCAAGTATATTGATAATACCTCAAGTACCTCACTCCTCACATGTGACTAGCGTGCCTGTTCCAAAGGCAGTACCTGCGTCTATTCCAGCACAAACACCTCCCAAAGTAACACAGCCAACTATGCCCACATTAACATCTCAAGAGTTTGAAGACAGGCTTACACAGATTCAAGCCGGACTTGCAAACGGAACTCAGAATTTGGACATGTATTTGACACAATACAAAGAGGGAAAAATCTCAAAAGAGCAGATGCTCAATATGACTGATAGGCACATATCGATAATGCAAAACATTCTTCCACAATATGACAGGCTAAACCCGCCAGAACTTTTCAAACAGTCATTACAGTTGTTCCGACTTTCTACACAGATGGAGATTGCAAGTGACAAGGCACTAAGAGAATGGGTTGTAACAGGAGATAATGCAACATATGCCAAGTCAGACCAGTTGTTGCAACAGTCATTCCAGTACGAGACAAATGCACTCCAGTCTTATAATGATGCACTCAATGGAAATGATATAATGGATTCCTTGCCAGTTGTATGAGATAAAATCAAGTTTTACAAATCTGATATCTTGCAATACTCATCATACTTCCTTTTGAGTTAGATCAAATTTGGATTCAAAAGACTAGCATACTCGATCGGTTATGTCCTAAGGAGTTTTTCCTTAGAACACGAACCGTTTTCGTGTGCAGTATTAGAGTCTGCACAAGTAATTGTACTACACAAATACAAAAGACCATGTCTGTTTATAATAAAATCAATGGAATTTATTCAGAATTTCATTATAGCAAGTCTTATGAGCTAATACGTCAATGGGCTTTGGATGGTCTCTATTGATGAAGATAACAAGACTGCGTTTATAGTTTGTATCGAGGTGGTCTTGATGAAAAGAGGAGATGCCCACTATAATCTGGTACTAGCTAAACTCAGGGCTCGCTATGACTGTGGGATTCACGAATGTGTAGATCGTCCCGAATACTTGAAGGCTGTAATGAAAGATGTATACAAAGACAAGTACAATGATGTTTTAGATGCATTAAGTCTTGAAAGTGAAAAGCTGGAAGATATAGATGAATTCAAGGATGAATTTTTCAAATTTATGAAGAACTAATTATTGTGATTATAGTCACTTCATACTGCTGACAAGCATTATGAGCAGTGCACTAGCCACTATTGCAGCTGACCACGGTACAGGACCATAGTATTTTTTCCCAAGTTTTCCTTTTTTGGTGTTAAAGACCATCCATATCAAAAATGGAACAATCCAAAATATGGATGAAGAATGAGCAGTCTTCAATATCTCATAATTTACAAAAAATATACAAGCAACAGATGCAACTGCAACAAGTGTAACTATACCAAAATGCTTCTTGTTCCAAGGCACTAGATTGCTATCTGACTTCATACTCTAGTAAAATTATTCCATACTATAACACATTCGGTTAGCCTATCTTTTTTTACTAGACATCTTAAGTCCTAATTATAACAATTTAGTCCATGAGCAAAACATCAAACAAAGCAAAGAAAAGAAAAAAAGAGCAAGATAAAGCCAAATCGAAATAATTCTCTTACCAATGCAGCGATCTGCAAAGGTTTGCTACTGTACACTTTGATCTAGTAATTTGCTTGAAAAGCATGTTTTTTCAGACTATATCATTAGATTTATCATTAAAAAATTCTAGCAAAAAGGCAACAATTAGCGACTAACTTAGTATAATGACTTGAGATGTGCCTAAACCAGTATGGCAAAAAGATCACACGCATCTTATGTAGCAGCAGGAAAGAAGTCTGCAAAGAAAAGAACTCATGCATCTTATGTAGCAGCAGGAAAGAAAGGTGCAAAGACTAGAAAAAGAAACGGTAACTAGATTATTTTAATGCGTTTCTAATATTTTTTATTATATCTAACGAAGCCTCAGGCGACCATGTTAGTAATAACATGTACCTGTCCCCAATAGGCATTGTTAGTCTACAGAGATTGTCATATACTGCAAGCACATAATGATTTTTCCCAAGCTTGGCACTTAGCTTCTCCCGAACCTTCATTGCATTGATTGCATAAATTACTGCTTCCCTATGTTCGTCTTCGTTGAGTAAAGGTTTGACACCTTCTCGGATTTGTGTTGCAAGCACTTGCCCCTCCATGTCGCAGACTGTAGCATAACGTATGCGCTCATCTGACTTCATGACTAAACCTAGCATCTCTTGTGCACTCATTGGTATAGATATGATACAGTGGAATAAAAACAACATGCCACTTCTAATCCAAAAAGACAATACGAAATTTTAATAATTTTGGCATAGCATGAAACTCATTGCCTGTTGACATTCCAAGAACGATCAACCGAGTAGGAAAATGGTCCTTAAACAGGCTAGTGGGAAAAAGAAGGCCAATTATTGGTGTCTTTAGCCTGACTCACTATTGCAATTATTTCTGTCCCATGTGTCCGTTTGGGGATTCTGACAAACAAGGACAATTAAAGACTGCAGCCAAAAATGACCTGACAACAGACCAGTGGAAAAATATATTTGATAAAGTATCAGAGTACTGCATCTGGTGTATTGTAGAAGGCGGAGAGCCAACTAGCCGCCCTGACTTTATGCAATTAATCCGTCATCTGTATTCATTAAAGATGCCAGTGACTCTGATCACAAACTGTTCATTATTACATACTATAGATATTGATGAACTAAAAAAATACATCCAGTTTATTACATGCAGTATTGATTCTGTTTTTGAAGAACCATACTGCAAGGTCAGAGGTGTTACGCCTCAGACATATCGTAAAGTAATGGATAATCTAAAAATGCTAACAGCGCATGATGTACCCCATTACTTTAATTCTGTTATAACGAAATACAACACTCAAGAATTTCTTGACGGAACATATTTTGCAAAGACAAAAGAACTTGGAGTAAGTGCAGTGTCTCTAACATTTGTTGAAGACCGCTCTGATGTTAATTACTCATTACTTCCAGACCGAGACACGATAAACAAAATCTGTATATCTGTAATAGAGCACATCAAATCAAGACAAGACCCTCAGATCATGCTTCCAGTACAATACTTTGAACAGATTCTAGAACATGGAAGGGGCGTCTTTGATGAGTGCGGAGTATGGAAGAGCATATTTGTAAATGGTAACGGCACTGTAATGGTTCCCTGCTGGAAGTATAACGATCCAAAAAATACTTACAGACTTGCTTGAAAAAAGTGTTGCAGAGATCTGGGATGCTCCCCAGTGGGATATTGCAAAGACATGTCATGACTGTCAGGTACTTGGCTGCATATGGTATTCATCCCAGCCAACTACTACATTTGCCCAGAACTACATGCGGGGGCTATCCAAGATGATAAGCAGACATGCCCCTGAAATTTCTAAAGATATCTAGGAATTATATCTTCAAGTAAAAATTGACGGATGGCAATTTGTTCAGTGTTTGATTGTACAGGACAAGCAGGCACATATTGGTATTTTTGATCAATTCCAGCTTGAACAAAAATTGGAATTTGACTCGTGGAGAGGCTCCTAATTGGCTACAACGCCCGGCATGGACAAAAAACGTATCCTTGATGATAAACCAACGACTGGTGAAAATTTATCCCAAATCCAATCTGAGCAGATTGAAAAAAAATATCATGATCTGTATGAAAATATACCATGTCTGTTGCGCTCTGTAACACTAGATGGAATTATCTTTTCATGCAACGAATTATACCTACAAACTCTAGGATACAAAAGAGACGAAGTTATTGGAAGATCAGTCTTTGAGCATACTGCAAAACAGAGCATAATTGCATTGCAAGAAGAGATTGTAAATTGGAAAAAGACTGAAAAAATTTCTAATAGGGAGATCTGGATGCAGAAAAAAGATGGCACTATATTTCCAGTTGTACTAAACGGAACAAATCTTTATGACAAGGCTAGTAAACTAATTGGAAGAACCGGTGCCTTAGTTGATCTCTCTGAAATTTATAATGCAAGACAAGTAATAGAACAAGAACAAGATGTTATACAAAAACAATTTGAGCAGCTAAGAAAAGCGCACAAGAGTTTAAAAGAGACAGAGCACAAGTACAGAAATTTATATGAAAACTCACCAGATCTTTTGCGAACAATAGATGCTGATGGAATAATTCTTGACTGTAACAACTCTTATTGTAAAAAACTAGGATATGAAAAAAATGAAGTTATAGGAAAATCTGTCTATGATTTTGTATCTCCTTCAAGTTATGACGCATTTAGAGATTCATTTGAGACCTGGAAGACAACTGGCAAGGTATCAAACAAGATTGCCTGGTTTAAAAGAAAAGACGGCACAATATTTCCAGGCCTGATTAGTGCCAAGAATTTGTATGATGAGAATAAAAAACTCGTTGGAAGCAACACCAACATCAGAGATGCAACAGAGATTTACAATATTAGAAAGAACTTGGAGGAAAATGAAAAGAAACTTCAATTACAAAATGATAAACTCACAATTGCATATGATCACCTCTCAGAAATAGAGCAAAGGTATAGGACTCTATACGAGCAATCCCCTGATCTTGTAAGAACAATTGACATGAACGAGGTCATAACTGATTGTAATGAAAAATATGCTACTGCAACAGGTTACCCAAGAGACGAGATTGTAGGAAAATCACTATTTGAGCATCTTGCAAGGAGAAGCTACGAAGATATGAGACAAGCCTTGGAGGAGTTTCACCGTACTGGACATATCAACAATAGAGAGATATGGATACAAAGAAAAGATGGCTCTGAATTTCCAACACTACTTTTATCAACTAATCTTTATGACAAGGATGGTAAACTGTGCGGGCGTATTGGAAATCTAAGAGATATGTCTGAAATATATTTTACGAAAAAAGAGCTTGAAGAACAAAAGATCAAGCGACTAACTGCAATAGGTGAACTTTCTGCAAGAGTTGCCCACGATCTTAGAAATCCGCTTTCAATTTTATTAAATACAATTGCAATAATGAAACTAAAAAATCCAGAATTTGAGAAAAATAATAAAGAAAAATTTGAGAGAATTGACCGCTCGATAAAAAGAATGTCACATCAATTAGAAGAAGTTATGGACTATGTTACACCAAAACCTCTGGACCTTAAAAATTCATCATTGGTTGAAATTATAAAATCTGCGCTTTCTAATGTCTCAACTACCGAAGTCCAAGTGGAAATGCCTGAAAATGATATGTCCATGTTATGTGACTCTGAAAAATTAGAAATAGTTCTGACTAATCTTATACTAAACGCAGTTCAGGCCATGAAAAACTCGGGAAAAATTTTCATTAGAATAAACAAAGAGCAAATAGATCAAAATAGTTTTGCTGTTATTGAAGTAGAAGATACAGGTCCTGGAATACCTGATGAAGTTTTACCCAAGGTGTTTGATCCGTTATTTACTACAAGACAAGTAGGTACTGGCTTGGGACTGGTAAGTTGTAAAAGCATAATGGAAAAGCATGGTGGAACAATCTCAATCAAGACCAAAGTTGGAGAGGGTACGACCTTTATCATAAAAATACCTATTCCCAAATAGGTAGAAACAAAATTATTTTCCAGTCTTTCAAATTCAAAAGATCTGGAAGAGATTTGGAACAAGTCTTAACTATAAAATTCAAGTCTATGAGTATAATGACATACAAAACTCGTAGCTTGGCAGTTCTTTTGATTCTGCCGTTGCTTTCCATGTCTGCAATAACTGGCTTTATTCCGTCTGTAAATGCACTAACTCAGAGAGACTTGAGCATACTGAACGACCAACCTCTTACTGCAACATTTGGAAACACTCCGGTATGTGGAGATCACATATGCAACCAAGGTGAATCTGCCATGATGAAACTTGAACTCAGCCAAGCACAGAAAGGAAAAACATCTACTACAATGCCTGAACAAATGATGAGCCAAAATTCATCCATGTCAAATGAAATGTCAAACTCTATGACAATGCAGTCAGACCAGGGCATGACTTTAAAGTTATCAAACGCAAATCTCCCAATTGTTATTCCATTGGTCAAGGGATTGTTTGAAGGACAAGATGTATTCTATATAACAACTGAGGCGTCTGATTCGACAATAGCAAGTGCACTATCTAACTTCACAAACTTTCCTGTAACATTTGCACCTGCATTAGGAAAGGCACCAACTACCTCACTTGCAAATATCTATGCATTCAAAAATGGAATCAATGGAGGAGGCGTGCTAGGATTTCAGCCAAATGTTGTTGATTCAATTCCAGGACAGGCAAATTATAGTCCACTATGGAAGATAAATCTTGTACAATGGAATGATCCAACAAACGCAACAGTTCTTGGCTCTGAAAGTGATATCATGAATGCATTTAATGCAGGAAAGCTAACAATCATGCCAACAACAATAGTTGTCAATTGTCCAATTGTACAGTGGGGTGGAAGCATGGATGGAACTATTCCAGCAGGTCACATGAAATTACGCGACAGTATAAGCGAGTCTGGCTCTTACGGAAGTGCCCAAGTGTTAAACATAGACATTGACAAGATGCAGGTAACTTTTGTAGCTCATAGGGGATTTGCACCCGACGGTTCTACAATTTACTATGTTGCAACTGATGCATCACAAGAGGGTCCAGCAGATGCACTTGGAATTGTATTTGCAAACAAGACTCAAAATACGATTGCAACAAGTTCAGCAGCTGATCTATATCAATTTTCTAACGGTATAGTTGGTAGCGGACCTCTTGGATTTCAATCAGGAGTAGCAAGTGCAAAAGAGGGAGACCAGTACTATTCCCCGATGTGGAGAATACAGGTGGTTACATGGAAAGACCCAACGATGGCAACCGTGCTTGAAAACACTCACGACTTGACAAGCAAAAGTGATCTAACGGATACAATGGCGGCAGGCTTTGTTGTCAACTGTCCATTCTTTAGCGTAGATACTGTGTATGCTCACATGAAGTGAGGTACACTTTCTCTTTTTTATTTTAGAACGTCTAGAAATAATTTATCTATTTTTTACTTTGACATGTATATACTCTATACCTGAGAATCAGACTAGAATATCTACTTGATAATTTATAACTTGAAATCACCATTATTTCCCCATGGCCAACTATAACTTATCCATCATTGCAATTGTAATCGCAGTAGTGGCAGTGATAGGCTGGATCAGTATATCTAGCTACACACAAGAAGCAGCTGCTACCAATATCACTAGTTCTAGTGAAGCAAAGGTTAGTCTCACAGGCCTGCACTGTACTGCAAGCATGCCATGTCATCTAATTTGTGGCAATCATATGTGTGCTCCAGGCGAGGTACCCAAGCCTCCATAAAAATCCAAATTTTTTCTTAAAACCGTCTGAACCAAATGATTCTTTCACCTAATCTTTTTTTACAAGACCTGTTAACTTGATTGAACTGCATTAAATGGTATATTGGTCAAGATTGCAAGCAAAATTGAAAAGTTTGAGACTGATATGAAAAAACATCAAAATAGATTAGATGCAATGAAAAACCACATTGACAGTATGGATACGGAATTAAAAAAACTAAAACCCAAACCTAAAAACTAAGTTTTCTAAAATTATTTTAAATTATAATTTTATCTCCAGTGTTTTGTATTGTCTAAAAATATCTGACCATACTGATTTGCTATCTCTAATTCTGTCTTCCATGAAACTTCACCTTTGGCAAGTAATTGGCTTACTTGGAAAAAATAATGCTCAAGGTCCGGAGGACTAATTATAAGAACTCGTCCACCATTGTCCCCTGTGACAAATCTATGAGGAACTCCTTTAGGAATAGAAATTACGTCTCCAGTCTTTATCATTGTGGGTTTATCATCTAGGATGAACTCATAGTCACCATCCATTATAAAAAAAATCTCGGGACCTCTTGGATGCATGTGTAACGCAGGTCCAACCTTTGGAGGATGCATTGCATCAAGAACTGTATATTTGCCATTAGATTCCGAAGTGAGAACTTTGATACTCATTTTTACTCCATGAAAATCAAACGGTATGTTCTTCATGGAATATTTTTCATCACCATATATTTACTTGGATAGTTTTTAGATATTTTCCAACAAATAACCAATTTTATCATAAAGGATATTTACTATATGTCATATTATGATATCATGGCAAAAAAATTTGCTTGCTCTGATGTAGTAAGTGGTTGCAGCTGGTCAACTATAGCAAAGGACGAAGCAGATCTGTTTCATAAAATATATGAGCATGCAAAACACGTCCATAAGATGGATACCATCCCAGATGAAATAATGACCAAAGTCAAGTCAAAAATTCAAGAAGTTTAACAAATCATACTTGCATTATAGCTAGACTTGTGACGTTCCGTATTTGTTGGATTTGGAATATACTTTACTCAATGCTTACACTTGACGAAGTCTCTGCAGTAAGAGGCACTCCACCATTACTTGGCCAGTCAGAGTATGTATCTACATAGATGTTACCAGTTCCAACACTTGCATTGTTTGGAATGTAAAATGATACTTCCATTTCACTACTTCCAGCTCCAAGTGTTGTCTTGACAGAGCCCACACCAAGACTAGTTCCATCAGAACCTACAAGGTTTACAGTGACTAGGACAGTTTGAGTTGAATTGGATGACAAGACAACTTTGGAATAGCTAGTAGTTCCTCTGACAAATGAGGTTACAGTCTTGTCTCCCATCTGATCTGTTGGCTGGGCTGAGACTATAGACAAGCCAGAAGACTGGGAGATCTGGGATGATACTGTAAACTCTGTACGATAGCTCAATGAATTACCGTTGACAAGTGCAGTTGCAGTAACTTGGTAAGTACCTGCTTGTGCATTTGGTAAGAGACCTACCTGAAGTTCAGAGTTGCCCTGAGCATCAGTCTGAACTGTTCTTGACGCAACTATGTTTGATGAAGGATCAGTTACAAGTATTGCAACATTTTGTCCAGCTTGTGCACCAGTTGGACTTACTGTAATAGTTACAGTATTTCCTGGAGCGTATGATGTCTTGTCAGTCTGGATGTTTGATGAACTAGTAGTGTATGATGCTTGTGTAACTGAAGATACAGCTGTTAGTGTTGAAGTACCAGAGCTTGCAGCGTGGAGATTATCTCCTCCATAGTTTGCAGTTACTGTTATTGTACCTGAATAACTTACATTTGGAGTGTATGTTGTTGTACAGTGATCTGATGGGATGTAACAATAAATTTGACTAAACGTTCCACCTGCACCATTGTCACTCCATGATACAGTTCCAGTTATGGAACTTGATGATCCCAATGGATCAGTAACAGTTGCAGCAAGTGTAACTGGCTGGTTAGAGTATACTGGTGCTGGATTTGGCGTAACAGTTGTAATGGTACTGTGAACTGCATTTACTGTAAGATATGTAGAGCTGAGAGCTAGATCTGTGAGTGGAATCTCCGCTATAGGTTGCAGTGATTGTTACTGAACTTGGAGCATTTACTGATGGTGTGTATGTTACTGAACAGCTGGCAGAATAAATCGTACAAGAACTAAACGTTCCACCTGCACCATTGTCACTCCATGATACAGTTCCAGTTATGGAACTTGATGATCCCAATGGATCAGTAACAGTTGCAGTGTATGTTACTGCCTGGTTAGAGTATGTGGATGCAGAATTTGCTGCTATAGTTGTGGTGGTATTGTGAAGTAGATTTACTGTAAGATATGTAGAGCCAGAGCTGAGACTGGTAAGAGGAATCTCCGCCATAGTTTGCAGTAATTATTACTGAACTTGGAGAGTTTACAGATGGTGTGTACGATACTGAACAGCTGGCTGAATAGACAGTACAATAAGTCGAAGTAAACGTTCCACCTGCACCATTGTCACTCCATGATACAGTCCCAGTAATGACATTTGCTGATGCCGAAGACTCGGTAATAGATGCAGTAAATGTTACTGGATCGCCATAGTATGATGTTGCAGAATTTGGTGAAACTATTGTATTTGTAGACTGGGGTATTGGTGATGAGACATATTGTTGGTATTGTGGCATGTAATTTGGTACTCTACTCTGATATGTAGCAGCGTGATAAGTCGAGAGCCAGTCCTGGATTCCATGTGAAGATATTATTTTTTGATCTGAAGGGTTTGCACTTGGAACGTAACCATTTGTATGTGATTGATATGACGTAATTGAATTAAACGTCTTACCACTTGGGATTTGCGATGAATGTGAAAGCGTTGTTCCTCTAAGTCCTGGAGTATTTACTGGTTGAGCAGAAACTGATTGATTAACAGACTGGCTGAACAGTAGATGGTTGTGTAGAAATTGATTGAACTGGAACTGATTGAACTGGAACTGATTGAACTGGAACTGATTGAACTGGAACTGATTGATTAGTAACTGGCTGAACAGTATCTGGTTGAGCAGGAACTGATTGAGTAGAGACTGTTTGAACTGTAACTGATGGGGTGGCAACTGATTGAGTGGCAACTGTTTGAACAGAATCTGAACGAGTATAAGATGAATGAGTATCAACTGATTGAGTATAGGCTGATTGAACTGGAATTGGTTGTGTAGTAACTGCCTGAACAGGAACTGATTGAGTAGAGACTGCTTGAACAGTAGAAGAACCAGGTGATGTATCTGAAGATGACTGAACTATAACAGGTGGAATAAATGAAGCAGAAGATGTTGCATTTAGATCTGACACGCTATATGTGGTAGCATTATTACTATCTGCAAAAGAATTCGGTAAAGCATACTGTGAAAACATCAAGAGTGCTGTAAGTGAAAAAATAATCATTGCTTTGTTTTTCATGCACATAATACGTCATTGAGTTAATAATGAATTGCGCCACATTGTTCTGTAACATTGTTAGTGATGATTTGGATACAAATGATTTGTACACAAACTATAAATCCTATGACCAAAACAAGTATGCCAAGAAACCCTGAAAATGCCTCATAATTTGTTTGAGAAATACACACAACTGGTTATTCCTATAGTTTTTCTAGTCATACTATAGTAAAATGCCTCTCAATATCCTGGTTGCAGAAGACAATAAAGAACTTGCAGACTCGTATCGTACGATATTGGAAGCAAGGGGTCATACTGTAACAATAACCAGTAATGGAATAGAGTGCACAAATATCTACAGACAATACCTAGAGAGACAAGTGGATGGAACAATCAAGCGATATTTTGATCTTGTCATACTAGACCAAAAGATGCTATACAAGGATGGAATCCAGACTGCAAAAGAGATACAGCAAGCAAACCCTGCACAAAAAATAATCTTCGTTACAGGTTATGGGGAAAGTGTACTGCAAAAACTCCCACAACTCTTGGGAAAAGTAGTAGTGATGAACAAGCCATTTACAGCAGAGGCATTTGTAACACAGGTGGAAACACTTGGAGCTGGCAAATTACATGAAATGCCAAAAACTATTAGAAATTAATCTACTAGTTATAGTTTAGAAAATAACTTTGATTATATTATTTCAGTTCTGCGTCTAGTACTTGCAAGATCTAGTGCATCTTATAACATCACAAGGCATTTTTTAAAAAAATTATGTGTGATATTTTAACTGTTCAAGAACTTTGTTAGTGTATAATGTGTAGTAATTCTTTATTAATTTCTTGTTGTAATGATGATGAAAATGAATCCACACCAAAACAAACTTCAACTTTTGTCACTAGCTGCAATTCTTGGAGTTGTAATTACTGCATCTCTCGCAACATCAAGTGCATTTGCTGATACTGGTCAAACACATGACCAAAGATTTGCAAACATGACATCTTACGCACCAGAACAGTCTGCAGGCATAACGTATCATGCAAATCAACAGTCTCCAAGTATCGTATCACATGTAGACCAAAGGTATGTAGATAACACATTGCGTGTAGACCACAAAATTATCGACACAACGTCTCACCAAGACCAAAAATTTGTAGATGCCACATCTCGTGCAGACCATAAATTTACAAACATTGCGTCTCTTGTTGACCAAAAGTTTACAGACATGTTACATATGGGTCATGCAATCACAGACACAACATCTCACCAAGACCAAAAGTTTGTAGACATGAAATTGCTTGTAGATCATAGAATTGCAGACGTTACAGCTCACATAGACCAAAAGTTTATAGACAAAACATCGTACATGAACCAAAAGATTGTAGACAGAACATTGCCAACACCAACAGCAGCATCAACATCAACACCAACACCAACAACATATGTTGATTATGCATCTACTCAGACACCAACTACACCAACAGCACAAGCACCAATTCAAATTGACCATCAAAAAATTCCAAATTGGGTAAAAGGCGTTTTTGTCCTTTATGTGCAAGGAAAGTTGTCTGATGGAGAACTAATCCATACAATACAATATCTGGCAAACCAAGGAATAATCACAGTCTAGATTATTCCTATCCTGTATTATTTTTATTTTGAAAGCAACTACAGCGTTTAGATAGATGCTTGTTGCAGCCAATTAGTCTATGATCTTTACATCCACACAGGACACACTTTTTTTCCATGTTATAATATTACTCTAGACTCTTCATAAAATCTTGCATTCTCTGCATTCTTTTGAAATTTAACGATAACTCATTAAGATAATTTTCTTCTTTGACACATACTATTTTTTTTACCATCTGGGATTTGTTATCTTTTTCAATTAAATCACTTTTGGATTTTGTTTCATTCATATTTTTTACAGCGAACTTGACTGTATTATCTACGTGTTTTTTATTTTGAAAATACTGCCTTTTATGCCTAAAAAATGCAAGATTTGTTGTTTCTATGCCATTTAGAGTGCCTATTTCCATATGTACAGTTAATACCCAGAGAATAACACCAAAATCCATGTCGTCAATAGATAGAGAAATGTTTCCTACTACATGTGCAGACTGTAAAAAAGAAACACAGGTTCCTTTCAAACCAACAGAAGGCAGACCAGTATATTGCAAAGAATGTTTACCAAAACATCGCCCAGCACGCTTTTAGGCTGAAAGACGCTTAAACAATTTTTTTTATTTTCATGCTTATTATAATATTTTAAAATAAATTCTCTCAAGGATTGATGCGCACAAGTGTTGTAGTCGAATGAATCTTGTCTATCTTTCTTATCTTCCATGCAATGATATCTCTGATGTGGTCTACTGTTGAAGATTCTATTTTTGCTAAAATGTCATAGCTTCCAAACGTTTGAACTACCTCTACTGCCTCCTTGATATTTCCTAGTTGCGCTAATACTTCAGACTCGTGACCATGTTTGCAGTTGATCATCACATATGTAGTAGACTTGTCATCTGTCTGTAATTCTGACTGTGCGCTTTTCATAAATTTATTATTCATGTAATATATCAAAAGGCTTTTCCATGTGAATTACGGTTTTATTGTATCAGTTTTTTATTATTCATATGTCTATGAAGTAATTTCATTGAAAATTATTTTAATATGTAATAAAAAAATGAATTATTTTCTTGCATGTTTTTATTTTGAAAATAAAATTTACGCTAACGAGTTGTCAATTCAGTAGGCTTGATCTTGTTTTTCATATAAGGAATTAGTTTTCCTAGATCTTCCATAGCATCTTCGATATTTTTTTTCTGCTGTATAGCAAGTTTTGGGCCAATTCTTTGCTCGTATTCAGAAATTTCTACATAAAGTTTCTGCCCCTTGTCCATAAGCTCATGTGCTTTTCTGATAGGGTCAGTATGATTGTTCCAACCCCAGTTAAGCTTTGAAATCTCACCAGATAACTCGAAAATTTTAATTACTTTAAGGAGACCTTCTTCATCGAAATATTCTGACATATAAACAAGCACTTGGAAACTGTTTTTAAAGATTGGTCTGTATCATATGCTCCAAACACCCTGTGGCTTTATTACATGAGAGAGATTTTTGTGCGTAATTCTAATGTATGCATACCCTGCTTACTAGATCCTTGATCTCTTTCATGTTGAAGGGCTTGGGAAGAACTGCTGTTGCCCCATACTCTTCTAATTTTGATTCAACATTGACAGAGCCTGAGACTAGAACTACCGTAGCATTTGGATCATACTCTTTAATTTTTTGCAGTCCATAGAATCCATCATATTGTGGCATCTCAATATCCATGAAAAGGATATCAGGTCTGTGTTTTTGATACAACTCTGCAGCTTCTTTGCCATTTCTTCCTGTACCTATGACATTTATGTTGCTAAATTGTAGCAATTCAACAAAACATGTGAGAAGTTCTTTATTGTCATCAACAACTATTGCATTAATTCCCATAAGACTATAGAGATTATGATTCTTCTATTAGGATAGAGTTTGTTCTTTGCAAACAAGCTTTAAAAAATTACAATTTTGACATGCAGTGTCGTGCAAAATACAAGATCTAATTATTTTTTTAAAAAATTTGCAAAGTATTATTCCAAGACATGCGTTGATTTAAATACTCATTATAATTCTGTTTTTTATAATAGGTAGATCATAAATGCCCTTTTCATTTCTTGATAGTATTGATTCGAAAAGGCACCTGATGCTTGTATATGATGATATTAAAAAAGCCAGAGAAGTAGAATTTCATTTTATAAGACGTGGTCTTGAGAAAGGTGAAAGAGGCATTTATCTTACACATGATGATCCAAAATTAATAGAGCATGAAATGGAAATATATGGGATCAATCTCAGGCATTACAAAAAAAGTGGCATGTTGCGAGTATGCCAATTGCCAAATCCTATGGAGCATTCTGAAGGTATTCTAAAAGGTATAGAGGGCATACTACATCAAATCACTATGGACTCAAAAACTCCATTTAGGATTGTAGGAAGAGTGATTCCTGATGTAGGATTTGAAGAAGGAATGTCCGTTGAACATTACCTTGAAAAGACATTTCATGCAATATTTGATGATTTTAACGGTTCTCTCATGTGTACGTATGATTTTTCCCAGATCCAGTCAAATAATGAATGGAGAACATGGCTTGCTAAACTGGAAATGTGTCATCATGCATCAATATTGAACATATATGAAAAGTCTCAAATCAAGATAACTGCATGATAGAGTTTTTAGTTCTCAAAACTCCTTCAATTAAACAATAGATCTAGTCTGTAATTTTTCAAAATTATTCTATTACAAATAATCTAGACCCATCTTTTCAGTAAACTTGCGTATTTTTTCACAATCTTTTAAAAATTGTACTCCTTTTTTTGTAAGTCTTATCTCATCATGGTCTAGTAACATCTTTTTTTCTTTTAGTTCATTTAGAAATTTTGTCAGGGAATCATAAGACAAACCACTACTAAACTGAATTCTAGTAGGTCTGACAATGCCCGAATTCTTACTTTCTTGTATTATTGAATTTAATATAGCGCAGTAAATCTCTAGTTTATTTCGTCGCTCACGTCTTTCTAATATTTTCATCTCATGCCTCACTGTCATATGGTAGTTTTAAACCTTTAAGGTTATGTTTTCTGTTACTATTAGAATCATAAATAATTTTTGCAAAAATTCCAAGTCCAATGTCTTTTACAAGAAATGCGGTGATTACAGAACTTAGGCTACCTTGTAGACTAAAAAGTAATAATGAAACTTGACCTACAAGAAAAATACCATATACAAAGGGGATATAAGATAATCCCTTTCTTGGATTAAAAATTATACTCTTGTATGAAATGATGATAACATATGCCAATGCAGCGATGTTGAATATTCTAAAATATTCAGAATAATCTGTAACTGGAGGAAGGCTAGAGTTGTTGAAAAACCATGTTGCCAGAATTATGGAAGAAATTGGTATTGTAGATAACATGCCCATTTTTAACGGAATAGATTTTATTCCTACACGTGTAGAAGTAAAATACGCCAATGCTAAAAATCCAAAAGCAAAAGACATTGTAACAAGTCTTAACCAGAAATATAAATTAAATAAGTTCAGATTATTTATCGTAGGTAAAATCAAAACCATAAAAACATCTGTAAAAGACATAAATCCAAAGCTTAGAGTGATTCCAAGCAAGACGTTGCTTTGAACTGTTTTATACATTCGGTAGGCATAGACTGAGATAACTGCTCCAAAAATGATAGATGCTATCTTACTTGCCAGGTAAATTGGGTGAAATGAAACATTCTGAAAAGCATCATAGATTCCACTGTGTACTAGATTTTCTAACAAGAATGAATCATGCAAATATTTCCACTATGATATTTATCGCTTTTTAGCATTATTTATTGAAATTATGATTATCATAATTGATAATTATGATCTTGTTTTATTATAATTCCATAATCCACGCCTAAAATCTGCCATATGCTATCAATCACAATAAATTACTGATTAGAAAATAATTATTCGCCCCAATATGCACGCAGACGGACTGGGATGATGAAAGATGATTTTTGGTCCACCCAGCCGTGCTACAGGGCACCCCGGTAATAGAACAAGATGAGGATTAAGGCTAAACGTACCAATGACTCTATGTGGGTCAGAACCGGGGGACATTCTTTTTACCTATATTTTTTAAAAATATCTGCAATCAAAAGAATTTTTGAGATTTTATACAATAAATCAGAACTTAATTCAACTAAGGTACTATGATGATCTTGGTACGAAAACGACAGATCCATTGATATATTTGCATTGTATAGGTATTACATGGCAACAGCATACGTGCTAATAAATTGTGAACTTGGCTCAGAAGAATCTATAATTTCGCAACTCAAAGCAATTAACGGAGTCAAGGAAGTTCACGGTACCTTCGGGGCCTACGATATTCTAGCAAAGATAGAATCTCCAACAGTGGAAGCACTAAGAGAGATCATCACATGGAAGATTCGTAAAATAGAGAAGATTCGTTCAACTCTAACCTTGATGGGCATAGAAGGTCAAAGCTGAAACACTAGAAAAATTTCCGCTCATATTTTTAAAACCATCCTAGAGAATTCTCTAATTTTTATGCAAAGACCTTTTAATTGTGTTGTAATCTTTGCACCATGTGCTTCTTCACTTTATTTTTATTGTAAAAGAGGAAGAACTAGAGCAAAGAAGATGGGAGTTTGAGTATGTGCAAAAAATGGCCCAGTTCTATAAAATCTGGATAGAAAAGACGTTTTCTAGAATAGTTGAAGTCCAAGCAGATGAGATGATTGTAAAACCAAAAGGACGATTTGGAATTATTGATACGCCTACATTGCTGCTAGACCATGAGAGCAGGGGAGCTGATATTTTTCATTTTTATCTTACTTATTTTAGGCCAATCTGGACTGATTGTACATGTGAGGGATACTTTGCAGATAATTTCGGAATGGTCCAGTGGACCAAGAGCCCGCAACGAGATGACATACATCATATGATGGAGACAAACTGTCCCAAAGTATCACATGAGATTACTCATGAATTTCTAAGACAGGCAGGATACAAAAATTACAAAGAGCTAGTTCATGAAATATGGGACAAGCATCTTTTTGCATCTTTACCGTATGAGCATTATGATTCAAATTATTTGCAAACAGAAAATAATGCACTCTTTGCAACTCTAGATACTTCGAGTCTGCATTCCTAGAAATTGACAATTTTTTTGTAATGTCCATAAAAGACTATAAGTAAGTAATTTAGAGTTTTTTTATGCCAGAATTTACTTGTCCAGATTGTGGTAAGAAACTATATCACGAAAATGATACCACACTAACTGTAGAAACTCAAGTACACGGAAAATTTTGTCCTGCTAAGAAAAAGCACTAGCACTTGGTAACAGAATAAATTCTGTCTTGGAAACTTGCAGTCTTAAAATCAATCTTGTTTTGTGGATCTTTCTTGCGAGCTGTACTTAGTTTTTCCAAAGTAACTAGTGCCTCTCCGTCAAATCCCACTGAAGAACCAAAAACTCCCTCGGCAAGCTGATTTCCAAGCTCACCTTTTTTAATATCATCAACCATTTCATAAAACTTGATTGCTTCTCTTTTTGTTGCTGCACCGCCAGATGACTTGTTCAGGCCAACTGCGATATACATTCCATTATTTTTAACTGCGATAGGAACCTTGTAGACTTTGCCAGAACTACCAAGGATTTTTTCATTCAATAAAATTTCACATTTATGGAACATGCTTGATATGTATGCAAAAAATCGATAGTCTGCATATGAACCAGAAGCATTTTCATGACAATCAACAAAAACCTTGTGCAAAAGTTCAAGAGCAGAATCATTCATGCTCTGCAAACGTTCTTCAATTCTTCCTTTTCTAACCAGATCAGATTTACAATCAGCGGCAATTTTTTCTAAAATGAAAGGAGGCAGATTGTAATTTTTTAAAGTGGAGACAAAAGTTCCAGTCTTAGAAGCTCCAAATGTCGGAAAGTTTCCTCTACTCAAAACAGCACAACCCCTACATTTGATATTTTAAAATTCATTCCCAACTTCCCCAGCGATAATAGTAGGAGGCTTTTTCCTTATAACTGTTAGGTAGAGGAGAGATCAGATGGTGGGGCCGACCGGAATTGAACCGGCGACACACGGGTCACTACAGCTCCAAACTGTACATCATCCTAACGTCAGTGAAGCTTGTGAAACCACTGGAGCCCTTAGCGGTGATCAATGTGATCTAAACTGTCGCCATACCAGGCTAGGCTACGACCCCACATAATGAACATAAATGCACTTGAATTTTAATTTACGCAAGTTTTCTGAAGATTTATTGATGGTATTGTGTTACTTTAAGCGTTGAAGTACACAAAACCAAGGAGCGGAAAAATTTAGTCCGTCCAATTATCATAATATTGGGAGCAATTCCAGTCTTGGCAGCACTTTTCATTGTAGTTCCAACACTTCTCAGACCTGAAATTACAAATGTTGCAGTAAATGCAGATGATGTTATCTCTATACAATACACCAAGGAGCATCTCAAAAAAATTTCATTTGGTCTTACACAGAGCATTGGAGCTGAAACGGCCGAAGTTCTGACAATATCTAATGATGGTCAGACAATTTACAGTTTAACAAAAAATGGCTATTCTGCGCCTGATGTAAAATATCAATTGCAAAAAGAAGAGGTTACACGTCTGACTGCGCTTGTAAAAGAGACAGGATTTATGGAAATTCCACAAACACCAATTCCAGTAAAAAGTAATCTGGATGAATATGACAAGTATGGACTAGAAGTGACACTTGACGGTAAAACAGTCAATATATCATGGCCTGACCAAAATGCCACTGATCAATTCATTCCTCCACTAATTAGCCAAGTTCAAGACAGCCTAGATGGCGTAATTACAGAAATAACAAAATAAATAGCCTAATGGCGATCAAAAATTTATGATTCCTCTTTCTGGCGATCTGGGTAATGCTAAAGGTGTAGTTAGAGAAAATGTTGGCTCGTTTGGAACTATGCGAGGAACTTCAACTCTAAAACGCGGTTTTGCTCACATGCTAAAAAATGGAGTTGTGATGGATGTTACAACTGTAGAACAAGCTCAGATTGCAGAAGAAGCAGGTGCAGTTGCAGTAATGGTTTTAGATAAACTTCCATCAGATGTTAGAAAAGCTGGGGGTGTTGCAAGGACTGCAAGCATTAGAATTATTCAAGAAATTATGGACTCGGTAACAATTCCTGTCATGGCAAAATGCAGAATAGGTCATGTGTATGAGGCAATGGTTTTGCAAGAAACAAATGTTGACATGATTGATGAATCTGAAGTTCTAACGCCCGCTGATGAGAATCATCACATATGGAAATGGGATTTTACTACTCCGTTTGTAAATGGTGCAAGAAATCTTGGTGAGGCATTAAGAAGAATTGAAGAAGGTGCAGCAATGATTAGAACAAAAGGAGAGCCTGGTACTGGTAATGTTGCAGAAGCTGTAATTCATATTAAAAATGTCAACACAGAACTTCGAAGAATAAAATCAATTTATGATGCAGGAGATGAGCAAGACTTGATAAGTGTTGCAAGAGAACTCAAAGTTTCTTATTCCCTTGTAGAAGAGACTGCAAGTTTGGGCAGATTGCCTGTTGTAAATTTCGCAGCTGGTGGAATTTCAACACCAGCAGATGCAGCATATTTGATGACACTTGGATGTGATGGAGTCTTTGTCGGTTCTGGTATATTCAAGGCAGATGATGCAAAGGAGAGAGCTCAAGCTATTGTACTTGCAACAACGTTCTGGGAAGATCCAGACAAAGTAAAAGAAGCACAAAAAATGATTGATGAAAGACAATCAATGTTGGGACTTGATACAAAGAATCTTGATCTTAGAATGCAAGAACGTGGTAGTACAGCATGAGCGGCATTAGCATAGGTGTATTAGCAGTTCAAGGAGATGTCGCAGAAAATATCATGGCAGCAAAGATGGCACTAGAAGAACTTGGCCTTGAGGGAATAGTAAGCGAGGTCAAGACTCCAGAGCAGATCTCAGATCTTGATGGATTGATTATTCCAGGCGGAGAAAGCACAGTAATTGGCACTTTATCAATGGTAAATGGTTCACTAAAAAAAATTAAGGAAAAAATTGCAGGCGGAATGCCTGTCTTTGGAATATGTGCAGGGATGATCATGCTATCAAAAAAGGCAAAGGACAGAGTACTTGGAGAGATGGACCAGCCACTGTTGGACTTTCTTGATGTAAAAATAGAGAGAAATGCATTTGGAAGACAAAAGGACTCGTTTGAATCTGTTATATCACTTGACAAAATTGGCATCTCAAAATTTCCAGGAGTATTCATCAGAGCACCATACATTATAGAAACAGGAAAAGATGTCGAAGTCTTGTCAAAGTTTAATGAAAAGATAACTGCTGTAAAGCAGGGAAATATAATGGGTACTTCATTTCATCCTGAATTGACAGGAGACCTATCACTGCACAAATACTTTGTAAACCTCATCAAGGCAAAGCATTAGAACCTATAGATTCAATTACAGGAAATACCTTTTATATCAAATTCAGTTCATGTTATATTGTAACATTAATGCAAATAGAAACAACTCCTGATCTAGTTTCAAAGGTTTACACCAAGATTGAAGAAAACATTATAAAATATAGAAAACTTGTCAACAGACCGCTTACTCTAACTGAAAAAATCCTTGTTGGTCATCTTGATAATATACAAACCGCAAAAGACCTAGAGCCTGGTAAGAGCTATTCATTTTTCAGACCTGACAGAGTTGCATTACAAGATGTAACAGGACAGATGGTTATCTTACAATTCATGCAGTCTGGTCTCAAACGTAGTTCACTCCCAACAACTGTACACTGTGATCATCTCATACGAGCAAAAGTTAGCGGTGATGTAGATATCAAAGTTGCACTAGATGAGAACAGCGAAGTCTACAAGTTTCTTGAATCATCTTGTAGAAAATATGGAATCGGATTTTGGAAGCCAGGTGCAGGAATTATTCATCAGGTTGTATTAGAAAATTATGCTTTTCCAGGTGGATTGATGATTGGAACTGACTCTCATACGCCAAACGCAGGGGGCCTTGGCATGCTTGCTGTTGGTGTAGGTGGACTAGATGCAACCGAAGTCATGGCAGGATTTCCATGGGAGCTTCTATATCCAAAAAGAATTGGCATTCATCTAAAAGGAGAACTAAATGGATGGGTTGCACCAAAAGATGTTATACTGTATGTAGCAATGAAGCTTACAGTATCTGGCGGAACAAATGCCATAGTAGAATATTTTGGATCTGGAACAAAATCAATTAGCTGTACTGGAAAAGCAACAATAACCAATATGGGTGCAGAGATTGGCGCAACATGTTCTGTATTTCCATATGATGATAAGATGGAAGTTTATCTAAAATCAACTAATCGAGGAGAGATTGCAGAACTTGCAAACAAGCATAGAGAAATTCTTGTTGCAGATCCTGAAATTGAACAAAATCCAGAAAAATATTTTGATAAAGTAATAGAAATTGATCTATCTACATTAGAGCCATACATTGCAGGTCCTCATACTCCAGACCTTGCAAGACCAATATCACAACTTGCTAATGATGTCAAGAAAAATAATTATCTTGATACAGTATCTGTGGCACTAATTGGAAGCTGCACCAACTCTTCTTATGAAGACATGACAAGAGCTGCATCTGTTGCAGAGCAAGCAAAATCTCATGGAATACATATCAAAATTCCGCTTCTAGTGACTCCAGGTTCAGAACAGATCCGTGCAACAATTGAACGTGATGGACAGATGAAAACTTTACATGATATTGGAGCAACTGTCCTTGCAAACGCATGCGGCCCATGCATAGGACAATGGAATAGACCTGAAATGAAACCAGGCGAGCCAAATACTATAATCACTTCATTTAATCGAAATTTCCCTGGGCGAAATGACGGCAGAAGAGAGACAATGGCCTTTATGGGCAGTCCTGAACTAATTGTCGCACTAGCACTTGGCGGCAGGTTGTCATTTAATCCGCTTAAAGACACTCTCAAGGGACCTGATGGAAAAGAGTTCAAGCTAGAGGCTCCAAAAAAGGCACCCGAAGTTCCATCCAAGGGATTTTCAAATATGGGAGACATTTACGTTCCACCTGCTGCAAATCCAGACGAGATTACAGTTGTGATAAATCCGTCAAGTGGAAGATTACAAAAACTAGAACCATTTTTGAAGTGGGACGGCAAAGATTTTGTTGAATTACCGTTATTACTAAAAGCTAAAGGCAAGTGTACAACAGATCACATATCTCCAGCAGGTGCATGGCTGTCATTGCGTGGTCATATTGATAAAATAAGTGACAATGTATTTCTTGGTGCCATTAATGCATTTACAGGAGATGTTGGTAAAGGAAAGAATGAACTAAATGGAAATACAGAATCCTTTCCAGTTGTAGCAAGACAGTACAAAGACAAGGGACTCAAATGGATTGTTGTAGGTGACAACAATTATGGTGAAGGCAGCAGCAGGGAACATGCTGCCATGTCTCCGAGATATCTTGGATGCGGTGCAGTAGTTGTAAGAAGTTTTGCACGTATTCATGAAACTAATCTAAAAAAACAAGGAGTGCTTGCACTTACTTTCGTAAATCCTGCAGATTATGACAAAGTTCAGGAGACTGATAAAATTAGCATCTTGGATCTATCCCATATGCAGCCTGGAAAAAATGTTAAATGTATTTTGTGTCACAAGGATGGAACAAAGGACGAGATTACATTAAAGCACTCGTACAATGATTTCCAGATAAAATGGTTCAAGGCAGGTTCTGCTCTGAATATTTTACGTGAAAGAGAAGCTCAAGCCCAGTAAAAAAGCAAGAACTAATAGTTTAGGAACCATAATTTTCTATCAGTCTTGAGCCATACATTTGATCCAAACGAACTCTACAACAGGGTAGTTCATTATTACATTGACAAAAAAGGATACTCAAAAGAGCAGGCAAATGAGATTGCCCGCAAGGTAGTTGAGAGGGAAAAAAGCAGGTATACGTGTAAGAATGTTAGTTGCGGCCATGGCATGTATGACCATATACGACACAGCGAGACTTGTCTTGTACTAGACTGTGACTGTAGACAATTTGTCAGCTAAGATACTTGCAACAAAATCTTTCCAAACTGGTTATTCTTTTCCATTTTCTGGTGGGCAACTTTTGCATCTTTTAGTTTGAAAATCTCATCAATTGCAGGTTTTATCTTTTTTAATTTCATAAATTTGTGTAGTGATATCAATTGTGACTTTGATCCAAGATATATCCCAATTATTTGAGCCTCTTTGCTGTAAAATGCCCTGATATTTACTGTAGCTTCTCCACCTGTCGTAGTACCACATGCAATCATTCTACCTTTTACTTTGAGAACTTCAAGGCTTATTGGCCAAGTCTTTGTACCAACATGATCAATTACTGCATCCACTCCAACTTGGTTTGTAATCTTTAGAACTTGTAATGTTACATCTTGAGTATTTCTATCAATGACAAAGTCTGCACCAAGTTTTTTTGCAAATTTTATTTTGTTTTTATCTGATGCAACTGTTATGACCTTCAATCCTTTGGCTTTAGCAAGTAATACTGCTGCAGAGCCCACTCCGCTGTTTGCCCCCCAGATTAGAATAGTGTCTCTTTTTTTACATCTTGACTTTTCCAACATGTTCCAAGCTGTAAGATAAGAGACATTGATTGCAGCAGCTTCCTTATCAGAGAACCAATCTGGTTTTTTTATTATATTGTTTTTTGGAACTGAAATTAGTTCAGCATAGCCTCCTCTGTATTTTCCAAACCCGCCTATGATTCCGAAAGATACTCGAGGTATATGGCTGTCAAAAGCGGGATAGATAATTACCTTATCACCTTTCTTAAAACCTGAAAATCCTTCAAGCAATGTTCCGCTGATATCACAGCCTAAAATGTGTGGAAATGATACTTTTTTACCTATAATCCCGTTTCTTACCCAGATATCCAAGTGGTTTACTGCGCAATAATTTACCTTGACTAGAACATTTTCTCTCTCAGGTACAGGATCTGGGATTTCTTCATATGACAAGACCTCAGGTCCACCATGTTTTCTAATTATTATTGCCTTCAACTGATATTTTCAAGATGGAATTATTATTTAAAGAAAAAAATTTACCTGCAAACTATAGTGGAGTTGGGAATTGTACAAAAAATTCAAAACTCTATTTGCATAGAATCAAAATTAGTTATTTTATAAGACGATAGTTGTGTATTGCATCTAGTGCTGAAAAAACAATATCGTATAGCTATATTTGGCGGATTTATACTAGTTGGCGCGATTCTCATTATTGCATCATATCTGTCTAGAGTACATTTGATAAAAATCTAAACTCATCATACAAAGAAAACAAGTGTCTAAAATCGGCAAAACAACAAAGTAATAGAATCAAAAAATTGGCTGTTTTTTTAACGTAGTATCATACAGCAGATGTAACGTTCTTATCCTTGTATTTATTATCTGAAACGAACATGAATTTTTTCTCAAAGAAATTCAAATGCGATAAATGCGAATCAAAGTTTTCAAAATATGAAGATCTGATAAGTCATGCTAGACATGAACACCATCATGAAATCATAAAGTGTATGGAATGTGGAAAGGAGTTTATCTACGAAGCAGATAGGTTACACCACTCAAGAAAGGAACACGAGAAGAAAATGTTTGGCCGTATTCATAAATATGGAGATAAGCATGAAAAAAGTTCACCGTCCACTCCTCAAGACAATGTGGATAAACACACTGGACACTTTAGCGACAAACTTTGAACAGATATTAGGTTAAAAATCTAATTTTTTATCTATATTCTTACTAGAAAAAACATCCTAACATGGTATAATTTGATTTGTTGTAGACTATAATCTAAATATCTTGACAGATGTGAATTAAAAAAATAAAAAAAGAGAGTTTCTTTCGAAACTACTAGGATGTTGCTGGTGGTGCGGTGCTTGTAGATGGTGCTTGTTTATTCCATCCCTGTCCACCATGTTTGAAACCACCCTTCATTCCTCCTTGGTGACCACCCATTCCAAATCCATGGAATGTGTGTCCTGGAGAGACATAGAGCACTGCTCCACTTGAAGGATCGACAATTACAGAGTATACCTTGCTATTACCGTCGATTACTTTGAAGGCATATACAAGAGAACCTTGCATTGGTTTCAAGTTTCCACTAATCACTTGTCCACCTGTAATTGGTGATGCAGTTGAACCTGCTGCTGCAGTATTTGCGGCAACAGAGAAACTAACTGTCACTTTTGACATGAGTGTCTGTTCAATATTGATTGAACCAGTGATTGTTGGTTTTGTGTTTGTTGTAGACACTTGTGCAGAAGCTGCGCCCATTCCTGCTGTGGCAAATATTGCCACACCAATTATGATAGCAAGCAACTTTTTGTGCGCTACTAGACTTTGTGTATTCATGCCGTAGTTACTGGAAAGTCGATATAAAGAATTGTGACACATTGTTCAGTAACAATGTTAGTGTGGTCATGAATTCATGAGAGGTGAATGAGACGTGAATACACATAAAATAATTTGTTGAGATGTACGGTACAATACCTGTTAAAAATAAAAAACGTATGTATCTAGTTTAAAAAACAAAGGAGTTTGCAAATGTTTTAAGATTAATTTATGATGACACTCTTATTTCTCCTATTGCTTATCAAACCTTACAGAATCTAAATTAAAAAGAAAAGGAAAGATCTATGGATTTCGTGTAGGTTTCCAAGATGAAAACCATGACTGGACCATACCCGTATCCATAGTTGTAAATGCCTTCAAGTTGTCATGAAATGTCTTCATGTTCTGCCTTGTTGCATCTATTGCAGTTATTAGTGCCTTGTTCTGCAGAGAATTGGTTTTTACAAACTCATCTGTTGCATCGTTGATTGATTTTAGATAAGACTGAGGAAGATTTGATCCTAGTCCGCTCTTTGCTACCATCTCTTGCTGGAATGCCACTGTGTTATCTATGGTATTCTTGCATCCCAAGATGAACTCCTGCTGGAGTTGAGAAATTGCGTCCATGCATTGCGTTACATTTTTCTCGACTTCTTCAAAGTAACGATTAAGATTTTGTCTGTATGCTGCATAGACATCTCGTGTATCAGGCTTGCCTGTCTTCTCACTTAACATCTCTGTTTTACTCATGGCATTATTGTACATCGTAATCTCATAAACGTCTTGACAATAGAATCATTAGAACTACATAAGATATGTAATGACTAATTTACTATGCATATTTTAGAAAAAAATTCTGGCTTTCTTCTAGTTAAAAAAGGAGTTTGCAAATGTTTGCAAATGATACATATTATTTTAATAATTGATTTGGTAATGATTAGTAGTTCTGTAGAAAAATATCTCCTACCAGAAATATTTTCTACAGTTCTAATTTATAATAATTTTTAGAAAATAAAATTTCTACTTGGCACTCTTGTCCATCTGGATCATCCCAAAGATGTTTCCTTCCGTATCCATACATGTTGCAAAATATCCCACTCCTAGAATTGGCATCTTTGGCAAGAGTACCTGACCGCCTTTTGACGCAATTTTGCTTGTATATTCATCAAGAGATGGTACCTCTATGGTATTTGTTATGCTAATCTGTCCTGGCAATCTTCTTGCAAGGCCACCGTTAATTCCAGGCTCGTTATTCTCTCCAGTCTTTACCATCCAGTATTCCATAGGGCCATCCCACTTGTCAAACTTCCATCCAAATACTTCAGAATAGAACTTTTGTGCCCGTTCTGGGTCGTCTGAGGGAATATCAAAATGTGTAATTCGCGGCATTGTACAGTAATAATTTTAATGTTATATAAATCTCAAAAGTTAAACTAGATTATTTTATGTTGTGCATAGCCTTGAGATCTTTTGCAAATTGTTCCAATCCTTGAGGGATTGCAATCTCTATGGTATCCTTTAATGACAAATTCATGCTCTTTTTCTTGTTCCATACTTCGGAATTAAATTCCGTAATCTCTTTTGTATATTTTGTCCAGTCCTCATGTCCTTCATGTTCTACAAATTTTTCATGGTGGATTGTTTTTTGCGAATAGAGATTTTGCCATAGATGATCTGTAATAAACGGAGTAATTGGTGCAAGCAATATCAAAACAGAAGACAACACCTTGTGCAGTGTAAAGATTGCACCGTCTCGCTCTTCTTCTGTAAAGTCAGAGCTGTATGCTCTTCCCTTGACCATTTCAATATAGTGTGCCGCAAACAAATTCCATGTAAATTCTCTTAATGCTGTAGCTGGAATAAAGAAATTATATTCGCTATAACCCTTTTTGCATTCTAAAATTACTTTGTCAAGTTCTGAGAGTATCCACTTGTCAGAGGCACTAGGTTTTCCAGACTTTACTATGTTAAATCCAGAAAGAAATCTTGAAACATTCCAAAGTTTGCTTAGGAATTTTTTTGTAGTCTCTATCTTTTGCTCAGAGCATCTAAAGTCATATCCTACATTTATCTCACTTGCACTCCAGAATCGAAATGTATCTGCACCAAATTTTTGTATGACAGGCAAAGGATCAATTACATTTCCTTTACTTTTGCTCATCTTTGCACCATGCTCGTCTACCCCATAGCCCATAATCCATGCATCACTCCATGGGGTCTTGCCAGTGAGTTTCTCACATCGTAGTATGGTATAGTATAGCCACGTACGCACGATATCCTTTGACTGGGGTCGTATGGTAGTAGGATATGTCTTGTTAAAAAATGCCTCATCTTGCTTGTATTTTGTTATATACAAAGGAGATACGGACGAGTCCATCCAGGTGTCAAATGTACGCTGCTCTCCTACAAATTCTGTAGAATCACACTTTGTACATTTTGGAATAGGACAGAAATCCTTCCAAGGCCTGTAATATTTCCCAGGTTCGGGAACATGCGGCTCGTTGCATTTTTTGCAATACCATATTGGGATCTCAGTTCCATAAAATCTTCTTCTAGATATTGGCCAGTCAATTGAGATTGATTCTAACCAGTTCATCAATATTTGCTTGTGCATTGGTGGATGGAAATTAATTTTCATTCCAAGATCTTTAATTTTATCAACTGAATCTTTTTGTTTTAGATAATATTCCTCCATGGATATTATCTCAATTGCAGTCTTGCTTCTCTCAGATATTGGAGTCCTGTGATTTATACTGTCAATCTTTTCAACAAAGCCTTGGTTTGTCAAGTCTTCAATTATTTTTTCTCGTGCTTGTTTTACTTTAAGGCCCGCATATGCACCTGCAACCTCTTTCATTCTTCCATTCATGCCAACTGCAGCAATCTCTTCAAGTTTTAGATCTCGAAATAGTGCAACGTCGTTTTGATCACCATAGTCTACAAACCATTACAGCGCCAGAGCCAAATTCTTTTTCTGCAGATGGATGTGCCTTTATCTCAACTTCTCTATTTACCAAAGGTATGATTACTTTTTTTCCAATAACATCTGCGTATCTTTGATCTTCAGGATTTACTATTATGGTCTGACATGCACATAATAATTCAGGTCTTGTACTTGCTATTACAATTGTCCTCTCTGAATCTTTTACTTTAAATTTCATGTGGACTAGTTTTGTAGGAATATCTTCGTAAGTAATCTCGGCATCTGCTATGGTAGTACCTGTTACCCAATCATAGTTGTTGGGCCTGTTTGCAAGATAGATCTGTCCTTGTTTCCACATGTCAATAAACGTGGACTGGGTTAGGGTGCGATATTTCTCAGAATCTGTTCTATAGTATTCTGCAAAATTACCACTCAAGCCAAGACTCTTCATTATCTGGATCATCTCTGCCTCTAAATCATCAAGTGCAGTCTCGCAGAGTTTCAAAAACTCTGCCCTGTCTGTCTCATGCATCCTAATTCCATGCTTTTTCTCTGTGTACATCTCAACAGGAAGGCCGTTTCTGTCAATTCCTATTGGAAATAGGACATTCTTTCCTGACATTCTTGCAGCTCTTGCAATCATGTCTATCTGTGCATAGTGAGAAGCTGCCCCAATATGCCATGGCCTTCCAGATGGATATGGCGGTGGAGTATCAATTACAAAGACATCTCCCTCTGGCTTGAAATCGTAAATGTGAGTCTCATCCCATTGTTTTAGTATCTGTTTTTCAATCTCGGGATTCCAAGCAGTTTCCTTGATAGTTGGTTCCATGTCCTAAATTTTTGAGATCTGTGATATGATATGGGCTCCCTTGTTATAGCCCTCATAAATGTAGACACCTACTGCTTCTATATTTTTTGGCATCTTTGGAACTAGCAGTTTGATTAATTCTGTGGACAGATTTTCTACTGTTGCCTCTCCTCTCAAAAGATAAGTTGTATGTTTTGGAACCTGAAGATCAAATCGTCCCTTTGGACCATCAAATGCAATTCTATAATGTTCTGAATCTTCTTTTACCAAGTATCTTTCATTTATGAAAAATTTATGATCCATTACTCCAATTACTTCTTTGATTATCTTCTTTGCCTCTCCAAAGTCCATCAGCAAATTGTTCTTCATCTCTCCGACTAGCTCGACTGTAACAGATGAAGTGTGGCCATGTAATATTGAACACTTTTCAACTAACGGTAAAATGTGTGCATAATCAAATGCAAATGCAGGATCTTCCATAAATATAGAACCTGTCTGAACCTCTTGGGTCTTGTATAGTATGATATCTTGTAATTCTGATAATCTCGCTGCGAATTTTGGATGCCCCATTGCTATAATTTTTACATCAGTTAATTCTTGCTTGAGTTCCTTGTATTTTGTTATGTCACTTTCAACATCAATTACTTCGATAATTCCCTTGTCTGTCTTAAAATCAACTTTTACCTTGTTGCCATTTTTCAGTGTAATGGAATAATCATATTGGTATTCAATTTGCAAAAACTCTAGCATCTGAGCAATTGAGAGACTCAGTTCTGCTTCTCAAAAGATTTCCTTTTCCGTCAATATACTTAAAATCCGAATCCAAGATTGCAGAGCCAGTTGACATTTGAAAAATTGTGCCTAGTCCGTATATAAATTCTGTACAGGTGATAAGTGAGAGTTCTTACTTTTTGAGCAAGTTTAGTGTTCTTGCAAGGATGATGTCATTTTGTGTAATTCCTCCAGCATCATGTGTTACCAAATCAACTGAAATCTTGTTGTATACATTAAACCACTCGGGATGGTGATTCATCTTTTCTATGTGGATTGCAGCTCTTGTCATAAAACCAAAGGCCTCGACAAAATCATCAAATACAAAATCCTTGTGTAATTTTCCATTCACTATGCCCCATCCTGACAATTCTTTTAATTCCGTTTTGATTTGCTCATCAGAAAGTCTCATCATTGATATGATTTTTTTAAAGAATCCTATATTTAACTCTCAAAGCAAGTTCACTATAGATGATAATCTTGGCAGGTCTTGAAAAAGAACTATACGAAATTATGGTACAATCTCTAGAAAGCGTTAAAGAATCAAAGACTGTAGGAATTTCTTTTTCAGGTGGGGTAGATAGCTCACTTTTAACAAAGATTGCAAAAGATCTTGGCTATGATGTTGTACTTTTGACAATGGGCTTTGAAGACTCACATGATGTCGAGTTTTCAAAAACTATAGCAAAGACACTTGGCATACAACATGAAATTGAGCTAATATCTGAAAAAACATTCTCAGATGTGGCAAGAAAGATCTCTGACATGATTAACGTTGATAATTTGTCCTGGAATGAAAACTGTATTGCATTTTATTATGTTGCAAAACTTGCAAAAAAGCACAATATATCCAAAGTCATTACTGCTAACGGAATTGATGAATTATTTTGTGGTTACAACTCTTATCGAGACTTTATTCCAGAGGGTGAAGACGCAGTTGTTGGATTGATGAAAGAGAAGCTAGACAATGAAATACGTATGATGAGAGCAGTAAATCAAGTAACATCAGAGTTTGGAGTCCAGATTGTCCAGCCTTTTCTATCTGAGAAATTCATCGAGTTTGCAAAGACAGTTCCATTGGAACAAAAAATAAAGGACAAGGATGACTTGATGAGAAAACACATTGTTCGAAAATTGGCTTTATCAATTGGAGTTCCAGAAGAGTCTGCACTAAAACAAAAAAAGGCAATGCAGTATGGTTCTTTGATTCACAAAAATTTCTTAAAAGTCAAGAAAACTTGGAACATGAACTTTTGACTTTGCTTGATACATTTTTAATTATATCAAATGATGCTCCAAGGTGATTTTTAGGAACAAAAATTTTGCCAATCTCATTATATGTCAAGTGAGATGAGATTGCCTTGTCTTTTCTTATTGCATCTCTAAAGTCTGTTCCTTCTGAAGATGATGCAAATGCAACTCTCTGAATATCTCTATAGGCTTCAAATCTTGGAACACCTTTTTGGATTAATGCATCAAGTACAAATTCTGCAAAGATCTGACCTCTTGTTATTTCCAGATTTTCTTTAATCTTATCTTCGTTTACAAATATGGAACTGAGAATCTTTGTCATGGCTTCAAGCATTTCGTCTAAAAGTATGGCAGTGGTTGGAAGGATGAATCTCTCGTTTGCAGAGTTGGACAAGTCTCTTTCATGCCATAATGGGATATTTTCAAAGGCAACTGAGATCTGACTGCGTAATAATTTTGAAAGCGATGTTACACGCTCACTTTTTACAGGATTTCTCTTGACTGGAACTGCACTACTTCCCATCTGACCTTTCTTGAAGGGTTCCGCAACTTCTCCTATCTCAGTTCTCTGGAGATTTCGGATCTCAACGGCAATCTTTTCAAGTGTTGAACCAACTAGTGCCATGACAAAGATATATTCTGCATATCTTTCACGCGGAACAACCTGAGTTGTAACATCTGCCGGATAAAGCTCAAGTTTCTTTGCTACTCTTCTTTGTACTTCCAAAGCTTTTGAGCCCATGAGCGAGCCTGTTCCAACAACACCAAGTGTCTTACAAATCAAAATTCTCTTCTTTATCTCTTCAATTCTTTCTACATGCTTTGACATCTCAAGTGCCCAGTTGGCAAATTTCAAACCAAATGAAATTATACTTGCATGCTGGCCGTGGGTTCTTCCAACTGCTGGAAGCCCTTTGTATTTTATGGCTTTATCTGCTAATATGATGGCTAATTTTGCTATCTTTGGCTCTATTATGCGAAGGGTATCGCGGAATTGTAATGAATTACTTGTGTCTACTAGATCGTTACTTGTCAAACCATAATGTATCCATGGTCTTGCAGATGTCTTGCATATCTCACTTAACGCCTCAACTAGAGATGCAGTATCATGATCACTTTTTGCTTCTAGTTGTTTGACTCGATTTACTGAAATTTTTCCAGACCTTGCCATCTTTGATATGTTCAAAGCTGCATCTTTTGGAATCATCTTGATTTCTGACTGGGATAGGGCTACTGCTGCTTCGATTTCTAATTGATACGAGATCTTTTTTGATCATCAAAAATCTCTTTCATAGCCTCAGTACCATAACGACCTCCATCAATTGGAAGAATTGGCATGTATGGGATCAATTGATCATGGAAAATAAATCTACTTGTATCAAACTATGATTATGATCGACACTTTTTTTTATCCTCACGGGCAAACTAATTCCGTGAATTCTGAGAAAAACCAAGAAAAAAAGAACTTGGCAGAAGACAAAGTTTTCAATGATTCAGAAGACAAGACTGATTTGCTTGAAGGCAAAACATTACATGACTTGTATAGACATACTACCAAGATGATCAAATAATATAATGAAAATCGCATACTCATGATTTAAATTGTGTACGGGTACCTTTTTTCGCAGAAAGAGATGTCCTCACTAATTCCAAAGAAAATCCGAGAGATGGAGTATCGTATTGAAGCTGATCCATCAAAAGGTATGAAAGTTCCAGTTACGATTTATGCTGATGACAAATTGTTGCAAAAAATGCTTACCGACAGAACAATTCAGCAAGCAATTAACGTATCAACTATCCCTGGGGTTCTAAAACACGTTGTAGTTCTTCCAGACGGCCATGAAGGTTATGGCTTTCCTGTTGGTGGTGTAGCAGCAATGGATGCCGAAGAAGGAATGATTAGTCCAGGAGGGGTAGGTTATGATATCAACTGCGGTGTAAGACTCATCAAGACAAATCTTACCGAAAAGGATGTTCGACCAAGACTTCGAGACCTTGTCTCAGAGTTGTTTACATCAATTCCGTCTGGTGTAGGTTCAAAAGGTGCAGTCAGATTATCTCCATCTGATCTAGATGAAGTTTTAGTAAAAGGTGTACAATGGGCAGTTGATCATGGATATGGTTCAAAAGATGATGCAGATGTGTGTGAAGAAAACGGTCAGATAAAAAATGCCGACCCTTCAAAAATTTCTCCCACTGCAAGAAAAAGGGGAGCGCCTCAACTAGGAAGCTTGGGTTCGGGAAATCATTTTCTTGAAGTACAACGTGTTGATCAGATTCATGACAAGGAAGCTGCAAAAAAGATGGGAATCTTTAACGAAGGTCAAATTACTGTATTGATTCACTGTGGTTCTAGAGGATTTGGACACCAAGTATGTAGTGATTATCTTAGGGTATCAGAACAGTCGCTTTCAAAATACAAAATAAATCTAGTGGACAGAGAACTTGCATGTGTTCCAAATTCTTCTGAAGAAGGGGAATCATATCGAAGAGCAATGTTTGCAGCATTAAATTATGCGTGGAGTAATAGACAGATGATCACCCATTGGACAAGAAAGGCCTTTGAGCGAATCTTCAAACAAACAGAATCTGATCTTGACATGAAACTAATCTATGATGTCAGCTCACAACATTGCAAAAGTTGAAAAACACAAAATCGACGGGGAGCTTCGTTCAGTTGTTGTTCATAGAAAAGGTGCAACAAGAGCATTCCCACAAGGAAGAGAAGAAATTCCTAAAAAGTACCGAGACATTGGTCAGCCAGTCTTCATACCAGGTTCAATGGGTACTGGTAGCTGGATCTTGTTGGGAAAACCAAATTCTATGGATCTTAGCTTTGGTTCTACTGCCCATGGTGCAGGAAGGATGATGTCAAGATCTGCTGCAAGGCGAGGTTTTACTGAAAGCCAAGTACAAAAAACTCTCAGCGATAAAGGAATTTTCATAAAAGCTCTCACAAGAGAAGGTGTAGTGGAAGAGACACCTGAAGCATACAAGGATGTAGACGCTGTTGCAAACGTATCTCACGAACTTGGAATAGCTACCAAAGTAGCAAAACTTGTTCCAATTGGGGTAATCAAGGGTTGAGCGAAGAAGACAGAGAACTAGAGCGTCTCAAGGCAAAAAGGATGCTTGAGATGCAAAAAAATATCTCACAACAACAGAAAATTGAAGAATTAAAAAATGAACCAAAAAAACCACAGATTTCTTCACGTGATTTAGTAGTAAAACAGCTTGGATATAGAGGAGTTGAGGTTCTTCAAAATGCAGAAGCTCAATTTCCAGAAGAGTCCAAAGTTGTCATAGAAAAACTTGCAGAGCTTATTCAAGGAGGAGAAGTTTCTGAAATCATCGATGGAGGAAAATTACTGACCTTGTTTAGGTCTCTTGACATTCGAGTGAGAATGCAAACTACCATTAATGTTGAACAGGATGGAAAATTGGTATCTTGGTCTGACAAACTAAAAGGTGATGTGAAAACTGAATATGAACAATCATCAGAACCTGCTACTGAATCTTCAACTCAGTCCTTAGAGTCTTCTGGACAACCAAGTACTGAAAATACTTCAAACTCTTCTGAACAATTCTAAAGTTATTCCAAGACAGTTTGACTGAACCAAAATAAGTTTATTATTCGTGTATAGCGGTGTATGATTGCTAATGCACGGTAGACCAACCATAATTCAAGTTGCAACAACCAACTATGAAACTGATAGAGCAATTGTTACAAATACGATGGAAGAGATACAAACTCTTTGCGGTATCAAGGAAGGCTTTCTTATTGAAAGTAATGCTATGGAAAGATTTGGTTGGGCTTTTTTCAGAGTATTGATTAAAACAGAATTACTTGCCCAAATGGACTTGAAATACGGAGATCAGATTGCAAAAACAAAAGGAAAGAAAATTGAAGAAAAATTTGTAACTTTTATGACAAAATTTTTCGAGACCAAAAATGCTAAAGTAAAACTAAAACTTGTAGATGCTTAGACTCTTCTTCCTCTTTTACCACCCTTCTTTCTTGTGGTATCATGAGGGATTGGTGTTACATCATCAATTCTTCCAATCTTAAATCCGCCTCTTGCTAGTGCTCTAATTGCTGCTTGTGCACCAGGACCTGGAACACGTGAACCGACTCCTCCTACCGCTCTTACTCTAATGTGAAGACCAGTGAAGCCTTTGTCATGTGCTGCTTCAACAACTGCTGCTGTTGATTTCATTGCTGCATAAGGAGATGATTCATATCTGTCTGCGTTAACATGTCGTCCACCAGAGCTTATTGCTACAGTCTCTGCCCCAGAAACATCTGTGATGTGTACTATGGTATTGTTGAAACTACTGAAAATGTGAGCTATTCCCCATTTTTCCTTGGCAGTCTCTTGTTCGGACAACATCTCAAGACTCTCGAACGGGTTTAAAAAACATTAGGATCTGAGGTGTACCCAACCACACCTTTTGATTTTCTTGGGCTTGAACTTCTCCATGAGAACCACATCTTTGCCCCTGGCTACATAACCTATTTCAAATAAAGGCACTTGTAATTTTTTTGCCATTTTTCTGATTTGACGCAAATTAACAGGTGATATGGTAAAGACCATTTCATACTCCTCTCCGCCACAAAAAACCAACTCTTTCAAATCAACTCTGTTCTTTGCCGAAAATTCTATTACGTCATATTGTGTTGGAAAACCAAATATTACAAATCTCTTTTTGCTCTGCTCGCTCATGTCGTTAAGTGTTATGGAAAGTCCGTCACTAGAGTCCATTGATGATGAAAAATATTTTGCCGCCTGTATTCCAAATCGTAACCTTGGAGTTGGTCTCATTACTTTTCCCATACATTTCCTAAAAAATTGTGGATTAGTTTTGTACTTGTTTAAAATAATCTTCAAACCTGAAGAAGAATACCCAAAAGGACCTGATGTTGCTATAATGTCTCCAATCTCTGCACCTCCCCTTAATGGCATCTTTTTGTTTTCTCCTCCAAACATGGATACTTCGATGATCAGCTCCTTTCCTTGATTTGTATCACCACCTACTATCTTTAACCCAAATTCTTTTGAGGCTGATGCAAAACCTTCTGCCAACTGGTTTATCATCTTCTGTGTAAAACCACGTGGTATTGCCAATGAAATTGTAGCAAATTGGGGCTTGACTCCCTTGCAGGAAAAGTCGCTTACACATGCAACTATGCTCTTTCTTGCAATCTCTGAAATCTTCATTCTTGGAGGTACATCGGTACTCTGAACCAGCATGTCAGATTTTATAATAAACTTGGAGTTGCCAATTTTTATAACTTCAACATCGTCTGCTAATCCAGACTTGGCAAATCTTTTTTGAAATATTTTGATTATCTTTCTTTCATCTGGATTCTTCATAACTTTGTTTAACCAGCATAGTGATTTGTTTTTCTATTGATTTTGCTTTATTGAGGTCGTTTGACTCTGCAGAGACCCTGATTATGTGCTCTGTATTTGACTGTCTCACTAGAACCCAGCTGTCTTCATCTATTATGGACTTTATACCGTCAATTGTTATAATCTGACTAGATTGTTTCCTCATCTTTTTTAATAGAATTCCAAGTGTTTTCTTGTGGAGTTTGGAGTCTACGCTTACTTTGGTTCTTATCTGATGATATCCTTCCATGAATTTGATTGTCTCATTGAATTGTTTTGTTCCAACCATTGATGCAATAAGACCACTTGTCAAAATCCCGTCTCTACACATGTTGAATTCTGGCAAAATAAATCCAGCACTGCTTCCCTCTCCACCTGCTTGAGATTTTGTTTTTAACATCATGTCAACTACATTTGCCTCTCCGACTTTGGATCTGTTGACAATACCACCTTGATCTGTAACAAACTTTTCAATTGCAATACTAGTATCAATACTTAGAACAAATTTTTTGTATCCCTTTTCAAGTGCACCTGCAACCCCCAGACCTAATGTAACATCAGGTGATTTTTTCTTGCCGTCTTTTACTATAACTAGTCTATCTCCATCCAAATCAAAAGCAAAACCAATATCTGCTTTTTTTGAAGCTTGGACTAGTCCTGATAATTTATCATTTGTAGGATCTGGACCTCTATTTGATTTTCCTGGTATTTTATTTATCACACTTGTCTTACAACCTAGTTTTTCTAGTAACTGTGGAGCAACCTCAAATGCTGCACCGCCACCAATGTCGATGGCTATCTTTGGCGATTTTTTTATTCTTCCAATTACTTTGGCTGCCTCATCAATATATCTTGATTTTACCTGTATTTCAGTCCCAAATTTTTCTTTATGAAATTGGTCTTCTTTTACCAACTGTTCTAATTCTGACTCATTAATTCCCCTGCCTTCTAGAATAAACTTTAGACCATTCCATTCTAATGGATTGTGTGAAGATGTAACAATCAGACCGCTACCATATTTTCTTGCTTCTCTGAATATGACAGGTGTGGGAGAAATACCTAGATTATACACTGAGATTCCTCTTTCTAAAAGAGAGGCAACTGCAACATTTGTTACAATCTCACCTGATGGTCTTGTATCTCTTCCAACAACACATTTTTTTGACTTGATTAAAGGCGAAAAATTTCTACAATAATGAATTATGTCCTTAAAATTAAGGTCATTACCAAAAATTCCTCGAACTCCGGAAATTGATACCTTCAATGAATCAAAACTACAAAGGCTTTTTATAAACTCTAATTACATTTCGAACCACTGCCTCGATAGCTCAGCCTGGTAGAGCGAACGCCTCGTAAGCGTTAGGCCGTGGGATCGAATCCCATTCGAGGCTTTAATCAAGTAAATGCAGAAAATGATCTTCGAATTATTCTAAAGTCTGGTATCTTCTACTTTTTCATCAAGAGATTCGATATCTAATTCGAGTTCTTTTGCAAGTCCTTTCCACCATGCTAATGTCTCTGCCACCAATACTCCCCTTTTGATAAACCAAACTACACCTTTATAGATCTGTCGGTTTACTGTCCGCTAACTCAAAAATCGATTTTTTTTATCTAAAAATTATTGTCCATTTCATTTTAAGATCTCTGATAGTTTTAGATCGAGTTGAATTTTTAAAATAATTCTAAAAAATAGATCTTAAAAAATTTTAATCAAATATGGATTCTAAGATTTTAAAAATAATAAAAAATAGAGGCTTAAAGATCTAAGCCAAAAGAGTCTGCAAGATTCTGGAATCTTTCATATGACTGTAGATATTGCTTACCTTTTGATGTTATGACAAATGTGTTCTTTCCGTCGAATTCTATCTTGTTGATTAGACCTGCACCAGTTAGATTGTCTACGAATTTGGATAGTCTTGAATGTGATAAATTGGCCTTTGTTAGAAGTGATGTTACATTAATTCCGTTCATACCGCTTTCTTCTGTTACAGTAAGCAAATCTCTTACTATCTGCATGCTTGTTCTATATGCTACCATGTTAGAAACTATAAGATTTGGTGATATAAGGGTATTACTATTTATCCTCTTTGTAATCCTTATAGGGACGTATTTTATCTCGATGAAAGGAAATTTATCCCTTTTTTGAGGATATGGTACAATTGGATTTTTTATGTATAAAAGATTGTTCCAAGTGTTGTATTGAAAGAGAGTATTATCCAACAAAGAAATTTGGCAAGGTGGGTGTTCTTATCTTACCCCCTGAGAAAAAACAGATCGAGTTACTGGCAGAAAAAAATGGCATCAAGATTTCAATTGTACCAAGAATAGGCGTATCCGAAAAGCCTGATGGGCCTGATACTATACTTGCATATCAGATGATGGGTAAGGATCCAAATGGCAATACGTGCCCCTTTCTGGATGTGGAATCTAGTAAAAGATCGCCACATGGTGGATATGCATGTAAAATCTATGATTCTAGACCACTTGCATGCAGGGCATACCCTGTGATAGAATCTACTCCACTTACTCTAGATTCAAAGTGTAAATTTTGTGAAATCTGTGATGCCCCTACTGGAAATGTAGACTTGGAACTGGAATCACTAATTCAAATAAAAGGCCAGATGAAAACTGATGCGCCTTACATCTGGCGTTATGCAACAGGTGTAGGAGAATTACAAGATAAAGATCTGATTGAAAACGGTTGGTTCCTAGTCTGATTTGCCTACTCTTTCATGAGTACCAGGATAGTGTTCTCCAATTTTTTTAGAATAACACTTGCTGCACAAATTACCCTTTATGTTCCATGATTGCATTGGAACGTAAACATGATCAAAAGGACCATTACACATTGCACAATGTCCAACTTCTTTCATGTTCGATCTTTCTTGTTCAAGTTCGTTATAAAAATCATGATCGTAAATAGTATGTTAAATACTAGCGTATTCTAGAATAAAATAGCGGTAGGATGGCTGGCCAATGTGGACCTCCTGCAAGAGAACCTATCGGTCAACCGTTCTGCCGCATTGATTTAAAATTCTAAAAAAGATCTTGGACTACTTTTTGGATACTTGCAATCTCTTCTTCTTCTTGTTTTATCTTCTTCTCTATTACACGAACCATGGAATCCTGCCAAACATGGTGAGAGAAAAAGTTGTGATATGTATTTGCAGCAGTCATCTCATCATCTACTACAGTATCTTCTAGAAACTTTGTCACAACAGTGTCTGTCAGTTTTAGGATGCGCTGATTTAATTTAACACTCTTGAATATTGGCTCTAGCTTGGATATGTCTTCTTTAAAGTCGTCCTTTGAAAGTATAATCTTTTCATGGAGGATCTTAAAGTATACTGCAACAAAAAATAGTGTCGCATACCTCTTTGTCTTATGACCTCCTTTCTTTCCATAATTTAATGACTTTTTTGCATATTCCTTGATAAAATATGGATAAAGAAGCAGTCTAAAATCATCCTTTAATTTCTCGTTAAAGACCTCGTCATATTTACTGCCTCTTGGTAAAAATTGTGCAGGAGAACTGTATGCCTCAGTTGGTCGTTGTTCTGTTCCTGCAACAAAGGCCTGTATTGCATCCTTTGCTACAATGACTTTTTTGTGATTGTCTGGCAAATATTTATTGTAAATGACATCTCCAACAAACTCACTTTGATGTGATTTTGTTTTGGTATCAAATGAGCCTCCTTGGATTTCATAAAAATAATGAATGTTCTCCATTTGCGATTTTATTGATTTGTGAAAGTCCATTAACGATACTAGATCTTTTCCTCTTACTGCATTCTGAGAGTTTCTGTATTTTGTTATGTTGTTTTGATCCAGTTCGTCTGCAGACTTTTATGATTGTGACAGTTATACTTCCATCTAAATTATGAGTACGTCTTGCATGGTCTAATACAGAATTTGATGTCTGTGCCCCGTTTACTATTTGAGGTGAATGTAAAACTATGGAATTATCTTCCGATTCCTCAAAATCGCTTACTACTATTGTAATTCCATTGTTGTAGTAGAAAAATTTGTGGGGCACTTCCTGCAAAGTTTCTCGCAATCCCTTGTTTACTGTAGTCTTGAACTGCATCCATTGTCTAATGTTTGATTCAAAAACATAGTCCTTGTTCTTTGTAACAAAATTAGTAAGTTCTCTTAATTTTAAAATGCCTAAAAGTGTATTTTGATATCTCAATTTAGTTTCAAGTTTGATGGATGCCTTTTTGCCAGCAGCTGGTTTTTTTATTCTATCCCAAAGTTTTCTGACTATGACATCTACGTCATAAATTTCAACAGACTCAAAATTTTCATCCTCTACCTTCTGATCTGTCACATAGATACACTCTATCTTTAGATTTTTTTCCTGGATCTTTGTGACAAGGTGTGCAAGCTCTGGACGCATCTTTGCAATGTCTTTACCTTGTAATCTCTTGACATCTTCTCTGAATTTTACTATGGCTTCAATGGAATGAGATGTTCCGTACTTTGACTGGAATAGATAGATCTTGTCTTCTGAAAAATCTACTGGCAGATACGCATCTATTCCTAAATCGTTTGCACCGTCAATTATTGCATCAGTTGCATCATCTTCAGTTGCCTCAAAGACTCTGGTGAGTACCCACTGCAAAAAATTATGACCCTTCTCAACCTCATTTTGTGCACTTTCAGCATATTCTTTTATGCTGTCTTTTACATTTTGTACAAAACCATCTAGTGGTTGACCACCTGTATTCTGATATGAAATAGGTTTTGCGCCTGGAATGTATTCTAGTAGATTATTACTTTCTGCCAAATTCACTCTGTCTACAAACCGCTCTATTTAGAAAAGCGGGTTATTATGATATAATTAAAAAGGTGAGGAAGGGATTTGAACCCCTATAGATTCGCTTTGCAGGCGAACGCATAGCCACTCTGCCACCTCACCGCGATCAAAATGGCTTTATTTGAACAATTAAATCTTTTAGATTAGAATTTTGAAAATTGCTTTGCTGCAAGTCTAATGTCTTCTGACTTTATCGTCTTTCTACCTGCATGTACTGACATCTCTACTGCATTTTTTGCAATCGAACCACCAATCTCTTCTAGTATTCTTCTAAGTTCATTTGCTGATTCATCACTTACTCTTTCTGCACCTGCTTTTTTCAATATTCTATACATTACAGAAAGACCAAATTCTGTTGTCATACAATAAATCCAAAAACCCATGATAAAAGACTTTGAGTGGAAAAAAACTATGCAAGGATCGATTTATACACACTATTTTGTGCTCAAATAAGTGATTATGGCTTGGCTGACTGATGCTCATATTCATCTATCAGACAACGAGTACTTGGCTGACTTGGACTATGTACTAGTAGTCATGGATAGATTGAAGATCAAGGCATGTTGTGTTTCTATGGATAACACGACTTCAAAATCTACACTTGAACTAAGTAAACGCAGTCCTCTGGTTTTACCATTTATTGGAATTCATCCTGAAAAAGCAGATGATGATCTAAATGTAATGGTAGAATTGATTAGAAACAATTCAAATAAAATATCTGGAATAGGAGAGATTGGTCTTGACAAAACATATGTTTCTGACGAAGTGGGATTTTCAAGACAAGTATTGGTATTCCAAGAGATGCTCTCACTTGCAGAAAAATTAGGAAAACCAGTATCGGTACATTCTAGGAGAACTCTAGATGAGATATTTTCTATACTCCCGTCTTATTCCATCAAAGGTGTTTTACTTCACTGGTTTTCTGGCAGCAAAAAGCAATTACAAAAAGCAATGGAACTTGGATGCTTTGTATCATATGGACCGGCAATGGTTTATTCTCAAGACAAGCAAGTTCTTCTTGAACTTACAGACTTGGATAAAATACTCTTGGAGACTGATGGACCTGTGAGGTTCTCAAGATGTTTTGGTCTTAAAACCGCACAAATAACATTTCTACCTAGCGTGCTTTTTTGTGCAGCTGGTATATTGAACAAGTCATATGATGAAATGTTACTGATTGCAGAAAAAAATGCCAATTCATACCTTGGTGTATAGGTATAAAAAACCCCTTTAGGCAATCAAATCAGTGAACAGAATCAGAAAAATTTCCATGGAATTGATGACCACTTATAAAGGAAAATTTGACAATGATTTTGCACACAACAAACAGGTTCTAAACGAAGTTGCAATTGTAAGATCTAAAGGTCTCAAGAATGAAATCGCAGGTTACATTTCTACATATATCAAACGAGAACTTGAGGAGAAACAAGAAAAAGAAGCTGATGCAGTTGCTCACAACGAACCAGTTGATGAGACTGAAGAGATTGAAGAGCAGATACTCAACTAGGTTTTTTACAAAAATCCAATATACCACATTCCTTCTTTTGGTAATATGATAACTGTCAGGTTACTGGGAGGTGCAAAAAAGTCATTTTCAACTGATAAGATTGAGATTGAAAGTGACCTTATGACAATATCTAATCTGTTAGACCATCTTGAAAAATCCACTCCTAACAATCTTCCACACCTTGATCCCAACAATATTCTTGTTGCAGTAAATGGCGTAGATTCATCTGCATTGCAAGGAAAAGAGACTTTACTAAAACGTGGAGACATCATAAGTATAATTCCATTAGTTCATGGTGGAAGATCAAAGAGGATACAATTTGCTCTAATGAAAAATACTATAGAGTTAGTAAGACTCAAAAAAACTACAGAAGATCCAATTACATTTATCGAGTCACTCAGAGAGAAATATCCAAATCTTGTCATCCAAGGAATTGGTGCATCATATGTCCTCAATCCAGAACATGTACAAAAGACAGTTGCCATTTCTTTGTCTGCTCAAAAGGCAGGCACGTTGCTTTCTAATAAAATTGAGACTGATATTCTAATGAGATTTGCATGTACTAGGCAAATTAGTGACGCAATCTCTAAAGTAGGTGTAAAAAAGAAAGCAGATTCTATATTGATAATAATTGGAAAAAAACCATTAATTGAAAAACTCTACAATTACATTGAGGATCTTTTACAAGACAATGTGTTTTCTAAAGATAATTCCACATTGATAAAAAAAGAATTTGGAATAACAAAAAAGCAACTTGACTGCGTGTTTTCTAAAACGCCCTTGGAGGATCTGCTTGCAGAAAAGTCTGCAACATTATTCCATTGAGTCTCGCTTGAGCTTTAGCGTACTGACAACATCCTCTTCTCTTAGTATTGAAACGCCTGTTATGCCGCCCATTATCTGAATCATAACATTCCAGTCATAGGATTCTAAAGACACCTTGTTTGGAATTATGCCTGCAACTGAATCTATAATGCCCTTTGAGGAAATATCCGAGCCTCTTTTTTCAATTGTAATCCTGTATGCGTCTGTATCTTTCATTATTTTTATTTGGTTTCTCACACTTTCTACTATATTTTCAAGACTAGACGAAGTGGATTGTCTAATGGGAATGAATCTATGACAATATCTCATTCTCCATGGCTCATCAAGAGTTATCTTTTTGATTTCAGCTATGACAACAAACGGATCGATTTTAGTGTCAACCCAAACTATTCCTGAGAAACTTGACTTGCCAATTCTTGGAGACTTGTCTCCAAGTTCTTGAATAATCTCTGCAATTTCATCACACGCTTCCTCTTCCATGTGTCTACTACATGTTGCAATCAAATTCAAACTAAAGACTCCGATTTTATTTTTCCTTGTCTAACTATTTTTAACTTGTTACCTTCAAACTCAATTACTGTAGATTCTCCTGGCTCAAAAATTTTTCCGCCATCTAATAATACGTCATATCCTGTGAAGTTTCCTATTATAGTCCTTGAATCATTAAATGCAGCGTGTCCGGAAAAATTTGCGCTAGTTCCCACAAGTAACTTACATTCTTTTAAAAGATCAAGTGTACATGGATGATTTGGAACTCTAACTGCAATCTTGCCATCAAGACCAAGTGACTCTTCAATTTTCTTGTCCTTGACTTTGAGAATTAATGTAAGAGGACCAGGCCAAAATTTATCTGAGATCTTATCTGAATTTTCATCAAAATATGCTATATCGTTTATCTCTTTTTTTGAATATCCCAGAACAGGAAGCTGTTTTGTTTTATCCCTTCCTTTAATTTTGTATATTTTGTTAATTGCATCCTGATTGTATGGATCGCACCCTATCCCATAAACGGTATCTGTAGGAAATACGACAACTCCTCCTTTTTTTATGGAATCATATGCGCCCTTTATTCCTCTTTCATTACAGGGAAGAATCATATTTTTTTAGGTGTTTAATAGTAAATTATCTCTTCTTATGAAAATGATATAAGTTGGAATGTGTATTATATCCAATGGACGAAGTATCACAATGTCAATGTCCTCCTGGTGGAGAAACATATGAAGACGAAGAAGGGATGAAAATCTGCGTTTCATGTGGCGGTTGGGTAGCGTAAAAATCAACCAGTTAAGGTGGTAATAGTAATGTTGGTACTGTGCAAGTCTTTTATAGGAAAATATTTTCTGTGAGTGATATGTCTGAGGATTATGAGAATGACTTTGAAGATGCCTTTGAGGACGATGATGTAGAGGATGAAACTGAAGAGATAGTAGATGAAGGCGAAAGTTAAATTCTTAATCCAAACGAGTCTGCAAACTCTCTGAATCCACGATATGCCTGAAGAAATTCTCTACCCTTGTTGCTTATTCTGTACTTGCAGGCCCTATCCGAATTACTCTGTTCCAAAAGTCCCTGTGAAACAAGTGTATCTAAAATTTTTGCAAGTCTTGAATATGAAATATTTGCTTTTCGGATAAGATAAGTTACACTAGCACCTGACTCGTCTGGAACTTCGTCTCTTGTAGTAGAGAGAATGTCTCCAATTATACTCATATGAGTTCTATATGTTATTGCCAAATCTTACTCCTCTTAGCGGAACCTGAGAAATTGGAACAAAAAGTGCTCCCAATCCTGCTATCTTTGTAGAAACTGAAACAAAATACAACACTGATTTTGGAAATACAATAGAATACCAACCCAAAAATTCGCCTAATGCTAGTAACCCAAGGCCCGCGGCTACGAAAATAGTACTCCTCTTTCTATTTTCCATGTATGACAATATTGTCTCAATTGTCCCATATACCAATAGGATAAAAGAAATTGACCTTATAATGTGCTCAATTGAATTGCCTGGAATAATGAAAAGAGGCATTGCAATTGATTTGAAATATCTTGATTTTGGGAAAAATGATTTAATCCCATGAGAGAATGCTATGAAAAAGTATCCTATGGTCTGAATCCCAAGTCCAAGGGTCTGAATCCAAGTGTCTAGTCTGACATATCCCATGACAAGAGACTCGATGAGAAAGCCAAATCCTACAACTCCAAATCCTATGCTGATTGAAAAGAACGAGATGCTTAATCTAAAGAGAGTAGGACTACCGGTATTTTTGAATCCGATATATGCAAAAACCCCCAAGATTAATCCAACTATGAAGCCTAATAGATTTAGGGCAGACTCTAAAACAAATTCCAATTAGGTAAGATGCCTTATGAAATTACATAAGGCTTGTAGTGGATTTTTTTCTACCATTCATCAAGAGTTCCGGATGTAGTACCTTTGGTATCGGACGTGTAATCTCCCAAAACATCCGAATATCTTGCATCCTTGTAAGCAATAAATTTCACATATTCACCGTATGACATGTCAAGGGAACAATGTGAACACTTGACATATGTAAAATCATCTCCCAATTCTGCAATTTTGTCACACTTGGGACATTTTATCTTCATGTTCTATATTGTCGCCAAGTCCTATTATCTCTTCTCAAGATAACAAGAAAATTCTGTCTTGATAAAATTAGAACAATTGATGTTTTCTATACAAATGGTCTCTTAAAGAATTAAATTGCTATGATTTGGTGTCCAACTATGGTCAGAAATTGTACCAAATGTAAAACAGAAATTCCAGACGGAGTTGAACTTGATCCTTTTGCATCTACATATCCTTGCTGCAACAAATGCTGGGAAGAGTGGAAGCAATACAGAATCATGGTTATGAATGAAATGAAATTAGACATGTCAATGTCTGATCATAGAAAGGTAGTTAAAAAATACGAAAAAGTATTTGTTGGCGTTATGACTCCTGAAGGAGATGTAATCAATTTCGCTGATGAAAATAAGCGAAAACCAGATAGTCCACTTTAGATACCGATTTCCCTTTTTGCACTATCTGGAATTATCAGATCTAGTTTTTTTCTACTCCTCTCATCAAATTTTCCAACTATCTCCTTGAGAGTTCCCACAAGTATAGATCTTTGTTCAGCAGGTAATGACATGAAGATCTCAAAAATTCCATCCAAATTGAATGCAATCAGTTTTTCTGGATGATTTGTTATCTCATTGATATAATTAGAAAACATTATGGTTCTCTGTTCTTCAGACAAGCTACAGAGAATCTCAAGCCAGGTCTTAAACAAGGTGGAAAATTTGTCAAATTGTATTGTGGGTCCAGCCTGTAATGCATTAACTATGATCTCTTTTTTGTCTTCTTGATTCATGGAGAAAAACTCTGTTAATCTCTTTTTTAATATCGGCTTTCTTAGAAACTCTGGAAGTCCTGCTAAATTTACTATAATGTTTCCAGCATGATTTGGAGAAGACATACAAGTTTGTGACTAGATTGATTCTAAAATCGTATTGGTAAGATTTGGCTTAAATATCTCCGGTTGTGCTCTCCCTGTATGCCTTCTACAGTTATCGTTGGTGGTTTTTATGGTGATGAGGGAAAAGGAAAGATCGTTTCATATCTTGCAATTAAAGACAATCCCACAGTAGCTGTTAGGGGTGGAGTGGGACCTAATGCAGGTCATACAATCGAATATGAAAACAAAAAATTCAAAGTTAGAATGTTACCAAGCGCATTTTTGAATCCTAACACGAGATTGTTAATTGGTCCAGGAGTAGTAGTAAGCCCAGAAGTGCTTTTAAAAGAGATTGAAGAGTTTGGCACTCGTGATAGAACTTTTGTAGATTTTCAATGTGGTATAATTGAAGAATCACACAGAACAACAGATTCTGGTGGCAGATTAAAACAGTCTATAGGTAGTACTGGAACTGGTACGGGACCTGCTAATGCAGATAGGGCAATGCGTACTCTAAAACTTGCAAAAGATATCGAATCTCTTACTCTGTATCTTGATGATGTTCCTAACCAAGTAAATTTTGCATTAGATAGAAAAGAAAATGTAATTGTAGAAGGAACACAAGGAACCTATCTTTCGTTATGGCATGGAACATATCCATTTGTTACATCAAAGGATGTTACTGCATCGGCAATATGTGCAGATGTTGGAATTGGACCCAAAAGTGTTGATGAGGTACTAGTTGTTTTCAAAGCATTTGTAACTAGAGTTGGAGAAGGTCCTCTGAAAAATGAGATCTCTCCAGAAAAGGCAGCAGCAAAAGGATGGCAAGAAGTCGGAACAGTTACTGGAAGACAAAGACGAGCTGCTGAATTTGATTTTGATCTTGCAAAGAGATCAATTATGTTAAACAGTGCATCTCAACTGGGAATTACAAAACTTGATGTAGTCTTTCCTGAATGTGCACACATGCAATCATTTTCAGACCTGAGTTCTCCTGCCAAGTATTTTATTAAAAATATTGAAGACCAGCTCAAAGTGCCGGTCACACTGATTGGCACTGGACCGGATGTATACGATATAATTGATAGAAGACAATAAAGAATAGCAAATAACAAACGACTACTTTTAATGTGGATGATTTTTGAGAAATCCTATGACAAAGACTTCCATTTTACATCGAAGTCACAGATATGATAGAATTCTCCAGAATGGTTTGTGCATTGGAGAGAGTTCCACGTACTGCCTTTTCCTTTGAACTTGATGGAAAGAGCATAATCTCAGTACAGATGGATCTTCTAAAAGAGAGATCTGTCAATTTCTATGTTCAAACTGACAAAAAAGGTCATTATCTTTCATATGGATTCAAAGCAGGAAAAGAAGACTATGATATAGTAAATTCTGTATCAAATCCAATGTATCTCTATTCGCCAATTGTTAAAGTCAAATCACTTCCAGAAACTCTAAAACCCGAAACTGCATCACTTCCCGAAGTTGTATACGAATCAATAGAGCTAGAAAATCTTACAAGTTTGATTAAACTAAGTTATGGATTTGAAGAATCGCCATTTCCACTCTTTGCTTTTCCAGATGGAACTAATTGGTTTGTTGGAGTATTCATGAACTTTAACGAGTCTGACGAGACTTCATATTTTTGTCATGTTAAACTTGACTACGAACCTACAAAACCGTTTTTGAAATATTCTAGCAAAGATGGCATGGAGCCATCTTTTGTTAGTACAGTTAGTGACCACGGATACTCGTACCTTAAAGTGATAAAACTCAAAGGTAAGCATCCTCTAGTCAAGCTATGAGTAATTTCAGAAAAAGAATGAAGGATTCTTCACTGAGAAGTTCCATAATATTGGCAAATGATTCTTGATGATAGAAATATTTCAATACTTGAGAAAAAAACTATAAAAAATATCAAAACACTTGGAAAATATCTCTGTGCTATAAAATTTAATTTTCATCTATTGTTGCCACTTGGTGAAAAAAGTATGAAAAAAATAAATCAAGTTGCACACGATTTTGGATTGCAAACAATAGCTGACATAAAACTAAATGACATTGGAAATACTAATCTCATAACTTTACAGAGGCTCTGGCAAAGTGGATTTGATGCAGTAATTGTAAATCCAATTATGGGACCTGAAAATTTATCAGAACTTGTAAAAAATGCTCATAAAAACAATCGAGGTGTCATAACACTAGTACACATGAGTCATCCGGGAGCAAAATTGGGATATGGTCTAAGAATCCAAGATCCAAATATTAGTAAAATGTCAAATCTTCATGAACTTTTCTTAAAATGGTCGTATTCTTTACATGTTGATGGCATTGTTGTTGGAGCAACTGTTCCAAAACTCATAGAATCATCAAGCAAAAAAGCAAAAGGAAGGTTTGAGATTTATTCACCTGGGGTTGGAACTCAAGGAGGTAATCCAAACGATGCATTGGATGCAGGTGCAAACTATTTGATTGTCGGAAGGACAATTCTTAATTCAAAAAATCCTCAACTTGAAGCACGAAAACTTCAAGAGCTAACTCTCAAATCCTAAATCTTTGACTTTTTTAAATAATTTTTGAGCAGTCTTGTAAGTTAATTTCTTGAGGGAATCATTGAAGTTTAACCATATGTAATCACGATGCTCATATGATAATACAACATCGTTTGTTTTTGTCCTTGCTAAAAAAAATACAACTTCCTTGTGTATCACTTCACCATCTCGCTGATAATGATATTCAACCTTGTCTTCAAATCCATTAATGAAATCAATATCGGTGATTCCTGTTTCTTCTCTTACTTCTCTGATGACCGTCTCCTTGAAAGTCTCACCTTTCTCAATATTTCCTTTGACAAAATCCCAGTGACCTGAAGGGTAATTCAAAAGCAAATACATCTTACCAGATGGAGATTCTTGGTAAAGAATTGTGCCTGCTGATCTTTCTTCCAACATTTACAAAATGAGTTCTAATGTCCAGTATTTCACTTTTCTATTTTCCTAGTCTACGACCTCTTTTTTGAAAGGTCCTTATTGCTCGCATAAGGTCGATCTTCCTAAACTCTGGCCAATAAATGTCCATGAAAACAAGTTCACTATAGGCACTTTGCCAAAGTAAAAAACCACTCAATCGTTTCTCACCAGACGTTCTCAATATCATATCAGGTGATGATTGAGGTAGGTGCGAAGTATACAAGCTGGATTCTATTACATCCTTGTCTATTTGATTTACATCTAGAGAACCATCTCTGATCCTCGAACCAATCTTTTTGATTGCATCAACGAGTTCATTTTGTCCCCCATAAGTTATCGCGATATTCAAGTAATGATTGTCATAGTCTTTTGTAGCATCTTCAAGTTTATTGAGAACGTCTCTTAGAAAATCTGGCAACAACTCTACACTGCCTATGGCCTTTACCTTCATGCGATTCCTGTGTATTCTAGGATCATTGTATAACTTGAGTAATCGTTCATTAATCAAATCATAAAGATAGTCCAATTCTTCATCTTGTCTGCTAAGATTTTCTGATGACAGTACATACAATGTAATTATTTTGATATTTAGCTCCTCACACCAGTCTAGCAATTTTTCTACAGCGTCTGCACCTCTAAAGTGACCCTCTAACTTCATTATCAGATTACGTTTTGCCCATCTTCTATTTCCATCAAGAATTATAGCAATGTGATTTGGCATCTCTCCACTATGGATGTCCTTTTCCAATTTCTTAGAGTATAGGCTGTAAAAACCTCCTAAATTGAGAACTTTATCTTTTATTCTGATAATGCTTCACCACCCTTCTTTTTTCTATATTTACGGAAGAGTAGAGATGCAGATATCAGTATTACTGCAAGACCAAGTAACAACGGAGGAATTAGAGTAAATGGACTCTCTCCTTTTATCATGATTGTAGCAAACTGGGAAACAATTGGATAGAGTGTAACTAATACAATCAATCTTAGAATATCTGTAATTGATCTAATACTTCCCTTGAACCAACTACTTAGCAGTGAACCTCCGAAGATGCATCCAATTCCCATCCAAAGAAATGGTAACATTCCAGAAATAAAGAGACCAGTTGTTTGTTGATTCAAAACTACTTTTAATATGGTATCTGGTTTTGCAGTAATGCCAGGCACTGCATTACTAAGACCAGATGTTAACGATGCAAGAATCATAACAATTCCTGCTACTAGTGTAAACGTTCGTATGAATCCACCAGGTGTTGGCTTGTTCCAATTAGTCCAAGCTCTGTCTATATCAAAAGCTCTGATTAGAAATGCTCCGCCAAGAATACTAACTAGAACTGCAAATATTTGTGTAGTTAGCCCAAGGACAGTACCTATTCCGCCTATTAGTAAAAGCATTCCGGGAACACCCAAAAAGAATTTTGAATATTTTGAATCAAAAGCAATAGTTTTGAGATATCTTCCAAGCACTGCATACGAGTATTCAACTGTTCTACTTACTCGCATTACTACTCTTTTTACAGAAATAATTGGTAATACATTCTGAATTATTGGTATGACGCTTTCATCATCTTCACCATCAGATACTATTACAGCTCCGTTTGCTGCAAATTTTGTAGCTAGTGTCTTTACTTGAGAGATAATTTTCTCATCTCCCTGCACACCTTTATTCTGGGTACCTGCAACTATTGCAACCTCTGCTTGGTATCCCTTGCTTATCAAATCTTCAAATGTTTTAACAGCTGCAAAAATTGAATTCGAATCTGCATCTTCTGGATCTTCTAATGCCAGTCTCTGAGCTGCATCTATACATGCATTGCGTCCAATTACTGGTGTAACAACACCTGCTTTAACTCCAATATCATCATCTCTATCAACACAAATCACTAACAGTCTACTAGTCTTAGTCTCAGTTGTTTCATTTTGGATACTGAGCTTCTTTTACTGACATGGTATAGACGAAAATCTCATTTCCTATTAATTAATGTAGTTTCTATATAGTTTTACAAACGCTTTAAGAAATTCAACTCAAATTTTGATTCTATCCAGGTCGGGTTTGATCAGACTTGGTTGCTAGCGCATCTGATTCATTCTTGAGAGCATCTAACTTTGACATCTCATCATTTAGATCACTTGTAGATATTCCATTTTTTACCTTGTTTGCAAGTGATATTGTCTCAGAAAGATAATCATTGTACTTTTTGAGGGATTCAAAATAAGCCCCATAGCTTTGTTGCCATTCAGTAGGAGCATTGCTTTCTACTAGTTCACTAATCAGTGAGGTGACCTGAGAAGATGATATCTGAGTTTGATTGATAAATTCATCTGGAGACATACTCTTGTCTAATAATCCTTTGATGTTGGATTCGATTGTAGTAGTAATGAGCGAATGTCTCTCTTTTACACTATCCAGCTCGTTTTTAAAATCTGAGACAACAACAGGAGAACTGTGATTTTGTGGGAGAATCCATACTATAAAACTTGCACCAGAAATAGCTGCCAGCATTGCTACGGTAATAATGATGCCTTTCTTAGATGCCATTCAAGTGAGTCTCTTAGGGCGCTTTTAAAAGCATAACTGCATTTCAACAATTTGATTATTCTAATGGCCAATTTGTTAATTTCGTCGTGTTAGATCATTTCCTCACAAGAAATATGAAAAAAATATGCATTTTTATGAAAATTCTAGATCTATGATCTGAATTAGGCCATGTAAAAATTTAACTCCCTCTAGGCGTATAGTGAAATAATTTTTACTGAATCTTGCTATATACCACTTCATTCGTAAGATGTTGAAATGACTCAAGCATACTGCGTAAAATGCAGAAAAAAAGTCGACATCACAAATCCAAAGGAAGTTAAGTCAAAGAACGGACGACCTGCGGTAAAGGGCACTTGCCCTAAATGTAGTACTAATGTATTCCGCATAGGAAAGCCTTAGTACCATTTTCTTCTTTTTCTAGAGTAAATCAATATAGGTAGCGATTCTATAACTGATATAGTTGACAAAGGCAGAATATGAAAAATTATTAAAGGGAATACAAGATAAAGTATCTCAGATTCAGGCAGGTTCTACATCAAGATTTGAACTTCCTAAAGTGGATATAATGTGGCAGGGAAACAGAACATTTTTCAGAAACTTTTCAGAATTCCCAAAAATATTGCGAAGAGATCCAGAGAAACTTCTCCAGTATTTATCAAAGGAATTTGCAACTCCGGCACAATTTGGAGGTGACAAGGCAGTATTTGTAGGGAAGAAAGACCCTCATGAATTTACAATTCGTTTGAATAGATATCTTAAGGAATATGTGGAATGCCCAACCTGTAAGAGTCCTGATACTAGGGTTGAAAAGGAACATAGGGTAACTTCTCTCAAATGTGAAGCCTGCGGAGCAAAATCTCCTCTAAAGGGCCAATATGCGTAAATGAATTTTGCAGTAAGAGTAGTGAATCAGCAAAGAAATAGGATGTTGAACATGTGCGATGCCGAATTAGTTGGCAGAACACTCAAACAATCTGATTTGGAGGTAAAAATCTCAAAGAGTGACTATGGAGACAGAGTGGTTGATGAAAAAGAGGCAGAATCTCTTCTAAAAAGTTCTTCAATAATTAACATGGCTGGTAGAAAAACAATTGATCTATCAATAAAGATTGGAGTGGGAACCGCAAAAGGTGTAAAAGAAATTGAAGGAATTCCATTTCTTATTATTTTCAAATTTTGAAAATACAACGAATATATACATACTGAACACTCTGTTGTCTGAGAATTTTGGGTAAGCGAAAAGTACTAAACGAAAGTGAGTTAAAAGAAATGTATTTGCCTGGAGAAGGTGAGCTGTTAGGTAGAGTTGTAAAACTTTTGGGCAGTGATCATATACTGGTTAGATGTACGGATGACAAGACCAGAATGGGTAGAATTAGGGGAAAACTAAAAAGAAAAATTTGGATTAGAGATAACGATGTTGTAACAATTGCCCCTTGGGATTTCAGAGCAGAGGATCGTGGTGATATTACTTGGAGATATACGCTCTCACAAGTTGATATACTAAAACAAAAAGGGCTTTTGCCACAAGATTTCTAATAGTAATAGATTTTACAAAGTTTGTTTTACAATTAATGTTGTCTATAGGAGCAAAATAAAATGAATAAAGAATCTATAGATGAATTTGATGATGAAATAATTGAGGAAGAAAATAACCTGAAGATTGTAGAAGAAAGTGATCTAGATTCACCAGAAACAACAAGTGATATTGAAGAAGATTCTAGCAGTGAAGATTCTGATTTAGGACTCCAAGACAAATTGGCAAGAAAGATGAATCTTAAACTTGCTGGTAAGGCAAGGGGGAGAAAAACAGGGAAGGACATATTTGACAAAGACAAAGTGCTCGAAGCAGTCTTTGACAAATCTACTGTGATGACTCTCTCACGGCTGATAAATAATGGCATTATTTCTTACGTCAATGGCGCAGTTGGTGCTGGAAAAGAGTCTCAACTATACTGGGGAGTTGACCCATTTGGTAATGATCTTGCAGTAAAAATTTATCTCGTAACAACATCGAACTTTAAAAAGCGATATCCTTACCTTATTGGAGATCCTAGGTTTACACGAATAAAAAGCGGTACTAGATCTCTTGTAGAGTTGTGGGCAAGAAAAGAATTTCGAAATTTGAGCAAGGCGTTTAACTGTGAAATTCTATGTCCCGAACCAATAACTGTAGTAAAAAATATTCTGGTAATGAAATTTGTAGGAACGGGTGGTGTTCCATCTCCGACATTGGTTGAATCAGAAGTAGATTATGCTGATTATGAAAAGTCGATAACAATTATTTCTGATCTCTATCAAAAAGCCGAACTTGTTCATGCAGATCTTTCAGAGTATAATCTTTTCAAAACAAAAGAAGGGCCGGTAGTTTTTGATTTTGGCTCTGCGGTAGATATAAGACATCCTAAAACCAAAGAATTTCTTGAAAGAGATATTAGTAATATTACTAGATTCTTTGTTAAGAGAGGACTAACGGTGGACAATCCAATTGATGTGTTTAAGAGGGTTACAAAATGATCTTTGAGAAAATTATACTAATCCCAGTTGATCGAGTTGGAGTATTGATTGGAAAATCAGGAAAGATAAAAGCCAAGATAGAAAAAATTTGTTCTGTTTCATTATCAGTGGATGGTCAAACAGGCGAGACAGTCATAAAGGGAGTGGGAGATGTTGAAAATGTAATGCCGTTTAAGGCCGAAGAAATTGTGATGGCCATAGGTCGTGGATTCTCTGCAGAGAATGCACTACGTCTTGTCCAAGAAGAGACTTCTCTACATGTAATGGATTTACGTCAATTTGTAGGAAAATCTCCTGCTCAAATTGAGCGTATAAAGAGTCGAATAATAGGAGAAGGTGGACGAGTTAGAAAAAATATCGAGGACTTGAGTGGTGCAAAAGTATCTGTTTATGGTAGAACCGTTGCTTTGATTGGGGATGGAACTCAACTAAAATCTGCTGTAAATGCAATAACATCTATTTCTAGTGGTAGCACTCATGGCAAAGTTTACAATGATCTTCAAGAATCAAGGAGAAGACAAAAACTAGAGAGACTTCAACTTTGGGAAGGAGGAAATATCCTTGAGTAAAGAAGTCTTCAGCCAAATATCTCCAAGTGAATTCTTTTATAGAAATAGAGATCTTGCAGGATTTAGTAATCCAACTAGATCACTTTACACATCTGTTAGAGAATTTGTAGAAAATGCACTTGACGCATGTGATCAAAAGAAGATACTTCCAGACATTCATCTTTCAATAAAAGCAGTAGATGCAGAAAAACCAGATCCAAAACATTATGTTTTAACTGTGAAAGATAACGGTCCAGGTATTGAACCTGAACACATCCCACTTGCTTTTGGTACAGTTCTTTATGGTTCTAAATTTGGTCTTAAGCAGACTAGGGGTATGTTTGGTCTTGGAGTTACAATGGCTATTCTCTATGGTCAGATTACTACAAACAAACCAGTCACTGTAAAGAGCTGCTCAGATGGTAAAACACTTGATGAATTTGTAATGTTACTTGACATTCAGAAAAACAAACCTGTAATTCTAAAACATACAACAAAAGAGGGATCTAAGACAGGTCTTGCAGTAAGTATTGTTCTTGAAGGAGATTATTCAAAAGCAGGTTCCAAAGTCCGTGATTATGTATCTCAGACTTCTCTGATTACTCCATATGCGTCAATAACATTTGAAGATCCAAGTGGTGAAAAATTCCACTATCCGCGAATTGTTAAGGACATGCCTCGTCCACCTACTGTCATCAAACCTCATCCTCACGGTATTGATGTTGAGACTATCCGAAGAATGATCACAGATACACATTATCAGATTCCAACCATTGACAACAAGATGATTGATAAAGTCAAAAAAGAACTGGGTTTAAAGAAAAACCTCTCTCCAAATGAGATTTTAGAAAAAGCACAAAAACGCTGGTCTGATATCTCAAAGCCTGTAAGAACCGTGATTTCGGTAATGTCTTTTCTAAATATTGATTTTGAAGGATTGAAAAAAATCCGAATCGACGATATTGATATTGCCAATAAAACTATTACATACTGGGACTTTGGCGAGTCTCAATCACATGCAATAGAATTAGACAGAGAGAGCCCATATTACAAGCAACTTGCAAGTACCGTCCAGGGAGATACCCTTCTCACCTTTTTGACCAAGCGATTCCAAAGGGTTGGACCTACCACCGCAGAAAAGTTCTGTGATTTTGCCAAATTCAAGCCCGATAAAAGAATAGGTAGTATGACAAATGAAGAATTAGTAAAACTGGCTGATGCACTCCAAAAATTTGAAGAGTTCCTTGCTCCAGATCCAAGTTGCTTGGCGCCCTTAGGAGAGGAACCTCTTTCTAAAGGAATAATGAAATTTTTCAACCCGGAATTTGCAGCTGTCTGGCAACGTAACGCATCAGCATATTCTGGATTTCCATTTGTTGTAGAGATGGGTATTGCTTATGGGGGTGATATTCCACCATCTGGTCTCAAAGTTTATCGTTTTGCTAATCGTATACCGCTTCTATATGATGAAGGAAGTGATGTAGTCCTCAAAATAGTAAATGAGACTGAATGGGCTAGATACAAAATAAAGGGAGATCCTCCTCTTGTGATAGTATCTCATATCTGTTCCACAAGAATTCCGTACAAAACCGTAGGAAAAGAAAACGTAGCAGATAGGCCTGAGCTTGAAAGGGAATTAAAAAATGCATTACAATATCTTGCAAGAAAATTGGCTGTTCATATGTCTAGACAAGGAGCAGCTGATATGGCAAAAAAGAGAGCAAATCTTTACTCAAAATATGTACCACTAATTGCACAATTTGCAACAGAACTTGCTGGTAAGAAAAAAGAACCAAATTATAATCAACTGATAAGGATGGGAAGTGAGATTGAAGAACAAGTCTAGTGCAAAGACTGCAGAAACAAGAAAAAAGAGATTGTTGTCTTTATTGGAACAACAAGGTATTAACATCTACGATAGTCTTGACAAAGGAAAATTTCCACAATTTGTAATTCCGAGTAGATCAGTAAGCAATATTGTTTATGATAAAAAAATAAGACAATACATTTTGGGTAGCGCAAGTGCTGTTCGTAGTTCAAGAAACATGTCACAATTACGTTCCTATACACAGCTTGCATGGCTTGCTTTCTTTGTCAATAGGTTGGTTAGAGAAGGAAAGTCATCTACATTAAGAGACATTTATTATTCTTCACAGGCGTTTAGTATTGATTTTGAAGATCAGCCCGAGTCTGATAATATTATAGTAGACTTGGAAGCAGTACTTACAAGTCCTCGTGAAGAATTTCATATATTTCCTGAGGAAAGAAGTAGTGTCTTTGGAGACTTGACAATTGAATATACTGTTCCAGGTTATGAAGGAAAGAGAATGAATCTCTCAGATCATCCTGACGGATATCTAATAGGTCCAAGTTTAAGCAGTGCAGAGCTTGTTGATACTAGTGCAGAACTTGTTATTGCCATAGAAAAGGGTGGTCTTTTTACAAGGTTTGTTGAAGAAAAAGTTCATAAAAAATTTAAATCTATAATTGTTGATACGGCAGGTCAAGCTCCTAGGTCAACAAGAAATCTACTGAGACGACTGAACACCGAAATGGGTTTGCCTGTAGTTATTCTAGCAGATGGTGATGTGTATGGCGAACACATTGCAATGGTGATAAAATCCGGTTCTGCAAATGCAGCTCATTTGAGAGAATTGACAGTACCTGATGCAAAATGGTTAGGTGTTTGGGCAACTGATATTGAAAAATATAAACTACCGACAATTCCTATGACGGAATCTGACATAAAGAGAATTTATGACCTTCAAAAAGATCCTAGATATCAAGAAGGAAATTGGAAGAAACAATTAGAAGTGTTTCTCAAGTTAAAAAGAAAGGCAGAACTTGAGGCATTCTCAAAGTACGGTCTTACCAATATTACAGACAAGTATCTACCAGCAAAACTAGAAGAATCAAAGAGTTTCTAATTTTCTAATTTTTAACGTAAGAACACCGTTTCTATATTTGAAATCATGAATTCCCATGTCTGGTGTTGTTTCAATTGGGACTTCTTTTGAAAAGTGTCCAGAACCACGAACATATAAAATTCCATCAATTAATCTGACAGTTACTTGGTCCTCTGGACCTGGTACCTCTGCTACAAATATTATTTCTTTTTCTCCTTTTATGAGATCATAGACCCAGTTCTTTGTATCTGCCTCTTTTGGTGTATACTGTGGGACGTTGTTCTCAGTTGTCATCTTCTTTAATACTCTTACCCAATAAATCATAATTGCAGCAGCTATTCCGATTAATATGAAACTGACATACCCTTCTGAAGCTCTTAATGATAGCATGTATACTACACCCAAAAATAGTAAGACCATTAGGGGAATTATAAAATCAAATGACTTGTCATTAGAGTATCTGCTCTTGTAGCTTGCCAACGATATTCTGTTTCATTCATCCATAATCCAAATATAAACACTCTTAGAATTTAGACTCAAATTAGATGAGAACGTTTCATTATTGGACTTGACTAATTATATGACTTGGAATTTAGGTAGTTTCCCATCTCTTGAATAGATTATGCTCAATTCCAAACTGATCGAGGCATTTTCCTACTATGTGATTTAAAATATCGTCAATGTTCTTTGGCCTGTTGTAAAATCCCGGCATGGCAGGTAATACTATTACCCCTATTCGAGAAAGTTTGAGCATATTTTCAAGATGTATGCTGGTAAGTGGAGTCTCTCTTGGAACTAGAACTAATTTACGAGATTCTTTCATTGTAACTCCTGCAGCTCTTGCTACTAGAGTTTCTTCATAACCATTAGCAATACTAGAAAGTGTTTTCATTGTACAAGGAATCACTATCATTCCATCTGTCTTATGAGTTCCACTTGAAACACTTGCTGCCATATTTACATCATCAGAATAATGCTCTGCTAATGATCTTACATATTTCAAATCATAATCAGTTTCTAGTATCAGACATTTTTTTGCCCATTCTGTCATTATCAGATGAACATCAACCTTGCATTGCTTGAGAATCTCTAACATTCTTACACCATATAGAATTCCAGAACTTCCAGTTAATCCTATAATTAATCTCATGAAAGAATTATCTTTATTCCATATTTAATTTCAACTGTGATTTAACATGTTTATTTATGGCGTTATGAGTCTCGATATCTATGAGTGTTAATATTGATACAGTTGAAGAAAATATTGTTTCAGAACTTAGACTATCTCATATTCAATCTAAGGTCTATGTTTTAGTAGTAAAAAAAGGAAAAATGTCTGCTCAGGATATAGCACAACATCTGAATATCTCAGAGGGTGAGGCAAATCAAGCTGCAACAAGTCTTATTCAAAATGGAGGATTTATTGATATCACAAAGACGGAGTTTGAATCAATGCATCCAAGATTTGCAGTTGTTAACATGTATAGGAGAATGTGCGAACGAGAAAATATTCCCTTTAAGAAGAATCTTTTGGTTGATAACATTTCAATTATTTTAGAAAAACCATATGATGATGCAAGAACTAAATATGACCGATAATGGAGGAGGAAACATGTCTACAGATACAGAATCTTGCAATCATGAAATAGTTTACTTTGGAGTGACCAATGTTAATTATGAAAAAAGAACTATAGGTTCAGTTGATACATGGCGTTGTGTAAAATGTAAGAAAATTTTTTGTGAAGAAAAGCAACTTGGTATTGATAGTATAGTAGACTATGTAGGAATGCCAAAAATATCTCCAGATCAAAAATGGGCTGTGCTTTTATGCAACCTTAAAAAACACAAGGAGAAATGGAAGCTAGTAAAGATAAAACAAAATGATGAAATTCAACACGAATGTGTTGATGAAAAAATAATACAACTTAAGGTTAAGGACTTTAAGATTGAAGATGATAAACACTGGAATTTTCTTATAGAAAATTCTATTAACAAAGCAATAGAGATCTAAGTTTTACATGGATATTCAAGTTCATATTAATAATGTTCGTGGAAGTCAAATAGCCGCCAAGATAACTGGTACTTTTAACATTGATGGTAATCCATTCAAGTTTCAAGCAATAGCGTTTGGAAGAATTGGAGGACATAATATTGGAGCAAAAATTTCAAAGACAGTTGAAAAGAATCTGATTAAACTTGGCTATGACATAGACGAAGTGATAAACGAATTACAACAAAAACTTGTTCGTGGAGATATTACTCTTCCTGAAGGATTGACAAAAGATTCCTTTGCAGATGGCTAGAATTGTGCTTCTTCAAATGCCTTGTGACATGAGCAACCGCGTTGTTGTGGAATTAAGTCAAAAAGCAGACCAAGTATATTCTTTGTAGTGCCTACATTCTTTGATAGTGTCTCTAAAACCTCTTTTGCAGTAACAGGCTTTTGAGCCCATACATCATAATCAGTTACTGTAGAAATTGACACATAACACATCTGAGCTTCTCTTGCAAGCTGACACTCTGGAACTAGAGTCATTCCTATGATATCTGCACCTATGACATTTTTGTAAAATTTTGATTCTGCTCTTGTTGAAAATCTAGGTCCCTCAATGCAAATGTATGTAGCATCTTTATGTATGTGAAGATTCATTTTTTTTGAAACATCCAAAACAACATTTTGCAGCTCTGGACAAAATGGATCTGCTACAGATATGTGAATTACTTTACCGTCTTCATAGAGTGTGTATTTTCTTGATTTTGTAAAATCTATAAATTGTGATGGAAGTACCACATCGCCAGGTTTTAATTCTTTTTTTAAACTTCCAACTGCAGATGGCGCAATGATTCTTTTAATTCCCATCTCTTTGAATGCCCAAATATTTGCTCTGAAGTTTATTAAATGAGGTGGAATTGTATGTTTTTTACCATGTCTTGGCATGAATGCAACTTTTCTTCCTTTGTAAATTCCAACTGTTATGGAATCTGAAGTTTTTCCAAATGGTGTTTCTACGTTGATCTCTTTGCTTTCAGCAAGTAAACCAGAATCATATATTCCAGTTCCGCCAAAAATGCCTATCTCCGCCTGCTCTATCAATATTTCACCAGCGCATTTTGTTTGTAGTCTTTGATAACTTTTGATCCCTTCAAATCTGTTAATTCTATAATAAAAGCAAAACCTGATATCTTGCCGCCAATCTTTTCAACTAATTTTGCAGCAGCTTTTGCTGTTCCACCAGTTGCAAGCAAGTCATCACAAATGTAGACTTTTTGTCCTTTCTTTAACGCGTCAACTTGGATCTCCATTGTAGCACTTCCATATTCAATACTGTATGATACCTTATGAGTAGCACCTGGTAGTTTTCCTTGTTTTCTAATCATTATCATTCCTTTGTTGTATTTGAGAGCTAATGCACAAGCTAATGGAAAGCCTCTCGACTCTATCCCTGCAAAAATATCAACATCATTTGGATGGATTATCTTTGTAAATTCTTCTATTACTAGTGATAAAGCAGCAGGGTCTCTTAAAAGAGGGCTGATGTCTCTAAACAAAATTCCTTTTTTTGGAAAATCGGGTATCTCTGCAATCTTGTCCCTCAGATTCATAAATTGCTGACAAGTTGTGGATGTAAAAAATATTGCTAATGGAGATATTATTGAATCGTTATGCTGATAGTGGATTTACTAGTAGGGGATGATGCTTCAATTGAATATATTCCAGGACTGATATTGTTCGGAACTACCCAATCTGTATTGTAATCACCTGAGGTTGTTGATGCTGTTGATAAGGTCTCAATAGTCGTGCTATTATTTCCAATCTTAACGTATACAGATGCTGAATTGCCAGCATCAGTTCCTGAAATTGAAACGACGTCTCCTCTTGTATAAGTGGCGGATGATCTATCTAGTTTGACAGTAATTCCCTGTGTAGATGATTTCACAGTTATGTTTGTGACATGATCGTTTATTCCACTTGTAGCATCAAGTTTCCATGTTCCAGGTGTTGCAATAAATGGTACATTAAAATCAAATGAAGAAAAGTGACCGCTTTTATCTGCAAATGTCTGTATTGTTTTTATCAATGCTCCATTAGGATCAATCAAAGAAATTTGAAGTAGAGTATCTGGATTGGCTGATCCAATAATTATGATGTTATCGCCAGGTAGATATGTATCCTTTACTGTATTGAGCAGAATTGTTCCAGAGCCTACTGATAGACCAACTGCAAAGTCTTTTTCGACTTTTTGATCTGCATGGGTGATTACTGCTGAATAAATGCCTGGTGTATATGATGTTAAATTGAAAGAATATGTCGCTTGTCCTTGTTGCCCTAATGTTATGATATCTGAAAACTTTTGTTTATCTGACGGATCTATTATGATAAGATTGAGGGTTGATGATGGAGGACCTGTTACGCTAAGTACTGGGTTATCAGCATCTGTATAACTGAGTTTATCCATAGTCATTGTTATGGGAGGAGATGGATCTTCTCCCACTCCAAAGTAAATTTCTGATACGTCATTACCTTGAGTAATAGTTATTGAATATGTTCCATCTGTAGCCGTGGTTTCTAATTGATATGTTGCTGAGACAATGCCTGCAGATGTTACGTTTGCACTTGTTGAATAAATTGGATGACCTGAAGGATCTGCAATAAGAAAACTCACAATCTGATTTGATATTGAAGTACCGTTCATGACAACCACTTGTCCTGGGTCATATCTTTGTGACGATGTTATAACTGAAATCTGATGAGTTGTTACGATACTATATCCTTTGGAAACTTGATCTTTTCCATCGGAGATAGTTACTGAATATTTTCCAAACACTGCATCTACAGACACATTTTCGTTAACCGCATAATTTCCATTTTTATCAGCAAGTGCCGTCATTGTCGTTGTTGGGGATCCGTTTGAGTCAAAAATAGTGAGAGTTAAAGTGGTTCCTGGAGTCGCTGTACCTGAAATTATTTTTGTTTCTCCTCGATGAAATATGGGATCCAAATTTATTGTTAAAGGAATGGTTTTAGATACTACACTTCCATGTTGCTGTGCTACTTCCAGATTTGTAGAAAATGATTTTTGATTACCCTGCTGATCCTTTAGAATAAATTCAACACTTCCAACTGGTTCAGAATTTGGTATGACAGCAGTTGCAACAAAATTTCCATTTCCATCAGATGAAAATGAATCTATCTTGTTATTGCCTATAAACAAATCAAGGTTGGTTGATGCAGAAAAACTAAGACCGACTATACGTACATGATTGCCTATTCCAGGAGTTGAGGGAATTATTCTAAATGTTGATGAGCTCAATATTCCTTGTACTGTTTGTTGTACTGGCGTACTTGTAGGTGTTTGAGTATTGCTAGGTGTTTGAGTATTGCTAGGTGTTTGAGTATTGCTAGGTGTTTGAGTATTGCTAGGTGTTTGAGTATTGCTAGGTGTTTGAGTATTGCTAGGTGTTTGAGTACCAATATTGCCAGAGCCAACTTGAATGTTATTTGAATCAAATGCACTCCATGTCATGTTAGGTATCTGCTGATCTGTTTTGATTTGAAAAGATGTTGATTCTCCTGACATTAGTGGTTCTATTGCACTAAATGCAAGAGTAGTTGGGGAAGTTTTCATACCTGCCCAATTATTATCCAGATTGAATGATTTGAAAGTGCCGCCGTTTATTTGTAAAATGAATGAAACTACACCTATAGTGCTATTTGCATTATTGCTTATAGACAGTACTGTCATTCCACCTGTATTTGTAGTAGTTACGGTTACAACTGAAGGAGATGCATTAACTTGCTGTACAGTATATGTTGTAAATATGCTACTAACAAGTAGGACAATAAGAATGACTGATTTTAATAACACTTTACTCATAGACTGAAAAACCAATCTCTCAATTAAATCTTAATAGGGAATCATACTTTTTCATCTTCACTGGCATGTAATTTATGAGTAAAGTACAAATGTTGATATTTTTCAGCTCTATCTACTAAAAGTTGTAGATGTCTGTGATACTAGGTTTTGATTCTGTCTTATTCTCTCAGCAATCAATCTGTATAATGACCTGAATTGGTCCTTTGTTTTATCTGATAAAAAGTCCGTTTCACCTAATACCATTTTTTCACAAATATATCTGCAAATTTCTTCTCTGTCAAACGTTTCCCAACCCTGATGCTGATTTTCCTTCCAAATCTCGTTTAGATTATCTATAATGCTTTTCTTACCCTTGCTTAATACTTGATCCTTCGTTAATGTGACATATCCTTCTTTTCTTAGTTTGACTTCATAAGTCTGGTTTACTGCATAAAGATAATCTTCGTCTACCAAAAGGTCTTCTATGAATAGCCTTGGCTGTCCTGCAAGTTCAAAGAACACCATCTGTACTGATTTGAATTCATTTGATTGTAGTTCTGTAGAAATTTTTCTTGATTCTTCCGTATTGTCCAATAAAATGAAAGTGTCATACCCATGATTTTTATAAAATATTGCAAGGGACATGACTGAATTCTTGTTGTATGCTGGAACTATGTTGAGCGGATTCATGGATAGATTTGGATCCTTTAGGAATCTGTCAAATGCATTTAGATACATGCAATCAGACATGGTCTCAACTATTATCACGGGTCTTGAATTGAAACCAATTTGCTTGTCTACTATGGATTCAACAAGACCTCTTGACAGGCCGTATAAAATTGGAATAAGGGTTTGATCATCTGCGTTCCAGTAATCGTAATAGATCTTACTTAGATGTTTTCTCTTATCAAGCTCTACTACAAGCAGATTGCCCTGAGTATAATCAAATATCATAAACGGTGAGTGGGTGGCATATAATATTTGATTTGAACCAGCTAGACCCTTTAGTAGATCTGAAATTCCTCTCTGTTGAGCAGGATGTAGGTTTCTGGCAGGTTCGTCAAGTAATAATATTGCTTCTTTCAATTCTGCCTTTTGTGTTTCTGCCGCAAAATTTACAATGAATGAAAAAGTCCACTTGAATCCTTCAGCTCTTCTGTTAAGTAGTCCTGTGTTTGTAACGGTGCCATCTTTGTGAACATCTGAGATAACTACACTCAAAACATTTCCTGGGTTCCATCTTAATTCAACATGAATTGGATCCCCCTTCCATGCTGGATTGAGTCTCTCACTTAATCTTCTACTTGAAATGTTTAATAATTTTATGAGTCTTGATGGACTATTTTTGGCCTCTTCAAGCTTTTGAGCATCAAGCTCTGCCAAATAAAATAAATTATTGACAGTCTCCGCCTTGTCAAATTCCTCCACATATTCTAATCCCTTTGCTTTAATTCCCTTTGATTCTCTCACAAATTCCTCCAAGTCAATATTTCCAAGTATCTTCTTGTAGTCTGAAAAGTAAACAAATCGAGGATGTAGTTTATCTTCGATGAAATTGTCTAATGCTGAGCGCTCGTTTGTTCCTATCAGCATATTGTCAAATATACTCTCTAGGTCTTGGAAGATGTTCTTCCACTCTGAAATTACTTGCTGATCTTGTGATGCAATCAGGTAGATGTTATTATTGAATTCCGCCATCATATCCATGAAAACTTCGCGTGTTCGTGGTGGAGGTGCATCTAGAAATTTGGTATCGGCTCTAATTCGTATGGGGTTTGGCATTGCTAATACAAATGACTTGATTCTGTCTACAAAGTTTTCCCATGAGTTGAGTCTCTTGCTAGCTTCACCACTAATTTTTACTTCACCAAAATCATATTGTATTCTAGGATTCTTATTAGTCCTGTAAATCATCATCTTTTTTATATCTTGGAGATTTGGAAATTTTTCTCGAATTAATGAAGTCTCCTTTTCACTTAGTACAAACTCACCTTCAGCTAATCTAATTTCTGATTTGAGAACTTCGGTCATTTCATCACATAAATCTAGATCAGAAACCTTTGTGTCCTTGTTGAGCAATGTGAGAGCTTCTAAAATTGTGGTTTTACCACTTTCATTTCTTCCTACAAATGCAGCAAGATCTCCTACTTTAATTTCACCAGAATCATGAATACAACGATAACCTTGCACTCTGAATTTTCTAAGCCGCATCTAGCGGCTATTGGCTTGGCTGTGATTTAACTTATTCGTCAAATTTATCAATTAGATGTTTTTCGACCAAATAGATATATGGGAACTAGAGCGGTTATACTACAAATTGGCAGTCAAAAAAATTGCTTATCTTGTTTTTGTCTTTCCTGTTATAGTTTCATTGATTTTTGGAGGATTTGTATTATCTGATGTTTTAGGACAACCTGATAGAAAATTAAACATGTGGCAATTTAAATTTGAAACACAAACTGGACAACAAGGAGACAATGACATTAGATTGTTGAATCTAAACAGTTCTTATCCTATATCGGCACCACTTAACTTTAGAGTTATGGTAAATAATACGGCATTTGATTGTGGAGATCTGTATATGACAATATATGATCCAAATACATCTCCAATGCAGGTAATAGTCCAACATGCCTATTTTTCACAATGCTTTGCACAGAATGCTGCTACTCTGCCAATTCAAGATACTTTTTCACCTGTTATTGACAAAGCAGGTCTTTATCAGATTGTGGTAGAAATGAAGGACAAGACTAATCAAAATAGTACCAGTGTAAAGGCTAACTTTAACGTACAATAAGAAAATTATATGTTATTATATTGCACGAGTATTTGTAATCTTGAGGAATAACTTCTTGTTATTATTGAACCATCATGGCTAAAAAAGAAAAAAAATCAATCAAAAAGATTGAAGAAAAAAAGGTAGTAGTCAAGACTGAAAAGAAAAAGGAAATTGCTAAACCTGAAAAGAAAAAGGAAATTGCTAAACCTGAAAAGAAAAAGACCAAGGCTGAACTGAAAAAAGAGGCTGAACTTTTAGAGGAAGAACTTGAAGAGATTGATGAAAAGGAGATAGAAAACTTCCAGATAGAAGGTCTGGATATGGAAAAATTAAAAACAACTGTTCTAGGCTTGGTTGCAAAACGTGGAGACAATGGGATGTTCCAAAGTGAACTCTGGAAGAAACTCAAACTATCCAGTAGAGATGGTTCTAGACTTGCACTAAAGCTTGAGAGACAACATCTTGTAAAAAGAGAAAAAATTCTTGAGAATGGTCGTTGGACTTACAAGCTAAAAATTGCACATGTACCAGTAACTACACAATCAATAGAATCTGCACCATGTTTAATTTGTCCGGTTGAATCAAAATGTACCCTTGAAGGAGAAATTAGTCCACGAACTTGCCCTTTAATTGAACAATGGGTTTTAACTGAACTTTCTACCAAGAAGGTAAAGAAATGAAATTAATTGATGCAAGGCGTGACTTGTATAGAAGATTAGCTCACAAAGAAGGATATCGAAGCAGAGCTGCATACAAACTAAAAGAACTGAATACCTCTTATCGAATAATTGGTCCTGGATTTTTTGTTTTAGATTTGGGATGTTCTCCTGGTGGATGGACTCAAGTTGCAAAAGAACTTGCAGGAAATAAAGGACAAGTTATGGGTATTGACAAAGCATTTGTGGAAGAAATTCAAGATGTTCATATAATCAGGGGCGATATTGAGGATGAATCTGTTGTAGAACAAATTTTTGAGTATTTTGGAGGTAAAATTAACGCCGTAATATGTGATCTCTCACCAACAGTTACTGGACAATGGGATGTGGATCATGGAAGACAAATCTCTCTTAACTATGCAGCAAGTAAAATTATGGACCAAGTTTTGGCACGAAAAGGTAATGCTTTATTCAAAGTATTTGATGGTCAATATTCCATTGAATTCCGAGACTATATTCGAAAAAAATTTGCCAAAGTTCAGGCTAAGAAAACCACAAGCAAGTAGAAAATCTAGCAGCGAATTATACTATGTTTGTTTAGGGTATCTTGGAAATTAAACAAGAGATAAAATTTCATCAATTCTGGCATCTGTCTTAAACCCCGTTGGATTCATACTTGTTTTTGTAGCCCTTAGTCCAATACCTTGAATTTTTTCTATTATCTTATCTAGAGAAGGTGGCGCCGACTGATTTCTATGTCCGATCTCATCCAAGGTAAAATAGGAAGGTGCCATGTCTACTTCCTCCTGACACTTTTCTAGGAATGTTACACACGACTTGTCAACCTTCAAGTTCTTTTCTTCTAATATCATTGCGTCCACAAAATTCCTGTCATGAAGATTCTCTATCCAAAGAGGTCCTGCAAGTTTTGCCTTTGAATTACAAATATTGCATACATGTTCAATCTCTTGTACAACTTTTCTGTTACCACAATTATCACAATGTAAAATATATCCCATACAATTTTTGGTATTTGTTCTAACAAGTATTTTGACATAAGCCTTGTAGTAATGCATACTATGTTGCACAAATAATGGTGCTATCATGATATCCATCCTTCCCGCAACAAGATTCATGCATCCAAGAACAAGTCGTAATGCTATCTCATTTCCATATGTGGTTCTAACTGGAGTTCCATAGTACTTGCGTTGACATGCTTCTGGAAATATTCCGTGTAATACAGTCAGGTCAGTAGCAGTGACTGACAAGAGCCCTCCATGAAACGTAGCTCTGATTGCACAATCAAGATAGCGTGAAGGTGAGCCAAAAGGATCTACATCAACAATTGCACCACGTCCATCTCTTGATGAATGAAGACTCAGAAATCTACATGCTTCATTTTCAGAAAACTCACATTTTGTTACTTGATTTAACTTTGCAATACTTTTTCCAATTTCAAGTGCTTGAGTATTTACATCATTTGCAACAACTTTTTCTATTGAACTGATTTCATTTGCAACTCTTATGCTTCTTGCACCAATCCCAGCAAGTGAATCCAAAAAGATCTTTGGACCCTTAAAATTTTTAAGAAATGCAGAATATGCTATTATGGAAAAATCTCTACTAATTCTAGCCCTTGGATTAAAAAACGCCGGTTCTTTTGGCGGTGTTTTTTCTGATAATGACTCTCTTGGTACTAGAAGCTTTGTACTCCCTTCTGTTATCTCTGCAAGGTCAAACTCCAACATTTTGTTATACCTAAAATGATTTAATACATCTAACGCAAGAATAATCAAAATGCTAGTCTGCGGAGTAGATGACGCAGGTCGAGGTTCAGTCTTAGGTCCGCTTGTTATAGCTGGAATTTCTATTGAACGAAGTAAGATTAAATATCTTTCTGCAATTGGTGTCAAGGATTCAAAACAACTTAGTCCAAAATCGCGAGAAAACTTGTATACTCAGATATTGTCTATAGTTGACTCTTATTATGTTGCAAAAATTCCTCCAAGAATCATAGATAGGCATGTTAACAAAAATCTGCTAAATCAACTTGAAGCTGACTATATGGCCAAAGTAATAAAAAAACTTGGGGCAAGTTCATCATACGTTGACTCATGTGATGTAAATCCAAAACGATTTGGATTATATATCTCAAATATTGCTCGCACTGGAAAAATTATCTCAAGTCATCATGCTGATAGAAAATATCCCGTAGTCTCTGCAGCATCAATTATTGCCAAAGTAAACAGGGATAGGGAGATTGAAAAACTACGAAAAAATCATGATTTGGGAAGTGGATATCCGTCAGACTCTAAAACTATGGGATTTATCAAACAATGGATATCTCAAAATGGTGATGTTCCAGTCTTTGTCAGAAAGAGTTGGAAACCAATCAAAATATTGCTAAATAAATCATCCTAGGTATTTAACTATAATCATACCATGATCTCCTTCATATGGCTCTAGATTAATCTCCTGAATTATCTCAAAGTTTACTGCTAATTTTTTTATCTCTGAACGCATTACTTGAGCTGGTTCTTTTGTAACATCGATACTTCTTGTCTTTACTACAAGCATCATATACCCTCCTTTTTTTAGATATGTCTTACAATTTAGTATTGCAATTTCTGTCTGATCTGGCTGGGCAATGTCAACATATACAACATCTACTGGTCCGTACACTGAAAAATATTCTTTGGGACTACGAGCATCTTGTAAAATTGGAACAATGTTTGATCTAAACGAAGCTACTCTTTCCAAAAAATCTCTTGCGACTCTGCTTGAATGCTCCACACCGAAAACAATCCCGCTTGGACCAACAATGTCTGATACGTGGCTTGCAGTAGTTCCTGTGGATACTCCAAGATAGAGAATTTTAGCTTTTCTTACAATAGGTAAAAACTGAAGACCATTCATTATGGCAGCTCCGAGTTTACTACGATAAGGATCCCATATCCTAAATTCTTCATCATCTATTTTTACTAATTTTTCTCTGTAAACTTGATTTCCGGGTACCAGATTTATGGTTGCAAGTCTTTTTTCCCCTTCACTTTTTACCCAAAAAATATTATCTTCTTCGTTTTCCAAACTTTTTTCTCTTGCTCTTCTGCCAGTCGTTTCGCTTGTCTCCATCTCTACCTCCACCATATCTTCTATCTCCCTCTCTGCCGCCTCTACCTCCTCCTCCAAATCTTCTATCGCGTTGGTCTTCTTGTCTACGTGGCTGGAAAGCTGGTCTTTCTGGCTGGTCTTTGTATTTTACTCCTATCTCAGTGACACGTATGTTGAGTTTCTCAAGTAATGTGTCATTTCTACCTGCTCCATAGACATCTACTCTTGCAGCAATTGCAGCTTTTGCAGCTATTGCTCTTGCAATTTTGCCTCTTTGCCATCTTGGAGCAGCATGAACTAATTGATGCTGGAACAACAAACCATGTTTGGGTGGCTGGGCACCTGTTTTGAGTGATTCTAAACAATGCCTTTTCTGCACCAAGAATTTGAATTGTACTAGCTGGCATCATTGCAAGTCTCTTTAGACTTCCTGCCTTTGCAAGTATTCTTGCTCCAACTGCAGAGCCTAGTATGACAGAAATGTTTGGCGCCACTAACTCCATTTGTGACTCGATGTGTTTCTCAAGTGATTGTCTTAATTCAAAAAGTTCTAAAATCTGTTTTGAAATACTTTGAACTATTGCAAGATTTTCATCTGAGATCTGACCACCTCTACTCTTTTTTTGTAATAGTGATAACATTTCTGCTTTCTCTTCCGGAAAACCAGCCTCAAGATACGTATTCTGAGTAAGATCATCTCTTCTTCCTGCCGTGACAATTTTTGAATATCCACTTATTGTATCAATTAGATTGTCAAGTTCTGGAAAATGTAATCCGTACCACTCTCTTACTCTGGAACTTAGTAAATTAATTATCTTGTCTGTCTCGTCTAAGGTGCTAATTGCCTGAATTATGTGTAAATCTGGACTCTCAGAAATCTCGGTTACTCTAGATGATGATAAATTGAGTGCAAATTCTCGTAATTTTCCTCTGGCATCTCCTTCATCTGTGGCAAAGCCTGAATCTACAAGGACGTGCAATTTTGAAGATTGTATAGTCTCTATCTTCTTCTCATCCATGAGATCTGACTCTATGGATTTTTTTCTCAATAATTTCAACAACGAAGAATCGTTTACGGTAACAATACTTCCTAAATTGGCAAGAAATTGTTCTAATTCATTAAGATTGATCTGCTCTTTTTTCAAATCTACGTACTGGACTGCAGGATTTGAAAACGGAAATGATTTTACACATTTATTATCATCAAAAACTGCAACGCCCAACTCTGTTAAAATGACAGAATGCATAAAGTGCATTTTCATGTCTTACTAAAAAATGTAACAGTAGGGATTCTAAACCACATCAAACGTTATAAGACTACTATTTTTTATTATTAGAAGTGAGTCCTGACATTTCAACCAGTGTAGGTCCCATTGTACTTCAAAGACCTACCATGCTTGCTTCTGGTATTCTTGGTATATCGCTTGACGTTTTTGGCCGTCTATATAAAGAAGGAGCAGGAGCACTTGTCACAAAATCTCTTAGCAAAGAACCATGGGATGGATATCCAAACCCTACCATAATCGGACTAGGAAATGGATATCTAAATGCAGTAGGACTATCAAATCCTGGAGACTCCATACTTTGCAAAGATGTTATCATCAAATCAAACTATTCCGATAATTATTAGTCTGGTAGGCTCTATCCCTGAAGACTTTACATTCATGATAAAACAATTTGAGAATGTAAAGATTCTAGGATATGAACTTAATCTATCATGTCCTCATGTTGAGAAAGTCGGTCTAGAAGTGGGAGATGATCCAGAACTTGTTCGCGCTATAATTAAATCCGTAAAAAAAGAATCTAAAGTTCCAGTAATTGCAAAAGTGGGTCTAGGCTCTTCAGACTATCTGAAAACTGTTAGTACTGCATGTGAGAGTGGAATTGATGGCATAACTGCAATAAATACACTTAGGGCAATGGCAATAGATGTAGAAACGGGAAGACCTTTTCTGAGTCATAAGATAGGTGGACTATCTGGACCTCCAATCAAACCGGTTGCAGTACGATGTGTTTATGAAATTTCATCAAAGTTTGATATTCCTATTATTGGGTGTGGTGGAATTTCAACCTGGGAAGATGCCGTAGAATTTTTACTTGCAGGGGCAAGTGCTGTACAAATTGGTAGCGCTGTTGGGGAAAAATGGACTGGAGTATTCTCTGAAATTAATAATGGAATATCAAAGTATATGGAAAGAAAAAACTTTACAAAGATAAAGGAGATGGTTGGGATTGCAAAAAAGTTTTGATACTCCAAAGATAGTAACAATAGAAAAAATGGTGGATGAAACTCCCACTGTTCGTACTCTATTCTTTTCTGATGAAACACTATCAAAGGTACTTCCAGGACAATTTGCTATGGTGTGGATACCTGGCATAAATGAAATTCCTATGAGTGTCATGATATCGCAAGAAAATGGAAAAGCTGCTTTTACAGTAAGAAAACATGGGCTTGCTACAACTGAATTATTTTCAAAAAGGGTTGGTGATCAAATAGGAATTAGGGGTCCTTATGGTAATTCATTTACTATAAAACAAGGTAAGATACTTCTAGTGGGAGGAGGAACAGGACTTGTTCCTCTTCTACGACTAGTAACATTTCTCAAGAAAAGTGATGATGTAACTATAATTATGGGCGCAAAAATGCAAGTCGAAGTCTTTTTTGAAAGTCTTGCAAAAAAACTACTAGCGGGAACTAGACACCAAGTAATTGTTGTAACTGAAGATGGAAGTTATGGTGAAAAAGGTCTTGTTACAGATGTAATAGACAAGTTGTTGAAATCTGATAAATTTGATGCAATTTACACATGTGGTCCTGAAAAAATGATGTACAAAGTTGTACAGATTGCATCTGAAAACAAGATCTATGTTGAGGCAAGCATTGAAAGAATGATGAAATGTGGAATTGGAATATGTGGTAGCTGTTGCTTTGGTGATGTAATGGCATGTAAGGATGGTACAGTCTTTGATGGTCCCTCTCTTCTTGCAAACAAGGAGTTTGGTTTCACTCATAGAAACAAATCGGGCATGATTGAGAACTATTAACGGTGGAACTGTTGGAAAACTTAAAATGCTCTCAAAAGTCATTGAAATTGAAAATTGGGTCATCCTAAAATCGTATTAACTGCAGATCGTACACTAATGTCTCCCTATCGTGGGATATCTTTAGCAACCTTCTTTGGTTGTGCACCTGCAGTAGACCCACACAGACCAAAAAACAGTTTCTGGTATTATATTCTAAAAGATCAAGTTACTCCCAAAGTTCTCTTTGACTTTATCTGTAATCCTATAAGCAATACAAATGGTGTTGCAGATTATGCTCCATATGGACTACGTAAAGTAGAAGCCGCTCTTCTAAGAGATGGATACAAAAGAGAAGATGTTGTAGTAGCACATCCTGATCATGTAGACAAGTTCATCGGTCCTGAAACTCAAGTAGTTGGTACTTATGAAATGGATCCTCTTGGAATGGGTCCTGTAACTATGACATTTACTTATGGTAGAAAACAGACATCGTATGACGAATTTTACAACCGTGACTTGCATATGAAGATTAATGCTGCAAAGAAGAAAAACGGAAGTAATGCCAAAGTCATAGCTGGAGCTTCTGGAACTTGGCAGTATAATTATGATCCAAAGAAAATTCAAGAATATGGATTGTATGCAGTACTAGAAGGAGAACTTGGTGGTATAGCTCCAGAGATAGACGGACATGCTGGAGAATTCTTTAACAAACTTATTGGTGGAGAATTTGAAAACATGAATCCATTTGTTAAAAGCGATTTCAAAGTTGAGATTAAAGAATTTGGAAAAGACGAAGAAAAATTCCATGGTAGATTTATCCATTACTGGGATGAACCCGGAGTTGATGAAATACCAAACATAGTGGAGCCAAGCATGCACGGAATGGTAGAAGTCATGCGAGGTTGTGGAAGAGGTTGCAAGTTTTGTGATGTTACACTAAGACCATTGAGATACTATTCACCTGAAAAAGTAAAACAAGAGATTCAAGTCAACATAAAGAAAGGAGGACAACGAAATGCATGGCTTCATAGTGATGATATCTTCGTCTATGGCCTTGATCCAAGAAAGACAAAGAACATGGCTCCAAACAGAGAAGCATTAGAAGAACTCTTCAAAGCAGTCATGTCATGTGGAATAGAACACACCAATCCAACTCATGGTACTTTAGCCGGTGCAATTGCTGATGAAAAATTACTTCCAAACATTTCAAAGATAATCCGTTCAGGTCCAAACAACAAGACTGGAGTTCAATGTGGATTTGAAACAGGAAGTCTTAGATTAATAGGAAAATATGCTGATAGGAAACTTGCTCCATACAAACCAGAGGAATGGCACTGGGTTGTAAAAGAAGGGGTAAAAACACTAAACGAGAATCACTGGATTCCTGCTTTTACTCTAATCATGGGTCTTGATAATGCTGAAACTGAAGAGGATGGGTGGGATACAATACGCCTCATAAATGAACTAGAACTAGAACAACCCGAATCACAGTTTACGGTAACTCCACTTACATTTGTCCCAATAGGACTACTTGAAAAATCAGAGTTCTTTGATATTGGAAATGAATTGACTGCTCCACAACTAGGTGTCATGTACAAGACATGGCAACACAACTTCAAGTATGGGATTCAGAAATTCATGGACAAGACAGGAAGTAATAATACTTTTAAGAGAAAGGCATTTACTGGCCTTGCAAGAGCTTTGGGTGGTGTTCCATTGAATGCAATGGAGAAATATGCAAGAAGAAAGGGTCCAGAACACGAGAGAGTAATTGAGACTATCAAGACAAAGTACTGGTAGGCAATACCCAAATACATAAATTGAATTAAAATAAAGTTCATCCGTGCCAACTCACGGATCGCTTACTAAAGCAGGAAAAGTAAGAGGACAAACTCCAAAGGTTCCATCACGAGAAAGACATGGAACTATATCCATTACAAGAAACAAAGATAATTTTAGAAAAAGATTCATCCTAAAAAGAGTCCCAGGCCAAAACAAGCCAACTCAGAGAAAAAGAAGAAAGTAGAGCAGTAATTTTAAAAAAATCATAGTCTAATTTGATCTTTGGTCAAAAGTTACCTACCTTGTCATTTTAATTCAAAAATTGGCACAATTTGGCCTTGACACTAAATCCGCTTATTTTGTCCAAAAAGATTGTAATTTTTGAAATATTGGGATTTGTTGTGTTGAGTTTTATTATGTTTTCAGGGTTTGCTTCGTTCAAATCGGCTCTTATTTTAGGAAATACTCTGTTAGTTCTTCCCACAAGTGGGATATTTATTGCTCTTACAGTATTTGGCTACAAAATAATTGATTTTCTGTTTAAAGGACATTTGGTCCAGTCTTTGTTACATAAAATAAAATAAAAAAAATAACAGACTCAATCGATCCATGTTCTAAGGTGGTGACACCCTAAAACATGAACCGTTTCGTGTTCGTATAGAGTCTGCATAAATAATTATGAGGTATAGATTCAAAAGATTATGTTTGTTTATTTTGAAATTATTTGATCTGATCTATTACATGGAAAAATCAACAAAAACAACCGACAAGGTAAAAGAATCCTACATCCATAAACTTATTAGGTACTCGTACCGTACCATACGGTAAGATGGACGATTTAAGATTAGAAAATCTAGATGGGGTAGGCCCAGTAACTTCCAAGAAGCTAAGTGATGCAGGAATTCATAATATCATGGATCTTGTAATAAGAGGACCAGTGGACATATCAGAAATTACTGGTATGGATCTTGATGCTGCTGTAAATCTGGTAAATAAAGCAAGACAACAGCTGAATTGATAACGGTCAAATTGCTAAAGAATTTGTCACTGCAACTGAGATTTACAAAAGAAGACAAGACATTGGAAAGATCACGACCGGTACTAATGCACTTGATACTCTATTTGATGGAGGAATTGAGACACAAGCCGTAACAGAAGTTTACGGTGAATTTGGTGCTGGCAAGACACAACTTTGTCACACATTATGTGTAACTGTTCAAAAACCAAAAGAAGAAGGTGGATTGGATGGTGGAGTGTTGTATATTGATACAGAACACACATTCAGACCCGAAAGAATTGTTTCAATTGCTAAAGCAAAAGGACTTGATCCAGAAAAAGTTCTTGAACGAATTATAGTAGCAAGAGCATACAATAGTGCTCATCAGGAATTAATCCTACAAGAGGCAGGCCCTGTAATTGAAGAGCATAAAATAAAATTACTTGTTGTGGACTCTGCTGTGGGACTTTTCAGAGCAGAATTTCTTGGCAGAGGAACGCTCTCTGTAAGACAGCAGAGATTGAACAAATTCATGCACTTGCTTTCAAGAACTGCTGAGACGTACAATATAGCAGCAATTGCAACAAACCAAGTCCAGTCATCGCCTGATCAGTTCTTTGGTGACCCAACAAGACCTGTTGGAGGAAATGTTGTTGCACATGCTTCAACATATCGTGTCTACCTAAAGAAATCAGGTAAGAAGAGAATTGCAAGAATGGTTGACAGTCCGCATCATCCAGAACAAGAGGCTCTCTATACACTAACCGAAGGTGGTGTTTCAGACCCAGAGGATGAAACAAAGAAGAAAAAGAAAGAAGAGTCTGAAGAATAACTGGTCTCATCCTGTCCCGTGGATGGAAGTGTCGTACTTCCATACCTCACTACTTTTCTTTTGTATCCAGTAAGTGTTAAATTATGGTCATCTCAAGTCTTAGCGATTAATGACTACTAAGAAACCAAAGGGTCGCTCACACGGCTTTATGCATAAATCACGATCCGTTATGACCAAGGATAAGGTCAGAGGAGTATCTTTCTTACTTAGAGAGTATGCTGTAGGAGACAAAGTTTTGGTAATCATAGATCCTTCACAGCACAAAGCATTGCCACATAGAAGATATCACGGTAAAGTGGGAACAGTGACAGAAGCTGGTCGTAGAACAGTAAAACTTATAGTTAAACTTGGTAACAGGCCAAAAACCTTAATCACTAGATTAGATCATATCAAACCATTCGGTGTTGTTTAAAGAATGGAAGAAGTAAAGAAAAAACAAGGCATTTCTATTCCAGAGGTAAAAGAAATTATGGAAAAAGTTGATACTGAATCAATGGATCAGATACAACGATGGACATATGATTATGTTACCAAATTTTCAAAAATTGATGCAAAGGCTGCAAAGAAACTCAAGCAGCAACTTGTAAAAGAATGTGGCATACAAGAAGAAGAAGCAGTAGAAATTGTAAATAATCTCCCAAGTACTGAAGCTGAATTGCGAGCATTTACTTTTGGTTGGAAGAAATTAATTCTTGCCGAAACGCTCGACAAAATGCTAAAGATAATCAAGGAGAATTCGTAAGTTCAGGAGTACGGTTTTCTTGGAACATGCTCAAACTAGAAAGTATGAGGAATACGCATACGTATTAGATTTTGTCACAAGAGGAAAATCCACTACTGTTAGAGGTAGGGACGGGATAATAGTTACAGACTCTTGGAGAAGAGAGACTTACAATACTTGAATTGCTAGCAATGCCAAACTCTACCTTTGAGATAGGGGAACGAGTATACATTGGCAAAGAAGGAAGAACAAAAATCCTCTCAGTTCTTGGTAGACTGGAACATAATCAAATATCATCTTCTGCTCAGAGTGAACTTAACTCTGTAGTAGAAAAGATCGTATTACAAAATGAAAAAAGATTTGTGGATTATCTTAACAACTCACAACCACTTACTCCAAGAATACATGCACTTGAACTCATTCCTGGTATTGGAAAAACCTACATGAAAACAATGTTGGAGGAAAGAGAAAAGAAAAAGTTTACTGACTTTAAAGACTTGCAAGAAAGAGTTGGACTAAAAGACCCCGCAAAACAGATTGCAAAGAGAATCATCGAAGAGATAACTGGAGAAACAAGGATGAGTCTCTTTGTTAGAAAATGATCAAACGCAGGTCACTAGGGCAGCATTTTTTAACATCAAATTCAATCGCAAAATCCATAGTTAACTTTGCCAGTATAACAAAAGACGATATTGTTCTTGAGGTAGGCACAGGTAGAGGCATTCTTACACCACTTATCTGTGAAAACGCAAAAAAGGTAATCTCGATAGAAAAAGACCCAGTACTATATTCTCAAGCAAGGGAGATTTTTTCACAAATCCCAAATCTAGTCTTAGAAAAGGGTGATGCTTTCAAGAAAAATACTGAATTTACAGTCTTTGTATCAAACCTTCCATATTCTGAGAGCCGTACTGCTATAGAATGGCTTGTTCAAAAAAAATTCAAGCGTGCAATTATCATGGTTCAAAAGGAATTTGCCCAAAAATTGCTCACCAAAAAGGGTGGAAAAGAAAGAAGATCCATATCTGTTCTTGCAAGCTATTGCTTTGATATTGAAAATCTAATGGAGATAAAAAATACCAACTTTAGACCTCCTCCCAAAGTTGATTCTGTAGTCATATCTCTTGTTCAAAAGCAGGTACTTTCAGATCAGATTGTAAGAACTGTCAACAAACTGTTTTCATTTAAGAGAAAGACCATACGAAGCATTGGAAAAAAAATGGGGCTGGAGATTGATTCAGATAAAAGACTAGAAGAGATGCCTGAAGATGAGATAATTGAAATTGCAAAAAGAATCACCAAATAATTACTATATTCCAGCAGAGGATTCGGTTTTTCTAGCTGATTATCTAGAAAATGAAAAAGGAAAAACTGCACTTGATATTGGAACTGGCTCTGGTATTCTTGCAAAAGTTTTATCCAAAAATTTTGAATTTGTTGTTGCAACTGATGTAAACATTTTTGCGTTAAAAAAGGCACATGAGATTATTACTAATTGTATATGTTGTAATGCGGCTGATGCACTACAAACTAGTTTTGATCTGATAGTGTGTAACTTACCATATCTTCCATCTGACGAATTATTGGATCCCACCGTAGATGGATTACAGGAGGGTGTTGAAATTCCAAGCATAATAATAAAATCTGCTAGTCTGAGAATTGGAAAAAAAGGAAAAATGCTATTTCTTACTTCATCACTTGCAAATTATTCTATCTTAATACAATTATGTGAATCACTTGGATTTAACACAAAGATAGTTGCAAGAAAGAAATTATTTTATGAAGAGTTACTACTTGTAGAATGTGTAAGAAACACATGAAAGTTATGTTACTTTCTTAGTTTTTGTTTTGCAATCTCGGCAATTGCTTCAGTCATTTTTGATCCTGGAGCATTTCCTCCGATATCATAGGTTACATACTTTCCTTCATTGATGACTTGTTCAGTTGCAGCAAAAATGGCATTTCTTATGTCTGGTTCTCCGAGATATTCTACCATCCATGCCCCTGAAAGAATGGCAGCAGTAGGATTGACCTTATCCAATCCCTTGTATTTGGGTGCACTTCCATGAGCTGGCTCAAACATGGCATACGTGTCTCCAATGTTGGCTGAATATACATTTCCAATTGAACCGATACTTCCTGACGCACATTCTGATATTATATCCATGAACAGATTAGTACTCACCAAGATTGAATCATTGAATCTCTCGGGGTTTTTTACTAACTGTTGGGTCATATTATCGATATAATATTCCTCTACTTCGATACCTGGATTCTCAGCCTTTGCTTTTTCTACCTCACTCCAGAAAATACCATCTGTTTCTTTGAGAATATTTCTTTTTGTTATTGGAAAGATCTTCTTGATGTTATGTTGTTTTGCCCACTCAAAGGTAGCCTTGATGATTCTTTGGCAACCCTTCCTTGTTGTCTTCCTTATGGCAATAGCTACATCTTCGGAAAGTCTAAACTCAATACCTGCATAGAGGCCTTCAGTTGCCTCTCTAAAACATACAAAATCCAATTTTTTATTAGGAGATAATCTATCGTAAGTCTTAATCGGTCTGACATTACTGTAAAGTTGAAATTTTTGTCGTATTGTAACAGCTACACTTCTTGGCGCATCTGGACGAGGAATTGTTGTAGTTGGTCCCTTGTAACATGCATTGCATTCCTCGAGCAACTTCATGGTAGAATCTGGAATGTAGGTTGCACCACCATTTTTCTCCCACTGCTCAGATCCTGCATCACACAAAATTAGTTCTGTTTGAGAATTACAAGCCCGGAGGACACGTAACATGGCATCTACAAGTTCTGGACCTGTGCCGTCTCCCTTGATAACTGCAGCTTTCTTTCCCAAATCAGCCAACGTGATAAGATAAGCATATTTAACTCTAACTAGAAAATTATTTGAAAATTTTATTGTATAATGCTAAAGCTTAAACTCCTCGTTTTAGGATATTTTGTTGTGCAAATAGTACAGATTTCCGATATTCATGTAGGAGCCCAATTCCGAGAAGAAGTCTTTGATCTAGCTGTCGAAGAGATAAACGATCTAAAACCATCTGTTATTGTAGCTACAGGTGATCTTACAAATGAGGGACTACTCCAAGAATATGAAAAATGCAAAGCAAAGTTTTCCCAGTTTGAGGCTGAAAAAATAATTACAATTAGTGGAAATCATGACTATAGAAATACTGGATATCTTCTTTTCAAAAAATACTTTCCGTTTGATTCCGTAAATGAGCTTGACGATGATACTGTGCTTGTAACAATAGGGACTGCAAGACCTGATAGAGATGAGGGCGAAGTAGGCTATAGACAGAATCTATGGCTAGAGCGAACTATGAAAAAGTATGAAAACAAGACCAAGATACTTGCAATGCATCATCACCTAATCGGTGTTCCTGATACGGGAACTGACAGGGTAACTGTGATTGACTCTGGTGATGTTTTAAGAACTGCATTGGATGGCAAGATAGACCTAGTCATATGTGGTCACAAACACAGGCCATGGTTTTGGCATTTTGGAAATTTATCGATAGCAAACGCTGGTACTGTATCATCTGAAAGAATGAGGGGACTATTTGAGAATACGTATAATATCATAACCATTGATAAAGGCAAGATCAAAGTAGATTTGAAGATTGTAGGTGGAGAAAAAATTCATCTCAAAGATCTTGTGCAAAACTACAAACGTTTTGGCGAAGAGTAAGTAAATTCGTTTTAACTCCAGTTCCAAAGTTATAATAACAGTTTAAATTTCAGCAACATCTATGCGGGGGTCGCCTAGCCTGGTAGGGCGTGGGATTGCTAATCCCATGTCCGCAAGGACCCGTGGGTTCGAATCCCACTCCCCGCGCTTTTTGCGATCTACGCTTAAACTTAATAATAGAATCTTCAGAGTTGAAACAATGGTTAGAAGAAAAACAGTAAAACCAAGAGCAAGCGGTCCAAAAAACGTTACAACTGGTCTATGTCCTAAATGCGGTACAATAGGAAAGATTTTGATTATAGGTGTGATTGGAAGCGAGAAAGGAAAATGCCAATCATGCAACGCTGAATTTACGCTGTAGAAAATACTGACAAAACCCTCAATAAAATAAACCATAAATTTTTAAGATCATATCTAGCGCAGATTGAATATATGGCAGGCGAAGATGAATCCATTTACGAAAGAGTAGCTAGACTAGAAGATGAAGTTGCTAGCTTGAGAAATGAAGTGGATATCCTCAAAGGAACTATGCGAAACAAGATAGTACGTTATGAACATAAATTAATCAAAAAAGGAAAAGACATACAATCAATTATTGACTAGATTTTTCTTTGATACTTTTTATCATTTCCAGAATATCATCAACATCATCTGCTTCAGGGGACAATTCAAGATATTTGTTAAGCGATATTAATGCAAGATCTTTTTGAAGTAATCTTAACTGAACGATTCCTTTATCTCTGATATCTTCAGGTGAATACGGTTCAAGACCTAATACCATATTGATACAATGCATTGATTTTTCATAGTTAAATGATTCAATGTATGAACCCTTTAGATTTCTTAAAATTCTGATCAGGATCTTTTCTGATTCTACATCGTTTAGATATTCTGGTTCAAACTCCACTCCTTCTCCATAAGTTGCATTCAGTATGTCTTGAAGATCCTCAATATCCAATAAACTGCCTCTGTTAAAGGGATCAAGAATTAACTCTTCAGAATATTTTACAAGAAAATGACCTGGAAATCCAACGGGTTTAAGCTCAAGACCTATTGCTTTTGCAACCTCGATGTAAATGATAGATAATGTGATTGGTATTCCACTACGTTTGTCTATTACGACATTTAGGAAATTATTTCTTGGGTTGTAATAATCATCATCGTCTCCCCTGAATCCTAAAATGTCAAACATGTATTCGTTTAACATGGAGACCAAATAGATTGGATTTTTCACATCTGAAACATGATCGCGTAATCCTTGCTCTAATGATCTTAATTTCTGAATATGCTCTGATATGTCTAGATTAGGAAATTCTAGTATCTGAGATAACTTTAGACACTTTTCAACTAACGTGTATTGTATACTTTTTGCATAAGATATCCACTCCGCTGCAAATGGATCAAAATCACTCATCTTCTATTTAGATAACTTTCTGGGTTTTTGAGTTCACGAGTAGTGGGAGGATTACCAATTAGAGTTTTGTACGTATCTTTGCCTAATTTTGAAAAGATATGTTCTGTAAAGTCTGTTCCCATACTCTTTCTAATTTGATAAGATGAGATGTCACTATTTGCAAATGTAACTAGATAGTTCTTAAAATCTTGATCATCTTTTAGGATGTTTTTTACTGCAAATTCTGCCATTCCTTCCATTGTTGTAAATGCCGCATGGTGTGCCTGTATTGGCTTTAACCATCTTTGATAAATGTCAAAAAGTTGTGGAATCATTTCCGAAATTTTGGGGTCAACTGTTACCTTGTTAAACGTCATTACATCAGGGCCCAAGACTTGAACTATGAAATTATCTGGATTTAATACGAAAAATAGATTTGCTCTCTTTGCAATTGGATATTCATCTGGAACTTCAGGTAATTGCAAGTAATTGTAAAGATTTTTTATTGTAGGATCATCAAGAACTAAAATGATTTTTGCGAGCTCTTCATTTATTGCATTTACTTCAGAGACTGCTATCTTGTTTATGTTGTAAAGATTATTTTGTATCGAGTGAACTTGCTCTTCTAAAATGGTCATCTTCAATGCTCCAATATATCCAGAATTTACCTGATCAAATCTTGATTCATAGGGCTTGCCTTGTTTGTATAGTATGATTTGAGGATAGCTGGATAAAATGAACTTGTTTAGGTAAACTGATGATTCATAAAAATCTCCATATGTTGTAGATATCTGGGAGATGTACCCCTTGGCATATGTCGAATAAACTAGGTATCTAAAAGTCTGTTTTTCTGCAAGTGATGCTATTTTTTGAACATCTTCATGTGCAATTGCTGTAAAAAGTTCGTCTACAAACTCTGCAGATTCCTTTGTGGGGTATACTTTACGACCTTTAAGACGCTTAAACTCTACAAGATCTGGAAATTCTACTTTTATTTGTGTTACTGGAATTCCTGTAAATTCAGATATCTTCTTTGACGTATCAGCAAATACTCTGTTACAAATTATCTCAATATCATCAAATTTTATATTTGAAGCAAATTCTTGTTCTGCCTTTGCCTTTGAATCAATTATCTCTTTTTCCTCATTTATCTCAACTGAGATCTGGTCCAAAAGGGCATATGCAAACTCTTCAAATTCTGTCATTATGAGGTTGGATAAAACATGTCAATTTAACATTAACTTTGGATCCACATGTCTATTTTGGGTTGTATGCTATCCTCATGGTTTTAGAAAGTTATTGACAGCCTTTTGTTGTAAAATGATGTACCATTACATCCCATGGCATATCTGATGGAAGTGAATAGGGATGAATAAGCGGTGGAACTGTTTCAAATGTCTTTACCAGACAAGATTTTTCATAGATGCCCTGTGTTTGAATCAGTGATGAATCACGTTTTTCAGGAGAAGTACTGTCTGCAAAATACACATCATCTGGAATTTTTTTTATAAAATTAAAACTAAAGACATCTGTAACTTGAATATCGGGTCTGAATTGTTTTATGACCCAGCCGTAACCTGGATTTGTAACTAATGTAGAATTCTTTGGCAGCGTGCTTGTCAAGTATTCTATTGCTTCTTTCTGGGCCTGTACTGCATCAAAGGATGTAATCCATACTGTAATTCCAATTGACGATAACACCATCACTATCAAAAGTAGATCAAATGTTCTATCACCCTGGGTTGATTTTATGCGAGAAACTCTAGTTGCAAAATCATAAAGCGGTTTTCCTGAAAAAATACTCAGTATTGGTAAAATTGGTATTGTATGAACAAATCCAACATATCCACCTCTAAACAAAAATCCTATGTATGGCACTGACAAGATTGATGCAAAAAACTGCTTTTTCTTTGCCAATTGTACTATTCCTGCAATTCCAAAGACCAATCCAATTGGTAATACTGTGACAAGAATTTCTAATGCAATGCCATATGGCAATGATGATGCTCTGGTTGCCTCCCATGATTGAGTGGATATTATGTGAAATAGGCTATGTTGGCTTGACATGGTGAAAACCCATACAAGAACAGTTGCAATGAGAGGGACTGACCATGTTATTCCATGGGAAGGTTTCTTGCTTTTTAAAACATAGATGATAATTGCTGGAAGAAAGAAAATTGCTGAAAACTTGGCAAGCAATGCACACCCAAAGAGAAATCCTGATGCGGATAACCTAGATCTTGTCAAGACGTTATCATTTTTTGGCATGATTAAAAATAATGATAATAATACAAAGAGTATCATCAAAGGATCTAGCAAAAGATTTCGAAATGGCCAAAACGCTGGAATTAGTCCAAAAGTAGCAAGTGAAATTAGAGCAAATTTTTTGTTATTGTATAATCTGTCTGATAATTTGTATACAAGAATTGCAATTGGTATGATATATGATACCGCAACTAGTCTAGGAATTAAAAATAACAAAAGTAATTGCGAATTCATATCATGAGTTTGCAAATGAATTATTGAATTTGGAAATCCTATTACTGCAAAAAATAATGATGGTACAATCCATCCTAAAGGAGGATGGTCGATATAGTTAGGATCTTGATACATTTGGAGTGTATTGGCAAAATTTATGGCTCTATCAACATATACTCCTTCATCCCAAAAATACTCTGGAAATGAAGCAAGGCCAAAACAAGAATTAAAAATTATTACTGAAAAAACTATTAAAAATAATTTTTGATATTTTGTAACATGCAACAATTGTCTATCTTACTGCATTCCTAAATATGTTCATAATAGATGAAAAATCTGTATTCCTAATGATTTATTTTTGAAATATTGTTAATGTTGTATTATTTTGAACCTGTTGCGTTAATCATTGGACTAGTTGCGTTAACCATTGGACTAGGCATTGCTCCCATTGGACTAGTTGCGTTAACCATTGGACTGTTTGGATTTACCATTGGACTAGGCATTTCACCCATTGCATGACTTGGAGTAATGGAATTCCAATGGTTTGATTTTGTTTGTGAATTGACAAATAATTGATGCATTATAACAATGCCGTTAAAACCCCCCGCGGCTTTTTCATAACCTTGACGTTGTGATGCAAAAACTGCACTTAACCATTTGAAATTTTCTCCCGGGTAACACATACGATCACCACAGATATTACTTAGATGATGACTTGCTGTCATGGTACGATGGTATTGTCCTTGAGAATTTGTTAAAGCACTGACCTCTTGGGTTGCCATCATGGATACTGCAAGGGAAAATAGCATCATAAAAACTAGGAACTTTTTTGCCATTTCACAGTCTCTATTTTGTATGAAAATAAAAGGTATTCGCCTTTATGATGAGTGAACTAATCGTGATTATTCATTTACTACATTATCTGTAAACTCATTTCTGAGCGTATTTATTAAAAACTTGATATGGGTTAATCGGAAGTTCAATGGTAAATCTAGTTCCTCTGTTGATTTCTGTATTGACACTTATTTTTCCTCGGTGACTTTTTATGATATTATTACAACTTGAAAGACCTAATCCTGTACCTGTCTGCTTGGTAGTAAAAAGTGGATCAAATATCTTTGGTAATACCTCTTCTGATATTCCAGGACCGTTATCATCTATCTCTATTTGAACATGATTTGTATTTTCAGATATTATTATGTCAATCTTACCTTGATAATTCATCGCCTGAACTGCATTTAGCAAAATATTTTTAAAAGCTATCTTGAGCTGCTCTTGATCACAATCTATTGTGACATCTTTATCATATGTCATATGTAATTCAGTTTTATTTTTTGGCAGTCTGATTTCAGACCATGCGTTTGTTATAACTTGAGAAACAAAACATGGTTTTATTTCCAAATTTTGTAATTCTACAAAATCTAACACATCTTCTATTTGATGTGTAATCCTAAAAATTGCTCTTTCAATGGTATCACATTGCTTTACTTTTTGTTCCAAACTAAGATTTCTCTCTTTTATCATGGATGTGGAATTCTTGATTATGGAAAGAGGATTTCGCAGATCGTGATTTATTCGAGCAGAAAATTCGCCCAATACTGCAAGCCTCTCTGCTTTTAGAAGCTCTTGAATCTTGTCTTTTATATCAAGTTGGATTGCTTCTTTTTTTATCTCCAGATCATTAATGTCGGATCTTACAATATCATCAGAAATTTCCGATGTGAAAATCTCCTTAATTTCACGCATTTTATTTTCTTCCTGATCCTGACAAAATTGTAAATGAATTAATCAAATATGACACGCTCAAATCTCCACAAATTCTTTAGAATTATTCCAGAGATATTCACATAAACTGAACATGTTTTGTACGAATTCAAGCGAGTTTGTATGAATGGCAACATCACTGTTACCAGAATCTGCCGAACTCTTTGATGATTCAGACATGACAAGTTGTTTTTCCTTTTCAACAATCATTCGTCCTCTTGAGGGTAATTCTCCAACTCTAACCTCATTTGCATTCAATCTCTTTATCATCTCTGAAATGGCTTTAGTTGGCTTATCCTCTGTGATTACTCTAATAATGGTGTGATTTTTCTTGGCATTTTGTATCTTCTCAGGAATTGAGGTATAGTACATTTTAGCAATATCATTGGTTGTTGCAACGATATAGATGAGATTGTGATTACTGTCATCTATGATTCTACCAATTCTATTGTAGATGATTGTTCTACTTTGAAGTACTGAAAACGAACTAGTATCAGATGTCCCAAAGTCTGTTTTATTTGTCTTCAGATTTGTGATTACTTTTTCTGATAACTTTTTCATTGAATCAAGTTCATCACGTTTTTTCTCAACTATTGTATCAAGTGCTTTGCTTGGCTCTGTTGCAGTAACTATTACTGGATTTGAAAATGATGTTGTAACAAGACCATAATTTCTTAATTTTGTCAAAGATCTGTACATCTTACCTCTGTCTAGTCCTAGCTTTATTGCTAGATTGCCAATCGTAACTGGTCCTATATGTAATAATCCCAGATACATGATTGCCTCTGATTCTTCAAAACCCATGTTCATCAAATCTGTAAGCAACTCTTTTCTCTCGTTTAAGAAATGAACTGGATGAATCTTCTCTTCATTTGTACCAAATGATGAGCTTGTTCGTCTCTCTTGTAATACTGCTTTTCTGCTCATGCATAGTCAATTAAATTAAACAAACATAAGCAGTACGGACTTAACTTACATCTCATGTTTCCATACTGGTAAGAACAAAAAATGATCGATACCAAAAATGATCTCTCAAATGATGTTTCACCGTTTGATAAAACAAAACGGTGTATACCGGGGGTGGGTTTCGAACCCACGACCTCCAGATTATGAGTAATACCCTTGTGTGGACTGGCACTCTAGGCCAGGCTGAGCTACCCCGGCATAATTAACGCCTAAATTCTTGATGCAATTAAATGTAGATTGCTTAGGTTTGCGCGATGTTTTTCCAATTGGTATCAACTTTTGATACCCATTGGAATTTCTTTTGAAGTGCAGATGTGTAAAGTTTCTCCCATTCTAATCCTACTGCATCTGACCAAGCTTTGACAACTCTAGGGTCAATGTAATTTCTAAGAGATGTTCCTAAATTATAATCTCGAGTTTTTTCAGTTAATTCTAGTGTAAGCTTTAATTTTTCTTCGCGTTGTTTTAATTTCTCTGCCTGTTTTTCAGTTTTAGGTTTGGTTTCATGTAGTTTCTTTATTGCATCACGTCTCTTTTGTAAAGCTTCATCAAAGTTCTTTGGTATGGTTCTCTTGTGATTGCATGTTATTGCCGCATCCAAGTTGGCAAGTCTGGCATGGTATATCTTGATGTTTTCAGATTTTGATTTTAGGTTGTCTACTTTTTTAAGATAATTTGTAACTACTTCTGTTGCAAGATATGTTCTAAAGACTTTGGCAGTAAGACCCTTTACTATTCCACCAAGAAATTCATTTACATGTCTTGAAGTAATTCCATCAAATATGAGAATCATCCTTTTTCTTTTTCTCTGTGAGTTTTTTGAGATTCTCATAAAACATTTTATCTTGTTCTGTTACTGGTAATGGTTTTTGCCATCTCACACTGTCTTTTCCTAAAAAGTCAAATTCTATTACGCCTGGTCTTAGACTTACATGTTCAACTCTCAAAGTTGTAGCACCTACAGTGTCTGCCTCATCTGGGTCCTTTTCATCACCTACTCTCATTGCAGTTTTGTAAATTAGATAACAAACAGTAGCAACTCTTCTTACCTTCTCATCCTTGTCTGACATTTTTTTGATAACCAGTCCTAAAACTTTGTTAATCTCTGCTGCAAGTTTTGTTGCCTTGTCATATTTCATCTTGTCACGTTCTTGTTTGAGGTCAGATGTATCAGAAAGCCAGACGTATTTTCTTTTATCAGTAAGTATGTCAACCCAGCTTGCAAGCCACATAAAATCAGACTCGTGAATGATCTTGCCCCAATTGCCAGGAGGTATTTTGGCTTCTTTTCCAAGATTTAGTGTAACATCTTTTTCTGTAACCTTTGGCTTCCATTTTCCTCTTAATGGATGGTCTCCTCTTCCTATGAAAAGACCTGGAGGCTCTGCCATCCAATTTCCAACGTCAACCTCTTTTCCATCAATTATTGCCTTGCCATACTTGGCCTTCATTTTTTCTTTGATCTCCTTTCTGGTAGATGCAATTTTCTTCTTCTCCTCTTTGGTTATGGTCAACTTGGAATCCTTTTCCATGTCAACTACCTTGAATGCCTCCGAAAAGTCAATATCTGAAAGTGAATTATTTTTAAATTTTACTGGAAGTACTTTAACAAAATCTGCTAGAAAGTTTTTCTGGAAAACTTAATCTTTGACATAAGGGGTGTCCTTCTTTTTTGCCCACTGGTAAACCATTTCTTCAGCATCAATGCTTAGAGGAACTTTCTCTCCCTTGATCTTGATCGTTATACCTTTTGACTCGTAAGGAGGAAGAAACGCAATGCCATTGTGTTGAAGGGTTTTCCATTTCATTTTTGTTATCACTAAACTTTTGATTAAATCTGTTGACTTTGACAAAAATTGACTTTCTGACGTATATCAATCTAACCAAAAGAATAGTGTGAAAATCACCAAGTTTTTTGTTCTGAACTTTTTGAATTGATGAAATGGTGATAAAATTGATGTATTTTAGTAAAAAGCTCTTTTTTTATGTAATTTTCAAACTCGATGTCTGTCTTGGCTTTTTTTGCTTCAAGAAACATTATTGCATCATTTCCAACAGGATAGCGAGGTAATGGATTTTCAGATGTTACTGCCTTGATTATGGTCTTTGCAACCTCTTGTGGAGGAGTTCCCATCTCTGACATCATTACTAGCCCCTTCATCACCTTGTCTGCCATGTCCTTATATGCAGAGTTTGGCTTTGTTGTATTTTTAAGAGTCGCAAAAAGATTTGTCTTGATTACACCAGGTTCTATAATTATTGTTTTAATTCCAAATGGAAATAGCTCATAGCGCATTGATTCGCTCAAACCTTCTAACGCAAATTTTGAGCTGATATATCCTGGAGTTACTGGAAATCCAATTCTTCCTGCAACTGAACTAATGTTTACTATGATTCCTGATTTCTGACTGCGCATGGTGGGCAGTACTGCTTGGATTGTTCTTATCACGCCAAAAAAGTTTGTTTCAAACTGATCTTTTAGATCTGTAATTGACAAATCTTCTAAACATCCAACAAGAAAGTATCCTGCATTATTTACAAGGACATCAATTCTCTTTTTTTCACTTACTATTTTTTCAACTGCTTTTTTTATGGTAGATTCGTTGTTGACGTCAAGTTCTATAACTTCGATTTTTAGTCCATCTTTTTTTGCAATATCTAAAATTTTGCTACCTTTTTTTATATCACGCATGGTAGCATAGGTATGATATCCTTCACGTGCTAATGCCAGTGCAGTCTCAAAACCTATTCCGCTTGAACTGCCAGTTACTAATGCAACCTTGTCCATGTTTTGATAATTTCTGATGTGACTAATAATTTGTGTTGTTCTGGAGAGTCTATTCCTAATCTACTAGACTAGCGGTTTGTCACCTTCAACTGGATCTGTAATCTCAGTCTTTTCACCATCTGTTATTCTCTGGAGAATCTCTTTTGCTGAAAGCTTGTGTAGGTATTCATTATTGTTGCCACATCTATAAGAAAAGGTACAACGAGGACAGCCAGATTCGCTTTGGCATGGACACTCTGTTACTATATCCAAACTACGCTCAAAGGCCTTCTCAAGCCTATCAAATAGTGCTCTACTTGCACCATTTCCTCCTATGGCAGAATCATAAACAAAGACAAGTCCTGATGTTCCAAGCGAAATGCCACCTAGGTCTTGGGATACGCCACCTGTTATCATGTTGCTCCCTTCTATAACGACATGTTCTGTAGCATGATATCCACTAGCTTCTACGTATTCTTCATTCTCGGTTTTACTTATTTCATTTAATGGCCTGGGTGCCTTGAAGACAATTCCCTTTGTAATAAAATCATAATCAAGTGGTTTTTCTAAAATTATCTTCTGGCCTTGTGCAGCTTCTTGACCCAACTCTAAATTGACATAGCCGTACACTCTTTTTTGAATATGTAATTTACAGAATGCAACTTCGATTCCATTTGCAAATCTTTTCTCAAAAATTGTTTCAATGGTTGGCCATTCTTCTGTTAAAGACTTTGTATAATATGGGTAATTTTTGGGAAGATATTCCAACTTTGCAGTCATTTTTTCGGGATATCCTGTTTCTTTTACTTTATACCTAGTACCTGCCAAAAAGTAAATGGCTTGTGGATGGAGTCTCTTCTAACGCAATTGGTAATGCTCGCTCACCAACTTTTTTACCATTTAGAAATATGTCAATTGATCTTCCTATTCCTCTTATACTGTAATCTTCTAAAATAGATTTTATCTGTTCATAGTTTGGAACATATCTATTTTCAATTAGAACTAGATTACCTGCGCCAACATGTCGCTCGATGACATCTTTGTGTTCAGGCAACTCATGTTTTGCAATTGGTTTGTCACATGCCATTGCAATAACTTGAAACTCTTCAACAAACGGATTTTTTGGATCAATGTAAATTTGTTCGACATCTTCAAAATAATCTGCCGGATGGTTCTTGTAATATTGTGAAATTGGGTCATTACCAAGTACCAAAAATGCGTATCCTCCTTGGCCTTTTCGTGCTGCCCTGCCTATTCTCTGCGTGAGTCTGTTGACTGGTATGGTCGATGATATGACTCCATCAACATTACCTACATCTATTCCAAGTTCAAGTGTGGGAGTGGCAGATATTGCAAGTAACTTGTCAGTCTTGAACAAGTTCTCAACTGATCTTCTATAATTTGCCATAAGACCTGCACGATGAACCTTGATGTCCACTTTTTGTCTTCTTGCCTGAAGTGCCAAAAGTTCGGAATTAAGATGTGAATTTGAAAAGACCAGAGTCTTGTGTTGTTTTGCTGTCAATTTTTTTAGAATATCAATCATCAATGCACGTTGTGTCATCAAAGAAGGAAAGAGCATTGAAAATTCTATCTTGCCTTTCTTGCCAGAGCCAGAAACCTGAACTATCTTTACTCCAAACAACATTTGGCAAAATACTAGTGCGTTATCCAAAGTCGCAGATGCTGCAATTATCTGCAATTTTGGCGCAATTCTCTTTAATCGTTTTATGATATAATGAACATTAGAGCCAAAAATTCCAGAGTAGACATGAGCTTCATCAACAGCTAGAAATCTTGTCGTACTAAACAGTGATGCAAATCTAGTTCTATGCCATAGGTGATAGTGTAACACATCAAAGTTTGTTATTATAATCTGAGGTGGACTAGCAAGAATTTCAGCTCGTTCTGTCTGTTTAGTATCTCCATCAAATACTGCACATTTGATATCAATCTTGTCTGCAATTTCTTTAATCTTTGGATATTGGTCTCGAGAAAGGGACTTGGTTGGATAAACAAAAATTGCTTGTATTGCAGGGATGGGATTTTTTGAGTTGCTTATTCTTTCTATGATTGGTACTACAAAGGCCTCTGTCTTACCAGATGCAGTGGGTGCAGTAATTACAACATTATCTCCAGAAACAATATGGTGTATCGCATCTTCCTGAAACTTGTAGAATCTCTCTATTCCTCTTGATTCTAATGCCTCAACTATTCGCTGGTCAAGGCCTGAATCTGTTACAGTGGAGCCCATCTCAGGGTCGGGCTCTTCAATTATCTTAAAGTGTGAGACATAGTGCCTCTTTGAGAACAAAATAGACCTTGTAATCTCTGCAATCTTGGAACTGCCTATCATTTTGTTTATCTCGTCTTCTGTTTGCAAAATTCCCTCTTTTTCTAGAGTTGTGCCAGATTCACTACTGGTTGGTAGTTCATCATTGTCAAATTTTATTAAAAATTCAAGAAAAGCCTCATCCAAATTCTTTTTTGAATCAATGATGTCTTCGATCTTACACTTGGGACATCCAAAATGTATTTTTTGATTAAAAGTTCGTTGTATCTCAATCTTTGATTTACACTTGGGACAATGATACACTAGTCCAGAGAAAGATTGTGGCTGATTTAATTTTTGGTAAAACCTTTGAGTATAGTATATGTCAAAACCCTGATGACATATAATATCGTGCCATTTCTAGTCTGATGTGGGTCTTGGAAGTTATTGGGGCGAAGTCCTCGATGTCTTGGAAAAAATAATTCCTGTCTATGATAAAGTCAATTCTTTGATCTCACTTGGAAGAGATTCAGAGTTTCGTCAACGCGGAATCAAAGGAAGAGTAAATCCAGGAGATCATATACTTGATGCAGGTTCTGGTTTTGGAAACATGTCAAAGACTGCATCCCAGATCTGTTCTGGTAATCTAGACATAACTTTGTATGATCCATTAAGACCCATGCTAAAAAATACCAGTCGATTATTTTCTGCAACTCCTACACTAACATGTGGTGTCTTTGAACACATTCCATTTCGTGGAGAGCAGTTTGATGCAGTACTTACTGGATACTCGCTCAGAGACGCAATTAATCTTAGAATAGCAATATCAGAAATACATCGCGTATTGAAAAAAGGTGGAAGATTTGTAATTGTTGATCTTGGAAAACCTGATGATCCTCTAATTAGAGCGGGAGTCTCGTTTTACCTCAGGGCGATACTTCCTATATTGGCAGTAATTGGTGGAGGAAGACTTGGGCTCAAGTTTGCCACTCTATATGGCACTTACAAACTCTGGCCTCAGAATAAAAAACTCGAGTCACTCCTTCTTGAAAGATTCTCACGAGTAGAATTTGAAAAGGGAATGCTTGGGGGCGCAATTATGGTTGCAGCATACAAGTAAAGATGAACAGAAAAGTAATTCTTGTCTATATTATAGCACTAATTGTTGGTTTTTCATATGGCATGCACAATCCCGTGGTTCCCTTATTTTCTAAAGACCTTGGTGCATCATACTTTGACCTTGGGATAATTGGATTTTCAAATTTTATTCCTTACATGTTCATTCCGCTCTTTGTAGGATTACTACTTGACAGATTCAACAAGGGGCTTCTTCTTTCTCTGGGATTGGTAATTGATACATTGTCTATTTACTTGCTATCTACAGCAGAGTCTGTGCCCCAAGTTATAATATTTAGAACGCTTGTTGGAGTTGCACATTCATTTTTCTGGCCTCCGTGTGAATCAATCATATCGCAATCCACCACTCCACAAAATAGAGTCAAGGCAATATCCCAATTCATGGCATTTTTTGTTGTAGGTCTAATGATTGGACCTCTTGTTGGTTCATTTTTGCTTGAACACTTTGATGTCTCATATAGGATTATCTTCCAGATTGCTGCCTTTGCAATTGCAACTTCGCTAGTCTTTTCGCTTTTGTTATCCCAAACTGGCAAGACACCACGCACTGGAATTATATCAATTACATCTGCAAAACATTTGATAAAATTTCCAACCGTTATTGCCATTTTATTATTTTGTAGTATTAGTTTTGGTGTCTTTTTGGCAATAATTCCTGCATATATGAGCGAGAGAAAAATCTCAGAATCAAATATTGAACTGCTCTTCTTTGTCTTTGGAATATCTCGGCTTGTTTCGTTATTGGCATCTAACTTTTTAATGAAAAAATTTCTTGTCAGCTTGCTGTCAGTTATTTTATCAATATCTGCTGGAATGATGATGCTGTTTTACTCTCATTCTATGGTACAGTTTAGCATAGCAGTACTCTTACTTGGGTTTGGATTTAGTGTGTATTTCCCGCTAACATTTGAGATTATAATGAGAAAGGCAAAAGAAAATGTCGGAGCGTTAATTGGTGCATATGAGGCAACGTTTGGAATAGGGTGGGCTTTTGGACCTCTCATAATAGGTATAATTGCCAATTCATTTGGGAGCTCAATTCCGTATGTTATTTTGTCCATATCTGGACTATTTGTATTGGGATATGTTTTTTTCAAGAGAAAAGAAGTTGTTCTGGTCTAAAGCTTTAATTTTAGAAACAGGTTTGATGATTTCATGTACGACTTTTCACTAAATATCATAGGTAATGATTGGATTATGATTGCAATTGTAATATTGGCATTGTTACTTGGAACAAAGCGATTGCCTGATGCAACAAAAAAACTTGCAAAAATTATGGCCCAGTATGATAAAACAAAAAATATGGTCCAAGAAGAAATTAAAAAAGCCAGAGGGGAAATTAACATCAATATCTCAGGTCCTGTAATGTCGGAGAGACAAAAACTAGAAACACTTGCTAAATCTTTGGGAGTTAACACTGAAGATAAAACAGATGATGAACTACGTAATTTGGTTCATACTAAACTTGGCGGATCTGTAAAACCAGATCAAGATAATGCATCAAAACAGTAAGCGATCTTAAACAAATTTAAATACAATATCTAGTCAGACATAACGATAAAGATTGGCTAAAATCGATCCTTGGCAAAATGCACTCAAGCAACTTGCAGACGCTGCAAAAATTCTAAAACTTGATGCTGGAGTTCACGAGATGCTTGCAAACCCGAAAAAAATTCTCATAGTTTCATTGCCAGTAAAGATGGATGATGGCAGAATCAAAATATTCACAGGTTATAGATCACAGCATAATGACTTTAGAGGACCACACAAGGGCGGAATAAGATATCATCCAGATGTTACAATTGAAGAAGTAAAGGCACTATCAATGTGGATGACTTGGAAATGTGCAATTGTTGATGTTCCATTTGGAGGCGGTAAGGGAGGAATCATCTGTGATCCAAAGAAACTCTCAGCAGGAGAAAAAGAGAGGATGACAAGGAGATATGCATATGCAATATCTGAGATAATTGGACCGGGAAAAGATGTTCCAGCTCCTGATGTCTATACAACTGGAAAAGAGATGGCACAGATTATGGATGTTTATAGTGTATTACATGGACAAGGAGAACCAGCTGTTATTACAGGAAAACCGCTCTCAGTTGGAGGCTCTCTTGCAAGAAACGTAGCTACAGGCCTTGGTGTTTCTTATTGTGTAAGAGAAGGCGCAAAGAAGATTGGATTAAAACTCAAGGGTGCAAGAATTGTCATACAAGGTTTTGGTAATGCTGGAACATATGCTGCAGAATATATTGAAAAGTTAGGCGGAAAAATTATCGGAGTAAGCGACTCTAGAGGTTCTATAATTAATCTAAAGGGACTTGATCCAAAGAAGGTCTTGGAATACAAAAATAAACACGGAAGCGTTGTTGGATATCCAGGAAGCAAAAAGGTAACAACAGAAGAACTTCTTACAACTCCATGTGATGTTCTAGTACCCGCAGCACTTGAGAACCAGATTACTCCTCAAATTGCAAGAAAAATAAAATGTAAAATAATTGCTGAAGCGGCAAACGGTCCAACTACTCCTGATGCAGATGATATTTTATTCAAAAATAAAATCATGGTTATCCCAGATATCCTGGCAAACTCTGGTGGTGTGTGTATTTCATATCTAGAATGGGTACAAAACTTGCAAAGATACTATTGGACATTTGACGAGGTTGCAGGCAAGATGGAAAATCACATAGTTCGTGGTTTTAACGATACATATGCACTATCAAAGAAACACAATGTCGACATGAGAAAGGGAAGTATGGTCCTTGCTGTTGGCAGAGTACTAGATGCATTTGAGGCACGAGGCCTCTGGCCGTAGAAATACCTAATACTCAAGTTCACGATATTATTTTATGAACAAAGCATTTATCGCTATTCATTGTGAGACGGGAAAAGAAAATCCAATCATTAGAAAACTAATGGAGATCAAAGGTGTTTCAGAAGTTACAGGAACCTTGGGGCTGTACGATATTATAGCCAAAGTTGAGGCGCAAGATTCAAAGGAACTTGAAAGTATCATAACGACAAAAATACGTAGGATTCCAAATGTTCTGACTACGATGACATTGATGGTAATCTGATTTTTATTCGCTGTCAACAAAAGACACTCACCATTTATGTGCCTCAAAAGTTGGTTATGACTAGAATTATGATGTTAGAATTGTTGGAAATTCTATGAATTAGTCTTATGTTTAAAAGGCAAGGCTAATTTCATTAGATTACTAATCATTAGTGTCCTAATGATTATATATCTCTGGTCCGTTAGTATATGTATGAAATTGTTTCGCTTGGGACCAATAACTCATGTATCCGTTATCTTGAATAGATTCATCGAGAGACGATCTGCTATGATGCCTACTCTAATCTCTATTCCTAGTGTTAGTTTTGTTATTTCAACTGTAATTATTCTAACTCTAGTAAATGTTTACAACATTGCACAGGGACGCCAGCAATACCGACTAATACCCATCAACTAGTGTAAAAATTCTTCAAGATAATTTTAGAATCTTTTACCTTGATAGAAAATCCATAACCCTTGAGGAATTTTACGTTGTAATGATTATGCTGATCTTTTAATGTCATGTAAATTTCGTAGTCCAGAAAATCGCATATTATATTTTTCTTGTTGTTCAATTATTGTTCCATGATTAGTTTCTTTATCATATATGGCATGTTCATCTTCAACTTGTTCATTAATTTCTACAAAATAGTTTTGAATTATCTTACTTGTCGAATCAATTGGATCTATGGTGATCTTTTTATGAAAAACAAATGTTTTCTTTCGGAATTCATTCTTGAGCTTTCGGTCAAACTTACGTGAAAATTTTTCAGCCATGTCAAAATGACCCTGTTCATGTTTCAAAAGCTCTGGCAGATGAATTCCACCTGTAACTTCTAACTTCAACCATGATTGAGATGGAAAAAAATAGGCACGTGTCCAAATGTCTTCCACCTTTACCTTGAATCTTTTTTTATCTTCATCTAATGTATGGCTAAAAAAATATTGAATTCCAGTACGGCTTTTGGCATGATATGGATCATTGTTATCAGATATACCCAGAAAATGTTCTACTGTTAACATAAAATCTGGAGTCCATTCAATTTCCTCAGGCAATATCTGTTCTATACTGATTCAGTATTTTACCACTTTCCAACAAATCACACTGACGTTATTACTCTAGTTATGGCGAAAAATTTACGCACAGGTGGGGGGGATTCCATTTTTACTTGCTGTCAACATACTCATCTGGTGGAATTATAATTTCTGTTTAACACTATGATTGTTTATAGTCGAGACTGGGGATATTATTTAAAAATTAAAGAAATTTCGGAATCTAAGATGTGTTAAATGAATGGCCACAGGAGCAAGACTTGGTTACGTTTGGATTGTTGATTTTAAATCCAGCACCCATTAGACTCTCGATATAGTCAATGTTTGCACCTTTTAGATAGTCCGCACTGTAACTGTCAATTAGCATCTTTACACCATTTTCTTCGATTACAAGATCATCTTCTTCGGCTGCTTTTTCAAATCCCATTCCGTAGGATAATCCAGAGCATCCTCCACCTTGTACGTAGACTCTGAGAAATTGTGGCTTTTCGGCTTCTTCTGCCATAAAAGCAGTTACTTTTTCTGCAGCTTTTGGTGTAATTGTGACCAATTTAGTGGTCTGTGTGTTGCTCATTAAACCTAATTCGTGCTTTAAATTATAATAATCTTTTCCTACCGGTCATAATAGGAATTAAAGATTAGTCCAAGACTTACTTTTTTGACTTGTTAACAAATGCAGTCATTCGTTCAGTTCTGTCTGGATGTGTAAAGCACAGACCCCATGTGTATAGCTCTAATGCAAGACCTGTGTCAATGTCAGAGTTTCTTCCCTTGTTGATTGCAATCTTTGACATTCTTACTGCCATTGCAGAATTCTGTGCAATCATCTTTGCAATGTTCATTGTCTCTTCCATTAATTTTGCAAGTTCTACTACTTTGTTTACAAGGCCCATCTCTTTTGCTTCATCTGATTTTACCATTCTTCCAGTAAAGATCAAATCTTTTGCCTGAGAGATTCCAATTATTCTCTGCAATCTTTGAGTTCCACCCCAACCTGGACATACTCCAATTGTTACTTCGGGCTGTCCAATTCTTGCAGTATCTGCAGCTACTCTAATATCACAAGCAAGTGCAAGCTCACATCCTCCACCCAATGCAAATCCATTGATTGCTGCAATTGTTGGCTTGCTACAATTTTCAACTGTTGTTGTTAAAAGATGACCAAGTTTTGCATAGGTCTCAGATTCTATTGGCGTAATTGTTGACATGTATGCAATGTCTGCACCTGCAGAAAATGCCTTGTCACCCTCTCCTGTTAAAACTACCGCCTTGACAGAATCATCTGTTTCGATTTCTTTGAATACTTTGATGATATCATTTGCAACATCCATGTTCATGGCATTGAGCTTGTCTGGTCTATTTACTTTGATTGTACAGATTCCATCTGCTTTTGAAACTAGAACTAGGGACATCTCAAGACTCCTTTGGTCTATGCTTTCCCCACTGGTATAAAGCAGATGCTGCTGCAACCCAGTCTCTCAAGTCATCATAGACTGGAACATTGTGTTTTTCAATTAATCCAGCTACTTTGGCTGTATAAGGACCGCCATTTCCACCTACAAGTAATGGTTTCTTGCCTTGCTTTGAGAACTCTCCAAGATAATCAATGATTGTTTCTTCAAGAGGATCGTCTTGGAAGACAAACCATGGCATAACAATGTCGATGTTAGGATCGTCCATGAACTTTTGTATGGAATATCTATAGTCGTCTGCATTTGCACCTCCAGTTACGTCTGCTGGGTTGCCATTTCCAATCACATATGTCGGAGGATAGTGTGCCTTCATTTCTTTGAGCGTTGCTTCTGTTACTTTGCCAAGTTCTAGTCCGTACTTTTCAAATTGGTCTATTGCACCAATCATTGGACCTGCACCGTTACTGACAAGACCAACTCTTGGACCTTTAGCTGCTGGTTGCCATGCTAATGCTTTGGCATTTGCAGCAAGTTCTTGGTAACTTTCTACTGAAACTATACCTGCTTGTTTGAATGCTCCCTGGATGATTGCGTTAGAGCCTCCAAGTGAACCTGTATGTGAAGCTGCTTGTTTTGCACCAAGTGTACTTCTCCCACTCTTCCAGATTAGAACTGGTTTGTGTTTTTCCTTCATTACTCGTTTTGCTGTCTCGATGAACTTTCTTCCATCGCCAAAACCTTCTACATATAATGCAATTACTTTGGTTTGAGGATCATTTGCCAAGTACCAGATCATGTCTGCTTCATCAACATCTGATCTGTTGCCATAGCTTACCATTTTTGATAATCCAAACGAGTCTGCAGTCTCAAGGAAGCTGATTCCCATTGTTCCACTTTGTGATAATAATGCAACCGGTCCAAGCTTTGCACGGACCATTCTTTCTTGTCCTTGGAATGCACAGTCTAGTCTGTTTGCAGCATTGAACATGCCTATGCAGTTTGGACCAATAATTCTGATCTTGTGCTTTTCTGAGAGGCTCTTAATTTGAGATTCAAAGTCTGCTCTTTCTCCTCCAAGTTCCTTTCCACCGCCTGATACTATGACGACATTGTGGATTCCTTTCTTGGCACATGCTTCTAGAACTGGTGGAGTAATTGACAAGTCAACACATACTACAACCAGATCAACTTTGTCTGGTATTGCTTCAATTGATGGATAACATTTTAGTCCCAAAATCTCTTCTGCTTTAGGATTGATTGGGTATACTTTGCCCTTGTAATCATGCTTTCCAATACTGTCAAGTACAGAGTTTCCTACTTTACCTGGAGTTGAAGATGCACCAACAAGTGCAACAGATTCTGGTGTAAAGAATGTCTCCATAAATTCGATGTTTGGTTTTGCAGTAGAGATTGCATCCTTTTTGATCTCTTTTCTTAGAATTATTTTTGCGTCAACAACATAGTATGATTTTGGATATACTACAATTGGATTGAAATCAATGCTGTCAAAGTAATTTGCATTGTCCACACCAATTTTTCCAATCTGGACAATTGCTTTTGCAAGCATGGTCAAGTCAATTGGTTTTGCACCTCTAAATCCTGACAAAATCTTGGAGCCCTTTAGCCTCTGTAAGCATTGATTTTGCATCATCCAATGTAATTGGTAGCATTCTAAATGCAACGTCTTTGAATATCTCAGTCAAGACACCGCCTAGTCCTACCATTATTACTGGACCAAACTGTGGGTCATTTTGGAGTCCTATGATAAGCTCTACTCCTTGAGGTACCATCTTCTCAAGTAAGATTCCTTTAACTTGGACTCCTTTTTTCTTTGAGAGTCTTGGATACATTTCAAGAAATGTTTTCTTGACATCTTTTTCATTTTGCAGTCCTACCTTTACTCCTCCAACATCACTTTTGTGAAGTATTTGTGGTGAGACTATTTTCATTACTAGTGGAAATCCTAATTTCTTGGCAGCTTTTGCAGCATCATTTGCGCTTTTAACAAGTGCATAGCCTGGAACTTTGATACCGTATTTCTTTAGTACAGATTTTGATAGATCTTCGGTAATTACCTTATGATCTGTTGCAAATGTTTCTTCAAAAATTTTGACTACTGGATTCAAAAGGATCTCTCCTCTTTATTTTCCGATCGCAATGATGAGATCTGGACTATTTTTTGTATCATGACTGGATCGAAAAGCCTATGTGTTTTATATTAAACTTTTGACAGAAATTATGCTATTTTTGGCATATGCCAAATTTCTAGTTAGTAAAACTTTCACTAGTAGTTAGGCGTGATAACCCTAAGATCTATTATTTTATTTTGTCAGTCTAGAGTATGCTCAAAGATTAAACTCTGACTTGAAATTTTTATAAAATATCGCTAGATTGTTCTTGACTGTCTCAATATACTGGGGTATTTGTTTTTCAATCAGGGCTGGGTCTATGTACGGAGTATCATCAAATTCTTTTCTTGATTTTTCTATCCATAATTTGACTGTGGACTCGTCAACTTCGAGATGAAACTGTACTCCAACCGCACTTCCAATCTTTATTGCCTGATTCTGATAATTCTTTGAATGTGCTAATCTAATGGCATTTTCTGGCAGATCAAAAGTGTCTCCATGCCAATGAAATACTGTTGCAGGGCTGTTTATCCCGCTGAATAACTTGGACTTTGTAGTATTATCAAATTCAATGTCATTGTAAAACCCAATCTCTTTTCTTGGTCCCTTGTATACTCTGGCACCAAATGCTTTTGCAATTAACTGAGACCCAAGACAGATGCCTAAGACTGGAATGTTCTTTTCCACTGATTTACGTATAAGTTCCAATTCTTTTTTCAGATATGGCAGATCATCATTTGCACTCTCTGGCGCTCCAAGAATTATTATTACATCAGGTTTGATGTCTGGAATCTCTTCGCTTTTTGCAAATACTGTTTTTATATATACTCCATCTTTTCTTAGCAGTTCCCCTAGTATTCCAATGCCTTCGTTCTTTGTATTTTGAATCACTAGAAATTTTGTCATATAATCTGAAAATTGCTTAATACTCTAGCTTGTAAATAAGTTTGTGAAAATTGAGGCGCAGGATGTATTCAAAGTCAAAGACTTTGTCAAGTCTCTGAATTTAGCACATGATAGTATCATAGTTGTTGAAGGAAAACGTGATGAGGATGCCTTGAAAAAATTAGGATATTGTGGAAAGATTTGTCAGTTTCACAGACTTCAAGGGATTAGTAAAATTTGCAGACAGTATGCCCAAGTACAAGAATTTGATATTATTACTAGATTCTGACAGAAAAGGAAGATATCTTACAAAGAGAATAATTGCTCAACTTCAACACAGAATGTCAATAGATCTTTCATATAGAAAAGAGCTTACCATTGTCACCAAAGGAAGGATCAAGAATGTAGAGGATCTATCCATGTATGCCATAGAGGTATGATTCCCGGTAAAAACGAATAAGCACTTATATCGAACCATTAAGAAAAATAATTGATCAAAAATTAAGAGGATAATGAATTGGTATACACAGGAATTGTCAAGTATCACGTTAAGCTCAGCTTCGAAGTCGACGGACTCGTTGAAAAGGCAGATATTATAGGTGCAATTTTTGGCCAGACAGAAGGTCTGCTTGGCCCAGAGATGAACCTAAACGAACTCCAGAAAATGTCGAAGGTAGGACGAATAGAAGTCAATACTACGGCATCGTCTACTCAAACAAAGGGAGATGCTTTGATTCCTATGAGTACTGATATCAACACTGCCGCACTAATTGCAGCTGCTATTGAGAGTATAGATAAAGTCGGTCCATTTCAAGCTCATTTCAAATTAGATGCTATTGATGATGTTAGAACTGCCAAGAAAAAAGAGATAGTAGATAGAGCAAAGGATATCGTCCAAAAGTGGTCTACAAAGACAATAAGCGAAGGTGAAGAGATGCTCAAGGACGTGTCTGATATTGGTTCTGCTGGAAAGATTGCTGCATTTGGAAAAGAAAAACTTGCATGCGGTTCTGGAGTATTTGATTCACCATGGATAATTCTCGTAGAGGGTAGAGCAGATGTGATAAATCTACTAAGAGCTGGTTTTGATAACGCACTTGCAATAGAGGGCGCAAAAATTGACGAATCAATAAAATCCCTTTGTGATTCTAAATCCAAAGTAGTTGCATTCCTTGATGGAGATAGAGCAGGCGGTTTCATACTAAAAGAACTAAAATCTCTTGTCAATGTAGATGTAGTACATAGAGCACCAGAAGGTGTAGAAGTTGAAGAACTAACTCCAATACAGATTGCAGAAATTCTAAAAGAGACTGCAGAAGACATGAAAAAGGAGACAGCCAAACCTGCACTCAAGGATGTAAAAGATGCACCTATTGCTGATGTAGTAAAGAAGGTATATTCTGAACTTAATGAATCATTAGAAGCAATTGCACTTGATGATGGTACAAACCAAGTCTTCAAGGTGCCAGTAAGTGAGGTTGTAGGAAAACTTGCTGCAGGTTCTGGAATAAAATATCTAATACTTGATGGAATTATTACACAAAGACTAGTAGACTCTGCAAAACAAGCTGGAATTGGGTATCTAATTGGCCATAGAATGGCTAATCTAAAATCCACTGATGGATTGACACTCAAAACATTTACAGAGCTTGGTGTTGCATAAAATTAATGTCAGAACTAAAGATTCAACACATTCTAACTCTTGCAGAACTTTTTACCAAAGGTGCACGATATAATTTTGTCCCAATAACTACATCTTCTTTGGGAAAAAGTATTCATAAATCACAGCAAGCTGCATCAAAACATCTCATGGATCTTGAGGCAAATGGCTATGTGGAAAGATTGCGTAGTGGACAAAAGGTATCTGTTAGGATAACAACCAAAGGTCATGCCGAGATGATAAAAATATTCTCTGTACTAAAATCAAGCCTTGAATCAATTCCTGCCTATTTAGAATTCAAGGGGACAATTAGTTCTGGAATGGGTGAGGGGGCATATTACATGTCAATGAAAGGATATACAAAACAATTCAAGACAAAGCTTGGATATGTTCCATTTCCTGGGACATTGAATGTAAAACTAAAAGACAAGGAATCAATCGAGGCTAAGCGTTCTCTTGATGCGTATGATGCCATAATGGTTGATGGTTTCTCAGATGGAAAGAGAACTTATGGCTGGGTAAAATGCTATCCTGCCAAAGTTAACAACATTGATGCCGCACTGATTCTATTAGAGCGCACACACCATGATGATTCTATAATTGAATTAATCTCAAAAGAGAATATCAAAAAGGTAACAAAACTTTCTACTGGTTCTAAAACATCAATACGAGTTCCAGTGCGTTTGAAATCTATTCGAGATTAAATCCCATAAATTGACTTGCCATAGTCATTTTCTATTTTAGAGCTTTTGATGTCTGGTATTGGTGACTGTAATCTTGCAATGGATACATTGATTCCTATTTTTTTGCAACCATCCACGATAAACTTTTCCTGATGCACTTGGTCATATCCTAGTGCAATAATATCTGGCTTGATTGTTTCAACTGACTTGAAGATATCTCCTTCGTATCCAACTACGGCATAGTCTACCATTGCAAGTGATCTAACCAAATCTCTGCGAAGCTCCATGTTGTGTAGTGGAATCCTATTCTTCATTTTTTGTGCTGTCTGATCTGTTGCAATAACAACAACTAGTACATTGCCAAGATCTTTTGCTGCCTTGAGAGTGTGAATATGTCCCGGATGTATAATGTCAAAAACTCCTCCTGCTAGAACAACTCGTAATGCATTTCTTCCAAGGTCTGTGAGGTCTTTATTATTTTCAATAAACCCCTTCTCAGTAAGATCCTTTATTCTCTCTTTGATATATTCTGGATTGAGAGCAAGTTTTTTTCGTATGATTTCAATAGCAGTCTCACCTGAAAGTGCTGCTACAAAAAAAGCTGCGATTATTTCTTTATCGAATGCATCCAAATCTATCACTAAAGCGAAACTATTACAATTTGATTTATCTATAAACTCTATGCCCAGGGATCTATTCCTTTTGAGAGGCGTAGGGCATCCATTAGGCCCTCAGCATATCCAATACTTAGCACTGCAAGTTCCTCTTTTCCTTCCTTTTGGAATTTTTCAGCGTCATCAATGTATAATTGGGCATTTTCAATAACTGGTTTGAGACTCTTGTCGTCTTTGAACATCCTTACAACTTGTTCAAGTGCCTTTCTTGCTTTTGGGATATATTTTGATAACATCTGGTCTGATATTTTTTGAATCTTTGATGAATTATCAAATGGCTCATCCAGACACTTTGAAAATATCTTGATTGCATCTTGTTCTGTAAAGTGTAGTCTTCCAGGAATTATGATGGTATGTGGAGGTTTATCAAAATCTGTCTTCAAAAGTGTAGATAATTTTCCTGATATTATTTCCTGATTCTTTGCACCAATTCTTGACGCAACTATGGCAAATGTGGATTCATCAATTACATTTCGTCTCTCGCCGTTTTCTGTCTTGAGTAGACTAGTTAACGCATCTTTTGGATCTAAAAAGAAATTTGAACTGTTATCGTATTCTAATATCAATAAACTATGACTTCCCTTGACCAAGTTCTCGTAAATTGTATAGTATACAGTACTCAGTGAGGGTAATTCTCTCATTATAGTCACAGGCCTTCCAACCTTGTAATGGTGCAGTCCACATTCTCCTATTAGAGATGTAATTGCAGATGCTCCGTGAATTGTCTTTGTCTTGATCTTTTCAGTCTCTGCCCTTGTTCTCAACTCTAGATGAGTTGTCGCCACGTATGGATCCCCATAAGCAAGTAATACGACATTTTTCTTTTTAGCAAGCAACAAAATGGCTTTGCCATCTTCAACCATCCATCTTGGAGCTATTGTTAATTTTCCTTTAACTAGTTTTTTTATTTTTAATACCTCTGATTTTCCTATTGGACTTGTAAAAATTTCAAAGTATGTCATGTCTGCTTTTTTTAAAACCTGTATGGCATTTGCGCTAATGCCATCTAATCCTGAAATGCCTAGTCCTACAAACCATAACATGAAACAAAACTCCATTCGCTCTATATTTTGAGACTTCGTTTTAGGATTTTGCAGGAGTGCTTTTGAATTCATGTAGTCTCTTTAGATGAGATAACATCCTCTTGAAGACCTCTACACTTCTTAGAAATTCATCAGTTGATACTCTTTCATCAATTGTATGTGATGCATGAGGATCTCCTGGACCATATGTAACAACTGGAATGTTTAGGGAATTTCCTATAATATTCATGTCTCCTGTGCCTGTCTTTCGAATTAATTGTGGTCTTGCTTTTTCTACATCCATTATTCCAAGTGTTAGTGCCCTGACAAGTGGAGAATTATGTGGCGCCTCAAATGGCTCAGTTTCATCTATTACAGAATAAAATGCATTGACTCCTTGTTTTTTTGCTATATCCTGAACTGTAGTTGCAATTCTTTCTCCAACAATTTTACAATTCATGTTTACAGGAATTCTGATATCCATTATTGCATCGCATTCTAATGGTGTTACATTGTGACTAGTACCTCCTTTAATTTCAGTCAGTGACGACGTAAGCATCATGCTCTTTGCCATGCCTTCTTGGTTCTCTTCTAATGATTTTTTTAGTGCTGCTGTAAAGATATACGACTCTTCAATTGCGTTTTTTGCAAGCCATGGTGCACTGGCATGTGCACTGTCTCCTACATTTACTCTCAAGTTTATTGCAATTCTTCCCTTGTATGCAATTGTGATATTTTTAATTCCACTTGGCTCTCCAAATACTGCATAATCTATTGCTGGTTTTTGTTTTACTAGGCTCTTGATTCCAGTTGCATTTCCTTCTTCGTCTACTACTGCTGCAAATGTTATTGTTCCATTGTTCTCAGGTTGAACGGAAGATGTTGCAAGAAGCATTGCAATTAACGGTGCCTTGGCATCCGATGCACCTCTTCCATAAATGAATCCATTTTCACTTCTTACTTTTATTTTTCCTGGGACCGTATCCATGTGTCCGCATAACATTATTCTTGGATAACCCGAACCTTTGGTGGCAATTAGATTTCCTACGTCATCTATGCGAACATCTTCAAACCCAAAATCATCACACTTGTCTGCCAAAAACTCTGCAAGCGGTTTTTCTGCAAGAGATGGTGTATAAAGCCTTAGAGCCTTTTCTAGTGTCTTTACTGCGTACCTTGGGGTGTTTATAATCGAAGAGTCCAATTTCTATTTTCTCAACTGCATTGCGTAATCAATCATCATTGCTGGTATATTTACGCCAGTAACTCTGACAGTATTTTTGTATTCCGTTGTATTGTTAACTTCATGAACAACAAGGCCATTTTCCTTACTTTCCATCAGATCTACTCCTACAATCTGTCCGTGAACTGCCTCTTTTGCCTTGACGCAAATATCTTCTAGTTCTTTTGTAACTTTTAACTCTTCTGCCCTACCGCCAAGCGCCATGTTTGTTTTCCACTGGGTTTCTCCAGAATAACGGTAAATTGCAGCAACAACTTTGTCTCCTACAACTATAGCTCTGATATCTCGAGGAGGTCTGTTGACAAATTCTTCCAAATAATATACTTGGTAAATTGGATACATGGTCTCTCTACTTTCTATAATTGCCTCTGCAGATTCCTTGTCTTTTAGCATTGCAATCATTCTTCCCCAGCTGCCAACAGTTGGTTTTATGACCATTGGATATCCTTTCTTGTCAAGAAGTTCTAATGCCGCTTCTTGTGAAAATGCTACTGCACTAAACGGTGTAGGTATTCCTTTTTTTAGCAAAAGCATGTGAGTAAATAATTTGTTTCCTGCAAATATACTAGTGTTCAAAGAATTAATTACATTGACTCCTTTTCCTTCAAGAGCTGCAGTAGAATGGAGACTACGATAGTAACTAACACATCTTTGTATTACAGTTCCATAATCTTCTGGACTTTTATCTAAACTAATGGACAGATTCTTACAGTCCACCATCTTTGCATCTATGCCCTTTTCTTTTGCGGCATCAAATAGTGCTTTTTCTTCCCACCTGATGGTATCGTAGAGAATCGATAAACCTGAGCTCACTGGCCCCAGTCCTCACCAACAGTTTGTGCTGGTTTTAGATCTAAGCCGGCAGAACCTTTGACAAGTTCAAAACTTGCACCACAGTCTGGACAGGTTACTATCTCTCCTTCCATGGAATCCTTTGGAGGGTTGATGTTTGCATCACATTCTAGACATTTCATATTATTTTCCTGTTTTTTCCTTCAGTTCTTTGACATTAATTATCTTTTGTTCGAGTCTATCGTCAAGGGGTATCTCTAGAAGGTCTCCCATTCTTAGATTCTTCAAACCTGCTGCTACTGATTTTGCATGTTCTTCGTTTTGTTCAAGACCTAGTAATGACATGAGATATGCAGCGCCATTCTTTCCTGCTAGTTCTCCAAATACAATTCTTCTTCTGTTTCCTACTACTTTGGGCTCGATTGGCTCATAGGCTGCAGGGTTTCTCAAAATTGCAGCCAAGTGAGTTCCTGCTTTGTGTTTATACGCAGTTGGGCCTACAATTGGCTTTGAATCGTATGGGACAATGGTGGTATACTGTTCAATCAGTCTTGAGAGGTCCATGAGCATGTCTAGTCTAAAGTTATTTGGAGAATTGTATAGATATGTCAGTGCAACTGCAGTTTCTGCCAATGCTGGTATTCCAGTTCGCTCTCCAATTCCATCAATTGTTGTATGAATCTGATCTGCACCACCATCGCATCCAGCTAATGCATTAGCTAATGCAAGTCCAATGTCGTTGTGACAGTGTACATCAAGTGGAGTCTTTATTTCATCACGAATTGACTTTACAAAATTATACATTCCATTTGGTCTCATTATTCCAACAGTATCTGGTAGACTGATTCTGTCAACACCTGCTTCTGATATTGCTTTACACACTTGCATTAGAAATTCTGGGTCTGCTCTGGAACCGTCCTCTACAGTAAATCTCATCTTCAGGCCATGTGCTTTTGCATATTCTACAGTTTCTACTGATCTTCGCAATGCTTCTTCTCTTGTAATTCTTAGCTTGTCTTTCATATGAATTTCAGAAATACCAAGATAAGTTGCCATCCATGTTGCATCACAATCAATTGCCACATCGACATCTGTTTTTAATGCACGAACATGAGCAACAATGTCTGCCTTTAATCCTTGTTTGATGATTGTCTTTGTTGCTTCTTTGTGATCAGGTGATACAACAGGTGAAATTTCAATTTGATCAACTCCAAAATAATCAAGCATCCATGCAATTTGGATTCTTTGCTTGTTTGAAAAAGTAACTCCAGGATGTTGCTCTCCTTCTCTTAGAGTACTGTCAAGTATTCTGATTTTTTTTGGCTTGACACCAATCTCATTATACTTGTATGCGTAATAGTTTGCGTCGTCCATTCTCCTTTTTCTTTGAGTTTTGCAAATATAAACATATTCGTACAGAATTCGTCTAGTTTTGTTGTTTTTGAAACGATTTTAGGCGGTTTTCGAGACTCTATAACGAAATTCGTTTTATGTGACTGTACGCAATATGATTACAGTATTTGTATCAAATACCCCAGGAACCTTTCGTAATTCATCTATGCATACGTTGATGTCTGTAATTGTCGGTGCTCTAATTATAGTAGCAATGTCATACTGACCTGTTATCTCAAACACTGTGTGCACTCCATGTAGTTTAGAAAGTTTTGCAGATACTTTGGATGTATCAGTTGATGAATCCACTGAGATTAAAATTATTGCACTAGTTGAATTTGCATCGCCTGTCTCGATTGTAAATTTCTTGATAGTTCCACCATCTGTTAAATTTTTAACTCTTCTTCTTACTGCAGACTCTGATAGTCCTAATTTTTCACCAATTTCTACAAAGGACTGTCTAGAGTCTTTTTTTAGCATCTCAATTATTGTTTCATCTGTCTTGTCTCTAGACATTTCTTCTCTGTTCCTCTTTTGTTATTATCATATCTAAAGTTTCTAAAGCCTTGTTTATGTCAGATTCTGATATCACTAGAGGTGGCAATAGTCTTAGAATATTTTTACCAGAATAAAGCAATAGCAGATTATTTGCAATTCCATCAAACAGTATGTCCTTTACTTCAAACTTCATCTCAACACCAATCATCAAACCCTTACCTCTTACCTCTCGAATTATCTTGTGTTTTTCCTTCAGTCTTTCTAGCCCATCTCTGAATATCTTTCCATTTCTTGCTGCATTCTCAACTAGCTTGTCTTCAGTTAGTGCATCAATTGCACCAATTCCAGCTGCACATGATAATGGGTTACCTCCAAATGTTGATGATTGCTCTCCTTTGCTAATTGTAGCCAAGATGTCTGGTCTTACCAGAGTTGCACCCATTGGAACACCACCTGCAATTCCTTTTGCAAGGCACATGATATCTGGAACAGTATTCCAGTGTTCACTTGCCCACATCTTTCCAGTTCTTCCAAGGCCTGCCTGAATTTCATCAAATACTAGAACAATTCCTTTTTCGTCACATAATTTTCTGACTTCTTGCAAAAATCCATCTGGTGCTACAATGATTCCACTTTCACCTTGGATTGGCTCCAAGATCACCATTGCAGTATCTGCATCCACTGTATTTCGTAACGCTTCGATATCACCATAGGATGAAAATTGCACAGTATCAACAAGTGGCTCAAAGGCCTTACGATATTTTTGATTAAATGTAACTGATAGTGCACCTAGTGATTTTCCATGATATGATCCGTTCATTGCAACCATTTTCTTCTTTCCTGTGAACTTGCGTGCAAACTTGATTGCAGCTTCTACTGCTTCTGCTCCGCTGTTGTTTAGATATACTTGACTAAGACTCTTTGGAGAAATCTTTATCAGTTTTTCAAGAAACTCTTCTCTAGTTTTATTGTATAATGAGCTGATGTACTGTAATGATTTTGTCAAGTTGAGCCTTGATTGCTTTTACTACTCTAGGGTTACAGTGGCCAACTAGTGCAACACCATATCCTCCCATGCAATCAATGTACTCTTTTCCATCTATATCCCATACATGAGCTCCTAATCCACGCTCTATTGTTACAGGAAATCTCTGGTAGATATTTCCCATGAATTGATCTTCAGTCATTTTGATATCACCGTACATTTGTCATGAGCAATTGCTGCTGATATTGGGTTTTCTTTTTTACCATTTGCAATTAATGCCTCTTTGACTCCCATCTCTAATGCCTCTGTTGCAGCAAGTATCTTTTTTTCCATTCCAAATCCAATCTTTGGCAAGATCTCCTTTGCCTCAGTTAGAGTTAATTTTTCGACCAGCTTCTCATCCATTAGTAATCCATCTACATTTGTAAGAAATAATATCTTATCTGATTGCATCTTGCCTGCAATGTATGCAGCAGCCCTGTCTCCGTCAACATTGAGAAAATCACACTCTTCGCTAATTGCTATTGGTGATATGACTGGAACATATCCTTGGTCTAAAATTGAGCGGATCAATCCTGCATTAACATCCTGTATCTTTCCTGTATATCCACCATCTATTATCATCTTGCGACCTTTTTCATTCATGACGATTAATTTCTTTTTTCGTTCTGCTTGGATTATCTTTCCATCTACTCCGGAAAGGCCAACTGCATTAATTCCATGTTTTTGCAACATCATGACTATCATTTTATTTATCTTTCCAGACATGACCATTGTGAATATCTCTGCAGTCTCTTTATCTGTAAACCTACTTTTGATTCCACCTGGGGATACAATGAACTTTTGTTCTTTTCCCAAAGCTTCAGAAATTTTAGTTACTTCTTTTCCTCCACCGTGTACCAAAATTAGTTTCTCTTTTTCTGAAACTTTTTTCAAGTCTGTTATGGTAGTAGGATGAAGACCATCCACTACACTTCCTCCTATCTTTATTGTAATCATTTTTTACACAGGAGTTAGTGGAGTCTGGGCTATTCCTTCAGACTCGTTGAATCCTGCCATGACATTCATGTTTTGAATGGCAGAACCTGCGGCACCCTTCATAAGGTTGTCTGATGCTGATAGAACAACAACTCTGTTATTATCTTCGTCAATATCAAATCCAACATCGCAGAAGTTGGAACCTACGACAAACTTTGGATCTGGGAATTTGTAAAATCCTTTCTTATCACGGATTAGCCTTACGAATCTCTCGTTTTGATATTGTTCACGATATATCTTCCACAAATCCATCTCAGTTAATGGCTGTTTGAGAAATACATGGTTTGTACACAAAATTCCTCTTACAATATCTACTGCATGAGGACTCATTGATACTTTTATTTTACCACCAGCTGCTTGAGATAATTCTTGTTCAATCTCTCCAGTGTGTCTGTGCTTTGCTGGTTTGTATGGTCTGATAACACCTGACCTCATGGCATGGTGTGTTCCTGAAAGAGTTCCAGCACCTGCACCTGAAGAACCAATCTTTGAATCAACAATAATGTGTTCAGTATCGATAAGATTCTTTTTGATTAAAGGATATAATCCAAGAATTGATGTTACTGCCATACACCCAGGGCATGATACTAACTGAGATTTTTTGATCTCTTCTCTGTGTAATTCTGGAACTCCAAAGACTGACTTTTCTAGTAGTTCTGGATGTGGATGTTGCCAACCATACCATTTGTCATAATCAGCAGGATTGTGCAATCTGTAATCTGCACTCAAATCAATTACTTTCATTCCTCTGTCGTATAGTGCTTTTACGATATCAACTGCAGTTCCATGTGGCACTGCAGTAAATACTAGATCACACTTGTCTGTTAATTTATCATAATCAAGTTCTGAAAATGTAAGATCTGTAAATCCTTTCAAACCTGGTTGAATTCGTGATATGTATTCTCCAGCATATTGTCGTGAAGTCACCATTGAAATTTCTACATGTGGATGACTAACAAGTAATCTGAGAATTTCTCCTCCGACATATCCTGATGCTCCAACTACACCTACTTTCATTGATACTCTCCTACCATAACATAGTATAATTTAAACTCTAAAATTTTTTTCAACTGTTGCGATTATCGCTTGGCATATTTTATTGCATAGTCGATCATTTCTTTTGGGATATTTTTCTTGGCAACTTTTGCCATTCCTTTGAATTCTACTGTATTATTTACTTCATGAACTACAAATCCTCGTTTTTCGTCTTCCATGACATCAATACCTAAAATTCCTCCTCCTACAGCCTTTGATGCCTTCATACAAATGTCCTCCAACTCCTTTGTAATCTCACATGCAATTGGTTCTGCTCCTAGAGCAATGTTTGTCTTAAAACTCCCAGTAGAGGTTCTATACATTGCAGCAATCAACTGGTCACCTACAGATATGGCACGGATGTCTCTTGGCGGGCGACTTACCATCTCTTGCAAGTAGTAAATTCTGTCTAATGGCCCATCGTTTAGTTCTCGAACTTCGATAATTGCATCTGCAGTCTCTCTATCTCTTAAAGGCACTACGCCTCTTCCCCAGCTACCTATGATTGGTTTTATCACTAGTGGGTATCCTTCCTTATCTAATGTCTCTACTGCTGCCTCTGATGAGAATGAAAAGTATGTTTTAGGAGTTGGTACATTGTGTTTCTTTAAGAGAAGTGAAGTAATCATCTTATTTCCACAATTGTTTGCAACCTCTGTTCTGTTTAATACTGGAATATCTAAAAATTCAAGTGCTGCTGTAAAATGAAGACCACGAAAGTAACTTACACATCTTTCTAAAACGACATCTCCGAAATCGTAATCGCTTTTTTTACTTTCGGTGGTAAATTGGGTAGTCTTTGCATCAATCATCTTCGTATCGTGTCCAAGCTCGATTGCTTTTTGCTCGAGCATCTTCTCCTCTAGTCTTACTCTATCAAACACAATTCGAACTTTGGGCATTTACTCTCCCCAATCTTCGCCTACTTTTTCTGCATGTTTTAATTCACATGCGGCGCCATTTTTGGAAGCAATCTCGAAATCTGCTCCACAATCAGGACACGAGACTATCTCTCCAACACTTGCGTCGTCTGGAATTTTTATTGTTGCATCACATTCTGGACAATTCATATTTGATCATTTCACCTCTTTTTTAGTAATTTATTAGCTTCTGTTGATTGTAGTCCCCATAGCTCAACGAATCCTTTTCCAAGAGTCTGGTCAAAAGTAGACCTAGCTCCATATGTTGCCAAGTCATGACTATACAACGAATATTCTGATTTTCTTCCAACAACTCTAAGACTTCCTTTGAACATTTTGAGTCTGACAGATCCGCTAACCCTCTTCTGAGTAGCATTGATAAACATATCTAAATCCGTTTTCAATGGATCTTGCCACAATCCAGAATATGCTAACCAAGCCCATTCCGCATCAACCATTGCTTTGAATTTTAATTCGTGTTTAGTTAGAACCATTTTTTCAAGATCTGTATGTGCCTCAATTATGCATGCCGCACCTGGTGTCTCATAGACCTCTCTTGATTTTATTCCTACTACCCTGTCTTCAATATGGTCTACAATTCCTACTCCGTTTGCACCTGCTTTTTTGTTGATGTATCTGATTAATTCAATTGGCTTCATGCGTTTTCCATCTGCTGCAACAGGTACTCCATTTTGGAATTTAATTTCCAAGTACTGTGGTTTGTCTGGTAAATTCTTTGTCTTGACCCAGATGAATGCATCATCTGGCGGTTCAGAAAATGCATCTTCCATATCACCACCTTCAATTGCTCTTCCCCACAAGTTTTGATCGATACTGAATCTCTTGGCAGCATTATCGATTGGAATCTTGTGTTTTTGTGCATACTTTAGCTCTACATCACGTGTTAGATTCAGATCGCGTATTGGTGCAATGATGGGAAGATTAGAGCCAGAACGATATGTGACATCAAATCTTACTTGGTCATTTCCTTTACCTGTACAACCATGAGCTAACGCAGTAGCATTTTCTTTTTTTGCAACTTCAACTACTTTTTGTGCAATTAATGGTCGTGCAAGAGCAGTTGCAAGACAGTATTTCTTTTGGTAAAGTGCATTTGCTTTAATTGATGGAAAAATGAAATTATCAACAAATTCTTGACGTGCATCAATGTTGTAATGGTTTACTACTCCTAGACTTTTTGCTTTGGCTGAAATCTTTTTGAGATTATCTTCTTGACCAACATCAACAGTAACTGTTACAACATCAAGATTATGTTTTTCTTGGAGATATTTTATGACAACCGAAGTATCAAGTCCGCCAGAGAAAGCTAGAATTGCTTTTCCTTTCATCGAGGTTTTGTGTGTTCAGAATTTAGCATTTATCTTTTATGATCAGTCAATTGATCGATTTTATTTTCTGTAAAATACGAAAAATTAATTTTTAATTTATCTCATAAAGCAAATTAGTCCAAGCTAAAATTCGATCACTATTTAACCAATAAATTATAACGCTGTTATATGAAATTCATACCCTCTGCGGGCTTCGTAGTAGTTACTATTCGTAATGTTGTAAAAGGAGACTTTGAGAAATGACCAAACTTCAAGCAAAAAATATTGTAAAACACTTTGATCATAATGGAAACTCTGTGATTGCTTTAGATGGAATTACTCTAAATGTCGAGGAAGGGGACTTTGTATGTATAGTTGGACCGTCTGGATGTGGAAAATCTACTTTTCTAAATATTGTAGTCGGACTTGAAACACCAGACTCTGGAGAAATACTTCTAAATGGAAAACCAATCTCAACTCCTGGACCTGACAGAACTATGGTATTCCAAGAAGGTGCACTCTTTCCATGGCTCAAAGTAATTGACAATATAGAATTTGGATTAAAAATAGTGGGTATTCCGCAAGATGAACGCAGAGAGATATCTCAGAGATATTTGGATATGATGCAGCTAACAAAATTTGCCGACTCGTATACATATCAGCTTTCAACTGGAATGAAACAAAGAGTTGCAATAGCAAGAGTCTCTTGCAATGGATCCAGAAATTCTTTTAATGGATGAGCCTTTTGCCGCACTTGATTCTCAAACAAGAGATTTGTTATTAGTTGAATTGCAATTAATTTGGGAAAGAACAAAAAAGACTATCATATTTGTAACACATAATATTTCAGAATCTGTAATACTTGGGAATAAAGTTGAGATCTTCAAAAATAGACCGTCTAAAATTAAAAAAGAAGTAATAATTGATTATAGACGGCCAAGACTTGCAGAAGATGAAAATCTACAAAAATATTATCATCAAATTCTTGACGAACTAAAAAGTGAAGTCATTGCACAAACAAAGGATGAATTACAATGACTAACGACATTCAATTAAAAAAATCTCATCGTAATCTTGATGATGCAGCAAATGCTGCATTGTTCATAGCTGTATTTACTGGTATTTGGCAAATTGTGTTTATGCTTGGAATATGGCCAATAATTTCTCTTCCTTCACCAGTAATGGTGGCTGAGACATTTGCTAAAATCATCTTGAATGGTTCACTGCCTCAAAGTATAGGCATAACCATCGGACGATTGCTTGTGGCTTTTACAATTTCCATTACACTTGGAACTCTGATTGGATTTGTAATGGTAAAATTCAAGGGCTTTGGAAAAACCTTAAACTCATTTTCAGCAGGTCTGCTTTCTTTTCCTAGTATTGCTTGGGTACCATTCTCAATTCTACTCATAGGCTTTAATGAATTTGGAATACTGTTTGTTGTAATAATGAGTTCAATTTTTTCTATAATGATTTCAACGTATAGCAGTATTCGAAACATACCTACAATCTATCTTGATGCTGCAAGAAATATGGGGGCAAAAGGTTTTTCATTATTTAAGCATGTTACAATTCCTGCCGCTACTCCTTCTCTGATAATTGGTCTGAGACAAGCATGGTCATTTGCTTGGCATGCTATAATTGGTGCTGAGATATTGATGTCAATTGTAGGTCTTGGACACATTCTCTCTGTTGGAAGAGAATTTTTGGATATGAGTCAGGTAATCGCAAGTATGGTTACAATTTTTGTTATTGGTTTGTTGGTTGATAGATTCTTTTTACACAAGATGGAAGAAAGAATCAGAAGAAAGTGGGGATTAGACCATCATAGGTAATGATGTAATGATGAATCCAGGATTAAAGTTTGCAATTGCAGGAGGAATCATTATAGCAGTAATAATTATTTCATTGACAACACATTATGATATTAGATCAGTAAATTCTGAGAATACTTCATCTGATGTTCTAAGGATTGGATACTTTGCCAACATAAATCACATTCAAGCCGTAATAGGAATTGGAAATGGAGACTTTCAAAACGGTCTAGGCGATGTTAAGATTCAATCACAAGTATTTGATGCAGGACCATCTGCCATTGAAGCACTCGTTGCAAATAGAATTGATGTAGCATATGTAGGACCCAATCCTGCAATCAACGGATATCTCAAAAGTGATGGTCAAGGACTACGAATAATATCTGGTGTCTCAAGTGGAGGTGCAGTTTTTGTAATTAGAAATGATTCTGGAATTAATGGCATACATGACTTTGCAGACAAAAAATTTGCCTCACCTCAACTTGGTAATACCCAAGATGTGGCACTACGAACTTATCTGTTAAAGAATGGCTATGCGACTACGGAAAATGGAGGGAATGTAACAATAATTCCTGCAAAGATTGCTGACATAGTTACTATGATGTCAAAAAAAGACATTGATGGTGCATGGGTTCCAGAACCCTGGGGAACAATACTTGCCAAGCAAGCAAACGGCAGGATCTTTCTTGATGAGAGAGACTTGTGGCCAAATGGGGAATTTGCAACTGCATTAATAGTTGCAAGAACTGATTATCTGAACAGTCATCCTGATGTGATACAGAAGCTTCTAGAAGCTCATGTAAAAGAAACAATTTGGATTAACAATAACAAAGATGAATCTATGAAAATTTTCAATGATCAAATTCAAAAACTAACTGGAAAAACAATTTCAAACGATGTAATTTCTAAGGCCTTGTCTAGAATGGAGATTACCTATAATCCCATGAAATCATCTATTGACAAATCTGCTAACGATGCATACAGTCTGGGTTTTCTGGGTGATGAGAAACCCGATCTGTCTAACATATTTGATTTGACAATTCTCAATAAAGTATTACAAGAACAAAATCTTCCAACAATTCCCTAATCTTTCTTCTTTTTCCAGATTATGATGCTGATTGCAACAGCTACAATTGGTATTGTTACTAAAAGAATACCTCTATTATTTACTGGAGATTGTGAAATATTACTGACTGTTCCAAAGCCCGAAATTTCTACATTAGACACTGAACTTTCCGGTACATTGAAAAGCTACATGCCAACTACCATTGGAATCTTGACTTTGAAGAAATTCTATTGGATTGCCATTCACTTTTACTGCAAATTTTTCATCACTTGATTCTTGAGGAAACATGAAATTCACAAATCCTTTTTCTGGGAAGGGCTGACGCACTGTTAAACTTAGGGTTTGACTAGAATCATCATATTTTTGATCATCCACTGCTCCAGAAGTTAGAAAACTAAAATAAAATTTACTGCCATTCCTTTCTACCCATATTGTTTGCGATGGATCATCACCGACTACAAAACAGCTGTAATAGCTTACTTTTGAAGCAAGTTGAGGATCAGGATACATCGAAAATGCAATTTTTTGTCCAGGATCCATTTTTTCAATTGTCTCAATGCTTTTACCAGTATCCAGAATCTTTCCGTCTTTGCCATAAATTACTGCATACACTCGTACTCCGTATGCGGGAGATGTATCATTATTTAAGATAAAACCTGAAGTGTGGCCGTCGGCGTGTTTGATTAAAGTCCTACCGTAGATTACAGCAATGTCTAAAGCATCATGACTTGACGTAACAAAACTTACTTGGGGTTTTTCAAGAGTTGCATTATTATCTTCTATTTCTGGTATTTTGATCTTAAATGGAATATCTCTTAGCGAATTAACAATTGAAAGGGTATAGTTGTCTGCAATTTCTTTGTCTCCATCTTTGACATTAATTATAATAGAAGGAATTATTGCTACATTCTCTGTATTTTTTACCGCGCCTACAACTGTATATGTCCCATTGGAATCATAGTATCCTAGAAACTCGTTATCTGGAATCCATACGTTTGCTGAGGCTGGATGATAAGAAATTATTCCTAATCCAATCAGTACTGCAAATATGGAAACTGTAACAAGTAACCTCATGTTATAACGCTCTCTTGGATGTCAATCTTTAATTTTAAGTGAGGTATTGATTTCCATCTCTGTTGCATCTGATATCTAAATTACTTTAATCTGTGTAAAAGATCTAGTGCGCCAGCAAAGTCATTTGGAGAGCTTATCAATACATTGCCTGCAATCTTGTCTACCTGTTTTACAAATCCTACCAAGTCTTTATTGTATTCTGACCAGTCTAGCTTTAGCATTTGAGCCGATTTGAGATTCTTCTCCGATGATATCAACACACAAGGGATTGTTCTAAATCCCTGTGGTTTTAGCTTGTCTACCATTCTTGTAACCTGGTCTATGGAATTTATCACCTGGGTCACAAATCCTTTTGGCTGAGCCTCAATTTTTTTATGCATCTTTTCAAAATCGGGATTACTTGAAATGGACAAGTACATGTCAATTCTCTTTGCAAAACCTTGTTCATTGAATTGTTTTACAACATCACTTGGAACAAGTCCCGAATCTGTTGGACCTACCGGAGGTGAATCGCCTTTTAGGACTAGAACCCCATTCAAATTTAGTAAAATTGCATCGCATATGGTCTGCGTAATTGAAGTGAGATTCCTATCTCTCACTCTAATACTTGCAGTTATTCTTATTTTGTTGTTTGAATTTCTTATGAAAAATCCGGCAGTGATAGGTGATACACGAGGAATTCCAAGTACAGAATCAGTCAGATGAATTCCATCAGATACTTGACCAATCTTAACAGCTCGCTCCTTTAGTTTTTCAACCGACTCGGCTAGTTGGTCATGAGACAATATGGTATCCTGAATAACCTTTGGAGGGTTGATCTCATAGATTATGGTCATAATTGACTGTCCTGTCTACTTGATTATAACCTTTGAAGATAATCGGTATTACAACAAAACAAAACAGAATTAAATCGTTGATAACACATCTTAGTTGTATTTGACTGGAAAAATTCCTTTAGATCAATTGATGAAACAAAAAGTTGTACTTTTTGATGGTGCGATGGGAACAGAGATTCAAAAACTAAATCCACGACCAGAAGACTTTCCTGATGGCAAAGAAGGATTCAATGACGGATTGTCGTTTACCAGACCTGACTGGATTAAGAATATTCACAGATCATATTTACGTGCAGGAGCAGATTGTGTTGAGACTAATACATTTGGTTCAAACAAGCTAAAGTTAGAAGAATATGGTTATGGTGATCAAACACTAGAATATAACAAAAAGATTGCCGAGCTTGCAGTTGAAGTTACTAAAGAATTTACAGACAAGCCACGGTATGTCATTGGCTCTATGGGTCCAACTGGCTTTCTTCCAAGCTCAAATGATCCATCACTTGGACAAATAAAACTCGATGAGATTAGAGAAGCATTTGAGATCCAAGCAGAAGGTCTCATACTTGGAGGAGTTGACGCACTACTAATTGAAACAAGTCAGGATATTTTGGAAGTAAAACTTGCAATTGAGGCATGTCATAACGCATTTAAAAAAACTGGCAAGAAAGTTCCAATTATTGCAAATGTTACATTGGATAAATACGGCAAGATGCTTCTTGGCACAAATATACAAGCTGCATATACTACAGTCTCTGAGATGGGAATTGATGCCTTTGGTCTAAACTGTTCCACTGGACCCAATGAAATGATTCCTAGTGTACAATGGCTCAACGAGCAAAATGAATTACCGCTACTTGTTGTACCGAATGCTGGAATGCCAGAAAACCAAGGGGGAAGGGCAGTATACAAAATGGCGCCACCTGAGATGGCCAAAGTAATGACGGATTTTTTATCACAATATCCAAAAGTGAGAATAATTGGAGGATGCTGTGGAACAAACGTGGACCACATCTCTCTTTTACGTAAAGTAATTGACGAAAAGGCGACAGAAAATAATCGCTAGGTATTTAGAAAAAGTGATTGAGAACAACATTGTTGAAAACTCCTAGAGTCAGTTCTGCATTAAAGGCAGTAGATCTTAGACAAAATCCTGCTCCATTGATAATTGGAGAGAGGCTAAACGCCCAAGGCTCTAAAAAGGCAAAGGAATGTGTCCTAAATGACAATTTTGAGGAACTGGTAAAACTTGCAAGAGACCAGGTAGATGACGGAGCACATTGCCTTGATGTCTGTGTAGCAACAACTGAACGCTCAGACGAACTTGAATTTATGAAAAAACTTGTAAAATTACTAAGCTTGGAAATTGATGCACCACTAGTTATTGATTCAACAGAACCCAAAGTAATTGCAATTGCACTTGAACAAATTCCTGGAAAACCTATCATAAACTCAATAAATCTGGAAGGTGATGGAAGCAGGTTTCATTTGCTTGCTCCGCTTATGGTAAAGTATGGGGTTCCAGCTGTTGCCATGTGTATTGGGCCAAAGGGGATGGCAAAAACCCCTCAAGAAAAACTAGAGACTGCAGAACTGTTGGTTGAAACTGGAAAAAAATATGGACTAACTGAAGAGCATTTCATTTTTGATGTCTTGACATTTACCTTGGCCACAGGAGAGGCTGAATTTCTAGATGCTGGAAAAAATACCCTAGAAGGAATTCGTCTTGTAAAACAAAAATTTCCAAATTCCTTTACAACCCTTGGACTAAGTAACGTTAGTTTTGGTTTAGCACCACGTGCAAGAAAAATTCTTAATGCCGTATTTTTATTTCATGCAGTAAAAAATGGATTAGATACAGTCATAATTAATCCAAAGGATGTCATACCTTATACTGAAATTGATGAAAAAGAAAAAAAACTTTCTGAGGATCTAATATTTAACAAACACCCTAATGCACTTGCTGACTTTATCACATATTTTGAAAGTTCAAAAGGTACAACTCAAGCAACAGCTAAAAAAATAGATGTAGATCCTACATGGCCAGCAGGGAAAAGATCAAACTTTAGAATAGTAAACAGACTAAAGGATGGGATAGAAAATGACGTCGTAAGTGCAATAGCTGAAAAAATTTCTGTAAAATTTAATCTGGTGGAAAAGGATGGTAAAATTATAATTGATGCTCCTAAAGATGTGACTCACCAAGCTGCTATTTTGACACTAAACGAAGATCTCCTGCCTGCAATGAAGGAGGTTGGAGACAAGTTTGGCTCTGGAGAATTGATCCTTCCATTTGTACTCAAATCTGCAGAATGCATGAAGGCATCTGTTGCAGAACTTGAAAAATATCTCTTAAAAGAAGAAGGATCTAGTAAAGGAAAACTGGTTCTTGGAACAGTTTATGGCGACGTGCATGATATTGGAAAAAATCTCGTAAAAACCATTTTTGAAAACAATGGATATACTGTATATGATCTCGGAAAACAAGTTCCATTACAAAAATTCTTGGAAAAAATAGAAGAGGTAAATGCCGACGCCATTGGACTTTCTGCACTCTTGGTATCAACATCAAAACAAATGCAGTATTTTGTAGAACATGCAAGAAAGAACAACATGAACATTCCTGTACTTTGTGGTGGTGCTGCAATTAACACTAATTACATAAATAGGGTGGCAAAGGAGGGTGGAATCTATACGCCGGGCGCCTTTTACTGCAAGACCATGTTTGATGGATTGAAAATAATGGACAAACTTGTCTCACCTGAAAAACAAAAATTTGTACAAGAGTGGCAAGAGAAAATTATAAAGTGGAAAGAGCCAGTCTTTGAAAAGCAAGAAGTACAAGAGTTTGCACACAGTGGAATAGTTCCTGTAACATCTCCCATTCCACCCCAGTTCAACACTCCAATTAGACTTGAACCAAAAGATATAGACTTGAACGAGGTTTGGAAGTATCTTAACAAAAAATCACTTTTTGTATTGTCTTGGGGAGTAAGAGGACAATCTGCAAAAGAATCTGAAAGAGAACATGATGTGTTATTTGAAGAATGGAAAAAGAAGATACTTGAAGAAAAATTGTTTGAGCCAAGAGCGGTATACGGTTACTTTAGATGCCATAATGAAGATGGTAAACTATCTGTAGACAATCCAAGTGGAGAAAAATTAGTGTTTGATTTTCCACGCTCTTCAAAATCTAAGCATCTCTGTCTTACTGATTATTTTGGTAAAGATGATGTAGTTGCATTCCAAGCAGTTACTGTAGGTACTAAAACCTCTGACTTGATAGATAAATGGAATAAGGAAGATAGGTACACTGATGCCTATTACTTGCACGGTATGGCAGTAGAAACTGCAGAGGCAATGGCTGAATGGATTAATCATAAAATAAGAGACGATCTCAAGATTGGAGATAAAAGAGGTCTTAGATACAGTTGGGGTTATCCAAGCTGCCCTGATGTATCACAGCACCATATTGTATGGAAATTGTTGGAACCACAAAAATCTGGCATGACATTAACCGAAGCCGGACAAATAATTCCAGAACAATCAACGGCTGCTATAGTAGTGCATCATCCAGAAGCAGAATATTTTGTTCTCTAGTTTTATTATTATCTGTAAACATAACAGACAATAATGAATTCTGACATTCATAAAATATTGGATGTTGAAAATCTAAAACAGATATTGACAAATTCAATAATATCAGAGGCACCAGGCGATTCTAAAAGTAAGATTGCTGCAGTTATGATAATTATCTTTGGAAATGAACCAATATTATTGATGACTGAAAGACCTACAACAATGAATCACCATGCAGGTGAAATTTCATTTCCTGGCGGAATGTGGGAAAAGGAAGATAGAGATCTATTGGGAACTGCAATCAGAGAAACAAGGGAAGAATTGGGTGTGGAAATTTCTCGGTCTATGGTAATTGGTCAACTAAACCCCGTGACAACTCTGAACTCTGGTTTTACAATAACACCGTTTATTGCAATGCTTGATGAATTACCATCAATTGTCCCAAATTCTGAAATTGCATCAGTTCTGAGAATGCCTCTTTTTTCACTTCTTCAAACTATTGAAGATGACAAAGATCCATCCCACACATCTATTCTAGAAATGCATACTTTCAAATTCCAAAATCATTTGATATGGGGAGCATCGGCAAGAATGCTAAAACAGATGCTTGTCAAGATATCGTCATAGTTTTATCTGATATTTCTGAGATTCATTTAAAAAGAGGACAAAATGTCAAATTTTTATGGCTGCCCGTAAGTCAACTCCAAGAAAAAACAGATTGATGAAGAAAGTGAAACAGAATGCATCTGTACCAGCTTGGATAATAGTTAGGACAAAGCGAAGAGTAAGAACTAATCCTCAGAAGAGACAATGGCGCAGAACTGATGTGAGTGTGGGATAGTTGTCTACTGAATCATTAGAAAGAATTTACACTATTAATCTTGGAAAAGTACTCTTGTCTCCAAACAACCAGAGGGCAAAGAGAGCAATCAACATGATACGTGAATTTGCAACAAAACATATGAAATCTGAAAATATCAAAATTGAAGAAGAAGTAAGCCATTTGGTTTGGGCACGTGGTATTAGACATCCTCCGAGAAAGATTAGAGTCAAGATTACAAAAGATGATGGTAACGTTATAGTTTCAAAGTATCAAGAAGAAAAGGCAACAGAAGAGACATCCAAGAAGGAAGATAAAAAATCTAAAGGTAAATCAAAGAAGGGAGATAAGAAATCTGAAGGCAAGCCAAAGAAAGAGGAAAAGAAAGTAGAAGAAAAAAAGACAGAAGAGAAACCAAAGAAAGTTGAAGAAAAGAAAGTAGAAGAGACTCCAAAGAAAGTAGAAGAAAAAAAGACAGAAGAGAAACCAAAGAAAGTTGAAGAAAAGAAAGTAGAAGAGACTCCAAAGAAAGTAGAAGAAAAAAAGACAGAAGAGAAACCAAAGAAAGTTGAAGAAAAGAAAGTAGAAGAGACTCCAAAGAAAGTAGAAGAAAAAAAGGCTACTGAATCTAAACCAGAAAAGAAATCAAAGAAAGATTAAACTTTTAAAAAATTAATTTTATTCTATTTATGATAAATTAAAAATAATTTTTAATCTATTCTATTTGATCTAAGTTAAAATCAATCTTTACACTTGCATCTGGCTCATCCCAATCAAGAACATTGTCTTTTGGTATGAAACCAAGTGGGTCGTATCTATCAAAGCGTGTTTCACCTTCAATTGAAGTAAGTAGAACAACTTTGGAATTTTCACCTGCAGTGACTGACATACTAACTCTAGTACTATCATTTCCAAAAATTCCACTAATTGTATTTACCATTGAATTTAGAACTCCTATTGGAACCTTGTTTCCACCTACTACGTACATTAGAGTATTTTTGATGCTGTTTGCTGATACATCTTCGTATAACATCTTGATTGAATCTCTAAGAGATGTCTCTACATCTGAGATGTCTTTGCTGGTTGAAAGTATGCTTGTTTGAAGTGGTAATGATGAGTTCTTTAGAGTGGATATTACATGTGTTAGAGCCGAATTTGTTATGACATTACATGCATCTGGAGTAAGGTCTGGGTTGCTCTCAAGTAACGCATCATTGTCTATTATTACAGTGCAATCTGAATTTGCCTTTAGTCTCTTTAGGGAAACTCCTGAGAAGAATATTCTGTCTTTTTCAAACTTGAATGGCATGATTCCAAATGAAAGTACGCTTTTTCCTAACTCTTTGCCAATCTGAGATACTACTGGAGCCAGAGCGGCACCTGACTTTCCTGCTAAATTGGCAATAATCATTACAGTGGAATATCCGTTTATCTTGTCCTCTATAGAACCTCTTGCACCAAATGAGACACCTCTTATGAGATATGCAGATGGATTTAGGACTGGACTTGTATTGATCAGTATTTTTGAAGCATCGTGATTTAGATCTCTTGCATCATGGCTTACCAGGAGGCACTCATAGCCAAGTTTTTCCTTGATATTAATGGCAAGTTTGCATCCTGCTCCGCCTAAACCTACAATTAAAACTGGTTCTTTCATCTGAAATTCCATGACTCCCTCTTGCTTACAAAATTGATTAAAAAACTTTGTTGCTTAGTTTTGATCCAAGATCCGATCTAAAATATTTAGCTCACTAAAACGCCTTGAAGACCATTTGGCATAGCTTTTGTAATCTTGACATTGAACTTTTGACCAAGTTTGACTTTATCATCGGTAATTACTTGCTTGTATGCAAAGTTTCTTCCCTTTATGATCCCGTCTGATATCTCATCAAACAAAACTTCTCCCTTCCACCCAATCCATTCTTCATTTCTCTCTTGAGATATCTTTTTTGCAAGGTCAAAGACTATCTTACTTCTGCGTTTGACCTCTGATACCTCAATCTGTTCCATCTGAGAAGCCTTTGTCCCAGACCTTGCACTGTATCTTGAAAGGTTTACAATATCTGGCCTAGTTTCATTTATCAAATCAACAGTTTTGATAAAGTCATCCTCAATCTCCGTGGGAAAACCCACTATGATGTCGGTAGCTATGGTAAACCTATCATATTTGTTCCTAAATGTATGATCTACATCCAAAAATATCTTTGAAGTATGTAGCCTTTTCATGTCTTTGAGGACTTTATCACTGCCACTCTGAACTGGCATGTGCAAAAACTTGAAGATTTTATCGCTTGCAAAACTTTCCAAAAGTTTGTCCTTGATACGTGGAAGGTACATTGGATTCATCATTCCAACTCTGACCATGAAATCATGCTCTATTTCAGATACTCTTTGTACTAGTTCAGGTAGGCTTGATCCTATATCAAAACCATAACATCCATTGTCTGTTGAAGTTAGCCATACTTCTGAGCAACCGTCTTCTATCTCATGCCTTACTTGTCTTACAATGTCTCCCAGTCTGTAGCTTTGCAAATCTCCTTTGGCTAACTTTGTTTGGCAAAATGTACACTCACTCATACAACCACTTGCTATCTCAATGATTCCAACTGCGGGATTTAGTCTGACCTTTGGAAGTCCAACCTTGGTAACATCTGTGTCAGTAATCTCTATTCTTCTTGTTCCTTCTAGTGTAGAGTTGATCACATCCAAAGTTTTTCCCAAAGAATTTGGTCCAAGCAAACTTGCTTTTGGACTAAATTTTTCTACAGTGACTTGCTCTGCTTTTGGAAGACAGCCTGCAATGACAAGCGGTCTTGATTTTAAACTCTTTATTCTGTGAACCATTTTATGTGCAGTTACATCTTTGACAGAGCAAGTAACAATGACACTCAGATCGGAATTTTTTTCATTTTCTGCAAGAGTATGTCCTCCGTTTACAATAAGGCCTGATATCATTTCAGAATCTGCAAAACTTGCAGAGCAGCCATAAGCTTCTACCCAGATCCTTGCCATTGTTTATCCAAGTAACGCCTTTACTTCTTTCTCAGTCAACAATCCTTTTGAGAGGACAAGTTGTCTGATTGTTTTTCCTGTCTTTAGTGATTCTTTGAAGAGGTCTGCAGATACTTGATATCCAATCTTTGGAGTTAGAAGCGTTACTATGACTGGACTATTTTCTATGTATTGACTAAGTTTTTTCTTGTTTGCAGTCAATCCATCTACGAGATTCTTTGAGAATATTGGGACAAAATTTCTTAGCATGTCCATAGAATCTAGAACTGACTTTAACATTACGGGAAGCATTACATTGAGTTCAAACTGACCTGCCTGTGCAGCAAGTGCCACTGTAGAATCTTTTCCAATAATATCAAAGCATATCATGTTCATGCATTCAGCTAGTGATGGATTGACTTTGCCTGGCATGATTGAAGAACCAGCATGAACTGCAGGAATTCCAATTTCAGACAGACCGGCAACTGGCCCTGATGCCATTAATCTGATGTCGTTTGAGATTCGTCCAAGTTCTAGTGCGAGATTTCTAAGAGTAGATGAAACTTTGGCAACTGCAAATCTACTTTCAAGTCCAAATTGCATATCTGGTTCTGGTTTGAGTGGAAGCTTTGATATTTTTCCAAGTTCTGATATTGCCAAGACCCTGTATCCCTTTGGAGTGTTTGCTCCAGATCCTACAGCTGTTCCTCCTAAAGTAACATGTTCTAATTCTTTTTTTGCTTCAAATATTGCATCACGTGCTTTTGCAATTGCCGTAGCATATGCAGCAAATTCACTTCCAAGAGTTACAGGAAGTGCATCCATCAAATGAGTTCTTCCAATTTTTTGATAACTTGAAAATTCCTTTGCTTTTTTTATCAATGTCTTTACAAGATCATCAATAGCTGGTATGACTTGAATTACATCAAATAAAATTGCAACATGCATAGCCGTTGGAAAAGTATCATTGCTAGACTGGGACATGTTTACATGATCATTTGGATGAATAACTTCATAGTTTCCTTTTTTCTTTCCAATTATTTCTAATGCAATGTTTGCAATAACTTCATTTGTGTTCATGTTAAATGCAGTTCCCGCGCCAGAGTTGATTGCCTCTACAACAAATTGATCAAGATGTTTTCCTGCCAAGACTTGATCACAGGCCTTGATGATTGCATTACCTCTTTTTTTGTCTAGTACCTTCACTTTCATATTTGCAATGGCAGCAGATCTTTTGATCATGACAAATGCCATGATAAGATATGGATGAGATCTCTGTCCAGTTACATGATACTGTTTGATGGCCCTAGCTGTAAAAGCACCATAATACGCATCAATTGGGATCTCTACTTTGCCTAAAGAATCAGAATCTGTTCTAAACTTCACGCCAAAACTAAAATTTATTTTCCTAATATGCATTCGCATTTCGAATATCCGCCGCGAAAAAAATAGTGATAATCTATGAATTTCTGAAGAAAATCCCCAATAAGTTAATATATTTAGATTTAAACATTCGAAACGATGAACAGACGATACAGTATGATGTCTATTGCCACAGTAGTGGCAGTAGCAGGATTATTGTTCGCAAGCACATATTCACAGACTCAGATGATTGCATCTAGTCAGAGTGTTCCTAGTGTATCAACACAGGCCTCTACAAAGGCAATCGAAGACATGGGAGGTATCCAATTACAAATGCCAGATGCATTTGCACAGATACCAGCGGATCAAGTTGATAGTATGGTCGCACAAGGACGTCACCTAGTAGATGTACAGTAGTTGCTCAAAGCACTACCTTGCCTATTATGGGCGGCGGAACCTATGATGCATTGACCTTTAACGGTCAAGTTCCAGGACCTATTGTAAGAGCTACACAAGGCGATATCGTCAGAGTGACTCTTACTGTACCAGCAACTGAACCAACAGGACACTCCATAGACATGCACGCAGGTCAACTTAGTGCAACAAACTTTGGAGCTGTAAAACCTGGTCACAACGCAACCTATGCATACATAGCTGAGGTGCCTGGTGCATTCAAGTATCACTGTGAAGGAGTCAATCTAAGCTGCAATGGATCAACATGTGTTGTCCGGCATGTACGGAGTAACAATCGTTGACCCATTGAATGGATACAGTCCATTGATAGTAGATCACACTGATGTCCAAAATGGTCAAGTCGTAATCGTACATCAAAGATATGAACCTGCAGCAAAAGAATTTGTGTTACAGTACAACCAATTGTACTTGAACGCAGATGGCAGCTTCAATGAGCAAGCAATGTTCCTTCATAATACAACACAAACTGTTGTAAACGGATTGGCATTTGGTTATACACCCAACGCAGATATTAACAAGCTGATAAAAGGTGATCCAACCAAGAATGTCTTCCCAGTGCAACCTTGGAATGACGATAGTTTGAAACAATATCAAGGACATCCATTATTTGTTGATCTTGATACTCACTACAGAATCTTTGTAGTCAATCAAGGTAACATGCCAGTATTCTTCCACATTGTTGGTAGCATGCTACTCGTGTGTCACAAGGAAACCATATCCAGGCTGAAGGAAGTCAGACTTGGTTAATTGGTGGCTCACAGGATGCAATAGTTGATGTTGTCTTTAACAGTCCAGGCGCATATGTAGCAGTCAATCACGACTATGCAGCAATCTTTACAGGTGCGGCTACCGTATTTGTCGCAGGTGACCCATTCAAATTAGGATATGGTCCAGGTGACATGCCAAACCCATCTGATGCAGTACCTCCATTAGGTCCAAACTCTATTCCACAAAAGGAAGTTGTTCACTGTGAATGTACTGATGCAAGAGCTGCAGAACTTGCGACAACAATAAGCGGGTAAATCCCCAATCTTTTCTCTTTTTATTTTTCTAATTCACACAATGATTATATTCTGTACTTGATGGCTTTCTTTCATGTCGATGAATCAATCAGTTTTAATTTGTGATCAAGTGGCACCAATCCTAAATGAAATTCTGCAAAAAAATGGATTAAAAATCACATACGAGCCAGAAATAACACCTGACCAAATTAAAGAAAAGATTTCTAGTTTTGATGTTGTTGTAGTTAGAAGTCGGACAAAGATTACTAAAGATATGATCGACAACGCTACCCAATGTAAGATAATTGCACGTGTAGGAGTAGGTCTTGATAATATTGATGTTGATGCGGCAAAGGCAAAAAACATTCGCGTCATAAATGCAGTAGAAGGGGCAATGAATGCAGTTGCAGAGCTTGTTTTAGGATTGATGCTTTCAATGGCAAGAGAAATTCCAAGAGCTGACAGAGAGATTCGAAACGGCAAGTGGCTCAAAAAAGAACTCATGGGAATTGAATTGTCTGGAAAATATCTTGGTATAGTTGGTCTTGGAAACATAGGAAAAAGACTTGCAAAACTTGCAAGGGGACTGAACATGAATATCATTGGCTTTGATGTAATGCCAATTGCAGATGATTTTGCACGCGATGTGGGATTGATAAAAGCAGATATTGACACGCTGCTCTCAAGTGCCGACTTTGTCTCATTTCATGTTCCACTGACTGATGATACTAATCATCTGGTAAATGCCAAAAGACTTGCTACAATGAAAAAGACTGCATATATCATTAACACATCAAGAGGAGAAATTATTGATGAAGATGCGTTATATGACGCACTCAAAGAGGGAAAGATTGCAGGTGCAGCATTGGATGTATTTGAAAAGGAGCCTGCAACTGGCAACAAACTTGCAACACTTTCAAATGTAGTATGTACGCCACATATTGGTGCACAGACAAAAGAAGCCCAGACACTTGCTGCAAATGTAATTGGAGAGAAAATAATTATGATTCTTCGCGGCGTTATCTGATTAAATTATAATAATTCCCTTCTGAATCAAGTATTGCATGCTTGAGCCAAATTCATTATCTGATATGAGATCCTCCGACCATAAATTTGCAGTATTTTTGAACCATTGTGGTATGTATGCTACCTGATCTGTTTGATTGTTATAGTTTGCAACATTGATTATGTTGTCATTGATTAATTCGCGAATCAATCCTGCGTAGTCGTTATCAGTTGGAGATCCTTGTTGCCATGTCTTGACTAAAGTTTTGAATTCGGTTGGTATGGCAATTTTACCAGAATCGATCAGGTCAAAGGAAACAGTTGCATTGTCGTCTCCATATTTTGCATCGATATGATAAATTCCTGGACTAAAAGTTGTCTTGTAAAAAGGAATCGGTGCAATCTGTGTGTAATTCAATGTATTTATCGGTATGTTGATTGGCGAACTTGCTCTGTCAGAACTATCTGATATCTGGATGATGATATTACTTCCAGTCAATTCTGAAACTTGAAAATTTATGGAAAGAAAATCACCGTATTCATAAACTGGCTTGCTGGTTGATATCTCAAGAGATGCAGCTGCAGAACTTTGTAAACTGATGGATAATGCTACAACTATGACTAGTATGAGGATTCTTCTTGACCAATTCATGGAAATTAAGAAAAAATCAATTTCATAAATAGTCTTCCCTGAAACTAGAGCTTAATTTTCTGACTACGCCGCGCCTAATTTTCTAACAGAATATAAAGGGTAAATTTGTAGTGCCGAGTATGCCTAGTATCCAAGATCAAGTCTGGATAAAAATGTGGAAAGAAAATTCTCCAGAGCTTAGAGCCAAGGCTGTAGAATGGAGAAAACAAAATGCCCTAGTGCGTATTGATAGACCCAGCAGGATCCAAAGAGCTAGAAGACTAGGATACAAAGCAAAACAAGGTATTGTTGTAGTCAGAATGCGTGTGGGTAAAGGTAACATGCGCAAGAAAAGACCAGTTGCAGGAAGAAGACCAAAACACCTTGGTGTGCTTAGAATAAAACCCGCACTTAGCATGCAACGAGTTGCAGAACGCAGAGTACTTGAGAGATTTCCTAACATGAATTTACTTGGTTCATACTATCTTCATCAAGACGGCTTGTATCTTTGGTATGAAGTAATCCTTGCAGATGTATCGCATCCAAGAATTGTAAAAGACAAAGAGCTACGTGGTAAACTAGCTGTTTTGAAAAATTGAGAAATCAAATTTTCTTGTCATGTGTATTGTTGATGAGTTTGTTATCGGTGCCAGCTTTTGCGCAACAACCTTCAACCTCCAATGAAACTCTCGCACAACCACCAAACAACATTAAAAATCTTAACCACCCTGGAATAAAATGGGACTGGCAAATTAATGCAGGAAATTATACATTTGATGTAAGTACAGTCTCAAACTATGACATGACCAATGTTACTTTTAATCAAATCAACAAGGAATTGATTTTTACTGGTAATAGTACTCATGATCAAAGTATTGCTGAAATTGAAATACCGCATAATTTGATTGGAGGAACTCTGACTGTATCTCAAGATGAAAAACCAATTCACGCAATAGTAATTTCTGGTACGAACGACTCTACTATAATGCTCAAATTTAATCAGACTGGTTTGACTACAACAAGTGTTGTAGGAACTACATATCTTCCTGAATTTTCAAGTATTGCCCCTCTTGTAATGGTACTCTCAATTGTAATAGTTTTATTTACAACAAGACTTGGCAGATTCTAAAATCCATTGTTATAGTCTTCCCACATGTTTGCTCTAGTGGTAAGCTTGTTCATCTGATAAAATATTCCGCCTACGATGCCTGCCTGATAAAATGCATATAGGTAAACCTGTGAGTGTGTAGGGTCTGTATGACTAAAAGTTAATGCGAGCATGGAAAAGAAGACGTATGTTCCAACAAATGTAAATAACTTGCTAAATATTCCTTCCATGCCAACTATTCTTTTTGTTGCAGCAGCCATTATCGTTATGCTTGATATAATTAGAAATGTCAATCCTCCATTTTCTTGAATGAAATCTGTTACCCATGGAATCAAACCATCACTAAAAATTGATCTGTGTGATGGTTGTGCACCCCCGTGAAGCGCAAAAGAGACTGATGTAAATATTGCACCCATCATAAACAAAAACAAGAATCCTTTGAAGAATGCACGTTTTAGGGGACTTCGAGATTCGGAAGGTTGCATTACCCTGTCAGTTATTTTAAGACCATACAGAAGGCCTATTCCAAAAGAAGGAGCAAACATTAAATCAATAATTAGAGGAGTCTGTTTTGTAATTTTATCAATATCTGGTCCAAATATCAGATACACTACAAGTGCCAATACTGCCGCACCGACAAATATTCCAATGTCTATTGGACTCCTGTTCTTTCTAATTTCCAATAGATCTCCTCCCCACTCGTCCAATCTGATATTGTTTCTTAAAAAATAGATTAAAGAAAGAAATCCAAAGAATCTTGCCTATTTTATCAACTCATTTTGCCTTTTATCTAAGGCTTGAATGTATACCTGTATGAGGATAGGTTTTACAATAATGGGTATTGGTATAACCACTTTGATTTTTGGTATTATATTCTATTTACAAGGAAATTCTTTAGTTGGCCCTACTTACTCGTTTATGTATTCAAATCCGAAATGGATTGTTAACGGACAATGGATTGCCGTCAGCGGAGTGTTGATCTTAGCAGCAGGTCTTGGAATCAGCTTACGACGCCCAAGGTCATAGTTGATCTAACCTTGGACAATTGACGAATCTTTTTTGTAATCATGTGGTCCATCTGGGCTTCTGTGTCGGTCTCAGCTTCCACTACGATGTCATAATCCCCGTAAACTACTCTTGCATCCTTTACTTTGTCTATTTTCTTCAATTTCTCAACAATTTCGTTTTCTGCACCAAGCTCGCAACCGATCAAAACGTATGCTTTTTCCATATTGTATTAAATTAAAACAAGCTTAAATCCTTATTCATAGATCCAAGTCATAATTCCTGCTAAATTATGCTACGGGTGCTTTTTTATAATTTTTCTTATATTGTAATTCTAATAATGAGCATGGGATTAAATGGCGGCTCTTGGAAATCTCATTATGGGTCTCTTTGGAAAGTCAAAACAAAATAATGCTGAAATTCAACAGATGAGGGCACTGCTTGATAACTTTCAATTTGCTGATCTTCAATCTTTTTGTACTAATGTCATAGGGGAAAATCCTGCAATGGATGAACAGCATCTATCCAGCATCGAAGTACTTGGTTTCATCTGGGAGAAATATCATAAGGGAAAAATACAGTTTTCACAGCTAAAGGAATTTGCACTAAAACATAATATTATAACAGAAAACTTTTTTGAATAAAATACAAAATTCGTATATTGAACATATTTAGAATTTTTAATTATAATGATTGATTTATGCTCAAACCTAGAATCCTGCGGAAACTGGGTCTGATGGCTTCATTATCTCACGTAACAGAATGGTTGCATATGAGCCTCTTGAAAGCGTAAAATCAACATATGGCTCCTTTATTGCAAAATCATTACACCGCATTGTAACTTGTCTAAACCCTCCTTCTTCACTTGCTTCTTGCATCTCTTTTACAAAAAAATCTTTTGGGGTTATTTGCTGGTCTGCAAGAATCTGAGATATGAAATTGTCAAATCTGTTCTTTTTTGAATATGAATATCCTACCAGAGGTATTGTTAATCTTTGTTGAGGATCATTTTGGTATCTTCCAAGATTGTCATCTTTATCAAAACAAACATCTCCTAGTTGTGGTTGTAGTAGTTCTTCACCAAACTTGTATGCCATTGACACTGTTTGGTTAAATACAAATGATTGAAAGGCCTCAACAAAAAATCTTCGTAATTGTATTGGTATTGCTCGTAATGCTCTTAATGCATCTCCATGATTTATCATTTCATCTAATACTATTCTTTCAATATCCATCTGTGGTGGAACCTCATTGAATGTTTTTGAATAATTTGATTTATCCTTGAGCATTTCTCGTATCTTGTTGTTGTGCGGTAAATCATATTCTGAGGTGTATGAAAGTAATGTCTCTACGGCGTACTCAAAATTTTTCTGTAAGATGGCTTTTCCTATAAGATGTGATACTGGTCTTCTACTTCCAAATCGTTGATATCCAAAAAAGTTGAGAATCTTGTCTTGTTCGTTGAACTGGGAGATCTTTGTAAAGTCTGCATCTTCTATCTTTATCTTGAAATGATTTCCAATCATGTCTTTTTTTGTCAGAGGCTTTTGGAGCAGGCCAATTTTTTCAAGCGTATACCTATTTGTAACTAGAGAATTAGTAGACCTTCCAGTTGTCATGTCGCAAACATACTGTTCTGTTGTGGCATTTGCATCCTTGAGGCCTAGCGCCTTGAGTCTTAATCCATATTTTGTGAAAATATCTGATAATGCATGATTTGTATCAATACCATGTTTCTTTAGCTTGTATACTGCATAACTTCCTGAGGCAGAAATTTTCTCAAGGGATTTTCCTCGTAATATTTCTGTGACAAAGAACTGTTCTGGAGATGATTTTATCCTACCCCCAATGCCTTCTGTTTTAGTACTATGTGTAGAAATCCCAATCAGTTTGTCTAGATTGGGAACCACTTCTTACTCTATTGTTACGGTGATGTATTTTGATACTGTAATATCCTGATATCTTGCACCTAGCAAGAGTTGGTAAGTTCCTGCGTTAGCAAAATTATCTGCTGATACTGTCACCTTTTCTGTCTTTGACTTGTCAACTGTAAGTTGGGTATTTTGTGGTATGACTGAAATATTTTGTGTTCCAGCTGTATTTGCTGTAATGATTGATACTGGTGATGTCAACTGCTCTTGTGGTGTAATGTTTAATGAAACTGTTGCATTTTGTCCACGATGTATAGTAATTGAGGTATCAGACGCATTTACTTGAATTGGTAATGGTATACTAGAATCCAGAACACCTATGTTATTTTCAACCCATTCTGCAAACCACACCTTGTTGTGGTATACTGTAAAGTCAAGAACTTGGGCTACTCCGCAGTCTTGCAATGTTCCACAATCAGACCAGTTGGGATTCTTGGAAGGAACTAGATATTCTACAAGAGACTGAGTTGATGAATCATACACTCCTAAAGTATTTGCAACTTGTTCGTTAAACCATAGTCGTCCTTGGTCATCAAAGTGATTCCAGTATGGTCTTGATATTGGTGTCTTGATGAGTCCTGACGCATTTCCATATGAAGATATTTGTGGAGGAGAGGTTAGATATTTTGTAAATTGGTTACTACTAGGATCAAAATCAAAAAAGAGACTACTTGCAGTATCCATTATCCACAACTTGCCTGCTGAATCAATTGCAATTCCATTGGGTGCTTGAATTTCTTGAGGTAAAGTATATTGAGTATAATTGCCAGTTTTTTGGTCATATTTTACAAGATTTCCTCCCTGTTGGTATTTCCAAACTGTATACCACACATTACCTTCAGGATCAGTTGTCATTGTACTTGTAAAGTTGTAGCTTCCAGGAGATGGAATACTTGTTACATCAAGACCTGGACCGATGCTGTCTGTAGTAAATATTCCAATTTTTTTACCAGTAAAGTCATTGACATAGGCATTTTTACCATCTATGAAAAGCATTTGTGGAAAAGAACCATTTGTGCCGTTGCTATTAGGGAATACAAATCTTGTATAACTCTTGTCTGTTGGATTAAATTTCCAGATCAAACTGTGCTGAGAATCTGTAAACCAAATATTGCCATCTTGAGCAGGACTAATGCCCCACATCATGGATTTTTCTCCCTTCTGCCATTGTACATTGGTAAATTCTTGGAATGTCTTTGAAGATGGATCAAACTTACCCAAGTTGCCAGTATTTGATTCTGTAAACCATACATTACCTGCAGGATCTGTAACAATTGCCAGTGGTTGAGTACAAGCTGTTGGTATTTTGTATTCTGTAATATATGTGCTGGACTGGGCAGGACCTGTTTCACAAAAAGTTGTTCTCTTGTTGTCTGGATAATTGTCTGCAGGTGTTCCAGTAACTGTCAGACCCTGTGTTCTGATTACTAGGTGTTGCAACTCTTCCCCCTCCAAGAAATGCCGCAGCTTACTGTAGAAACTATAAATATTGCCATAAATGCTATTGCAAGAAGCCTTTTGGTATTCTTGTTCACAAAATCTTGGCTGTTTTTACCTTGTTATATCTTATACGTAAAATGCTGAGAATGAATATGAATGATTTATTGTTTTCTCTTTATTGATAATGTCTTTTGTACTTCGTTTAAACTACTTAGAAACTTTTGTTTGGCCTCGTACTCATCGGTTACTTTTATGACAATTTCTGATGCCGAAAACATGACATCTTTTACAAGTATTGGTGGGGAGAGCCCTAATAGCTCGCTTAGTATTGTAAGTATGTTGTTGAAAGTGACATTATTTTTGTAATGAAAAATTGTATTGCCATCTACAATCTTTGGGTTTGGCTCTAAAGGAATTACTAGTTCATGTGAAGCAAATTCAGTTATGAACGTCGAAATGTCTTCTTTAATCTTTGTACTCAAATCTTCTTTTTGTGCACCGAGTTTCTCTTTTGCACTTTCCAAATCTGTTGTTGGATCGTGATAGTCTTGACCTATCATCTTTGCAAATGTTGATTCTGTAGGGCTTTTGAGTGGAATTTCATGGATTCTAAAATTTACTGTTGCAAGCTCATCTTCTACCTCCTTTAGATTTGTTCTATTTTCTTTGATTCGGGTTGCTACCTGTTCTAAGAATGTAAAATCTGACATGTCTAGCTAAACTCATGGACTACGTCCATGAGGCTTGCCTTGAATTCCTCAGTGGTTAATCCCCACTTTCCATATTCTTCTTTGAAAGCATCCCATGAAGCTTCTGCTTCACTTGCAATCTCTAAAATCTTTGTTCCAATTGCTTTTGTGTTGACAAGTATTGTAATATTTGCCTGTTCAGTTTCTAAGATTGGAATCTTGATGAATATCATTCTTGACTCCTCGATGTGGAATCTGTCTTTTATTATGTTCTTTATGACGTCTCTTTCCTTTGCTTCAAAATCTCCACTTATTTTGACAAGTATGCAACAAGAGTCTTTAGGTCCACCTTTGTCTCTTATGTCATTTTCATCAATATCAAACAATACTGCATCTTCTTTCTTATTGATGTGTTCTATGATTCCCTCCATTGTGTTATGTTTAGTACCGGTCAAATCAGCACCCCATTGTCTTTCTTCTGGAACCACTGGAATTACCCATGTGACTGCAAATCTTGGTCTTTTTGTTGCAAGCCATGTCCTATAGTTTGACATATCCCACTCTGTTTCTCTTGCAAAGGATGCAACAAACATTGACATTGCATTTGCCGCAATCAAGTTCATTCCTCTATAATCCTTCCAACCTACCTCGTGTTCCTTTGGAAGATCATCTATAATTGATGACATTTTGTCTAATCTTTTCTCATGCTTTTGTGCTAGCTCTCTTAGTCTTTTATTTGAAAATAGAATTGAACAATCGCTGTATTTTATCTGATATTCTAGATTCATTACAATATTGATGGCAGATGCTTCTAAAATTACTGGATCCCATCCAAACTCTGGCAATAATCCAAATGATGCAATTGTTGCATGCTCCTTTGTATCTTTTTTAATATATTCCATGAAAGCACTGGCAAATGAGGCACCTGTGCCCCCGCCCATTGCAAATGGAACTGTAAAACCTCTAACTGGTTCTGGAGAAAGACTGGAAAGTTGCTTTTGCATATCGTATTTTGTACTTACTTCTTTGATGAATCTTGTACGGCCCTCTGCCCAATTTCTTGCAGCACCTCCAGATCCTGATATTACATGCTTGTCTCTTAGTGCAAAAAGATCTGGATATGACTGTAATATCAAATTGGCAGCTCTTGGGTCTAGATCGATTAATAGTGCTCTTGGAATTAATGGAATTTCACTTCCGCCGTATGTATTTGGAAATCGCAAAATAGTACTTCCATATCTCTTGAGGATGCGGGATTCATCTTTTTCACCCTTTAAAGTTGGTTTTAGGGGATTAGCGCCAATGTCAATTAATAATCTTCTATATGTCTCTGCCCCAAGACCGATTCCGCAATGACCAAAACATGTCATTATAACTGGTGCGGGTGGTAATGGTGCAAACTTTGACAAGTCTAATCATTATTCAAAACTGGAACTTGTCTCTTTAACCATATAGTTCAAGATTGTAAAGTCCATACTTGATAGTTATAGACATGATATTGATTTTATTCCAATTTAGATCCTATACTCAGTTCGTCTTTTTGAATTTAAGATTTAAGGAGAATTTCTTCTTTATTCGTCTTCTGTAATGGCATTCTTGAGTTTTCTAAACTCTTCAACTGTTATCTGACCTTCTGCAAGTCTTACTCGAAGTAGTTCTAATGACTCGTGTCTTTTACTTGGTTTGATACTTGGAGGTTGCTCCCCCTCCACAACTTTCACAGATTCGGTTAATGATTGGATATATCTATAATCAGACATGACGACAGGTTCTCCTTTTTTTATAACTTCCATTATTTCTCGTAATCTCTTTGAATCCCCCTTACCAGATGTCAGCAAATTCTTTACGATTTTTAGTATTTCTTCAGACATTTTATTTCACTATAGTCTTGAATTTGGGATTCCCTTTTAGTTTATCGAATGAAGAGTCTTTGACTGCCCATTTCTTTATGGTTTTGCCATACTGAGAGATGGCCTGTGCAAGAAGAATTAATGCATCGGTATCTTCACCAAGTTGAGCCTTACTTCTTGCTTTTGCATAAATAATGGTGCCATTTTTTGGAAACTCCTTTAGTATTTTATCAAATATGGATATTGCATCTTCATGTCTTCCAAGTTCAGATAATTCAGTTGCCTTGTAAAATAACGCTTCATTATTTTCTGGTTCTTTTTCTAGAACTTTATCAAGAAAGAATATGGAATCCTCATGCTTTCTTTGCTTACCTAGAACCAATCCCTTGTAGTAAATAGATTGTATGTTTTCTGGTTCATTACCTAGTACTTTATTGAAGCAGTCAAGAGCCTCATCATATCTTTCAAGTCTAATTGTTGCAATTCCTTTATTGTATAATGCTGGAATGTAATTGGAATTAGTTGCTAACGATCTATCATAATATGTGATTGCTTTTTCAAATTGTTGCAATTCCGAATAGTAATTTCCCAAATTATTTAGTGCGTCAACATGATCATGCTTGTATGCAATTATTTTCTCAAAGCATGATACTGCGTCCTTGTTTTTCTTTAGTCTCTAACAAAGACATTCCCTTGTTGTAAAGCGCTTCTATGTTTTGAGGATCTTGTTTTAAACTCTGGTCAAAAAATGAGATCGCATTCTTGTGTTTTCCAAGCTTGGCATAACTAATCCCTTCCTAGGATCATTTTTTGGGTCGGTGTTTTATCTGAACTCATTTTACTATATTTGAAAGATTCTAGATGTGATGTTTAATGTTTTATTTTTGCTATAAAAGTAGAAAATTAGATAAATCCAAGATCTTTGCATATACAACAAGATGAAAATTAACTCTCATGATTTTCTCTGGCGTACAACTCGTTGCCTACCAGAACGGGGGCGAATTGGGTCTTCAATCGTCCTATTATGAAGTACTAATTGTTCGTGTACATCCTGAAATATTGTCTAGTCAAGGACTTCCAAAGGAATCAGTAGAAAAAAAAACATTTGGTAAGATAGGTATAATTCTATTATGGGTTTAGAAAAGCATCTAGGTTAATTGTTCCTGCATATGACAAAGAGAATACGAGGATGATAATTTCACAGATTATTCTTGATGGACTTGAGGATCTTAATATGACTTATCCACATATGGGCAAAAAACGCCAAGAAGAATTGCACTCATTTAGAAAATTATTGGAAAAGAAATAATTCTAATATTGTATTCTTAAATTATTTGTAATTATTAATTTTGAAAATTAAATGAACTAATTTGTTAATCTAGTAGTTATTTATCTAATTCTTTGTATCTTGTATTGTATCGGGAAATACCTTTTTGATATATCTTGAAAGAACTGGATATTGAATTATCAAAGAAGATAGGACCACTCCAAACGTAATTGTCTTTAGTATTTCTTTGAATTCACTCTCAGGAAGAGTTGCTACAAGTGCAACAGAAAGTGCTCCTCTCATACCTCCTATCATGACTACGTTTCTCCACACTCCTGATGTTTTTTCCTTTGTAAATCGATTGGTTGCTGCAAGTATTGGATATGTAGATGCAGCTCTTGCTGCTAATACTATGATCACTGCAAGTGCAATTAGAGGTAGATTCTGACCTATTCGAACAATATCCATACTCAATCCTAGATACAGAAATGCAACAGAGTTTGCAAAGAATGCAATCATCTCCCAAAAGTTTGATGTGTATGCTCTTACCTTTTCACTTATAATGTGTGGCTTTCGCATAATCACTCCAAACCATAATCCTGCAGCAGCTGCTGCAACAAGGCCTGAGAGACCAAGTGAGTTTGCAATTACAACTGAGCCAAAAAGCACTGCTACTGAAAGTGCGGTCTCAGAAAATGGCTCTTCTAATAATCTATGTAAAAACTGTGAACCTATGGCAAGCCCAATTCCTATTCCAATTCCTCCAAAAAATACAATAGCAAATTGTCCAATTGTTTTTAAAATGTCGACATTGATTGCAGATGAGGTACTTGGTGAAAGTAATGATCCTTGTGCTACTGATAATGCTATGATTGAAGAAAATATGATTGCACCAGCAGCATCATTAAAACTAGCTTCTGATTCCATCAGTTGAGCAAGTTGAATTGGAACTTTGACTCTCTTAAAAACTTCAATTACAATTGCAGCATCAGTGGGAGCAATTAATGCAGCAAAGGCAAATGCAACAATTGTTGGAAGTCCTGCAAGATATGATAGTAATAGTCCGCCTACTATAGTTGCTACTCCAACTCCGACTGTGGATAACAATAACGATGATATTCTAATTGTCTTGAATTGTTCTCGATCTATTCTCATCATAGCTTCGAAAATCAGGGGTGGAATGACAAAGTATAGTATCAATTTTGGGTCTACCTTGAATCCTGAAATATTTGGAATACCATGACCTGTAAAATCTATAACTGAAATTACAATTCCAATACCTACCAAAATCATGGTATATGGAATCTTTACTTTTGTTGCAATCAGAGTGGCAAGAAATATTGTTACAAGAAAGACTGGAATGATATACTCATTTGATAAAAGATGACCCAGACTTAATTCCGACATCTTTAGACTCTAGTATCCAAATTATAAAAATCGTTCCTAGATAATGATGATTTCTTGATTATTTTTTTGATTTATCTTCATTCTTAAAATCTGTAATCTCAGGAAAACTCCTTTCTTACGCTTTGGATAAATCTTGCATGAATTCTTATTCTTTCCAAGGTCTGTGCAAGTTTCATCTCAGTACCAGGAACGTGATGTTTAGTAAAAAATTTCTTGATTCTCTCTTTCTTTTCCCAAATCTGCTTCAACTGAAACACTACCAATTATTCTATTAAGAAGTGGATTTCCGACCCCAAATCTTGACACAATACTCTTCCAGTTTTGCTTTATCCATGGCCAGACAAGTTCTTTTCCTTGTGGGTTTGTTACCATTCTTGCAATTGGTTGAAATAAATTCTGAGTTCTGACCTCTTTTGAGAGTGTAAATGAAAGTGTTTTTGTTAGTAACTTTTTATCCTGAAAGTTTGCAAGCGAACTTAATAATCTGACCATCTCCTCCTGTGTCGGTGCTTTACGATACAAACCAAGCATTTTTTGATATGTAGAAGCATCTCCACTCCATGCTATTGTAGAATAAATTGGACTTCGTAGATCCGGGTTTAACTGACCGTTTTTTAACAGATTAGAAAATCTTGATTTTGCTTCTAAGATTATTTCTTTATCTTCTAGTCTTCCAAGTGAACTGATTATTTGTCCACGAAGAAGTGAGGTTGTTGGCTTTTCACCTTTAACTGCATCCCATCCTAACTTTGAAAACACCTTGTTAAAGAAATCCAAATTGAATTCTTTAATCTCTTGCCAAAATTCTTCTTTTGATAATAGTGTATAGAAAAAGTTCAAACTGCCTATGATATCTGACAAAACCACATAATCATCTTCATCTTCGTAATGTCTTACAAATTCCAAATAATTTTTGAATGATATTTGGTTTGAAACACACAATGCAAATAGATCATGGTGAATACTCCATCGATCAACATTTGACATGGATTTTTCTTCAATTCTACTTCCAAGTACCTCTAGAGCAGTTTCATCATATTTTACTCGATAAAATCCCTTTTGACCGTCGTTTACCTTGAACCCCTCTGATGCCTTGTAAGGGATTATCACTGATCCTTTCATCAGTTTATTGACTACTCTGTCTCCAATTCTAACAGAGAGCGGAATTATCCAATTTCCTTGCTTTGTCTTTCCGTTAGTTTCTAAGAGAAATCTTCTTTGGGATAATCTTAATTTTGAATCTTTCACATGTGCATCAATAACTGGATATCCTATCTGTCTTACCCATGTATCCATCATCTGTCTTACTGGTTGTCTTGATATGGAACCCAATGAATTCCAAAGATCCTCAGTTGTAGCATTAGCATATTCATGTTTTTTGAGATATTGATGCAATCCTTTTTGGAAATTATCTTCTCCAATAAATTTTTCAAGCATCATTAATACACAACCTCCCTTGTTGTAACTAATTTCATCAAATATCTGTCTGACATCTGCGGGACTTTTTACTGGAACATCAATTGGATGTGATGATTTTAAAGAATCAAGACTTAGCCCGCCTGTCATCTCTGATATGAGAAACTGATCCCAAAAGTCCCACTCTGGATATAATGCATCAACTGCCTTGGTTGCCATAAATGTGGCAAAACTTTCATTGAGCCATAGATCATTCCACCATTTCATTGTGACCAAATTGCCAAACCACTGATGTGCTATCTCGTGTGCAATGACTTCTGCGATATGTTGTTTAGTTTCAGTCGATGATGTCCTTGGATCATACAGTAATATCGTCTCTCTAAATGTAATTGCTCCCCAATTTTCCATTGCTCCTGATGCAAAGTCTGGTATTGCAATCATGTCAAGCTTGGGTAACGGATATCTAATTTTGAAATATTTTTCAAAATATGAAAGGAATTGTTTTGTAAATTCTAACGATAGTTTTCCTTGATGTTTCTTTCCATGTGTTGTGATAACTCGTATCAATGTCTTACCGGACTTGGCTGAAATGTATTCGAATTCTCCTACTGCCAGATAAAGAAGATATGTGGACATTATTGGAGTGGTATCAAATCTGTATAGTGTTTTTAGACCCTTCTTTTTCTTTGATATTACTGGCATGTTTGAAATTGCGGTATGATTGTTATCAACTAGAAGAGAGACATCAAATGTTGCCTTGGCCTCAGGTTCATCCCAGCAAGGAAATGCTCTTCGGGCATCTGCTGCCTCAAATTGGGTAGTTGCAAGATATTTTTCTGTTCCTTTGTACTTGTACTTGCTTCTATAGAATCCAACTAGTTTATCATTTAATTGTCCTATGAAATCGATTGAGAGAACTGCAGTACCTGATATTTTCTTAGGTAATACGATGGTTAATTCCTCTGTTTTTACATCAAGCTGTGTCTTTGGGTTTATCTCTATCCCATTATATGATATTTGACATTTTTTTATTTCTAGTTCAGCAGCATGTAAAACTATTTTACTTGTTGAATTAGATACTTGAATTGAAATTTTTTCTTTTCCTTTGAAAATAAATTTCTTAAAGTCTGGTTCGAACTCTATATCATAGTGAATGGGAAAGACGTTCTTCACAAGATTTTGGTTCTAATATACACGTAATATACTTTCTAATGTAGAGATCTAACTAACCAATGTATGAAATGAACCCCAAAAAATACGATTGCAACAGATTTTACTGTTTTACCTGTTGTCATTGCAACAGTATATTTTACAATATTGTATCTTTTTGTCCCAGCTATAATCGATACAACATCACCAATTATGGGAATCCACGGAGAGAAGAAAATTATTGTAGCCCAACCATATTTTGTCATTATGTTGATACTTTTTTGTTCATATTTTTTTTCTGGTGTCTTTCTGAGTTTTCGTAATAGTCTTCCATTGTACCCAAGATAATATGCAATGTATCCACCAATTATGGAACTAATTGTTAATACAAGAAATACATCTAGCGGTTTTATTCTTCCTAATAGTAATGCCGAGACAGTTAACTCGGTAGGAATTGGAATAAAACTTGAAAACATTCCATTGAAAAAGAGACCCCAAAGTCCATATTTTATAAATATGGCATCACGTAGTACGGAATTTATAAACTCATGAAGCATTGTCTAAAATCTCTTTTACTCATTTTAAATGAATTGCCATACTTTACATCATGATCATATATTGCATTTCCAATTTTCTTAAGTAATTTAGCTTTTGACTTTTGTACTTTTTTATCAGGACCATAATCTTTTTTCTCTATCAAATCATGTAGTCTCTCAAGCTCCTCCCTTGATAGTCCATTGACTCCTTTTGTAAATACAATGTCTAAAAGTTGGAGTCTTTCAAGATCGTCACTATTGTTTTCCATGAATATCTATTGCTCTATCTTTAATATTTGTCTTCACGAAAATATATTGTGCTTTACAAGGTATCTGTATCGTTTCACAAGAACCACATTGAAATCATAGGCGATCACATTGAGATTGGTATTATGGTAAACCCTGTAAAAGGAGAAGCTAATCTTGAGATAATAAAAAAAATCGCAAAACATCTAGGCATGCCTAAATCCAATGTAAAAATTGTGGCGGGGAAAAAATCTAGAGACAAGATAGTCGAAGTAACACAATAATCTGCCAAACCCTAAAAAATGAGAGTGTTCAATTCTTATTGTGAACAAAACTGTTGTTGTATTACTTTTTAGCATAATCATGGTATTTTCTGTTATTCCTTCTGGATATTCTCAAACTACATCTAGTGCTACGCTTGAAAATGGTATGTGGAACACAAAGGTTGGAAAACAAGTCCAGATAGCAACCGATGTTACCAGCGGTCTAGATAGGTCTCAGCCCTTTGCGTATATAGTCCAAGTACAAAACCAAGACGGCGTAGTGTATTCTTTATCATGGATTACAGGAATGCTTGATGCAGGACAATCACTTAGTCCATCTCAGTCATGGATGCCTACCGCTCCTGGCACATATACTGCACAGATCTATGTCTGGACAAGTGTGAATAACCCCGATGCACTGTCTCCCCCACTTACAATGAAGATTATAGTATCGTAAATTAGCATCAGTTATAATTTAGAAATTTTGAAGTATGTTTATGGACAAGGCAAGAAAGATCTCAACTTATCTTATAATAGTAATGGCATTTGGTTTTAGCGTATACTTTTTTGCTTCACCTTTTCTTGGTTCACAAGATCAAAGACTCAATGCCGGGTTTAAACCAGAGTCCTGATTCTGTTTCTACGTTAACCAGTGATGTAGATGCATGCGTTACAAATCCAACTTCTGATTGCGATCAAGAAATGTTACAGATAGTAAACTTCTGTAAAGACAATAAAGATCAACACATTCCAGTCTGTTCTGATGCAAGGGTGCCACAATATGTTGACCAGCGTGGCCTTGAACGTCCAACTATTAACACTGGCAGATAATTTTATTTCTGAGCTTCTTGCATGAATCTTTCCATGTTCTGTTTTACGATGGGAATTATCTTCTTTGTAATTATTTGATGAAAATCGTCTGCATCAGGATCAAATGACAGCAACAAAACATGTGCAAGTCTTCTATTTTCATCTGCTATTGGTATTGTGGCTCTAATGATATTTGCATAGTGAGAACTTGCATAGGATATTCTTCCAAGTAAATATTCCCATCTTAGTCTAGTGTATTGCCTTGTGGCTGCAGTTATTGCATATTGTGCTCTCTCCTCTGGTTTCATAATGGGCGTCAAACCGACCCTTTCGGATACTCCTTCAAGTGTTCCATCACCATCTGCAATTCCTGCAAATCTTATCTTTTGGTCTAGTGCAACTACGCTTTTACAGAAATCATCAAAAAATGCCATTCATTAGAGGGATATCAGTTAAGCTATATTTGCTTTCTGGGGAATTTTTCATTTTATATTGTATCTTGTTTTATGCTTGACGGCCTTGCTTTTTGAAAGATGAAATTACAAAGTAGCATAAATCCAATCCATAATCCAAGCATAAGAACAGGTGTGTACTGGCCTATGCATTGCTGACAGACAAACTTATTCACAAGGAATACTATGAATCCTCCTCCTAAAGCTCCTACCGAATAATCTAACAACCTCCACCAAAAATATTTCATTTGATATTTTTCTTGATTATTCTGAAATATAAGATTGATTTTTTACCTTATGAAAAGTATTTTTTGATGTTTTCTACTTCTATCTTTATCCATTCGCAAAAGATCTTCCAAATGGTATTAGATGTTGACGCATATTGAAAGAAAGTAAACATTACTGCAGTAGAATCCCCGGAAATAGAAATTGTCCTAAGATATGCAGGTGTCATATTATCTTCAGTAGGGCCAGCATAGATGTCAATAAGACCAGCTTTTTCGTTTGTGTCTAATCGTATGAATACTTCACCAATTGGTGTTACTGCCTTGTATTTACCATCCACTAAGATTATCTTTTGAACAAACTTTGTACTCCATTTTGGAAGGTTTTCAATGTTTGATAAAAATGCAAATACTTTATTTTTTGGTGCAGTCACTACACAAGTCTCCGTAATAGAATTCAATGTTTTTTCTCACGATATCGATTACTTAAACGGTGTTCTAAGAATGATACAAGGACAAACTCATAAATTAATCAGTTGTTTGATTTCAATATTATGTCACTAAAACCAAAGAGTGGTGAAGAGTCAAAAGCGGAGATGACTGTAAGGATGTTTCCTTCTGACGCAAATCCTGCAGGTAATGTCTTTGGTGGAGAAATTCTAAAACAAATAGACTTGATAGCTGGACTTGTCGCCCAAAGACACTGTAAGAAAAATGCAGTAACTGCATCAATTGATAGGGTAAACTTTCTCAAACCTGTTATGGTTGGAAACGCACTCATACTCAATGCTAGACTAAATTATGTATCTCATTCATCGATGGAGATTGAAGTTAAAGTTGAAGCAGAAAATCTGATGACCGGAAATAGAATTCTTACAAATACTGCTTTTGTTACTTGTGTTGCATTAGACGACTTTGGAAAACCATCTCAAGTTCCTACACTTTTGCTTGTCACAGAGGACGACAAGAAAAGATTTGCGGAAGGTGAACAGAGGATGTTGCAGAGAAAAAGAGAAAGAAAGAAAGACTAATCGGCGTTTTTTTAGATATTTGTAATGTGATGACTCCAACACATGTTATTGTAATATTTTGTTTAATTTTCAGAACCCCCTACTAGTTTATTCAAAATGAAAACGCACGTACATATGAAGTACTTTCACGTATGATGTTTAATCAACTTGAAAGGGGACTCAAATCTTTAATCGTGGTCTGACAGACCCCTTTTAATTTAGAGAAAATAATGTTATGATGATTCTAAAAACTTGTCTAGTCTTCAGACTCATTAAATTTTTCATCTTGTTCATAGCCAATTGCTAATTCTGCTTGATGTAGTTCTTCTTTTGCTTGTTCATGTTCCATCTGTTTTATCTCTTCTTCGGTCTTCCCTTCGATTTTTATTTTCTTTTTCTTTGATATCATCTAAATCATTATTGTATCAGATTAATATTAAAATGATGCAGATTATCAATTTTGAGAAGTGTTCCAAGTCTTCTGGATTTACATATTTTTGTTAAAAAATGATTTTTGATAACTAATACCCATTTACCTAAAAATGTATTTTCTGAAATTTGTAATTCTAATACATGCAGTCAAATGTACCAGGAGGTGGATTCTTTATTCTATTTTGGAATTCCTCTGCTGGGTATTTCTTATCCACTGTATATGGTATGAATCCAAAGATTGGGGCATCTATTGAAGTTGTTATTGTAGCTTTGTTTGGGTCAAACGTAGAATTTTCGCTTCCGATTTTTGTTACTGCTTCTTTGTTTATGGCAAATATTCCATCTAATATGGCTGCTGATTTTGGCGATAATGTAGAACCTACAATTGTAACTTTTTCAATCTCATCCGTATTATAGAATGCAGTTATTTCATACTTGGTAAATGTAGCTGGAAAATATGCGGGATTGCATACATCTGATTTTATTGTGAGCTGGGTATCCGAAATTACTGTCTGTTGACCATGATGAGGACGAAATTGTAAGTTGTTGACTGCATATACATCTAGTCCAATATATGCGACAAGTATTATTGCAACTACTATGCCGACTGATGCATATTTTTTGATTGGAGCTCTCTTTACATCTTCTCTCTCGGAGACTTCTGGACTGGGAATTTCTGAATTTGATTCAGGAATGATGTTATCTACAGTATCTGCTGGCTTCACCGTATTGTCGTTAATGTTATCAGAATTTGAAACTGGATTGGGTGGAGATTGACTCTGTAAAAGGCTCTCTACGTATTGATGATCCTCAAAAGAAACTGATTCGCCATTTTTAATTATAGTCAGAATATCTTGTAGTCTTCCAACATCTCCCCGTTCAGATTTTATTAGTTCTTCAATTGAACGGATTAAATCTTCCGACATTCTTTGTTAGGAATTTATTCTTAATTTAAAGCAAGTGGATTCTAAATCATCTTTCTTACTGTTATGTTTGTAACTGATACACAACAACATTATCATACCTTCTAATGCGTGTAATTTGTACCAAGTTGATACAACTGAATGTCTTGGTTAGAAATCGTGATGACGCCAGATCTAGCATAATCGAAAAAACATTTGAGATGAAAATTTATCAGTCCTGATAAAATTGCTTTATTCTATAGTCTTGGAATGAGAAATTAGCTATAGCTACTGCTGAATAACCCTAGTATTTGTTGCAAATTCCTAATTAATCTAATTTGACATATTGTACCCAATTGCAAGATGAGATTTTTGACAAATGCAAATTAGATGTCTGTACTAGAGGGCCTCTTGTAACAGACAATGAAATGGGTGAAATTCTCTGTTCAAGTTGCGGTCAAGTTTTGATGGAAAAACTAGACGGTGTGGGCCCTGAATCACGCTCATTTGATCTTGAACAATTTAACGATAAGAGTAGAACAGGATCTAAATCAAGTCTTGCTATACACGATATGGGTCTTGCAACATCTATAGGAAATCAAGACAAAGATGCCTCTGGTAATTCACTATCTGGGTACATGAAAAATACATTTAACAGACTTAGAATCTGGGATAGTAGAAGTAAATCAAAAGGAAACGATTCTAATCTAAGGCAAGCATTTGTGTTACTTGATACCATGAAATCACAACTCTCACTTCCAGATAATGTAGTTGAAGAAACTGCATATATTTACAGAAAGGCAGCTGCTCTAAAACTTACTCGCGGAAGGGGAATATCCTCAATACTTTATGCGGCATTATATGCGGCCTGTCGAAAGACTGCCACTCCTAGGACTTTGCGAGATATTGCAAAAGCTGGGAATATTAGAAAAGGTGATCTTGCCACTGCGTATAGAACGATAGTGAAAAGTCTGGATCTAAAGTTGGAGCCTTATGATCCTGTGGAATTTGTAACTAAAATTTGTAGCATGATTAATGTCAGTGAGAGTACTCGAAGAAATGCTTTGAATTTATTGTCAAAATCTGAGGATGCTGGCTTTTCGATAGGGAAAAATCCCATGTCTTTAGTTGCAGCGGCAGTTTACTTGGCCACATGCATTACTGATGAAAAAAAAACACAAGTAGAGATCGCAAAGGTTTGTGGTGTAAGCAACGTTTCTGTAAGAAATCTAACTAAACTCTTTAAAGCAAAATTACGTCTTGTAATAAAAGAATAATCTGCTTACTCTAACATCTTATGTTGATTTCCTGAGCAATTTCTAGAAATTTTTGCATCTGGCGATAGAATTGAATTCCTTTCTCTGTAATAACAAAAGAACGACTTTTCTTGTCTATTTTGGATTCCATCAGTCCAAAATCAAGTAACTTTTGACATTTCTCCATGGCGGTATAATGTGATAAATTTGCTCTTCTTGCAATTGAAGATATTATTGCACCCTGCATCCCACAATCCATTGTTACCTCTAATATTTCTGAGATTATTCCTAATTCCGAACGGTATTGTTGTTTCATACTAACTGCCATTTCTTTTTTCTCCCAGAGTTGTTCTCACATCTATAGTATAGAACAAGGTCTATATAATCATTAGCTTCCTAATGATTAGGGAACAAATGAAAAAGTATGATTATGAAAATAGTATAGGCTTTGTAGTGTACTCTGCATCCAAAATATTTCAAAAGGTATTTGATCTTGAATTACGCAATAAAATAGGAATAACACTCACTCAATCTAAAGTCATATTTGCACTCTATCTACATTCTGGTCTTACTCAAAGAGAACTTGCTGATAAAATTGGTATTGAAAGTCCTACACTTGTACCAATGATTGACAAAATGGAAGAAGATGGATATCTGAAAAGAAAATTCGATCCTCACGATAGGAGAATAAAAAGAGTCTATACTACCTCCAAGACAGACTTACTATGGGATTCCATGATGGAATGTGCTTTGCAGATTAGAAAAGTTTCAACAAAAGAGGTTTCAGAACAAGAAATGAAATTAGCGCTTGGAATTGTAAAAAAGATAACAGAAAACTTAACAACATACATTGAAGATTCTGAAGTTACAGAACTCAAAAAGACAATGAATTGAGACTACGTTAACACTCTATGGGTAACCCTATTTACTTGCAAATCTAATTGTAAAGAGATGGCAATACTCAAATCAATTGGGCGAGTTTTTGTCCTCATTGTTAGTGGAATTGCAATAGTAGTAGTTGGGGGGTTTATGATGGGTGCAGTAGCCAAGTTGTATCTGCCTGGACGTAAAAAGGATAGACGAGAACCTCCGGAGAAATTTTATGAGCATAAAAAAACAGATTAATATAAAACTGATAAGTTTTGAATTCTGAAAGTGTCTCAAACTGATTCAACTAATTCGCAAATTTCAAAGTTACAATCTATTGCATATTTTACTCCTACACGTTCTATTGTAGAAGACTAACTCAATCTTATCAAAGGTAGAGGAAATTGTTGAAAAATACACTAAATCCTTGATGCGTTGGAAAAAAGAAAATGATACTATCCAGCATGCATCTGACTCACTATGGGATTTGGCACGAGTTGAGGCAATGAAATCCAACTGTATAAACACTTGGGATTCTGCATGGAATTATGCTTGGAGAGAAGCAAGCCTATCTGCCAGAGATAATTATGGTTGGTATGGTAGTGAATTTCTCTCTGGTGAAACTGTAAGAGATGTAGCAAGAGATGCGGCAAAATATGCTGCAAGATATGCAGCATTTGAATCAGTTAAGGAAAAACTTGGCGGAATTAATCCTTTTGAATATGTTATTGAATTATACACAATGGGTCTTCGACCAACATACTTTAGAAAAATAAATGATCAAGAAAAATTTGTAGTGGACTTTCCACTTAAAGCAGATGGTAAAAATGTAGTCGGATGTTATTTACATGGTGACAAGGAGATTTCATTTACGCACCAATGGATTGATTATTGCACAAATCTTAAATCGACTAGTAATCCTGAATCCAAAAGATCCTTTGCATAAAAGATACGCATCTTTTAAGTATCATACTTTTTTATTAAAATAATCATGTGTGAAATGATTGACGAAATAGAAATTGAACATCTCAGATTAGTGCTAGCCAGAGCAAGAAAAGAGATGCAAGAACCAGTTAAAGGCGAATCACTGGTTGCGGTTGCTTAATAATTCCATTCGTTTGAAATGCCGTTCCAAAGAGAACGATAAGGTTTAGCATCTTCTGAAATCTCTTCTTTGATTCTCTGTTCTATTGAAAAATACATGTTTTCAAGTGCGTCGATCCCACCATCTGCAAATAACTCTTGGCCTATCTCCTTAATTCTATCTTCTTTGACGGAATAATCCGAGGCACTAGAGTTTTGAATACAGTATGTAATGAGATCGTATAACTCCTCTTCAAGATATGCATCCAATTCGATCTTGAAATTATGTTTATGGTATAAAAGTTCTCAATTATTTTGAATACTTGGATTTTACTACTTTTTGTTCCTTGTCAGATCGGGAAAAAACATGTAATATGTATCAAAGATTCCAAAGGTATAACAAGACATACCTTCCATGTATACATATAGCCCAAAATTCTATTCAATTAAAAATATTGGAAGCGTATACTCGTGACGTAGGTAGAGGTGTAACACGTATTGATTATGAATCAATGGATGCCCTAGGTGCATCAACTGGTGATATTTTAGAAATTACTGGAAAACGAAGATCTGTTGCTAGATGTCTTCCATTATATCCATCTGATGAAGGGAAAGGAATTATCCGAGTTGATGGTCTTGGAAGGAATAACACTGGTATTGGAATTGGTGATACTGTAACTGTACGGAAAATAAAAACCGTTCCTGCAGAAAAAGTCATAGTTGCACCGCTTGATTCTATACCGCCAATTGACGAAAGGTATCTTACTGACTCTTTAGAAAATATCCCGCTTGTAAAAGGTGATAATATAATGGTCCCATATTTTGGTGGTAGACTGACATTTCAGGTAATAGGAATTACTCCAGCCACTGACGCAGTACTTGTTACACCAAAGACAGAGTTTCACATTGCCGAAAAAGGTGAGAGTCTGCGTGGAGTACCACAAGTATCTTATGAAGACATTGGTGGAATGTCTGACGAAATAAGAAAAGTAAGAGAGATGATTGAACTTCCAATGCGACATCCTGAAATATTTGAAAAACTAGGGGTTGAAGCTCCAAAGGGCGTCTTACTATATGGTGTACCAGGAACTGGCAAGACACTGTTAGCAAAAGCAGTTGCAAATGAGACTAATGCACATTTTATCAGCATATCGGGTCCTGAAATAATGAGCAAATTTTATGGTGAAAGTGAGGCAAGACTGCGTGAGATATTCAAGGAGGCAAAAGAAAAAGCACCTTCAATAATTTTCATAGATGAAATTGATTCTATTGCACCAAAACGAGAAGAAGTTACAGGAGAAGTTGAGAGAAGAGTAGTGTCACAAATGTTATCACTTATGGATGGTCTTGAAGGAAGAGGTAAAGTAATTGTTATCGCTGCAACAAATAGGCCAAATGCATTAGATCCAGCTCTGAGAAGACCTGGAAGATTTGATAGAGAAATTGAGATCAAAGTACCGGATAAAAAAGGAAGATTAGAGATTTTATTAATTCATACAAGAAACATGCCGCTTACTGAAGACGTAAACTTGGAAAAAATTTCGGGCTCTAGTCATGGATATGTGGGAGCTCGATTTGGAATATTTATGCAAAGAAGCTGCAATGAAATGCCTACGACGATTATTACCAGAAATCAATTTATCTGATGATAAAATCCCTCCAGAAACTCTTGATAAATTAATTGTAAATGCTGATGATTATCAGCTTGCATTCAGGGATGTAACTCCTGCTGGAATGCGTGAGGTGTATATTGAAACTCCTGATGTACAGTGGAGCCAAATCGGTGGACTGGAGAATGTTAAACGAGAACTCCAAGAAGCAGTAGAATGGCCTATGAAATATCCTAATCTTTATTCTCAGCTTGGATATAGGATGCCACGAGGTATTTTATTGCATGGGCCAAGTGGAACTGGTAAGACACTTTTGGCAAAAGCAGTAGCAACAGAAAGTGAGGCAAATTTCATCTCAGTAAAAGGTCCTGAATTACTATCCAAATGGATAGGTGAATCAGAGCGTGGAATTCGAGAAATATTTAGAAGAGCAAGACAGTCTTCACCATGTGTCATATTCTTTGATGAGGTTGATTCTATTGCTCCAATTAGAGGAATGGGAGAGAGTGCAACTACTGAAAAAGTAGTCAGTCAACTACTGACAGAGATGGATGGAATCACTTCTTTGAATGGAGTAGTGGTAATAGCTGCAACAAATAGAGCTGATATGATTGATCCTGCATTAATACGACCTGGTAGATTTGATAAAATTATTGTAGTTCCAATTCCAGACAAGGAAGGAAGACTCAAAATATTGGAGATTAGTTCACGTGATATCCCAATTGAAAAAGAGATGGGAACTCCATCTGGACTAAACCCTGATTATGTTGATTTGATAAAGATTGCAGAGATGACTGATGGTATGAGCGGAGCAGATGTTGCAGCAATTGCAAATACTGCTGCCTCTATTGTATTACATAACTTTGTTGAAAAATATCCTGATCCAAAAGAGGCTGAAAAACAAGTTGAAATGGCAAAGGTAAAGATGAAAGATTTTGAGGAAGCAGTAAAGAAGGTCAAGATTCAAAAAGATCTTAAAGTTGGACAAAAGGTAGCTATATCACACTTTAGATAATTTTTAAGAATTATAATTTCTCGACGTTTGTTGTACCCATTGATGTCACCTTGCAATTTATGGTTCCATCAAGATTTCTATCATTGTTCTTAGAATGTACTGGGTATAGGTTTGTTATGTCATCTGAATTCAAGTCTCGATTTATCTTGTCTATATGCCATCCAAATGAGGAGTTGACATTTTCATATTCTGTTCTCTCAATCCATGCACCACAATTGTCTTTTCTGAAATTATTTGGAATATTGTATTCATCAATCTGACCTTTTTGCCACACCTTTAGGATTACATCATCAGCATATGATACCTTGTTAATTTTATGGATGGATGACAATTTTTTTAAAATAACCTTTCACGCCAATTCTGACCTTGTTTTTTTATCAGGAACTTGAATGTCTAAGAGCTCTCGTAATCCTTTGTACCTGTTTCGTATAGTTACTTCTGTTACTCCTGCTGCAATTGCAATTACCTTTTGAGTCGTACTGTCTCCATGTATTGCACAAGACAAATACAGTGCTGCAGCAGCAAGGCCCATTGGATCCTTTCCTGCTGAGATCTCTTTCTCATTTGCTTGTTCTAGAATCTTGAGTGCTTCTCGTTTTACTTTCTCGCTAAGACCTGACTCACTTGCAATTCTTGACATGCATTTTATTGGATCTAATACTGGCATAGTCATGTCAAGCTCTTGTAATAATAATCTGTAACATCTTGAGACATCTTTCTTTTTCACATTGATTCTCCTTGCTACCTCGTTTAATGTTCTAGGAGTGCCAGTTTCTCTACATGATAAATATAATGCAGCTGCAATTAATCCGGGAATTGATCTGCCTTTTGCTAATCCTTTTTCTAAGGCTTTTCTGTAAATGTATGCAGTCTTTTCAACTACTGCATCTGATAAAGCAAGTTTGTCTTTTAGTCTGCTAAGCTCACTAAATGCCTGTCTGCAATTTCTTTCAGTTGCCTCATGAACTTGGCTTCTACTATCCCATGTTCTAAGACGAGTGATTGTATTTTTCATTGATGCTGATAATGGTTTTCCAGTGGAATCCTTATTTGCCTGTCCAATTACTGTTGCAAGACCCATATCGTGCATTGCAAGGGATGTTGGAACACCAGTTCTTGCCCTGTCCTCAAATTGTTCTTTTGAAAATGATTGTCTCTCCGGACCCAAATCATTTACAATCTCATTTACTACGAATCCACATCCTCCACAAAATCGCTCACCTGTAGTTCCATCTGTTAACATCTTGGCCTTTCCACATCTACCACATCGTGCGTCCATTTCAGAGCCTTGTACTACCATAAATAACACACCTATCAAGTCGTTATCCCATAATAACCCAACTATTTTTACAATAAATTCCTGAAAATCCTTCTATTTGTCCTGAAAGTTTGAATTGTGACTAGGCGTAAAGAAATTCTGATGGGACTATCCATGTCTCTTGAAAGTCTAGGTTCTTATCCACTAGAAGTATCCCAAGTTTGTATTTTTTTGCCATGTCTATAATAAAATCTGAAAGTGTACCTTTTTGTAAAATGGACGGTAATTCCAAAATATCTGTAGCCAGGAGCACTCGCGTACTGGGCATCTCTTTTTTTACACTAAAAACGTCTTTTTGAATTTCTAATATTGATTGTCTGGTAATTTCAGGCTGAATAAGAACAACAATGACTCTTTTTTCTTTTCTTGCCACTAAATCAAATCTATACTGAGGATCAAAATCTGAGTATGCTGTATCATATTTTACATGCCATTGCATGTCCATCAAATAATCTGCTACTATGTCCTGTATCATGCCAAGTTCAAGTAAATCTCTAGTTAATTCTACTCTTTTGTGTGCCCTTAGTAATGATTTGAAATAGTTATCAATTACTTGTTTGGAATATTTTGATATTTTTTCTTTCATGAAAATTGAATTGAGAAGAGTCTTGATCTCCGAATATTTACTAAATGGATCTGGCTCTCTATCTTCCAACAAGATCCCTGCGAATATCTAGTAAATAATCGCTCGTAACCAATTCTGCTTCTATTTTGGGCAAAAAGATAGAACGAGTAGTTTGAGAGATAAGGTATTAATCATAAAAGACAATATGATTAGTGTGGATTTTATACAAAAAAGCGAGCCTGATGTTTCAAAACCTCTCTTAATTGCAGCCATGCAAGATATGGGTGATGTCGGGAGTATTGTTGTTGATTTTATTAATTCAAATCTAAACACATCGATATTTCGTGAAGTACAACCATCGTATCCTGCATATGTAATTGATAATGGAGGATACATTGACATTCCAGAAGAAAAATGGGATTATAGATATGCAAAAGACATCATTGTATTTGGAGGAGGTTCTGGCCAACCGTCTTCTACAGAAGAGCTTAATGTATTATGTCAAGATGTCATAAATGTGGCAAAAAAATATTCTACAAGATTAATCTATACATTGGGTGGTTTTCATACTCAAAAACCAATTGATGGAGAGCCCAAAACATTTGTCACTACGACATCTAAAGATTTGACAGATCAAGTGCGAAAACTTGGAATACTGACGACTCCCGAGGCTTCTATTATTACGGGATTTAATGGATTAATACTTGGATTTGCAAAGATGAATGGAATACAAGGAATTGGTTTGTATGCTGAATTAAATGAACCAAAACTTCCCCAGTATCGTTCTGCAAAGAGTATACTTAAGACACTTGAAAAGATGACTTATCGAAAGTTTGGTGATACCTCTGATCTTGACTCTATGGCTCAAGATGTAGAGTCACGTACTCGTGGAAAACGCTTT
>CAWGPD010000004.1:0-699943 GCA_963824385.1 uncultured Nitrososphaerota archaeon
TTCCAGACAGGCCAGACCGCTGTCATCATGACCCCTATGATTGCAAGACCTATAACCCATGCAAGCAATGGCTGTAGATTTTTGTGTACTTTGTATTCTTTTTGATCTGATGTGGTCATGATATCATTATGCACTTCCGAAAATATAACGAGGGCGTACTCAATGTAAGACAACGTATGACGCAAACAAGATCTAGTTTTAAAATTCAAATCAGAGTTTAATGCTAAAATCTACACTACGAAAATTATTGTAAAATTCGAGGTATCTTTTTGATTATATGAGACAAGGATATTCTTCCAGGTCCTAGTACCATTATAGTTATCAAAATAATAAATGCTAACAATTCTAGTTCTATTCCATTTTTACCTGAAAATGATTGCGCCTTTTTAACATAAATGATTGCACCAAGCATGTCTATGGCAATTAGTGCACTTGCTATCTTTGATAAAACTCCTATTATCAAAAGAGCGCCTCCTACTGACTCTAGTAATCCTACGAGTATTGCCATCTCTGAAGGAAGTCCTATGCTCTGAAGAAAACTACCAAATCCGCTACCAAATTTCATCTGACTGTGAACTATAAAAAATACACCAACTACAATACGTAATCCAAAATGAGATAGGTCATGTATTTTATGTGTTCTAAGATTGGCATCCATTCTATTTTGTATCAAAAAATGTTGTATATACTCGTTGTTAAACTGTTTTTCTTAATTTTCAGTGAAAATGTTTAGCCTCGAAATAATATATTATAATTTTAAACAGTTTTATCATTTGAAATGACTTGCTTGTATTTTTTGTAAGCCATTGTATTGGTAATTAGAAGTAATCCCTGCAAAATGTAACCACCTACAATCAAAACAATTCCATTGTAAAATGGATGTAATGTAGACATGATCTCAATATGTTTTGGGGAAACTGTATTGCCGATAATTACTATTGCCGCAATGATGAAATTTGGAATGTATGCATATCTGAAATTTTTAGCAGAGACTATTGCAAGTGCAACAAATGAAAATTCAAGGGAAAATGCCTGAATGAGAAATTTGGGATCTCCCAAAGGTATTCCAAATGCGCCTGTTATACAAACTGCGACTAGAACTAGAACTACACTTTTTTGGAAATGATTCATTTTTGATTTGAGATGTATAGGTATTCTTAATAAAATTAATTATAATTTGACTAAAAGCATCCTAAATACGCGCGTGTTATGGGATTCATGATGTATTGAAACTAGTTCTGGACATCTTTAGGACTTGTAAACCCTAACCTTCAGGTCCTAATTATAAATCCCCGACGAATATCGGCATATTTTCTTTCATAGGCATGGAAAAACGACTAGTGGCTCCATTCTAAGACAAGTTTAAAAGGACGATGTTACGTGTTTGATAATCGTCTTATGACCAAGGACAAGAAAAAAGAAGCAAAAAAGCCTGCTAAGAAGGAAGCTCCAAAAAAAGGCCCCGCTAAGAAGGAAGTCTCCAAAAAAAGAACCTTCTAAGAAAGAAACCCCAAAGGGAAAGGTAAAGGAGAAGACAAACTCAAAGAAGACATCGTTCAGGAAGATGACGGCATAATAGTTGTTGAAGATGATACTGGTCTTGACAAAGAAGCAGAGGTTGAAGCAAGAAAGGCATACTTGGAAGAAGCCCGTTCCCAAGAAGCAAGCGACGATTAGATTTATTCATAATCTTTTAACATAATGCTTATCCGTGATCATTTCATTACAGGAATATGCGATCTCTATGTTTGATTACAGTAAAACCTGGCAAAGTTGATGCCGTCATCGCATCTTTGAAAAAAACAAGAAAAATTGTCAAAGAAATAATGGTCGTAACAGGTAGAGCGGATATTGCAGTTGTATTGCAAGGAACGATTGAAGAGATTAACAATGTGGTTATAGACTTTAAGAAAATAAAGGAAATTGTTTCAACGGAGACATTGATAGAAGTGGAGGTAGATATGGGTTGGTCAAAGCAGTAGTTCTAGTTAAATCTCCGAAAAAATTGATAGCGGCACGACTCCGTATGGTAAAATCAGTCTATGACTCTTTTCCAGTTAGTGGCCAATTTGACGCAGTTGCGCTAATTGAAGTCAAGGAATTATCCCAGATCAAGGATGTGACAACCGATATTCACAATATCAAGGGCGTAGAGCGTACTGAAACACTTGTACAAGTAGTATAAGGTACCAAAATCCTTTAACACCTCCTAGTCTTATCTCTGGGTATGAATATCAGACACCTTGGCAGTGTAATTCTCGCAGTTTCAGACATTGAAAAGTCTCTGAAATTTTACCACGAGGTAATTGGTTTGCCAATTAAGAATTCCCGAGAAAATTGGGTAGAATTGGCAAAAGAGGGTGCGACGGTAATACTACATCCTGCAATCAGAGCCATCAACACTGGAACATCCATTGAAAATGGCATAGTTGTAGGACTTGTTGTAGGCGATATAGACTCTGCAGTAAAAGAACTCAAATCGAAAAATGTCCCAATTTACCGAGACATTATTTCACACAAGGCAGGCAAAAACTGTATTGTGTTAGACCCAGACAAATACATGGTGTCATTATTTGAGCCCTCATTTGATGATGGTGCAAAACAAGCACGTGGTTTCCACGGATTTGCTCCACTCTAAATAATTTTTTTAATTTTTAACATTATTTGAACTACAGCATCTGGAGATGTACTCTTGTTTATTGAAATGTAGTAAATTCCTTCTTTTCTTTGAAATACAATTACAGTAATTTTTTCATGTCTGAAAACCACATGATCCATCTTTCCAAGGGCCGCACTTGCTTTGTTTCGCATTGTCAACAAAGTTGAAACAAGAAAGAATTCATTTCTTGCAGCTTCTCTGGATAACAAAGTAGTAAGTCCTGGTTTTAAAATTCCTGTAAGTGTAGTCCCATACTCATTAATCAAACCGACATATCTTATTGATTTTGATAATTCAACAATACTCTGACACTTTTTTCTATATTGGATAATCTGCTCTTTCCATTTTTGATCTGGTGTTTTTTGCATGTCTATGGTAGAATGTTTAGGCTTTAAAAAGTAAGAGGTTACTTTTTCTTTTCTTTATCAAGACCAGTTTTTAACGAAAGATTTTCTTGTCGCAATTTTTCATTTTCTTCTCTTAGGGTATCAACTGATTGCATTCTTGTATGCATTGGATGTCCTGGCATGAATGCGTTTGGTGTCATGTTAAACAAGCCTGCTGCATATTTTTGAAACATTGTATGATATCCTGTTAGTCTACCCATCGTCATGGCGGAATCCTGTACAATTTGGTCCTTTATTCTTCCAGTATTGGCAATTCCAAGTGGAGGGTTTGCACGAGGTGGTAATCTTGGAAATGCAAATGGTGAATTTATCATATCAAGTGGTTGTCCAAATGTTTCCATGATTCTTCTTGCATCGTAATACCACATGAATGCAATTCTTCCTCTCCTCTATTTCATGTTTACTCACAAACTTACTCGTTAGATATACAAAAGTGTCAAATGTCCATCATTTTTTATCAAATTTCATCGATCGCTGATCCTTATAGAATGCCCAGATCGACATCAATTTGATGTCAAAAACAATATCAATGCATTGTATAAAATGTAAAAAAAATATTATTTCTACAGATTTGTACAAAATTGTAATGTATATTGTAGATCAAAAATTTACAGATCATCACTACGAACATGTAGAATGTCCAGATAGATTTACTGTCTAGGTATGCATTGCATAAACGCGATATAGTTTTCCAGTCTTCTTGTCTTGGTATGACCAGCGATCGTCTTCCCACTCTACTGATTCGAAAAGATTTTTCAAATTTGGATGAAGTTTATCATAAATATCTTGGCCAACCAAAATTTGATTTGGTTTTGAATGTGCAGTGATCTTGGCAGCAATACTTACTGCGGGGCCTAAAATGTCAACATGTGATCTTACTTCATCTGCGCCATATCGTACTATTACATTTTCTCCATAGTCCATTCCTATCTTTACTCGCAACTCTGGATAATCGTATTCGCTAAGAATTGGATTTATTCCTCTTTCAATTATGTCTATCATGGTCTTTGCACAGTTGACAGCGTTATCTGATACAACAAGCGGGCTTTCTTCTGCAATGAAGTATCCTATTACGGCATCCCCTACGTACTTTAAGACATAACCGCCATGGTGACGAATAACTGAACGCATCTCTTGTGAGAATGAACTGATGATGATTCCAAGTTTTTCTGGTGGAAGTAATAATGCCATTTCGGTTGAACCGACAAGATCTACATACATGACTATCATGTGTAGTTTCTGGGATACGTGGTTGCGCAAAAACTTGTCAGACTCGTCGACAGAATAGTCATACTCATATCCTTTCTTAAGTGAACTCCACACTCTCTTTTGTGTCTCTTTGATGAGACTTTCTGTATCTAACGTACCAGACTTGCCTCCTCCTAACATCATGTCAATGATGTTCTTTGTAGGCACATCTTTTTGGGGATTTACGGGTTCTTCACTCATTGGTATCATCTACTCTAATGGAAAATTGACTCCACATACAGGACATACTCCTCTTTCTCCTTTGTATTTTATATCAAAGTATTGTATGATTTCTACGTCACAGTTCCAGCATACTATCTTCTTAAACGAGGGTTTTGGCATTTTTCTTACTCTGAATTGAAATTGGCTTTATAGCGTATTTAAAGTACCTATCGATTTTATGTGGATGTTTCCTATGGATAATTTATGCAGATTCCCACAAGCAATCCTGATCCTTTTATAAAATCAATGAGTGATAAGGCAGAAGCCGTCCGTACCTTGTTTTTAGAACACATGACTCGTCTTACAAATAAAGTTCCACTGAAAGTAATGCTGGGTGATGGTACAGTTACCGATCAGGAATCATTTGATCCTGCTCTTGTTAGAAAGTTCTTTGATGATATATTGCAAAAAATTCCAGATTGGAGTAATCAGGGGGTTTCTGCAACTGCTGAAAAAGATCTTCGAAGAAGTTTTATAAAATTTGAGATAAAGGAAGGAAATTATCTTCTTTCTGGACACATGTCGTTACAGTACCACGCGTTATTGTTCTACAAGCTTGATCACAGGGTAATTGAGATCCAAAAAGAACTCTCAGACATATCAGACATGATTGCAAAACTTCAGGTAAAGGTGGGACCAGAAAATGACAAGATCATAGAAGAAAAACTCAAACAGCAAGGATATCAATCAATGGATGACCAAAAATTGTTTGAAGTATTGTTTAACCGCGAAGACATCACCGAGGATATAATCCAATCAATTGAGGTGTCACATGCTGAACACACAAAACTTGTTTCAAACAGGGATAGATTATTTGGCGAGCTTGACAATATGCTAATTGAAGTATATCACACAACACCTGTTATGATCGATGAAAACAGGATGATTGCAGCAGAGGAAGGATGTCTTTGCAACTTTAATTTGGAATATCTAAAAAATAACATACGACAGGGAAACATCAATCTCTCAAGAATCTCTGAACAGACAAAGACTAACTTGCTTGTGTTAATGGATGATGGCATAAAAGACTCTAAAAAATTAAAAAATTGTTTATAAGATTGTATATTTTAAAAGTAGCATAATTTAGCCAAGGGGCCCGGACTGCATCATCGACGCCAGAGTTTGGGGAGTTGACGTCAGGTGACGCAGCGTGACCCCTTGACTTAGATCTGTAAGGTATTTCTGATATTATTTAGCCCTTTCCAGATCGTTGAAAATTCTATTAAATTATTAAGCAATCATGTATTTTTTGCTTAAAATCATATTTTGTAATCAAAAATACATGACACATTTTGAAGCAATAGTATTCAACAAGCCAAATATACCAAGATGAGTTGAAAATTCTATTGAACATCACACTTGAAGACATACTAAGGTCTCAAAAGATACAGAAAAACGTAATTCGTAGAACTCCTCTTGAGGGTTCATACTCGTTTAGTGTCATGACAGGTTCCCAAGTTTATTTAAAATCTGAATGTCTGCAAAAGACTGGCTCGTTTAAGGTACGTGGAGCTTATGCAAAGATTGCAAGTCTTTCCAAAGAAGAAAAGAAAAAAGGAGTCATTGCAGCTTCTGCAGGAAATCATGCTCAAGGTGTTGCATATGCATCAGCACTTGAAAAAATTCCATGCACTATCGTAATGCCAGTAAACGCTTCACCTGCCAAAGTTTCAGCCACCAAGGCATATGGTGCCAAAGTAATCTTGGAGGGTTCCATATATGACGAGTCATCTGCCAAGGCAACAGAGATTGCAAAAAAAACTGGTGCAACGATGGTTCATGCATTTGATGATGAAATAGTAATTGCAGCTCAGGGAGTAATTGGACTAGAAATAATTGAGGATCTTCCAGATGTTGATGAAATCTATGTTCCAATTGGTGGAGGTGGGTTAGCTGCCGGAGTTTTAAAAGCAGTCAAGTCAAAAAAACCAAAAGTCAAAGTAATAGGAGTACAATCATCCGGATTTCCTGCAATGAAAAAATCATTTGATGCGGGAAAATTACAATCAGTTTCAGGTCATAGAACTATAGCAGATGGAATATCTGTCAAGACGCCTGGACATGCCACATTTAAAATCATAAACGAATTAATTGATGATATCGTTCTAGTTGACGATTCTGCAATTGTAAAAGCAATGTTTCTTTTAATGGAACGAGCAAAGATGGTTGTAGAACCAGCTGGTGCAGTAGGGTTAGCATATCTACTTGACAAAAAACCTGCCAAGGGAAAAAAGGTTGTTCCAATACTATCGGGAGGAAACGTGGACATGTATCTTCTAGGCCAAATTGTAGCCAAGGGCTTGACTGAGATGGGCAGGATGGTCAAGATATTCATACTTTTAACAGACAAGCCAGGGGCACTAAAGGAAGTCATAGACCAGATATCTTCTCTTAGTGTCAATATCGTAGATGTAATCCATGATAGGTTGTCATCAAGCATTCCTGCAGGAACTGCTGGGGTAACACTAAGCTTGGAGACCCAAGATCAGGAACACGCAGAACAACTAGTTGCATTTCTCAAAAAGAAAGACATCCAGTTTAAAGTAGTTACATAATACACCTGGATTTCATTTGAAGTTTATTCTATGAGGATGGACTAACTAATGATAAAACATTGAATATCAAAACTATGCCAACAAAAAGACATGCAATTATTGTAGTTATTTTTCTATTTACAAACTCACCCATTAATTTTTTGTCCATTGTAAGTATCACAATTGGTATTACTGCAATTGGTATCAACAGGCTGAGTAGAAATTGGCTGTACACTAGAATGTGTAATGGATCAAAGCCTAACAGTATGGCAACCGTGGTTGGAATTACGTTTACAAATCTTGTAACTATTCTTCGTAGCCACACGTTGACTTTTTTCCCCAAGAGACCCTCCATTATTACTTGACCTGCTATTGTTCCAGCTGCAGATGATGCAATACCTGACGAAAGTAATGTGATTACAAAAATTGTTCCAGCAGATACTCCAAATAATGGCACAAGTGTCTTGTAGGCTTCGACAATTGATGCAATTTGAGAATTGTTGGGATAAAATGCAACTGCCGCCATTAACAATATTGCAGCATTTACCAAGGCTGCGATTGTAAGCAAGAATATAGTCTCTGCAAGATGCAACCTTCGCATTTTTCTTCTATCCTCAAGTGTCTTACCAATTGCCTTTTCCTTTGTAAGAAAAGAATGTAGGAAAACAACATGTGGCATTACAGTAGCACCAATTATGCCAACTGCAACAAACAACGCACTAGAATTTGCAAAGTGAGGTGAAAATGAACCAACAAGTATTCCATGTATAGTTGGTGGTGCTACTAGCATCTCATAGACGTAACCAAAGCTTATGATTGAGACAAAAAGCAAAAAGAGTTGCTCCATTAGGCGGAATTTTCTTGATGTGAGTGCCAATATTATGATGACATCTGCATCTCCAAAGATTGCGGCATAAATCATTGGCACTCCAAATAATAGATTTAATGCAATCACCGTTCCAAGATATTCTGCCAAGTCTGTAGCTGCAGCTGCAACTTCTGCGCTTAGCCAATATGGGATGATGAATAACTTTCTGCCTAATTTTTCCCGCAAAATTTCAGCCATGCTTCTCTCTGTTGCAATTCCTAATTTTCCAGACAGATACTGGACTAGCATAGCAATTGCACTTGAAAGCCATACCACCCAAAGTAGCGAATAACCAAAAGCGGCTCCGCCTTGTAGGTCCGTTCCGTAATTTCCAGGATCCATGTATGCAATGCTTACAATTAGTGCAGGACCAGAATATGCGATGAATTTTCTTAGAAAACCTGTAAAATTAGATAATTTCGAATATAATCGAGGTGTTGTCACAATTGCGTAAAGGCATGTTCTTCATATAAAAGTTAGCTAAGGCTAAATTATTTAGCCAGATCTAAATTTCTAATTTCCTTTTTGAAAATGATTATTAGACAATCAAATCAAGTATTGTAAGTTGACCTCTAATTGGAAAGGAAAGTCTAGCATGTCTTGGTCAGAGATTGAATCATGCGTTGAGATTCTCTCCGATGGGATCAAAAAGACAGGTTTTGAGTTTGATGCAATTGCCACTATATCGCGAGGAGGACTGGTTCCAGCAAGACTGGTAGCTGATCATTTTAATATAAAAAAAATACTGGCTGACAAAAAAGTTATTCCCAAAAGAACGCTTTTTGTTGATGACATATATGATTCAGGTACTACGTTTGAAAAAATAATACCACGTGTTATAGATCCTAAAAATTTCGTATACGCTACACTGGTGGCAAGAAAAGGGGCATGGTATCCAAAACAGCTAGTCTATGCAAAAAAAACTAAAGGCCAAGAATACGTGGTATTTCCATGGGATAAATTAGAATCACAAAGGGCTCCAAAGTCTGCTAAAGATTAAGTATTAGCATATTATTGAAAAATACATGAATCCATTTGCATGCTCGAAATGTTTTGTTGGATATAGGCCTGGAGAATTGATATCCTGTCCAAAGTGTAGTCAGGATTTTTGTGGCACGTGTTTTAAACAACATGCCCACTAAATCAAAAAATAAGTAGGCCGTCTTTCTTACTTGATAACATGTCAGCTTTTGGAGGAGATGATGTTGATACTCTAGCTTTGATGTTTGATAAATTACAATATATTTTCAGGGGGTATGATGCATATATTCAAGCATTTACCGAGATGCATTCTCTATACAAGCAAGGCAAGTTGTCTGAGAGGGAATATTATCACGGGATGACTGACGCCGTTCTAAAATACTCTGCACTTGAATTTCTAGGGCTCAAATCCATGTTTGAGATAAAAAAAGCATTAAATCGAATGAACAGGCCATCATCAGCCCGTAATTCGATGTCTACATTGGCATCGGGAACTGTTTCTGGACAGTCTGGTCCTCAAAACTCTATTGCCTCATTTATCAGTGCGAAAATCCTTCCGGGCAGGGATGGTTTGGTGCAAAAAACTACTGGGGATGGCAAACCATGTATTTCATGCGGGAAATTATCCGACCCAACAACAAAGTTTTGTAGAAACTGTGGCAACAAATTCTAATTTGTTTAAAATTTCATGTGATAATTCAAGAACTAAATAATGCTCACTCTGAAAATAATTTGCGGATCGGTAGTCTAGCCTGGTTAGGATATCGCACTCACACTGCGGGGGTCGCTGGTTCAAATCCGGCCCGATCCATTGATTTTTTAAAAATAGATGATTATCATGAATATCTCATAGAAAATTTCAAATCATTGTAGAGAATAGAAAATAAAATGAAAGGAAAAAAAGGGCTTGTAGTAGGCATTGCAAATGAACATTCCATAGCATGGGGTTGTGCTCATGCTCTCCATAAAGCAGGAGCGGAGCTGGCCGTTACGTATCTAGACGAAAAAACCAAAGGCTACGTGGCGCCCCTTGCTGAAATCGTAGGCGCAGAGATTTTCGCTCCTTTAGACATTACAAATGAATCTCATCTTGTGTCTCTAATGGACGAGATTAAGAATCGGTGGGGCCATCTTGATTTCCTTTTACATTCGATCGTTTATGCACCAAGTTCAGATCTTCATGGCCGGGTGGTGGATTCCTCCCGTGATGGTTTCTTGACTGCAATGGATATTTCATGCCACTCTCTGATACGGCTTGCCAAGGCTGCCGAGCCGCTAATGGATGGTGGTGCGATTTTGACGATGAGTTACTACGGGTCTGAAAAAGTTATTCCTCATTATGGTATAATGGGTCCAGTAAAAGCCGCCCTTGAGGCTACCATGCGTTACCTTGCAGTTGAGCTGGGGCCAAAGAATATCAGAGTCAATGCACTGTCGCCAGGGCCTGTCAAGACACGTGCTGCCTCAGGTTTGACTGATTTTGACAGGCTGATGGAAATGGCTGCAAGCACCTCTCCATTGAGCAATTTTGTGACGCTTGAACAGATCGGTCAAGCATCAGTCTTCTTGATGTCTGACAATGCGAAAAACATTACGGGACAAATTATTTACGTTGACAACGGCTACCACGTTAAGGGGTAAACACCCACAAACAGTTTTGATTGCGTCTTACCTTGGAACATCAAATTAATATGCGAACTATTTTTTTCTGTAAAAGTGACCGGAAATCATACAGTTGTGGTATAATTGATTATCGCAAATGATAATCAAATTCGACGTTTTTATGGAATGAAAAAGTGTATGGTTCTATGGATACATATGTTAAAGATATGATGAAAAAACAAATTGTTTCAATCGACGTATCACTTACAGTCCAAGAAGCTGCCAAGATAATGGAGGATACTGGCGTTAGTTGCCTGGTTGTTACCAAAGAAAATGTACCTGTAGGTATGATTACAGAAAGAGATTTTGTAACAAGGATTGCATCTCTTGACAAGTCTTCATCTACTCTAGTACAAAATATAATGTCTGTACCCTTGATAACGTCTAGTCCTAGTGATACTGCAAAAAAACTTGCCGAACTGATGAAAGAGAAAAAGATACACAAGGTGCCTATAATGGAAGGAAGTCATCTGATAGGAATTGTTACCTCAACCGATTTGATTACAAAGTGTATCATTGATTCAGATTTTGAAATGAGACAAATTTGTAACTCTTTTGCGCAAATGGCATTTTGATTATTTTATACACAAACTAATGTTGGAAACAGAATACAAAATGACTCATATTCACTATAGATTTTTTAAACTAGATACATACATTTTTTATTTTTAACAGGTATTGTACCGTACATCTCAACAAATTATTTTATGTGTATTTGCGTCTCATTCACCTCTCATGAATTCATGACCACACTAACATTGTTACTGAACAATGTGTCACAATTCTTTATATCGACTTTCCAGTAACTACGGCATGAATACACAAAGTCTAGTAGCGCACAAAAAGTTGCTTGCTATCATAATTGGTGTGGCAATATTTGCCACAGCAGGAATGGGCGCAGCTTCTGCACAAGTGTCTACAACAAACACAAAACCAACAATCACTGGTTCAATCAATATTGAACAGACACTCATGTCAAAAGTGACAGTAACTTTCGCTGCTGCCTCAACAACTGCAGCAGGTGGTTCAACTGCATCACCAATTACAGGTGGACAAGTGATTAGTGGTAACTTGAAACCAATGCAAGGTTCTCTTGTATATGCCTTCAAAGTAATCGACAGTAATAGCAAGGTATACTCTGTAATTGTCGATCCTTCAAGTGGAGCAGTGCTCTATGTCTCTCCAGGACACACATTCCATGGATTTGGAATGGGTGGTCACCAAGGAGGAATGAAGGGTGGTTTCAAACATGGTGGACAGGGATGGAATAAACAAGCACCATCTACAAGCACAGCACCACCAGCAACATCCTAGTAGTTTCGAAAGAAACTCTCTTTTTTTATTTTTTTAACTAGAAAACAATATTTTTTGTTTCTAAATTATACCATTCTTAAACCATTATTTTTAAAATATAGCTATTTGCTTTTATTGTAAATTTCTTTTGCGTTTAATTTGCCCATCTTGGATATCACACTTAGGATCTCGTGTATGTCAATTGGCTTTTCAACTATCTCAATCTGATGTGAATAATTGATATCATAATTTTTTAGTGCAGTTCCTGTAACAAGTATCACCTTAGCCAGAGGGTCAAACTGTCGTATTTTTTCTATTCCATATAGTCCATCATAAAGAGGCATTGCAGCATCAATTAACACAAAGTCTGGTCGCAGTTTTTGGTACATCTCATATGCCTCTTTTCCATTAGAGCAGGTTCCAATTACATTTATTCCATGAATCTGGAGTAGACCAACAAAAGCATCTCGTACGTCTTTATCATCGTCTATTACCAAGACATTGGTTCTCTGCCCAAGAATCAGTCTCACTATATTTTATCATTGTAGATACAAATAGTATTTTGTACCCATGATAAGTGTCCAGTTGTATAATCTGTACAAGCTAAGTTTTTGAAAAATTGAATAAACACATGTCATTTTTATATCAAATAATTTTGTAAAAAAATTTATTTTAAAACTTACTTGATCAACATTACTGGAGTCTTTGATTTGTGTAATACGTAACTTGATACGCTTCCAAGAAAAATATTCTTAAAGGTATTAACTCCTCTTGCCCCAATTACAATCAAATCTATGGCATGAGTATTGGAATATTCCACTATGGCATGTCCCGGATCCCCTGTTAATATTCTGCTAGAAAACGGTATCTTGTTTTTAATGGCAAGTTTCTTTGTTTGAAGAATAAATGCTGGAGGCACCTCTTCTTCTCCTGATTTTTGCTTGACCCCTGCTTTTTGAGAAAGAGTATGAATTACATGAATTACAACAAGTGATGCCTCATTTTCACCTGCGAGATGAATTGCAGTCTCTAAAGCCTTTAGTGAATTTTTTGAACCATCCAAAGGTACCAGGATTTTTTCAAATCGTTGTGCCGACATTGTATATGCTGTATTACTGGTTTGTTATATTCTAATCTGTGATTTTTTTGATTACATATTGATACAAAGATTTTCAATTGTGGTATCTTGACCAATTATTATTCAAAAAAGAACTAGACTGCTTTCATTCTTTTAAAAGAGTAAGTACCCAATGCACCTAAGGCACAGCTGTACAATAAAAGAACCCCCAAATCAAGACCAAGCCCATGACTTCCTATTCCTAATATGATATTTCGAAGAGCATCTACTGCATATGTTACAGGGTCTATAGTTGTTAAAATTGAGAGCCATTGGGGTAGTTTATCAATTGGAAATAACGCGCCACTAAGAAAGAACAAAGGAAAAACTACAAAACTTACTATCATCTGAAATCCTTCAAGACTTGTCATGTAACTTCCTAGAGTCAATCCAAGAGATGTCAGAGCAAATGCAAGCAGTAGAACAATTACTATTGTTTGTAAAAGAGCAAGTGGACTGAACTGTACTCCTATGATTAGACCCACCACAAGAAGGATTGCTACTTGAATCATGGAATTTGTCATACCTCCAAATGTTTTTCCTGTAAAAATAGTAGACCGCGATACAGGTGCTACCATCACACTTTTTAGAAAATCAAATTTTCTATCCCATATAATATACGAGCCAAAAAATACTGCTGAGAAAACGACTGACATGCAAATTATTCCGGGAAATATAAATTTCTGATAATCTATTGCGTGTGCAGATATCGAAGTTGAAGATCCAAATCCACTGCCTATGACAAATAGCCATAAAAGTGGAGTAAAGGTTGATGCAACTAGCCTGCTTTTTTCTCTAAAGAATACCTTGACTTCCCTTAACCAGAGTGCATAGATCTTGTTAAAGTAAATTCTAATGCTTGTCGTATTGGACATATCTCTCCATAAAACCGCCTTCAGCTTGTTCTTTGATGTTCCTTCCTGTTAATTTCAAAAATACATCATTTAATGTAGGGCTGGTTGCTTCTACAGATTCAACTTCGACATGCTTTAAAATTTCTGGAATGTTTCTTTTTGCATCGTCAACGCTTAACAATAGATATCCATCAAGTGACTCCATTTTACTAATACACTCTAGATTCTTTAGGGCATCTGTGTTGGAATCTTGTTTTAGTTTGAGTTTTACAATATCTCCTCCTAACATTGATTTTAGGTTAGTAGGAGTGTCTAACGCAATAATTTTTCCCTTGTCTATTATGCCAATTCTGTTGCATAACATATCGGCCTCTTCCATGTAATGTGTCGTAAGAATTATCGAAAGTTTTTCTTGTTTTACAAGCTGTTGTATGTACTTCCACATTGTCTCTCTACTTGAAGGATCTAGTCCTAGTGTTGGCTCGTCAAGAAACAATACTTTGGGATTGTGAATTAATCCACGTGCTATCTCTAGTCTTCTTCGCATTCCTCCAGAGTATTTTTTTACTTGATCATCCTTTCTGTCTGTCAAGCCAACTAGTTCAAGAGCCGCACTGATGCGTTTTTCCCTAACATCTGGTTTTACGCCATAAAGCAAGGCATGAATTTTGAGGTTTTCATATCCTGTAAGAAGGTCATCGCTACTTGGAACCTGAAAAACAATGCCTATGCTGGATCTGACTTTTTCAGGATCTTTTAGTATGTCAAAACCATTGACTGTTGCAGACCCCGATGTTGGATTGAGTAGGGTGGCAAGCATGTGTATTACCGTAGTCTTGCCAGCGCCATTTGGTCCTAATAGGCCGAAAACCTCGCTTTGTCCTATGTCTAAAGATAGATTATCAACGGCAGTTAATTTTTCATAACGTTTTGTCAAATTACGAATATGTATCAAGTAATTCTTGGATGGATTGGCCACATATTATGCTTAGATCTGAGAGCGTTTTAACAAAGATCTAATTTCTTTTAGAATTGTCTGTTTCACGAGAATCATGGAACAAGATGAGCGAACAAAACATTCGAGGTTTAAATTCACTAATCTAATCGTATAAAATCCCCATTATGCTAAAGAATATCTCATGAAGAAAACTAAACATTCCAAAGAGTTTATCCAGAAAAAATTTGACGAATTAATGAAAAAACGCAAGAAAGAGGAAAATAGCTAATCACAAGTTATTTTATTTTTTGATCTCTAATCAGATTCTTTTTAAACAAATCTATTAAATTAAAATAATTTCAAATATTTTTGGAACAAGTTTGACAAGACTATGCTTTAATCTGGCATATTGCGCTGTTATGCCATGTCCTCGGAAAAACTGACAATCTTTGAAGGGCAAAAATATCTCTGCCTTGAGACATACAAAAAGAATGGTCAAGGAGTAAAGACTCCAGTTTGGTTTGTAATATCTAATGGAATTATCTATATTGCAACGTCCGAGTCCTCAGGTAAAGTAAAAAGATTAAACCACAATAAATCTGTCAAAATATCACCATCCAATTTTAAAGGTGAACCAAAAGGAGAATGGTTAGAAGGCCAGGCATTTTTTGGGGATGAATCGGAATTAAAACTGACCAAGTCATTACGCAATAAAAAATATGGCATACTATCAAAAATAATTGGCAAGTTTGTATCAAGAAAGGGAAAGATCGTATCAATTGGAATTAAACTATAAGTGTCATTCATGACGGAACCATTTTTATAATTGCCATCTACAAAATTATTACATGTCATCATCTGAATCAAATTCAATTGGTTGTTCATTACTCATTGATCTCAAAGGCTGTCCAGAATTGAAAAAACTCAAGAATGGAACACAGTATAACGTAGATGTTACAAATGACCCATGCATAATATTCAAAGACTCGGTAGGAAATAAAAAAGAGATGAAGTTTAAAAAAAACTGTACTGTAACGATAACTCTAGAAAAGATTCTCTACAACCGTGAGGATGTTACAATAAAATCGGTGCAATGACAATGCTTATGGCTGTCAGGAATTAGTAGTGAAATAGATGGAAAATCTACTTAATACTGAAGAGATAGATTGGCTGATAAAATTCTTGTCAGGAAAAGGCAGCAATGACGAAGTTATTGAAAAGATAGTTAGGATTACTACAAAACTTGAAAAAATGAGAAGACGATAAAATATTTCCAACCCGCAAATTATCTTATGAAATTTTTCAAAGTCTGATATACTGAATTCTAGTTCATGTTGGCATAAAGTTTAATTCAACAACCAAAACAAAAACAAAACATGCGAATATTACAGTTGCACTGTGATTACGTAGAATACACTCCGGTAAAAAAGGAAATAAAATCTGCTGAAGAACTTGATCCGCAATCAAAACGCCTCGAAGAGGTAGTTGTTGCATTTGTGGCAGTTGAGGAATCAGACAATTCAGATGTTGCCAAGAGGGCAATTGGTGAGATTTCCGAATCCATGAAAAAAGTAGGCTGTACTAAATTATTATTATATCCTTATGCTCATCTAGACTCAAAACTTGCATCTCCTACCACTGCTCTACTGTTGCTCAAAGAGATGGAATCCAACGCACCAGGACTTGAGGTTCATAGAGCCCCATTTGGATGGACAAAGTCATACAAACTTCAAGTCAAGGGACATCCTCTGGCTGAAAATTCAAAAACAATTACAGCTGGTGAAGAAAAAGAATCATCATCAAATGCACTAAAAGCAGAATCCAAGATACAATCATTTTGGCACATATTAACTCCTGATGGTAAATTACATGAAATTGAAAAATTCAACTTTGCAAAATATCCAAACCTTGAGGTATTGGCAAAATACGAAGCAGCTAAAAAAAGGGCTGTTGATGAACCTCCACCACATGTTAAATTGATGAAAAAATTGGCCATTGCAGATTATGAACCAGCATCAGATGCTGGCAACATGAGATTTTATCCAAACGGAAGGCTGATGAAATCACTAATCGAGAGATATGTAACAGACAAAGTGATGGAGTATGGGGGATTTGAGGTAGAGACTCCAATAATGTATGATTCTCATCATCCAAGCATGGAAAGTTATTTCCATAGATTTCCAGCACGACAGTACAGCATTGATTCTGAGGGTAAGCACCTGTTCTTGAGATTTGCAGCATGTTTTGGACAGTTTCTTATGGCAAAAGACTTTCAGTTATCATACAAGAATTTACCCTTGAAATTATACGAGTCTACAAGATATAGTTTCAGAAGAGAGCAGTCTGGAGAACTTGTAGGTCTTCGAAGACTGCGTGCATTTACCATGCCAGACTGTCATGCAATGTGCATGGACATGAACCAAGCAAAAGAAGAATTTAGAAAAAGATTTGAGTTATCTCGTGATGTTATCAAGGGATTAGGTATTGATGATACAGATTATGAAATGGCGATTAGATTTACTGAAGAATTTTACAATGAAAACAAGGCTCTAATTGAAGAGATTGTAGCAAAGTTAGGCAAACCTGTTCTTGTTGAAATGTGGAAGGAGAGATTCTTCTATTTTGTATTAAAATGGGAGTTTAACTATGTTGATAGTTCTGGAAAAGCGTCTGCATTATCCACTGATCAAATAGATGTGGAGAATGGAAAAAGATACAATATTGATTTTATGGATACGGAGAACAAGCCTCAAAATCCAATAATTTTACACAACTCTCCAAGTGGGGCAATTGAGAGAGTAATATACACACTATTGGAAAAAGCTGCAAAAGATCAAAGAGAGGGAAGAAAACCAATGTTTCCATTGTGGCTTGCCCCGACACAGGTAAGACTCATTCCTGTAAAACCCGAGTTTTTGGAGCATTGTGAGAAACTTGCCGACACTCTAACTGAGAGCAATATTCGTGTTGATGTAGATGATAGAAACGAGAGTGTTGGAAAAAGTATTCGCGACGCAGAGACTGAATGGATTAGATACATCATAGTAATAGGCGAAAAGGAAGCAAATTCTACCATGTTATCAATTCGAGATAGAAAATCAAAAGAGCCTCGAAATCTTTCTGTTGCTGAATTTATCGCAGATGTTCAAGAAGAGACCAAGGGAAAACCGTTTATGAGAATAAACATGGGTCGAAGTGTGGCAAAAAGGCCACAGATTATGGTCTAATGCAAATCAAGATGCGTCTAAATCTCGTGGGTCAAGTTGTAATGATCTGTTGAAACATTCTAAAGCTTCATCATATCTGCCTAGACCACGTAATGCAACTCCCTTCTTGTTAAGTAAATCCGGGTTGTTTGGTTGTGTCACAATTGCCTGATCAAAGTAACTCAGCGCTTCTTCAAAATTTCCATCTATAATTAACTGCGAGCCTTTTTTGATCAATTCAGAAATGTCTCTTTCCACTGATTTGATATGTATTTTCTACCTTAAGTCACTTGCGGGATATGTTCATTGCAATTACTTCGGACATTAGTTTTGCTGCAACAGATGCAGTTGCACCGTTGTCATATGGAGGACATAATTCCACGATATCCATGCATCGAATTGTATTGTCTTCTAATGCATATATCATGTCAAAGAGTTCACGTGATGTAATGCCCATGGCTTCTGGGTTGCCAACTCCTGGTGCAAATGCTGGGTCTAATACGTCTAAATCGATGCTTACATAGATTTTATCAAAAGTTGACATAAAGTCCTTGACCATTTTAGGCCCTCTTCCTTCTCGAATGTCCTTATCTGTAACAGTGTTTACTTTATGTTCTGTCTTAAATGCAAGCTCTTCTTTTACAAATGATCTTGCTCCAACATGAACAATGTTTTCTGCACCTCTTTTTTCTATGATTCTTCTAAGATAAGCTGCATGGCTTAGCTTAATGTCTGCATATTCATCTCGCAAATCATAATGTGCATCAAATACGATATAGCCTGTTTCTTTTGGAAATGCCATGTATGTTCCATATGTAATCAAATGCTCTCCTCCCAAAATGATCATCTGTTTGTCTCTTTCTGATAGTTCTTTGGTAATTTTTCCTATCATATCTAGAACCTCTGTTGCAACTACGGTGTGATACGTATTTCCAAGATCTTCAATATTGACACTTTCTAAATCTACATTGAATCTTGTTGAGAATATTTCTATATTGTTAAAGGCTTGTCGAACAGCATCGGGACCAAATCTTGTACCAGGTCTAAAAGAATGAGTCGAATCAAATGGAATTCCATATACTATGGCAGATACATCTCCATCTTCGCTTGGGCTGGTAATTAGCGGATTGCGATTCATGTATAAATCAAGAAAACTCATTTGTAACGCTCATCATTTTATGGCAGTATAATAATATTTCATTAGATTATACTTTTTGTCAAAACATTAGCACTTTTCTAAAGCATTTGAATTAAATGATAAATCATAACTTGAAAATAAATAAAGTATTAAACGATTACTTTTTCCACATTTTTTGCCAAGTTTCAGCAAATTTGTTCATTGCTTCACCATATGTTTTTACTTGATACATGCTTGATTGGCTGAGTACTTTCTGCCAGTCATCTCCAAATTGTTTGAATACGTTAATTCCTGCGTCACTCATAGACTTTTTCCAATTTTCGATAAACTGGTTCATAGTTTTATCATTGGAATCTTTCATTGCCTTGATCATGGCATCATGATATTTTGATTGAACCTCATCTGTTGCCCTCTGAAGAGATTCAAAAGCCCCCATCCATGCCTTGAGCGACTTGTTATAATCAAATCGTAGTTTGTCCCAATCGTTTGGTGGATTCTGTTTGGACATGTTATAGTATTACCATGTTACTTGATAAGACTATTGATGATTACCTCCCGCACTAGGGATTTGGAAATATAGTTGATAAAGCAAGGTAAAATCGTTTAACTAGTTTTGAAATTTTGGTAATTGACTAATTTAGAAGAATCTCTCTTGTGATATGACTACATTCCATGTGAACCTGTTCATCGCTTGCTCTTCTACAGTGAGCGCATACAAACTGGTTTACTACTTTACATACGGTGCAATGTTGAAATTCCTGCATGATTACACCGCAGTTTCTACATGAATCTTTTCGCATATGTGTAATTTCTATAACTTTCTTTATAAATTATAGTAATGATTGTCTTGACACACAGGTGTAATATTTTGACCAATTTATTGGTTTTATAGGTTGTTTCTACAATTATACCACCTGAAGGTAAAGTGTAAAAACGTACTTTTCCTGTCCACACATGAGGTCTTAGGATATCTCAAGATTTTCAATGTCATATTTAAGACATCAGTTAACATTGTTACTGAACAAGGTATCACAATTCTTTATATCAACTTTCCAGCAATTACAACATGAATACACAAAGTCTAGTAGCGCACAAAAAGTTGCTTGCTATCATAATTGGTGTGGCAATAATTGCTACAGCAGGAATGTCAGCAGCATCAGCACAAACTAGTCCGTCAGGTCATACAAGACCAACAATCACTGGTTCAATCAATATTGAACAGACACTCATGTCAAAAGTGACAGTAACTTTCGCTGCTGCCTCAACAACTGCAGCAGGTGGTTCAACTGCATCACCAATTACAGGTGGACAAGTGATTAGTGGTAGCTTGAAACCAATGCAAGGATATCTAGTATATGCATTCAAAGTAATTGATAGCAACAACAAGGTATATTCCGTAATTGTTGATCCTTCAAGTGGAGCAGTACTATATGCTTCAACAGGTCATACATTCCATGGATTTGGAATGGGCGGTCATGGCATGGGTCACGCAAGAGGCATGATGCATGGACACCATATGGGTGCCGGTGCATGGAAATCACAAAATGCCACATCAAGCACAACAACCAATCCAGCTGACTGGACTACAAACGGATTACAATAATAATCCAAAAATCTTTTTATCTTTTTTCTTTTCATTCTTAAATTAATTTTAATATTGTTGATACTTGATGTGACATACTAGTTCAGTCAATTAAAATCTCTCATGTCCTTTTATCCACAGAAGTATAATCTCGGTATTGAGAATTGAAGTTATAACGATGCATGACCAGTTGGAATTTGTAACATCTGTCAACAAAGCAATCTCAGATGGAAAATACGTAAAAGATGTCAAATATTCTCATAGTTTTGACAAAGACAACAAAGCAGTATATTCTGCCATGATTTTATCATACGAATATCAGGAATTGGAACAAAGATAGACTAAATCTATTTCCAAAAGAATTGGTCCAATCCAGTTTGCTTGGGAGCGCCAATTAGGCTTGCAAAATCAAGGTCCATCGAAGATAGAATCTGGTCAAACGTACTTTCCATAAACTCCATGTATTTTGGAGTGTCAATCTCGTCTGGCCGTGCCATCTCTACAGGTTTTACTCCGGGCTTGTTGATGATTTTCACATATGATATGATATCTCCTTTTTTTATCTCTCTGGTTTGTTCCAATAATTTTGCTGCCCTAATGTGCTGTGGAATGGTCTTGACATATTCTGATGGGGCTTTGCTTATCATGACATTAAACGCAAGGTCTGTCAATGGAATTTGTTTTGCCTTTAATCTCTTGGCATATCCTGATATCATGTCACCAATTTTTGCCTTGGATTGTGAGAACTCTTGCTCGTTCTGAACTTGGGACAATATGTCCAATATCTCATAAAACAAATGTCTGATAAATGGGGGAGTATGTGATTTCTTTCCTGTTAGACCCTTGACATCAACCTTGCCATCTTTTTGTACTCCTAGATAATTTTTCTTTCGTGTACTAAATACCACATAACGATATTCTTTATCCAAATCCAGGTCAACACCAAATTCTGTCTTTGCCCAATCAACTACTTGCTGTACTTGTTCCCTTGATGGGGCTTTTAAAAATAATGAATCAGTATCTCCGTACAATACCTCGATTCCAGTTGACTTGCATTTCTCAATTGTTTCTAAAATGGTATATCGTCCAACTGCTGTTGTTGCTTCAGCAACTGGTAAACAGTACAATGGAAATATTTCTGCCCCCATTACACCATACTTGCATTTAAAATAACTTTGAGCGCTTGACTGACAACGGTATACAATTGCTTTTGATCTGCAGAAAGACTTGGGTTTTTGGACAAACTCTTGTAATAGTTGACACGCAAGTCTCGCAGAGAACCAATAAGCATGGCAGTAAGCCCATTCTTCTTGGTACATACCCAGTGACTTGTTCCTGGAATGGTGTTTTTTTTACATTCGTCATGGGTACAGCGTACTGTCTCATAGGACAAGTTTCTCACTTTGATTATACTTGGATACAGACTGGCAAAGTCCATCACGGAGACATTAAAGTGAATTCCCTCTGTTGGTTCTACAACTAGCCCTCCACGATATTTTTTGTCTTTTATTACTGCTTCAGTAGATGCAGTTCCTGATTTTAGGTCAAGTTCATCCCTTCTTGGAATCAAAAAGTTGTGTTTTCTGTGTTCATAATAAAACAGACTACGAATCCACTGTGAGACTCCCATCCTTGATATGTCATCAATTGGCATTCTTCCAATCCTTGTAATTACAACAAGTAGATTCATCAAAAGATCATTGTTAAAACTGGTAAGCTTTTGCGTTATTCTTGCATCATTAAAACAATAGTTTGCCAATTCGTAAAATGACAAATCTTCCAATTCGCCTTCATACTCTGTCTTTGATTCTTCGATGAGTCCTTCACAGATGCTGTTTAGCGAAAAATCATTGTACTTGTGCGAGAACGCATAGATTTGAAATGAACGATTAGAAAATGCGCGATACAAGTCAATATGTACTCCTTTTTTCAGAGTGGCAGAATCACGCATCATTATTAGCGGAATCTCTTTTAGTGGAACACCTAGGCGTTCTGCTCTGTTATACATAAACGGCATATCAAAATCATCTCCGTTAAATGTCATGACAAATGGATAACTTTCTAAAATTTTGAACGCGTCTTTTATCATGTCTGCTTCCTTGTCTTCTTCATAAAAAGAAATTTTGACCCCTTCTGGAAGTTCGTTTGTTCCCATCGGACGTCCTGCCCTTTTTAGAACAAAGACTGCCTTGAAATCATCACTTGCACAAAATCCTATCGCCGTAATTTTTTTATCTGCAATTTTTGCATCTGGAAGTCTACCTGTCTCAGATTCTACCTCTATATCAAAGGTAATTCGTTTTATGTTGGGTATGGGTTGGTTGAGAAGGTTTGCCCATTCGCTTATGTGGTCTTGAAATTCTTTGGAATCGATAATTCCCATGTTTGTTACTTTGTCAAACAGCAGACCTTTGAGTGCAAGTTGAACCTCGTCTGGTATGGGATAATCATATTCTTTGAGTTTGCCTTCTTCAACACTGTAATATCTTCCAACAATTAGAGAATTATCATACAAATAATTTTCATAATATTTTATGTCAGATTCCCACGTCTCCATCATATTTCGTATGCTCTTGTCAGTCTGGGTTCCACCAATTGCAAGCGGATCTGATACCGTGATTTTTGTAATATTGATCATTCTATCTTTTAGCAAGTCTTGTCGTTGTACTCGTTCTAGTTTTATGACATCAGTTCTACTTGACAGAAATTTTAATTCTTCAGGATCTAATTTTGAGTAACAATATGGTTTGTGGCCTGTATTGTCTGACCAGAGTTTTAGTGTCTGGGATTTTGGTTCATAAAATTTCAGTACTGCGCATTTTTTCATTCCATCATATGATGCAGAGACAAGTAGTGCAGGTGGCATTGTAGTGGTTACTTCTTCTACTGCGTTTGACATTACATCATCACTTGGGTGTTAGATTGGCATTTGGTTCTTCAAGTAATACCTTTATCCAATGATTTATTCTACTTCTATCTAAAACTACAACTTCTAATCCAGCTTCGTGTAATAATTCATAATCTGTTTCAGGGTAACTCCCAAGGCAGACTATTCTTTTGATTCCAATTGTAATGGCCATCTTGCTGCATTCAAGACATGTAACAAATGTCGTATACAGTGTAGAGTCTTTTGTACCAGATCCTACGCCCAATATGGCACAGTGCATTATTGCATTGGCTTCGGCATGATTGCACAAACATCTGTCTAGTCCCTCTCCAGAAGCAATTTTTCCTTCCATGCGAAGCTGGCATCTCTTACAGCCTCCTTCAAAACAGTTCTTAACACCAGGGGGTGTTCCATTATATCCTGTAGCAATCTGCCTATTTCCCCGTACAATGACTGCTCCTACCTGTCTTGTAATGCAGTTAGAACGTAATTTTGCAAGTTCTGCCTGAAGCATGAAGTATTCATCCCAGGTGGGACGATCAAATATCTTGTTCACAGTCAAACTGTATCATGCTTCAATATAAGATTACAAATTTGTGAAAACAAAAGTAAGCAAAGCTCAGCTCTTAATTTTAAACAAGACTTTTTACCCGAGATTGTCAAATGTGGATATAATTGAGTGATAATTTCGTAGAACATAGATACATCAAAAAATCAAGTATCGAACATAGGGCATATCAAGATAATTTGGCAAAGCAGGCAATCACTGAAAACTGTTTGATTGTCTTACCTACGGGATTGGGAAAAACAACAGTGGCATTACATGTGATTGCAGAATTTTTGTCTAGAGGAAAAGGAGGAGTGCTGTTTTTAGCGCCAACTAGAGTGCTTGCACACCAGCATTATGAATTTTTAAAAAATAATTTGTTGATTGATGATGTGGCATTAGTTACAGGTGAAGACCTTATTGCCAAACGAAAAAAACTTTGGATTAATAGTGTCATATGTGCAACTCCTGAAATTGTAAAAAATGATTTAGACAGACAGATTGTATCGCCAGAACAGTTTTCGTTGGTCATATTTGATGAGGCGCATAGAACAGTAGGGGATTATGCATATTCTGGAATTGCTGAAAGATTTGCAAACATGAATGTCAGAATAATTGGCATGACTGCAACATTGCCTAGTGAAAAACAAAAAGCAGAAGATATGGTGAGAATACTAAAAATTGCAAGTATTGCACAGCGAACTGAAGAGAGTCCAGATGTAAGTCCATATGTACAACAGACTGATACACAATGGATTACAGTAGAACTTCCACCTGAGATGAAAGAAATCCAGGCTCTGATCAAGGCTACCATAGATTCGCGATATGCTGAATTGAAAAAATTAGGCTTGAATCTTTCTGGAAACAGGTCCATGTCAGAACTTTTACGTGTACGAGAATTTGTAATACGGCAGAATCGCCGAGCTGCCAAGCCACTCTTTACCGCAATACGATTAATTCACGCATTAAATGTCTTTGAATCCCACGGCGTGACATCATTTCTTAGATTCTGTGAAAGAACGCAAGAAAAGAAAGGAGTCGGTATAAGAGATTTATTTGAAAATGACATGAATTTTGGGAAAGCAGTACGTCTTGCAAAAGAAACACAGGCAAAAGGAATTGAGCATTCCAAAATAGAAAAACTAAAAGAAGTTTTACAAGGGATTTCTGGTAAAGCCCTTGTTTTTACTAGCTATAGGGATTCTGTAGATGTAATACACCAAAAATTAAATGAGATGGGAATTTCTGCAGGATTTTTAATTGGAAAGGCAGGAGAGACTGGGCTTAAACAAAAAAAACAGATAGAAACAATACAGAAATTTCGAGATGGTGAATACAAAGTACTTATTGCAACAAGAGTTGGAGAAGAAGGTCTTGATATTTCCGAGGTCAATTTGGTGGTATTTTTTGACAATGTCCCAAGCTCGATTCGATATGTTCAAAGAAAAGGTCGAACTGGAAGAAAAGATTATGGAAAATTGATTGTATTGATTGCAAAAGATACTACCGATGAGACCTATTACTGGATAGGAAAACGTAAAGTTACCGCTGCCAAGGGCATGGGTGAGAAGATGACCAAATTCCTAGAACAGCAAGAGATGCCAAAGGCAGGGCTTGACTCATTTTTCTAACATGAAACAGTCACACATTGTATGAAATTAAATCACAGTTAAATATCATATGGGCCCCAAGAGCTTTTAGTTGAAAATTAAAAATAATATGATTATTTTATTATCGTTTATTGCCATATCATCAATTGTTTTTCCATCTTATGCTGATACTGGAACAATCACTGCAACATCGGACAAGAGTTCGTATGAGCAAGGGGACAAGGTGACAATCAGTGGTTCAGTTCCACAGACAGTAGATGACAATCCAGTCACCATGATCGTACGAAATCCTATAGGCAATGTATACGATGTTGGTCAAGTTGACTTGTCAAACAATCTCTTTGTTCATGATTTTGTAATAAGTGATGACTCTATTGGTGGAGATTATACAGTCATTGTAAGATATGACACCCTGTCCACACAGTTTCATTTTACTGTTACCCCTAGTACATTAACTATAATTCCAGTACTTGATAACCAAATAACAGTTAGAACAATCGGAACAAATTTGATAAAATATGGTGATGTCTCAGTATCTGCTTCAGAGAACAAGATTGCAATTGCAATGAATACCTTTAACGTCACAACAAGTACGGCAGAACAAAAGTATCAAATTCCAAAGGAAATAGTAGATAATGCAGGTGGAGAGATTACACTTACGGTTGATGGAAATAATGTTCAATGTACTCAAAGTGAAACTGACACCATGCGAATACTTGATTGTTTCATACCTACCGGCTCTAAAGAACTCGAATTATCAGGTACATCCGTAATTCCAGAATTTGGTCAATTTGCAGCACTGGCTATTTCCATTGCTATGATTACAGCAATAGCATTGTCGAGAACCAAAAAGATTTCATTTTAGGTTTTACTAGTTATGTAAACTTTGGCCTATTGTTATGCACTTTATGGCATCTTTTAATTGTTGAATCTTTGTATGATATTTAGCAATCTCTTTTTCTGAGAGGTATTTTTCATTCTCAAACTTTTTAACATGAGATTCACATATCCATAAAAATTCAAGATCATATGATATGGAATCCTGATAATGGTTTGAAATATCTGATGATGGATTATCTTTCTCAAATTGTATCATTTCTGGCATGCGTTCTACGTTGTTTTTGACAAGATTTAGAAATGAATCAAGCTCAATTTTTATAGATTTATTGTCTTGAACCTGTTGAGTCCATACTGGTTTTGTTTTATCATGATGAATTAATTCTTGGTGCGACAAGTCTATTCCAAAAGTTTCCATAACGTCACGTGTGATCTCTTCCCGTACTGTTTCTGACATTTTTATCAATTCATCTGTGGAATTGTTCTTTATCTTCATGTTTGACTTTTTGATTATAACATGATACCATGGTATGTTGAAACAATCTAACAAATTGGTTTAGAGATGATTGTTTTTCAAAAGATATTTAACATCAGAGATTATCCGAGATTGTATATGATTACATACATTCTTGCAACATGCATTCCAGGAAATGAAAAAGAGGTCATACAAAAAATTAAAGAATTGTCAAATATTGTTGAAGTAAACGGTATCATGGGAAAATATGACATATTTGTTAAAATTGCTGCAGACGATGTGACAAAGGTAGATTCCACCATAAGTAAAGTAAGAACTGTTCCACATGTCACAAGTACAATCTCAATACCTGTACTTTATGGTCAGGGTGGAACAATTGATGAAGAAAAGTAGAATCTGTGCATCTCTCTAGAAATAATCTTTCAGTCCTAGTCCTCTCAAACATCTTGGATGCTACATAGTTTACTTATCTGTAAAGATTATCTAGATTGGTTCTGCAATTAGAATATGGATAAGGTAATTGAAGTTGCAGATCCTGCGAGAATAGACAGGGTACCTGACAAGACAATTGTATTGATGTCTGAAGGAAAATTCTTGGAACGAGGACATCTAGTAAAAAACATTGCCTTGAACCTGTATGTCCAAAAAAAAGACGAGATTCTTGGACCCTACTCTCTAATCACAGTGCTTGTTGAAACAGATAAAGGAATTATAGAAATGACATATGATGAAGGATGGAGAGGTACAAATGCATTGGAAGAAGCAGCCGCGTTTCTTACATCGCATCTGGGCATTTCTGGGCTCATACTACGTTCTATAATACAGTTAGACCAGTCCACAAACAAAAATAATTTATTGGTCCTAGAATCAGACTATCAAGACCCCGAATATTATGAAATTTGAAAGAAAACCAATAGAAATTACTCCTACATGTGCCATGTGCTCACGTCCTGTAAAGGAACACACTCCAGAACAAATGAAGTTGTGTACTGAAGAAAGAAGAAAATCACTGGGATCTAAAAAAATCTAGTAATGAAATAATTAGCTGCTTTTGCAAAGTACGAATTAGTTATACATGACAAGTCATAGAAGCATTCCACTTGATTCGTATCTTCGTGTAAAAAAAGGACCGCAAAATGATCATTGGTATCTCAGCATCCTTCATTACGTAAATCAACGTATGATTCGTTTGAAATCATATCTTTAGATTGTAAAGTTTCCATATATTATTACAAGGACGGCACACTTGCAATTCAAGGTGATGAGAAAAATCCTTTTCATCGTAGAATAATACGTCAGACCAACAAACTAATTTCTAAAAAAGACTATCTGTGAATAAAATGTGTAATTTCTTATCCATTTAGATCTATAGATTCTATATAGATAGTCCTTTTATTCCATGATGCTGTATAATATGCTGTCATCCGACCGACAAATGTGAAGACTCGCTTGACAGAAAAGAACTTCAGGTAAGGACTTGATTTTCTTGCAAAGCGGTGTTTGAACATTTCTGGTTAGGGAAGAAGTGTGTGAAAACACAATTCTTTAGAAATGAACAACAATGGCAAGGAGGGAAAGGTAGTAGAATGCGTTGGCATGTTATTACTAGGAATTGCTATGTCCACTCAAGGACGGATGACATTTTTAATATAATTTTGTTTTAGAATTGTTCAATATGTGTTATCCTTTTAGATTCTTAACGATTCTCTACTAACATATTATTACAGATCTTGTCTATTTCCCCAATGTTCTACATCAAATCCAAGGCAATTCCCTGCAAATTCTTTTACCATGATGATTTTGCAGATTCTGTTCTTGCAATTCAGAGTGTTCTGTGAATTTCTGTCTGCAAATTGGGCATTTTGTATTCTGAATCACGACTTACATACAAAAAAGAGTTTATTGAAATTTTCTCTTACAGGTCTAACCCACTTGCATCTTGGAGTTTTTCTGTGAGCTCAAGATAGGTATACGGGTCTAGCTGTTTTGCAAATCCCTTGTCGATATTGATTAGATATATGGAATGCAGGTGGGCATTTAGTATGTCATCTGCATCAATTGGTGGATTTTTATAAAATCTATCTACCAGGGATTTAATTTTCTGAATTTCTTCTGGTTTTCTATCCTTTGGAGGTTTAAGGAACAATTTTGGAATTGGCAAAATTCCGACAACTGGTGTTGCTAATGCAAATTTTGAGCAATGCTTACTATATCTTGCAATCTTACTTGATATTCTTGCCACATAGTAGTCTATGGTATCTAGTGCGTGGTCTGGTGGAGTAAATCCTGTTTCAATCTCCATGATAAATGTACCATCACCTTTGGTTGCAAATACATCGCAGACTAGAATATTGGAAAGTTGTTTTTCTATATCTACAGTATATCCGTAAGATATGAGATTTGAGGCACAGATTATCTCCAATACTGAATGGTTGATTTTGACAAGGTTTTTTTTATATAATTCAATTAGTCTCTCTCTTACAAAATTTATCTTGGCCTTGATTTCAGGAGTCTGTCCGGTTGTTAGTTTTTCAGCCACAGTGTATACATCTTCAGTAAATTTCTCTAAATCCAAAATCTACTATTATCAATCTAGTTTGGGGTTTAAGAGGATAGCTGAAACCTCAGTACGTGAGACCCAAAATGAATCATTACATGAATTGTATGACAAACAATACAATCTACGTTAACTGCTCATTTGAGTGACTTCATGTCTATGACAAATCTGTATCGAACATCACTGTTTAGGATTCGTTTGTATGCCTCATCTACTTTTTGAATTGGAATTATCTCAATGTCACTTACAATGTTGTTGTCGCTGCAAAAATTGAGCATCTCCTGCGTCTCGGGAATTCCTCCAATAAGTGAGCCTGCTAGACTTCGACGAGTACTAATTAATGACACAAATCCCATCTGTATCTCTTTTTCAGGAAGACCAACTTGCACCATTGTTCCATCAAGTGTTAATAAATTCAAAAATTTATTCAAATCAAAATCTGTTGAAACGGTACTAATTATCAAATCAAAATATCCTTGTAGTTTCTCAAAAGTTTCAGGATCTGATGTTGCATAAAATTTGTCAGCACCCATTTTTTTACCATCTTCTAGTTTTTTGAGCGAGTGACTCAGTACGGTTACTTCTGCACCTAACGCATGTGCAATTTTCACTCCCATGTGTCCAAGACCTCCAAGACCAATGATTGCAACTTTTTTTCCCGGGCCTGCTTGCCAATGCTTGAGTGGAGAATAGAGTGTAATGCCTGCGCATAGAAGTGGAGCAGTTTTATCAAGCGGTAAATTGTCTGGGATTTTTAAAACATAATTTTCATCAACTACAATTTTGTTGGAGTATCCTCCTTGAGTTGGCGTCTTTCCATCTCTCTCTACACCATTGTATGTAGTAGTCATTCCTTCAACACAATATTGTTCAAGCCCTTTGCTACATGGAATACATTTGCGACAGGAATCTACAAAACAACCTACCCCTACCCTGTCTCCTATTTTATAGCGAGTCACTTGTTTTCCAACTTGAGACACAACTCCCACTATCTCATGTCCTGGAACCATTGGAAAAACAGAACCTCCCCACTCATCATTTACTTGATGTATATCAGTATGGCATATGCCGCAAAATTTAATATCTATTACTACATCGGAATCACGCGGTTCACGTCTTTGAAATGCATATGGAGTCAGTGACGCTTTGGCATGATTTACAGCATATCCTGTAACTTGAATCATAATTTTCTCTTACCTGGCTATTTCATACTATTTGATGTTATTTCTAATTATTGGTGCCAGAGTAATATGACGTTTTGACAATTTTTCTGAGAAATTATATTTTTTAAAAAGATTTTTTATCAAGATACCGGGAACTAATGTGAATGATTGATTTATCAAACGAGGACAAACTGATACTTTTGCAGCATGCTATTGGCAAGTATGAAGATGAGAATACCTTGCTTGAAAAACTAAAAGCAGTCTTGCCTCAAAAGGACATAGATCGTGGCATTGCCACACTAATTGGGACCCAAAGAGTGAGAAGAATAGGGCCAGATGTATTACAAAATAATGTCAGCCATATTGGGGAATTACCAGAGATTCCGCCTCATATCAAAGAGATCATAGATTCCCTCTAGAATGAAACCAAGTAATGCCTGAGATAATTCATGTACAACTGGTGTTCTAAAGCGCATATTTGAAAAAAGTGGTTCTCTTAGGCTAGGTTTATTGAAAAGTTAATTTTCTACCCCTAACGTGTTATATGTAATTGAAGAAATCATTGCTTTTTTCAGCATTACTTGTTTGTGTAGTGTTGCTATTTTTTGTTAAAGATGTCAAAGCTGATGTTGGTGATTCAACAGTATTTGTGACGTCATCCAACCAAAGTACTTTTTCTAGTCAGGAAATAAAATTAGATAATGTAACGCTCAATGTGAAAATAGCTGATACTCCAGATAAGATGGAACAAGGGTTACAAAATAGTGACCCACTTCCATATGATGAGGGTATGCTTTTCATACCTCCAAGCCCAGAAGTTCTTGCCATGTGGATGCCAAACATGAAGTTTTCACTGGACATGATTTGGTTTGACAATAACGGAAATGTATTACATATTGAAAAGAATGTTCCACCTTGTACTTTTACAGATCTGTCAACATGCCCAATCTATAACCGAACCGGACAACCTTCCCAATATGCACTGGAAGTCACTGCAGGCTTTGTGGATAAATACAATATTACAACGAATTCAAAACTTGCTATCCCCATACCTGAATTTGGTTCTCTTGCAGGCGTGATCATATCGATATCTATCGTTGGCGTCATAATGATATCCAGTAAATTCAGATTACCTTTTCCAAAAAATAACCCGTGGAATTAATTCTTGAATTAGATCATGACACATTGTTACATTTTTATCAGCAACCACATTACCAAACAATACGCGGTGATTCTATTTGTTGAATTATCCACATAATACAAAATGAAACTTACACTACTAATTTTTATTTTCTTTACGATACTGTTAGTTTTTCCACAGTATGCTTTTTCAATAGAGTCGCTGAATAATTCCAATAACACCATATCTAGCACCGCAAACCAGAGTACACTGTCCATGCCATCCCAGATAACTAGCAATGTTACATCTACTATCTCCAGTACTACAAATCCTCAAAATAACACTAGTCAATCATCTACTATCTCCAGTACTACAAATCCTCAAAATAACACTAGTCACTCATCTACTATCGCCAGTACTACAAATCCTCAAAATAACACTAGTCAATCATCTACACCACCCACTCAAGGATACAACACGACATCATCTTATCATGGCGTACAGCAAAGACCATTTTCAAATAATATGACTGCATACAACATGACATCATCTTATCATGGTGTACAGCAAAGACCATTTTCAAATAATATGACTGCATACAACATGACATCATTTTATCACGAGGTGCAACAAAGACCTACTCTACCAGTAAATTCTATGCATTCTACATCCGTTATCTTAATTCCAAATCTTGCTATGATGAATCAAGGATCTCCCATAACATTCACTGTTCAAGTCACTGACACATCAAACTCGCCAACTATTCCAACAGGTATAGTATTTTGGAGTGACGGAAATATTGGAGGTTTCTTTAATTCTGCCACATGTGGAATTTCATCTGGCGTCTGTATTGTATCATATATGCCACCGCAAAATTATGTTGGTACAATAACAATAACTGCAAGCTATGCTGGAGATAGTATGCACTCTAGCAGCTCTAACACGTCCACTTTGACATCAAGCATGCTTCATGTAGTTATCACAACTATCGTACCAAACATTATTCCAATAACTCCTGGTTCAGAGGTACGGTTTACTGCAACACTTACCGATACATCGAATCTACCAATCACTCCCACTGGAACTATATCGTGGAGTGACGGAAATGTAGGAGGCGTATTTAGTACTTCTTACTGTATTTTGTCGTCTGGAATCTGTACTGTATCATATACCCCGCCGCAAAATTATGCAAGTGAGATAATAATAACTGCAAGCTACGGCGGAGATGTTTCCCATTCTCCAAGTGTGGGAACATTTATCGTTCCACCCAATCTACTTGATAACACTACAACAACTATTGTACCCAATATTGTTACAGTTAATCCAGGATCTCAAGTGCAACTGGGGGTATCAGTATATGATGCATACCACTCACAATCCATTCCAACTGGTACTGTATTTTGGAGCGATGGTAATTCAGGTGGCACATTTAATCCAATTTCATGCATGCTTTCATCGGGGAATTGTACTGTATCATATACCGCTTCTAGCACCCCCCCAAATTCAATAATAATGACTGCTGAATATCAGGGGGACAACATACACTCTAGTAGTGCAGGCACTTCATCTATAATTACATCTTCTCGTTCTAATACTATCACAACTGTCACACCAAACCCAGTGACAATACCTAGAGGTTCTTATGAATTGTTTACTGCAACACTTGCTGATACGTCCAGCTCACCAGAACCCGTCACTGGTACTGTATCATGGAGTGACGATAATTCAGGTGGCACATTTAATCCAGTCTCCTGTATCATTTTGTCCAACACCTGTACTGTTTCATATACTCCTTTGGCATCATCTGCAAATCAAATAACAGTTAATGCCACATATGGCGGAGACAACACACATTCTAGTAGCTTTGGCACATCGCAATCGTCCATAATTGTACTTCCACCTTCACTCTCGTTGAATACTGATCAATTGTATTATGCGTATGGAGATGCAGTTACTTTATCGGTTAAACTTCCAGGCCAAAGTCTCCAAAGCATTGCTGTTGGAGTTTCAAATCCAAAAGGTGACAATATCATATCAAGAACAATAACGACAGATGAGAATGGAACAGGATCCATGCAATTCAAAATTCCGGATAGTTATCAGACTGGAGTCTACCAAGATGTTGTCAATGCGCTTGTTGATGGAAGAAATTATACAAACTCCACCCAGTTTACGGTACTCAAATCTCATGGTGTAGCAATTGACTCGGTACAAATCACAAATCAGCAAGGAAGTCCTGTTTCAATGCTAGCAAAGGGTCAGAACGGATTTATCAAGGTCTCACTTTCATCAGATGAAAAAATGCCTGCACTCTTGACACTCAATCTCTTTGATGCCAACCAGAGTAGTCTTGGAACCACATCTATCCAATCAATTGTAAATCCTGGGACTTCGCAACTAATCCTGTCATTTTTCATCCCATCTAATGTCCAAGCTGGATTGGCAAATGTTTTCACTGATGTATATTCTGATTGGCCAACCAATGGAGGAACGCCGCTGACTCCAGAGTCTTGTCTTGCAGCGGATCTCCAGAATCCCTCTACACTTCCAATATCATATGTACCAGTCCCTTCACACAGCTGCGCAAGTTCATCTAATGGCCCATCTCCCGGAATTGGAAATACGCTATCTACCGCAATGACAAGTAACCAAGATTATGCAACACTTGGAGTTGTAATCCAAAATGATACCATGACATTTATGAGTCCTAGTGAGGCGCATCTTCTCGCACTTGCATATGAGAACGGCACGGCAAAAAATAATTCAATCAGTTCAGTAGGAACAGTACATGTTAATCTGAGTAGTATGAGTTCAAATGGTACAAGTATCACAGTTTCTGGAAGTCCATCCAATTCAACTTCAATTCAATTTACAACACTGGTAGGCTCAAGTCTTCAAAACAATCCCATGGCAACAAAAATTTTGCAAGAGATTACTGCATCCAAGCAACAGGTAGCAAACATTTTAGGAAATGAGACTGCCAATACACTAAATCAACAATTGGTTTTACAGCAAAGACAGGCAGCATCTAGTCAACTCAAACAAGACCTTACCACACTTGAACAGGCAAGTGCGTCCACTACACCGGATGTAGCATATTCAAACTTTCTTACAACAGTGAGTGACAATAAAACTATACCTGTATTCCAAGATGAATTTAATTTCATGAAACAGAGAATATCTGTAGCAAATACTGCAATGCAGAATACACTTAACACTGGAGGAAGTTTAGAACAAGCACTTGCAGTCTTTGACCAATATGCTACCATAAACTATGTCCAAATGGTCAGCATTAACAACGAATTGGAGGTTGAAAATGGCCTTGCAGATAATAAAATCCAATCATGCTTTAATGATATGGGGCAGCTAACTGTCATAAATGGAATAAATCCATGTGTTGCAAATGTAGAAAATAATTCTACGGAACCAAGCGGAATCACAATTGTATCAGTACAACCTACTGACCAGCAAGGTAATCCTGTATCCTTGATACAAAGAGGACAGACTGGATATGTCAAGGTAGTAATTGACTCTGCGGTAACTGGGCAATCTCTTATAACTGTAAATATCTTTGACTCTAACGTAAGTAGTCTTGGCACTGCATCTGCACAGTACGCATTAAGCCCAGGACAATCACAAGTAATTCTTCCATATTATGTCCCGTCAGATTCTGCGGCAGGATTATCTAGTGTCTATGCCAATGTATTTACAGACTGGCCAAATAAGGGAGGGGTACCACAATCCAATGAACTATCATACTTTGTCGGAATTTCATAGACAAAACCTGAATAGGTTCCTATTCATATTTATGGCGGCATTACTTGCATTTTCAGGAATATCCGATTCTTTTGCACAGATAGAACAATCCATAACTCTTGTTACAAACAAGGACGCTTATCTTCCAGGGGACACCGTTCAACTAAGCGGTGTAGTGACAGGACAGTCAAACGTATTAGTTGCATTGCAAATCAAAGATTCTTCTGGAAATCTAATACTCATTAGAACTGTTCAATCGGATCAAAATGGAAACTTTGCACTACAGTTTAAGATTCCGCCTACTGCAACATCTGGCAATTTCAACATAGCAGCCAGCGCAAAGATCAATGGTTTCATTGTAACACAAACCAAGACAATGGCTGCAACGGTTCCAGAGTTTGGCAATCTATCAATGTCTATGTTTGTGATTTCATTCATTTTAATTATTACAGTATTTACTTTTTCAAGCAAATTCAAAATGTATCAGAGATAAGCATCTAAAAACTTACAAATAGATGTAAATCCAACTAGTAAATATGACAATAAAAAATATCACAGTTTTGGGGTCTGGGATAATGGGACATGGTATTGCTCAAGTGTCTGCAATGGCAGGATACAGTGTAATTTTACGCGATATAGAACAACAATTTCTTGACAAGGCCATGGAAAAAATCAAGTGGTCATTAGACAAGCTAGTATCAAAACAAAAAATAACAGAACAGCAAGGAAAAGAAATATTTTCAAGGATTACACCGATTGTAGATTTGGCCCAATCTCTCAAAGATTGTGATTTGATGATCGAAGTAGTACCCGAAATAATGGAATTAAAGAAAAAAGTATATGTCGAAGTAGACAAAGTTGCTCAACAAAAGACAGTCTTTGCATCTAACACAAGCACTTTACCTATTACAGAAATTGCAAATACTACATCAAGACCAGAGAGATTTATCGGAATCCACTTTTTCAATCCGCCACAATTGATGAAGCTGGTTGAAGTAATTCCAGGACAGAAAACATCAAAGGAATTGTTAGATGCAACAATTAACTTTGTAAAATCAGTCTCAAAAGAACCAGTTGTATGTAAAAAAGACGTACCTGGATTTATTGTAAATAGACTATTCATTCCGCTAATACATGAGGCTGCATACGCAATGGATCGCACAGGTGCAACAAAAGAAGAGATTGATTCTGCAGTAAAATTCACATTACATTTTCCGATGGGCATATTTGAATTGGCAGACTTTACAGGAATGGATGTAATTCACAAAGCTACAACAGAGATGCATTCTAGAGACAAAAAGGTCATCAACCCCCATCCGTTAATTGAAAAACTATACAATGAAAAGAAACTAGGACAAAAAACTGGAGAAGGATTCTACAAGTATTCTGGAGAGCAATATGAGAGAATCAATCTAACTGAAGATCTTGCAAAGAAATTCAATCCAATACAACTGCTAGGAAATATACTGAATAATGCTGCGTGGCTTGTAACAAATCAGGCAAGTGATGTTCCGGAGATTGAAAAGGCGTTGTTACTTGGAATGGGCCTCAAAAAGCCATTATTTGATACAGCAAAAGAATTTGGAATACAAAAAATCGTAGAGGAATTACAAAAACTATCTAAAGAGAATCAGTTCTATGAACCAGACCCGTATTTAAAATCTATAAGGTAGAATTAATTTTTGCCAGAATTACTGTAACAGCTTCTTTTGGTGTATCTACTCCAATTATCATGACATTTTTCCTATGATCTAGATATTGGTCTGCATATTTTTCTGCAACCCCTCCACTTGTTTTGATTGCAACAATTGGTTTTTTGTGCATGTATGCAGCACAAGTTTCAGATAATGTTCCAGACCCTCCACCAATAATTATAACCCCATCCCCTGATAACGCAGTAACAAAATCTCTTGCAAGACCAATGCCTGTTGGAATTACAATGTCACAATACTCATTTGCAAATGACGCGTCATTTTGAGGTATTATTCCAACAACTAAACCTCCACCATCTTTTGCACCATGGCTTGCAGCCTTCATCACACCGTCTAATCCTCCTGTGATTAAAACAGCTCCTGACTTGGCAATCTCAATTCCTGTGTCATATGCAATTTTAACAAGTTCTGGAGTGGTTCCGTTTTCATTATTTCCTATAATCGTAATCTGTATCTTTCTTGGCAAACAAATATGATCTAAAATGCGATAATAAAAATGGTATTTAGAAAATGAAAGAGAAAATACCTAAGATGAGGTGTTTGTCTCATTCTTTGGAGTCTCTGTTGTAGAAACTGTACCTTCAGGTTTAGTTGCGGCGGTTTCTGTTTTCTTCTTTCTTGGAGCACGTGGTTTCTTCACTTTGACTTCAGTACTGGTTTTAACACTTTTTGATTTTTCAGTTGTAATAGTTTGTAGTTTTGGTTGTGGGGATGTTTGTGATGGTTGTGGTCTTTGTCCCTGTTGTGGTCTGTTACCTTGTTGTGGTTTCTGACCTGGTTGTTGTGGTCTTTGTCCCTGTTGTGGTCTGTTACCTTGTTGTGGTTTCTGACCTGGTTGTTGTGGTCTTTGTCCCTGTTGTGGTCTGTTACCTTGTTGTGGTTTCTGACCTGGTTGTTGTGGTCTTTGTCCCTGTTGTGGTCTGTTACCTTGTTGTGGTTTCTGACCTGGTTGTTGTGGTCTTTGTCCCTGTTGTGGTCTGTTACCTTGTTGTGGTTTCTGACCTGGTTGTTGTGGTCTTTGTCCCTGTTGTGGTCTGTTACCTTGTTGTGGTTTCTGACCTGGTTGTTGTGGTCTTTGTCCCTGTTGTGGTCTGTTACCTTGTTGTGGTTTCTGACCTGGTTGTTGTGGTCTTTGTCCCTGTTGTGGTCTGTTACCTTGTTGTGGTTTCTGACCTGGTTGTTGTGGTCTTTGTCCCTGTTGTGGTCTGTTACCTTGTTGTGGTTTCTGACCTGGTTGTTGTGGTCTTTGTCCCTGTTGTGGTCTGTTACCTTGTTGTGGTTTCTGACCTGGTTGTTGTGGTCTTTGTCCCTGTTGTGGTCTGTTACCTTGTTGTGGTTTCTGACCTGGTTTATTATTTTGATTTGGTTTTTGTCCTGGTTTTACATTTGGATGTGAACCTGGAATCGGTCTCATCTTACTCCATAGTACACTCATTCTTGCCTTGTATCCTACACCATATTCTAGCTCATCTGGAACAAGTGTTGCAGGATGGACAAATCCTTGACTTCTAATTGCAATTGCTCTTTTCATTGCAATGTTTCTAACATAATCCCAGTCTGCAGTTGCAAACCCATCAATTGGACCTGTTAGTACACCATTGTGCATTGAAAAAACAAGTGCGGATACTATTGGAATTGCATAATTAATGCTTGCAGGAGAATTTATTTTCACTGGCATTAATGGCATGTGATGACTACCTCTTGTGTTTCCTGCCACAAGATGTGGATTGTTAAATGCAGCACCTGCTTCTTCTGTTGCTGGAAAGTCTTTCTGTGTTCGTATTATACAGATTGGATCATCTTTCCCAACATATGTTCCTGCTATGTTGTGTAGTCTGTCAGTTGATGCAGATAAAATTGGTTGATTGTCCTTGGTATCTACTGTGGATATGACATATCTTCCAGGATACATTAGTGCAGCTTCAAGTGTTGGCTTGTCTTCCCACATACTTAATGTGGCTATTTTTCCTTTCTCTACATCCATTACTGATATCTTGACACCTTTTGCCAAGTTCTGATTTACAATTAATCCAGTGTTTGATAATGCATCAACAAACATTCTGTAAAACGGATAGTTGAATGCACCGGGTTCTGTCTTGTCTGCTGCATAAATTGTAAATGCTTCATTAGGTCTCTCTTCAAATGTCAATTCTGCGACTCCTGGTCCCATGCCTTTTACATTTCCAGAGAATGAATCTTTTAGCAGATCTTGACCTGCGCCATACAATCCTTCACTTTTTGCAACTCTAGTTGCAGCTTCAAATGCACGCCATGCAAGTCCATGAACTTGAGAATTGTTAACACCCTTTGTATGAGTCATAACGATGTGGATATCATCTCCGCAATATCCAATATAGGAATCAATGAGTAGTCCTTTACCATCTTTTCTTACTTGTGGCTTTACAAGATTTCTTACGGCGGTAAGTAGGCCATCACTGGGTCTTGTATGTCCTCCGATTCCGCCAACATCAGCTTTGATTACTGTTACTGTAATTTTCATTATTGATGATGATAAAATAGTTCGATTTATACCATGTGAAAAAAGTTGATCTCAATGATCGAGTCAGAAAATAATTCAATTTTTGATACAAAAAAAATTAAAAAATGAAAATGCTAATAAAGCCCTTCTCAAGTAACATCCTTCATGAGTACAGCAGCAGCAAGAAAACCTCACTTGAACATGATTGTCGTAGGACACATCGATAACGGTAAATCTACTACCATGGGTCACTTTTTAATGGACTTGGGTTTAGTTGATGAACGAACTATTGCTTCACATGCAGCCGAATCCGAAAAGACCGGAAAAGGTGACACTTTCAAATATGCGTGGGTCATGGACAATATCAAAGACGAAAGAGAGAGAGGTATTACAATCGATTTAGCATTTCAAAAATTTGAATCACCAAAATACTTCTTCACATTAATTGATGCACCCGGCCACAGAGACTTTATCAAAAACATGATCACAGGAGCTTCAGAAGCAGACTGTGCAGTGTTGGTCTTATCGGCTAAAGAAGGTGAAACAGATACTGCAACAGCACCAGGCGGACAAGCAAGAGAACATGCTTTCTTACTTAGAACATTAGGTGTTGGACAACTCGCAGTTGCAATCAATAAAATGGATGACAGTAACTTTTCAGAAGCAGCATTCAAGGCCGCAAAAGAAAAAGCAGAAAAATTATTAAAATCAGTAGGTTACAAGCTTGAAAATGTCGCAATAATTCCAGTCTCAGGTTGGAAGGGTGACAACTTGGTCAAGAAATCACCAAACATGCCATGGTGGACAGGTAAAACACTATACGAAGCATTTGATGAATTCAAGATGCCAGACAAGCCAACAGGTAAACCACTCAGAATTCCAGTTCAAGATGTTTATACCATCACTGGTGTAGGCACAGTTCCAGTGGGACGTGTCGAAACAGGAGTTGCAAAACCAGGTATGAAAATAGTTGTCATGCCATCAGGTGCAGTCGGTGAAATCAAGTCAATTGAAACACACCATACTGAAATGCCTTCAGCAGAACCAGGTGACAACATAGGATTCAACTTGAGAGGTATTGAAAAGAAAGATATCCATAGAGGCGATGTTATTGGAACAGCTGATGCCCCACCGAATGTTGCAAAAGAATTCCGAGCTCAAATCATAGTTATTCACCATCCAACAGCAATTTCACCTGGTTACACACCAGTAATGCATGCACATACAGCTCAAGTTGCAGCAACCATAGTTGCATTCGAAGCAAAAATCAACCCACAATCTGGCGCAATTGAAGAAGAAAATCCAAAATTCTTAAAGGCGGGAGATTCTGCAATTGTTAGAATCAAGCCAGTAAGACCACTGTGCATTGAAACATTTGGAGAATTTCCAGAAATGGGACGATTTGCACTGAGAGACATGGGTGCAACAATTGCAGCAGGTATCGTAAAGGAAATTACTGAGAAATACACTAAGTAAGGGACCTGGATGACACAGACAGCCCGAATCAAATTAACAAGCACAAGTCTTCAAAGACTGGACGGAGTCTGCACTGAAATTAAAGGAATAGGAGAAAAAACTGGTGTCAAAGTAAAAGGTCCAACACCATTGCCAGTAAAAACATTAAACGTCGTTACAAGAAAATCCCCATGCGGTCAGGGTACAAACACCTATGAAAAATGGGAAATGCGAATTCACAGAAGAGTAATTGACTTGGGTGCAGATGATAGGGCAATAAGACAATTGATGAGAATAAAAATTCCAAATGACGTCTACATTGAACTTACTTTGAAATAGATTTTGATATAAAATGTCTGAACCAACTCCAGAAATTCAAGCAGAAGAAAAACCAGTGACCTTTAGTGTGTACTATTCTTGCATGCGTTGTGGAACCAATGTATCCCAATCCGAATTGTCACGACTACCTGAAATAAAATGCATTTGTGGTTTTAGAGTATTTACAAAGGTCAGACCACCAGTAGTAAAAACAATAAAGGCTTTTTAAAAATCTCTTTTTCCGCGATAAGTATGTGATCTCTGCATATGAGTTCGCATCTCTTCCATGCTAGAGAAATTCATATTGCATTTTTTACAATCATATGCCTTGTCACTATGATACAACTGCTGATGTTGCATTAAGTATTCTTGCTGTCTGAATTTTTCTCCACATGTTTCACACTTGAATTTTTTGAATATATGCATAGATACTACCCCATCTTTGCCTTTTGCGCATCCCAACATTCTTTGCACAGTTGACCATCAAGTATCCAGTGTTTTTTAGGATTATACCGTATCATGCCAAGTGTTTTGTGACATACGGCACAAAATGATTTTTGATTTTTAAATTCAAGATCCTTTTTATCAAAACATGTCTTACACAACAAGCCAGTCATATCCCACTGGTATCGTGGTTCCCACAAATCTGGAACATCTTTTTCTATGCCACACGTGACACATTTTTGTCGCAAACCAAGTTCGTAGAATTTTTTCATCTGGGTAACATAACAATCCCCGCAAAGAGGTCCCTCAATCTGCCATTCACTTTTAGGCTTGTGTTTATGCGATGTCTCTTTTTTGCAAATATTGCAAATAACAGGTTTTTTGGAAAACAATCCCATGTTTTAAAATAAAACTAAATCCATTAAATAGTTATCATAAAGGAAAGAAAATGAGAACGTTCGTTCTCTGTTTATTGGCCTAGTGCTTCTTCGAGAAGACTGGCTTGCGTTTAACATACCCTTTTGCTTTGCAATCTGCTCAATCTGTGCATATTGTTCAGATGTAAAACAAACTGGCATTGAACGGTCTTTCATGCATTATGACAGCAACTCTGATTTTATATCCTTTTTGTTGATTTGCTTTGATCGTCAGGATCGATTTTATGGGCTAATCCTTGAATACGTATTTACGCTGACCACGAAGTTCTGGACTACTTCCTACTCCTACTAGTATAAACTCTTTTTTGCCCTCAAGAATGTTCTCAGTTGGACCAAGTTTACTTTCATGGATCTGCTCATATTCTTCCAATGACACCTTTCTTCTATCACCTATTTCTGCCTCCAAATTCATGTTCTTGACAATCTCTTTGTAGGCTGGCATTATGACACCACTGAAGACCATGGCACTACTACCACTTCCATATGATCCAAATCCAAATCTCTTGTCCTCAAGGTCGGTGCCTTTTTGGAATTCAAACTCTAGACAACTTCTAAAGCCCATGTAAAGTGAAGCCGTGTAAATATTTCCTACTGTACTTGATGCAATAAGGGAACTGGCAAGTTTGGAATCATACGCTTCTTGGAATTCCTCAGTTTGAGTAAATCGTTTAGTAAACTCGTGATCTTTTTGCATAAATTCTTCATCTGCAAGTATTGATTCGATTGTTCCACGTGGATCTTTTGGTGTAGGTTCAGGGATTCCCATTTTTTCTACAATTCCCTTCCAGCGAGGCAAGCTACGCCACTCATGTCTTAGAAGATACGTCAGCGCCTTTTTACCCATGTTGCTATATGGAAGATGCATGTTGATAAAATCAATATAATCCAAAATCGACTCACCTTCCTTTAGTTTTATTATTCCAGTTGATAGTGCTTTTTCTTTGTATGCCATCAACGCCTTTTTGACCTGAATCATGTACAGCAAGTTAGAATACTGCCCATTGACAATTGGCGTCTCTTTTCCAAATGGCCTATAGAAATCATATTCATTTTTAATTGAAGTTGAAGTAACTTTAGGATCAAAAGTCATAATTCGTGGATTGTCGTTCAACAGCATTGCAACAGCACCAGCTCCCTGGGTATATTCTCCACTTGAACCCATGTCATATTTTGCAATATCTGATACCACCACTAGGGCTGCCTTACCCTCTGCCTCCCCCGCTCTTATCCAATTAGCATTATCATACAAAGCATATGAGCCACTAACACATGCAAACTTGCATTCTATTCCTCCACAATGACCAAAGGAATCGTTTCCATAGACTTGTTCTAGCATTCCAATCACATAGGAGTTCATTGCCTTTGATTCATCAAGTGATGATTCTGTTGCAACATATAATCTTCCAATATCTTTTGGAGCAATCTTGTTTCGCTCCATTATTCTCAGACATGCATTTGCGGCCATACATGCAGGGTCTTGATTAGTATCTACAATAGCCATTCGAGATACACCTAGACCTTTTTGGAGCTTGTCTGGGTCCATTCCACGTGCCTGTGCAAAGTCTCTAGCATCCACAAACAATCTAGGAACGTACAGGGCTATGTCGTCTATACCTGCAGCCAATAGCTTCAGACTTCCAATTACAGATATAAGGATTTTGAGAATCTCAATTGATCTCAAAGATTGATATTTTTTGGCATTTAATGGAAAAATGCCTAAAAATTTATGATTTTAGCTGTGATTTGAATATATTATCAAAAACTTGGAATGGCTGCGCCCCTACAACTTTGGTCACAGTGTGATCAGGTAATATAATGAAAAAGTCGGGAGTTCCAGTCAAACCAAGGTTTTTTGCATCAGAAAGACCACCCTCGACGGTAGAAATGTACTTGGATTGAGTCATACACTGGTTAAACATATTCTCGTCTAGCCCTACTTGCTTTGCGAACTTTAGTAGGTTGTCAGATGATGCCCAGCCAGTATTTTCGCCAGCCCAGTTATTGTATAATGTGTCATGATAGTCCCAGAATTTACCTTGCTCTTGTGCACAGTGTGAGGCATGAGCAGCATTCACAGAGTCCTGACCAATTATAGTGAAATCCTTGAAGACCATACGAACTTTACCCGTATTGATGTAATTTTTGAGAATATCAGGCTCAGTATTATTATAAAATTGATGACAGTAAAAGCATTGATAATCTCCAAACTCTATCATCGTAATTGGCGCATCCTTTGAACCTAGTATTGGTGATGTGTTATCTACCAACAAGTGTAGTGTGGCAAGTGCAGATGTAGTATTTACGTGTCCCGTAGTATTTTCTTGTCCTTGGGTTTGTATTTGTGGAATTTGTATATTTGATTTTTCAGTACCCTGCCCAAACATGAAAAAAACAATCACAATAACTGCAACTACAACGCCCACCCCAATCCCTATGGATGGTAGATGAATATTCAATAATCAAATAATTATTTTAGATTATTTAGTCCTTGTTGAAGGGTAATCCAAATAAATGGGCATTCTTGTCAGAAAACTGTGAAAAAGGTTTTTGTGAATGGTTATGGTTCTATTGGTAGCAGGATTACTCAATTCATTGCAGATGATAAAGACATAGAACTAGTAGGAGTTGGCAAATATTCTCCCGATGAGAAAGTTGCAGATGCCATATCTCGGGGATTTCATGTATATGTTCCAAAGGCAAAGATGGATTCTTTCAAAAATTATAAAATATCTGGCTCATTAGAGGACATAATTTCAGAATGTGATCTAATAATAGATGCCGCCCCAGGCGGGGTAGGGCATACAAACAAAAAAACACTTTATGAACCAAAAAATGTCAGAGCAATTTTTCAGGGCGGTGAAAAAATAGGAGGACCAGAATCAGTTGCAAATTTGATCTTCAACTCTCGTGTAAATTATGAAAAAACATTTAATGAAAAATATGTCATGCAGGGAAGCTGTAATGTAACTGGAATGGGGAGAATACTTCAGCCACTCAAAGAGAAATATGGAAAAAAGAATCAGGCGATTTGATGCCACACTCATAAGAAGATGGGCAGACCTTGAGGATACCAAGACCCCAGTAAAAGATTCAATTGAATGGACTAGAAAACCGCATCATAATGAAGATGTAAAGAGCTACATGGGTGCAGATACCCCATTATTTATTCGAGTATTGAAGGTTCCAACAAGACAAATGCATGTTCATTTGATGGATGTTCGATTTGATGGACCTGCACCAAATGTACAAGAAATTCTTGATTTATATAAAAATGAATATGGTATTGCAATATTATACACCGCAAAAGGAACAAAGGATATTCGAGACTTTGCAGAGACTATGAAATTTAATTTCAAAGATACAAACATGATTCACATTCACGCAGATGTGATTGAGGTTCAGGGTGATGTTATCAAACTTACATATTCTGATGATCAAACCGGAATAGTGGTACCTGAGAATCACATCTTGATGCAGGCAATGTTATTTAATAGGAAAAGAGAAGATGCGTTCAAACATACTGAGGAATTGTTTCACATGGCAGAAAAGAAAAAACTACTTGAAGAACACTTTGCAAAGAAATGACACCATATTGTATGACGATGTGTTATTAGAATGATATTTTGCCAATGTGAACTTATAAAAGAGACACTGTAGAAGTTCACATACACAACACTTTGTTCTCAATCATATCGAAAAATTTAACGATTAAAACTTATAATTTAACAGTCATGTCAAGCACCTACTCTATCAGCAGAGGTAAAAAATAATGACATCAAACCTGACTTTAGACATACTAATACTGGCAATTATGGTGGGATTGTCTGGGTTTTTCAGTGGTTCAGAGATTGCGTTGATTGGCATAAGCAGAGCAAAGGTCAATCAACTTGTAAAAGAAAAAGTAAAAGGTTCAGCATCACTTTACAAACTAAAGTCAAACCCAAGCAGAATGCTCGCAACTTTGAACCTAGGTACAAACTTGGTCAACGTAGGGTCATCTGCACTTGCTACAGCAGTTTCATTAGAGATTTTCGGAAACAACGGTCTTGCAATCAGCTATTGGCATCATGACATTTGTACTTCTAGTATTTGGAGAAATCACTCCAAAAGCATATTGTAATGCAAATGCAATAAAAATTTCTTTGAAGGTAAGTAGAGTAATACTAGTTTTCAGTTATGTATTTTATCCCTTTGTGTTACTTTTTGAAAAGATTACAAATGCCATGCTAAAAGTTGTAGGAAGTTCGCACCAACCGCCACCAATTACTGAACAAGAAATTTACAGCGTAATAGAGCAAGGCTTGGAAGACAAGGCGTTACAAAAACACGAGGGCGAGCTTGTCCATGGAGCACTCAAGTTTGATGATATCGTCATTCGTGCAGTTATGACTCCTAGAACAAAGATGTTCATGCTTCCAGCAAAGACATTGCTTTTTGATGCAATGCCTTTGATAAGTAAAAGTGGGTATTCAAGAATACCAATTTACAAAGATACGCCTGATCAGATTGTCGGCATACTCAATGTAAGAGACTTGTTAAAGCATTTGGAAAAAGATGAAAAAATGCTTTCTTTGGAATCTCTAAGTAGAAAACCAATCTTTGTATCCCAAGAACAAAGAATTAGCAAATTACTCCGAGAGATGCAAGGCAGACAAACCCATATGGCAATAGTTGTAGACGAGTTTGGCGGAGTTGAAGGGTGTGTTACACTTGAAGACTTGTTAGAAGAGATAGTGGGAGAGATAATGGATGAGACCGATTTAGAAGAGCTTAATTTCAAAATGCTGGATAAAAATACAATGTTAGCCAATGGAGATGTTGAGATAGATACAATAAATGAGATACTCAAGTCAGAAATTCCACAGGGTGAGGATTATTCTACTTTGAATGCATTATTACATGACAAATTAAAAGACATTCCAAAACAAGGAGATAGAATAGTCATAGAATCAGTCAAGATGACAGTAGAAGAAGCAACAAATAATCAGGCAAGTCGCATAAAAATAGAAAAGATATAAGATAACTAAGTTCTAGGCGGAATTGCAAATTTGTTTTGTGGGTCTTTGTGATAATCCACCGGTATGCTAGAATCTTTCTGGCGACCAGTTAATATTCCTACAACTGTTTCATCTTTCTTTATTACCCCCTCTTCAAGTAATTTCTTGACTCCAGCAGGCACTGCACCTGATGCCATTTCACAGTCAAACCCATTAAGACCAACAAGTGCCATTCCATCAAGCATCTCTTTATCTGATACTTGGGTTACAATGCCATTTGTAAAATCAAGTGCACGTAATCCCTTGAGAATGTTAGCAGGTTTTGCAATTTGTATTGCAGTAGCTTTGGTCTTGGGCCTAATCTGGTTTTTATCCATGTATTCATAATATCTTTTAATCAATCCAGTATCAGATTTTCCTTTATTCCAACGTAGTTCAGTATTTTCAAACTTACCATTATACAAATTGTATAAAGTGTTAGCACCTTCTGAATTTGCAACCGCAAGTCTTGGAATTTTCTTTATCCAACCCCATTCGTATAACTCCATCAATGCCTTACCACAGCTTGATGTATTTCCAAGTGCACCTCCCGGGTAAACTATCCAATCAGGAGGATTCCAATCCAAGAATTCTAACGCCCTAAAAACAATTGTTTTTTGTCCCTCGATTCTAAATGGATTTACAGAGTTTACAGTATATCCACCAACTTTTCCTGCCTGTTGCAATGAAGTTGATAGTGCATCATCAAAATTTCCTTTAATTTCCACAACTTGAGCTCCGAATTGAAATGCCTGACTAAGCTTTCCAGGCGCAACTTCTCCCGCAGGGATGTATACATCACATTCCATCTTCTCGTTTGCTGCATACATTGCAGTCGAAGCTGACGTGTTACCAGTTGAGGCACATATTATTTTTTTAATTTTAACGAGTTTAGCATGAGTTACAGCAGTTGTCATACCATTGTCTTTGAATGAACCACTTGGATTGTATCCTTCTGGCTGAAGCCAGAGATTATTTACTCCAACATAGTCTGAGACTCGGGACATGTGATATGGTTTTGATAGTCTCCCCTCTGCACCATCTAATGATACTAGATATTTTGAACATTGATCAATGTCTTCAGTATCAATTTGACAAAAATTCAGCAATTCTCGAAAACGCCAAACACCACTTTCATTAAAAATATTATTAGTATGATTCCTGCGTTTATAGAATACATCTTTTAATGTAGTAGGAGGTGTAATGCTATATTTTACATCAAGCAAGTGTCCTTTTTCACATTCTATTCTAATGTCAGTTATAGGATATTGAAGGCCACAGTTTGGGTCTATGCATTTTAAGAATGCGGTAGGTGACATTATGAAAAACTTCGTTGAATCTTATTTAAATCTAAAGGATTTTAAATTTAGACAAAATCTTTGTCGTTACATAAAAAACATAAACTAGAATGTGTTATTTTTTTGGACCTGAACGCATGTGAAAGTTGATACAACATTTACATTCTTTTGATATGCATTCTTTTTCAGATAAATGACCACAAATACCACATTCACAATGAGTTTGCATCTTTCTTCTGAGGAGGTATCAAATTTAACCAATATAGGGGTTCTTCTTGGACAAACAATAGATGTTATTTTTTTGATTTTTTAGATTTTTCAGAGGGCTTCTTTCCTGTTTTTTTCTTGTCTTCCATGTGTTTTGCCTTTGCTTCCTCTGTTTCTTTGCTCTTCTCATCGACTGCCTTCATAACAGCCTGAATCAAGCCATCTAGATCACTGTCAGAAACCTCAGGTTCTACAGCACTTGCTATTTGAGTGATAGTATTAGATATGGCGGAGCTTACTTCATCAAAACTCTCAGGATCCTCATATGCCGCATTGTATAGTGCCTTTAACCTTCGAACATCAGAAAGCACTTGATCGGTCAGGGTTAGACGGTATTTTTTACCATTTATGGTGATTTCCTGAATTATCATGCATGCACTCGCCATCATGCTTTCATAAAGTTTTCTGTAAAAAAGAACAATTACCCGAAAGACATCAAATAAGCAAGTTGAATAGAAAATCCCCAAGCAAGTCAGAGAGGTATTTTAGCACAGGTCTTACCATGATCACATCTAGAGGCACTAATGGACCAAATGTTATGACTGCAGAATGGGTAATGCAGATTTCATACCAACCAGTGTTAATTGGAGCATTCATCCACGAAGGATCCCAAACATTGAAGAACATAGAAAAAACAAAAGAGTTTGGAATTAACGTCACTTCACAAAAACAAACCACTGAAGTAAATATCGCAGGAGGGTATTCTGGAACCGAGTTGGATAAATTGAAAATAAAAAGCATTTTCAAACTTGTCACACCACAAAAAATCAAAACGCCTCTAATTTCAGGTTGTACAATAAATGCGGAATGTAAACTAGTCCGAAAGCAAAAACTAGGAGATCATGTCATGGTAGTAGGCAAGGTTGTATACATTAGACATGATGATTCTAAAACTCCATTAATATATCACAGTGGACGATATTTTGGTCTAGATTCGGGTATAGAACAGGACAGAGTAGTAGTCAATGTACATAAAGATACGTTGAAATATTTTAAAAATATCGCACAGAAAAAATTTGTTGTAAAATGTGTCGGTGTATTAGTAGAATCAAAAAACAAAATCCTAGTCATATCCAAATCAAAAACTATGTTAGACGTGATTCCATTTAGCGTTCCACTCCAAGGCGTGAATCAGAGGAATCACCTCATAGAATTTCTAAAAAACACGGAACTGGACATACAAGTTGGCAAAATCCCAATCATGAAGAGATTGATTCTAAAAAATGGCAAAGACATTCAAAGAATAAACTTTGTACTATTTCATGGAAAAAACCTAAAATCATCAAAAGTAATAAAATGGAAGTATTCTACAGATAACCGTCTAATATCGGCCCTAGTCTAGATTATGATATAGTCTAATGCCACTGCATCAGCAAGCAATGAAGCATGCCTTGAATTTACAATATATCCATTCTTGATATCGGTTGTTGGAACCCATCTGTTTGTAGAGCTATAATGTCTTTTTTCCTTCATCTCTTTTTCAATAACATGTAAGTCACATTCTCCCTCTTCAATCTGTTGAGTGTCTATGTGTTTTATTGTGATAAGAATTCTCTTTACTTTGACTCGAACTCCAAATCTCCATATGTGATCAGAAGTATCATCTTCAACTTCGAGTAATTTTAGTTTTATTTCCTTTGTAGCTAGAGCATCTCTGCTTACCAAGCTGCGTTCATCTACAAAATCTTCAAAACTCATAATTGTATAAACACAATATCATATTAAAGAAGTATTCGGTTTAGTTAGCACTTGTTTTTTAATAAAAGGCATTATACCATCATCCAGTTTCAGATGACTTCTTTTACCCTCAGCCATGGCATATGTATCTCCCTCGTATGTACAAATAAAATCAGTTACAGGGTATTTTTCATCCCATATTTTAAAAAATTCTCGAAGCTCTCGATGTTCATATATTCCAGTTCCAATTCTTTTCTTGGATGAGAATTTGAAAGCAACAATCATTTTTCTTGTCTGATACAACTCAAAAGTATGTATCCACTTCAAACAACGCTGTATCTGATCAAAAGGCACTCTCAAGGTGGTACTTGTACCAGATTTTGCCTCTATTGTGTAAATTGTGTTTTCCTTGGTACTTACTGCCAGAATATCAGGCAGCCCCACACTGGGAGAACCGAGTCTAAATGCTTTCCAGCCTTCAAGTGCATTGAATCTTTTAACAAGTGTATCTTCCCAATTATATCCCCGTTGCCTTCTGGTTCGTGCAATTCTTTGATTAGTTTTTTTACTATTTTTCTTACGAAGTTTGGGTTCAATGCCATTCAAAGCAGTTTGTTCTATAGACGTCACCATGTCTTGTGATAATATTAGAGAATTTTGGTGATATAGACTTCATGGTAATTATAGTAACACCTAGACCAGTATTTTTTACAACTTGTAGGCCATCGCCTTTACAGTTCAGAGCATATTCGTAGATAATAGATTATTTCAAAAAACTGGTCAGGGCATACTCAGCATTAATATGTCATTATTTGAAACAACAGAAACATGTCAACAAATGATGCTCAGATCACATATCTAAAGTACAAAGAATATGGAGATCTTCTAAAAGTAATCTTATATTCATCACAATCAGTTCTAGGTGCCGTACCTTTGATTTATCATCTAAATCATAATAATCTGAATATCATTTTCATTCAGACAGGAACTATAGGAGGAAACGTCATACATTATCTTGTGACCAACGGTCCACCCACAAAGAAATTCATAGAATTGAAGAGACTTACTGGAGATTTCCATTTTGTTGACAAGATAGGAACAGATGGCATGTCTTTGTACATACCAATTTTAGAATTAGAGAAATCCAATCTCAAATTTCCCTGATGGCGTATCTTTTCTCTAATCTGATTGGAAAACAAATTTTGGGGCTTTGTCGTAATCACAATATTTTAGTGTCAGATTTTGCCCTTCAATCAGATTAGAATTTCCCTCAAGAGTTCCAAATACGCGTATGCTATTTTCAAATTCTCCTATGCAGAAATATGTTCCATCTTTGCTAGAAAGTTCTACAAGTGTTGCTTTTTTTGAAACAGGTCTCCATATGACATCTCCAAAGCATTTATTGCAATAATCACTTGGAGGCCACACCAGGTGCTTACATTTGACACATTCACTACAGACAAAATTATTATTTTTTAATTCAGTTTCAAATCTAGTCATGATTCTAATACCATAACAGTTGATGAGGTAGATCCTGCAGACATGTTATGTACAAGGCCTGTTTTTGCACCAGATACTTGTCTTTTTTGGGCATTTCCGTCCAATTGCTGATAAATTTCAACCACTTGTGCTATCCCAGTTGCACCTAGTGGGTGTCCTGCACCAATCAACCCCCCTCTGGGATTTATTTTCTTATTACTTGTATCGTACAAATCTCGAACAAATTTTGCGCCTTGTCCTTTTTCACAAAACCCCATGTCTTCCAATTCAATAATTTCGCATACACTAAATGCGTCATGAAGCTCTACAACATCTACATCTTTTGAAGTCTTATGAGACATTTTGTATGCATCTGCAACTGCAGTCTTTGTTGATTCCATTGACGCTAAATCATTATTTTTTGTAAAACTTGCAGAGATAGTCTTCTGGCCAATTCCAGTTATCCATATTGGAGTATCAGTATATTTCGTCGCTTTTTCTTCTGAGCAGATTAAAACTGCGGCAGAACCATCACATGGCATAGAACAATCTAACAATCTTATATTTTCTGTAAGATTTTTGGAATGCATTACATCATCAAGAGAGAATGATCTTTCAAAATATGCTGATGGATTATCTAATGCGTTTTTATGATTTTTAATAGACACATATGCAAGATCTTCAAGACTTGTTCCATATTTTCTCATATGTGCACTTGTAAACATAGATGCCCAAAAAATAGGATGATTGAATTCTCCTCTGGACATATCCCAATTTAGAACAAGACCGGGGTTATCTGTTTTCTCAGCACCTACAACAAGCGCAGTATCTGCAAGTCCAGATGAAATATAAGCATATGCAGATACTAGTGAGTTCGTTCCAGAATTACACAAACTTTCAACTGAATGAGATATTTTTGGTTTGATTCCAGATAACTCTGATATAATATTTGCCAGATAATTTTTATTTGCGTTTGTTGAGGTAAGCACCACATCAACATCTTTCTGGTCTAAATTTTTAGTATTTTCAAATATTGGCTTGATAGATGATAACATCATCGAATCTAATGATTTTTCAGATTTATTGAATTTAGTAATACCTGATGCAACAATTGCCACCCTTTTCATTTCATATCACTTGCAAGTGTTCTAGTTAACATATCAAAAGATTCCCGTACATTGCCAACAGGATTGAATTGAAGTATGGGCAAATCCACTCCAACTTCCATAAATTGTAGTATTTTTCTTTGAATATCTTCAGGTGTTCCACATACTGATAAAGAATTTGCCATGTCATCTGTTACAAATTTATAGCTGTCCTTCAAACCATTTTTTTTATACTCGTCAAATATTGCCATTGTTTCATTTTGAAATCCATTAGATGCCAAAAATTCACGATAAATACTTCCTACTGAAACATAAAATGCTATTGTCTGCTTTGCTCGCGTAATTGCTTTTTCAGAATCTTCAGAAACACAGGTTATTAATTGACATGTAACATCAATTTTTTTCTTGGACTGCATTTTTTTGATTGTCTTCTTTAATTCTTGCAATGGTCTTAGATAGAATATAACACCATTGGCTATTTCCCAAGTAAGGTCTACCATTTTTTCATTTATCGCTGCAAGATAGATTGGAATTTCTTTTCTAGGCGGAATAATTAACAGACCAAAGTTCTTGAGGTTATAAAACTCCCCCTTGTAAGATGTTTTTTCTCCTGAAATTATGAGGCGTATTATCTCAACATATTCACGCATTCTTTGTACTGGATTTTTAAATTCCAAACCGTGCCAGTCTTCGACAATCGATTTACTGCTTGTGCCCAAGCCAAGAATAAATCTACCATTAGACAAAGTATCAATAGTTGCAGCAGACATGGCTATCAAAGCAGGGCTTCTCGAGTAAATATTGATAATAGATGAGCCCAACTTGGGTTTTTTTGACATATTTGAAATACCCGATAAAATTGAACTACAATCCATTCCCCACGTTTCTGGGATCCAGATAGAATCTACAGAATAATTGTTTAACACTTTTGCACAATCAAATATCTCTTCAACAGACAAGAGAGAACCTAGACTAAATCCAAGTCTCATACTACTCACTTGGTAGATAGGAATTTTTCATAATGATTAGATATCATGAGAGATTCACAATCCTCCATATCTTTGTAAGAATCGACAGATTTCCAAAAAACATTGGAATATTTTACGGCATTTAATGTACCATGTTCGGCAAGAACTGGAAAAGTGGTGTGTTCTAGATTGCCATCCGTGGGAAGATGTTTTACAATGTCTTTTTTCAAATAATAAATACCCGCATTCATCCAATAATTTGATATTTCTGGTTTTTCTTCAAATCTTTCAACTTTTGTTCCATTGAGATGTACAATCCCAAACATAGTTCGAAGAGGTATAACTGCAACAGAATTTCGATGCGTTTTTAATTTTCTCAAATCAAGATTTGTTATAACATCACCGTTTGCTACAAAAAAGTCATCAGTGTCAATAAATTTGGCAGCTTTTTTTATGGCGCCAGCAGTTCCAAGAGGTTCTTTTTCAACAGAATATTCCAATTTGACTCCGAGATTCTTGCTTTCCAGATGTTTTCGTATCTGTTCCGCCCTGTATCCGGCACAAACTATGATCTCTTTTATTCCAAATTTCTTAAAATAACGTATCTGCCATTCAATAATCGGATAATTACAAAGAGGTATTAGCGGTTTAGGCAAATAATCTGTCAAAGGTTTGAGTCTCTTACCAAATCCTCCAGAAAGAAGCAATGCTTTCACAAAAATAGAGTCAATAGATTTGAATTAAAAGATTTGGAAAAATCATCTTCATGTATCACTAAAAAGGTACAAATTATTCAGATTTTTTTCTCAGTAATGTAATAATGTAATTCAGTATAGCATTCTACACAATAATCCTCATCTTGAGTATGCTCACAGTCATACACTTTACTTACATCCTTGCCACATTTAGTACAATTTGCCACAGTCTTAATTATTCAGACCAGTCTTTGAATATTTCCTCAGTGATATACAGAATCAACGTAGAGAAAAGTTAACTTCGACTTCTGATTTTGATTATACCCAATACGGCAATTATGATTCCAATTCCCAAGACTGCCCCAAACTCTCGTACTGCACGTGAGTCTTGAGTCTGGCTACCTTGCAATGCAAGTATTATTCCAGTGCCTACTATTATCAGTCCACCTCCAATTATTATCAAAATACCTAGTTTTTTTGAGGGTTCTTTTCTTGTGATAAAAAAAGAAATTATCAGTAATGCAGAGGGAATTATTCCAAAGATTGAGCCCCTTGCAGATACACTCATTGGAAGAAATCCTGTCTTCCCACCATTGGCCGCAATCACGTCAAAGCCATAAATTGAAAGCATTACTATTGATATCACGGAGATTATAATGGCAATCTTTAGTTTCATACACAAGACGTTCTCTGGATATAGCTAATAAACCTTAGATGCGCCTTAGTAGATAACAGAATGAAATTAGTGAAACAATTTAATCGTGTTAAATATGATGTCTCCAAAAATTAGCTGGACTACAAATCCTCCAAAAATATAGATCACGTATGGAATTCCGGGTGTAACCCAAGTGTCAGGAGAAGAACAAAACTCGGTACTATCGGCATTTTTCATTCCAAAATTCATCTTTTTTATGTTTCCTTCCCGCGTTTCAATGGAAAAACTAAACTGAGGATGTTTTGAACGATGTCCTACAAACATGGCAAAAATCTTGTTCTTTCTGGATTCATTTTCAAATCCCTTGAAGATATCATCATGTCGAATTAATGAAACTATGTTTCGTAGTATGTTTATCACTACGGGTATGATAGAAAGTATTATTGTATTAGTCAGAGTTGTAAACGGATTTACTTGAGATGCTGTAAATGTAGAACCCGGAGCAAGAGCTGCTAAAACAATGAGTGCAAAAGCATCAGCACCTCCGAAGAAGCCAAATCTCCATATTACTAGTGCAACAGGTGCCACAATCAGAGATATTCCAATCATCCAAAGCGAATTTGAAATATTTGAAGTAAAAAATAAAATAACAAATGCCAAACCACCAAAAATCATCCATATTCTATCATCTATCTCTCTCTTTTTAACATCCGTATAGGATGCAATACCAAGCATGATTACTGCTAGAATAATTCTAACACTATTCACATCAAACATCATTACATATCACAATCCATGACTAGAATAAATTTACGCATCTCAAATTTATTTATAGATATACCTTAATTATTTGGAGTGGTTTATCAATACAATCTTTCTTTACATGAATACGAAAATCCATGCCAAAATATAAACCAAAATCAACATGTGTACAATTACAGCAGTTATGAAAAGAATTTGCATACGAATTAAAAATATCTTGAAACAACAAATGCTTCAAACATATGAAATAACCTAATTTAATCATCATACGGTATAATCATCTAAAATTCATAGAGAACTGACGGGGGTCGGTATAGATCTGCATCTAAATTTCTGCCCCATCAATTCAATATGTAATAGTGTCTTATCTCTATTAGATGATGTATGTTTATTAAAAATAAACAGATTTTTCAGTAGACACATTTTCAAACCATTATGATGTATATTGTAATAGTATGAGAGAAATTTGAATTTAGACTATTTTACGAAAAATTGATAACAGAATATAAAAATCCATCTTGTTCGTGTTTGTTTGTTACATACACACAGTTACTGATATCATGGTCTAGATGTTACTTCTCTATGACTTCAATCTCAGCAACAATGGAACTCCCTTTCCAGATGGCAGTTGTCAACTGCAATAGACAAAACAGGAATACCACGCGATCAATCTGCTTATATATCAACAACAATAGTTATCGATCTACAATGATCGCTATGAGCGCACCTGATCTTCATATAGAAAACAGTTACATGCCTAGTTTTGAAGAAAAAAACACATTGTGGCACAATTTAATAGGGAATTACGATCAGAAATTTTATAATTTTAGGAGTGTTTTGTCTTGAATACTGAAGAAGATCTTTTTTCAACTCTGAAATATTTTGGTCTAGAAGGAGACGATGCTAAGATTTACCTAGGTTTGCTGAGAACAGGAGAAGTAACAGTTGGAAGTCTATCTGCAAAATTGGATGTAGATAGAGGGAAGACATACAGAGCACTTACAAAATTGCGAAATCTAGGATTGATTACAACAACACTTTCCAATCCGACTATATGTAAAGCAGTAAATCCTGAAGAAGCATTCAATGGAATTATTCAGAAAAAACAAGATGAGATTACAACTATGGGAAAACTTTCCAAACAGGTTGTTGCAAGTCTTGAAGAATTAAAGCGACCAACTCCAGATAATTCCATGTCGTCATTTTCAATCATACAAGGCAGATCAAATATCTATGCAAGAATTGGCAAACTGGTAACAGAAGCAAACGATGTCGTATATGTAGTAAGCACCGTAGAAGACATAATGAGAATGTATCATACTGCCATTCCGGAAAAGATTAAAGACTGTATCAAAAGAGGCGGCGAAGTTAGAATAATCACAGAAGTAGAAAATAAACAAGCAATTAGTCTAATACAAAAATTAGGTGCTACTGAAACAAGATTGGGCAAACTACCATCAAAAGGAAGAATGGTTGCAGAAAAAGACAAACAAATTGTAATGTCTGGTTCAATGAAAGGAACGATGGATTTGAATGATGACGCGGATTCAATTGTACATACAAACTCCACAGAGATAGTAAATAACATATTCAGTCTCTGTGAACACCTGTGGAAGAAATCAAAACCTGTTGAAATGGTATATCAATCAGCATGATATACTTTACAATCAAATCAGATTCAAAATTTCATTTAATCAAATTAGATCTATTACAAATCTAGATTCGTTCAGAATAATCATACACCATCTTATATTATATTTTAAAGTGTTATTTTTAGAATTGAAAGCCATAGTCCTAATGCTAATTGTATTAGTCAGTGTTGGAATGATGAAAGCGTATGCAGATGATGGGTACAGCTTTGGAGTAAGACTGATTCCTCAAAAACTGATTGAGAATTCAGAGGGCACGTTACAGGTTTACGCATTACACAATGGACATATTTCTCCACAAAAAATTCAAAACATGATATATTCTTCAAGTGATTCATCAGTATTACAAATAATTGGAGTTGAAAACAGTAATGATGGTTTTACCACCAACATTAAATTAATTACATCAAATCATGGAACTGCAAATATTGAATTAGGAGCACCTGGATTTTCTTCAAGTCAAGTGCCAGTAACAGTTTATGGAAATAGCAATTACCCTACAAAATTACTAGTGCAATCCACCCCTTCGACTTTTTCAGTCAACGGTCCACATGAAGGATATTTCACAGTAGAATTGGCAAATAATGATGGGACACCTGCAATTACAGATAATGATATTCTAATCAGTCTTACAACATCAGACAACAAAGTGATTACATTAACTGCCCCGCAAATTATCGTAAAGGCTGGAACGTATTATGGAATAGGCAAATTTGAAGTAAAAGAACCAGGTACTGCACAAATATTTGCATCAGGAGAATCATTACAATCTGCAGATTCTACTGTAACAGTCATCCAAAATGGCTCCCCACATATTCAGATGTTCGTGTATCCTCAGGTAATCAATACTTATCAAGCATCCATAGGATATGTAATCACACAATTAACAGATTCATCAGGCAATCTAATGCCAGCAAAAGAAGACATTACAATTCCTGTGAACGTCCTTGATCCTCCTAGTAATGAGACAAATTCAAGTCCCATCTTACATGATGTTACGGCATACAACCCAATTGTAATAAAGAAAGGGTCCTATTGGGGATATACCAATTTAGCTGTAAGAGCGGGAGCTAATGCAACTTATACAGTAACTGCATCTGTTCCAAGCGGATATGTTAATCCAGGACCTGGACAGGTAACTACGGCCACAGGTAAATTTTATGATGACAAATCAGCAGTATTGAGTATTTTACCAATATTGGCCACTGGAAATGATGAGTTGATAGGCGTCGTACAGTTACAGGATCAAAGTGGAAATCCAGTCATAGCAAGCCATGATCTACAGGTAGAAATAGACTCATCAGATCCAGATACAATTTCAGTGGACAATGCCATCATGAATAAAGGGACGGGGGTCGCTCTAGTGTTTGCCAAGGTCGGTACAAACATTCCACCACTATTGCCAGGCATAAGCTCCACGATGATTGCATGCCCAACTTCGACATCAACCACGTCGACATCAACTACGACATCAACCACTTCAACATCAGGATGTAGTACCATTACAGGATCTACCGCTCCAGGTATAACATTAACTACAACACCACAACCATTAGTAGGCACCAGTGGTGTTACAGGTGCAGTATCACTACATGTAGTTACATATAATGAGCAAACTGTTTACCCCACCATGTTCTTACTCAATAGTAATTCACTTAATCTTGTAGCGCAGTCCCTAATTCCAAATATACTAGGTAACAGTAATTTTCCTGTTGCTACATACCTAAAGGATTCGTCGGGTGCAATGACATACTTTTCAGATGATTCAGATCTTAATATTTTGGCTAATGATTATTTTTCAATCCCACAAACTACAATACATAAGGGAGACACTGCAGTTGTATCAGAAGCCGATTCCTTAAAGGATGGTTCAACATCCCTTACTTTTATTGCAGGAAATTATCAAACATCATTAAATCTCCAGACAAGTAGTACTTCGGCGTCTCAAGTAGCACTAAATTGTTCCAACCCAATTTTTCTCAATATGCCAAATACCATGACTGTTCAGATTTTTGATTCAAAGTCAAATCCAGTATTTGCTCAAAAAGATATCACCCTAAAATTAGTTTCAACTAACAATCAAATTTTGACACTTCCAGATAATGTAACAATCTCAAAAGGACAGTATTATACAACATTTGATGTAACACCAAATTCCATAGGCACGGTACAAGCATCCATCATAGCTGATGACTTGCCTCTTTCAACATACAAGATTTCAGTAGGTAGTCTGTCTCCAACTTTGAAAATAATCGCACCAAAGTCAGTGTTACCAGGAGACACATTTGTTGCGAGTGTCATAGCAAAGAATCATGGAGATCCATTAAACAATATGAATATTCAGTGGAAAGTAAACGGTGCAAGTATCCAATCTAGTGACAGTGTAACAAATCAAAATGGAACTGCAAACATTGTTTTAGTTCCCAATTCTGGTAGTTCTATCAATCTAGATGTAAACGCTACTGGTTTAGGATACATCCCAGCACCCATTAGTAAGATCATAACAATTAATGAAACTGGCTCTAGTTTACCAGTACCAAATAGAAATAGTTCAAGCGTAAATGGTTCCAGTGTGAATGGATCCAGTGGAATTAACCCCAATATGTCATCATCTGTAGGAATCCAATCGATATTAAAATTATTCAAAGTCAACGGAATAGACACATTACCAATATTGGTACTTGGCACAATAGCAGCAGGCGGAGTACTTGTCAAGAAGAACAGCATACTATCACGTAAAACTCAATCAAACACAGGGATAAAATCAAGATAAGACAGTTTTTGACATAGATAACTAATCCAAATTTTAAAAGATACAATGTGTTGTAATAATAAATCAAACACAAGTATGTTCAATGCGAACATACTAAAAATTATCATTAGAAAGTTTTAATTGAAAATAATGAAACCCACGTCTCACAATCAAATTTTTCTCACACCTAGGAGCAATCACGAATGAATAGCAATTTTTTGTCAGGTCTACAAAATAAATTATCAGGTAAAATAAAAACTCAAAATAAAAATAATGGTATACTTTTTTCACCCTTGACACTAGGAAAAAATCTAAACCAATGCACTATTGAGGAAATCATGCCACATCTGTTAGTCTATTCATCAATGGCAACAATTGAAAGCAAAGAAAAGATATGGGTGGCCACATCAATGCTTGTCAGATTTCTTTCATCTCACACAAATAATTTAGTAGTAATGGAATCTGACACTCCAGTTGGAATGATAGGAAGTAAAGAAGTATTACAAGGTCTTTATGAGAATCCTAATCATGAATTTTTCTCAGAACATACTGTTCATGAGGTGATGAATAAAGGGATTGACATAGTATCGCCCAAAACAAGAGTATATGATCTGCTAAACAAGATGAGTTATCTTGGTAGAGACTTTGCTCTAATTCAAACAACAGATGGCGAATTTTCAACCATCTCTGCCAGGCGATTGTTAGAAGTAGGCATACTTTGTGATACCGCAATAAAAGTTTCAGACATGCCATCAAAGAAAATAGTGACATTCCAAAAAGAAGATACGATAGATTTTCTGATAAAAGAGATGCTGAAAAACAACACTGATGTGGTCATATTAGAGCATACTCCATTATTTGTTACACCGCAGATAATCTTTGAGAAAATATCTGAATTAAATTATCTAGATGGAATTGACAATTTTCTTAATTCAAAGATCAGTACGCTAAATTTGAAAAGTGGGCGCATAATTCCAGATAATATCACAGTACCTGAAATGTGCAAAATTATGTTAAGTATGAAAAATGCATTTGTAATGACTCAAAATAACGTATTGACACCATGGGATTTGATTACAACTTTTGCTTAGGAGTATGAAATAACCACATGACACAAAGAATGACTGATAAAGAATACTCGATAAGCCAATGGAGAAGACAACTTGAATATTTAACAAACGAATTAAACAAAACCACAGAACAGATACAATTGCTAGAAATTTTTGGCAATTCAAAATCAGAAATGGTTTTTGAAAAGCCAGGGCACGAAATTAGTGAACTAATGAGAAAACAAAATACTATTTCACATGAGATAATCACAATTAAAAAGAGAATTCAGAAACTTAGTGCAAAGACCATACTTAAAGTAGAATTGCTAATACTACCAGTAGTTGTAATATTGTTATTTTTTGTTGCAACAAACTATTCAATTATGCCTGCAGAACAAGGTTCAACCATAAAGACACATTATGTGATAGAAGATCTTCAAGGGAATTCCGTGGGCAATTACAAGCATTGGAGCATCATAAGCGGTACGCCATTAACTGTAAATATTAAGAACCATGCAAATGTCAGTGATCAAAAAATCCAAGATGTAGAAAATGCCATAATGTCAACAGATAGCATTACGGGAGACAGTTCAACTCTATATCAGTCAGCATCAGGAATGAAATCAGCGTATTTCAAAGGATGGCAGGGAGCAGTTCAGACAGCATATGCTAATACCAAGTACAACATTCCAGAAAAATTTGACATAATCCAATCTGACAACAGCGAGGGAAACATAGTGGTAACACTTTCTACAGTGAAATCTGAAGATGGGTATTCAGGGGTCACAAGGACCATAGTAAATGGAAATCAAATTCTAAAAACATTCATCACAATATTTGATTCAGACAAATTGACTGACAGTCAATTAGAATCAACAGTAAGACAAGAATTTGGGCATGCTTTAGGATTACCATATACGGATAATCCAGCAGATTCTCATGCATGAATCTATCTCGACCACTAATTCATACATATCAGAATGTGATATCAATGCCCTGCAAAAAGTATACAATGATGTAGATCCCGCTGGAAACTTTTGTAATGGCTAAAACTAGTTTCAATACCAAGTGTATTTTAATCAAATAAATTACTAGAATGTCCTGCCCTTTTGCAATTGACATAGGACATCAAAGTATGCTTTTATTTGTGCATGAGACGGATTTAATTCTTTGATTGCAGCTATGTCTACATTCAATTGTTCTAGTTTAGAATAAATTTCCTTATCTTCCAATGTATCTATTAATGCTTCAAGTTTGAATGGTTTTTTCATTATCTCAGTTATTTGTTTGAGACTTTTGACCGATTCAAAGAAAGTCTCTTGAACATAACCAGAAGCAAAGATTATTCTCTGATGAGGATTTATTTTTAGAATTTCTTTTGCAGTCTCAAGTCCATTTTTAATTGGCATTTGATAATCTAAAATGACTGCATCAAAAGGAGGCACTGTATCATCAGGAGTATTTTGAGATTCTTCTATACGATAAATCTTCAAGCATTCATCGCCATTATTAGAGGTTGTAACCTTGTGTCCTTTTTCTTCTAAAACATACACGTATTGATCTAAGATATCTTTCTCATCCTCAGCTATCAGAACATGCATGAATCCCAAATGTTGGATATGACATATATCTCATTTGCAAGTTTGTCCAGTTCGAATCAGACACAGATTAATCTAAAGGCACTACATAGACCATGTAAGATCTGAGGACCTTGCCTATCATTCCCAAAAGACATGCAGTGATTCTCAGTTCTTGATTTTTCCCAATGGTCAACAATATGCCAAATTGGAACTTCTCATAGGCATATTATTGCAGATTGTGTTATCTATCAAGAAGGAGAAGTTCAGTTAAATGAATCAAATGTGGTATGTAACCATTCTAGTATTTACAATATCAGTAAGTGTTCTAATTCACTATTCCTACGGGGAAATAACCAGTGTAGACACAGGATGGGGAAATAGAGGAATTGGGGTAGACCCAACAACTGATAAAATATACGTAACAGACTCGGTCACAAGTAACATTTCGGTAATTGATGGATTTACAAATAAAATCACAAATTCTATACATCTTGGAAGTAATTCACTTTTTTCAAATGCAGGTGCAGCACGAGCTGATGTCAATCCCATAACAAACATCATCTATGTTACAGACAGGCTAAACAATCATGTAACTGCAATAAATGGAAGTACAAATACAATAATTGCAAACATACAAGTACAAAGTAATCCTTGGGGGATATCAGTAAATCCTTCTACCAATAGAATATACGTAACAAACCTACTATCAAATTCTGTTTCAGTAATAGACGGCTCTACAAACAATGTCATTTCAAATATTCAAGTTCAAAATGGCCCATGGGGGATCATTGCAAATCCTACAACCAATCTTGTTTATGTTGCAAATAGTCTTTCAAACTCAATTTCAATCATAGATGGCACAAACAATACAGTAATTGGGAACATACCGCTAGATGGAGGTCCATGGGGAATCACACTAAATCCCCTAACTAACATAATCTATGTGAGCCATTGGGGGGCAGGTACAGTATCGGTTATCAATGGTACTGATAATCAAATCATAGCAAATATCCCAACAGATGCAGGTTCATGGGGAATTATTACAAATCCATTAACAAACAAAATTTATCAAACAAGTGAACAAACAGGAGATATTTTTGAAATAGATGGCAATACAAATACTGTCATAAATCAATTCAAGTCAGGAATTTCTGCACGTGAGATTGCAATAAATCCAATTACAGACAAGATCTATGTATCAAGTTTATTTTCAAATAATCTTCAAGTCATTGATGTTCCATCAGGCATAGACAACTCAACTTCCTCATCAGACAATCTGAATCAAACATTAGGAAATCTTGGAACACCACCAAATACAATAAAGATAACACCTGAACAGCTTTCCAACATAATTGGAAATAGCACACTATTAAAAATGAGCCCAGAACAACTGGCCGAGATGTTAAAAAGTGATCCAACTCTTAATTTATCTCCATCCCAATTGGAAAAGATCTTGGGAAATAATTCTACATTGGCTCAATATCTCAATAGTACCACAGCACAGAATTCTACATTGAAAATTAGTTCACAACAACTGGCCGAGATGTTAAAAAGTAATCCTACTCTTAATTTGTCTCCATCCCAATTGGAGAAGATCTTGGGAAATAATTCTACATTGGCTCAGTATCTTAATAGTACCGCAGCACAGAATTCTACATTGAAAATTAGTCCACAACAACTGGCCGAGATGACTGGGGATAATAATATGATGGGTATGACTCCTGCCCAATTAGAAAAAATGCTAGGAGACAATGCCACATTAGAATCTTACTCTTGACAAACTACAGGAATTCATGAATACTAATACCACAAAGAATTTTAATTCCACCATTTCCTTTGCCCCAGGAGACATGGCAAACCTTACTCAGGATTTAATCAAATCCCAATTAAATAATGTCACACAGACCAATCAAACTAATTTGAATACGATTATTCTCCATGTCATGTGTACAGTAAAAACGGGAGATCTTAGCAAGTTATTTGACAACATGGCAATGCCGCTATCAGATTGCCAAATTGGAGAATAAGTCAAATCTAGTCATACACTCGATCAGACGGGTAACTTGAATTGAAAGCTTATCTCATCTAAACAATCACGTGTTTTTAAATCACTTTTATGTACTTGGTACAATGACTAGAAAATTTTTTTGGCATAATTTAGCATAGGTGTAATGTAATCATGCAAAATGAGAAAAGACAAATTCAGTTAGATTTGGTAACAAAAATGATAGAGGTGATACTTTTCAAAGTAGGGTTTGGAAAAGATTTTAAGTTGAACAAAATTAACATCCCAATTGAAACTCGGAAGAAACACTTGCCAATGATTTCATTATATGAAAAAATAATAAAAATATCTACCAATAACGAAATAAAATCTCAGCCAAATTTTGACATGATATTTTTTGGTTTGGCAAATTTTTATTATAACATAAACGAATATTCAAAGGCACTACAAAAAATTGATTTTCTTTTAACTCTGGATTCATGCAATGTATATATTTTATACAGCAAAGGAGTGTTGTTGGAATTATCAAAACTTCCTGAAAAAGCAACAGAATGCTATGAATCAATATTACGAATAAAACCAGATCATGTATCTGCGCTATATAACAAAAGTGTACTAGATGCAAGATCAGGAAGATATGATAAAGCAATAGAATCACTAGATAAAATTATTACAATTGAACCCAAACATGTTTTATCACAATGTGATAAGGGCATACTTTTACTTGAAATGAGTCAGTTCAGAGAAGCAATTACGTGTTTTAATCAAGTATTGGATGTAAATTCAAAACACCTGTCTGCACTATACAACAAAGGAGTCGCACTAGAATCACTGTCAAGGTTTGATGAGGCGTTAGAGTGTTACGAGTCCGTATTAGCTACAAAGCCAGACCATGCATCAGTATTATCTCGCAAGAAATCATTGTTAGAGATATTAGATTTATACAACAAAGGAGTCGCACTAGAATCACTGTCAAGGTTTGATGAGGCGTTAGAGTGTTACGAGTCCGTATTAGCTACAAAGCCAGACCATGCATCAGTATTATCTCGCAAGAAATCATTGTTAGAGATATTAGATTTATACAACAAAGGAGTCGCACTAGAATCACTGTCAAGGTTTGATGAGGCGTTAGAGTGTTACGAGTCCGTATTAGCTACAAAGCCAGACCATGCATCTGCAGTATCGCACAAGAAATCATTGTTAGAGATATTAGATTTATACAACAAAGGCATTTCATTACTTGAGACTGGTCATCTAAAAGATGCAATTACGTGTTTTAACAAAGTATTGGATGTAAATTCAAAACACCTGTCTGCACTATACAACAAAGGAGTCGCACTAGAATCACTGTCAAGGTTTGATGAGGCGTTAGAGTGTTACGAGTCCGTATTGGCTACAAAGCCAGACCATGCATCAGTATTATCTCGCAAGAAATCATTGTTAGAGATATTAGATTTATACAACAAAGGAGTCGCACTAGAATCACTGTCAAGGTTTGATGAGGCGTTAGAGTGTTACGAGTCCGTATTAGCTACAAAGCCAGACCATGCATCAGTATTATCTCGCAAGAAATCATTGTTAGAAAGATTAGATTCATACGAAAAAGGCATTTCATTATTTCAAATGGGCCTCTTGGAGGAAGCAATTACATGTTTTAATCAAGTACTAGACGCAAATTCAAAACACCTGTCTGCACTATACAACAAAGGAGTCGCACTAGAATCACTTTCCAAATTTGAAGAAGCATTGCAGTGCTATCAGTCCATAATACAACAAAATCCTCAATATGAGGATGCAGTGTTACAAGCAGGAAAGATCCTGTCTTCTTTGGAAAGACATGATGAAGCCATAAAAATCTACGATTTAGGACTAAAATCCAATCCAAATGATGTCAGTATGTTATATTACAAATCCAAGAGCATGCTTAAACAAGGAAAAGACGAAGATGTGACAAAAATCCTCAATCACATGCTTTCTCTAGATGCCAGATATATTGAACTCTTGAAAAATGAAATAGATTTTACAAAACATATCAGGCCCATCGCAAGCACGTAAGACTGAACAATATAATTTTCATTCAAACAGAAATGTTTACTCTGAACATACAAGATTCTATATCATAAATTCTTCTTGATATCAGTAATGCAAGACTGGTTCATGCGAATACTAGTAGCTGAAGACTACAAGGAGTTGGCAGATGCATATAAAATGGCATTGGAGGCAAGAGGCCATCTAGTGACAACTACAAGGGACGGAATAGAATGCATACAGACGTATAAAGAATTTGTAAAATATGGGGCGGATGGAGCACAAGCAGATAAATCATATTTTGATGCAGTCATATTGGATCATTACATGCCTGGAATGGATGGAGTAGACGTAGCAAAAGAGATACAGAAAATAAATCCCAAACAAAGAATAATTTTCATATCTGGAGGCGGTAGAACAGTCATAAAAAAATTCAGAGAAATAAAAGAAAATGTGGAGTTTATGAACAAGCCATTTACATTACATGCTTTAATCACACAAATCGAGAGTTGGCCACTACACATGTGGCGTGTAAGAGCTAGACAAGGATTTAAGGAGTGGGACGGAGAAGAAGGAACTTCAGTTCCAGTAGGACCAAGTAGAGCATAATAAAACAGAATATGAAAAATAGGAATAATTGTTTGTCTGTTTTGCACACATAAGGACATACAAGCGAGACTATAGACGTTAATCAAGTGGCACATTCTTTGATAGACAATACCAAAAATATTAGATTCGGATGATGGATATGGATAATCATAAAACAAGTACAAGTTTGAGAATTGGCATATCCGTCGGGATGATCATAATGATGCTAGGTCTTGCAATATTCCTCAATATATTTACGACATATACAATTACAAATCAAATGAAGGCATTATCGGATTTGAATATCCCAATAATGCATGAAATATCTAGCATATATACAATACAACAAATGCAATACCAAAGTTTTGATAATATTATAGCATATCAAAAAATTGACAATTCAGAGAATTATAAATTTTCACAGAACCAATTTGAATCATATAACAATCAATTTGATTATCAGATTAAGAAAATAAATGAATTGATAAACAGATATCCAAATTATGGACTTGATGATGATACTAACAAAGATCTTAGTCCAATAATTACAAATCTAAACGAAATTGAATCAATTCACTCACAATATGTACAAAAAGCAACTCAGATTTTTGATTCTCAGGATAAAAATAATGTAAAAAATTCAGACCCAATGCAAACTGCATTAGAAACTAAGCAAAATCAGTTGAACCTAAAGATATCAATATTGGATAGTGATATTCAAAATCTCACGGATGTGTTGGGAACTAAAGCAGATGAAAGTAAACAAAAATCAGTTACATTGCAGGCTGTAATTATAATCTCTGCAGGAATTATCTCACTGGCGCTAGGATATTTTTTGAATCTAATCAACAAAGATCTTATACAAGAGGTAATTAGAAAAACAAGATCTCTTCAGAAAGCAAATAGAAAACTAGAAAGAATAAGCGTCCTTAAAGATGATTTTATCAATATTGCATCACATGAATTAAAGAGCCCGCTTCATCCGATATACGGCTTTGTAGAACTTGCACAAAATGGGGACATTGGAACAGATGAGGCTCTTGCAGGGATATCAAAACAGGCACGACAGTTAGAAGAAGTGGCCAATAGAATTCTTGACATTGGAAGAATAGATAATGGAATTCTACAACTATCATATGAAAAATTTGACCTAAGTGACTTGTTGCTAGAGATAACATCATCATACAGATCAAACGAAAAGATAAAGATTGAAACAAATGTGGAAAAAGGGATCGAGGTAGAAGCAGATAGGATAAGAATTGGTCAAGTGATTCGTAATTTAATTAATAACGCATTGAAATTTACTGAAGCTGGTATAATACAAGTTACTACTCAATATGATTTAGAAAAAAACTTGGTTGAAGTTATTGTAAGCGATAGCGGATCTGGGATTCATCCAGACATATTACCCAATTTATTTAATAAATTTGCTACAAGGGGACCCAAAACAGAATCCTGGAAAGGCAACGGATTAGGACTATACTTGTGTAGAGGAATAATTAATGCACATGGAGGCCGCATTTTTGCATACAACAACAAAGAAACTGGGGCTACCATCAAGTTTACTATTCCAATCATGAGACATCTGAGTGCAAGAGAGTTACACCAGAAAATAATGAACTAGTACGTTCAGATCGAACACACTAATCTTAATCATACGAATCAATCAAGACAGCATATGGGTTTAGACATCCTAGCAGCTGAAGACAATCAATTTGCAGGATTACAATATAAGAAAATCTTTGAAAAACACCAACATAGCATAACCATAGCAAGAGATGGCGAAGAATGTGTAGAACTGTACAAAAAGAAACTAGAATACAGTCATGATGGTAGTGAACCGTTTAATGTTGTCTTACTTGATTTTATAATGCCAAAGAAGAATGGTGTTAGAGTAGCAAAAGACATACTAGAATTAAGACCAAGTCAGAAGATAATTTTTGTCTCAGCTTTTGGAAATGGGGTTTTGGATGACGCCATGGCCATTCTAAAAGACTCGGTAGAGATTATTCAAAAACCATTCTCTTTAGAGTTTTTGGTAAAAAAGCTTGAAAATAGCTATGCGTTAAAAAACATGCATTAAAATCACAGTTTATTCCATTTTGGACGTAATTATTTAAAAAAATTGCAGAGTAGCTTATCTATTGAAAATCAATAATACCTGTAATTGACAGACACCATAATACTAAACCTTCCACATGCAATGGTCCAGAGCATTAATGACGTATGTAAAAAAGGAAGTTATACTAGACAGGAATTAATCCGAGTCGCAATATCTAAGATGCTTTTTGAGCAATTCAAACCAGCACCTGAATCAAACAGTATCATCTCTGAAGAAAAATATTCAGACTCTCAAACAAACTCCGAGAATTCAAACTATGAGATTCCATTGGACAAGATAATTTCTGTGCGATATACCCTTGACGATGGAAAAGTAATTCACATAATGCGCGGAAAAAAACAGAATTAAGTTTCCAGCATAATAATCATATTAGATTATCGAGTATAGGTATTTTTTACTTCATATTTTGGAACAATATTTTTTGGCAATCTTATTGTAAAAATAGTAGGGGGAGATCTAACTGTCAATGTACCTCCGTGTTGTTCTATTATGTTTTTACATATAGAGAGTCCCAAGCCCGTACCAGTTTGCCGGGTTGTAAATAATGGATCAAATATTTTGGATTGTATCTCAGGCGGAATTCCAGAACCCGTATCTTCAAATTCAATTTGTACCGAATAATCCAAATCGGTTGTACGTATTTTTATTTCCCCATTTTCATCCATAGACTTGTATTGCATTACTTAATATGTTAGAAAAAACAGCTTCAAGTTTTCTTGAATCACAGTTTATTTGCATATCAGCATATGGTTTAGATATTTTAACCCCTACAGGAATCAAGGTATTTCCAATAGCGCCATCAACTATTGAAAGAAGAGACGTTTGTTCCAACATCAGGTCTGATCTCTTAACGAAATTTAATACATCATCTATCTGATGTGTCATTCTCTGAATTGCTCTATCAAATCTTCCAAAATGCTGTAATTTTTCATCGATTCTCATAGTTGGTTTAGCCCGCATTATATCCATAGTATTTTTAACAATGGAGAGAGGATTTCTCAAGTCATGAGCAAGTCTTGCGGCCAATTCTCCTATCACTGTAAACTTTTCTGCCCTTATCAAGTCCTGAGTTTTTTCATCCACCTGTTTTGCAAGAAAGTCCCGCTGCATAGACAATTCTTTTTCTTTTGATAGAACTACATCTAATTTTGATTTCAAATCTCGCGTCATCTGATCATAATGAGATTTTTGTTTCTCAAGTTCAATATTTGATCTTGTCAGTTCATCATTTTTTTTGTTCAAAGAGGCACTAATATCAAGTAAAAATCCCACTTTATCTTGTAAATCATGATTAATGCCAGATAACTCCTTTATTTTCTCCATGGATTCGCTTGCAATAATTGTTAACCTAGTTTCCTTTTCCTGAAGTTCATGTCTAGTTGCATCTAATTCCTTAAAGGCCCTACCTGTCAGTACACTAAGGTCCTCTATAAGAGACGACTTTTGTTGCTCAGGCTGAGGTTGTGACAATCCAATATTAAATCACCCACGAGCTACATTAACCCTTATGGTTGTGTGTTTTAAACAAACAAAAACGTGTTAGAAATAGAATGATTTAATTTTTCATCCTAAACAAGCTAAGTAATTTCTATACTAATTTCGTACAATAACATTACATGAGTAGTGAATAGTATGACCTTTAGCCATATTTTTGTCCCGTATGATGGATCAAATTATTCAAAACATGCATTTCATACAGCGTTAGAAATTGCTTTAAAGTTTGGATCAAAAATAACAATTGCCACTTGTTTGTATCAGCCTTCTGAAGATGAACCATTTTACACATCTGAACATGCCACATCAATTGGCAGTCTAAAGGATAATGCAATTTCAGAGTTGACCAAATTACAAAAAATGGCAGCTACAAGCAAAATTCCAATTGTAGCTCATGCAATTTCTTGTCACTCCGTAGTTGAAGCAATAGTAACTTTTGTAAACTCTAACAAAGTGGATCTTGTAGTAATGGGTACCAGAGGTCAAACTGGATTCAAACCATTATTGATGGGAAGTGTATCAGTGGGAGTATCACAACATGCAATATGCCCCATATTACTTGTAAAATAAACTTAGAAATTTAGATTTAATATTATCATATAACTAGATTGTTAAAAGTTTTTGATGGATTATACATTCTTCTATAAATTATGATAAATCCTAAAAATTCTAATTGTTCAACAAGAAGTATCACATCAAGATTAATCATCCAACCGCCCATCATATCATTCATTATGGCATAAGTCATTGAGATGACTTGGTCAACATAGTTAACATTAGATATATCAGTCAAAGTATTGCCAGGTCTGAGATTCATAATTTTATGTATCTCATTTGCATTCATTTTTTCTGCACCATAATTCAAAAAGAATCATTTGCGAAACAAGATGTTTCTCATCAGAATAGACTGTATTTCCTCGTTCAATCCATACAAGGGTGCTACCAAAATAAGCTATTAGTACCAAGGAAAAAACTATGGCAACTTTTCCAGATTTACCTTTAATTGTCTTTGTCAATTGATTCAAAAACAAGTCACCAAAACGTCCAAGTTTTCTTTTATGTGCTAAAAGTATTAGTACAAACATGAGTGAGGAGACAAGACCTAGGCTTCCTATCCAATGTGCTGAAAAATAATTATAAAAGATCATCCTTACAGGAAGAAAAATTCCAGCAATTACTCCAAATACGATTAGTTTTTCTTTAATATCAGGCAGTCTGCTCCTCAATGCCTACCATTCCCAAATATCCCATGGTGAAAGGAGGTTATTTGCCTATCTCTGATTGCTATTTTACATTAGGCATTGCATCAAATAATTTTAAAAATAATTTGACAGGGATGAACTTTTAATGAAATGAGTTATCTCGACCTAATTACCTTGTTTATAATCAGTGCAACATTTGGTCTATCAAATGGTTTTATGATATAGTCTCTCGCACCAGCCTTCATTGCATCTTGTATAACGTGTTTTTGCTCTACTGCTGTAACCATTACAACTTTGGCTCTGGGATTAATCCGCAAAATAGACTGGAGTGCATGAATGCCATCTGCTTTTGGCATGTTTACATCCATTGTAACCACATCTGGCTTGAATTGCTTGTAGGCCTCAACTGCAGCCAATCCATCTCCTGCCTCATAGATTTGAGACGCAAGACCATGTGAGATGAGAATGTCCTTTAATACAATGCGCATAAAGGATGCATCATCAACTATCAGGAATTTTACATTATTTACAACAGACATTTTACATTCCCATTCCTAAAGTTGGCGAGTTTTTTAGTAAGATGCCAACATCTACAATTCGAGATGTGTTTGAATTTTTTCTAATCATGTTTCTTATAGAATGTATCTGCATAAACATGTTAGAACGAGTCTACATAATATTTCATGTCTGTATATTTTGAACAGACATGTATGGAAATTATTTTATACAATATTTTGATAAACAGCATATAATTTTTATAAATTAATTTTTTGAAATATTTTTTCTTTTGGCATTACAGGATAGAAGATATTTTCAGCTTTTCGGCCTAATAAAAGTTCATCAGAGCCAAGTAGCAAGTAACCTCCATGTTTTAAGCAGTTGTGGAATTTTTTAAGTATTATTTCTTGAGCGTCTTTCTCGTAATATATCAACACGTTTCTGCAAAATATCACATCATATACATTTTCAGGACTTGATAGAATATCCATTGTTTCAAAACTTACCAAATCTTTGATTTCAGATATTATTTCATATTTTGAGTCTTCGTGATTCCCAATCTTTGTAAAATATTTCTTTTTCAAATCCAATGACAAATGTTCAAGGAATTTACTTTGGTATTGCCCATTTTGAGCAAAATCAATTGCTTTGTTATTTATATCGGTCGCCTTAATCCGTATCTCAATATTTTTAGAAATCCCAATTTTTTTATAAATTCCACATATGTCATTTAGAAGAATTGCAATAGAATACGGTTCTTCCCCAGATGCACACCCCGCACTCCACACGTTAATTATCCCATCAGTTTCAACATTAGACAAGATCTTAGGTACAATTATGGCTCTAAGTGCGTTGAAAACTGCAGTATCTCGAAAAAGACTTGTTACATTTATGGATAAAGATTCAAACAAATATGTTAATTCAATTGAATCATTATCCAGAAGATAGAGATACTCGTTAAAATCAGATATTTCTTTAATTTGCATTCTTCGTTCTATTCGTCTTTTCAAGAATTGCATTTTGAATCTGCCAATATCTAATTTGTTATTTTCAAAGATACGTTTCATTAAGAGTAGAGAATCCTGAGTATCAGCAATTGTGTTCTTCACTAAATTTTCTCTATTCATAAAATCACCACGTCACAATACTGAATAACATAAAACACTTTTTCCAGATTCGTAGTATCTGAGAAAATTTCTTTGATAATCATCATCGACTAATTCCCTTTTTATTCAATAATTTTCGAGCATTATCATGATCTTGAATAATTAACATATGAACAACAATTCCACTTTCTTTACCTTCAAGTTCAACCTGTGTTATCATATCATTTGGAGCATTCAGAAATTCTGCAGCATGAGGTTCAAGAATTGATCTGCTTGATGTAATTGCAAAGTCTGGAGTTGAGAGTTCAACCTTAAGACCAGTATGATCAGATAACGCATTAAAGAATGAACCAGACATGATGTTTCCAACCTCGGAGAGTGCGGATTTTCCTAGTTCGTCTAATGAGTCGATTTTATCTACACATAATAATTTTGCAGTTATTCTTCTGGCATCTAGATCCTGGATAGAATATAAAATTCCAATACGAATATCACCCTGGCCTCTTAGAAACACTGAGCATAAGATGAGATCATTTGATAATTTTTTTATTACATCTATTTCAGAAATTTCCTCATGAATAGATTTTATTTCATGTTTGAATTGCTCATCCAGTAATGACGATAGGGAAAATCTCGCTCTATCAACTATATTTGCATTCAATACATAGTGAAGAGAGTCCAATTCATATTGATTTAGTATTTTAGAACTCATTTTACTCATCGCCTAAATCAACATAGAAGGTTCAAGAATCAGTGCCACTCTACCATCTGATAGGATTGATGCATCAGTAAATGCATCAGAGCCACCAAATGAATTATCTATTTTTTTAACAACAATTTCTTGTTCTTTTTCAAGCGAGTCAACAATCAAACCATAGTATTTTCCATTTTTTTCAACAACTACTATGTGAATCTGATCATTTTCAGACATTTCAGGTACAGGAATTATACCAAGAATTGCAGAGGTTCTCAAAATAGGGATTATTTGCTCTCCTAGTTTGGCCATTTCTTTACCATGCGCGTTTAATATTTCGTGTCTATCAATTGTTAGAGTAGTGAAAATACTTGAAAGTGGCAAAATGAATTTTTGATCTCCTATGTTTGCTACCAGGCCACCAATGATTGCCAGACTCAGAGGCATTGTAAGAATTATTGTAGTTCCCAATCCTTTTTCTGTCAAAATCTTCACTCGTCCTCCAAAATTTTTTACCTGCGTCATAACTACATCCATTCCAACTCCTCTTCCAGAAATTTCAGTCACTTCTTTTGCTGTTGAAAGTCCAGGAGTACCTATCAGACATATTACTTGTTCATCACTCATTTTTTCTACCTGTTCTTGTGTTACAATATTTTTCTCAACAGCTTTTATTTTTATAGATTCGATATCCATTCCGCGTCCATCATCAGTTACTTGGATTTCTACATTGTTTGCCTTGCGAATGGCCCAAAGTCTGATTATGCCTACCGCTGGCTTTCCTACTGCTTTTCTGATTTCAGGTGTCTCAATACCATGATCTACAGAGTTTCGTAACATGTGAAGAAGTGGGTCTGCAATGGCATCCAAGACACTCCTGTCAAGTTCTATGCCTGAGCCATTCATCTCAAGTTTAATTTCTTTTCCAAGTGAAGAAGAAATATCTCTAAGCATTCTGGAAAATCTATTGAACATATCATCGATGGGGACTAGCCTGATTTGCATCATCTTATGTTGAAGTTCGGTTATCAGACCTCCCAAATTTGTCACAATTTCACGCGTTTCATCGCTCATGTTAGAATATGGATTTTGTTCAAGACGTATTTTTGATATCATCATTTCTCCTACCAAGTTCATCATGTCATCAAGATTATCCATTCGAACTCTAACTATTGGAAAATTTGTTTTTTGTGTCACGCCCCGTGATTCAATATCTACCTGAAAGGAATTAGGGTCCTTAACATAATTAAGAAATTCTTGAAGATCAATTGTTTTCTTTTCATCCTGTACTAATTGTTTTATTAGATCTATGCCATAAAATAACACATTACCTGTTTCAGGAGTTATTCTTTCCTCATTTTGTCGGAATCTGTCAAAAATTTCTTCTGTAGACTTACAAATTTCCAGAATCTGTTCATATCCCATTGTTGCTGCCATTCCCTTAAGACTATGTGCAGATCGAAATAGATTGTCTACAAGTTCTTTGGAGTTTGGCTCTCCCTCATATTTTAAGAGATTTTGACTTAGATTCTCTACGTGTTCTAATGCCTCTTGTACAAACAACTCTCGATATTTACTATTTTCAGACACGTGTAGTCACCGCCTTTACTATTTCAGATATTAAATTATCAGCATCTACCATTTTATCTACCGCGTTCATTTCTTGGGCTGCCTTTGCCATACCAAATATTATTGATGAGGATTCATTTTGTGCAAGCGTCGTCCCATGTCTTTTCTTAATCATTCTCATTCCAAAAGCACCATCTTGTCCCATTCCAGATAATAGAATCCCCACAGTATTTGCTCCAAAAACTTCGGAAGCAGATACCATTGTCACATTGATAGAAGGCCTGGCCCCAAATCTCTTAGGACCCTGATTAAGCTGTATGTGATTTGGAGATCTTACCATCATGTGAAAATCTCCAGGAGCAATCAATGCTTCGCCTTCTTTAATAGCATCACCATCTAAGGCTTCCTTGACCCTTATTGCTGAGACATCATTTAGACGTCGTGTAAAAGGAGATATGAAATCTTTTGACATATGTTGGACTATTAGAAATGAGGCAGGTATATCGGATGGAATATCTTTAAGAATATTTGTAATTATTCTGGGTGCACCTGTTGATGCTCCAATTACGACAACTCTAGACTCCAAATTTTTGATTCTGTCAAATTTATCATGATAAGGTTTCAACTTGGATATAGCTTTTGGAACCAGAACATGTGGATTTGATCTAGAAGCAGCATCTATCTTTGAAACCAAGATATTTCCTAAATTACCTGAAGATGAAGGATTATTGTGAGATATTGAAACAAAATCAACTGCCCCCAGTTCAAGAGAATCAAGAACAAGTTTAGCTCCTGTCTGACTATAACTACTTACAACAATAATTGGAATACTTTTTTCTTTCATAGATTTTTCAATGAAAGTTAATCCGTCCATATTTGGCATTTCCAAATCTAAAAGCACAACATCTGTTGGCATGTATTTTATTTTTTGCAACGCTTCAAGACCATCACGCGCAGTAGATGAAACTTTTATTCTGCTATCGCGTGTAACGAGTTCTTTTAACATCTCGATCATAAAAGGAGAATCATTTACAATCATCACATTGATTTGATGCTCTTCGGATGTCAGCATCATTTTATCTCGACCTAATTACCTTGTTTATAATCAGTGCAACATTTGGTCTATCAAATGGTTTTATGATATAGTCTCTCGCACCAGCCTTCATTGCATCTTGTATAACGTGTTTTTGCTCTACTGCTGTAACCATTACAACTTTGGCTCTGGGATTAATCCGCAAAATAGACTGGAGTGCATGAATGCCATCTGCTTTTGGCATGTTTACATCCATTGTAACCACATCTGGCTTGAATTGCTTGTAGGCCTCAACTGCAGCCAATCCATCTCCTGCCTCATAGATTTGAGACGCAAGACCATGTGAGATGAGAATGTCCTTTAATACAATGCGCATAAAGGATGCATCATCAACTATCAGGAATTTTACATTATTTACAACAGACATTTTACATTCCCATTCCTAAAGTTGGCGAGTTTTTTAGTAAGATGCCAACATCAAGTAAAACAACCAGTTTTTGTCCAGTTTTTGCAATACCTATAACATATGAAATAGACTCAAAACCGCCAGAAACATTACAGTCTACATCTGTAGATGGGATTTTAATGACTTGATCTACGCCATCGGTCAATAGTCCTACAAGTTTAGAATCTATTTCAACTACAAGAATCATCATCTTGGAATTAATGATATTAGTTTTTGAAAAACCTAGTTTTTCCTTTAAATCTATAATCGGCATTATGGTACCTCTAAGATTCATCACCCCTTTTACGTAGCCTGGGCTATTTGGAATAACAGTGATAGATTCCAATGGTCGTATTTCTCTTACTTGATCAATTAGAATGCCATAATTTTCTTGTTTGTTTTTTTCCTCATCATGCAATCTAAATATAATTATTTGAAAATCTGATACGATAACTTCGCTTGTCATTGTATTAACACCTCTTTTTTCACATGTATTGGTTTTTTATTTCCTGATTCATTTTTGTAATTTTCTGGCAATTTAAAAGCAGATACAGTTTTAGATAGATCCTCTGCCATAATAGTCATATTTTGTATCGAAGAAATAATTTCTTGAGTACCCGAAATTTGTTGTTCCGTTGCAGCAGAAGCTTGCTCTGTTGCAGAGGCATTTTGTTCAGAGACGGCTGCAATTTCAGAAGCTGCTTTTGATAATTTTTCTATTTCAGATACTTGTGTTTTAGTAGTATTTGCTACATCTAAAACATTAATTGATACATCTTTTACTTTGGATGCAATCTCGTTTAGAGATCTTAGTGCCTTGTCAATTACAATTCTACCCTCAGCAACTTCTTTAGTACTGCCTTCGATACTTTCAACTGTAGATTGTGCATCTTCCTGAATCTTTGCTATCAACTCGGCAATTTCTTCAGATGATCTTGCAGAACCTTCGGCTAATCTTTTGACTTCGTCAGCTACTACTGCAAATCCTTGTCCTGCCTCTCCAGCACGGGCAGCCTCAATAGTAGCATTAAGTGCCAACAAATTAGTTTGGTCCGCAATTTTTCTTATAACTTCTAAAACAGTTGTGATTTCCCTGCTTCTATCTGCCAACTCTCTGATTTTTTTTGAGGAATCATTAGTTACACTGATTATCTTAGACATTCTAAAATCAGCTTCAGAAGCAGATTTTGACCCAGTCTCAGATATCAAACCGACTTCTCTCACTAAAGTGGCAGCCATTCCAGATTTTGCTTCCAGTTTTTTCATATCAGCAGTAAGTTTTTCTACAACTCTGCTTGTTTCTTCAAGTTCTTTAGCTTGTAACTGAGAACCTTTTGATATTTGTGAAATCGTAGATGAGATTTGCTGTACAGACGAATTCATTTGTTCTGTAGAAGATTGGACTTGTTCAGAATTAAAGGTCACAAGTGTGGAACCGTCGCGTACTTGATAGACCAATAAACGTAATCCTTTCAACATCTCTTTGAAAGAATTTTTTAATTTACCAAGTTCATCGTTTGAATTAGAATCACTAATTTCTAGTGTCAAGTCACCTTCACTTATTTTTCTAGCAATTGCCTCCATCTCAAGTATTGGCCCAGATATTGATTTGGCCAAAAAATATGCAAAAGTACCGACTATGCACTGCATTACAATTCCAGTTACGACATAATGTAAGATAGTACTCAGAGTTTGCAAGTCGGATTGTTGTAATGAAAAATAACTTATCAAAGAAATAGATGCAATTGACAAGGCAGAAACTACATTTACCATCACAATTATTTTTAGATTAAGACTTTTAGTTAGAGGGTTAGTTATTGCCAAAGATGAGTCAATGTATGAAGCTTAAATAATGATAATATGTTCACGTATGTTTGAATCGATCATACAATTTCGCAAAAATATGATGCCCGTATAAGAAGATCAAAGTCAATTTTTCAAATAAAACCCAGTCTATCCAATATTGTATTTATCAGTTAATTTTCTGTATGATTACGGAATGCAATCCAGAAGCATATGATTCATAACCTGGAGAATAGGCATGAGCAATACAGCATTTATCTCCACGATAATCTGTAATCATGAAATCTTTCTTTTTTTCAAAAAGCATATTTCTTCCAAGAAACTCAATTCTATCATCAAGTATGAGGTCTTGAGAGTCTGCAAAAATAAGACCGTCATCATCAACAATGCATATTCTAGTAGTGTGTTTTTCTGCATCAATAAGATGAGATTGCTTTACAATTTTTTGTGCCATGTCTTCCCATCTAAAAAATGCACCCAGCACACCTATGATTTTACCATGTTGATATCCTCCCTCACGAACAGCGCATGAAAAAACAAGACTTACTTCATTATGCACCAAAGTATTTCGGGTAACTTTTTGAAAACCGAATTCTTTTCCATTGCTAGTTTTCAGTGCAGTCTCAAACCATTCTGAGCCTTTTACGTTTGCACCTACTATGTTAATATTTTCTGGTCGTCCATTTGCTACAATGTTTCCATCCAAATCACATAACATTAGATCAAAATATACAGTATATGAATTCAAGATGATGCTAAAACGCTTTTCGGCTAGATCATAACCACCTCTTGTCTTTCTTGTTAATGCGTTAACTAAACTATCATCTGTAGCCCACCAAATGACATTAATGGATCTTTCAAAGAGATTTCTGTCAACAATATCTATATTTGTAAGCGCAAGATCAGATAAGCGAGTTCCCCTAACATTAGTAGCTTGTATTCTTATCAAATTTTCTAATTCGTTTAAGGCATCATGACTTTCAATACGCATTTTTTTATTGACCACCCCTATTTTATTAGAAAGTTCATTCATTTGCGCTGCAACTACTGAGAATGTCTTTCCAGCTAAACCTGCCCTGCTTGCTTCAATTCTAGCATTTATTGCAATCATCTGTGTTTGTCCATTTAGTTTTCCAATTTCATGAATTGCTGAATCTACTTTATTTTTCAACATTTGTGACAATTCTGCTACACGTTCAAGTGTAAAGTTATTTTCATCCATTTGCGACGTTAGTTCTGGGGCAATCCCACTTTTTTGATTTTCAGATTCACTCAATAGCATATCAGAATTCATCTAAATCGCCATGTTTTACAAACAATTGGAATTGACAAGAGATATTTTGCATAAGAAATTCATCGTATCATATTCTTATAGGATATAGTCTGTTTAGCACAAACATACAGAAAAAGAATCCATAGTTTGCATGGCATAAATGAATGAAAAATTAGCCAATCAACTACACCCTAGTCTGCGTAAAGAGGAATCGGACATGACATTTATGCCCAAATCGACATATCGGGAACAATCCAGATATTTGCATATAAACAACAAAGCGTGAAATGCCTACTGGAACCTAGTTCGATCAAGATGCACAGACGGATGGATAATACGAACTAGTCAGATTCCAGATCAATGACAACTTCCGTAAGAAGTAGAAAGACACGTCGTGGAGTCATCGGCATCGAGTCCGCAATAGTTATGATAGCATTCGTAATCGTTGCTGCAGCTTTAGCCTTTGTCGTCCTCAACATGGGTTTTTCAACAACACAAAAGGCAAAGACAGCAATTTCATCCTCTGTCACAGAATCCAGCAGTGCACTTGAGATCGCAGGCAAAGTAACAGGCTTTGGCTATATCTCACAAGGTGTACTCAACGCCACAGTTATCCCTCTAAAGGTAGCAGGTGGTGGAGATGCAGTAAGTCTGGATCCTGCTCTGACAGATGTCAAGTATTACAGCAACACCGTAAGATATGACAACATCTTTGGTGCAGGTTGCGCGTTAGGAAATCAAACAACTCCTGTACTTAATGCAACACATGCAGCAAATCTTGCAATAACAAGCGGCTGTATTACCGGTAGTACCCTTCCAAGTGAAGGAAACGGCCAGGTACCCCACATGACAAAAGGAATCATTTACTGGGATGTGAACATAAACAACAACAACATACTTGACGTAGGTGAACATGCAAACTTGTTAATCATGTACGCCAGTAGTGATAGACCAGCACAGCTAGATAATATCAAGGCTGAGATCATCGTACCAACTGGTTCTGCATTGACTGTAGAAAGACAAGTGCCAGCAATTACCACACAAAATGTGGATTTAGGCTAAGCAGAAAACTTATTCTAACAACCTTTCTTTTTTTATTTTTAATTAAATCAATTATAAATTATCTTGCATAATAATTTCTTTTTGAAATTATATTTTTTAATTTATTACTATACGATAATCCACAGTCATGACATAGAATGTTGTTTGATCAATAAACACACACTGTCGGATAATACCATACCGTGGATATCACTAGTAATGAAATCTACAACAAGAAGTAGAAAGACTCGTCGTGGAGTCATCGGTATAGAGTCTGCAATAGTTATGATAGCATTCGTAATCGTTGCTGCAGCTTTAGCCTTTGTCGTCCTCAACATGGGTTTTTCAACAACACAAAAGGCAAAGACAGCAATTTCATCCTCTGTCTCAGAATCCAGCAGTGCACTTGAGATCGCAGGCAAAGTAACAGGCTTTGGTGATGTCTCAGCAGGTTCACTCAACGCCACAGTAGTACCAATCAAGGTAGCAGGTGGTGGAGATTCAGTAAGCTTGGATCCTACTCTGACAGACATCAAGTATTACAGCAACACCGTAAGATATGACAACATCTATGGTGTGAATTGTGTATTAGGCTCAGCCACATACAACAATGCATCAGCAGCAATTGATGCCGCAGTTCTTGCAGGCTGTACTAACGCCAATTCATTAACTGGCGGAGCACCACATTCTACCCAGGCAATTATTTACTGGGATGTGAACATAAACAACAACAGCATACTTGATCAAGGTGAACATGCAAACATGGTCATTCAATATGATAGTGCAGACAAACCAAAACAGCTAGATGACATCAAGGCTGAAATCATCGTACCAACTGGTTCTGCATTGACTGTAGAAAGACAAGTGCCAGCAATTACCACAAACATAGTTGACCTAGGATAAGCAAAAACTTATTCTAACAACCTTTCTTTTTTTATTTTTAATTAAATCAATTATAAATTATCTTGCATAATAATTTCTTTTTGAAATTATATTTTTTAATTTATTACTATACGATAATCCACAGTCATGACATAGAATGTTGTTTGATCAATAAACACACACTGTCGGATAATACCATACCGTGGATATCACTAGTAATGAAATCTACAACAAGAAGTAGAAAGACTCGTCGTGGAGTCATCGGTATAGAGTCTGCAATAGTTATGATAGCATTCGTAATCGTTGCTGCAGCTTTAGCCTTTGTCGTCCTCAACATGGGTTTTTCAACAACACAAAAGGCAAAGACAGCAATTTCATCCTCTGTCTCAGAATCCAGCAGTGCACTTGAGATCGCAGGCAAAGTAACAGGCTTTGGTGATGTCTCAGCAGGTTCACTCAACGCCACAGTAGTACCAATCAAGGTAGCAGGTGGTGGAGATTCAGTAAGCTTGGATCCTACTCTGACAGACATCAAGTATTACAGCAACACCGTAAGATATGACAACATCTATGGTGTGAATTGTGTATTAGGCTCAGCCACATACAACAATGCATCAGCAGCAATTGATGCCGCAGTTCTTGCAGGCTGTACTAACGCCAATTCATTAACTGGCGGAGCACCACATTCTACCCAGGCAATTATTTACTGGGATGTGAACATAAACAACAACAGCATACTTGATCAAGGTGAACATGCAAACATGGTCATTCAATATGATAGTGCAGACAAACCAAAACAGCTAGATGACATCAAGGCTGAAATCATCGTACCAACTGGTTCTGCATTGACTGTAGAAAGACAAGTGCCAGCAATTACCACAAACATAGTTGACCTAGGATAAGCAAAAACTTATTCTAACAACCTTTCTTTTTTTATTTTTAATTAAATTCAAGATGGAATATAATTTACAATCATATGTGAAGATCCAAGTGTTTTTGCGTTCTAAAAAATTACCCTATTAGTCTAATTTGAACAAGCGTCGTCGTTTTGTTTTATTACCAAGTACTTTTTTTATGAGTCAGATATACGGCATTGTATTTCTATTTGCCATATTTTTCATCACATCAACATCATATGCATTTGCTGATAGTTCTAGCATACCATGGGAGGTAACAATAAAGACAAATCCTGGAGTAAATAGTACATCTTACTGGCCTCCAGAGATACAAGCTAGACAAAATGATACAATCCAGTGGACTAACAATGACACAACGGCACACACTATCACAAGTGGTGTACCGGATAAACCGACATATTACGGAAAAATATTTGATAGTGGTACAATCAACCCAGGGGAGACATATTCTCTAAAAATCCCATCTGGCCATGAATGGTCAGCATATTATTATTTTGATAAAATTCATCCATGGATGACTGGTAAAATTGATGTAGGGGTAGCATATCTGGAAACCTCTCCAGATTTTAACATAGAAACAGATAAAGAAGTTTACTCTGATGGTGATATTGTTAGAATTTCTGGAGTTGTAACAAATACAGATCAAATAACACCTGTCATAATCCAGATATTTGATAGCCAGCGAAATCTAGTCTTTCTAAATCAAACCAATATACTTCAAGATCATAGTTTCTTGTACGAATTCAAGGCTACAAATTCAATCTTCAAGACTGACGGAAATTATAAAATCAAATCATATTATGGATTCCCATCCACAATAACCGATGTTGATATTTCGTTTAATCAAACCCAGTCATCAGCATCCAATACATACTACATTCCACAATATATCAAAAATAATGCAAAATGGTGGGCAGGCGGAGAAATAACTGACAACGAGTTTATCAACGCAATTCAATTTTTGATCAAAAACGGATACATGTTAATTCACACATCAAATATGTCAAAAATCAACTCACCGATAATTCCCATCTGGATTAAATACAATGCTGGAAATTGGACAGCAGGTAATGTTTCAGATGATGAGTTTGCATCAAGCATATCATATCTGATAAACCACGGCATCATTCAGATATAGAATTTTTCAAATTTTTTGTTTGATCATACCAAACATACTTGAGGATTAAGCCTAGACGTTTCATAAAACAGTCAATGAAACACGAACTGAGAACTAGGAAAACACGTCGTGGAGTCATCGGCATCGAGTCCGCAATAGTTATGATAGCATTCGTAATCGTTGCTGCAGCTTTAGCCTTTGTCGTCCTCAACATGGGTTTTTCAACAACACAAAAGGCAAAGACAGCAATTTCATCCTCTGTCACAGAATCCAGCAGTGCACTTGAGATCGCAGGCAAAGTAACAGGCTTTGGCTATATCTCACAAGGTGTACTCAACGCCACAGTTATCCCTCTAAAGGTAGCAGGTGGTGGAGATGCAGTAAGTCTGGATCCTGCTCTGACAGATGTCAAGTATTACAGCAACACCGTAAGATATGACAACATCTTTGGTGCAGGTTGCGCGTTAGGAAATCAAACAACTCCTGTACTTAATGCAACACATGCAGCAAATCTTGCAATAACAAGCGGCTGTATTACCGGTAGTACCCTTCCAAGTGAAGGAAACGGCCAGGTACCCCACATGACAAAAGGAATCATTTACTGGGATGTGAACATAAACAACAACAACATACTTGACGTAGGTGAACATGCAAACTTGTTAATCATGTACGCCAGTAGTGATAGACCAGCACAGCTAGATAATATCAAGGCTGAGATCATCGTACCAACTGGTTCTGCATTGACTGTAGAAAGACAAGTGCCAGCAATTACCACACAAAATGTGGATTTGGGATAGGGAGGATATGATTTGAAAATCATCAATTCCAACCCCCTTTTTTTATTAACAAAACTATCTAGAAACACACGAATATTTATCGCCATTAGCTCAATAGCATGTTACGGATTATTTCTATACGAATTACTACCTGAATATCTCTTTAACATTTCATTCTCATTATACTATTTCATATTACCACTTGTAGCTATTATCGGAATACTAGTTGTTGTACCAAAAGTAATGACAAAAGATACGCCAAAACCAGTTATTCAAAATTATGAACAAATCGATTCACAGTCAGAACAAGCCCCAGAGATGACATCATTTGCAGCCCCAAAACAAGAAAGTGGTATAATTCAAGCCAATGGTAATGATGGCGGAATAATTTCAGACATTATACTTCCAACACCAGAACAAATGCCAGGACAATTACCACAACAAGCCCAAACACCATCACAAATGTCAAATCCAACAGTTGTACATCAGCCAGTGGTAGACGAAAGTATTCTTAAAGACATGGTAACAAAAGCAGTTGATCCATTTCAAAGAGAACTAACCAGAATGCAAGATATAATAAGTGATGTAAGATCTGAAATTAATTCAACCAAATCAATCATTCAAGATTTAACTTTGACATTTGAGACATCATTAACTGATCTCAAGGCATTTCAAGCAGAGATTGCAAATCCTCTCAATTTTATGCGCAAGTATTTTGACTCAATTGATATCAAGAATCTTTCAGATCCTACACTTCCACTATACTCTGAACAATCACCTGTTCCACCTAGCCATAATTCAAATGTAGAAATTTCACATTCAAAGAAAGAATCAGATTCAGATGTAGAACCAAATCAGATACAGTCATCAAATGAAGAGTCCAATAAAATTACAATGCCAAAACAAGGTGAAGAAGAAAGACACGAATCAGAACTTCATGATACACTTCCTTTCAAACAATTATTCAGTGGTAGTCTCACACTAGGAAAACTCATGAATACTACAACAGTATTGGAGGAAATTCTACAGACAGTGGACAGAGATTCAATCGATATGCTCATAGAACAATGCAAACTGATGGGTCTAAAACAAGAGGATGAGCATGTCATTTACAACATAATTAACATGATGGACCAATCAGGGCTATCTGTTAAAGAAATACTAGTAATGCTATACAAATTTGGCAAAGTCATGGGAATATCAGACAAGGAAGCTGATCTAGTGTATGCAAAGACTCATGATGAGTCAAGGAAAAACTCCAAGTCACATTGTAACGGTGGAATCAAAAGGTAATTAGACATGGGAAGTGCAGTTATCACCGAAGCAATTCTTCTAATAGCATCAGTAATCATAGCGGGAGCACTTGCGGGAGTAGTTATGACAAAAGTAGGAACATTCCAGTCTACATTTACACAGACAACTGAGAATCAAAAACAAACAGTATTGACAAATATCAAAATTCTTTATGCGCAAAATCCCACTGGAACAAGTGTAACTGCGTGGGTGAAAAATGTTGGGACTTATTCGATTACAGATACGCAAAATATCGATGTGTATTTTGGACAGACTGGATCAATGCAAAAAATACCATATAATGCAGCAGGTGGTCCAACTTGGACATTTGCTAGTCCAGTAACCAGTTGGAGTAAAGCAAATACTGTTCAAATCAACATTACAGATCTGTCTACCATATCATGTAGTAGTGTATACGAATTACAAGTAACAACACCTAACGGAGTTAGTGATGAATACTTCGTTACTTTCTGTTAGTAGGTGATGTAGTTTGGGACTAAGTATAGCAATTTCGGGCTGCATTGTCACTTTTTCTATTGTATATGCAATGATGTCCTTTCCTGCAATAATTGATGATACTACTAAAATAAGCACGTCTTCAGTACAAATGTCAAATACTCTAAATGCCATCATGCATACAAATATTGAAATTTCAAATCTACAAAATGCACATAATAATGATACAGTCACATTCTCAGTGACCAATACAGGAAATACCATCTTGTGGAATTACAAGCAATTTGATGTCATAATCACATATCAGCCCAACACAGAAGCATCCCCGAAATTAACTGAAGTTCTCCATTATACTAATAGTTGTACTGCATTAGCATCAGACTATTGGTGCATTCAAAGTATCACAAATGATCTTATTCATCCAGGATTACTTGATCCAAAAGAGATCGCAAACGTTCAGGCAAATTTACAAAATCAAACTAATCAGACTAGTACTTTGACGCTCAATTTTGGAACAGATAACGGAGTAATGGACACAAGTTCGGTGAAGATAACATGATTAAAACAATACCAACAGGCAATGAGGAAATAGACAGACAGCTCGCTGGAGGCATACCTACACCTTGTTTGATGATGATAGAGGGCGAACATGGTACTGGAAAGAGTGCATTAGGAGCTCAGGTAGTTCAAGGAATGCTGTCCTCGAAAATGAAAGTATTGTGCATTACAGAAAACACTGTCAAAGACTATATTGAAAAAATGAAGACAATTACATTTAATTTTACAACGCCATTTTTACAAAATCGATTTTCAATATTGCCATTGCATGTATATGGTGCAGTATGGTCTCAAAAACAATCTTCGTTCTTGCTACCAGTAATTGGTCGATATATTAGCAGCAATGCCAAGAATTTTGATTGTGTTATAATAGATTCAATATCTTTGTTGACAATGTATTCAGATACAGATAGTATACTAGATTTTCTGACCAGATGCAAATATCTTGTTTCAACAGGCATGACAGTAATACTGACGATGCACAAGACATCAGTTCCAGCGGATGTATCAATGAGAATAAAGTCTGCATGCGATGTATATTTTTCACTAAGTACTGCAAGCATAGGTGGAAAAGCTGTAAAAGTTATGCAAGTTGTAAAATTGATAGGCTCAAGTGAAGCATCAGAATCATCTTTTGCTTTTGAGATTGATACCAATTTTGGGATAAAGATTGTACCAATCTCTACAGCTAATGCATAATAGGGAGAAAAATGAAAAAAACAAATCGAGGTAAATGAGTTGGGGTTTAATTTTTCACTAGTAACTGACAAAAAATTTTCAGAGGCACTGAAAAAGTCTGAACACTTGAAGAGTTACCTATCAAATTACATTGACAAGGGAAATCCCATACCAATATTTACTGAAAAGTTAGAAGGAGAACACAAAAAACTAAAAGATCCTAACTTGATTTATCCAATATCAGAAAACACTTACATTCACATCAATCCGCATTCTGCTTCAGCTGACGGTTATGTTGAATATGCAATAATAGAGCCAGATGAGCCCAATCGCGAACTAATGGAAAATGCCGACAAGTTATTTGCATTACATGCAGGAAACATGAATCCACCAATTGAGCTCACTGAGAGATTTAACATGATTGATCAATATCTGGACAAGACAATTTTAACTTCAAATGCATTAATTGACTATTCCAAGATGGATATCTTCAAATCAAAGAATCTGTCAGTATATGAAAAGGATGTACCAAGTCTAAAATATCATTTTCTGCGTAAGAGGGCAGGAATGGGCCTTCTTGATCCATTCCTTACCGACCCCAACCTAGAAGATATTTCAATAGTAGGAGCTGGTAACATGTACGTCATCCATAAGATGTTTGGCGCACTAAAATGCCCTGTTTTTTTAAGTGCCGAGGAAATCGATGATCTTATAATCAGTATGGCCGAGCAGTTTGGTAAGACTGTATCTCATGCAAAACCGGTTATAGACGCCACACTTCCAGAAGGCTCTAGAATCAACATTGTATTTGGAAAAGATGTTAGTAGAAAAGGAACAAATGCCACAATCAGAAGATTTGCAAGCACTCCGCTCTCAATAACACAGATCATTCCAAGTAAAGCCATGGTATCAATTGAAGCGGCATACTTGTGGATGATGTTGGCAGAAGGAATGAGTGTATTCATTAATGGAGAGACTGCATCAGGAAAGACCACCACAATGATGGCACTTACGGCTTTTATTCCATCCAACTGGAAAATTGTCAGCATTGAGGATACACCTGAGCCTACACTGCCACACAACAACTGGATTAGTGAGGTTACAAGAGATACTGGAAACCCAAGTTCAAGTGTAACAATGTTTGATCTCTTAAAGGCTGCATTAAGACAAAGACCTAACTATATTTTCGTAGGAGAAATCAGAGGTGCCGAAGCCAACATTGCATTTGGAGCCATGCAGACAGGTCACCCCGTAATTAGTACATTCCACGCTGGAAACATGACTGCGTTAATTCAAAGAATTACCAACCCCCCAATGAACATACCAAAAACAAACGTAGAGAATTTGAATTTAGCAATGTTTCAAGCAGCAGTAACAGGTCCAGATGGTAAGAGAGTTAGAAGAGTATTATCAATTAACGAAGTCATCGGATACAATCCGGAAGGAAACAATGTAATGTTCATTCCAGTTTTTAATTGGGATCCTGGTACGGATACAGTCAAGTTTAGAGGAAAGGGAAGTAGCGCATTATTTATTTCAAAACTTTTAGAAAAAAGAGGAATGTCAAGAAAAGATGAAGGTTTGCTTTATGAAGAACTTGCACTGAGAACCAAAATTTTGGACAAGATGGTTGAAAAAAAGATTTTCAATTTTTATGATGTATATGATTCCATATCTAGGTGCAGAGAAATCGGTCTTGAGCAATTCTTAAAGGAGCTTAATGCACTTTGATGGAAAAATTAGCCATTAAGGAAAAACTTGCAAGTATGCGCAAATCAGATGAGGATTTGCTATATTTTGTAGCGTTTCTATACGCATTGGCAACAGGAGAGGTCGGCTCAGTGGATTTGATTAAAAGTGGAGTAACTTCAGGATATGGTAGGTATTCAGATTCATTTAGAGAGGTGTACCGACTTGGAGTAGGATGGGGATATGGTTTGGCAAGATCATGTGAAATGATTGCCTCAAAGATGAAAGACAACTCTGATCCTCTAAAACAGACTACTAGTAAAATTGTCTCAGGTGATAAGATTGGGAGATGAGCTACGTGTATTTTTCACAGACGAGATGGCATCTGCAATTCATGTGTATTCAATACGCTATGAACGCAGTTTAGAGACTCAGAAACTTTTCCTTGAAATGTTTTATACAATTTCATCAACTGCGTCTTTTATGATTGCCTCAAACTCCATCATGGCAATGCTCATGGGAAGTTCCAATTCAGAATCAGTTTTCACCATGTCCTTTGTGGGAGTAATAGTAAGTATGGGAGCCTTCATAGTCATCATGTACGTATTATTTCCAAAAGATAAATTATCAACTGGAAAATATACGGGTTCACAAAAGTTCAAGATGACTTTTTTTGTAACTCTTGGTGCAGGTATTGCTATTGGGATAGCTCTTACTCTTACCAATCTAGTACCTCTTCCTCTCGTAGTAGTAATTGCAGTTATTCCATTGTTTGTACCAGGATTCATTGCTCGAAAATTAGAAGCAGAATTGAGAAGTTATGATGAATGGTATCCTCCGTTTATCAGACATTTTGGTGAGATATACACAATGGTAGGTTCCATGGGACAGGCACTTGATGCAGTGCTTAGAAGTAATTTTGGTCCACTCCAAAAACATATTGTAGCATTTAAGAACCGCATAAAAAATAGAATAAATTCAGAAACATCTTTTGAGATATTTTCAATGGAATCAGGAACTGCCATAATTGAATCAGGAAACACCATCATGTCACGAGCTCTTCTCAAAGGAGCAAACATGAATGAGGTAGGCAACAAAGTATCAGAAATTTCTTCCAAACTAAATGAATTGAGGTCAAAGAGAGTACAGACATCAAAAACTTTTGAGACCATAGTCATTGTACTCCATGGTCTTACCATGGCAATTTTTGGCTTGATGGCTACACTTATTGAAGTATTTCACAAATTGTTAGCAACAGTACCCGTTTCAACTAATGCAGGATTCACACTAAGTCCAATTGATCCTAACTTTGTACACATGATGATGCCTCTAGTTGTGATTGCCACATCCACCATAAACGCATTGGCAGTAAAGGTTGGTCAGGGAGGCCTCTTCAAGACAGTGTTATTTAATATTGCAATGTTGACTGTCATTGGAGGAATTACAATGTATGGAACTACTGCAGCATTAAGCCAATTTCTTACAAGCCACATATTGGATAGTTATGCTCCAACTGCTCCAGGTCATTAGATCAATCAAGTAAATAATAGTTTAATTTGAATAAAGTAAAAAACAAATGATTAAAATAATTTATAAAATTATAGTGTCAGTTAGTTGAAATATTTTGTATTTTCCTAGCCAACAGTTCATTAACTGTATGTACTACTTTTTGCATGTCAAACGGCTTGTATATTATTGCATCTGCACCCAAGTCTTCTAATTTTTTTATGGTCTCAGAACGGACATCTCCTGTAATCATGACCATGATAGCACGTGGATTTACTTTTTTGATTTGCTCTAGGGCATAAAATCCATCATAATTTGGCATCATGACATCTGAGAAAATAACATCTGGAACCAACTCTTGGTAAACTTTTTCAGCTTGTTTTCCATCAAAAGCCGTTCCTACCACAGTAACATTACAAATCTCTAAAAATTCAACAAATAGATTTACAGTATCTTCGTCATCATCAACTACAATTGCGCTACACCTATTTTTTTCGACTCTACCTACATCCATCATACAAATAGCGTAAATCGGAATGCTCTAATATTATCCAGTGTGTCAAGATTAGACAAACAGTATATGTTCAGAATCATTTTTAAAAATCATCACAATCCCTTCAAAAGCACCCATTAATTCTCGAGTTCCTAGTACGGGAATATTAGAACTATTGAACTACTATCTGGCATGTCATACAGAAAAATTACATGCAAGGGGATTTTAACAAATTATCTACAAGTAATGGCATGTTAGGATTTGATTCCCTCATAGGGAGATCCATAGTGGTCATAATAAAGAAAAATTTGGCTCAAAATACGCTCGAAAAAATTGAAAATAGAGTATTTGAGAAATTTGGTACAAATTTAACTCAAGTATCCAACGATTTCCCGAAACTGGATTTGATCCTAAGAGAGTTCTTTGGAGATGGAGCAAATATGATGGAAAGACAGTTACTGCAACATATAATATCAGTACAACAAAACAAGATTGAAAAAAAAGAAGGGATAACCATTGAAGATCAGTACATCAACAGAATAATACTAGAAGCAATAGGAGATGATGACAAAAAAAATATTTTGAATGCGGTTCTTGACAAACCAAGAGTAATTTCAGAGATCCTAGAGATTTGCAAAATACCACAGACGTCAGGTTACAGAAAAGTCAACAACTTGATCCAAAATGGATTACTAATAATTAATGGACATGAATCAACAACAGATGGACGAACCATAAACAAGTATCAACCAGTATTTGAGAATATTCAAATCCATGTGGAAAGAAATAAAGTTACAGTACAAGTGCAACTAAGAAAAGAATATCTTGAGAACAGCAGTATCTTTACTATGCACTTCCAAAACCTCATGACACATATTCCTTAATTAACAAGTTTTCCACACAGCAGTGCAAATAAGGAGTTTACATATGTAACACCCTATTACACACAGACATCTAAAGAGTGCCAACTGTATTACAGTAACATGACATTAGATACAACCAACATTTCAATTTCTGAAGCAATGTTAAACATACAGCCAAGTGATCAGGAGGTATTATATGATAAAATTAAAAATGAATTATCAAAATTCGGATTAACTTCCAACCAATCCAAAGTTTTTCTATTTTTAGAAAAAAACGGATCAAGTACAGCTACACAAGTAAGCAATGCCCTCAAAGTACCAAGAACTGAAACCTATCACCTTTTAACAAATTTACAAAACAGAGGCTTGGTGTCTGCGTCATTTCAACATCCAATCAAGTTTATGGCATCACCTCTTGATTCAGCCATAAACATACTAATCAATACAGAGAAGGAACGAGTTAAGAACTTGGAAAACAAGGAAAGAGACATAGTAGCACTCTGGAAAACTTTACCTCATTTTGGAATAAATAAAGAAGAAATAAGCGATGGAAAATTCCAAATTCTCCAAGGTCTAAACCAGATGTCTGGCAAAATAAGCGAGGTGGTTACAAATGCAAAGAAATCCATTCTAATGCTTGCCACAGAAAAAGATTTGATGAAATTTTATCATGCAGGACTTTTAGAATTATTAAAAGATTCCAAAGTAGACGTGCAGCTTGTTTCGTCATCATCAAGTAAAACAGAGTATATTTTTTCAGATGCCTTTAAAAATAAAGTAAAAAGAATGCCACAGAAAATCAAGGAGGATTTATGTTTTATTATAAAAGATGATGATGAAATAATATTATTCATAAAGAAGACTAACGAAACTTCGCAGAATATGTTAGCCATGTGGACAAATTCTAATTCCATGACATACACATTGAAATTATTATTTAGCTATATTTGGTCAAATTCCCGATATTTTAAATCTAAAAACGTCTAGTAGAAATTAAATTTTTACGACAATAAAGAATTAACAGACTTGATCATAAAGAGTGGATAAGCCTTAAGATCAAATCCCCATACATAATCTGAATTATAAAACCGCCTGTTATGTACAACACATAAGGTAAACCTGGTGTGACCCATACATCAGTTTCATAACAAAATGATGTTTTTTCTGCATGTTTTGGTGAAAAATCAAGGTGTCTCTTACCATCAATCATCTGTTCAATACAGAAACTATGTTTTGGATTTTTTGTTTTATATCCTACAAACATCGCTAATATTTTTTTCAGATGCGACTCGTCAATACCACTGAATATATCATTACCCCGAGTTATAGATACGACATTTCTACCCAAGTTGACAAAAAGTGGAATTACAGTTAGAATTGATGCGTTCTCTAGTGTTGTAAAAGGTGAGATTAGAGATGGAGTCATGCCAGACATCGGAGCAATACCTGCAAGAACTATCAAGCAAAATGCATCTGCACCTCCAAAGATTCCAAATCTCCACAATACCAGAGCAATTGGAGCTACAATCAAGGATAGGCCCATAGTTTTTAGATCAGGCCAAAAGTTCGGACTTGCAAATAGCAACAGTACTGCCACCGCTGAGAAACCAATCCAGAATTTGTCGTTAATTTCCCTCTTTTTGAGATCTATTACAGATGCCAATCCAAGCATGGTAATAGCTATGACAATCCTAACCATATGAAGATCAAAAAAACCATCTAACATGTGACTTTCTCGCCTTGTGAAGTATAGATTTTTAGGCTAATTTCCAAAATTGGAAGACCGATCTTATATCTAAGAGATTGAGAGAAAAGAACATGAAATTTTTGCCATCTTTTCACAATCCCAAGACCCGAGGATATAGCACGTATTATGCCATAGTTCTTGTAATTGTAACAGGCGTGATAATTTTGAACACATTCCAAGTTATACATCAAAACATCATCCAAATCTCGATGACCTTTTTTGAGGGATATTTCTCATTATTCATGTTAATTCGAAATGAGAAAGTAGGTAGTGGATTTTTAAGACATGTTACATATGTCAAGTCATTCACAATATCCTAATTTCCCCCCATTCCTGATACTTTTTCTTTTAGCCCTGTTATAATTTCAGATATTTCCTCAAACATTTCTCTTTTCTTAAAAATCAGTATTCCAATTCCTGCAACCACCGGAATAACCAACATCAATGGATTAACATCGCCCAGTATTGACAGATTGGTTTTCGGAGCATTATCTGATGGAGTACTACTTACAAGAGGAGCATTAATTGTAATATCTTTTGAAGAAGTAGTTACTGTGTATGAACCACCTGAAACACTTGCTTCAATGTGAACTTGTCCTGGACTATCGGCTACAAAAGTTATTTTTGCGGTTCCCTGAGAGTTTATCTCAGAGTCCATATTCTGAATTTTTGCCCCATCCACTTTCCAGTCAACTTTAAGGCCGTTCAGAGGTACTTGTTTGTAGGTAGCAGTAATCTTAGCAGACAGTGGAACATTCGACTCTCCAAAATCAGCTGATTGCATAGTCACATCTGGCGTAATACTAATTACATTAATAACAGATTTTGACAAAGGAATTTCATTTGCAAGAAGTGCAATCTCTGATGCGCCTCCGCTTTTTGCATAAACAGTAAATGTGGTGAAATAGGAACCACTGGGAATGGTTACACTGTCAGGCATTTCAATAACAGATGGATCGCTTGAAACAAGTTTTATTATCATATCATGATTTGAATATGTTGGCATTTGCTGACTGTCTAACAATTCAACTGAAAATGTATCTTGAATTCCAGATGTGATTTTTGCCGGATAATCAAACTCTAATGATTCTGGAGTGACCGACGTACCTTCGATTGAAAAGGTTGAAGCAAATTCAGGGGATATAACTGACAAGTTTTGCAGGCCATCTTTTAGTAATACACCATCGGATATCAAAATAGGTTGATCCTCGTGTATGGACAATGTATCTGTTTGAATAGAGTCAGATGGTGATACCATCAATGGCGTTTCGCCAGTAGAAAAACTAAGAGCGTTATTATTTGTCAGATAATATGCAATTGGGATTGTTGTATGCGTTAGAACGTTTGCAAGCAATGAGTCGGCCACCAAGGATCTTAAATCGCTTTGAATTGAGCTTATGACAGGAGTTACAGTTTGAGGATTATCAGTTACAACATTAAGTGTAACAGGATTTGCCGTGTTGCCAACTTGTGCAAACACAAGTGCCTCTTGTGAACCTTGATCCATCTCTACATCAGGTATTGAAACTACAGAGGGATCAGAAGAATCGATTTGAATTTTAAGATTGTCCTTTGCAAGAAGTATGTTTCCTGCCGGGTCTTGAAGATGAAGTACACCAATCAATTCTTTTTGCCCAGTGGCCAGAATTGGAAGTGCATCCATCCTAGCAGACTTTACATCAAGTAAGGTGTTATTGTTCGTACTGGTCAGTAGTACAGGAGGCGAGACTAGATTTCCTGCTGCATAAGCAGTTACATTAAAAGTTCCAGTGGTTCCTGCTGTAACTTCCATTGGAACATATGTCCAATACGTTCCTTTTTTTATCACAGATTGTTCACCAATTTGAAATAATGGACTCTCATAGCTGGTGTTAATTTCACCAACACCGCTAGCGTTTGTAATTTGTACTTTTAAAGGAATATCATTTTTTGCAAGAACCGGATTTCCTGACGCATCATGCAGTTGTATAATGGCATATGCGGATGACTCTGCATACGCATTAATCGTTTGAGGGTAAACATAAAGTTGTACTGTATTTTGGGAACTAATTTGATTAACAGTAATTGATGTTGAAACAGATTCCATTGATGAAGAAGAGGCTGTGATTTGTGCAGTTCCCGCATTATTTACTGTAACTTGACCAACGGAATAATATTCTCCTTTCTTTATCACTAGAACGTTATCTACCGGGGTTACAATGTTGGCATCAGACGTAGATATCGAGATGGACATATCAGATGTCACAGGAGTTGGAACGTTGTTATCGTTAATGGTTTCTACAGCAATGTAACCAGATTTTGGGCCATTAGTTGCATATGTAGAAGGAGTTACTTTTATTACTAATTTTGTTGCAATGTTAGGATCAGTGTAAACCGTTAGATCAAACTCATTTGAAGAAAAACCCGGTGCCGCAAGTGCAATTTTAACATCACCAGCAGCAAAAGCCTTTATTTTTATATTAGATATCATATGAGTTTGGTCTTGTGCAATTCCCATTATTTGCACTATGGACGGATCAGATGATGTTGCAACCAAGTTGTCAACTGGAATATCATCCGTTTGTGAATAAACCTCTATAACCCCTTCTGTATTTTCTACAATCTTTCCTGGAATTATCTTCATTTCAAGAGCTGCTGGAGTTGAGACATCAGCATATGCTGGAAAAACTAAAGATGTCATTAACAGCAACACAAGCAGATATCTCAAATTATCCATATCTGACTTTAAATACAATATAAGATCAGGTATGACTTTTTTTATGACATACTATGATGATGAGGGCTTGGACAGTATAGAACCAATATCAATTACATGCAATTGTATCATGCCAATTGAGAGCAGAGTAATTATAGTAAGCAACATGGAAAATACAAATCCTCCAGAATAAGCCCCTTTAGTTATTTTACCAAGAAAAAGACCTGCAAGCCAGGCTTGAGCTACAACAGCTATTGATACTACCTCAAGTAATGAACTTGATTGTCCCGATGTTTCAGTATTATTATTTACAATATTTTTCCCTTTGTCAATTTCAGAAAAAGAATCTATTGTAAGCAGTGTAGTAAAACCAGTAATAATTATCAGCATAAAACCAACCATCACATATGGTTGTAACATATCACGTTTATTTTTTGTAATATTTCGAATTTTTTCACTTGCATCAGTCAGAGAGTCAAGTGTATTTACATTTCCCCCTCCTGAAGATATTATTTCAAACAATATTCTAAAACTTACTAATACTTGGAAATTTTTGATTTCTTTTTCAAGTGTTTCAAAAATATTGAATAGCGGTATGCCCCATTCAAGTTTGTTTGCAATGGTGTTTGCCACAATGTTAAATGATTTGAAGTCTTTTCTTTTGCATGCATGAATTATGCATTTTTCTGGTCCCATCCCAGCCTTTCTTGCTTCCGTAATATCTCGTAAGATTTGAGGTGTTGCCTCTTCAGCATGAATATTTCTGGTATAGATTTTTTTAAATTTCATAGTAGGCCATATAGATGCAATAACTAAAGATATGCCCAAAATGTATGGATTGGCGTGCATGTTAGAAAAAACTCCAGATATAATCAGAATTATGCCTACCAAAACAGGTGGCAATGCAAACTTTAGTATTTTTTTTACTTCAAGTTCTGGAATGTTAGAATAATTCATTTTTTGCACCATTTTCATAAATCCAATAGAGACTATTGGAGAAAAGAACAATAGGGCATAAGGCGGTTGTGAAGGAGTATTATCACTTGAACCGCTAAGTGGGTTTGACCCGATTGCTGCTATGAGTATAAAAACAGCCAGTATGACTATTTGCATTGTAAGCCATCCGTGAACAACACCACTTAGTTTTTCAACTGATTGTTTTTCAGCATTTTCAAGCCTGTCGTATGAACCAGTCATTTTACTTTTCAAGTAATTAACTACATTACCACCACTTTGAATAGCAGAAACATATCCACTCAGAAATTCACCTAATGCTTTTGAAGAAGGCCTATCCTTTGCTTGGTCTAATGCGCTAAGCGGGTCTATTCCAAGCAAATCAATTCTTTTGATAATCTTAATTATTTCTCCTTGAATAATAGGCAAGAGATTGATCTCTTTTATTTTCTGTAGCATTGTATAAGGACCAAGTCCACTGGACGCAAGTAAAGACATTATAGTAATAAAATATGGTAACTCTCTATCGATCTTTTTGTTCTGTTTTTTTTCGTAATCTGCCTGATCAAGTTTTTTTAGTGAAATCATTTAGGCATTCCCTAATTCTATTTTTTGCAATAATGATTCTGGATCTCGGTAATATTTCCCGACTACTTCGGCCACTTTTTTATAATTTCGAATATCATTTTCAAGCATCCATTTAAGAATCATGATCCTTTTTTCATGTTCCTCAAGTAGTTCATTGAAATCACGACCTGACGCATCTGCCATTTTTTTAAACAGATTGCTATCTTTGAGATTGTCATCAAAATTATCAGTTTTTGGATTCCACAGAAAATGCTGGATACGAAGAGTTGGAAGATATAATTTCAGATACGGCAATAGCTCTTCTACTGCTTTGCCCCGTAGAATTTTCCTTTACTCTTTTTATGACAACTGCGCAATTCATTAGAGAGATATATGCAGGCGGAATGTCCATTGGCTTTTGTTGTAGTCTTTTTATTGCAGATTCAAGACCATCTGCGTGCATGGTACACAATCCACCGTGACCTGTGGCCATGGCTTGAAACATCACATATGCTTCAGAACCTCTAATTTCACCCACGACAATATAGTCAGGCCTATGTCGTACTCCTGCTTTTATCAAATCATACATTCCTATTTCACCTTCACCGCTCAAGCCAAATCCACTTCTTGAGACTAGAGTAAACCAGTTTTCATGATTGATATTAATTTCAGCAACATCTTCTACTGAGAAAATTTTGTAATCAGGGTGAACAAGACCTGTAATTGCATTAAGAATTGTTGTCTTTCCACTACCAGTTGAGCCTATAATTATAAAAGATTGTTTGGCTTCTACCAGCATCCAAAGATATGCTGCTATTGAAATGCTTATAGTTCCAAATTTTATCAAATCAATAACAGTATAAGGATCTTCTCGGAATTTTCTTATTGTAAAGCTTGTTCCTTTTGGAGTTACTTCCTTTTGATATAAAACAGATATTCTATGATTTCCTTGTAGTGCCAAATCAGATATTGGAAAAGCCGTGCTTATGTGTTTTCCAGCTCTGAACACAATTCTAGAAACAAATGAATTCAATTGTTCATTTGATGCATACTGGATATTTGTTGGGATGCTGTCATAATTTCTATGCCATATGAAAATTGGTTTATCAGTTCCACTACAGCTTACATCTTCAATGTTTACATCATGCATTAGTGGATCAATTAGACCAAATCCTACGATATCACGTTTCAAATAATATTTCACCTTCTCCATGCTACTCATACTAGAGTGATTCAGAAACATCTTCTCGTTTTCCTTAAGAATTGCATTTAGATGACCTTCAAAATTTTGATTGCCGCCAGAGGTGGATGGAGATTCTAAACTTTCTTCAATGAGTTTGTAAAGCGTTTGGAAGATCAGCGTATCTTCTCGGTTTAGACGTAATTCATCTACAAAATAGAGATATGTGGACTTTTCAGCATTATACAAGATATTTGCATAACTAAAGGGAGGCAGTAATGGATACTTTTTTACAATTTCATAACCGGAAGGAATTTGACTTTGGCCTTCATCCATGATTTGACTTGCCAGAAAAGTTTCAATTTCATTGGATTTATTTGATTTATTTTTCATTTGTTAGCACCAAAAATAAAAAAGGAAAAAGGGTAGGCATTTTTTAGCCTCTATGATTTGCTTGCAACAGTAACTGATTGCGGTGCGCCCACATTACCAGCATAGATTGCTACACTGCTTTGTGAACCAGCATCAACGGTACTCAAAATTCCGTTTGGAACTTCAAAGTATACTACTGCCCTATCACCTGGCTTCAAAGAAATTGGACCAGATGCTTGTGTGAAGCACATTGTTGGATTTGCACTTGCTAGACCAAACTCATTGATATAAAATTGAGTTGGACTATTACTAACACACCCAGCTGGTGCAGCCGCAGCATAACTTTGCATCATACCGGATGGTACTAATGGATTAGTAACACGGTAAGTATGATGTCGCAGTTCCAGTAAAGTTTAGCTGAGCCTGGAAGTTTGCAACAGTGACTTGAGTAGGATTACTGTCATAATACCAGCTTGCAAATGGTATTTGACTACCACGTACACTAATCTGGTCTACAGACAATATCTTGTCTCCACTATTTCTAATCTCTGCGGCACCCCACACATATGTTGGCGATACACCAGTTGTAGCGTTTACCCACATCTGTGTACCTTGAGCCGTTACGCCGGATGATTGTGCACCTGTCTGGAATAGGCTTGTACCATATAGTACAACACCTGTTCCAAGAACAACTGACGCAACCAAGATGATCAGCGTAGTAAGCACGGCACTGATTGCCTTTCTGTTCTTTGTTCTAAGGAACATATTCATTATTAGCAAGTATGATAGTGGAGAATATCTCACCTAGCATGTAATTTTGACTTACACCTAGTCTGATGAGACCGTCTTGTATGCAGTAATAAATTTGGCCACAAGTTGTCCAAGATTGGAGGAGCCACGCATACTATTCCTAAAACGCTTTGAGGTGGATTTGGATACACCTATGGCAATTAATGAGACCCCTGATGCGTCAAGTTTTTTGGCAATTTTAGCAAGATGTTGATGTATTCTTTCATAACCCGATGGATGCCCATCTGTAATAATAAAAATATATTTTCGTTCTCGTGAGTCGTCTGATAACATCCTACGAGCTAATTCTATTGCATCGGGTAATAACGACAACCCATTATTTTCTAACGAACCAATTCGTGCTTGCACTTCACGGCCATATTTTTCTTTAAAATCTTTTAGGATTTGTAAATTGTTATCAAAACTAAATAAAGCCCAAGCATCGGATTTTCCTGTCAGATCATTTGTTGCTTCAGCGATACAAACCGTAAATTCTTTAATTTGTTGAAATCGCAAACTCATACTTGCGCTATTATCTATCAAAATTACCCATGCGGCTTCAACTCGTTTTATTTCGTCTCGTTCAAAAACATCAACGTATTGTCCTTCTGATGCAATAGACTGTATTGCCATTTGCATGTTAAGGTAACCCACCTCACCAATTTTTGGTTCGTCAAAAAGGTTTGTTACCATTTGTATTTGTTGACGAATCCGCCTCAATAATGGAGTCACTTTTTCTTTGATTTGCAAAAAATCATGGAAATTTCCTTGAGGAATGGTAATTGCACCAAAATTAAGATCTTTCAAATTCTTTTCGTATCGTCTGAGCAATTTTGATTTGAATTGCTCATCTTCTAACCATAATTCATCAAGTCGTATAGCATTTTCATTGAATGACCCACGTGGTTCAAAATCAGGACTATGTTGCTCAGTCTTCAATATTTGTCTCACATCATGTCTTTCATAGTAGGGAGGAACATCTTCGGGAAGTAATTCCCTGTTTTTATAAAGCAAGGTTGCAAACAAGAGCGCGTCATCCAGGGTATTCATCTCATGTGTTCTCATCTTTGTAATTTTTTCCTCATTAGATAATCCGAAAAAGTTCAAATCGGCATCCCGAGAATTAAAAGAATTTTTTTGAGTTTTGGACATAGATTTGAGATTAATGTTTTTCATGTTTTCCCATACATCAGAATCAGTATGAGAAATGTATCTTTCAACAGAAATATCCTCGATACAGTCTATCACACGTAAACAGACATCTTCTGTTTTTGATTTCTTCCAAGAATCATATATCGAATATCTTGAGACACACGCATGAGCTGCAAGGTGATAGATTGTAGCTAAAAACAAGCACCAAAGATTTTGCCTACCATTTGGGGTGTGATCAAATAGTATGCCTTCAAACAGATATTTGTTGTCCTGTTTTCTTGGTAGAGGAATAATAATTTCTAGTTCAGAATTACATATTATCACTGGAAACAAGATCTTTTTTGAAAAAACAAGATTCAGACTGCCTGGTTTTATCTGAGAAAAATTGTAAAAAATATCTTCAGCTGAATTCTAAAAAACTTGATCCTTTTTCTTTCATCAGATTCCAGCTATTTTACAAATTATCTTTCTTACCATCCCTTGGACTTCGACATCATCACTAGTTAGTGAAATTATTGTTTCTTCTGCAGCGTCTTTTAGTGAAGCGCCATCAGAAATCAGTAATGCCCAGTTTAATAGATCACCTACAGATGGACCATAAGGAAGATCACCTGATTTGTATTGTTTTCGTAGTTCGGCCCCAACTCTGACTATTATTTCTGCATCTTGTCTGCTCAAGCCATTGGTTTTTTTAATTAAAAGATCAATCTCTTTTTCATCAATCTTTGAGCCCACACTCATATAGTCAAAGTTTAACCAGACACTCATTCTCCTTCGCATTGCAGCGTTTATGGGTTTAGTGCCCGCAAATTCAGAAGATACCGGATTCATGCTGATTATCAAAAAAGCATCTTTATGTCGTTGAATTATCTCATTATCTTTTTCTGTTAAAACCATATGACCTCGTTGATCCAAAATAGGATTAAGTCTTGTAGCAATATCTTGTTTCATCATATTTGCCTCATCAAGATACAATATTCCGCCATATCTGCTCCAAGATGTTATTAATCCATCAATCCAATTTTCTTTTCCTAGTCCAACATATCTTCCAAAAAGATCAAAAACAGATGTTTGTAAACCACAGTTTATCTCCCATATTGGAAGACCGGCAAGCTCTGCCACTAGATAAACAATATGGGTTTTCCCGGTACCACTTGGTCCAATTAATGCACATTGTTTAAAAAATGATAAGGCTCTTGCAATTCTTTCTACATATTTTTCGCCATTATCAAGATATGCAGGAGTATCTCTTGGTATGAGTTCAGATATCTCAGAGGAAAATGAAAATTTTTCTGGGTCAAGATATTTTTTCAGGTCATAATTTTTTGATAGGGCATGTGTACTTTTTTTTAACGTGGAGACATGAATATTAAGAGTAAAATTCTCGTCATGGATTTTGGAATTTATTACTTCTTTCATCCTTTGATCAGGAGGATTTTTGATACTCATATGTTTTCATTAGACAAAGCACACTAAAATGCATGACATGTATCATCAAACTACATACAGGTGATTAAGTTTCATAATATTTTATCATATCTATGAATTTAAGAATAGAGACAAACTCACTTGCATTTTCAAAATTAAAAAATGAACACGGTTTTGTTAAATACAATATTGAAGCGTCACTTGACGAAGTAGAAAACAGAGATTCCGAAGTTGTGTTAAAATTCAAGCTTATCCTTTTGTCAAATCCTACAAATGCCAAAATTTCAGTAGATGGTTTGGCAACACTTTATGGAGACCAGGTTGAAATATCAAAGCAACTGAGTCCAGACGAAAAAAACATTCCAATAATTTTGAATTTAATATATCAAGAGATCTTTCCGTTGTTTTTTATCATGTCAAAGAGTATGCAGATACCATGCCCAGCATATAGGCTCTCACAGATGTCATATGCATCACAGACAGAAAAGATTGTCTCCGAATCTTCACATGAATCAAATAATACCAACGTAGTTGGGTTTTCTAGTCAAAATGAATTGCATGAACAAGTCGAGATTGAGCCACCATCAGACCAAAAGCAAATCATCGAACAGCAAATGTAAGCGTATTTGACATACGCAAATATCAATAATAGAACTTTTTGATAAAACATCAGATGTGTAATAGACGACTTTGCATAATTTTAAAATTCTCTTTTCATATTGACGGAAATTTTTAAAATCAGTTCTATCCTTTTTGAATCTCTACTAAAATCATCGGTGTGGGAATAGATGCCAATATTGTAGCACCGGATGGATATGTAACCGGTAATGAACCATAAGTATAGCTTACTGTATAAGCAGTCCCAAATCCTTTTGCACCCATTGTGTTGACATATCCTAACACTGGCGGAATTGCATCTACAGTATTTGCTCTAAAAGTCGGTTGAGTTGTTGCTGCAGTACCACAAGTCCAAGCTTCCCAATAGAGTCCTTTAGTCAAGGTAATGGGAGTTCCAAATGTCAAAGTTTTAACTGATGCAGTAGTTGTAAATGTACCAACATCACTTCCAGTAACTAATGTTTGAGGATAGACATTGCCATTATCTCGATAAATTCCTATATGACATGTTGTTGTTGTAGGATTTGCAGCAGTAGAAATTTCTGCCTGAATCTCATTAATTGTTAGTGTATGAGGAACTACCCAAGGAGTTGTTCTCAAAGTAGACGGTGTTGAAATAAGTATACTTGAATTAGTGGGATGTATCGCATTACCATACCATGCTGTTGTTGACCCTCTCATGAAATAATCTACTGGTTCTGATGGATCAAATCCGATGGTTTTCCAGTTTGAACCGTCACTTATGACCTTGACTAGTTGATCTTGATGCGTGAGATTCATTGAACCAGAGGGAGAATAATACCCATCAATTGTTTGCGAAGCAGTGGTAAGGATTCTCACCATGTTTCCAGCAGAAACAGAACCGTCTCGTATAGTAAAAGTTTTGCCAGTGTGTCCAACTGAGTTTGGCAAAGTTACAATCGTAGTTGCAGATGTGGTATTGAAATTAACAGTATCTTCTGTATATAACAAAGTATGACTAGCAGAATACGTGCTATATGCTTCCACAATTCCAGTAGTTGTTGAACCTAGTACAACATTTTGCGAGACAGTGTTATAGAGATAACCATTTTGAAGTGATGCTTGGAAATTAGCCGTATATCCATTAGAGCCATTAATGTTATAATTCCACTGGAAAAATGTTTCAGCCCCATTGTTCAAAATTGGGTAAGAGGATGGAGTAGGGCCTGAAATCAGAGTAGCTTTGCCAACACCTGTCACATTACTAACTACCATATTTGGCACAATATTGGTAAGTGCTCCGCCATTTGTCATGTTGTTTGTTACGCCAAGAAGTAGAGTAGCGATAAAATTATTGGACCCAGTAGATGGTAACGCAAATAATTGTAAATATACTGGTGCTTGACTTGCAGAATTTACAAAAAACTCCTTGACGTTTCCACGCATAGTAACTAGTTTAAGGTCATATCCTTGAGTCGGCTTGGCATAAAGTGGGAGGCTTTGCCCTATCTGTGAAAGAGAATTTCCAGGGTATACAATTTGGTTAACAGCATATTTGGAAGTGCCCCAAGTGATATCGGTTTTATTCTCAACCCATAGTCTGTCAATAGTAATTGGAATGCTTCCTGAGTTTTGTACTGTAATATTGAATTTATTATTAGCTATAGTTACCTGAGTTATTGAAAATGTTTCATGGTTTGCATCTGCCTGGGCTTGACTTTTTGTTACAAACGCACCAGTAAAATTATTCAGTAAATTCATATCATAATTAACAAAGGTTACAGCAGTTGTAAAAATTATAATAAAAAAAACAGCTCCAACTACAGTGCTTATGCCCCGTCTATTGTTCATAATATTCAGCCTTACATGATGAACATGATAATTCATAGAAATTATAATCTAAAGATATTTCATCATACCTCATATGATAAAAATAGTTTTTATCTTCGATAAAGGATTCTGGATGTCACATAAAATAATTACACGTTTAATGACTTCGATTTTAAACTATAAAAATTTATGAAAAAATAATATTATGTTTTTACCGTGATACGTGTTAACCATTTATCTAAAAAGATGAAAAATGGATCAATTGCGGAAATTTGTAAATGTGCATGTAGTTACTCCTTTAGGAACTGATACGGTGACTTCAGTTGTATTGGGCTGAGTATATCCGTTATTACAGCTAATACTCTGGAGGGTCCACCCAGGCGTAGGAGTTTCACCTACAGTATATTTTCCAGGATCTACAAAGAACACTCCAGAGCTTCCTGTTCCAGGGTTTCCAAGTTTTATAGATGTTGTAACTTGAATTTCAGAACTTGTCGTATGACGTTCTGCATAAAAAAAGTCAAAAGGATACACATTTCCCAGGGTTATCCCAAGTTGGCTAGCTTGTGAATCCAAATTTATCGTACCTGCCGCTCCTGAATGCACTCCTCCTAAATCTAAAGCAAGATGTTTGTTGATGAAGACCCAGACATCATCATCTCCCCAGAAATTAAAAGTCTCACCACCTTGATAGGTAAATGAACTGTGTATCTCATATGTAAATCCAAAATTATGCCAGTTACCATTTGCATCCTGTCCACTGTTACCTAATAATTGATTATCAATTGGAAAGAACGACATGTTGGAATATGACCATGTTTGCGGATTGGTATTTTGTGCAATCAATGTGATATTCAATTGTTTATGCATGTTAATAGTAGAATTATCATGAAACCACTGGTAAAACCATCTATACCCGTTGTTAAATGCAGAGGTGGTTTGATTGTTGTATACAGGTGTGCTATCATTACCAAGTATAGGCATGACAATGCCTGGAATTACTCCAAACGGACAGGGACATACTTTTTCAAAATCAGGATCTGCGTAATGAGGAGCTGCTGAACCATTAACATCATGAATTGTTCCAGTTAGGACCAAATTTCCATTTGCGTCAATATTGGCATTATTCTGGCTACCAGAAGTTGAGATGGAAAAACTACCCAAATCACCATAATAGCTAAAGTTGCCATCTGCTTGCCTTGCCACCTTATTTATTATCAACTGCCCATCAGCAGGGGTTCCAAGATGATGTGTAAAAATTGAGCCACGGTTAGTAATTAATGAGATATCAAGTGGGTCTCCTGCCCAATTATAATTTAGCAATTTGGAAAAAGTTGCACCAGGAGGAACCGCGGTTGAGGGAATTCTCAAATCTAATGGGTTTATTCCTTTAATTGCTATCTCGGTAACATTGAGACCGTCAATACCCGTGTTAATAAAAGTGACATTGAGTTGCTTTTGTGCAGAATTATACCATTCATTTTGTGGAGTGATTGATTCTTTAATTTTATTGATGTTAGTAGAATAAGTATCATCTATGATACTTTCATTTTTATTTAGATTGTCTTTGGCCCATGAAACACCAATGATACCTATTAGTGAAAGCCCCGCAAGCAGAATCACTCCACTAATTACTGTTGACACTCCTCTTTTGTATAGATTGAAACAACTAAACGGATCATGCCTATTCCTTTTTCTCATATGTACAATGCGTGATTATCTTAATGGAGGATAATTAACAAGTGTCCGTATTGGAATATGACATATTTCATCCTAAGACAGTGCAAACATTTTTTTATTTTGCAAATTTATTATCATGGAGATACATCATCCGTAATGACTGAACCTCGTGCAGTAGTTACTATTATGCTCAATGGAATTTTACTTGTCCAGCCAAAAGATATCTTTGTAGAATTTGTTTGTTGAGCAGGGATGTTTCCATGTGTAATAGGAACATCTAACACATATGTAGAATTCTCAATTTTGATATCTGTAATAGTTATACCTGTAGAGCCAACGTTATACAGTGTAACATTAACGAATTTTGATGGAGTGATGCCAAACCAGGCATTTTCCATTACCAAATTTTCAGAAAACTGATTTACATTTGTGGTATAAAGCGCAGTTGTAACTGATTTGGATATTGAAAAGCTACCGCTAGACCACATGACTACCGCTGAGCCAAGAATAACAGTGGTTACAAGAAGTATCATTCCAGTAACTATCGAACTTAGTGCTCTATGACTATGAAAATTCCTCATTCGTAAATTTTTGATCATTTGGCTGCTAATATTGAGTGGCATGTCTCGTCTAAAACTAACTAGTTGTTCAGAAATAATTTTTAGTAGTGAAGTTACTGGAAATAGAAAAGAACTTTCTGAAAAGAAAGATTTTGACAGTCAAAATACTTGAGATGATTTTGCATGAAGAATCAAAGATTTATTCCAAACATGAGTAATTCAAACCATATTGATAGTGTAACTTACAGATACATGCACACCTTTTTGATACAAAAGTACTAATTTTTTGCATATGTCTGTACCAGACAATACAAATCAAGATGCGTTAGCATTAGCAGTAAAATCCATGGATGATCTTGTTGATGAGGCCATCCAGATTTATGAACTAGACAATGAAAAAACCAATTTAACTGATGAATTATACAATTCTTTAAGAACAATAACTAGTTACCTAGGATTTTCAATCGATGTTGAACCCGCATTATTGAATTTACCGCAAGATACAAGAATAATTCTCATGCCATCACTTGATTTACTTATCATAAAATCTAATTTTAAATCAGAACAGAAAAGATTGGACCAGCTTAGTTTAGACGAAATATCAAATATTCTTAAAATGATCATTCCAAACATGATACACATGGCAAGATCAGATAGGATTTTAAAGAATCAAAAAATTGTGTTTGTGCGGGAAGCTACAAAGAGACTAAAACGACTTCCAGGTTCAAATACAGAAGACATGATTGTCAATGACACTGCGTTACACATGGAAGGAGTATAATAGACTTGAATGAGGAAGTTACGCATTTTCACTCAATTGAAGAGCTTCAATCACACCTTGGAAATCATCTAAAGATACTAAAGAAAAAATCAGAGGAATATTCAGAAGCAATAGGAGAGAAGATTAGGTTTGAAAATACAACAAATGATTCCACAGAGATTGCAGAACTTAATGCAAAACTAGAAGGCACTACAGATCAAAAAAAGAAAAAAACAATAAAGAAAAGAGATCAAAAGTCTAATTGGTACGAATTAGGTCCAATTTCAGTCTATGATGGGATAGGAACAAAAGGTGAGCTAGAAATTTATTTCAAGGCATTGGAGAAGGTAAAATCAAAAGTAGAAAAAATGGAGAAGATCAAAGGTGCAATAGATAACCTGATTTCCAAGGGGGTCAAAAGAGAGATTGGCTGTATTGTATTTCTAAATCAGGACTTTACACTTCAGATATGTTTTGTTAAGACAGGACGACCAAAGACCAAATTCTCATACAAGTCAATCTTTACCATTCCTAGTGAAATTATTCATGAAATCAAAATTTGATATTAGTACCAATATAATTGAAACAAATTCAATAATAGATAAATTAAATAAATTTCATACTATGCAAGATAGAATAATTCTTCTGTTAGAATAATTAGGTTTCCGGTCACTTTGATTTTAAAAATCTCAAGACATGATTAAGAAAATGTGACGCCGTGTGACGTAACATGCTTCATATCATTTAAAGAAGTAAAAAAAGGAGACATACTTAATGAAATCAAAAATTTTTAGAACTATGAGGAGAATATAATGGATCCTCATTTAGAAATGAAAAATGATGTATTATCACCATCAATCTTTGATGCAGATTCTAGTTCTGTCATATATGAACAAAAAATTACATGCGACAAACTAAAAACTGAACTTGCCAAATTTGGGCTCACCTCAAATCAAAGCAAGGTCTACATCTATCTGGGCAAATATGGCTCAAATACAGCACCAGAAGTATGTAAGGCATTAAAGATGCCAAGAACTGAAACATATCATCTTTTAACCACTTTACAAAACAAAGGACTAGTATCGGCAACATTTCAGCACCCTACTAGATTCTCTGCAGAGCCATTGAATAAGGCAATATGGGTCCTTGTTAACGCAGAAAAAGAACGGGTCAATACTTTAGAAAGTCAAGAAGGTGAGATCAAGAAATTGTGGGATTCTATTCCAGAATTTAATGCAATTCAAGAAACAAGGGAGGACAAATTCCAAATGCTTCAAGGCGCCAACCAGATTAACAGTAAGATAAAAGAAATGATCAAAAGTGCAAACAGTGAGTTTCTCATACTAGGTGCAGAAAAAGACTTTTTGAAGTTCTATCATGCGAATCATCTTGAAAACTTTGAAAATTCAAAGATTAATTTTAAATTATTATCCTCTATTTCTGATAACGTACTATACATTTTTGATGACCTTGACAGTTCAAAAATCAAAAAAATTCCATCAGGCGTACATGACAGTCTCTGTTTTATGATCAAAGATGGTAAGGAAATAATCCATTTTATTAAAAATGCAAACCAGACATCACAAGAAATGAATGCCATGTGGACAGATTCAGAAACATTGGTTTATTCAATGAAGATGCTTTTTGATTCATTTTGGTTTATAGCTAAAAACATACATCAGTAAACCTATGGCATCATTCGTGGATACATAATCTGAATACCCATTTCATTTAATTTTATTGGAAATATCTGTTCACTGTGTTTTGAGCCGCGCATTTTGAGAACTTGGATTGTTCGTTCCATTGAGTAATCTTTTCGCGCATGATATAACAATATAACACCTGATGACACATACCATTCAACAGGAGATTTTTCTGACGCGTCTACTTCTGAAATAAGTATAGACATACAGTGTTGATCTTCTAATGCATAAACCAGTCCTTGAAGACCCTGTCGGATATAGAAATTATTCACATATTGCATAGCAAGAACTGTGAGCGAGTCGATTACAACACGTTTTGCGCCTATTCTTTTGATGCTGCTGAGTATAAGCTGGGTGAGATGCATGAATGGAAGAGGTTCTCCCTGGTAAAGAGACTCGTCTAATGCAATAAAGCCCTCTTTTTTCTTGAAAGGTCTTGCATCAATAATTATCATCTGTCCTTCATCGATTAATTTTTGAACGTCCCACCCAAATGATTTAAAGTCATTTTTTATTTCTGTGGGACTTTGTGAGAGAGTTACAAATATCCCAGGCTCGTCAAAATCTTTTGCTCCAGAATATAGAAATTGCATTCCAAATGTGGTCTTTCCACTACCAGGAGGTCCAGATAATGCAATTGACTTTCCTTGTCTAAATCCTCCTGATAATACAGTATCAAATCCAGGAATTCCTGTCCTAACTGTAATTACTTCCTCATCCATCATGTGAAAATCTAGAAAATTGTATTTAAAGAGGTGGAAGATTTAACAAATAACAGAATGTAACATGGAAAAATAACCAGACATGAACGCCATGTTATACTAGATAACTATTTTTAAAACAGATTGTGCAACAGCATGATGACCAAAATTCTGGGCATAATTGGCGGGGGGCAGCTTGGAATGATGCTTGTAGAGGCTGCAAAAAAGATGCCAGAATACATCTCAGATGTAATAGTACTTGACCCAACTACAGAATGCCCCGCAGCTAAAGTAGGAGCCAAACAAATTGTAGCAGATTTCAAAGACAAGAATGCCATAGTTGAACTATCACTCCAATCAGATATCATAACTTATGAAATAGAATCCGGAGACAGTAAAGTGTTAGAATCATTACATGACGAAGTTTCGATCAACCCATCTCCTACTACTCTTAAAATAATTCAAGACAAGTATCTTCAAAAACAATTCTTAAGTCAAAACAACATACCTGTTGCAGAGTTTGAGAAGATTGAATCATTAGAGGATCTTGAGAAAAAAATCACTAAATTTCAATATCCTGCATTACTAAAGGCAAGACGTGATGCCTATGATGGAAGAGGTAACTTTAGAATCGAAGATCACTCACAAATAGGAATTGGATATCAGCGTTTTCTTGGACGAGAGACCATGATAGAAAAATTTGTAGATTTTAAGATGGAAGTATCAGTCATAGCAGCAAGAAACATTCACGGCGAGATTGCCACATATCCGCTTGTGGAAAATATTCATAAAGACAACATACTTGAATTTACAATTGCCCCTGCACGAGTTAGTGACAAGATTACATCAGAGGCAGACAATATTGCAAAAAAAACAATGGAAGTGTTACACGGTGCAGGAGTATTTGGAATTGAGATGTTTGTAACTAAAGATGACAAAGTATTGATTAATGAAATTGCTCCGAGAGTACACAATTCGGGTCACCATACTCTCCAATCAACGGAAACATCACAGTTTGAACAGCATCTACGGGCAATACTTGGATTACCACTTGGAAGTACTAGATTAAAACACAATACAGTTATGTGTAACATTTTAGGACCAAGTGATTTTGTTGGAAGATATAAGGAAATCACACTTGAACAAAAAGAAGGAGTGTATCTGAAGATGTATCATAAAGATGAAGCAAAACCTCAGAGAAAGTTAGGTCATTTTAATGTCGTAGATGAAAAAGACACAAAAAATATCCAACTTTTAATTAAAAGGGCTCAAGAAATAAGAAACACCATCAAGTTCATACCTCAAAATTGAGACTTACTTTTTAACCAGAGCAAAAATTCCGCCTGCACCATATGCAACTGCAATCATAATTCTCGATGTGATTACTGCGGTTGTTTGATTAGAGATTAGCGAAGTATCAAGCAGTATTGCCAGAGGTATTGCTGCAAGAGATATTGTACCTACGATGATTTGTTCTGTATTTACAAGCCCGCTATATTTTCTCATAAATAGAAATGTCGAGGTATTACCAAGACCAATACCAAATAGAATCAAGTACTGATAAAAATGAGGAGCAATTCCTATAGCTGCAAATGGTGCCGCCCAGCACATGCCATTAATAGCTTTTACCATACGAGGCCATTTTACACTATTTTTCATCCTTCCCTTGATAGAAGAAAGCATCGTTCTGAATTTTCCAATAATAATTCCAAATGTTACCGCAAAACTACCAAACCAGATTATGGCATAGTAGAAAATTGGAACCTTATGCTCAAAGGCAATTTCACTTAGGATCGATGCAGAGCCAACTGCTATTGCCACGCCTACAAATAAGACTCCAAATGCGCGTCTTGTTTCCAAAGGAGATTTTTGCATACCTAGACTTCAAATCCATCTCAGATATAATTTAAGAGTATGAATTTGATTAATTGAAAAATAACAGATACAAAACGCTGAGTTTAATTATTTAATTCAGGTTTGTTTTATTCTATGACTTATTCAAAAAAACCTCTTGTTGGAATCATAATGGGATCTAGCTCTGACAGCAAAGTAATGCATTCTGCTGCCACAGTATTAGATGAATTTGGAATAAAACATGAAGATCAGATTGTTTCTGCACATAGAACGCCAACCAGATTATCAGATTATGCAAAACATGCTGAAAGTGAAGGATTCAAGGTGATAATTGCAGGAGCAGGAGGTTCAGCCCATCTTCCAGGCATGATTGCATCTCATACTACAATTCCAGTAATAGGAGTTCCAATAATGGTATACAATGATAAAGGAAACTCGGACAAGTTCAAGTTTTCAGCATTTGGTGGGCTAGATGCCTTACTATCAATATCAGAGATGCCAACAGGCTCACCAGTTGTGGCAGTGGGGGTAAACAAGGCGGCAAATGCAGGATTATATGCAATAAAGATTTTAGCAAATGAGTTTCCAGAATTGAAAAATAATCTAAAAAAACACAAAGAAATTCAACACAAATCAGTTTTGAAAGAATCTGATGAAATGAAAAAACTTGGTCTGGCAAGATTTGCAAGTAAGAAATTCAAAAAATAACTTAACATTAATTTATGACACTCCAAATAGAAGTACATCTTGGAATTAAGTGAAATCATATATTCTGCAATCTCAGATTATGGAGAGCAGCGAATACTCTCAGATATAGTTCAAGGCGAAAGCCCAGATGTCATAAAAGTCATTTTTGAGCATTGCATTTCAAATCTTGAAAAAATCGAGCCGGTTAAATCAGATACTTTTGGTTCAGTCGCAGAAGGCTTGTTGCATTACATGTTAACAGTATCCCTAATTCAAAGTCAGCGAAAGACTTTGTTCCAGTCTGTTGATATAGATATTGCAGTTCCAGATACTAGGACATTATCAGTCTCACCACAGGATGTAATTGTGGTGTATTTTCCAAAAACAGATAATGCCGATAATATAAAATCTCAAATTGAAAAAATCAAAAAAATTCAACCAAACTCAAATAATATTTGGGTAGTGCTTGAAAACAATGTACCAGTAGAGGCAAAGATCTATACTCTAAAAGATTCCATGACATTTGCAAACATAATAAACGACCTGATTAGTTTTTCATCTAACAAAAAACAGTCCAAGTTAAAGATTTTCAAGATATAAGAGATTTCAAATCAATATTTTTTTGAACGTTTGATATCATCATCTCAATATTCTGATAATCTTTTACAAATGGCAATATCCCTAGAATCTGAATTTGTGTAATTTCGTATAAAGTTGAAGGAGAGTTTTTCTCTGCGGTGCCGCCTTTTTCATCATAATTATTAACAATGATTCCTTTTATTGAAATTTTATAATCACGGCAGGTATTTACGGTCATCATTGTATGATTTAGAGTGCCCAATGTGGATCTGGTAATAATTATAGTTTCAAGATCCATGTCTTTTATCAAATCTGCTACAAAATAACCTTGGGACAGAGGAGTCATTATTCCTCCAATGCCTTCTACAAACAACATTTCATGTTTGTTCTTTAATTTCTTAAATTTTTCAAAAATTATATCTCTATCAAATTTAATCTCAAGTATTTTACTTGCATCATACGGAGAAGATGGTAACGGCATAAAGACAGGATTTACAAGATCTTCAGCATCATCAACCCCACAGGCGTGGCATAAAACAGATACATCATGTGACTTGAAACCACTTTTTTGTGGAATTCCGGTTGCCACAGGTTTCATAACTCCCACATCTACTCCAAGTTTTTTTATAGACGCAGACTAATGCAGCGGTAATTACAGTCTTGCCAACTCCAGTATCAGTTCCAGTTATGAAATAGGATTTCACAAAATATAGTCACTAATGTTGTTTAATAATCCACCCTTAACGCAGAATTTTCTAATAACTATTTTGTACTAGCAATGTATTTCATATAATATGACTGAAAAATGCCAATGCGCCGAATGTCATTGTATCTCGCAACTTTTTACAGCAGATAAGGATGGAAAATACATCTGTTCTATTTGCAGACTAGGAAAACACCAACATAAAGACTAGCATGGAAAGAATACGAGTCAAGTCAAGTAACATAAGATCAGTAGGATATGACGAATCTGCACAAATATTAGAAATTGAGTTCCAACAAGGGGGAACTTATCGATACTTTGGAGTATCAAAGAAAATCTATGATAATTTGATAAAATCAGTATTATCACATGGAGAATATTATGAGAGATTCATCAAGAACAGATATAGACGTGAGAAGATTTAACGGCCAGTCATTTTTTTTTCTTTTGCGGAGTATATTTTTTTGGCTGCAATTCCTCAAGTATGTCTTGAATATACACATAATCAGATTCAATACTGTCTCTAAGTAATTTTATAAGATTTTGAAAGGTTTCAGGCTTTCCGTCTTTGAAATCCTGTTCATATTTTGAAATAAGTTCCTGAGATATTTTCTTTTTTGGACGATTGGCCAATCTTTCCAACATTTCAATAGCTCTTTTCATTGTCATGTGTAATCTTTTCCCTATCAGGCATCATTAAGATCTAATATTTTTTTCATTACATCATCTCTTTTGTCAAAATTGGTTTTCTTTTCAAAGTATAACTCACTATCACATTTGTTTTGTTCTGAAATTAATTCATGCAATAGTGCGACAAGATCTTGTTTATTCACAATATCTTTTTCTCATTACTCCATCTAAACTCATCGATAAATGATGTTTTCTAGACAACGATAGAATGTACACAACTTAAGTATGTCAAACAACAGCCATCATCATCAATGAATCTAACGATATGCCGTAATCATAAAATTAAGAATAGAAAGACGGGTCAGAATTGAAAAGCATAATCAAAGTAAACAAGAACATTCTTGGAAAAAGGGTAAAATGACAGAAAATAACAATGAACTGACATTAGAAGAAATGAAACAAATTATAGAGAAACATGTCAAAATAGATGGATTGAGTGTTCAAGGCATTCGCATAATTTATGAAGACATAAAGACACGTCAGGCAATTAAAAAACCCGAAGAAGATCAACATTAGGAGAATTTGGAGGTTTAGAAATGATAGAAAATAAACAGGCCCCAACTTACGAATGGAGAGACATAGGCATCATAACGGTAGATACTGGTAAAATAATCATTGCGGATCCTGCAAATGTACTTACACATAGAGAATTTGAAGAACTTCGTGAGAAAGAAAAAATAGCAAAATTCCCATTGTTTACAGATTTTAAACATGGTATAGTGTCAAAGACAGGATTCGGAGAGGGGCGTTATCACGCGTTTGCCAAGATCGGAGATTTTGGAAACATGATAAAGAGAATTACAGAAATTAAAATTATTTTTGAGGACGAAGAAAATGACAAGGATTCTCAAAAAATGCAAGAAGAACCAGTAAAAACAAATTGATCATCACACATGAAAAGAAAGATGATTTATCAAAAGGCGTTAAATTATAGAGTAGAAACTAGTTTTTAGTCACAGATTTTAATTTCTTCTGTTCCCTTTCCTGATGGGCTATAACTGATTTTTTTAGTTCATCATATGATTCGAGATATTCTTTTTTCATTAGATTTTCAGGTTTACGTTTGATTTTTTTCATATGCTGTGATTACAGCAAACTAGTGTTTAGCAATTTCTATTTACCATATAGATAAAGTAAATTCAATAACAATTAATCAAGAAAGAATGATTTTGCTTATCGTTATTAATCCGATAATCTAAAAAACTACATGGACAGTTTTGTCTGGCATCCATATACACAAATGAAAGACTGGCCAAAATTTGATGTAATTTCCAGCGGTAAAGGGATGTGGCTCTACGATAAAAGTGGAAATGCCATGATGGACGGCGTTGCAAGCATGTGGTGCAACGTATGGGGTCACTCTAACAAAGAATTGACGGAATCCATGATAAAACAGACAAAAAAGTTGCAACATTCATCATTATTTAATTTAACAAATGACAGAGCTGAAGAACTTGCAGAAAAATTGGTAAAACTAGCGCCTGAAATGCACCGAGTATTCTACTCGGATGATGGTTCCACTGCAATGGAAATTTCTGCCAAGATGGCATTACAATATTGGCAAAACACAGGAGAGAAGAAAAAGACCAGATTTGTCTCACTTGAGAACGGATACCACGGCGATACGGTAGGCACCATGTCATTAGGGTATGTACCATTATTCTTTTCAAAATTCAAACCAATGTTGTTCCAAGTTTTAAGAACGCCATCACCTAATAAATATAGAATTCCCAAAGGATATTCTTTTGAAGACTATCAGCAATTCTGTCTTGATAAAATAGAGAAAACACTTACAAAAAATGACAAGATTGCAGCGTTTGTAATGGAAAGCGGTGCTCAGATAGCAGGAGGAGTAGTGATCTATCCAAAAGGTTTTCAGAAAAAGATTAGCAAAATGTGCAAAAAAAATAATGTTTTATTCATACTAGATGAGATTGCAACGGGTTTTGGAAGACTAGGGTCAATGGTAGAATATCAAACTCAGGAAAGTATTCCAGATATAGTATCATTTGGAAAGATGTTATCTGGCGGATATCTTCCTCTCACTGCCACACTTGCAACTAAAAAGATCTATGATTCATTTCTAGGAGATTATAAAGACATGAAACATTTCTTCCATGGACACACATTTACTGGAAATCCAATTGCATGTGCAACTGCACTTGCAAATATTTCATTGTACAAAAAATACAATCTTTTATCAAAGATCAAAAAACGTGCAATCCAAATCCAGTCACGTATTGATGAGATTTCTAATTTAGATCTAGTAGGAGATGTAAGACACAGGGGATTGTTAATGGGAGTTGAGTCTGTGTCTAATAAAAAAACAAAGAGCCCAATATCACCACAGATGCGATTACCCCAGAAAATTTTCAGAGAGGCTAAAAAACATGGAATCTATCAAAGAACACTTGGAAATATAGTAATGGTGATTCCCCCACTTGCAATCTCTGAAAAAGAATTAGATTTTCTAATAGATGGTACAATAAAGACAATCAAAAGTGTTTCAGTCCAAGTCTGAGCAGATTAATCCCCAGGTAAAATTCTATAATCATCTTCGGAGTATATATTATGACTAAATCATGCCACAGATTCGAATTTGCCCTACATGTAACAAAGTTTTACAGCCAGATGAGATACACAAATGTTCAAACCCCCTTTCAGAATACATTACATGTGAAAAATGCGGTGAAACACACCTAAAGACCAGACCACATATTTGTCCCACAAGAATCTAGTTCCACAAATCAATGGTAAACCACAGTCAGATTCTAGGTTTACAATCAAAATAATCTTAATTAATGGATTTACAAGAGGATAGATATTGACTAGTGAAACTGATTTTATATCATCTTGCAGTGACAAGGTTCTAACAGGACATAGAATTTCTCAAGAAGAGGCTCAAAAATTAATTAACATATCAGATGATTCACTTCAGAATTTATCTGACGCGGCAAATGAAATTACTCGAAAATTATGCGGGGATGTTGTAGATGTAGAATCATTGATAAATGCTAAGAAAGGAAAATGCCAAGAAGATTGCTCGTTTTGCTCGCAATCAGCATTTTACAAAACTGAAATAGATACATACAAACTATTGCCGCCAGAGACAATAGTACAAAATGCAATGCTTGCAAAAGAAGATGGCGTTAAAAGCTTTTGTCTTGTTTGCGCATGGCGTGGACCCACAGAAAAAGACTTTGAGCAAATTTCTACAATAATAAAAAAGATCAACGATGAAGTAGGAATTGAAGTCAACTGTTCTCTTGGTTTTATCAATCAAGACATGGCAATAGAATTAAAAAAACTAGGAGTAAAGCGTTATAATCATAATCTTGAAGCACCAAGAAGCTTCTTTTCAAAAATATGCACAACCCACAGTTATGATGACAGGATGCAGACAAATCTTATTGTTAAAAATGCAGGATTAGAATTGTGCTGTGGTGGAATTATCGGCATGGGAGAAACAAGAATGCAAAGATTAGAACTTGGTCTTGATCTTGCAGGGCTAAATCCAGAAGAATGTCCAATCAACATTTTAGTACCGCAAAAAGGAACGCCCCTTGAGCTTCAGACAAATCTCTCAATATCAGAAATACTAAGAACAATAGCAGTATTCAGATTTTTGATGCCAAGAACCATACTCAAGATTGCAGGAGGTAGAGAAGTATACTTTGCAAACGACCAGGAAAAAGTGCTTCTCGGAGGCGCAAACGGAATTATCACAGGAGGATACCTCACAATAGGTGGCAATTCCCCTTCAGATGATTTTCAGATGATATCAAAAATAGGCCTTGAAGCCTAAAGATAAATTCATTTTAGAAAAATTAGATCAAATCAAGAAGGCAAACCTGTATCGAAAACTGGTGGATAATAAAATCTCAGGTCCCTACATAACAATTAATGGAAAAAAATTGTTCAATCTATCATCAAATGATTATCTTGGAATTTCTTCCACATACAAAGTATCACAGACACAATCAAGTTCTAGATTAATTGCAGGAAATGATTTTTCATTTAAAGAACTTGAAATTAAACTTGCAAAACATAAATCAAAAAATGCAGCACTTGTATTCCCCACAGGGTACATGGCAAACCTTGGCGCAATCTCTATTTTAACACAAAAAAATGATCTGATATTAAGTGATGAATTAAACCATGCAAGCATCATAGATGCCTGTAGGTTATCTTATGCAAAAAAACTAGTTTACAAACATAATGATATATCAGACTTGGGGGAAAAAATACGACAAAAGGCCCACCGCAAGTTTGTGATAACAGAAGGAATATTTTCAATGAATGGTGATTTTGCAAAGTTAAAGGAAATTTCAAGAGTATGTCAAGATAATAATGCATTTCTTATACTCGATGATGCCCACGGAGATTTTGTAGCAGGTCGTGACGGAAAAGGGTCTGCAGATCATTTCAGAGTTGCAAAAAACATAGACATCTACATCAGCAGTCTAAGTAAGGCCCTCGGGGCATTTGGTGGATACATATCTGCTAGCAATGAAATTATCGAACTTGCGATTAATACTTCAAGGCCTTTTATCTATACATCTGCATTACCAGGATTTTTAGCAGATTTTGCATTGAGGAGATTCTTGACAAACAGAGAAAAGAAAAGACGTAGTTTGTGGGAAAAAATAGAACAATTCAGCAGAGGATTAAAGTCAATCGGGTATACAATCCAATCCCAAAGCCAGATCATACCAATCATAATAGGAGATGAGAAGAAAACACTTGAATTTGCAAAATATTTGAGAAGTAACAAAATATTTGCCCAGCCAATACGCTATCCTACAGTAAATCTAGGTTCTGCCAGAATAAGAATATCTGTAACGGATTGGCTTTCAGAGAATATAATATCAGAATCATTAGATATTTTTGAAAAAGCTGGTAAAAAATTTGGCATCACATAGTGCGAGTTTGAAAAATTAATTCTTAGAAATTAATTTGGGGCAACATCAGCTCTGCCATGTATCTTTTACAAAGCTGTTAAGAGTTGCATTTCCCATATAGAATGATTCTTTGTAAATGCCATCTGGGAAGAGTCTGTACGTATCATTGTATTGTATAACTGTGACCGTTGGTATGATTTGGTCATCTTGTTGCTGAAAGTCTTGAGGTTCTAGATTATACAAGTCACATGTTTTTAAGAATCGCATGTGCTTGTTAGAAAAGTCTACCATGCAAGTAGTTTCAAGATTCCATTGAGGAACAGTACCAAGAAAGACAGTATAGTTTCCTGTAGTCACAGGCAATCCATTTAGAGTATTGGAGATGTTAGTAGTGAGATTTCCATATGTGGTTGTAGTAGGAGGTGGATTTACAGTATATGTGGTACTTGCAAGTTGTTTAATGTATCCAGGTTTTGTGACAGTGACATCTACTTCATAGGTTCCAGAAGTGGCCTGTATTGCAGATTGATATCTAAAGTTACCCTGATTGTCCGTAGTCGTAGTTACTGCCTCAGATCCAAATAGAATGAACACATTTGCATTGGCAACAGGCCTATATGCTTGGTCGGTAACATTTCCCATTATAACCGGATAATCTCCTTGATTTATCGGATTATTTTGTAATTTCACATTAACAAGCATACTGTAAGTGAGCGCAGAATACGATACCTGGATGCTTGAAAAAGCCACAACAAAGACTAGAATTGCAACTGAGATTGACATTATTTGAGTACTTTTCAACTCTCAGTACTTTTTATGTTCAGTGATAACCGATAAAATCTAACTTTTTTCCCTAGTGACTCAAATGTTTGGTACACGTTCAATTTTGAGAAAGAGTGTCAACATATTTCCAATTTGGAAGAGATTTGGAACAAGGTATTAATAAAAAAACAGCCATAAACAGGCATGGTAGAACTAACCATCGGAATTGCAGCCATAGCAGGATTGGGCTCATTTCTTGCACCGTGTATATTACCTATGATTCCGGCATTTCTTGCATACATTTCTGGCACTACACTTACAGAAATTCAGAGAAACAATGGGACAGTCAATGTAGTTACAAGTAGAATCAACATCATACTAAATACGTTATTTTTTGTGGCAGGATTTACTATTGTTTTTTCGGTTCTCGGAGTAATTCTAAATAGTGTACTTGCGGCATCGGCCACATCACTACTTGCAGGATTTAATCACGTTGGAGGAATAATTATTATTGCATTTGGTGCATTCATGTTATTATCATCCAAGATTTCAAAACTTAATTTTGAGAAAAAGATTCTTCCAAATAGGACAAAGTCGAGCTATCCTCTTTCATTTGTGTTTGGTTTAGCATTTGCAACAGGTTGGACTCCATGCATAGGGCCAATCCTTGGAAGCATTTTGACACTTGCTGCTACCACTCCAAGTCATGCATTTATTTTACTTCTTAGTTATTCAATGGGTCTTGGAATTCCATTTATCTTGATGGGAGTATTCTTTTCAAGATTTACAGGAATTATCAAATCAATGAGTAAACATCTCAAATACTATTCGATAATAATGGGTTCACTTATCATCATCTTAGGAGTTTTAGTATATACAAATCAACTAGCTGCTATTGCAAGTTTTCCGCTACTAAATAACATACTATTAGGAGGATCATCATGAGAAAAGAGATTAAAACCGCAGTAATTGGCGCGATAATCATAATCGCTGCCATCGGTGGGATTAGTGCTTTCTTTACATCACTTGATAAAACTGTTCAGACTTCAGGCAATGAAATATTTTTGAACAAACAAGGACAATCGGTAAACAATACAACTTCTGGCAAGTTAATTTCATATCCTGACGAAAATAATTTTCCATTAGCCCCCGACTTGGTTGGAATTGCAGCCTACATCAACACAACACCAGAAGAATTAAAATCTGAAATGAAAGACAAGGTGGTCTTGTATGATTTTTGGACTTATAGTTGCATAAATTGTCTTAGAACACTTCCATATCTTAAAGCATGGAATGACAAATATGCGGACAAGGGATTGTTAATCATTGGAGTACATTCACCAGAATTTGAATTTGAAAAAGATCCAAATAATGTAAAAATGGCCGCTCAAAAATATGGCTTGACATATCCAATAGTACTAGATAGTGATCACATGACGTGGGATGCATTTTCAAATAGATATTGGCCAGCAGAATACATAACAGATGATTTAGGCCACATACGACATACACATTTTGGTGAAGGAGAATATGATCAGACAGAACAAGTCATTCAGCAATTACTTGATCAAAGAGCAGAAAGACTAGGATTAAACATGACAGCAGATCAAAGTCTTGTCAATTTGCAAGAACATCAATTTTCTGACATACAAACCCCAGAACTTTATTTTGGGTATGACTTTATACAAGACAGAAACTATCTTGGAAACCCAGAAGGATTCCAGCCCGAGAAAACAGTGAGTTATACAATTCCATCTGGCTTACAAAACGATCATTTCTATTTGGATGGTCAGTGGCAAAATCTCAATGACAGTATGAAACTAATATCAGACAATGGCAAGATAGTATTACCATATTCTGCAAAAGATGTCCACATTGTTGCATCAGGAACTGGAGACAGCATACAAGTACTACTAGATGGTAATGCAGTACCAAGTGAGAATGCGGGGCAGGACCTCAAAAATGGGACGGCCATAATCTCAGATCATAGACTCTACAATCTAATCTCATCAGAGGAGCAGGGCTCACATACAATTACAATTATCGCTCATCCCGGCTTTCAAATCTATACATTTACCTTTGGATAATCAAGATATAATATTGCAGAATTCGAATTTAGAAATATATTAAATCACCTATTGTAAGACGCGACTGTAACCAGAGATGCATGTCACTATGGTTACACATCAACTAAGAACAAGGTTGTTTAAAATAACATTTGATACAAAGGCACAGCGTAAAATGAACTTCACAAATAAATGGAATGTACAAAAAGAAAGTCTATCACAGAGAGTAATAGACAAGGTAAAACCAGATGCACCACTAAAGCCAAAAATCGATGAGGCTCAGAAAAAATTACAATTACAAGTCATAAAATTAGATTCTATTTCAAGAAAATTAAAAGAAAAAGATGATTTTATTTTCAAAAAAGTTGTAGATGCGGTAAGATCACATAATAAGGCATATTCCAACGCTTATGCTACAGAATTACATGAGATTAGAAAAATGAATAATATGGTAACTAATGCAAAATTAGCCATGGAACAAATTCAATTAAGATTAAACACAATATCAGAACTTGGAGATGTAGTGGTGACACTCAGTCCTTGCATGTCAATAATAAAGGGACTTGGAACAGGCCTAAATGGATTAATGCCAGCAGCAGACTCGTCCATGGCAGACTTGTCAAACATACTAGGAGAGATAATGTCAGGTGCCTCAGTAAGCGGAGAGAACAACTTTACTGTTGAGACGACAAATTCAGAGACAAACCAAATATTGGAAGAAGCTCAGTCAATCTTAGAAGGACATGTGAGACAGACCCTTCCGGACCTTCCTCCATCACTTGGTTCTACAACTAAAGCGCCAGAGCCTATTTAGAGCGCTTTTTACTCAATTCTATAAAGCGTTTCTTTATTCTAGATATTGTGGGATAGCTATATCCTAGTTTTCTATAATTTGCAATCATCATCTTCCAGTTTTTTAGCCTCCATTGAGCCTGCTCTGATGTTACAGAATGAATTTCTTTATTGATAATGCTTTTTCTTCCCACTTTGAGTACTCCAGCATCTTTTGCAGTCCATCTATTTTTGGCAAAATTTAGGCCCATCAAGATTTCATCAACAGGCATTGCCGTAAAAAATTCCTGGATTTTTTGAATTTGAGATTCAGTGGGTTTTTTTGACATACGTATAGCAATATCACATATTTCCATATTCGAATTTTGAAACATACTATCTAATTAGTGTAGAGGTAAATCAGAATAGATCTTAGGTTCAAACTAAATTTTTTAGCCCAATAAACAGGTGATCTGTATTTCCATTTTTGGCAGACTGTTTTTTTATACTACGGATGAGGGATATAATTTATGGATAACCGTCTCACACTTGGTGGAAAATCTCCCTCATTCTCAGAAATATTTACAGAGTATCTTTCAGATATCTCACTTGAAGTAGAGGCAGTTAAACTAAGAAACATAAGAAATGATGCAGAAGGAGTAAATGAACACTTGGCTAGAATAGATAGTGCCCTAAAGGGAATAATGGATGCAAAACTAGCATTGGCAGAAAATCTTCGTAAATCTCAAAATTAGAATTAATCACTTGTGAAAATTAAGTTTTAAAGTATCAACGTTCTACTCGTCTAAAAATCGCTTCATACTCTCAAATTCACTTGCAGTAAAATTCTTGTCTACAGAATCCATTTTTTGCTTCATCTTGGCAAATTTTTCAGCAAGTAGGGAGAGGTCTACTGGCTGGGCTGTCTCTGCATTTTTTAATTCAACGTAATATTTTATTCGGTCTTCAAAGGCATCTGGTGGAACCTCCTTAATCAGAACTTCTCCAGTAGTCTATAATTTTAGCCAATTTTTCTCTTTGGCGGTTCTCCAGTTTCTTTTTTTCATTTTCTATCTTTTGCCTATGATCCTCATAACCCGATTTCATGTCTTTTAGTTCAGTTTCCAATTTGCCAAGAACATCATTTACAGTTTCAAACATAACTTTTGCAGGTTCAGGATTTGGCGTATTCTTCATTGTTTGGGAATTAGTAGATTGTCCTCCAATGTGTAATTCTTTCAGGGATTCATCAGTAACCAGTTTTATAGATATTGTTTTGGGGGCTTTTTTTGCTATTACTCCAAATACCATAAGACCCACTCCAGCAACGCCTGTCCCCATAATCAAATATTGAAGAACAGGTAAGACTTGGTGCATTGAGGGATACCCCATCTGCCGTAGCATTGACACAGAATTCACATTTCCAAGAGACATTGAACTAACAAATGTATGTACGGCATTAGACAACATGCCTGGCAAATAGTAATACATTGGAACTGACATCATTGTAAGTACCATACCGGCAATTACCAGTACAAATCTCATTATACAACAGACTAGATTGAACTTGATATCCAGTTGTATGTAATAATGACTGACAACTATCCATTCCACATATTTCTATATTCGAGTTTTGAAATATTCTTCTAAATTACGGAAAACAGAATTTTCAGGTCAAAATGCTTCTAAGAATACCATCAAGAAAATAATTAAAAAATACTAGAATTACTAACACATGACATGGATGAATTGGACATACCTGCAAATAGAATTCCAAAAGACTCTGTTTACAAGAAAAGAAATTGTGATAAAGAAAAGTGTGGCAAAGAGGGAAATTATTCTTCAAAACGAGGGTACTTTTGTTTGGAACACATTCTAGATTACGATATGCCATGCCCCAATGATAACTGCCCAAGAAAGGGCCTTGCCATGGATAAACTAGTTCCCGAAGTTAAAAAAGACATCAAGGGAGATTTGCACCAGATTTTTCTATGCCAGTCCTGTGGGTATAGACATGATCATACTGTGAATGTTTAGTCAAATTCCAAAAAATCAAAAGGTTTGAAAAAAATCCACCAAAGTATTTACAATAATCTACTTGAAACTTAAGATATTACTGGGAGCAATTAGAGATGGCTACCCACAAACTGACCAAGCCTGTAGTCGTGAGGGTTTTTGTGATTCTCTCACGATAAAATTACTTCAAAATATTTCAAATACAAAAAACGGGTCTCGCCTAATTTTTCTCTACATATTTCATAGATTCGGGCATGATGTTATTGATGGCTTTGGAGTCTTTCTTGCAAAGTTCGCATTCACAAACAAATAATCCTTGTTTACCCATACAATCATGATGTTTGTCTTCAAAGCATTTGTAACATAGAACCATGGGATTCAATTCCTTATAGTAAAATGGTCTATTTCTACCCCCCTATTTTACACCAAACTTGTTAGATCAGAGCAATTTACCAAGTCAAAAAATTGATAAAAATGATAATTTCTCCAAAATATTGTAATTTTGGAATTTACGCTCAATGGTTAAACCCCCAGTTATTTTCTACTAATTAGGCATAATGTGATTTTTTCAAAATCGTCTAATTTTAGGGGGGGTGTAACACTTGTGCGTGCATATGCAAGCCAAGGGTCAAAACACCCCCATTACTCAGTAAGAGTTTCATTTTCTTTTAGCAATATGAAGAAAAGCTAAACCCTAGTTTTTTGTGGTGAATTTTCAAATTTTGAAATGTTACAAAATATCAATATCGGAGACAGGCACAGATAATCCCTAAAACCAGGTAGTTCATGCCCTAAAACCCTGGGGTATTGGACTAGAAGTTGATAGAAAACGCTCAAAATTTTCAGGATAAATGTTAGTGGACTCTATTTTTCAGACAATAGATGTCCTTGCCATTTCTGGAATTTTTTCTCTTGCTTGAACAATTTCTATCTCCACAGTTTCAATTGGCTCATCCACTACATTTCGTTTAATGGAGAACATCTTTGGCTTATCAAAATCTTTAGTGCAGTCGGGACATGCATAAACCAGAACCCTATATTCATTGGGAGCTTTTGGGTTTGAAAGGCGAGGGTAGTAAACTAACCTGCCTCCACAATCCACGCAATATCTATTTGCGCGTCTTGTTCTGGCCAATGTGGACCTCCTGCATATACCATCATGATATGATCTATATTAGATCCATACAGTCTAATAGAATCAACCAATATGTGATCGCATTACAATATTTCATAACTCGAATTTAGAAATATACGATATTGAAACCTGCAATTTCCTGTTCAAAGAATTACAGTAATCAAAAAGTAATGTTTCAAAACTCGAATTTAGAAATATTAAGCGCCGCCCGCCAGACTTGAACTGGCGACCCGCTGGTTAACAGCCAGCTGCTCTACCACGCTGAGCTAGGGCGGCAACAGACTTGTTCGTAGGATAAGCGGATTTATTCTTTGCTGAAATCTATTTTTCGATCTTGTCGAGTTTCTCAAAAAGATAAAGTCCGTCAAGGAAGACTCGATGATCTTTATTTTTGACTTTGGTGTTTTGTTGCAATGCCCCAGCAGTCTGAGATACATCAGTCAGAACTGGACCAGTGATTACCACATCATCACCTTTTGGAACTACTTTGGTGTCACCAAATATTCTAGAGACTCTAGCCTGCACGTTCTCCTTGAAAGTTTTCCACGTGAATGTGACCATCTTTTACTTTAACTGTGATTGGAAAGTGTGCATATACAATTTTCATTTTAAAAGTATAGCCAGTCTGAACGCCCTTGATCAGCGTATTTACAATAGATTCTGCAGTTTTGAATATAGCATAATCTCGTTTTCTATCACCTAGAGATTTTAGGATGATGTTTTTCCCATCTATTGCCAAATCTACAGGTATTTTTTTGAAAGTCTTTCTTGTTTTCCCTAGTGGTCCCTGGACATGCAATATTTTGTGACTTACAGATGCTTTTACTGCATCAGGAACTGGAATTGTTACTTCGTGTATCTCAACTTGCTTAGTAGACATATCCTATCAATAGCCCTCCCAAGCCACTCTTTGATGCCTCGTGATGAGACATTACTCCTTGATTAGTAGTTACAATCAACATACCACGCGAGTATGATGGCAGATATTGTTGTTCCCACTTTGCATAATCACCCTTCTTTACTTTGAATCGGGGTGTAATTGCGCCACATTTTGTAATTTTTGCCAACAATTGTATCTTAAACTTGCCACCTTTTTTATCATCTACATGTTCAAATTCTCCAATGTAATTATGATGTTGAAGTGTCTTTAGCACATCAGTAGCAAGTTTGGATGTAGGTAAAACAAGACATTCTCCTTTTCTTCTTGCCTCCGTGTTATACAAGGTGACAAACATGTTTGCTAGAATATTAGTTGCTGGCATTTTATATCACTTAAATTTCCTAAACCCTAAAGAGTTTGCGACTTCTCTAAAGCACCGTCTGCAAAGATCTAGATCATATTTTTGAATTACAGCATTATAATCACCGCATCGCTTGCACCATCTGGAACCTTTTCCAAATGTATGGACTGTTCTGCCTGTTACTTTGTAATCACGATTCTTCATGTTATACTACCTGAATTCCAAACTCATGGGTTAGAAATGCTTTTGCATCTTCAGCAGTGATGATATGTGTACGTCCCACACTTGCTTTGTGTTTGCTTCTAAATCTAATATTGAAACCTGGTCTTGTAAGTGAAATTGAGATATCCATACCCAAGATTCCTACTTGTGGATCATATTTTACTCCTGGAATGTCTATGTGTTCCTTAATACCAAATGAAAGATTACCAAAATTATCAAATGATGAGCCCTGAATTTGATTACCCTTTGCTGCAAATAGCCTCTTGATAAGTACAATTGCAGGTTCATCACGTATTGTTACTGCAACACCAATTGGTTCACCCTTGCGTACACCCCAATCACGATATGTAGCTTTGGCAGATCGTGTAGATGGTTTTTGTCCTGAAATATGCTGTAGAGCAACCTTTGCTTTTTCAATTGGGTCACCAGATTTTCCTACACCCATATTCAAAACTACTTTAGCAATTGAAATTTTCTTCATTGGAGATTCTGTTTGTTGTGCCATATCTATCACTGAATTTGTATCACCGGTTTATCTGTACCTATTGCCATTACCAAATCAGATTGAATTTCAATTTGTCTATCACCAAGATCAACATCTGCTCTTTTTGGTAAGACAAATGTTCCAGATTTTACCTCTGTAAGTTTGCCCATACGTCCTGCATTTACTCCACTTGTAATCATAACTTGAACTCCTTCTTTGAGAGGAATAATATCAAGAATCTTAGTTTTTGGTGTTTCAATCACACATGTATCTCCAACGTTTACCTTTGCATCAGAAATTAGAGTTCTACCATCATGGAATCCTAATTGAGTTTTCTTGCCCCTAATAGTTACCTTTGAAGTGACTTTGAGTAATTTCTTTGTTTTATCAGATGAGTTAATCTTGATTGGTTTTAAGACAGTCAAATCTTTTGGAACAAGTCTGTAAATATCAGGAACACCATCAAGCTCTACAACATCCATCAAACCAATTCCATGATGAAGTGATTTTCTTACAATGCCGTCTACTTTGACTTTACCTCCATATATGACAGATTTTGCTTCCCTTAACGATGTAGCAAGTTTTAGAGTATCACGGAGAAATACAGCAGTTGGAATTGATACATCTTTTTTATGACCACCGGGTTTTACTGTAACAACAAATCGTTTGTCTTTTCTTGTAATACCCCAGAAAAGTGGAGCCATTTGTCTTTTTAGTTTTTTACTGCCAGAAATGCTAACCATTACTTAGTCCCCTTTGGTTTTTCGGTTTGTGATTTATCTTTTTTATCAGTCATTTTAGTATCCTTTGTCTTTTCTTTGGCAGCCTCTTTTTGTTCTTTTGGTTTTGTCTCTTTTGGTTTTGTCTCTTTTGGTTTTGTCTCTTTTGGTTCTGCTGCAGTTTCAGACTTAGGAGTCTTTGTTTTTTGTCCCTCTAATCTGTTTTGTCTCCATTTGTCTTCAAGATTTAATGAAGTAATAACAACATTTGATGGATGAATGAAAATGTCTACATTTCCACCCTTGAGTTTTTCACGTTTTATTCCCTCTATAGCAATTCCCCTCCTTTCTGTAGAAACACGAGTAACTTTACCTTCAATTCCTTTGAATTCACCACGTAATACTTTAACACTGTCACCTTCGATAACACGCATGCTTTTACAATGATGTTTTTCTTTAAGATCTTTAGCAAGGTGAGACCCAAGTTGTTTGCTAAGCAAGTGTTTTGATGCAGTGTAAAGCATTCTTTTTCGGATTGTTGTTGGCTTCATATTATACCACCATAGATGCCAAGTTTGCAATTCTTGGATACTTTTCAGCGGCCTCGACTGCTACTGGTCCTTTGATTTCAGTACCTTTGATTTCACCCTCTGGTGTTACAAGTACTGCAGCATTATCTTCAAATGTTACACGTGTTCCATTCAATCGTCTTACCGCATATTTTTGTCTAACAATAACAGCACCAAATATTTGTCCTCTAAGTTCACCAGGACCTTTCTTAACTACTACATTACAAAAGTCGCCAACAGCTGCTGCAGGATAACGAGCAACTCTAGTTTTTGTTTTTTGAACCATCACAATTTCAAGAATCTTTGCACCAGTGTTATCTGCACATACTACTTGAGCTCCTAATGGAAGTGCTCTTGTAACATATGGTCTGAATTCTTGAACTCCTTTTGCTGATACTGCACGACTTTTTGTTTGAGCCATTATGATACTACCTCAACTACAACAAAAGAGACACTTTTTGAAATTGGTCTGCATTCAGCTGTAAGAACAATGTCACCTTCTTTTACATCAATGCATTGAGGTCTGTGTGCATGTAACTTGCTTTGACTTCTAGCATATCTCTTTAACTTGATATCAAATCTTGGGAATTCTTGTTGTACTACGACAGTTTTTGGAGCTTTGGCACTAACTACTTTTCCTTGAACTAGTTTACCTCTAACACTTAGAACTCCATGAAATGGGCACAGGTCATCGTTGCATTCTGATTTTGGTACTTTAACTTGCAAGCCTATGTTTTTGGTCATGCTTTTACTCCCATTCTTTCATATGATCTTTTTGAAATTGATTTTCCAGCTACAATTGAAGTTACTCCATTTAGATTAAATTTCCACATGGAATTCATTTTTGGCATGTGTTTTATGCCAGTGGAGGTTTCAATAGCAAACATAGATTTAGTTTCATCGATTATTTTTCCATGTAATCCTACCACTTGAGAATTATTAGATTCTAAAATAGTGGTTTCAAGTCCAATTAATTCATGACGTGCTATATTTTCAGTTGTAATCATTTGGTTTTCAGCTCATTTAATCTAGTTAATACTCTTGCGATGTCTCTTCGAAGTGGCTTTACTTTACCACTATCTTTTCGTAATGTTCCCTTGGATGCCTCGATTTTTAATTTAGTTAGCTCAGAACGTAGTTGACCCAGTCTATCCTTAAGATCAGTCTCGTTAAATTCTCTTACAGTCTTCATCTTTATTCGGGCCATTACTTGAGCTCCTCTTCTACCTCTTCAAAGGTTTCCACTTTTTCAATTAATTTTTCTTCTAATTCAATAACTTCACTTTCTGTACGTGGTTTTGTTGGGTCAATTTGTGCTTCCTCTACAATTTCAATCTCCAATGGAACTTCCTCGACTATGGGTTTTGCTTCTTTCTTGATTGCCTTTAATTCAAATTCTGGAATGAATCTTTCTTTTCTTGCAATTCTAATTCTGACCCCAATAAGACCCATTTTTGTCTGAACATGTGCAATATCTTCTGAAACTATTACCTCTGCGGCATGACCAGCACGTGGAAGTATACCTTTACTATGTTTTTCAAAGCTAGAACGATCACCTCTTAATTTACCTGAAGTTGTGATTTGTACACCCATTGCACCTGCTTCCATGATTGTCTGCATTGTCCACATTACGGCTCGTCTAAATGCAGTACCTCTTGCAAGGTGTTGTGACATTCTATTACACATTACGCTAGGTTCAAGTTCTGGTTTTACAATTTCAATTACAGATATCTGTGGATTTTTAAGACCAAAGTCTTTTTCCAAAACTGCAGTAAGATCTCTTATTCCACTTCCTTTTCTTCCAATTACTATTCCAGGTCTTGTAACGTGCAATCCAACTCTGGTTCCAGTTGGAGTTTTTTGAATATCAACTTCTGAAAAACCTGCTTCTTTGATTGCTTCTCGTAGATAATCCTTCAAGAGCATTAATTTGTAACTATCATTGATGACATTTTTGACTGATGACATTTCTACAATTCCTGAGCTACTGAGCTCAACATGAGTAAGAATATCTATTTTGGGCGATGATCTTCCCATTGCACGTGGAGTAGATCTTTTAAGTTTTCTACCTTTGTGAACAGTCGCATTAACTATTTTTAATCTATCAAGATCCATACCGCGGTATTCAGCATTTGACTCTAAATTATCAAGCAGTCTGAGAAATTCATTTGCTGCTTTTTCTGGATATCTTCCAGACATCACACCAGTATCGGATTTGTGACCAACTTCATTATTATATCTCTTAAATGGCACAGCACGTTCCAATCGTGTAACAGACTGGAGAAAACTTCTTGCAGATTCTATAGACATGCCTTTTATGTGATGCCCAATTTCTCTTGCATGTTTGTGAGAAATAGTTTTTTCTCTTAACGCAGAACGTACGTGTCTTGTTTTATCATAATTTTGGAAAGCGTAGTCAAAATGCATAGATATCACTTTAATGGCACATACAAGCTAGACCTTGATGCTCCCACACCAGGTGCTCCATGAACGACTCTCTTGTTGGTTAATACAAACTCTCCAAGATAATGTCCAACCATCTCTGGTCTGATTACTACGGGTTTGAATTCTTTTCCTGAATAAACATGAATTGTAAGACCTGTAAAATATGGCAAAATTATAACGTCTCTAAGATGGGTTTTGATTTGTGTGCCAGTCTTTCCAGCGTTTGCAGCTTTGACTTCTTCGAGAAGTTTGCGCTTACCGTCTGTAATTCCTCTTGTAAGTGATCTTCTAGCTCTAGATGGCAAGAGTTTAAAGAGATTTTCTAATGACAGGGCCTTTAATTCTTCGATCTGAAGACCTCGATACTTGTATTCTTTAACCATTTATTCTCACCATTACTTTAGTTGATTCAAGACTGACCATATTATAGCATTCCTATCTTTGTAGCCAAGTCTCTTGCCTTTTCAACTGTCTGAAATTTTACAAATGCTTTTTTGCCATATATTGTTCTGCAGATATTTACCCTAATTGGATCCTCTTTGTAAAGAAGAGTTATTGCCTCTACAATTTTTGGCTTGGTTGCTTCTTCTTTTACCAGGAAACAGATTCTGCTTTGATTTTCAACTAGTGCAAATGTCTTTTCTGTAATGTACGGTTTCAAAATTATGTGATTTGCTTCTTCAACATTCATTTTGTAGTCACCATAATTTCAAGATGAGGAGATTTTATTTTAGAAATTTCTTCAATGGCACCCTTTGAAAATATTGTCAATCGGATTGGTCTTGCACCGGGAGCCAAGTCAAGTACGCTGACATTTTTTACATTTACTACATCTACTCCCAAAATAGAGCCTGCAGCTTTAGCAAGGTTCTTGGAATCTCTTACTACGAGCAATACACTCTTGCCTATCTTTGCTTGTCTGCCCCTAAGACGAGGTTTTCCTGTACGAGCTTTTCTCTCTTTTAGTCTATCAATATCTTGAGATAGATGTAAAGCATCGAAAATCTTTGCCAACTCTTTTGATTTGAATACAGATTCAATTTGATCAGAAACAACTATTGGAAATGAATTTATTTTATCGACTTTGTGACCTCTAAGCTTTACCAAAGTAGCCGAAGTTGTTGCAGCCAATGCAGTACAAAGTGCAAGTCTATTTTCTTTCTTGTTTAGCATTTTGTGTACTACTTTTTCTGAAGTTGGAGGATGCGCTTGTCTTCCCTTACGGGTCATTGCAACACCACCAGCTTGGCCTTGTCTTCCACCTCCACCGCCTGCCATTCTTGCAACTCTTGCTTGGTGATGACCGGTTGGAGGACTGTTTGATTCTGCAACCACATCCATACCTGCGTTTGGATATCTTCCTTGTCTTTGAAATCCGTGAGATTCCAAGTGGAGATATGCTTTGTGGATTAGCTCATTTCTAATTGGAGTTGAAAATACTAGAGGCAATTCAATGTCGCCATCGTTTGAACCCGTAGTTGAAAATACTGGAACTTTCATTTGTTAATCATAACCTCTAGTATTTTTGGTTGTGTAACCTTTGTTAATTTTGGTCTAACAGGAGCACGAAGTTTTACTAATCTTCTATAAGTTCCTGGAATTGAACCACGTATTACAACATAATCACCCTGAACTACTCCAAAGTGTTTGTAACCACCTGTTGGGTTTATTTTTAATTCTTCATTTTCAGTGTTACTCATTATCATGATTCTATTATTATACTGAATTCTTTGATGGAAACCTCGTTGACCAGCTCTTGGAACAGTGTACATGATAGTTGAAGGACTGATTGGACCTAGTGTACCAAGAGCTCTAACACTCTTTCGTGATTTGTGTTGTTTCTTTTTGACACCCCATCTTGTAATCGGACCTTCAATACCTTTTCCTTTGGTAATAGCTGCAATATCAACTTCGACCCCCTTCTGAAATACTTGATCAATTTTGACTTCTTTTCCCAATAGATTTTTTATAAACGCAAATTGTTTTAGAATGTCGCCACCTTTTACTGAAACTTCAAAAACATATGGCTTCTTTTGTTCAAGTCCTGCTTTACGTGGAAGAATAGCTGCAATTGCAAAGAGTTCATCAATGTGATTAAGTAATTTTTCTGCTTTTTCAATTCCTTTTTCATCGGGTTTTGTTTTGAAAAGTCTTGAAAGTTCTTTTGGTAAATCTTTTGCATAAACATCAAAAGTTGAATCAACTCCATATCTATCTCTAGAATAACCGCGTATTCCAATTATAGACATTGGCGGTGTAACAACTACTGTACCAAGTCCGACAAGCTGTTTTCCAAAATTAGGAGTCTTTTCACGATCATCAATACTTGCTATACGCATACATGCTGCCTTGAAACCAGCATAACCTAATAGCTTTGGCTGATCTGCTTTGACATCTGGCCAAGTTCTAATTCTGGCTTCCATGCTCTTCGCTCTAGCCCTTGGTAAATATGCAAGGCTTCCCCTCCTAGGTTGACTATGCTTCCTATGACCCATAGATAAATGGCAATTGTCGAAAACCCCATTATAAGTCTATAAGCGAAAAAGAGTAAAAATTTGATTTTTAAATTGAGATCTTAGTGCAAAAAATGCATTATGCTTGAAATCATGACAATACTTCCAATTAGAATTCCTGCAACACCTGCAATAATTCCAAAAAGTAAAAATTTTTTTTTCTCCAATATTTTCTTACCAATCCAGATCCATATTAAAACTAGTTACGAGTCAGAGTATTCAAGACTGCAAGAGTTCCAAGAATGGCCTCTTCCAGTCTGACAGTTTCTGTTGCTTGGTCTGGAAAGAAATTCAACACTTGCGATCTTGGGATATTGCCAATATTTTTTCCCAAGATTCTCATGAACCCCTTTTTTGGGAGAACCAAAAACAATCAAGACGTTTTCGTGAGAGATTTCGTCAAAATATTTTTGAGTTTTATGTATGATTTTGCCTTTTCTTGATGTAAGTATAACAGGTGAACCCCAAGTGCTAAGAAAATTAGCAAGATTGGATATCTCTTTTACATCATAGCCCCAATACTGTGAAATCTCTTCTTTTCCAATCTGTTTTATGGAAAATTTTGGATACCCTTCCTTGAATTGAACTATAATCCTCTTTCCTTCTTCGTCTTTGCCATAATATGGGATTAATTCTTCAAAACCAACGTTTACAAATTTTCCTCCTCTTGAATATACAACAACACCATCTCTGATATCTCGTGCTTTGACTTTTTTTGGATCAGTTGTTTGTACATGGGATGGAATCTTGAGCGGGCTAAGACTGCCAGCAAATTGCAGGTCACTGCTCATAGGGTAAAGCATTCTGCGAAGATATTGTGGTGTTTCAAGGTAACGAAGTATAGTTCTAAGTAATGATCTATCTCTGTCAGAGCCGCTAGATTCTTTGTAGATGTAAATTTCGTTTACATGAAATATTGAACAAGCCCTTGCAATCTGAGATATCTTCATTGCTTTGTCAAGAGGAGTGGGCTCTTCAGATAGTGACGAATCAGGAAGCGCTATTGAAATTTTCAATGTGTACTCTAGATCGTTGCGTTATAAAATATTAGGTGCTACTTTGGTCTCTTGGCGATATTGTCTTTTGCCTTGGAAGCAAATTGTTCAATATCTTTCTCAGATGTTCTTGTTAGCATTTTTGTAGCAGTGGGAATTTGAGCCATCTTGATGTGTTTTACACCTTCTTTTTCTTCGCTTACTAGATAGATTGATTCTATTGCCATGGCTGCTGCTTCTTCAACTGACATGTCTTTCTTGTAATTCTTTTCTAGAAATTCGGTAACTTGATCTGCACCTGCACCAATTGCTACTGCATCATATGAGATGTATGTGCCACTGGGGTCAGTAAGATATATCGTGCTACCACTTTTGTCAATTCCTGCAATTATGAGTGCGACACCAAATGGTCTGACACCTGCATATTGAGTATATTGCTGTGCTTGATCTGCCAAGTGTTTTGCAACTGCTTCTACTTCAATTGGTTCGTCATATATCATTCTGTTACTCTGTGAAAAGAATCTGGCATTGTCAACTTGTGATCTTGCATCTGGAATGTAGCCTGCTGCTGCAACTCCAATGTGATCATCTACTTGGAATATTTTTTGAGTGATATCAGAATTTTGTAATTTTCGTGGTTTTTCTTCTACTGCAAGTATGATTCCATCTTTGCTCTTGACACCTATTGCAAGAGTGCCTCTTCGTACTGTCTCTATTGCATATTCAACTTGATAAAGTCTACCATCAGGCGAAAAGACTGTAATTGCTCTATCATAACCCGCAGCTGCTGGAAGCATTTCAAATTTCATCCTTTGAAGGTTTAATTTAAGTTTATACAACTTGAGAACATGCGTTTTGAGATCTCATTTCGCGGTCACAAAAATGTAAGATCACTTCATCCAAAATCAATTGAGATAACAACTCAATCAGAACTTACAGTAAATGGAGATTGCATAGTAGGTGTTAGTGCATCGTGCGGTTGCCTTGGAATTCCAGATGAAATGAAAACAATGTTGAAAAAACCTCAATCAGAGGTTACATGTACTATACTAGTTGGAGACTTTTCATTCAAAGTAAAAGGTAGAGGCAGCGAAAAACTTAGTTTGACAAACCCGCATGATATTGTGATTAGAAAAAGCAATTTCACATGCCCGAGAACTTTGTCAATTGGATGCGATACTGCATCAGATTCAATTCCACGACAAATAGTAGATGCTTTACAAAATCCTGATACTGTTGGAATTTTCAGAATAGAAATAAAATAAAAAATTTATTTCTGAAGATGTAGTGAAGAGTTACTTTCAAACACCTTAGTCATTGCGCGATTAACTATTTCCATCACAACATGTTCTTCATAATTTGATTCTAGAGAAGTATTTTTTGGACTTTTTTTCTTTATTTTAGAACCTACATTTTCAGAGATGTTTTTCATAACCTTCTCCAATTTTACAGATGTTTCTGTAATCATCTTTGAGAATTCAGTTTCAAAGTTGGCTGGAAGTTTGTTGCCCATCAATCTAACTGATGTTCCATAATATTTTAGAACAGCACCTCGCACTTCTTCCATTTTTACAATTTCAATTAGCCCTGCATTTTTTAAAACATCGATATGATGTCTTATTGTAGTGGTTGCTTTTTTGTATCCCATTTTGTTTAATTCTTCTACGATTTGTTCTGTTGGAAGTTGCTTGTGGTATAGAATCTGGAGAATTTTAATTCGCGCAGTATCATCAAGTGCTTTTGCTTGGTCTGCATTAGTAGTGAGTATCTTGTTTATTTTTAGTTCTTTTTGTAATAGTGTGGACATATTCTGACTTCATCTTTTCTAGTAATCCTAAAAGATCAAGAGATCATATTTTTTTGTCTATTACGTAATTTTATTTTATGTTCCATGTTTGATCAATCCGTCGGAATATTTCTAGTCACAATACAATACACGACAGAACATACCGATGCACATCATAGCGCAAGTATCAAATCAATAACAGTTGTACCAATATCATACCGTTATCATCATTATTGTACCGGTACAAAAAATACTAAAAATTTTAAAAAAAGATAAAATTTGGAAAAAATGTTTCCCCTGTGGGTCAAATGTGCGACAGGAAGGAAGAATGTAGAAGAGCTTGAATTTAAAATTCGAGTTAAAACTTGATTCCAGTTATCTTTTCATACGCTATAATGTATCTTGACGACAATTCGTTGCACAATGCATCAGACAATTGTGGTGCAATAGGTTCTTTTCCCTCGTTTCTATCGTCTTCAAACTTTTTTTGATATCCGTTTGCTGCAAGCCAGTCACGTAAGAGTTGCTTGTCAAAACTTTCTTGAATCTTTCCAACACAGTAAGACTCCTTTGGCCAGAGGCGGTATTCATCAGGTCCAATAGAGTCACCAAGTACAATATCATCCCCTATCTTCCCAAATTCTAATTTCAAGTCAGCCAGTACAAATCCTGCTGCATCAGCTGCCTTGAACATTTGTTGATAAATCTCAAGGGATGTCTTTTCAAGCCATTCAAATTCATTTTTAGTTACAAGGCCCTTGTCAATTGCATCTTGTTTTGATATTGGAACATCATGGGTTTCAGATTTTGTGGTAGGATCAAATATTGGAAGTGGTAGTTTTGCGGCAAGTTCTGGAATTGAGCCATCTGGTAACTTGGCCTTACCATCTTTCCATCTGTGTACAAGACTTCCATAAAAATACCCCCTAACAACACATTCAATTGGAATCATTTGCATTTTTTTAACAACAATTTTGTCATTGCCCTCTGTTCTGACATAGTGGTTTTTGATGGGTAGTTTTTTGAACCAGAATTCAGCAAACCTGCACAGCACCTCACCTTTTTTAGGAATTGGAGTTGGAAATTTTACATCAAATGCAGATACCCTGTCTGAGAAATGAAATAAGATATTCCCATCAGGAAGCTCGTAAATGTCCTTTACCTTGCCTGAGCGTAAAAACTTCAAACAGGCGGTCATTGAACTGGCTTGGATTTAAACTGATATACCGTTTAGAGTTTAGATAGAAATTACTCATTTAGTAGGTTTGCCAGCAAGTGCAGGCAGAGTAGTAGTTGAGAGAACATTTGGCACAAGACGGATTTTTTTGGTAACTATTTTATCAAGTTCTGCTCTTGTATTGGCTTGAACTTTGACAAATATATCATACTGGCCAAATGTTCCTGTGGCTTCCTTTACTCCATCAATTTTGAGAATATCATTCATGACATCCATCTCATGTCCCATCTTGCTTTTTACCAAGACAAATGATAGTTCCATATTATTCCCCTTTGATTTCTGCCCGGGTTTTAAACATAGGCTTGATTCCCAGTGTGGAATAATCTCCGCTTGAACATGTAAAACACATAGAGTCATGCTCCATTCCAACTGCAGCCGCCAAGTTCTTTGCATCATTATACCCAAGAAAGTCAGCCCCAATGAGTTGTCTTACTTTTTCTGTAATCTCATCTTCTGTGTATTTCTTGCCGTCTCCCATGAATGTCACAAGTTCGTCTTGTGAGGGAAAGTCAATTCCCGCATAACAAGGGAATTGAATTTGTGGAAATGTAATTACCATGCTTATCTTTTTTGCACCAGCTCTCGCAATGCCTTGATGATTGCCTTTGAGCTGGTTCCTCTAACAAGGCTGTCATCTACAACAACCACATGTTTTCCAGAAATTACTTGGGTGATTGGAATTATCCATCGGTTTATCTCTACTCGGTCTGCTTGATGTGGTTCAATGAAACTGCGCAGGGGTCCTTTTCTACTGTATCTATCCTTGAGTAGCCCTTCTTCAAATGGAACCCCAAGCTCTTGGGCATACCCCAAGGCAGCAGGTCTTGCAGAATCTGGAACTGGAATTACAATGTCAGCATCTTTTATTGCAAACTTGCGGGCAAGAAATTGTCCAATTCTTTTTCGTGCCAAGTAAATGTTAGAGCCCTCCATCACACTTGATGGATGTGCAAAATAAGTAAATTCAAAAGAGCAGTGAGCTGGCTTTTTTACTTCGGAAAACATTTCGGATTCCATTCCAGCATTACTAATCTTGATTAGTTCTCCAGGTTTTACATCTCGGACAAGTTGTGCCCCCACTGCAGAAAGTGCAGCCGACTCGGAAGCAACAATGTAAGTGTTATTGTCTTTTCTATAACCAAGAACCATTGGTCGAAAACCTTTTGGATCACGTGCTGCATAAATTGCATTATCGTCAGATACAAATGTAAAGCAAAACGAGCCAACCATTTCATTTTTCAAAATAGATAATGCATTTCCAAGTTTTCCATTATCGGCCATCAATGTAACAAGCCTCTGAGCAGCAACAAGTGTATCACTTACATTTTGTGGAGTAAATGTACACCCACCAACCATTCCAGTTAGTTCCTCTACATTTGATATTGTGCCATTATGAGCAATGCATAGATCCTTTACTTTAAGCGGTTGTGCGTTTTCGAGGTTACTTTTACCCATAGTAGAATACCTGACATGTCCTATTGCCGCAGGAGATATGTAATCACGTGTAAGTTTATCAAATTCAGTTATGGCTGAAGATACAAGCCCCAGTTGTTTGTATGGCTGTTTCTTTGGTATTGCAACCCCCCATGCTTCTTGACCTCTATGCTGAAGTGCCCTTAGTGAATCAATTATCATCGGAATTACGTTTGCGCCATCCAAGCTAAAAATTCCAACTACTCCACAGTTTTCTTTAACCATGTGTTACAAGCGCCTCCAACGAGTTTAACCATTTTTCTTGTGCTTTATCAACCCTTATGCAAGTAACAATTTTTGATTTTTCTTTGAATGTCATACTTTTACCAGAAAAATTACCAATACGTGCATGTGTTATTCCTTTTTTTTCAAGAAGTGACATTACTTTCTTTTCATCTTGTTTGGATATTACAAGTAAAAATCTAGAGTGGGATTCAGAGAACAATAGCTCGTCTAGTCGTAATTTATCTGATGGAATTTTTTCAATAGATATCAAACATCCAATTTCATTTGAGATGCATAGTTTTGATATTCCTACTCCAAGTCCTCCCTTGGAACAATCATGTGCAATTTTTACAATACCCTGGTGTATTAGTTCCAAGACAGCATCTTGAATTTTCTTGGACGATTTCATATCAACCACAGGACACTTTCCACCAATTACTCCATGTATGTATTCATAATATTCAGAACCGCCAAGTTCGTCTTTTGTCACACCCAAAATTATCAAAAGATCACCATTTTCAATTTTCTTTGGAATCAAAGGTTTTCCTTCATTTAGGCCAAGAACTCCAATAAGCGGAGTTGGCTTGATTGGTCCCTCATCAGTCTCATTGTATAGACTCACTTTGCCTCCAACACAAGGAATTTCAAAATATTTTGCATAATCAGTTATAGCCAGAACTGATTCCTTGAATGTCCAAAATATTTCAGGATCTTCTGGATTTCCAAACTGGAGATGATCAACCATTCCAATAGGTTTTGCTCCAGTACAGATTACATTTCTACAGGCCTCATCAAAGCATCCAATCACACCCTCCCTCGGATTTATGTAACAGTGCTTTGAATTTCCATCAATTTTTACAGATAGGAACTTGCCGTTGTCTAGTCGAAGAGAGGCACCATCGCTGCCAGGTTTTACAACTGTTCGTATACCTACCTCATGGTCATATTGAGTATAGACCCAGTGTTTGCTTGCAATGTTGGGATTTGAGAGCATCTTCAAAAGTGTCTTTGAGATATCAGTTGGCATTTTGGGTTTTTTGACTTGTCCAAGTGCACTTAGATATTTTGGTTTAGATGATGGCCTGTCAAGAAGTGGTGCATTTGCAACAATTTGACTTGGAAGTTTTGCAATGGTATCTTTGTCTAGTTTTACTTGCATGATCTTGTCTTCATGAACTCTTCCAATAACAGAATATGGCACTCGGAATTTTTCACATATTTTTTTAAGCGTTGCAAGTTTTGCAAGATCAGTGATAACAAGCATCCTTTCCTGGGATTCAGATACCATCAGTTCAGATGGCGACATGTTTTGTTCCCTCTTGTGAACAAGTGACAAGTCAATCTCAATTCCTACACCAAGTGCATCCGCAGTTTCAGATATTGCACATGATAAACCTCCTCCTCCGAGGTCTTTCATTGCCTTGATGCATTTTTGATTCCTTGCCTCCAAAATTACTTCGATTACTAGTTTTTCAATAAAAGGATCTGGTATCTGCACCGCTGAGCGATTCTCTGCATCAAGACTATCAGAGGCAAACTGGGAGCCACCAATTCCATCTCGTCCAGTAGAGCCCCCAATTAGAACAACATAGTCTCCCTTTTGAGCCCTATTTTTTATGAGATTTTCTTTTTTGCCAAACCCAATTGCTGCTACATCCACTAGAGCATAATTTGTAAAACACTTGTCAAATTCTATCTCGCCACCTACTGTTGGAATGCCAAGACAGTTACCATAATCTGCAATTCCCCTTACAGCATTTTTGAATAGCCATCTTGCATGAGTATCTTTTTCGATATTTCCAAATCGCAGTCCATCCAAAATTGCAATTGGTCGAGTTCCTGCAGATAGTATATCACGAATTACTCCACCAACACCAGTTGCAGCTCCACCATATGGTTCCACTGCAGATGGGTGATTATGACTTTCAATATGCACAGTAACAATATATCCATCTCCTACATCCAAAACACCCGAATCATATCCAGGACCAGATATGACACGTTTTCCTTCCTTTGGCAAGATCTTGAGATGTTTTTTTGAGGACTTGTAGGAGCAGTGCTCAGACCATTCAGCTGCTACAATCTGAAATTCCAAGGGGTTTGGCTTTCGGCCTATCTTTTCTTCAAGATATTGAGACTCTTGTGGAGTCAGACTCATGCTACTACGCCCAATGTGTTTAGAAGCGATTCAAAGATTAATGATGCAGGCTTTGCGTTTTTTGGATTTATAATTTGTTCAGCAGACCTTTCAGGATGTGGCATCATACCAACCACATTTCCTGCCTTGTTACATATTCCAGCTATGTCAAGAGATGCGCCGTTAACGTCTTCGGCATAAGTAAAGACAATTTGATTATTTTTCTTTAAAGATTTCAGAGTTGCATCATCTGCATAGTATCTTCCCTCCCCATTTGCTATGGCAATAGGGATTCGCTGATTTAGTTTGAATTTGTTTGTAAATGGAGTCGTATTGTTTTTTACAATTATCTCAGTCCACTTGCACATAAAATTAAGAGAGGTATTTTTGAGAAGAGCTCCTGGTAGAAGACCAGATTCTACTAGTATCTGAAAACCATTACACACGCCAAGAACAGGCATGCCTTTCTCTGCCATCTTTTTGACATCTTTTATGACAGGGCTATGAGCTGCAATTACCCCTGCTCGTAGTCTATCGCCATACGAGAACCCACCTGGTAATACAATAGCATCAATGTTCTTTGGCAACTCATCAGTATGCCATACAAGTTGTGATTGAAGATGAAAAACATCTGTTAGAACATGGTGCATATCTCGATCGCAATTACTACCAGGGAAGACTATTACTGCAACCTTCACATCCTTCATTATCTTTTAGAGATATTAAATTGAATCGGCAATAATTTTTTTAAAACTAATTTGCGATTATATCATCCTACAGACTGGTTGATCGCATATTTGATGCAGCGATCATGTCTGGATGTATTTGCGTCCTTATCGTTTTATTACAGCAATAGTTCCCAAGAACAGATGTTAAAGTTAGGAACTCCGCCTCCTGTTACCACATCTCTTGTAATCATAAATACAGCAATTTTTGCATACGGAGTTCTAAGTAATACCCAGAATGCAATAATTTCCAATTATGGGTTTGTTCCAAATGGCTTGTTCAAGGATGGCTATCTCCTGGATGGCATTTTGAGAATGTTTACATCAATGTTCATCCATGCAGGAATTGCCCATATTGCATTTAACCTGTTTGCACTGGCATACATGGGAGGATATGGAGAGAGGTCAATAGGCAAACGAAAGTTTATCTCAATTTACATAATTGCAGGACTTGGCGGAGCACTATTTCATGGAGTTATTGCGTCATACATACTAGGAAACGGAGATTCTGTACTCATTGGGGCATCAGGTGCAATCTCTGGCGTTCTTGGAATCTCAGCAGCGATGGGAGATATCAGAGGATATTACTGGCTTGCAATCCAAGTGCTTTACGTATTCATCGGTTCTGTCACATCACTTACTATAGCATTTGCAGCTCATGTTGGTGGATTTATTGTAGGACTTGTACTGACAAAATTACTCATCAACCTTGAACGTCGCAAGAGAAACTTGTACAGAATTTGAGTTGATTTAATTTTCTAGTTTTTTATCAAATTATAGAATAAAATTAAAAAAAATACAAATCTTGTAAAAGACACTTTCATTTGGTTTTATTTTAGAAAGGTAGAATCGTTTTTATGCTAATATTTGGAGCTGCTCAGCTATGGGACTAGTTCGCGATATAATGATTCGCTCGGTAATAACTATAGACCATGACAAGACTGCAAAAGATGTTGCATTGCTTTTTGCAGAAAAGGCAATAAGTTCCCTTGTCGTTGTAAAGGACGACAAGCCAATTGGACTTGTAACCGAAAGAGATCTTGCCCGCAAAGTCTCAACAACTGATAGAAAAAGCATCGAAGTTCCCCTATCAGAGATAATGTCGGCCAACTTTAGATGGGTAGAGCCAATGACTCCAATAGAGGACGCGGTTCAAAAGATGCTAAACAAGAATGTCCGAAGATTGCTGGTATTAGAAAACGACAAGCTAGTAGGAATTATAACAGAGACTGACCTTGCAAAATACTTGCGTAGTAAGTTGTTAATCGAGGGGGCAGTAGATGATGTCACGGCTCTTAACAGAAAAGTAGTAAAAACAGGTTAGACTTTTAGAGTCTCAACTGAGACCTTGCTCACAAGTGGATTGTATATTCTAAATTCATTGCATGCATCCAAGACAGATTTTTCGGCAGATTCCTTGCTTTTTGCATCAATTACAAATCGAAGCATCTTGGCAGAACGGACCTTTTTGATAGTTGTTTTTTTGTCCTTTAAAATCAGGTCGTTTAAAATTGTATCACCCTCAGGGTCTACAATTTCAGGCTTATTTTCAATTATTACATTGACTTTAAAGGAAGGCATAAAATGCGTTCAGCTATAATCAATTTAAGCTTTGAGAAGTCTGTGAAAATGAAACCAATTTTTGATCCAATCCAATACAAAATTACTACCAAGGCAAACTGGAATACAGTAGCTCCCGAGTATCATTACAATTGGGCAGACCAAAAAATAGGACCATTCAAGTCTACTACAGAACTTGTAAAGATATCTGACATCAGACCTGATGACAAGGTATTGGATGTTGCATGTGGAACAGGTGTTGTTTCAAAAGAAATTTCACGGTGTCTAGGTCCAAAAGGCCTCTTGGTAGGAATTGATCTGTCAAGAACTGCGTTAAAGATAGCCAAGGGAACAATTACTTTCCCTAACACAAATTTTTTAGAAATGGATGCAGAAAATATGGGATTTAATTTCAAGTTTGATAAAATCACATGCCAGTACGGGATAATGTTTTTCCCAGATTCGCACAAAGTTTTCAAGTCAATTAAAAAAATTCTAAACCACAAAGGCATGCTGGTAGTTGCAGTGCACGGGCTGGCAGAAGACGTACCATATTTTAGTACTATAATGAAGCCCGTCCTAGAACACATTCCAGACATCAGACCTGATGGAACACCAACTGTGCACAGGTTTGGCAACCCCAAAGATTTGGAGTCAGAGTTGACAAAGGCAGGTTTTGTAAATATCAAAGTTGCAAGACATGAATTTGTCTACAACCCAGGAACCTTTGAAGAATATTGGGAGGACTATATGCGGTCTACTGCAAACTCAATTAGAGCCAAGTTAGAAAGCCATGGAAAAGAAATCATGAATGAAATAAAACAAGATGCCAAAAATAATGCCTCAAAATATGAGAAGAATGGTAAGTTGGCATTTCCTTGGACTATACTGATTGCGTCAGGGTTTAATGACTAGACATCATTTGATTTTTTTAGCATACGATACAAAATCAGATTCATACCAGATTGTCTGGGCCTCTTTTGCATTGTCTGTAAATATGTTAAATGCAATATGGGTAAAATTTTTGCCTTGCAGAGCACCATGCCAATGAAGAACATTTTTTGGAATAAACGCAACATCCCCCTCTTCGAGGTTTTCCTGAGATGATTTTTGTATCCTTACAGTCTCTTTTTTGATACTTGTTTTTTTGTAAATTACAAGCATTCCTTTGCCTTTTGTTACCACAAGAACCTGTCCGCCCTGATGATAATGTACCTTGGTTCTTGCACCATTATTAAAATTTGCAAGATAGACTTTTTCTCCTTTAATTTTTAGTTTAACAGAAATATCATTCAGCCACGCATTACCTACAAAATATCTTTTTTTGCTTTTGACAAGTGCTTTGTCAGATTTTAATTTGGAGATATTTAGTTTTGTCATTTCTATCTAACTACCTATAATCCGTCAAATTCATAAGATGATGGAATTGATGGAGGCACATTACCAGATACTATAACAATCTCATCATGAGCATCTAGTTGGATTTTGTCAAAACTATCTTTTACTTCAGTTCCATTTACAAAGACTTTGAGATTTGTGTCACCATTTGTGGCTTCTTCAAAACTTGGAGATATGCCAGGCGTATTATCCCAGACCTCCATGAATTGTGCTAGTGTAAATGTTATTTCGCGTGGAGCCTCTATGTGTATCACACCTGATGTGTTATGAGTATGCAGCCAATAGAAACATACGTTTGGTTTTATCCCTATTCCTGCTGGAACTGTAACAGATTTTTCATTAACTATAACATCAAGATGTGCATGAATATGAAATATCAAAGCCTCTACAGGCTCACATTCAACCCCTTGTATTGGATTTCTAGGAGAGGATTGATTCTCAGAAAAATATACGCCTGCTACAAGGGCTATTGCAATAGCAGCTGCAATTCCAGTTGCCTTGTACCTAGAAGATTGGGATACTGTTCGCCTAACCTTTGCGGGTTTATTCTTGTGAGAGTCTAGCTTGTGTTGATTTAATTTATCAGAAGTTTCAAATGCCTTGCCGCAGATATCGCATTTTTTTTCAGGGTTGGCCAATGCGAAGAGTCTTAGATCTGGATATAAATTCGGTGTGGTCTTAATTTAAGAAACTCGTATTCTGATCGTTTCCAAGTGTGACAACATTTTAAACCACCTTGTAAAACCCATAACCACATGCCAACGTAGCTCAGCCTGGCTAGAGCATCTGACTTGTAATCAGAAGGTCGAGGGTCCAAATCCCTTCGTTGGCTTTTAAAATATCTCAAATTTCCACATATCACACCTGCTACAAATATAGCAGTGTAGCTGTCTAAAACAGATAGTTTCTATCCCATACAACAATGCAAATTATAGAAATTAAATCGGTAGCAATACACGAGAATTACAGAGTAATCCTCAGACCACTCATCCACCGATCCGGCATAGGCGCGTCAGTGTATCATCTCAGTGGTTGCTACCTGGAATTAATACAACTTCATAAAATAAAAAGATGATCTCAGATGGTTCTGTCAAGTCTGCATCGGATTTTCCGATACGATTCAACCTATATAGTTTGATGACGTATAGTATTAAATGAAGAAGAATGTCTCTGATGCAGAATTTGTAAACGAATCAGTGGAATTTTTCAACGAGCGAATTGATCAAATAATTGCTCAACTTCATGAATCTGCTCTAACAGCGCAGCAAAAAACCACACTAGAAAGTGAGAAACAAGTAATCATAGAACGAAGAAACTATTGGAAGACTGAGCAGACTAGATTACAATTATGCGATTAAATCTCTCGTTTGTTTTTTCATTTTATGTGCCTAGTCTGTGAAGAATCAGGGACGTATCAAAGAAATATCAACTCTGTTTAGGATAAAGACTAGAAATTCAGATAATGATTTTTTTAACCAATGTTTTTTGTTCCATTCCAAAACTAGGTCATGATAAAATTTCCATTCATCTTCGTCTTTTTTTAGATGCAATACCATCATTTTTTCAAATTCTCGCGTATCCCAGTCAACTGGGCATAACTTGTCACTCATCTGAACTAGTTTACCATCTTGCATCTGAAACGGATATGATTTACATACGCCAGGTTTGAAATCATTTACTGTACAACGAAAGAATTCTCCTGATTCTACAAGAAATGTGCATGCGTTGCTTTTTTGTTTTAATGCAAGATCAATTAATCCCTCTTTTACCTTTATGCCAAGATCAAAGTCCTTTGCACCATAAATCTCAAGAAAGGTCTCAGGCTCAACACCCAGTCCGTGTACAAGCCGGTAGACATCATGCGCGTTAACAAATATAGTATATTCTTTGCAGCAATTAGTATGACAGGAAATACAAGGATAAACTGCAACATCTCCAGAATTAGTCAGGTTTTACTTTGTTTTCTTGCGTGCTTTATGCGTATGTCTTTTTCAAGTTTTAATTTGGATACAAATTACATCCATGATAAAAAATGCTTTTTTAGAAATAATTGACAAAAGTTAAGTAACGTAAAACAGACAAAAAAGTGTGGAAAAGGGATTTGTTTTAATCAACTGCGAACTTGGAGCAGAAGATTACATAATTGAAGAACTCAAACTAATACCACAGGTAAAAAACGCAAATGTCACATTTGGAGCCTATGATGTAGTAGCAGAAGTTCAGGCAAATAATTCCCAAGAATTTGATCAGACAGTATCTCAAAAGATACGAACCTTATCCCAAGTGGTAAGTACAATGACCCTAAAGGCTACAACCCAAGAATCAAAGTAAACAGTTTCTTTGTAGAAGTACAATTTAGAAAATAATAGTAAAAAGTTGTCAAACATAGCTTGTTCAATTTGGCGCTCCACAAATTCAAGTGTGTTTTGGTTTACAATACAAAGTAATGTCAAATTCATTCATGACTGCAATTGATGCCATAGATCGTAGAATTATAGAACTACTCATGGAAAATGCAAGAACCCCATCACGGCAGATTGCAAAAAAACTCAGAGAGGAAGGTCATGACATTCAAGACCGAGCAGTTTCATATAGAATAGAACGGCTTGAAAAAAGGAAGATAATAACAGGATACGAGGCCATACTTCATAAATTACTAGTTGACGATTTTGAGGCGCTATATTTGAAATTTAAGACAAACAAACCATCAGATGTCTTGTCAGAAGAGATCTGCAATTTTGTCAAGGAACTGCCAAACTGTCTACTAACTGCTTCAGTCACTGGAAACTGGAATCTACTAATATTGACTGCAAAAGACGAGGTGGGCAAAAAATGTGAGCGACAAATAATTGAAAAGTTTTGTGAACACATAGAGGATTACAGAGTTGGCAATTTGAAATTTCAATCAATTAACAAATTTAACATGCAATCAGTGATGATATGAAAATTCCAGTAGATGAAAACACTAACAATGGAATCACCGCCATAGTAATAGATGATGATGCTGACACGGTTGCTTTTCTTTGTGAACTTTTGAAGATGAAGGGCATCAATGTCATTGGCAAAGGATATGATGGGATGGAGGCAGTCAAGCTATTCATGAAACTCAGACCAACCATAGTATTTCTGGATGTAACAATGAAAGATCATGACGGGTTTTTCTCATTAGAAAAAATAAGAAAGATCGAACCAGACGCCATTGTCATATTGATAACAGGAGACTTGTCAGAAGATACCCAGAAAAGATTGATTGAACTTGATGCATCGTCTATAATCTACAAGCCTTATGACATAAATGAAGTGATTCGTCAGACAAATGGATTGATTATCAAACTAAAACAAGAGTTGATGCAAGATATTGCAATTAAGAAAGCTCGCCTAGAAAAGCTAAATGTAATACTTGGGAATCGACTGCGTGAATCAGATATTGATACAATTCGCAGGGCGCAGTATTTTGATGATAAAGAGAAGCTAGTCTAAATCAATTAAGCGGTATTCTCTATTTTTTTGTATTTGTAGACTGTAATTGAGACAAGCCATGAGATCACAAAGATTGCAATTATTCCATATCCCAAAGTCTCAAAATCAAGATTGTTAAGCCAATTCCAAAATGCCCCAGTGAATTTGAGTTCACCAGAAAGTACCTGCAATATCTCTACACTGCCTATTACAAAAGCAACTAGTATTGAGATTATTGTTATTGTCAGGTTGTAGTATATTTTTCGAATAGGCTTGTGAAATGCCCATCCATATGCCATTCGCATTGTAATCGAGTCCGTTGTATCAACTAGTACCATACCACATGTGAACATAAACGGCAGAACAAGAATCATCCATATTGGAATAGAAGAGGTTACACCTATTCCAACACTAATGGCAATAAGGGCAACTTCACTTGCCGTGTCAAAGCCAAGACCAAATAGCACCCCAATAGGATAGATTTGCCAAGGTTTTCGAACAATTTTAAAAAGTGGAGTAAAGTATCTATTAAGAAATCCACGCTTGTTTAATTTCTCCTCAAGTTGTGCTGGATCAAGTTTGCCAGCCTTGAGTTCTTTGTAAATCTTGTATATGCCAAAGACAATTACTACATTAATCAGTCCAACAATCCACAGAAATGTACCTGAGACACTAGTCCCAATTATCTCTCCAACATTTTGGAGATTTGGAATAGAGCTTGCAATGACGCGAGTTGAAATGACCAAGGCAATAATCATAAGGATGACTATTGTAGAATGACCAAGTGAAAACCATGTGCCAACTGTAAGTGGTTTTTTTCCTTCTTGCATTAGTTTTCTTGTGGTATTATCAATAGCTGCAATGTGATCAGCATCTACACCATGTCTCAATCCAAAGACATATGCTACAATTCCAAGACCTGCCAAGGGAATTGATATGCTACCAATTATAGCAGATGCGGCAAATCCAAATAGCGTAGCAGCTATTATGGACACGTAAATAATAACAATCTTTGTTTTCTCACCAGCTGAGAGCCCCAATAAGGACACTCTGGGTTTCAGATTATCAGAATTATTATCATAAGACATCTATGACTTGTCCCTAATAGTAGAATTTAAAATCATTTAATGTTTTGAACACAAACTTGTCTTTATTTTAGAATTTTTTCACTTTCAGGATGTCTGCCTTTTCTTGCACGTGCATATGTGAATGTACAAACTAGCACTCCTACTGCCAAGACAGGTCCAGTATATTCTGGAACTATAGTAGAATTAGTTATACTTTCATACATTGCAGAGCCTGCTATTATTAATGCAGTTGAGCTTAATGCATATGATAGATATCTAAAACCTGTAGTGCCCAATGTTTTGATAAATGCGGCCCTAAACAATACACTGTCCAGAGTGTCCATTGCCACCATACCGACACCAAACACTGCCATCATTCCAAGTGCAGTTGTTATTCCTGCAGCGACTGATGTAGCAGCAGCCATGCCGATAGCAGCAAGCTGCGTTGCAGTATCAAATCCCAAACCAAAGACAATGCCAACAATGAAAGATGAACCCATTGTACCCATGAATTTAGTACGTGGAAGAATCTTGCCTACCAATATGGTAGCAGAAGTTTTGCCATATTTTTTCATGGCATAAAAGTTAACTAGGCCGATAAATCCTAATGCCGCGGCTCCGAGTATTCCGGTAGACAAGGAAAATACACCGCCTCGGTCTATTACACTTGCGGCAACAAATATCATGAGAATCATTTCTGCAAGAACTGCCACCATATGACCTGTGCTAAATCCAGTCCCTACCCATCTTGCTCTTTTTGATGCATTATTGAATCGAATGAGGTTGTCTATTGCAGTGATGTGATCCACATCAAGCGCATGACGCAGTCCCATCGCAATCAAGGTTAAACCGCCTACTATCCATACCCAGTCATATGTCATACTATGTCTTTCTCCTCTGATCTGTCTTGACTGAAATCATTGAAATTCACGTATTAAATTCCAATAGCATATCATTTAAATTATTGGACGGTTTATCCAACTCAAAATTAATTTGAGATCTACATAAATACAGTTCAAACTTTTTGTATTACACAAGATGCACCATAGTGATTCGACTACTATCCAAAGTTACAGACAGGTATGCACCAAGCAGGATTCTAAGCTTTGACATGGCGCATGTCTTTAAAACCATGCAGATGATGGAAACAGGAAAAATGAGTAGAAGTAAACTTGTTCAAGAGATGGGACTTGGGGAAGGCTCTATCAAGACACTGGTAAAACATCTAAAGATGAATGGTTTGATAGAAAACTCCAATGCTGGAATGTGGCTAACAGGCAAAGGAAGAACATGTACATGAAACTATGTGCAGTCATACCTTCAGAGACAGACATTCCAAAATGCTCTATCGTATTAGGCAGATTCAATCATGCCATACTGATTAGGGGTTTTGCATACAGTGTAAGAACAGGAATTGAACAGAGAGATATTGCAATTAAGAATGGAGTCCATAGGTGCAACTACCTTGACATTCAGAGACCGCAAGTTGACAATGCCAAACAAGAGTCAAGATGCTTTAAGAAAAGAACCAAAAATATACAATCTTATAATGTCACATTTGAAGCCAGAAGATGAGGATGTCATCATAATAACCAGTGCAGATGATAAAAAAACAGCAGAAATGTCTGCCAAAAGTACTGCGTTACAAATCATTTCAGAGCATGAGAAACATTTTTGATTCAAGATAGTTTACACGAAATATTTTACGCCCTACACTAGGTTTACAAGCCAGCCAAGCGCAAACCCGATAAAAATTCCCATATAGATAGCTCGCTGGGTTAATACGTGTAGTAGAGTATGGTGTTTTTCTTTTGAGCCATGCGGTATTTCAGCAATAATCTGTGCTGGTTCCTCACGCGGTTCTCTGAAAAGTATTCTAAACATTGGAAGTATTACATATAGTATAGTACCTATTGCTATGCCATTGAACAGTACATCAAGGACATTTGAATTGTAAACATATCCAATGCCACCACCAAGTATTGTTGGAATACTTCCTATTAGGAACATCAAACACAATATGCGCACTTTCTTGTCCAATTTGCCTGCCATCGGGGCAGCAATTGGAAAGCCTTCTGTTAAATTCTGAATTGAGAAACCTGCTAGTATTACAAACGTCTCACCCACAAGTCCATACTTTACACTTGCAGCTCCGAAGACTAATCCTTCAGTCAAATTCTGGAATCCCATGGCAATGGCAATTATCAGAGCCAGTTTGATAGGCGATAACCCGTGCTTTGATCTGTGTTCCAAGAAATACAAGACAAGAAATCCACCAGTACAGATGCGCCAAATACACCATCAAAAAATGGCGATGTGCCATATCCTTGCAAGGAACCATCACTTAACATCGGAGCGACATCAGAATAGATGTCTGCCATCAGAAAGACAAGAATGCCAACCGCTACAGAGTTGAAAAATACGATTTTTCTATTACCCAGTTTTTTGCGGAGAACAAGTGGTAGAGAAAGAAATGTAGAGAGACCCATGACCGCACTGAGTATCAGTGTCGTTGTAAAGTCAACCAATTTTTTTACCCCCTAATGAGATCCATAAAAAAAGAGCCCGTTACAGAACATGATGACACAATTATCAATTTGCGTGCACATTTAGGTCAAGCTAATAACAGCATTTTAACTGTATGATAGAAACAATTCGTAAAAACAAATGTTAATTCTAACAATTTGGAATATTGTTATTAAGTGAAAATAGACCCTTACACCAGGACAAACTTAGAATTTAAAACGAATCTTGGATAATCCGATTATGGAAATGACTGCAATTACTAACATGATAGATGCTAAGGATCCAAATTCTGGAACCATGTACGTACCTTTAATTTCAATTGTATTACTTCCAGCATTCAATGGTATGGTCAGTGTTCTATTATCAGGAGTATCAACGGATTTATACGAAGTTCCATGGTTTTTGTTCATTACCACAAAATGAGATTCGTTGCTTGATTCATGTAGATATCCAGGTTCTAGAGACGCATTTTCATATGCATCAATAAGTCGGTTTGGCAAAGTTATTGTCAGGCTTCCTCCATTTAGAGATTGTACGCTAACATCTATTGTTTTTGCATCAGTATCGGCTTGAATCAAAGTAACAGTTCCCCCTGTAGCACCATATGGAATTGCAAAACTTGTGCCATTTACTATCATTACATTTTGAGGAGGCGTAAGAGTAGATATTTCGCCATATGCACAAAGTTGAGATTGTCCAATGATAGATGCCATTATCAATATTAAAACCAAGAATGTGATCTTCACGACAAATGCTGGAAATTTTCTCTCATAAAAACTAAATGCATTTTAATTTATTTTTTTGTAAAAAAATTAGAAAAATAATTTTAATGATATCTAGTCTAACGTGTGAAGTAAATCCTTTGTTCCTCTGGTTATCTTTTCCTTTGGTTTTTCGTCTTCATGACCTATTGGAATTATAGTTACTGGCCTCTGACCTTGTGGAAGATGCAATATTTCTGAGACTTTTTTTTTCATCAAATGCACCAATCCATACAGTAGATAATCCAAGTGCGTGAACTGTTAGTTGAGCATATGCAGCCGCAATAGTAGTATCTTGTACAGAGAAGAACTGGGATCTCTTCTCCGAATAGTTCAACAGAGCGAGATGGATTGGCACAAAAAACAAGTAATAACGGGGCTTGAGCAATTAGAGTCTGGTCTTTAGCAGCTAAAACAAGTCTTTCTTTGATTTCCTTGTTTTTTATATGATATATCTCAAATGTCTGTAATCCACCAGAAGATGGAGCCAGGTTACATGCTTGTAATATTTTGGACAGTTTAGATTCATCAATTGCATCATCTTTAAACGCCCTAATTGAGCGTCTTGTGGTCAGAAAATCAAGAAATACATTCTCATCCAACACAACTCGCCCGATGCATCAAGACCAGGACCAATAGTTCAATGGGATTTGTTATAATGGCGTCGAAAAATATCAAACTTGAGAATCATCATACAAGATACTTTTTTCACATTAATTCCAAACTGTTATTTTTTGCCCAGGATATACAATTCAGTCAAAATTCCACCAACAAATCTATTATGTTTATTTTTGGCAATCTGTTGATTTGCAAGATTTGAGATCTCACTTGTCAAGTCATCATCTCCAGATAACATCAGTTTCAAGGTATTGTAATGAGTCAAAACAGCAGAATCATTTTCTCCAGAGGTAATCTTTGCTACAAGTTTTTTTACAGCATCAATTCTAATTTTGGAGGACATTTTTGGAAAACAGTATCGTAGTACATCTTCTACAATTTTTCGATGTTCATGCCCAACTGTTATGTTGAGCCTAAATTTTGGAATACCAGACATGTCTTTGATTAAATCCGAAAAAGGAGATTCCGAATCAGCACAATATTTTCCCACAAGGGTAACAAACTGTGACTTTGTAATATCATCGAGTGGATAAGAAGACTCTAGGCTCTTGCTTGCCTCAATTGTAAACTCTGTTACAAGAAAGAGAAGTTCCAAAGGGTCATTGATTGCACGTTTACTGTATAGTACTGGATGGCTGACAAACATTTGATTTATCCTGGCAAGTATTTGGGCAAAGACCAGACTTTTTTGTGCTCCATCTTTTAACTTGCGAGCAAGTTTGAAGCAGACTACCATGAAAAGAACATACTCTTTGATGGCTACATTTAATGGAAGAGCAAATGCCTCAAATTCATTTGTAAATCGCTCAAGAACTTTGAGTATTCTTTCTTGCTTGTCCATTCTGCGCAGATCAAGTCTGCCTTCTGAGCGCGTAGAACTATCAGTGATCTCTCCTGCCATCAAAATTCCCTTATCTTTGACATTTAAAAAAATTGGACTGCCCTGTTTTAGTACACTTAGAATGTACTCTAATTGTCCTATCCCAGATCTCTTGCGATTGATGACAAGTTCTTCGATTGATTGTATCAGATCTTCAGACAATGCATTTAGGATAAATTATCCAATAGATAAACTGACAAGATATTTTTTGCACTACTTTTACTGCGTCAAATACATATAAAAAATTATTCGGCCAATCTGAAATGATTTGAAATTAAGACAAGATGGTTTGATTATCACTGGAATAAATAAGTCTAGAAAACTTATCTTGAAGAACAGTCATAAATTTAGCATGTCGTCTTATGTTGTAGAGAGAAACTTGGGCAAATACATTTTCTTTATGGATGTTTCACCCACATGGTGGCTAAATCATAGGTCAAGTGATGAAAAAATAATAAAATATGTAATAGACAAGTTTGGTCGAGACTATTATCCTAGGACTATATTGTTATCAAGAAAAGAAGTAGGTCTTGATGATCTTGGCAACTCTCTTAGTAGATACATCAGGTCAGAGATTAGAAATGCAGATTTTTCATTCGAGTTTTTACCTGAAGAAGAGATATACAAATCACACTATACCATAAGAAATGGAAACATAATCTTTGAAAACAACCTAAGAAGACAAAATGCAAGGCTGAAAATATCTGTCAGAACACACTAGATTTTATTTTAAATTTTTATGAGTACCATCGCAGAATGGTCTGTTTTTTGATTGCTGACAACCGCATGCGTGAATGATAGTCTCTTTATCATATGTCATAACTTTGGGTATAATTCCAGAGTCCTTGTGTGAGCCATCACAGTATGGACCGTTCTTTGATTTTCCACACATGCAAAATGCAATTGTCTCTCCTGCCTTTGCTTTAATTTCAAATGGATGGTCTTGCCAGCCAGTCATTATATGCTTGATTATTTCACAGTATTTAGGATTTATTCATTATAAGCACCTAATGGTTCTAAAGTGGCGGAGCAGATGCAGTACCGCCACATCTAGTACACGGTCTTGATGTGAACGGCTCTCCAAGCTTCATAGTTACTTTAAACTGAGTTTTACATTTGCCACATGTGTATGGAACTTGGACTGTTGTCATGTTGTATAGAAAAAATTCTTTTGTTGGTATAAGTGTTAGGAAGAGAGTCAAAGGAACTTTATAAATAAAATTAAACTGGATTTACTCTCAGACCTATTGTCCTGAAAGCATCTTTGCAATATGCTCATCTTGCTCCAATGCGGATTTTAATGATTGTAGTGGAGTAACTTTCCATTTTACCATTCCCCAAAACGGAATATCTCTTAGCATTTTTCCAAGTTCTTCAGGAGATGATGCGTCCATTACAAATGCGCCTGCTCGTTGTCCTGCCAAAAGTCCTCCTTTAATCTTGTTTTCTGATTCCAACTTTATTAGTTGTTCATAGCTTGGAATCACTATATGGTTGATGTAATCTGGCACATCCTTCATTGGAATTAGGCCATCTATGTTCTCAGATTCTACCAGAAACTGCATGCAATATCATGGTATCAAGATTAGATAAGACTTGCTTGTGACAGTATAAATCATGTAAATTAATTCAAAAAACTAGGATTAAATTTTTGACAATAATTCTAATTAATCACAATAGGAATATGTGAACAGTTGAAAATTTGACTTTCAATTACTTTGAGTTATTCTTAACTGATGCTGTATTAACTACAAATGTTTCAGAGCCACTACCAGAGATGTATCCAGATTTTGTTGCAGTTGCACTTGCAGTATATGTACCAGTTGGGGCAGATTTTGAAATTGAATATGTGAAAGTTAATTGTCCGTTAGCGCCAGTCGTTCCAGTTCCTTGCGCTACACTTCCATTTGAAGCTGTTACCTTTAATGTAACTGATGCTCCACTAACTGGAGTTGAATTACTGGTAACTCCTACAGTAAAAGTATCAGTAGAACCTTGTGTAAATGTTCCAGCAGATGTAACTGAAACAGATAGTGATGGAGTTATTGTAACTGGGATAGAAACTGAATTAGTTAGGGTGCCATCAGTTCCAGATATTGTGATTGTAGTAGATGCAGTGGGTGTAAAACTAAGAGTTGTAGTAACACTTCCGGAAGCAGGTACAACAACAGAAGTTGGACTAATTGAGCCAGATGAAGGAGTCAGTGTAACAGTTCCCGTATAACCACCTATTGATGTAACAGCAATAGTTGAAGTTTGAGGTGTGTTAGGAGATACTGTAAAGGATGAAGGACTTGCAGAGATTGTAAAGCTAGGCGTTGGCGGAATTGTAAGATGTGAAATTAAATTATTTGCCTGTGGACTGCCAAGACCTGTTACTTCGTCATAACCTACTGCTGCATTACATACTGCGCCACAGTTTCCGTTGCTGCCAGATGTAATATCATGATAGTTAGTGCCATACAAGCTACCTACTGCAGAACCATACAAGGCATTACTTGTTCCGTATGAGGCAGATGCGAGATTTGCATTTTTACTATTTGCTATTGCGGAAAGTGCAGCCCATTGTGGAGCGCCAGCACTTGTGCCTCCAACAATCCACCAGCCGCTTTCACCGTTAATTAGAACACTGTCATATACATATACACCAGTATTTGGATTACCGTCATATGCTACATCTGGAACTGTCCTTTTGGTATTTGTGTTAAAATTATTCTGATAACTTGGTTTTGGTTCATATGCACTGACACCGCCTCCGCTGTCTGTCCAAGCAGTTTCACTTACCCAATTACCTGAAGTGCCAGTAGTCAGTGTAGTTCCACCTACAGATATTACATAAGGAGAGGCTGCTGGCCAGTAAACACCATGACCGCCATCTCCGGATGATACAAAGAAGCTTGTTTTTGCAGTGTTGTAATGATAATCATAACTAGACTCGGTTGAAAATTCGCTGCCTCCCCAGCTGTTAGACACCTGTTGTGCTCCAGTTCCTACTGCTGTATCTACTGCAGAAAGAAGGTTACCAAGTGAACTGGTAGACGCTTCTACAAGGACAATCTTTGCACCCGGTGCTATAGAATGAGCCCATTGTACGTCAAGTGAGATTTCCAGTGCCCAGCCAGAATCAGTCGATGAGGTTCCTTGGGGAGTAGATTTTGTAAAGCAGCCATTAGCAGTAGTACATGCAGGTAAATTAAATTGCGAATCAAAGGTATTAAGATCATTTGCAACGTTTGGATCATCATATGCATCTACAATTGCAATTGTTTGACCATGACCACAAAGCAATGGATCAGTTGCATCAGTTGTAGTTGTATAAGTACAGCCCATACTGTTGAAACCATAAGCGGTCTGAATAATTGCAGGAGCATCGCCACCAGACAAACTAACACCTTGTAAGTGGCCAATGAATTTTTTGATGTGTGCTGGATGATGTTCCTCAATCTGTAGTGGATTACCAGGACTTGCAGATTGGATTGAAAGACCAGTGTTAGACATCAATCCGCCAGGACCGTTGATTTCATCTATTCCAGGCATGGCAAGTGCACCACTGCCAGCAAGACTTGAACTTAGTAACAATAACGAAATAACCGGGATTACAAAGATTGCCTTTAGCACCATTGTTGGCTCTTTGCCAAGTATACTTAAAAGCATTACTTAACTTCAAGCAGTTTCATCTAGTCAAAAAATTTGGACATTACCTCATTCTTTGAGAATATAGACACCAGTTCACTAATAACTAGAGTTTAAACAAATTATTATTTTTTCGTGAGACAAATACGATGGATACCACTATAGATAGTGTAAATATCGCTATGGAAATAGAAGGAAATTCTGGAATAGTCGTACTGTCAGATATATCAAAGGTAAACAATTTTGAGACTGTTTGCGATTGATTTCCAGAATTATATGAGAATGTTACATTTGCGTTTGTAGTTCCAGGTGAAGTTGCAGTAAACAAGTTGGCAGAACCTGGTCCAACTACAGTAGTGTTCTGTCCGGGTTTAAGATTTGTATTAAATATTGCAAAGCATCCCATTGCTTGACCTATCTGCACATTCTTATCAAAAGTTATAGAAAGTGGAGACAGACATCCTCCATTAAAGTTGATTGCACTAGGAGAATTATTTACTATTGTTGCATTAATTGCAATAGGAACTCCAACATGAATCTGGGACGGACTAGAATGAATATTTGTAAGTTCTATTTCTTGTCCAAAAGCTGGCAAACCTCCAAAAAAGCAAACAACAGAAATCAACGGTAATAACATAATTATTTTTTGCAAGTTCATAAGTTTCATATTTGTATTATTTCATAAATGGCTCTTAAAGGATTGGATTACATAAGATGTGTCGGTTGTTTAATAGTTACATCAACCAGGTTTGTGCATTTACCACATGTGCTCAAAACTTGTACATTTTCAATACTTTAAAAAAAATTAAGAAGAGTCTGCCGGCACTAAACTTTTAGGTCGCGGATTAAACTTGCTGACAATGTATTGTACCTTGTCATCACCTTCTGGCATTGGATTTGCACATCTACCGCATTTTGGTAAAACTACAACTGCATCAGCATCTATTTCGCCTATGAATCTATCACATTGTGAACAGTGAACTGATTTTTTATCATAAATATTCATGATTTATTATAGTAGATCTTGATGATAAGTTTGTAGTATGCACTGCCGTGCAAAAATTAATTTTTCAATTATAAAATCAAATTATATTTTTTAACATTGAGAATTCCTTTAGTACTTTGATTGCGTAAGGATGTCATGACTATGGACACAATTCTTGAAAGCATAATGCACACGGACAAGCATATTAGATATGCTACAATTGCTGACATTCAAGGAAATGAAATCAAGACTCGAGTAAGAGAAGGAATAGAACCATTTCTAAATCCTCAAGATACAAAAGAGACGCTACAGTATGCGGCAAACGCATGGAAGATTAGAAGGACGTTTGAGCCAAAGATTGGAAAAGGTCAGTATGTTTTAGCAGTATATGAGAAGCTAAGACGATTGACAATGCCGCTTGCAGACAAGTATCTTATCATGATTACTTGGGGACCAGATGGTGGAACATCGGATATAATAGAACATATGCAAAACATGTTCTCTGGCGATGCAACAAAAGACTGGTAAATTTCCATTCAGATATTTTTTCGTATAATCATATCATAAGATATGCAAGTTTTGAAAGTAACTTGTTTCCAAAACCAGATTATAATACAATAAAGATTCAAAATTTATTTTAATTATTAGAATAAACTATTTTGTGCAAGATATAATTCTAAAATAATCAGATTTTAAAACAAGGATTCTACAGATTTTAACGCATTCCATACTGGTGCTACATGACCAAATTCATCAAAAGCCAATTGTCTGGTTTCTCTTATCTTCTTCTTGTTATCAGGATCATCCCTTAATAAGACTACCAAATCTTCTAGCCTGTCTGCCAACTTTGACTGGTCTTCCGAGTCTACGTTTTGAATTGATTTTATCTCATCAGCTGTTAGAACGGTTGACTGTTTTTTTGATTTAGATAAGGTTCTAATTATTTCATCAATTTTCAGAATTGTTGCATCCTTGTCCAATAATTGCAATGATGAAAATCCATTATTTAAATTGAGATCTTCATCCGTTGTTCCTTAACGTAGTTAGATGTTCAGAGGGTATAATTTATTTTGAATTATTCTTTACAGTCCTATACTGTTGATTGCATTTCCAGAATTTGCATCAACTATGAGAATTATCTTTTTACCCTTGTGGTCATACTGGGCAAACCATATTGGAACATGCAACAATTCTCCACTTGCAACTTCTTCCTGTGTCTCCATTTGTCTAATCATGTGGTATTTTGCATGAACTCTCTGCGACTGGATTTGATCAACTATATTTTTGGCCTGGCTTTTTGCAGCATCCTCATTGATATCGCCGTTTAATACCTTGATTGACTTTGGAATCTTTTTTGAGTCAAAATCAGTTTTTTGATCAAATGAAAACTCGTAACCATGAGGTTGATACGCTGTTAATGATTTTACTGCTACAACAGGACAGTTGTAGATTTCATCAAAAGTATATGCCTTGGTTGCATTGTTATTCATCATTCCACCTCCTCCCATCATAGTACCAAACAACATGCCGCTCATCATTCCACCTCCATATCCACCTCTTCTACCTCCACCACTCATTGCTCCCCCCATCATACCTGCCATGGCAGCAGTGGCAGCAAGGCTTCCAATTTCTACTGCAATATCTGTTGCAATCAGATTTGTTTTTGCAGTTACAGGTACAACCCAGTATGGCACCATTAGAAAGTCAAGTTCTTCAAGCACCGAACTTTCCTGAAGATGCCTATGCAAAAGTCCCTTGTCTATCATCTGGTGCAATCTTGTAGTTATCTGATCCTGATCAGAAATTATTATTGGCAGCATGTAATGCTTTGTAATATTTTGCCATCCAGTGCTTTCTAAACTGATGCTGCTTCCGCAATACTCACATGATATGACCATCTCTCCAAATTTTGGAGTTATAGGTGCACCGCAACTGGAGCATTTTACTTGCTGGGCTTCAGGACTTGAATCCTGTTTTGCAGCTGGATTTGCATCTTGTTTTGCAGGTGTAATTGGAGTTTGTTTTGTACCGCATTTTATACAATAGACTGCATCATCTGCAAGCTGTAGACCACATTTAACACAAAACATATCTTTGAATTATTTTATTGCATTCCCACAATGTGAACAAAATTTAGAATCAACTGCAATTATACTATTACATTTTGGACAGGTTATACCTTGAGTTTTTGTACAGTCTGCCGCGTATCTGCTCCACAACTAGGACAAAAGTTACTTGCCACTGGCATCATCATACTACACTTGGGACACTGTTTCATTGGAGGTTGATACAATCCCTGACCCATCTGTCCGGCCATTGCATATCCAATTCCAGAACCTGCTCCAAACCCGACTCCAAGTCCAGCCATAGAGCCTGCGCCTCCTGACGGATTTTTTGCAGCCTCCGTCATTGCTTGACCTGCCTGATATTGCATGTAATTTACTCCAAGTACAGACATCTCTCCTTTTGTATTGATTGCCTTTTGTACCTCATCTGGAAGATTGATTGTAAGCCCAGAAATCTTGTTTATTTCAATTCCATATTGTCCAAAACTTGATGGCGCGTTTGATAAAACAACTTGTTCTATATTTTGCAAGTTTGATGCTATATCAGTAACTTTGAGTCCGTTTTCTTTCATCTTTCCCAGTGCATTGAAGACTAGAAGTACCAGTTGTTCTTTGAGCCTAGATTCAACTGCATCAGATGTCTGTATTGCAAACGTTCCAACAAATTGATTAATAAAATTCTCTGGTGATGATATCTTCCATCTAAACTCTCCAAACACTCTCAAGTTTACCATGCCAAACACTGGGTCTACAAACTGGTAAGGACCCTGTGAACCAAATTTTCCATCAAGATACCTATTTTGTAAATAATAAACTTCAGCTGCTTGGACAACTCCTGTGAAAAATTTTAACAGTCCACCAACAATGGGAGCATTAAAGTCTGTCAGGGCATATCTATTTGGCTTGTCAAAATAAGTCAGCACCTTGCCATCTCTAAAAAATACTGCAATCTCATCTTCTCTTACTACGATATTATCATTGAGTCTGATGAGTCGTGGAGCCTTCCACATTATGTTGCCTTCCTTGTATTTTGATTCCCACTCCATAGTAGTTGAACCGGCTACACTTCCTCCTAGACTAGGTTCTTTTTTTCTTCCAAACATTTTACTTACACCTCATGTAGTTTGTCACCATTTTTATCACTTTGTAACTAGAATATTTTCTACAGAGTCTAGTCTTTTCTTCCATGACATGTCAAGGGCATCCAGCAGTGATAAAATTTGTGAGGCAATGTCTGGGATTTGTCTACCAGTGTTGTAATCAGATATGGAATTTGAACACGTTGTAAAGATTTGCTCAGATGCATTGACTGAATCAAAATCATATTCATAGAGCTTGTTGAGAACTCCCTCGTCTATTCGTATATTGGGAGATATTCCCGCAGAACCCTGCTGAGCGTGCTGTATTGCTCCAGATACTTGCTGGATTTGAGATATTGTATTTCCCATAATAGTAAGATTGGCAAAATCATTTTTTGCAGTCATTGTTTTTCTTAGCTCTTCAAGTTTTATCTTGGAGTCATCTAGTTTGCCAGAGATCTGCTTTCTTAGCAACTGGTCGGCAGCTCTGATATCTTCAAGTTTGCGGTATTCTCGAAGAGCAGGAATTTTTAATTGTAATTTTTTTAGCGTTCCCCTATTGTCTTCTACTGTTTTTCGAATATCGGGGGTTTCAGACATTATATCATAGTTGATATTACAAAACTTAAAGATTCCGTAGAATCAGACTTTGATTACATCCCATTTTTAATTCGAGTCGCGAGTTATTTTCACGTCTAGCATTTGAAATTTTCCATCTGCTTTTGCAATGAATCCAACTGTGAATACATTTGCAGATCTTGTTGATAGCTTTGCTGAGATATAGCTATTTTTGGCAAGTTATTGTATTGTATCTCTAGTGCATTGAATTGTTGTTGTAATGCATTATACTGTCCAATTTGGTTTACGGTACATGCATAATCTACATTGGGAGATTTGAATCCGTCTTGAACCATAGGAGTTGTTTTTGTAATAGAATATGATGTAAATGGAAATTGTTCTGCGCCATTTTGCAAGAATGCAACCATGGTGTAAACACCTCCTTGCGTGATAAACGGAGATAGGTCAAATGAAGTATCTACATAGTTACCCATCTGTACCATCGTATTTGCAATCTCCAAAGTTTCATTACTTGGCTGATAGTATGAACCGGTTACAGGAGGTGGCACTATAGTTACAAGTTGATTTCCTAGTTTGTAAAAACCATCATTTTTGTGCACTTCATAGGTCTGCTTTGTAGGAAGAGGATCATAGAATATTCCAATACTTAGCAATGAGCCAGTTTTTAGATTTCCTGAAAAAGTTACAACGCCATTGTTTTCAGAAGGTGACTTTATAAAACTCATATAATTATTTTCAAAGTTCTGGGTCATGAAAAAGGAATACTTGGTATATGCAATACCAATGCTTACGTCAGTGTGATATCTATCCAAAATATTATCCCTGTGTCCGTTGTTACAACATACTAGATCATTATTCATCATACTAGATTCACTCTTTTGAATCTCAGTTTTTGGGTCAAGTGCTGGACAAAGTACTAGAGTATCTTGGCATGCCGAGGGGTTGTCATATTTGGAATCTGCTGCATTTTGTGCTACATTTCCAAGTCCACCATATTTTGTATACACCATGTATGGCTTTTCACCATCTGACATGTAGTGTGATAATGTTTGTGTTTTCAACATGTCCTCCGCCTGTGCCTGGGCTGCTTGATTGTCACTCAGTGTAACAGGTGGCAACCCATTAGCTGCCCTATCATTGTTGATTAATTGTAATGCGTAATTTCTTAATTCAGCAAGTACTGCAGGGGACTGGGTAGTAGCTAGAGTTGGAATTGGAACCTGCGCCGTGTTACCATTGTTATTACTTCTGATTGGAGATATGTTTGATTGTAAAATTTGTGGTTTTTGGATTGTGTTACTTGGATTAGTTTGAGATGCGGCATTGTTTGTGGTTTGAGTATTACTAGGATTAATTTGAGATGTAGTATTGTTTATGGTTTGAGCATTACTTGGCGCAGTGGGTTTATTTGCAAGTGTTGTGGCTTCTTTTTGAATTTGTTGTGATGTGTCTAATGCTTTCTCTGATACAAGATTAAGAAATTTCTGACCTAGATTACTTGTATTTGCATAATAAAATCCAGCAGATACAATCACACATATCATTAGAACAGAAACTATCTTTGCAAGATTTTTTGTCTTGTGTGTAGAATTTCTCTCGTATCCACAATCTATGCAAACAAACCTTCCCTTTTGAGTGGTGATATAATTATGATTTTTACATTCGGCCAAATGAACTGACTCCCTATGTTACCAAAGTTACTTGAATTTGTTCTAGAGTCATCCTATTTTTCCTCCAGTTAGTTGATCAATTTTAGATTTTAGATCGTAATGACTTGCATCTCCCAAAACTTTTTCAATTAAATTATCAGCCATTGGTTGTGCCTTGTCTCGGATCATAATAAAATCCTGATAATATTGACTGGCATTTACTCCAGTATATGCAATAAAAGCCAAACCAAGTATGGCTATTACGATTATCTTGCCTATCATCTCAATCTGATTCATTACAGCACTTGATTAGATTAAAGGTTTGTGTACCAATTATTAGTCTACTAATCAGTTATAGTCGGACATGTCATGTGAAACTAACTATCGATGGAATTTTGTTTCTTATCGAGGCATTATCATTTAATTTTTCAAAACCATGAGCGTGTAACAGAGTATGATAATTATACTAGCAAGCCAAGGATACCATAGTTGGATAAAATAGAATACGAAGGTACAGTCTGGGCAATTAACCATGGCTTGCCACAGCCATTACTTGACCATTGTATCAAAAAACTAGTCGATCATGGAGTAAAAAAAGAAGATATTGTAATTACAGATGCTCCATCTGATGTTAAGGTTGGAACAGTCGTAGTTGATGTATACCCATATCACATTGAAGTGGGACGTGTAAGAACAACAAGAAATGACTCTTACATCAGCGGCAGTATAATGATTATAGAACTAAAGGCAGATCCCGAAGGCAAATACATCGATTAGAATTCAAAAATCAATCATTCCATAAGTTGAATGTATCAATTACATACTGATCTATAAAGAGTACAAGCGTATTACGATAAAGCAGAATGATTACATGCGCAATCTGTGGTAAAGATATGAAGTTTGTTGAAGGAGATATTATTCATGAGGAAAATTGGTATCATGGAGCATGTTTGAAGATAAAAAATATGAGTACTGATATTTGTATTCAAAGCAAATACCGCGAAAAAAACACACGGTATTAAATTAAGCAAGATGTCGCAAACGTATCTACGAGACTTTGTGTAACATAGAATCACATACTCATCCCTAAAGATTGCCAACTGTATTACAATACCATACAAATGATTACATGTACAAACTGTGAAACCGTCCACATATCAGAATCTGCAATTGCATGTTCAGATTGTGGAAATATATTTGAATAGGCAAATTGCCTATAACCCCATTTTTGATTTTTTCAGATCATTTAGGATGTATTTAATTTTCAATATGCTCAAAAGTTCAAACGCATAATTATCTACATATTATAACATCAAACAAGAATTGAAGATACAAAAACAAAGCATAGTGTTTGTAGTCAGTGTATCACTAGTTTACTGTGCAATATCTGCAGGATTTTCTCTAGTCGGAACAGTTCTTCCAGACAGAATGGTGTTGCTTAATCCAATAGAACATGGAAGTTTAAGCGTAAAAGAGATTGGAGGACATTTCATTTGGGGGCTTGTTGCAGGAATTGTCACATTACGACTCCGATACATACTGCTGGGAGGAATACTAGCAGTCCTAATAGACTCTGATCATCTCATAGGACTATTACATGTAGAAGCCATACCTCGAATGAGTCATTCCATCACATTTGCAGTATTGTCTACAATTATTTTATCACTGGTCTTTTCAAAAAAGGATTACCGATTAGGGGCAATTGCATTTACAAGTGTACTTGCTCATATTTCATATGACATGTTTGAAGACTCGTATGGATTTCCAATCTTTACACCGTTTGTAAACAAAATAATCAATATTCCAAGAACAGACTGGATAGTCTTTGAGATTGCCGCAATTTGTATAGTTGGAATTGTAAGTTTTATTGTCACAAGAAAAGAAACAGATGCGAAAAAAATTAACCGTGATTCAGGTTAGATAAATCATACTTCATCAAAATGACGCAGGTTAAGCGATGGAGTTGCTTCTTTCTTCCACATAGTCCTGTCTTTTAGACATCGCGCCTGCTCAGTATCTATCGGTATATCATGCTCGATAAATACAGGAATCTCATTTACACCTAATTCATCTGCTGCAACGGCTCTATGTCTTCCATCATGATAGACAAACTGACACTTGATCAAATCCAATTTTAGAAATGGTGCATCCTGTGGCTTGCACTTTGAAATTCGCTTTCGTTTGTGTTTTACCAAAAGTTCAGTAGTCCTTACATCATCTTCTGATCTTTTTTCAATAACCTCTCCTGCAAATGCATAGTTGAGAAATTCCGAAGGCTTCATGGTAGTATAAAGCAGCCTTCCTGTTCCGGCATCTTTTGGAAAATTGGCGTGAAAACCCCCAGTTCTGCTTCCCTCTTCAATAAAGTATTCAGGGCTTTTTTTTATTGCAGGAACTGGAATGGTAGGAGTCCATACTGGATGATGACCTTTCTTTGCACTATTGTAGTCAAGTCTTCTCTGAAACATCTCTGTAATAGAAACAGGTGCAGATTCCAATGTTTTTAGCATGCGTTCTGCCTGCAATCTAGTTGGAATTTTCAATAGATATTTTTTTGCAGATAAGTCGTATTCTTTTTTGTAAATTTTATCCATGACATCAAGTAACTTGCAATCATCTAGTCGATTGATAAAAATATCATCACGTTCAGCTGTTATCTTGCTGTTTGTCATACCGGACATGTAACTTTACCATTATAGTAGTTTTCCAAATATTTTTCCACATTCAAGATGTATCATCTTTGGACACACTAGAAATTAAAGACAAAAATTGTAAATTAAGCTAAAAAAATGATTAGACTATAACAAATCTTCTAGATATCACTATGCTTCCAATTACAGATATTATAATTACCACTCCCACTATAGGGCCAAATTCAGGAACTGTTGGAGACATTATCTTTGACATGTTCATTATAGTTATACTGTGGGTAGAAAAGTGCGGAACTAGAACCAACACCTGTACTCCACTTTGAGTAACTACTATGGCAAAGCTTGGATTATCTGTTGATTTTGCATGCAATATGGCATCCATGTTTGCTGCCGGTTGTATGAGCTGTCCATCATACATCACACCAAGATCCTTTAGATTTGCTACATTAATTGTGGTAGCGTTAAGATTAAATGAAATAACCTTTGGCCCTGTATGACTGGGTGCAGTTACATTGACATTTAATGAATTTGGTGTAGTGTTGGTTGTTTGAACTGTAACATTATTGTCAATTGATGTAGTTGTGGATTGATTAGTACCAACATTTACTTCTGCAGCTATCGTTTGGTTGGCTTTGGCTTGACTGATGTCTTGAATTTCTTGTGGAGTTGCAAGTGTAGTAGTAGATAATGATGATGACAAACCATTTACCAATAATGCTGATGTTGCAGTACTTCCTGAATGAGTAGAGTCACCTGCATAAAATGCAGTTATAGTCACACTGTTACTTGGATTCAAAGGCGGGGTGTATTGAAGTGAACAAGTATTACTTGACACTATACAGGTATCTGGACTAAATGAGCCACCTGCTCCATTATCTGTCCATGTGACTAGTCCAATCATACTTGAAGAAGGATTAGTTGTATCTGCAACCGTTACAGCAAATGTGACTTTGGCTCCAGCAGAAAATGTTGCAGGGTTTGGAATAATTGCTGCAGTTGTAGGATCAAGTCCGGTTGTAGACGATGTAGTACTAGTACTTGTTGAAAGTGTGTTTGCAGACAACTGAACCAAGCCAGTAGTTGCCTGATGTGCAGCATCACCACCATAACTTGCAGTTATGGTTATTGCACTTGGAGGATTTGCAGATGGAGTATATGTTACAGTACATGTGCCAGACGCTAGAGTACATGTGGATGAACTAAATGTACCACCAAAATTTCCGTCACTCCAGATCATTGTTCCTGTTGGAATACTTTGAGAGTCTGCAGGGTCGGTAACTGTTGCGGTAAATGTCACTGCAGTTCCAGATACATATGTTGCTGGATTTGGCGATACTGTAACTGATGAGGTAGTAGAATAAGAGGAATTCATTGTCAAAGTTGTCGTTCCCGAGTTTGCTGCATGGTTAGTGTCACCATTATAGCTTGTTGTTATACTAATGGAATTTGGTGCGTTAGATGAGGGAGTGTATGTTACAGTACATGTGCCTGATGACAAGTCACATGTGGATGAATTAAACGACCCACCGGCAGTTCCATCACTCCAAATCATTGTTCCTGTAGGAATACTTTGAGAGTCTGCAGGGTCGGTAACTGTTGCGGTAAATGTCACTGCAGTTCCTGATACATATGTTGCTGGATTTGGCGATACTGTAACTAATGAAGATGAAAGGGAGTTTGTTGTCAAGAGTGACGTTCCAGAGTTTGCAGTATGACTAGGGTCACCGCCATCAGTTTGCTGTTATAGTAATGGAATTTGGTGCATTAGATGAGGGAGTGTATGTTACAGTACACGTGCCTGATGACAAGTCACATGTGGATGAATTAAACGTCCCACCAGTATTGCCGTCACTCCAAATTACTTGTCCCGTTGGGATATTTTGAGAATATGTAGAGCCAGTAACTGTTGCGGTAAATGTCACTGCAGTTCCAGATACATATGTTGCTGGATTTGGCGATACTGTAACTGATGAAGATGAAGTAATAGAAGCTGAGTTTATTGCAAGGTTGTAGATCCCGAATTTGCAGTATGACTAGTGTCACCGCCATAGCTTGCTGTCATAGTAATAGAATTTGGCGCGTTAGATGGTGCAGTATATGTAACAATACATGTGCCTGATGACAAGTAACATGTAGATGAACTAAATATACCGCCGATATTTCCGTCACTCCAAGTTACTGACCCTGTTGGCATCGTAGGTGAATTTGACATATCAGCAACTATTGCAGATAATGTCAAGGCTTGACCCGGAACATAAGATGCAGAGTTGGGCGTTACGGAAACCGATGGAGTAGATTGGTTTGAGGTTATCGTAATTGAAAATGTGCTGATCACTGGTTGAATGGGATATTGTTGCATCCCGTTTGCTTGAATTGTCACCTGATAAGTTCCCGCTGTTTGAAACTGAAAACTAATGTTTGCTACACCTAGAGCAGTATGTGATAAAGTTGAATATATCGGATTTCCTTGTTGTGTTATAGAAACTGTATAATCTACATCTAGACTTGTTGAAATTAATTTTAAAATAAGTTGGTGTGCCAACAACTGGATTTATCGGATAAGTAGAAAATTGTATTGAAAGTCCATTATTAGAAACCTGGATTTTGTTGTGGCATTTGATTATAGTATGAGTTATATGAACCAGAAGTTTGTCCATATGGCGGCCCTTGGGATCTCATTGTAGAATTATACCTTTGTTGATAAACATAACCTGATGATTGTGATGAGTTTTGATAATTGGATGAAGACATAGTATGTGTACCATTATGTGAATATGCATAACTTGATGATTGCTGGGAGTTTTGGTAAGTTGATGAAGGTATGGCGGGTGTACCATTATGCGAATATGCAGAATTTGCCGTGTTCCCAATATTATATACTGTGTGTAGTACCAGTAGACGTGGTTGTACTCATTCTAGTATTATACTGAGAGTGGAAATTATGAGAGGCCATTTGGGCATGTGCAGTTTGTTCCAGAGCACCAAAAGCAAGACTTGTCATGGATACCATTATGACAATTAGTAATATCTTAGAACGATTCAGAATTTGTGTTAACCGTCGTCTATTAATAAGTAGATCTCACTTTTTAGTGGCAAAATATAATAGCATTAAAAGTTTGGTCAATCAATTTACAATACAAAAGTTGTAACTTGTAGTTATCATTTAATCAAAACAGTTTGAAAACAAAAAGACAATTTAATTATTAGGCAAATCTAGTGTTATGCATATGGTCTCTGAAAAAATAGTTAGGTTTCAAAACAAGAACAAGGACCTAAATCAACTAGCCCAGCAAATAACCACAATGTTGCAACAAGACGGATACAAGATACAGATGACTTCAACTTCACCAATAGGGATAGTTATGCAGGCAACAAAGGCAGGCATTCTCAGAGACATCATAACTGCCGATAGGGCATTTACCATAATGATAAGCGGAGACCCAAACGACTTTGCAATACACATAGGAATTGGGAAATTGATACAAAATATTGCAGTTGCTGCAGCAGAGGTATTGTTTTTATCAGCGTTATTTTTAGCAGTTGACATTCCAGAGATGCTCTGGACAAGACATGTTGAAGAAGAGATATTAAAGAAAATAACACAGATTGTTGGATACATTTCGTTCTTTGAGAATACTTTCATCTTCTTTACGAGCACGTCCTTCTCACGCTACTGCAGGAGGCGTTTGAGATACAGTGACATTTTTTAGAAAATTTGGCATGAAGAAAGAAAATATCAAGGAACCAATAATTTGGTCCTGTTTTATTAACTGGGCACAAATACTTCAAAGAACAGAAAACAGGGCTAAAATCATCTCTGCCAAAAAACTATCTAGCCTGCATTAAGATGCATTACTGAATTGAGACTATTATTCATCTAAAATTTTTAATAAAATCATTTTAAAAGAAAAATATCTTGTCATGACTACTTTGCAAAACCAAACCTGAAAATCAATCCATTTGTTAATATACAAAGATTGTATTATAGTATCTGAAATAATATGGAAGATACACATGAATCATGCAAATCAGAAGGCGGCGCAAGATGCGAGTTGCGGATCAATGTCTTCTCACGAACACCATGGCAGCGGTCACATGTCATCTCATGGAGAATGCGGTTGTGGCGAGAGGCACCAATCACATTCCATGACAAAGATGTACAAACATGCATACATGGATGCACTGTATCAAGCCCAAGTTGAACGCATCAGAAAAAGAATTGATGCCAAATTTGGAACGACACTTGATAAAATGGCAGATGCTGTAGTAGAGTCTTTTGGTAAGATGTGGGAATCAAAGATGGCAAAAATTGAAGCATGGCAGGGACTTGAATCTAAACTTAGAACCATTCTTTCTGAAAAAGGCCAAAATCTAAAATAATCTCCCGTCTTTTTTTGATCTATTAATGAATCGCGTTACAAGTAAAATCATTCCGTGTTTAGGATAACAATTTCATGTGTCGATTAGTGATGCGATACATAGTCAGTTATTGCATTTTGATAATAATCGCTTAACATTCAAAGGTCAAGAAATCTTGTTTGGTTTTACTTTTTTCTGATGTCGTATTTTGGCTGCTCGTACTGCAAGTAAAATTATTCCAATTATTAAAACAATAATTCCAATAAAGTACCAAGTTTGAATCATAGAGCATATTTGTTGCGTTTGCTGTTGAATAATTTGTGCAAATATTCCAACTATAGAACTACAGAGATTTGAATACCCAAATAAAAACATGGTTGAAATTCCTCCGAGGATTATGAAAATAATTCCCATAATTGCAAGTCCTGCTTGCCGGGATTGTTTAGTGCCAAGTTTTCCTTTTTGTTGCATAGATTTTCTAGTATCAATAAAATTATGCTCGTCATGAAATGCCCCACATCTTGAACAAAAACTAAACATCAGTGGTACAAGAGTTCCGCATTTTGGACATAAATCAGCAAGATGTCCATTAGTGGATGTGGTGTCTCCCTCGTATCTCTGCTTTGCAGTTTGAATTTTTTTCTCAAGAGATCCTACGGTTGATTTTTTCTGATATTCATTTTCTTCCACATGCGGATAGAGGTATTTTGAGACTAACATGTCCACATATCTTCGATCAGATGGATATGCTTCTTCTTCAGTTTTCAATCTGTTCAGTATGGATTCTAACCTAACAGGATCCCCATAACCAAATTCCATTAATTGTTCAACAAGTTCGATTAGCGCTTCCTTCATGAATAATAATTTGGTAATTTCTCTAATTAAAAGACATTTTGCTCATTTTCAATATTTTTACCCATAAGACATTAGATAAACTTGGAAAAAATAAAAAAGGAGATGGGAAGTTAATGTTTGTGATTTATTATTTCTTGCAGTTGATGAATTACCTCTCCTGCAGCCTTGATGTCACTCCAAATAGCACTTGATTGTGTTCCTTGATACTGGTTAGAACCTACTTGATTTAGTGCGGTTTGCGCATTAGTGATATCAACCTGTGCTTGGCCAACTAGGGATTGAAATGAAGATGCGCTATTTTTGCCAGCAAGCAGATTTAATTTTGCTTGATCTGCCTGGATTGCAGTATTTGCTGCAAAGTGGAAGTTGTCACCAGTTTTGCATCCATTGTACAAACAGAAACTATTCAATGCAGTTTGAAGTCTGTGTTTTGTTCTGAGCATCGCTTACTGCAGATTGGAATGCTTGAATTTGATCATATGCATTATCAATTGTCTGGTTAAGACTTGCAGTATTTGCCCCATGTTCTGTCAACCTGTTAGACAAGTTCTGAGCATTTGTCATAGCCCTATCAAATTTCTGAATCTTCACCTGGCCTTTTTGTTGTTGGACTGCAAAGAGACAACTCTTCTGAGATGATTGTAGTGAGCATTATCTGATTTTAAAGTAGAGTTGACTGTCTTGCTGTGTACAGTCCTTATTGCAGAAATTGCATCAAGGCTAGATGTTCGCTGATCAGAGTGGTATTGCTGAGAATCTATTTTAAACTGGGCTGCGTTATTGTTTGTTGCATCTGTTTGCAGTGCAGTAAGATCAGCATTTAATTTCTGAATGTCGTTGTTTGTTATGGTTGAAGTTATTGTTGAATTGTTTATGACATTTACAACATCGCTGAGGTAATCAGTGGCATGAGTATCAATACATGTCACAGATGCCAGTTACAATTGCAGGTTTGAGGATGGAGTTACCGAATCCTGATCTGCAAAAGCAACATATGGCATAATCAATATCAGTGATGCAAGAAATGCACCATATTTTACTATTGGATTCATTATGCTTCGATGTTTTTTTAATAAATAAAACATTACGTATCTTTGTTCAGTGACAAATTTAATTTGATGTATGTAAAAAATAAAAAAGACAACTAGTAGATATGATGATTCCAAAATACACAATTACAAATATTGTATGATATAGTAGAAGATTAGGAAAAATATCATGATAGGGTTTGTAGCAATATGTAGAACCTGCAAGACTAAATTTGTAATTCCAGATATGGGTCCATGCACCGACTTGGAATACAAGGACTACATCAAAGATACAGGGTTTGTGTGCAAGTGTGGCAAAAATGACTGGTGTCTAATCATAGATTAAAAGATATCAATGCATGTTTTGTAATTTCTAGTAGATATAATATAGAAACAATTTTTCACGTCTGATAGATTTATTTCAGATTATACTTTAGATGTCATGTGCGAAAAAAAAAGGTGTCAAATCCTAATCTAAGAATGCAGGTAGACTGTTGCAATTGGTGTTTTAATAATAGCCATAGTCATCATTGTAAATTATTATCTAGACCAGACACAGCTCTCAGGTCAGAGGTTTGGAGACCAATTGGCTCAGATTCAGCAAGATCTTAAAAATGAGACTCAGAGTTTTGATGTACACCTTACTCAATACAAAAATGGGCAGATATCAAAAGACCAGATGCTCAACATAACTGATAGTCATATAATGATAGTACAAAACATTCTCCCCAGATATGATCAATTAAAGGCACCAGAGACTTTTGCGCCGTCACTAGAATTATTCAAACTCTCTACTCAGACTCAGATTGAAAGCGACCAGACTCTAAGAGAATGGGTAGTAACAGGAGATAATGCGACATATGCCAAATCAAACCAGCTGTTGCAGCAGTCATTCCAATATGAAATGAATGCACTCCAGTCTTATGAAAATGCAAAATCTACAGGCTCACAGTAAGCCTTTTTGATGTGCAAAATCCAGTATGCCACTTAGATTTCCTAGTAGTTCTTTTTTCTCCAATGGAACAGGAGAGTCAAATAATATTCCAAGTGTAATGCTTAGCATGTCATGGTCTGTATGAGAGACCAAGATTTTATGATGTTCAATTTGTTTTTCCATAGTCAGATTTTTCCAGGCCAAAATTCTAGTATAGACATCTTGCAGCTGTTGTGCAACATAGTCAAGGTGCATCTCTTTTCCATCTTCAAACAATCCAAACTTGACAAGAGGCAACATCATATATCCACCTTTAATTGGATCATGATTTTTTATCATCTCTGCAATAACCTGGTCTGCTTTGTCTTCTGGTTGAATATCTCCATACTCTGGTGCAAAATATCCTGCAAGAGTCTTGCGGTCATCGTAGATCTTAAAATAAGTTGTTTCTTGCTCTATGGTCCACATTATATCATGCCGTGATTTTTTCTGCTACTTGATTTATCTTTAGTTCACTAAGACACTTACCGCAAAAATACTCTTTTCCAGTATTAAATATTGTAGGATTTTTGCACTTGGGACATTCCTTATTTACTCGATTTACTTCAATTGGCATGATAACACTGTAAACCAATTCCTCAAAAGATGCGAGGTCAAATTTAGTTTGTAATGGCATTGATTTTACATAAATTATAGTTCTTTTAGGTGCTTTATGGCATTCAAGAGGTCTTTGATTTTTGATAAAAATCCACTATTTTTGCCCATTACAAGGATTAAGGTATCAGACCCCTTCATTTGATTTAACACGTATTCTTTTCTAATAAAGACCGATACTAGTTTTTTCTAGTGTCAGAAGAGGAATTACATATTATTGATATGGTATGCACTGTTGTATGTCATGCAATCGTGCAATTGCATTTAGTGCATTATTTTTGTAATCTTCATTTCTTGCAAGCCATGAGGCAATATCTGTTGCAGTCACTATTCCCGCAAGCTTACCATCTTTTCCCACAACTACAAGACGTCTTATGTTATATGCAGACATCAATGTGGCAGCTTCTACAATTATCATCTCAGGCTCTACAGATATGATTGGATGTGACATAATCTTCTCAACTAGTACTTGAGAGGGTGTCAAATCTTGAGACGCAACCTTTGTTACAATATCTCTTTCTGTAAGTACTCCCACTGGATGTCCTCCCTGTGTAACCACAAGGGATCCCATTCCTAATTTTGTCATAATCTGAGTAGCCTCTAAAACACTCGAGTTTGTAGTAATGGTCTGAATAAATTCGGCCATTATTTCCTTGACAGTCGATTCGCTCATCTTTAGAAACTATTGGATTTTAGATATTAATTCAAATATTTGAACAATTCAAGTCTTGGTTAAATTTATTTTAGCAATATTCCACTTCAAGACCTTCATTATTAGTAGATTTAATATAATTAGCAGAAAAAAATTCAATAGTGAAAAATATCAACAATGACGCACCATTAAAGTACTGTAAAACAATTCTTATCAATTCAAGCCCTGAAAAAATTTGGGCAATAATTACAAACATTGACCAATGGTCAAGATGGGAGACAGATATCAAAAACCCAAAGATAAATGGACAACTAATACCCAGTACAACATTTGACTTTAAAATAAATAGATTAAAAATTCACTCAAATATTCATACTGTTGAACCATTTCATCATTTTGGCTGGACGGCAAAAATTTTTGGGATGCATGTAATTCACAATATGACCCTTACAGAAACAAAAGGGCAAACAATGGTATCAGATGACGAAAGCCTAGAAGGTTTCCTAGTACTGCTTTTTAAGAAATTATTTGACAAAAAATTAGAAAAAAACAAGCAAAACTGGCTCGAACAGCTAAAAAAGGAATGTGAAAAGTAAGCAAACTAAATAATAAAAGAAGATGGAATTATCTAATAGTTTTGGGCCTGATTTCCTTGACTCGGTCTTCATCCACGCTTATGTATTTACAACGTACATGGTGTCGCAGGTGTTCTCTTGCCTGTTTTTTGTTCTCACCTGAAGACCAATGCCAGCAGATAGAACATACTGCAGTCCATTTATTGCCAGATTGGATATCACCTAGTCTTGAAGGACTGGTTATTTGCATGATTGATAAAATCTCCCTTTTGTTCTTATTCTAGTTGTGTGATCGATGTTGACCTATGTGAAAAATATTATTTCCCAATCCTCAACATTTAAAAAAATCAAACGTTATAAACAATGCAAATAAAATCTAGTTTGTGATTCCCCAGTCTACACGAAAATTCATCGACAGTCTAATTGACTATTATATCAGTGAAGCTGCCTCCTACAAACAGATAGCAAAGACATACCATGAAGAAGTCGAAGATGTTAACGCAAATGCGTTTGGAATCATAGTAGGATGTGTATATTCTGGATTTTTACAGGCATATCAGAATCAGAAAGTAAAGCCATCGCTTGAGGACACTCAAGAATTTACACATATGATAAAATTGCGAGCCGCTCAGATAAAACGAAACATACTTGATGCCAAGATCTAAACTGTTTATGGATTTACTGGCAAAATGACTGTAAAAGTGGTAGGATTATTTCTCACACATATTGTGCCATTGTGTCGCTCAACTATCGTCTTACAGCTTACAAGACCCAATCCAGTACCTACCTGTTTTGTTGTAAAAAATGGTTCAAATATTTGAGGCATTATTTTTTCCGATATGCCAGGCCCAGAATCTACAAAATCAATCACAATTTGATCTGCATCTACTTTCCAATCAATGGTAATAGTTCCTTGGTTTTCACCTATAGATTGTATTGAGTTTAATAATAAATTTCCACAAACTGCGCTCAATTGATTCTTATCACATATCACAGCCATATCGTCGTCTTGTGCAAAATTGACTAAAATATTGTTTGGAATAAGAACAGTTTCAATAGACGATAAAATTAAATCAGTAATAGAACATTCCAACAAATTTAATGGTCTATTACTTACATAATCCATGACATCTTCTATCTGATGTCTCATTCTTTCGGATGATTTTAAAATCGCTGTAACACGTTTTGACATATTTACATTTGGATTATTGTCTAATTGAAGTTCCAATAATTTTGCAGAATTTATAATTACATTTAATGGGTTACGAATATCATGTGCAATTCTTGCAGTCATATCACCAATTATTAGCAACTTTTGATCTTTTTCTTTTCTTAATTCATCTTCCAATCTATGTATATCACTAAGATCTTTTCCCGTTACTAGATATCCTTCCAGATTTCCGGATTCATCAGTTAATTTGGCACCACTCCATATAGAAGAAAAGGTAGAGCCATCTTTTCTCATCACCTCAAGCTGAACATTTAGGTTAATGCCATCAGTCACTACCTTCCTAAAAGCAGATATTGCTTTTTGTCTATCTTTTGGAGACACCATATCTACAGGCCCAATCTTTCCTAGCGCTTCAATTTTTTCATATCCCAAGTTTTTTGTAAAATGATGATTACAGTCAAGAATTTTTCCATTTTCATCCATTATAACTAGAATATCAGGCGTGGTTTCAAAAAAAATTTTTAGAACATGTTCATTACGCATTAATCTCTCTGAAATCATAATATCACAGGTATGTGCAAATTATGATTATTGCATATTTATGCACGTATTCATGTGCGACATACAAACAAGTATTTTAATATAAAATAAATCTCAAATCACACCTGTGTTGACAACAATTTTGTCAGTGCATTCTATGGCATCATCTAAAACAGTTTCCATAGCATTAAATTGCAATATTTTCAACTGTATCATATGTCAGAATTGATCCACTATCAAATTCAACAGCTAGTAGATAACGGTCAGACTGTACAACTATCCCTAGTAGAAGATGTCCAGACAGAACCAGTTTCACAAAAACAACTCATGCTTGATGCAATAAACCAAAAGCTAGACCCAGAACTTAGAGACCAGATTGCCCCGTTTATTGAGGCTATACTTCAAGCCCAGCCAACCATAGCAATCAAAAGTTATGCACAAACATCCATTACAATTACAATGCCAAAGCGGAGATACGAGAGAATGGGTAGCCCATCTGTTGGTCAGAGACTAGAAATCAATATAAAAAAGAATCTAGACTAGTTTTTTTATATCAGACATAGTTTCAAGTGGAAGAGAGCAAGTAAAGTCTCTGCAAACATAGACCCGAGTTTTGTTTACATCATATTCTTTTCCTGCAAAAAATTGTAATTGATTTAGATTGTCAAGTTCCTCCTTTGTTGAAATCAAAACAAGAATTGCTTCAGGAATGAATTTTTTTGTCAGATAATTTTTAATTTCGGCATTTGATGAATTTATCACCGTAATCTCTAGCGGTTTTATCAGATATGAATATACCACATTTAACAATTGTCCAAAACCAAAAGGATTTTCTGCAGCCAACATGCCAAGTGACTCCATTACTTTGATTGCAGTATCAAGATATTTTTTCTCACCAGTGATATGATATAGTCTTAGCATTACGGCAGCAGCCACAGAATTTCCAGAAGGTAGTGACAGGTCATAGATATTCTTTGTTCTTATGATCAATTTCTCATGATTGTCAGCAGTAAAGAAAAAGTTTTTATGATTTTCATCCCAGAAATGGTCTAGTAAATAATTTGCATAATATACTGCAAGGTCAAGATACTTTTTCGAAGGCTTAGTTTCAAAGTAATCAAGTAGTGCACTTGCAAAGTATGCATAATCATCCAAGTATGCCATCAATTTTGACTGTCCATCCTTGTACGTGTGAAGCAGTTGTCCATCTTTTGTCAATTTACACTCAATGAATTTGATGCAGTTCTCAGCAGATTTTAGAAAATCATGTTCCTCAGTTACACGATATCCCTTGATAAATGCAGAGATCATAAGCGAGTTCCAGCTTGTCATTATTTTATCATCTCTTCCAGGAGCAACTCGTTTTGCTCTTGTGGCATAGAGTTTTTCCTTTCCTTGTTTTAATATTTGACTAACCTCGGATTCAGACTTGCCAAAATGAAATGCCACTGATGACAAGTGCATACTATTGTACAGTATAGTATGGCCCTCAAAATTACCACCGTCTGTTACATCATAGTATAAACAAAACACATCAGAGTCTTGTCCCAAAATTTCTTGAATTTCTTTTTTCTTCCAGACATAGAATTTTCCTTCCTCTCCCTCAGAATCTGCATCATATGCAGAATAAAATCCTCCTTCTGAGGATGTCATCTCTCGCATGACAAATCGTAGTGTATCCTGAACGACCTCAAGATATCGAGGCTCTTTTGAAATCTGGTATGCTTCGGCATATACTGGAGGAAGTAATGCGTTATCATATAGCATCTTTTCAAAGTGTGGAACAAGCCATCTTGAATCAGTAGAATATCTATGAAAACCCCCACCCAATCTGATCATACATTCCACCGTTTGCCATTTTCGTCAGTGTCTTGAATACAAATTCTTGGAATTTTGAAATCCCAGACAATTTAGAATAACGTAGCATAAAAGAGAGATTAGATGCATTTGGAAATTTAGGAGCTTGCCCAAATCCCCCATTTGTCATATCGACAAGTGATAACAAATTGACAGCGGCTTCATCAAGGATAGATTTTTCAAGCTTTGAATCATGTACGGCAGATTCAGTTCTTTGTAAACCACTGACAAAATTTTCTGCTGCCTGTTGTATATCATGAGGCTTTTCTTTCCAGGCTTGTGCAAGTTGCCTAACTAGACTTCCAAATCCAGGTCTTCCGTAATTGTCAAGTGGCGGAAAGTATGTACCAACATAGAATGGTCTTTGATCAGGGGTCAAAAATACACTAAGGGGCCATCCGCCACTTCCAGTATTTAGTTGACAGACTTTTTGATAAATATCATCAATGTCAGGTCTTTCTTCCCTATCCACTTTGATATTTACGAAATATTCATTCATGATTTTTGCAGTCTCTTCATTTTCAAATGATTCATGGGCCATAACATGACACCAGTGACATGCGCTATATCCAACACTAAGAAAAATGGGTTTGTTTTCTTGCTTTGCCTTGTTTAATGCCTCTTCTCCCCATCCATACCAATCAACTGGATTGTGGGCGTGTTGTAAAAGATATGGGCTGGTTTCTTTTATCAGATTATTAGATGACATACATAATACAAGAAAATTACGGTATTTGTATTGATCTCCTTAACAGAAAGAGATACTGTTGTCACTTTAACTCAAGGCGATAGTAGTGAAATGGGGAATAGATTTTTTATCATATCAGTACCAGCACTGTGACATATCTGGAGTCGTGCAAGCTTAGGACTAGATCAAATTAAATAAAACTAGAAAAGGATTCAGTTATGAATTGTAAGAGATGTCATCATACAAGCGATGCCCACGTACCATCCCAAGAAAGTACTTCTCTTACAAAAATTGGAATGTGTCTTGTCAAGACTTGTTTATGCAAACAATTTGTAGAACCTATAGAAGATATTGATGACGAGTTAGTCTGAGTTGTTTATGACCTTGGACTCCAACTTTTTCTGAAAGTGACAAGGTTTTGTATGAGTGGAAGATATGGCATTGGAAGTAGTGGCATTAGATAAATGAGATAAAGTTACATTTGCATTTGCATTAATTGCCTAGACTTGCCACATTAGATGCCAATTTGTTTACCAGACAGTGTTGCGTTTGAAACATGAGTAACGTAGATGCAGTACTGGAACTGAAACTTGAGTAGAATTATTGCAACAACTTTGGTCGAATTAGTTGTTACAATATTCGGAGTATTAGATGATATATTAGTAGCATTGGTGGATGCGACATTTTTGCTAGGAGAAGCTGCTGATGTGGTTTGGTTTGTTGAAGTAGAGGCAGTTTGGTTTGTCGAAGCAGCCGCTGCTTGAGCTGCGGCTTGGGCCTGTACTTGTTGCAGATGTGCTGCCTGGGCTTGGATTATCGTACTATTTGTAATATACACCAGTTGTTTATTTGCCGAAAGAGTTTGATTAAAGATAATCACCATACCAGTTGTAGTCGGGTTTTGTTGCGCATCTTGAATCTGCTTTTGTTGTGCATCTTCCAAAGTAGATGCAGAATCTAGTAGTTTCAATTTTGCGCCAACGGGTTGTGCAGTATCATATAAAACAATATTATATCCATGCTGTGGAGTCATTGAAACAAGTTCTTGATTGCCCATAATATCACTTGAGAAATGATAGTCGCTACCTATTGCCATGACAAGTAATCCTATGAGAACTAGAGATACAGAGATTACAATTAGCGAATAACCAACCTTTCTGTAATTATGAGGATTCTTGTCTTTTAGAACAGGTTTTGGGGCATCAGATGGCTCGCTAGGTGCGGACATTCGATTCCCAACACTGGGTAGTGGAATTTAATCTTTTATTGTCGTCATATAACATGCAAATCAAAGGTAAGTTACAGCCTATTTCTTGCCTTGTTCCATTTTGAAGAACTGGACTGTCAATAGATCTAGGGCTTTTTTGAGATGCTCAAATTCATCAGCAAAATGTTTTTGATTTTCTGCAAGCACCTTTAGTACACCCATTAGTGATTTTTTCTCACGGTCAGTGGTTGACGCCTCTAGTGCACCTATTCTTGATATTATTACGTCAAGTTCTTTTTTGAGTTCGGCACCGTGTGATTTGGTCTTATCCATATGATTGATTTTATTTGGCATAATATATGAACATATTAAAATCAAGGCATTATACAAAACATGTCATGATTGATGAAAAACTTGCATTACTAAACATTACACTTCCTACCCCACCAAAACCTGCAGGCTCTTACATTCCAGTTGTAAAGACAGGCAACTTGATCTTTGTATCAGGACAGATTCCCATGAAAGATGGACAGGTACAATTCAAGGGACAAGTTCCTACAACAATCTCAATTGAAGATGCACAAAAGGCGGCAAAATTATGCACAATCAATGTCTTGGCGCAGCTAAAAGCAGAACTTGGAACACTGGATAGAATATCAAGAATAGTTAGAGTTTCAGGTTTTGTTAGTAGTTCTCAAGAATTTTTTGAGCAGCCAAAGATAATCAATGCCGCATCTGATCTTCTCTTTGAAATATTTGGAGATAAAGGAAAACATGCAAGAGTTGCAGTAGGAGTTGCAAGTCTGCCGCTAAACTCGGCAGTTGAAATTGATTTAATTGCGGAAATTATTTGAGTTTGGCATTAAACTTTTTAAGAAATAGACCAATTTTTTCTTTTGGAATAACTGCACCACATGCCTTGTCATGTCCTCCACCAGATCCTCCAAGTTCTGTTGCCAATTGATTTACTATTCTTCCAAGATGAATCTTGCATGTTCGTGAGCCTCTAACCGAGACTGCATAGATTCCCGGTTCTTCTCTTAATTTGTAGGCCACTCCAACTTCTTTTCCGGATAATCCCAAAACAAAATTTACGGCCATGCTTGCACCAGAGTCTTTGACCTCCATGTATGATAGATTTTTCATCTTTTTCATGTTGTCCTTGACTTTTTGTATAACACCAGAGATTCTCTCAGCTTGGGTACTTACAAACTCAAACACATTAGGAATTGCGTGAGGATATTTTGATTCGCTCAATTCATCAACAAGATATAGCAAGTATTCAGGATCTTTTTGATGACTTGTAATTGTAAATGTCAAAGTGGTTGCCTCTAGCAATACAAACTGTCTGTCAAATCTTTGTAGTTGTGCAGAACCAATGGGTCTGTCTTCCATATAGTCTGTAACTGCAGCACATGCAGCTGAGAAATGAACCATAATCTCCTAGTTTTGATTTAAATGCATTATACACTTGAACGGTAGTGCATTCATTAATTGTATGAATTAGTTTTACCTTCATTGCCTTGATCTTCTTTTTGATTGACTCTTCAATGTCATGATGATCAATGTATGTAATTGCCACCTTGTTCTTTTTCAATGCCTTGAGCAATTCAATAAATTGATCCTGATTTGATTTGCTCAATCCAAGGTCACAGATATACAAGTTCTTTAGTTTTTCATCATTTTTTAGCGACTCAAGTTCATTCATCAATCCAGGATAATCAACAAGTTTTGTCTCGCCTCCAAACGCTTTACGAATTAAGGATGCAGCACCAATGCCATCGGCATCTTCTTTATGAGAAACACAAACAGTTCTTGTTCTTACCATGGATTATTGACGGGATAGTACTCCCCCATTTAAACTAAAAAACAGGCTTTGTTTTCTTTAGACTCATGTATGTCTTAAATTCTGCAACTAGTGTCTGATGACCTTTTACATCTTGCAATACTACGCAATACATGTCATAAAATGAAATTCCAAGAAGTTGAGACTCTCTGTCAAGTTCAGCAATCTCTTCCAATACTCGTGGGTCTTTGGTTTCCACTACAAAATTATCCACTAGACGGATAAATTCATCATCCCATTGGCTCATTTCTACCAATTTATGATAAATTTTGCTATAATTACCAAGGTTACAAGATTAGACCTAGTGCTTAATTTTTTACTCTCAAAATTAGTAATAATTTAATACACATTTTCTCCATTGTTAGCCGTGCAAACAAAGAATATTGGTCTTCGAAATATTGAGGTTGCAGATACCAAGATTTCTGCAATAGACGGCATTAATGGTAAGCTCATCTATAGAGGATACGACATTTTAGACCTTGTAAAAAAATCATCATTTGAAGAGACAGCATGTCTTCTCCTCAACGAGGATTTGCCAACACAGGAGATGCTTTCTTCATTCTCAGAGATGCTTGTTACAACTCGTGAAATTCCAGACAATTTAGAAAAAACTCTAAGAAACATACCAAAAATTGCAAACCCCATGGATGTGTTACAATCAACAGTCTCGCTCATGGCAGTATATGATAAAGAAAAAGTTGATGACAGAGATACAAATTACAAGAGAGCAATCAATCTAATTTCTAAAATTCCAATAATCATAGCATGCTGGGATAGAATAAGAAATGACAAGGAGATAATCCAGCCATCAAAAAAGCTAAATCATGCGGCAAATTTTCTACATATGCTAACAGGAAAAGAGCCAGATACAGAGGTTGCAAGAATTTTTGATATTTGCCTCATATTACATGCAGAGCATAGCTTTAACGCATCAACTTTTGCAGCAAGAGAAGTAGCATCAACACGTGCAAACATGTATGCTGCAGTCAGTGCTGCAGTAGGTGCACTCAGTGGCGAGCTTCATGGAGGTGCAAACTTTCAGGTAATGAAGATGTTGTTAGAGATCGGTGCAGAAGATAAGGTCGAACAATGGATCGTAAACAAACTTGAAAAAGGTCAAAAGATAATGGGCATGGGTCATGCAGTATACAAGACATTTGATCCAAGAGCAGAAGTCTTACGCGAATTATCAAGAAGACTTGCTGAAAAAACAGGTCAGCCATGGTATGGCATAACAAAAAAGGTTGAAGATGTAACAGAAGAAGAGATGAAAAAACTCAAAAGCTCTGACATATTTCCAAATGTTGATCTGTATAGTGCATCATTGTACTATATGCTTGGCATTCCGATGGATCTTAACACTCCAATTTTTGCAATATCCAGAGTTTCAGGGTGGACTGCACATATTATAGAAGAAAAATTTGCAGAGGCCGCACCAAAACCAATGCTATACAGACCAAAAGCAGTCTATGTTGGAAAATATTGTGGGCCTTCAGGATGCGAATACGTTTCAATTGAAAAGCGTCTAGCGTCTACCGATACATGATTTTATTAAAAAATTTTGATCAGTAGACAAGAATAAAACAAAAACTAAGTGCAATTTAATTTCTATTTGCAAGCCAGTCTTTTGCTTTAGAATCAACATCATGTCTGTGCAGTACGTGAAATACCATCTCGTAAAATGTTATACCTCGCTTTTGTGCTTCGCCATCAATCCACTTTAGTCCTTCAGCAAGCTCGGGATCATATTTTGAAAAATCTACAAGTTCGTCAACCATATTTGTAAAGAACGAATTTGCTTCTAACACGATAACAGGTTTTTATTTTTCTTATTCAGTAATATACAGAAAATATATTGACATATTTGGTAAATATGTTGACATGGAACACACCTACTATTTTGATGGTGATCAAAAAAGATCTCGTGGATAATTGAAAATTCTCAGACAAGATCTGAAGAAAGCAGAATACACGCAGAATATTTTTACAACCAAGTTACAATCGAACAATCAAAATACATTGCATTACATGTTGGAATTTTTTGGGGCATTGGAAGATTCATAATAAAAAATAAGGACACGGTTAAAGTCATGCTGGATCTAAATACAATGTTTGATCGTCTAGTAGAAAACAAGTCAACTAATGATATTTTTGTTGAAAGAAGGATTCGATTCATTGATCAAATTATTCAACAACGAGATCTTGATATCAAATATCAGATAATAGATCCGGTCAAAAATAAAGCAAGCAAGTTATTATTGCCTAAGAACTAGACCTATATCCATCAAGTTTGTTCCTGTAGGACCTGTAAATACTAGTCCACCATATCTTTTATAAAAATTATAAGAGTTATTTTTATCAAGGTATGATAACATCTTGCCTATCTTTTGATCTGATTTCCAAATTGCACCTGCACAATTTGTTTTTCCATCCACACCGTCGGTTCCAACTGACGCAACAATTGCTTTTGTGCCCTGTTTTGTAAGTTCAATTGCAGTGTATAACACTAATTCTTGATTTCTTCCACCATCTCCTTTTCCGTTTACAACAACAGTGGTCTCACCACCAAAGATTACACAGTTTATTTTTTTATCTGACATTGTTTTTGCAATCTTTATTCCAACATCTTTAACATCTCCAGACATACAGGAAAGAACTTTAGTTGAAAACCCAAGTTTTTTTGCATGCATATTCATTGCATCAAGGCAAACTTTGTTGGTCGAAACTATATAGTTCTTAATTTTTTGTCTCTTAGGAGTCTCTGGAATTTTCCCTTGCATCCCAAGAACTATGTGTCTAAGTACACTTTTTGGAACTGATTTTTCCAAGTTGTATTTTTTCAGAATTTTTTTAGCATCTGAAAAAGTAGTTTTATCATAATATGTAATTCCTGATGCAACGCTTGTCAGATCGTCACCCACTACATCAGACATTACAAGAGATATGGCATCGGATCTCAGATGTTCAAGCAATCTACCACCCTTTATCTTTGAGAGGTGCTTTCTGATACAGTTTATTTCACGTATATTTGCACCACATTTCAGCATCAGTTCAGTTACGGTCTTTTTATCCTCCAGTGTAATACCATCAGGTAGTGCAACCAGAGATGACGCACCTCCAGATATTAGAAAAATAACAAAATCATTTGGTTTTATGTGTTCTAGAAATGCGAGGATCTTTTTGGCTGCGATTATACTATTTTTGTTTGGCAATGGGTGACCTGCCCGTATTACCTTAAAGTTTCTAGTCAAGGAGGTCTTTGTTTTCTTTGGAACAATCAACAATCCCCCTGTTATACTAGTAAGAGAATTAACAGATTCTGCCATAGAATATGCAGCCTTACCTATTGCAATGAGAATTACTTTATCATATTTTTTAAGATCAAATTTTTTTCCCGACATAAACAGATGGTCATGATGAATCATTCTACCAAGTTGTTTTCCAGGCAAGGCAGCCTCAAGACCTGCCTCAAGTATAGACAGTGAATTTTTTTGTGTAGAGGTGATAGAAAGTGATTTGAAATTTCTAATGAGCATTTATTGCAATCACATAATTAAGAAAATTTGCTCAATTTTGAGTCTTTTTATTACATCATACAAGAAACTGAATTTAAGCACTCTACCTTCATTACAATTTTTTTATATAGGATACAATCCAAGGGATATCAGGTTGATATCAAAAAGATACTTGGTAATTTTAGCAGTTTTTACAATCCTAGTAACTCCGGCTTATGCAGATCCAATTGTTAAAACAACTAGTGCGGGAACAATCAATGTAGGGTTTACAACAGATCCTGTGGCACCAAATCCAGGAGACCCAACCCAGATTAAGATCAGTTTCATAAACAAGCAAACTAACCAGATACAACCACACATAGATTACAAAATTTCTGTAATGCAGGGTGGAAATGCAGTATTTGGAATACCTATAACTCACACAGCAGAAGGCGCGGTTAGCATTCCATTCACATTTCAAACAGCTGGAACTTACCAAGTCATTGTAGATGTAGAAGGAATACTCTTTCAGCCAATTCCTCCAGAAACAGCAACTTTTGATCTAAATGTAGGGTCTAGTTCTAGTACAAATTCCACAGCCAGTTCTACAAATTCAACTATGAGCGATAACAACACAAATAATGCCATACCTGAATTCCCAGTAAGCTCACTAATGGTAATGGCAATCGTAGTTGGAGTGGCAATTCTATTTGTTAGAATGCATCCAAGCCTGACAAATATTAGACTATAAAAAATCAATTTAAGACTCGACATTAGCCCAAGTGATACAGTATCTACCAAACAGGGAAGTTGGTACCTATTAATACGAGTAAATATGGAAAGCAAGGCAATAGTATAATAATTGTTTCAAGTTTAATTTTTTCATGAATACTGTTAGAATGCCAAAGACAATTAATTTTGGAAAAGACGCCTTATCTGAAACACAATATCCAAAAAATGCCCTTGTTGTAACCACGGCACCTCCTGATGTATCAGCAAAGTGGCTTGCAAGAATGAAAATTCAAGATTATATGTTATATGATAAAGTAGAACCAGAACCGTCAATAGAAACAGTAAACAAAGTCATGGCAGAATTTAAACCAAAAAATCCAGCTGTAATCATTGGTCTTGGTGGTGGAAGCTCCCTTGATGTTGCAAAGTATGCCGGAATGGAGATGAAGATTCCAAAGATACTCATTCCAACAACATTTGGAACAGGGGCAGAGATGACAACTTATTGTGTATTAAAATTCGAAGGAAAGAAAAAACTATTACAAGATGAGAGATTTTTGGCAGACATGGCAGTAATTGATGCATATTTTATGGATGGAACCCCAGAAGCGATTGTCAAAAACTCTGTTTGTGATGCATGTGCACAAGCTACAGAGGGATATGATAGTAAACGAGGAAATGAATTTACAAAAATGTTATGCAAATCTGCATTTGATGTGCTATATGATGCAATCATGAACAACAAGCCAGAAAACTACCCATTTGGTTCCATGCTATCTGGAATTGGATTTGGAAATGCATCAACAACTTTGGGACATGCCCTATCGTATGTCTTTTCAAACGAGGGTGTACCACATGGATACTCACTATCATCATGTACAACAGTCGCACACCGATTCAACAAGTCTATCTTCTATGATAAATTCAAAGAAGTAATTGAGAAACTAAAGTTTGACAAACTTCCACTAAAGACACCATATGATCAGGCAGCTGATGTTGTCATGACAGACAAGGGACATTTGGATCCAAATCCACTTCCAGTAACAAAGCAGGATGTCATCCAGACTTCTTAAGGACATTGTAGACGGTAGACTCTGAGTCGATTTTCTAAATTTTCTTTTGTCGTAATTTCCAGTCTAAACTTAAATATATCAAAGAATTGACTAATGTGAGGATTTCGGATAGAATGCTAAAATTTGGAATTCAGCAAGGACTAAACGTTGCCCGATTAGGACTAAACGAAGACCAGATTATCACAGCATGTGTTTTAGCAGACAAGACAGGATACGATTCTATTTGGTACATGGACCACAGTAATGTTCCACAGTGGGACAAGGCCATAGTAAACGATCCATGGGTCATGCTTTCTGCAATAGCCGCAGTTACAAACAAAGTAGAATTGGGCACATGTGTCACCGACGCAGTCAGACGACATCCATCAAACATTGCACTAGCATCAATTACACTTGATAGAATTTCTCATGGAAGAGGAACATTAGGCATTGGAGCAGGAGAGGCACAAAATCTCAAAGAGTTTAAGATTCAATGGGACAAACCAGTTGGAAGATTTGAAGAACAATTACAAGTTATAAAGTTACTTTACCAATCATCACCAGAGCACAGAGTAAGCTTCAAGGGAGAATTTTACCAATTAGAAGATGCATGTTTACAGGCAAAAAGCATTCGTCAGCCAGCACCACCAATCTACATGGCAGCAGGGGCACCAAGAACACTTGCACTTTGTGGCAAATATGGTGACGGATGGATTCCAATTGGTTACACTCCAGAATTATACGAAGATCATGTCGGAGTGATCAAGAAGTCGATGAAAGAAAATGGAAGAACTGATGAGAACTTTAACTATGCAGTAGATATCGACGTATACTTTTCAGATGATGCAGAATCTGCATGGGCAAAAATGAAAAATGCCGTAAAGGTCAGTCTATTCAAACCAGAAGTTCTCAAGGTTCACGGCATTGAAGATATCGCAGGTTTTGATTTCAAGAAATACTTTACAGAATATTCCATGTCAAACCAAGAATGGATAGTAAAGATGAGAGAAGCATCACAGACAATTCCAGATAGCGTAGCCCGCTCATCAATAGGAATGGGTACACCAGATGATATCATCCCAGTCTTTGAGAGATTCATGAAAGCTGGAGTTAATCACTTTATTGTAAGATTCTGGGGGTCAGGATACTTTGCATCGATAGACAAGTTTGGTGCTACAGTACTCAAGTACTTTAAAGATCAGAACAACCCAAGAAAATAGTATCCAGTTACACAAAATAAAAATAATTTTCTTCCTACAGATATCTAAATATGGTCATCTTCTCAGAGTGTGGAAGATCGGATACCAAGGCAAAGTTAAAGAATGGATACGACTTTTTGTACTCTTTCATAAAGCTCCAGGCTACATCATGTGTCTTAAATTCAGAACGTATGCCATCAATACGAATCTCTACTCCACACACATCAAATACTTTGACCAGATACCTTTGAGGTCGTCTATGAGGTTTTGCCTTCATTAGCCATGCAATTGCAAATAAAAAGACAGCCATCATGATTATTGCAGCACCAATTTCTTTTAGATAGACTGAAAAAAACGCCGGAATTGTATAGCCAAATAGAGTATACACATAACTTGCAAATCCAAGTACTGCACCTACTATCATAGAAAATACAACATTAGAACAGGCATAATCCTTTTGCATGTCTTATGATAAACATACTTGCATTTATCTATTAAAAAACTATATACAGAAATATCAACACCGATAACAGATTTTATGCAGCTACTTGGAAGACTAGAGATCAAATCAAAAGAAAAGATAATTGAATTTCTAAACCAACAAGAGACTGGCAGGGTATGTAGTATAGACAAGGACGGCTTTCCTCAGATAATACCAATGAACTTTGTTTATGCAAATGATGTCATATACATGCACTCTCATCCAAGGGGGGAGAAATTAGAAAACATATCAAAAAATCCGAAGGTTGGCTTTGAGGCTGACCAAAGTCTTGAATTTTTACCATCATATTTTTCATCCCCAACTGATGCATCGCAGGCAGATACATTATACATCAGCGTGGTAATCAAGGGAAGGGCAAGTTTGGTCTTAGAACCAAAAGAAAAAGCAATGGCTCTAAATGAACTAATGAAAAAATACCAGCCAGAAGGCGGGTATGAAAAACTTGTTCCACACATGCCAGTAGTAGAGGAAGTTGCAATAATCAAGGTAATACCAATTACAATCAGAGGCAAGTATAAAATTGGTCAGCACATGGACAAGAAGACAAGGCTTGCAATTGCAAAAAAGAATCCTAGAGCGTAACACTCCGACTGCCAAAAACACAGTCAAGATAATGGGTGTTACTATGACAAAGAATGGATTGGAAATATCAGAAGAGCCTAGTTGGTAAAAATATATCATAACTACCATTGCTTTAAATTTGAAACAAGGCAATTTGTAATGTTTGCTAGAAAATCCAAGCTTTGAGTTAGTATCTGAATTTGACCCAACTGGAGACCAGCCAAATGCAATAGAACAACTAGTACAAGGAGTACGAAAAAAACAAGTCCAGACTTTACTTGGAGTAACAGGCAGTGGTAAGACATTTACAGTTGCAAACGTAGTAGCACGAACTGGAAAAAAGACGCTTGTCATTTCACACAACAAGACTTTGGCAGCTCGACTTTATGCAGAACTAAAACAGTTCTTTCCAAAAAACAATGTAGGTTATTTTGTATCATACTATGACTATTACCAACCCGAGAGCTATATTCCACAGACTGACACATATATTGAAAAAGATACCCAGATTAATGAAAAGATAGAAAAGTTGCGTCTTGAGGCAACTGCGATGCTCTTGTCAGGAGAGCCTACCATCATAGTTTCAACAGTATCATGCATCTATTCACTTGGTTCACCAAGTGAATGGGAAGAGATGTCAATAACCATAGAAAAAGGTGCAGATGTTGGAAGAGGTACACTGATAAAAAAACTAGTCAATGCGCGATATGATAGAAATGACACCGAACTTTTAGCAGGAAGATTTCGAATCAAGGGAGATACAATAGATATCATTCCAGCATACTCTGACTCAATTGTAAGAATTTCATTATTTGGCGACGAGATTGACAAGATAACAATCTGTGATCCAGTATCGCTTCAAGTAAAAAAACAGGTCTCCAAAATCAAGATTTATCCTGCCAAGCACTATCTAGTTGCAGCAGATGTAAGAAAGACTGCGGTTCAATCAATTAGAAATGAGTGAAAACAAAGACTAACAGAACTTCCAGAGCTTGAAAGGCAGAGACTTGAGATGAGAACAAAATATGATTTGGAAATGATTGAAGAGTTAGGATACTGCTCAGGAATTGAAAATTATTCAAGACACTTTGATGGAAGAGATCCTGGTCAGCCTCCATTTTGTCTAATTGATTTCTTTGGGGATGACTTTTTACTAGTAATTGATGAATCGCATGTTACCTTACCACAACTACATGGAATGTATAATGGAGATCATACAAGAAAAAAATCTCTAATAGATTATGGTTTTAGATTACCAAGTGCATTTGATAATAGACCACTCAAGTTTGAAGAGTTTGAAAAGTATATCAAAAACACAATCTTTGTTTCTGCAACACCTAATGATTATGAAAAAAATAAGAGTTCTCAGATTCGTAGAGCAACTAATCAGACCTACGGGCCTTGTAGATCCAGTTGTTGAAGTAAGAAAAACAGAGAACCAAATGGATGATTTGATATCAGAGATAAAAAAACGAGTAGACAAAAACCAACGTGTACTAGTTACAACTTTGACAAAAAGAATGGCAGAAGACTTGGCGGAATACTTGTCAAAGAACAAGGTAAAGGTAAGATACCTACATTCAGAGATTGAAAACCTGCAGAGAACTGAGATCATTAGACAGTTAAGGTTAGGCGAGTTTGATGTCCTAGTAGGCATTAATCTCTTAAGAGAAGGCCTTGACATACCAGAAGTCGCCCTTGTTGCCATCCTAGATGCAGACAAGGAGGGATTTTTGAGAAACATCACCAGCCTAATTCAGACATTTGGAAGGGCTGCAAGAAATCTAGATGGTGCAGTCATCATGTATGCAGACAAAATGACCCAGTCAATGAAAAATGCCATATCTGAGACTGAACGGAGAAGAAACAAACAGGTAGAATATAATCAAAAAATGGGAATCACTCCTGCCTCAATTATAAAATCAATTCCACAGCAGACAATTGTACTAGATGAGACAAAACACATGTCAAAGCATGATTTACAAACACTTGCAATCGAGATTGAAACTGCCATGAAGCGATTTGCAGAAGATCTAGATTTTGAAAATGCGATTGAATATCGAGATAAATTAGCAAAGATTCAAAGACAATTAAGAAATGAATGATAAATTAATCATCCGTGGTGCAAGGGAGCACAATCTAAAAAACATCAACGTGGACATTCCAAAGAATAGACTAGTAGTAATCACTGGATTATCAGGTTCTGGAAAATCAACACTTGCTTTTGATACAATATATGCAGAAGGTCAGAGAAGATATGTTGAATCACTTTCAGCATATGCAAGACAGTTTCTTGAGATGATGAACAAGCCCGATGTTGATTCAATTGAAGGACTATCACCTGCTATTTCAATACAACAAAAGACTACAAGTAAAAATCCAAGATCAACAGTTGGAACAATAACAGAAATTTACGATTATCTAAGATTACTATATGCAAGAATTGGTACGCCTCACTGTCCAAGATGCGCACGTAAAATATCAAACCAATCAGTAGAATCAATTTGCGAATCAATTCTAAAAGAATCAGAGGGAAGAAAGATCCTAATCCTTGCATCGCTTGTTAGAAGAAAAAAAGGAACTTATGAAAAATTATTTGAAGATGTAAAAAAACAAGGATATTCAAGAATCAGAGTAGACGGAGAAATAATTGAGATAACTGGAGAGTTTCCAACACTTGACAAGCAAAAGTGGCACAATATAGAAATCGTAGTTGACAGAGTCAAGGCATCATGGGAAGAAAAAAGTAGACTCTATGAATCAATCCAGACAGCACTCAAGGCAGGTAAGGGAGACGTCATGGTTGTTGATACCGAAGAAAAAGTCTACTCTCAAAATAATGCATGTCCATTTTGTGGAATCTCAATAGGAGAATTAGAACCAAGGGGTTTTTCATTCAACTCGCCATTTGGAGCATGCAAGACATGTCATGGATTAGGAGTAAAAATGGAGTTTGAGCCAGATTTGCTAATCCCAGACAAGACAAAATCAATCCTAGATGGGGCAATAGTTCCATGGTCAGGCAGGTTTTCGTCATTTAGAAGACAGACTCTAAGAGATGTTGGGAAAAAATATGGCTTTGATTTGATGACTCCAATTAACAAAATGACTCCAAAACAACTTCAGGTTATTTTGTATGGCAGTGGAGAAGCTGTTAAGTTTTCATACGAATCCCAATCAACTGACTCTAGATGGGAGTATACAAACACTTTTCATGGGGTAATACCCAGTCTTCAGAAAAACTTTGCAGAAACAGATTCTGAATCAAAAAGAGAAGAATTAAGCAAATTCATGAGGGAGACTCCGTGTAACACATGCAAAGGTAGAAGACTAAAAGATGAAGCACTTGCAGTCTCAATAAGCTCATTATCAATCATGGATGTTTGTGACTTGTCAATTGATTCATGTTATGAGTTTTTCAAAAATCTTCAGATAACTGAGACTGAAAAATATATTGCAAAATCTATTTTAAAAGAGGTTCTCTCAAGACTAGAATTTCTAAAAAATGTCGGATTAAATTACCTTACACTTAATCGAGTAAGCTCCACCTTATCAGGAGGAGAGGCCCAAAGAATCAGACTTGCAACACAGATAGGTTCAAACCTTACAGGAGTGCTCTATGTTCTTGACGAGCCAACAATTGGGCTACATCAAAGAGACAACGCAAAACTAATCAAGACATTGACTAAGCTTCGTGATTTAGGAAATACAATACTTGTAGTAGAGCATGACGAAGAAGTAATGCGTAACTCGGATTGGATTATAGATCTAGGTCCAGGTGCTGGAGTTCATGGTGGAAATATAGTCTTTGAAGGAACGATAAACGAAATTCTAAAAAGTGAAAAATCAATTACAGGAAAATATCTCAAGAATCATGATGCAATAAAACGTGTCAAAAAAAAGCATGAACAAAAAGGCATGTTAATTCTAAAGGGTGCTGCAGAGAATAATCTCAAAAATATTGATGTCGAGTTCCCGCTAGGCGTGATGATTAGTGTGACAGGAGTGTCAGGCTCTGGAAAATCCACTCTAATAAATGACATATTGTACAAGGCACTAGCATCAGAAATTTATGGTTCCATAGATAGGCCAGGTAGGCATAAGACAATTAGCGGTATGGATGAGATAGACAAGGTAATAGGAATAGATCAATCTCCAATAGGACGCACTCCACGCTCAAATCCTGCCACATACATTGGGGCATTTACTCCAATTAGAGAACTATACGCAGGAACTGAACTGTCAAAGGAGCGCGGGTATACCCCAGGGCAGTTTTCATTCAATGTTGCAGATGGCAGGTGTTTTGCATGCGAAGGAGACGGAGTCAAAAAAATAGAGATGCAGTTTTTATCAGATGTATATGTGGTGTGTGATGAATGCAAAGGTAAGCGATACAATTCTGAAACACTTGCAGTTCACTATAAAGACAAAAACATTTCAGACATTCTTGCAATGACAGTAGAAGAAGCGTTAGAATTTTTTACAAACATACCTTCAATTCAGAGAAAGCTTCAGACAGTAGTAGATGTAGGCCTGGGGTACATCAAACTTGGACAAGCTGCTACAACATTATCAGGTGGAGAAGTCAACGGGTAAAACTTTCGTCAGAATTATCAAAACGCGATACTGGAAGAACAATATACATCTTGGATGAGCCAACAACTGGACTTCATTTCGCAGACGTTCAAAAATTACTCGAAGTGTTAAACAGACTGGTAAAACTAGGAAATACAATAATCATCATAGAGCATAACATGGATATCATAAAAAATTCTGATTGGATAATCAATCTAGGTCCAGAGGGAGGAGATGGGGGTGGAACAATTGTTGCGACTGGAACTCCAGATCAAGTGGCACAAAATCCAAGAAGCTATACTGGTCAATATCTGAAACGTATCTTGAAAAATGACTCTTGACATATCAAAGATAACCATCCCATCACATCCTGGAATTTACATCATGAAAGATTCAGATGCCAAGATATTATATATTGGAAAAGCAAAGAATCTGAAAAATCGTGTCAAGTCATATTTTTTGAAAAATCAAAACTATAAGACTGAAAAACTGGTTGAGAAAATCCATGATATTGAGTTTGTCTTGACAGATAATGAAGAGGAGGCATTTTTACTAGAGGCAAACATGATCAAACGATACAGGCCTCCATACAATATCGAACTTAAGGACCAGCAAAGATACACATATCTTAGAATAACTAGCGAACAATATCCTCGCCTTATGGTAGCAAGGCGTACAAGAACTGGAGAATTTCTTGGCGAAGGAAGGATTTACGGTCCATTTACACATGGAAGCTCAAAGATGCTATCCATTGGTCTTTTGCGTAAGACGTTTAAGATTAGAATTTGTAAAAAACTGCCAAAAGAGGCATGTCTAGAGTATCACATTGGAAACTGTGAAGCACCATGTCAGTTCAAACAGGCTCAAGTAAATTATGGTAAAAATATTACAGAGTTGGAATCAATTCTAAAAGGAAAACAGAGACTAGAAGACTTTGTAAATAAATTAGAAAAAGAAATGAAACAAGCTGCCAATAATCGCCAATATGAAAAAGCAAAAGAAATTCACGAAACATTGCAACGACTTTCCAGCTTACAGATAAAACAAAACATGGAAACTCCAAGGATGGGCTCAGATGAAGAATATTTTGGAATTAAGATAAAAGAATCAGACCGCATATTTGATGAGCTTTAGACTTTCAAATGGAGTAATAAAAGATAGAACCAAGTTTTCCTTTGATCTTGTTGGAGACAATTCATTTTCTAGTTTTCTGTCACAGTATTACTCTACAAATCCAATTCCAAAGTATGTAATAGTAAGTGAAATACCAGAGAAAAAAGACATACTAGAAGAAGTGTTTTCCCGAACATCAGGATTTAAGGTAAACATTACAGTTCCAATGTCTGGAAAAAGACGAGAGATAATTGATCTTATCATGAGAAATATTTCTCTTACAATGTCAAAGGGTGCAGACCCCGCACTAATTGAATTACAAGAAAAACTAGGACTCGAAAACATTCCTAAAACAATAGAATGTTTTGACATTTCAAACCATGGTGAAGATTATGCAGTAGGTTCCATGTCCTGCCTAGTAGATGGAAAACCACATAAATCAGGATATCGAAAATTCAAGATAAAGACAGTAAAGGGAAGAGATGATTTTGCAATGATAAATGAGATTGTCAAAAGACGCTATCTGAGACTAAAGGAAGAAAAAACAGGCATGCCAGACTTGGTTTTAATTGACGGTGGACGCGGTCAGCTAAATGCCGCACTTGAGGCATTACATTCGGTGGGTGTGAAAGTTCCTTGCGTATCTCTTGCAAAAGAAAATGAAGAGGTGTATCATCCTAGAATCAACAAACCAGTTATCATGCCAAAGAATAATTCAGCACTCAAGATTTTACAACATGCAAGAGATGAGGCTCACAGATTTGGTGTCATGTACAACAGAGCAATTCGCAAATTCACTTGAATTTTGCGTTCTATTTAGTACCATTAACAGCTATGATGGTAGTACTATTGGCAAGCGGTAATACAAGTAATGTGGAATTGGTATGTGTCATAATCACGTTTTGAGTAATTGCATGAACACTTGATGTGCTGTTAGATGATGTCAAGATAGGCAATGTGGAATTGGTATGTGTCATAGTCATGTTTTGAGATGGCATTGTAGGTGTACTTGCAGTATTGTTAGATGATGTCAAGATAGGCAATGTGGAATTGGTATGTGTCATAGTCATGTTTTGAGATGGCATTGTAGGTGTACTTGCAACAACTTTGGAGGAGGAAGTTGAGACTGACGTATTATCCAAATGCATGGGTACTGATGATATTGTCCTGTTTTGAATCATATTTGTAGGATGTGTTTTTTCTGCACTTTGCATTACATTTCTTGCATGGGATAACACAATTGGTGATGGCGTTACATCGTTAATCATGTAAACCTGTGTACTTACATCAGATTTTGCTCCATAGGCATCTACTGCAAAGAACTTTAGAATTGTGTTAGAACTAATTTCCGGCAATGTTACAGAATCTTGTCCATGTGGACTAGATACAGTAGGTGTTGAACCATCCAAAGTATAGAATATAACAGCAGACTTCATTTGCTTCAAGTTTCACAATTTGTGGTTCCTGATATGTGCCATTAGGCAATGATGCAATTATTACAGGAGAATCATTATAGATTGTAAACAATATTGTTTTGGATGTAACCAATCCTGCAGAGTCTGTGGCATTGATTTGTAAAGTATGCAATCCATTTGATAAATCTGGTATACTTAGAGACCAAGAAATTGTGTTGCCCTGAATAGTTCCAGGAATTGCCAGAACGTTTCCGTTATCTACATTCCATGTGAGAGATGAAATTTGTAAAGCATCTGCTGCAGTACCAGATACTGAAACCGTAGGAGTCATGACAATTGCATTGTTAGACAAGGAGATAGAAAGAGTCGGAGTACCTCCAGTCAAATCAGATGCAAAAACAAGATTCGTATGAATTATGAAAGAAATCAATATCAAACCAATCACCATTGGCAATACTCGAAAAACTTCATTCCACTCATAGAAAGTAATTTTAATCATTATGATCACACAGGGGATTATATGCACGTGAAATAATATAGCGAGATGGGCAAATCCCATAGTTTTGAAATTCCAAATTGGAACATCAGTTATGCTTGTAACGTGTTTCCATCAAAACATGGTTTTAGGTAGCAGACTATACAAAATCATCAAGTGAATTCTCTCGAAGAGGTTGTGCATTATAACCCATTTTGGACAAATCTGCTGCAAACTCATCTACAAAACCGTGAACGGTATAGATTTTTTCAGGATTACATCTTTTTACAAGTTCAATCAATTCGTTGTAATCACAATGGTCACTTAGTGGAATTGAATAATCATGACCTCGTGCAAATGAAAATCTCGATGATTGTGCCCATCCACTAAAACCAATAGTTATTGCATCATACTTTGACTTCATGTGGGTTACAAAGGCATTTCTTCCACTCATATTTGGGGCAATCATAAGCCATGGTTTTTTCTCAAGCAATCCTAATGACTCGGCTTCAGTGTGACCCATAGATGAGTTAAGATTAACACCAAATTGTCGGTACAAGTCATTTACTTTTTTTACTGAATCATGATAATATGGCTGCCAGTGAGAAAACAAATATGATAAAATTTGAGCCTTTCCAAGCTCATAACCCAACAATATGACAGGTTTTCCTTTACCATATAGTTCGGAGATAATCTCGTTTACTCGTTTTACAGTATCATCAATTGAAGGAAAGACATATTCTGGCATTCCAAAAGTGCATTCAGTAATCAGAGTTTTACATTTTGGGGCCAACGCGCCTTTCATAAATCCCCTGTCACGTAGTGATATATCTCCAGTGTAAAAAATATCGTCAAACAAAAGGCCTTTGGCACCTAGGATATGCCCAGCATCAATCATTGAAAAATGCTCATATTCTTCCACATAGTTTTCAATTGAATAGCCCCTAAGCTTTGCAATCTCTGTTGTCTGTTTTGATGCAATAAGTATACCATTTCCACGTTGATTGTGAAGATGATCCAAGTGTGCGTGAGATACAAAACTTATGCCGCTTTCCATTCCCCGTTTTGGATCAAGATTAACTGTTTTACCATCAAATAATACTACGATTCCATTTGATGTCATCTTTACCCTGGATTTCAATTTGAGAGATGTGGTCATCAGATTGGATATAAATTGCAAGATTGATCCAGTGTAACATCTGGTGTAATTGGATCTATATCAATCATTTACTGTTTCAAATCAAAAATCACCATAATACTCTACAAGCAAATATCAAAAACATAAACTGGAATTAGTAAAGTGTTTATTTATACAAAGTCAAGGTAAAAACATGCTAAATATAGCAATATTAATTTCAGGCAGAGGAAGCAACATGGAAAATATTTTAAAGTCAATTAAAAGAAATAAAATTCCAGTTAATCCTGCAGTTGTGATTTCAAATAAACCAGATGCAAAAGGTCTCAAGATTGCTCAAAGACTCGGAGTAAAAACAGAGGTTATTGAAAGCAATGGTCTCAAAGGAGGAAATTGGGAATACGACTCTAAACTAGTAGAGGCATTAGAAAAATGCAAAGTTACTCCCCAAAATGGCCTGATATGCCTTGCAGGATTTATGAGAATAATGAGTCCAGAATTTATCAAACATTACAAGGGAAGAATTTTGAACATACATCCTGCAATATTGCCATCTTTTCCAGGATTACATTCCCAGAAACAAGCACTAGAATACGGAGTAAAATATACTGGATGCACAGTTCATTTCGTAGATGAAGGAGTTGATACAGGACCCATTATTTTACAGTCAGTTGTCAAGGTAAAAGAGGGAGACACTGAAGATACTCTTGCAAAGAGAATTCTAAAACAGGAACATAGAATTTATCCAAAAGCCGTAAAGTTATTTGCAAAGAACAAGATTAAGATTGTAGGAAGAAAGACAGTATTTTCCTAAGTGTCTGGCCCACTAAAAAAATACATTACAACAAGTTCTTTTTTATTTCCATGGAATCTGTGAGGAACATTTTTGGCAACATAGTATGACATTCCTTCTGAAACAGGATATTCTTTTCTATCTACTAAAAGAAATCCGTCTCCTTTTACTACATAATAAATCTCATCGTTTTCATGTGGCTCTTGAGTATCTTCTTCACCTGGGTCCAATCGAAGAATTCCGGCTGCAAGATTTTCTTTATTTATGAACGTATGAAAGTACGTATTATTTTTCTTGATTTTTTTGATGTACTCGTTTGTATTAAAGTCAATTTTCAATGATTTCTCCACAAATTACATCTTAATGATTTTAACTAAATTCATCCTGGGAGACAATTATTGTTTCCAAAGATTAAATATCCAAAAAATAATCCAAGTTTGTTTGACAGGTCAGAAAATAGATGGTATCATAGTAGCAACTCATGTTAAGGATAGAGTAAGGGCAGCCGTAAAGGAATTACAGAATGATGGAATTACTCCATGCCTTGCCACTGTATTAGTAGGCGATGATCCTGCATCTGCCATTTATGTTAGAAACAAGCAAAAAGCATGCGCCGATGTTGGAATAACAACTAAAGACCATAAACTTCCTACAACATTTTCTCAAAAAGAAATGAATTCGTTAATTGATTTATTAAATAAAGACGACACTGTTCATGGAATTCTAGTCCAGTTACCATTACCTAGCCAGTTAGTTGAATTTACAACAACCTCTAGAATTTCCCCATTAAAAGACGTGGATGGGCTCACACCTTACAACATTGGCCTTTTGACATCAGATAAAGCAATCCTCAAACCTTGTACGCCCTCTGGAATTATGGAACTGTTTGAATATTACAAGATTGAACTTGAAGGAAAAGACATTGTAATAATAAACAGAAGTAATCTAGTTGGAAAACCTCTTTACAACATGTTGCTTGAAAAAAATGCCACTGTTACAACATGTCATTCCAGGACAAGAAATATCATAAAACATTGTCAGAGAGCAGATATCATAATCACAGCAGTTGGAGACAGGAAAAAATTCATTCTAACTGAAGACATGATAAAAAATGATGCAGTTGTAATTGATGTGGGCACTGCGAGACTTGAAGGAAAACTTGTTGGAGATGTAGATTATGACGGTATTATCAAAAAGGCATCATATGTCACTCCAGTTCCAGGAGGAGTTGGCCCTATGACCATAGCGATGCTTTTAAAAAACACCGTAACAGCTGCATCAATTAGTAAGGAATTTGTCCAACACAATTGAAAAGGCAAGGCTTCGCAAGCAACTGTTAGATGCACGGGATGATCTCTCACTTGATTTTATAAAAATTGCAAGTAACAGAATTCGTGATAATTTAAGAAAGATCGACTTTTACAGAAAAGCTGCTTCAATTGGAGTATACTATTCAATAGGAAGTGAAGTCCAGACATATGACCTGATACAAGAGTTTTTCAATCAGGGAAAAGAGTTTGCACTTCCAAGAGTGGACAAAAATGATCTAGTCTTTAAGAAAATTTCAAGTTTGGGAGACCTTGAGTTGGAAGCTTTGGAGTAATGGAGCCTAAGGAAAAATGTGAGACTGTAAAAAATTTGGACGTGGTATTGGTTCCAGCAATTGCACTCACGCGTGAAGGATACAGATTAGGATATGGTTTTGGGTTTTATGACAGATATCTACACGGGGAAAAATCAAAAAAGATTGGTATGACATATGCAAAACAAGTGCTTAGAACATTTCCTCATGACGACCATGATGTAAAGATGGATTGTGTCGTAACAGAAGATGCAGTTATTTACGTAAAGTAAAAAGGGAAAGATCAGTATTCTAGGTTTTAGAGCTTTTGAAATAGTGATTTCAATAATGAAACTAGTTGATTGAGGTCTTGGCTGATTATGGCTGAGGGGTTTGACGACGATTGTTGTTTAGCGTTTCCGCTTGTTTGACTTGAGTGGGTGTGGTTTTAGAAGTTGGTTGAGTTGTAGACGGAGTTGATGGGGTTGTTGTAGACGGAGTTGATGGGGTTGTTGTAGACGGAGTTGATGGGGTTGTTGTAGACGGAGTTGATGGGGTTGTTGTAGACGGAGTTGATGGGGTTGTTGTAGACGGAGTTGATGGGGTTGTTGTAGACGGAGTTGATGGGGTTGTTGTAGACGGAGTTGATGGGGTTGTTGTAGACGGAGTTGATGGGGTTGTTGTAGACGGAGTTGATGGGGTTGTTGTAGTATTTACTGTCAAGGTTGATGTCGCCGTACTTGCTAAATGAGTTGAGTCACCTGCATAAGTTGCAGTTATTGTGATACTATTAGTAGGATTAGCAGGTGGAATATATGCAAGAGCACATGCGTTATTTACCAATATACAGGAAGATGGACTAAAAGAACCACCTGCTCCATTATCAGTCCACGTTACTAATCCTGCCATAGTTGAAGATGGATTTGGTGTATCTGTAATTGTCACAGTAAATGAGATTGAAGTTCCACCAGAAAATGTGGCAGGATTTGGCGTGATGGTTGAAGTCGTTGGATCAACGGTGGCTGAAGACAATGTGGATGTACCTGTGCTAGCCTGATGTGTTGGATCGCCGCTATAACTTGCAGTTATGGTTATTGCGTTTGGAGGATTTCCAGAAGGAGTATACGTGACAGTACATGAGCCTGAGGAGGATAGGGAGCAGGAAGATGGACTAAATGTTCCTCCTCCAATTCCATCACTCCATGATACAGAACTAATCGGTGTGGTGGGGGAACTAGAAGTATCAGCAACTGTTGCTGTAAATGTCACAGTTCCACCAAGAGCCACTGTTCCAGGATTTGGTGTAACAGATAAAGTTGTAGTATCAAGTGTGCTTACGGTTAGATTTGATGTTCCAGAACTTGTTTGGTGTGTAGTATCTCCACCATAGGTTGCGGTAATTGTTACAGAGTTTGGAGATGTGGTAGACGGAGTGTATGATGTGGTGCATGTACCAGATGCTAGTGTGCAGGAAGATGAACTAAATGCACCACCAACGTTACCATCACCCCAAGTTATAGTACCTGTTGGAGTCGTAGGCGAACTGGATGTATCAGCAACTGTTACAGTAAATGTGAGTGGTGTACCTGATACATATGATGCAGGGTTTGGAGTTACTGTAACTGATGTAGAGGAGAGTAAACTTGATGTCAAGATGGATGTTCCTGAATTTGCAGTATGTCCAGTATCACCAGCATAACTTGCAGTAATAGTAATAGGATTTTGTACGCTAGATGATGCGGTATATGTTACGTTACATGTACCTGATGACAAAGTGCATGAAGTAGAGCTAAACGTACCACCAACGTTACCATCATTCAAAGTTATTGCTCCTGTTGGAGTATTTTGAGAGTTTGTCGGATCAGTAACCATTGCAGTAACTGTCACTTGTCCTCCTGAAGATATGGTTGGTGATGATAAGGTTACAGTTACTAATGCGGTGTCTTGAGTGCGTAATAAGTTGGATGTTCCAGAACTTGTTTGGTGTGTAGTATCTCCGCCATAACTTGCAGTAATCGTTACAGAGTTTGGAGCACTTGCAGCTGGAGTGTATGATGTGGTACATGTGTTTGCTGACAAGGTGCATGTTGATGAGCTAAATGTACCACCTGCACCTCCATCACTCCAAGATACTTGTCCGCTCGGTGTTGTAGGTGTACTAGAGGTATCAGTAACTGTTACAGTAAATGCAATGGCAGTTCCAGATACAAAGGGTGATGAATTGGGAGTTATGACAACTGATGTGGTATCCAACGGGGCGATTGCAAGTGAAAACGTCCCAGAACTTATCTTATGAGCGGCATCCCCCCCATAACTTGCAGTAATTGTTATAGAGGTCGGAGAAGTGGTAGATGCGGTGTAGGTTGCAGTACATGCACCCAATGACAAGTTACAGGTAGGCGGGTTAAAGTTTCCACCAACAAGTCCATCATTCCAAGTTATTGTCCCTGTCGGTGTCGTCGGTGAACTTGATGTATCAGCAACTGTTGCTGTCACTGTAACCGAGCCTCCGGAGGATGTAGAGGATGTGGATGAGGTTACCGCTACTGATGTAGTATCTTGTGCACCGGATAATGACAATGTTGCAAAACTTGCTTGGTGTGTGGTATCTCCACCATAACTTGCAGTAATCGTTATAGAATTAGAAGCGCTTGCAGCTGGAGTGTATGATGTGGTACATGTGTTTGCTGACAAGGTGCATGTTGGAGGATTAAAAGAACCTCCAGCATTTGCGTCATTCCAAGTCACTGTTCCTGTAGATGGAGTAGAAGAACTAGAGGTGTCATTAACTGTCACAGAAAATGTAAGTGCAGTTCCTGCCACGTAGGATGCAGTATTTGGAGTTACTTTAACGGATGTAGTGTGAGGGGTATTGGCAGTAGTATTTACCGATAGGCTTGATGTTCCAGAACTTGTTTGGTGTGTAGTATCTCCACCATAACTTGCAGTAATCGTTACAGAGTTTGGAGAAGTGTTAGATGTAGTATACGTCACATTACAAGTACCAGATGATAAATTACAAGAAGATGAACTAAAGGTACCACCTGTGGATCCAGCACTCCAAGTTATTGTCCCTGTTGGAGTTGTAGGCGAATTTGAGGTATCTTTCACTGTTGCAGTAAGTATTACTGAACCTCCAGCCGTGATACTAGTTGGACTTCCAGTCACTGTGAGAGACGTAGCATCGGGGGAAGTAGCAGATGTATTGTTCCCCCCACTTGTGCTGTTACCGGTTGCCATTGCCTGAGAAACAAGCATACCATTTGAAAATAATGAAGAGAATAGTACAATTGTAAATAGAAATATGATGAGAATGCTTTTCATACCTCACCTAACATTTGAAAATATCCACTACGATCAGTTTCCACGTGAAATATCACTAAAAAATACGTTTGGGAGGTATAAACCATTATGGATCTTTGTTCACTAACATTGTTAACTAATAATGTTTGAGAAACGCTATATCTCAAGCTAAATAACATTAGTCATGTGGGCATTTTTTGATACCAGTGCATTTTCCACAAGATGTTATCGCCAATTCCCCAATAAGCAATAGATAATCCATGCACTGGCCCCACAAAGATATTTAGTCTCCTGACTCGTAAAATTCAATATGTCACTGAGTAAAAAATTTGGATTTTTCACTAGTTTGTTGCCAAAAAAAATTGGAAAATTTGACAAGAAATCAATCATAGGACTAATTCTACTACTATCACCATACATTGTAGGTATCATAACTCGTCAATCTGCCTCCATTGATAACACACTCCCAAAAAGATTCCCCGCATGTGACAGTTTTATTCATGGGCTTTGCATCCCTACAATGTACATTCCAGTACCTTTAGGAGTCGGTTTTCTTGTGATTAACTTGACATCAGTTCTTTTGAGCGCGTCATTATTCTTCACCGGTTATTTCATAGTAAAGAAAAAAACAGTTTCAAAGTAAATGTCATTACAGTAGTCATTTAGTTTCTAAAATCATATTTTAAAAATAAGACATTCTATTTTTATTTATATGATACAAGGCCTTTTTTGCCAATATCTGTTCTACAATATTTAGAAGGCCATGTGATAGCATCCACTCTGGCATACGCATTTTTTATTGCGTCTTCTAGTGTATCTCCAGTTGCAGTAACTCCCAACACCCTTCCACCACTTGTCAAGACCTTACCATTTACTTTTCTTGTACCAGAATGAAAGACCTGTGAGTTAGGAGTTGCAGTATCAAGTCCCAGTATCTCTTCATCTTTTGAATATGATTCAGGATATCCTTTAGATGCCAAGACAACACATACCGCACTTTGTTTCTTCCAGGAAATTTGTGGTAGTAAAGATAGAGTTCCATCAATGGTTGCTTGAATATAATCAAACAAGTCAGATTCCATGCGCATCATTATTGGCTGACATTCCGGGTCGCCCATTCTTGCATTAAACTCCAAGACATATGGCTTGCCATCTTTTAACATTATTCCAGCATACAAAAATCCCTTGAATACAATTCCCTCTTTTTTCATTGATGAAATTGTTTTTTCTATAACATTTTTTTGAATCTCCTTTGCAGTTGAATCGTCAATTACAGGAGTTGGAGAATACGTTCCCATCCCACCAGTGTTTAGCCCCTTGTCATCATCATAGATTCTTTTATGATCTTGGCTTGTTGCCATTGGGTATGCGACATTTCCATCAGATATTGCAATAAAGGATGCCTCTATTCCATCAATTCTCTCTTCTAGAATAATTCTAGAGCCAGCATTGCCAAAAATTTTCTCAACTAATATCTTGTTTATGGCATCAATTGTTTCAGAAGAATTATTGCAGACAATAACTCCTTTCCCTGCAGCAAGCCCATCGGCTTTAACAACTAATGGGTAATCTACAGACTTGGCAAATTCAATTGCTTTTTTTGAGTCGTCAAAGACTTCAAACCTTGCAGTCAAGATACCATTTCTTTTCATAAAATTTTTGGCCCAGATCTTGCTTGATTCTAACTGTGCAGCATTTTTTGTAGGACCAAATATTAAAAGACCTTTTTTTGTAAACTCGTCAACTATGCCCATAGACAATGGAACTTCTGGACCTACAACTGTTACACAGTTGTTCTCTTTAGCAAATTTGGTAAGACCTTCAATATCATCCGATGAAACATCCACATTGTTTTGAGTGCCACCATTTCCAGGGGCAAAGTAAATTTCATCCACTTTATTACTCTGCATAAGCTTCCAGCCCATAGCATGCTCTCTTCCACCAGAGCCTACAACTAGAACATTGACCAATGCTTTCGGCTTTGATTATGAGGTATATAATCCAAGATTGAATTTAGTAATATTGATTAAAGCACTGATTGGATGTACTTTATTGATTAAAGTAGATACAACAAAAGCTGTTTATCTTTTCACACATGGTAGAAGAGATTTAGAACAAGCCGCAACAGATGCACTTGTTGCAAACGGTTTTGCAAAAGACAAGATTTCATCTGCAAGACCTGATGCTGTAGGAAATATTGGTGACTACATGGCAATGCTTTGGATGCCACCAACTCCTGACCATATTAAAATCCAAAAAATAACAAAGGTAGAAGAAGTAAAACCAGAAGGCATGATTGGATTATGGAAAGGAGTATCAAAAGAAGATGTATTTACAATACCTCTAAAGTAAATCACAAATAATTTTTATTCTCAATCAAGATTAAGATTGTATATTTTCTAAACAAGATCTTGTACCAGTGCCAAAATAAAACTCTCAAACTCGGAATCTTGAAATTTTACCACCTCAATTTTGTCTTGTTCAATTGCAGTCTTGACTGCACTTAGGTGATAGCATTGCCTTCCCTTTTCCATTGCATTATAGAAATAATCTTCACATGAGCAATATCCTAGATTCAAGTCAAGCCAATGCTCATTTTCTTTTCCTACTACAGTCCAGATCTTTCTGTTGCTTGGCTCAAACAGGTGTAATTTTACACCGTTAGACGATATGATAGACTCTACATTACCAGTCTCTTTCACAAGAATTTAATTGAAAAAAGACACGTATATCTTAAATGGTAAAGACCAGAATCATCCCTTCACAACCAGCCTTAATTTTAGAAGATGTTCAGAAGTTTCTGGTTGTAACTGATTTACACATAGGGTTTGAGCTTGGCATGATCTCAAATGATATCAATGTAAGACCAGAGGAGATGATTCAAGAGATACATTCCAGTCTCGATTCATTGATTGAATCTGAAAAGCCTGATACGCTAGTTCTCCTGGGAGATGTAAAATCAGGAATAGAGTCAATCTCAAATATAGAGTGGCAGACAGTACCAATGTTTTTTGAGATTGGAAAAAAAATCAACACCATAGTAATACCAGGAAATCATGATGGTAACCTGTCCCGTCTAGTTCCAGATTATGTTACCATGACAGGACCATCAGGTCTAGTCATAGGAGATACATTGTTGACACATGGTCATGTAATGCCATCTGAGAATTTCTCTCAGATAAATAGAATTGTAATGGGTCATCTCCATCCGGTATATTTTCAAGAAGGCTCTGTCTTGGACGGACAACGATTATGGGTATCAATCAAGGCAGACAAGAGCAAAATATTTCCGTCAAGTAAAGGCGAGATCGAGATAATCATCGTTCCCTCTTTTAACAAGTATTTTTATGCCACAACTAAAAGATATCACAGAAAATCAATCTCTCCAATACTTGAGAGAATAAAAGATCTTTACTCTGCAAAGATTGTGACACTTGATGGAACCATAATTGGGGACGAATCAATACTAAAAAATGTAATTTGATATCTAGTCTATTTTTTCATATGATTCTAATGGTTTTTTTGTAGTTTCATTATGCTTTAACCACTCCAAAGTCTTTGCAAAAGAATCTGCAAGTTCTGTAGTTATCAATACAGGAATTCCAAGCTCTACTGCCTTTCTTCTAATTTGATATTCATCATAAAGCATGCCTACATATTTTTCAAGTGTCGAAGTACTTGGTACATTAATAATAAAATCAATTTTTCGTTCATATAATAAATCTGCAATGTTTGGCTTTCTTTCTGGTTCACTTATTTTATAGACCACTTCGACATCCCCTATTCTTTTATCAGACAAAAATTCGGCAGTGTGTTCAGTTGCAAGTAGCTTGTATCCAAGACTTTTGAGTAAAAGCGCAGTCTGCAAGAGTTTTTCCTTGTTTTCAGAACCACCCGCACTGATAAGTACCGAGCCTTCTTTTGGAAGAGAATATCCTACAGATGTCAGACCCTTTGCAAGTGCATCATAGAAACTCTCACCAAAGCATGCCGCCTCACCAGTTGACTGCATCTCTACACCCAATACAACATCTGCCCCCTCTAGCTGCATAAAGGAAAACTGTGGTACTTTGATTCCATAATTATGAATTTTACGCCATCTATCTTTTGGGACATGTGGAAGAGGTTTTCCCAATACTGCCCTTGCTGCCAGGTTGATAAGATTCATCCTTACAAATTTTGAGACAAATGGCATGGAGCGCGATGCCCTGATGTTAAGTTCTATCACATAGACCTGGTCTTGGTGAATCAAAAATTGCAGGTTAAACGGTCCTTTGATCTTAAATGCAACAGCCACTTTTTGCGTGTAATCAAGTATAGCATCAATTGCTTTATTGTTTAGAGTCCATGGAGGAATGCACATCATGGAATCACCAGAATGCACTCCAGCGCCTTCTATGTGTTCAATTACTGCGCCAATCACAACATGTTCTCCATCTCCCACACCATCAACTTCGGCTTCAAGGGAATTTAGCATAAATTTTGTAATAACTACTGGATAGTCTGGTGAAACATTGGTTGCTTCTTGAAGATATTTTTTAAGCTGAGTTTCAGACCAGACAACTTTCATTGCAGCCCCACTTAGTACATAGGACGGTCTGACAAGAACAGGATATCCAACTTTGACTGCAAATTTTTTGGCATCAACAAGACTTGAAAATGCCTGCCATGGAGGCTGTCGGATATTTAGATCATCAAGTACCTTGCTAAAGGTAGAACGATTTTCCGCTCTATCAATATCTTCAAACGATGTTCCAATAATTTTAATTCCATTTTGTGCAAGTTTGGGGGTTAGATTATTTGCAGTCTGTCCTCCGACAGCAGTAACAATGCCGTCTAGCTTTTCAAATTCTGCAATATCCAAAACCCGCTCCAGTGTAAGTTCTTCAAAGTATAACCTATCACATATATCATAATCAGTTGATACTGTCTCTGGATTACAATTAATCACAGATACTTCTTTTACACCATTTTCTTTTAATCCCCAGACCATGTTTACTGTTCCCCAGTCAAACTCTACACTACTACCTATCCTGTAAGGACCAGCACCAAGTACTGCAATTTTTTGAGAGTCTGATGTTATCTCAAAGTCGCTAGTCTTTCCACCATATGTCAGATATAGATAGTTGGTCTTGGCAGGCCACTCTGCTGCAAGTGTATCAATTCGTTTTATTACGGGTAAAATTCCCTCTTTTTTCCTTATTTTTCTAATCTCGAGGTCGTCTTTTCCAGCAAGCCTTCCAATTTGTTTGTCAGAAAAGCCTAAAATTTTTGCCTCGTGAAGTACTTCTTTTTCAAGTTTAGACTCTTTGATTCTTTTTTCAGAATTTACTATATTTTGAATTTTTTCTATAAACCACGGGTCAATTGCAGATAACTTGTAAATACGCTCAACAGACATCTCTTGTCTTAGTGCCTCTGCCACATAGTACAAGATACGGTCATCAGCATGTTGTAGTTTGTTTTCAATCTCTTCAATATCGTATTTTTTATCCCCATTACGATTTGCAACTAGACCATCGTTTCCAATTTCAAGCATACGTATTGATTTTTGTAATGATTCTTCAAAGCATCTTCCAATAGCCATGACCTCACCTACTGATTTCATGGTAGGACCCAAGTTACGATTAGCAAGTTCAAACTTGCCAAAGTCCCATCTAGGATGTTTGCATACAATATAATCTAAAGAGGGTTCAAAACATGCAGTTGTAGTTTTGGTGATGCGATTTACAAGTTCTGGTAAAGTATAACCCATTACAATTTTGGCTGCCATGTATGCAATAGGATATCCAGTGGCTTTACTTGCAAGAGCTGATGAGCGAGAAAGTCGTGGGTTCATCTCAATTGCAACATACGTGTCAGAATTTGGATCTAGTGCAAACTGGACATTGCATTCTCCAACAATTCCCACATGTTTTGCCGCACGTAATGCCGCAGAACGTAACAATTGATATTCATAATTGTCAAGTGTCTGCGATGGCGCAACTACAATATTGTCTCCAGTATGTACACGCATTGACAGCACATTTTCCATGTTACAGATTATCACATTGTTTCCGGCATAGTCTGCCATTACTTCATACTCGATTTGTTTCCAGTGACCTACATATTCTTCAATTAGGACTTGGCCGACAAGACTTGCATTAAGACCACGTGATACAATTTCATGTAATTCGATTTCATTATGTGCAACACCACCACCCTTTCCGCCCAAAGTATATGCGACTCTAACAATTACTGGATAACCCAATTCATTTGCAATTTTTTTTGCGTCCTCAAAGTTGTATACAGTCCTACTTTTAAGAACCGGTACATTGCATGCTATCATTGAATCTTTGAAGAGCTGTCTGTCTTCTGTGGCTTTAATCCCAGACACCTGAGTTCCAAGTACTTTGATGCCATATTTTTTCAAGATCCCAAGTTCATCTAGTTTTACTCCACAGTTGAGTGCTGTCTGACCTCCAAAGCCAAGCATTAGACCATCTGGCCTTTCTGCTTCTATGATAGATTCCACATATGCAGGATTTACTGGAATAGAGTATACCTTGTCTGCAAATCTTGTATCAGTTTGAATTGTTGCAATGTTTGGATTTACAAGTACACTCTTGATTCCGTCTTCCTGGATGGCTTTGAGGCATTGGCTACCGGAGTAGTCGAATTGACGGCCACTTGAAGTGACTTTCGCCTGCTTCTCCGATTTTAATTGCCCCACTGCCAAGAACTAGAATCTTCTTTAACGACTCATCTTTTGGCATTGTCCTCCCCTATGAGTTTCTTGAGCTCTTCAAAAATAAACATGCAATCAAAAGGTCCAGGCGATGCCTCTGGATGAAATTGTACAGCGATTATCTTTTTTTGTTTGTGTTTTATTCCTTCTACGGTTTTATCATCTGCATTTGTAAACCATAATTTAAAATCAGTATTTTTCAAAGATTCTGGGTCAATACAATATCCATGATTTTGACTAGTAACATAGACTTGATTGTTGTCAAGATCAATACAAGATTTGTTTTGTCCTCTGTGGCCATACTTTAGCTTGTATGTATTTGCACCACCTGCCAGTCCCAAGATTTGTGCACCAAGACAAATTCCTAGTGTTGGAATATTTTTTTCAATGAGTGATTTTGCAGTCTTCATTGTTTCGGCACACTTGAGTGGATCTCCGGGACCGTTTGAAATTACAACTCCTTTTGGATCATATGATAAAATTTTCTCAATTGAATAATTCCATGGAACTTTGATTACCTTGTAACCCAATCTACGAACATTTCGCAATATGGCATTTTTTACTCCAGTGTCAATTACTACAATGGATTGAGATTCTGAACCAAATGTTTGTGGTTCTTTTGTAGATACAGTATTCATAAACTCCTCATCATTGTATTTTTTCACTGATGTCAACTTCTTTTTAAGTTCAGATACATCAATTGGAGTATCAGATACTGCAAGTGCTGCCATCATAACTCCGCTTGTTCTAAGTTTTATTGTAAGTTCCCGAGTATCAATTCCTGAAATTCCTGGAATTTTTTCATTATAGAGCCATTCATCAAGTGTCATCGATAAATTCCAGTGACTTGCAGTAAGGGATAATTCATGCACAACTAGTCCTCTTGCCTGTATCATTTCAGATTCAAAGTTCTTTCTCATACCATCAGAGTCTTTTGCCATAGGATCCGGAACTCCATAGTTTCCCACGAGTGGATAGGTAAGTGTCAGAATCTGGCCGCTATAGGAAGGGTCTGTGAGTGCCTCAGTATAGCCAGTCATGCCAGTATTGAATACTGCTTCACCAAAGACAGTAGTAGAATAACCAAATCCCATGCCCTCAAAAACAGTCCCATCTTCTAAGATCAATATACCAAACTTTTTTGCATGTTTGGCTTTTTTTGTCGGAATCCTTGAAACCCTCTGCATGTGGATTTTGATAGGAATTTAAATTTTATGCCGATCTAAATTTTCAAAATAGAAATTTCCATCAACTAGGACAAAATTTTTAAAAAATAAAATCTAGAGTGCTTTGAATTGTTCAGTCCACTTGTAGTATGCCCTAATCATTTCCATACTAACACTTGGTTTTCTTCTTGATATTATCTCTTTGAAGTCAGCAGTTGTAAGTACTCTGGGTTGTGATTTTGGCTCTCCTAATACTTCTTCTCCAAAGTTTGGAGAGTGGAATAAATCATTTACAACCATTAGTTGTGCTGATTGGCAGATGTCTTTGACATCAGATGCGCTGTATCCATCTGCAAGTTTTGCAAGTTCCATTGCCTTTACTTTATCGTCCTTGTGCAATGGAGCAGTATAGAGATTAAAAAGTGCCTCTCTTGCTTCAAGTGACGGAAGTGAAACATAAACCCTCTTGGTGAATCTTCTAAGAAATGGCCAATCAAGACTCCATGGTTTGTTTGTTGCACCAATAACATAGAGTTTAAGATCTTTTCCTTTTCCGTTGATTCCATCCATCTCGGTTAAGAATTGGTTTTTGACACGAATCTCGCCACCAATCTCACTGTTACGGTTACCAAGAAGTGAATCTACTTCATCGATGAATAATATAACTGGGAGTCCCTCTTTTTCTGCCAATCCCCTTGCCATCTGGAATAGCTTGGATACATTTTTTTCAGACTTCGCCTAGCCACTTGCTCATCATGGATGCGGCATCTACATTGATAAAATAACCATCAATCTCATTTGCAGTAGCTGCTGCAATGACTGTCTTTCCACAGCCCGGTGGACCATAAAGTAAGATTCCTCTTGGCCATCCAAGTGGAAACAAGTCTGGTCTCTTTGCAGGATATACAATTGATTCTCGTAAAGCATTCTTTGCATCGTCTAAACCGATAACTTCTTGCCATGTTACATTGGGTTTTTCCTTCATTATCAGAGAGTCTAGTTCATTTTTGGTAAGAGATTGCTTTTGCTCTTCAGGAGTTGCTTTGGGATCTACAGCTGGCTCCAATTCAACATTGTTCATCTGTAATGCCTTGATGCGATTCTGGTATGCGGCTGTTCTCTCTTGATATACTCTGTTTAGTTTGTTTTCTGGATAAAGCTGGATTAATTTAACAAGTGATTCAATCGCCCTTTGGTAATTTGCAATTGCCATTCCTCTGGCACCTTGAGAATCAAGACTTTATTGCCTCTGCGGCAAATTTGCTTGCACTATTTTCCAATTCTTGAGGAGCTAGACTCATAATATCATCAACTATATCTCGACTGCGGTTCTTTCAAGGTAATCACCATTGTTAATTCGTCTAGTAGAATTTGTTAAATTAATTGAACCAACTTCAGTTCTTGTGATTTCAGCCTTCACAGGCTCGATTTCTACAGGTTCAGATTTAGGAGTAAGAATATACAGAAGTGAAGGAATCCTAAAGTCATCAATCTTGGTTTGTGCCACTTTACCAAATACAAGGTTCCCAGTCACATCATCATGTAGTGCCTGAATCTGATGTAATGCAAATTCAGCAGATATGACCAAGTCTTCAAGTTCAGTCTTCAATCCATTAACAGAGTTTGCTGCGTGCAGTATGATTCCAACAAACTCTTGCAAAAATACTTTGATATCACGTTTATCTTTATATTTTGTAAGCAAATACTCGGCAGCTAGCATCACTTGTCGTATGTCTTTCAACTCTTCCACAGAAAGCGTTTCAATAAAAGAATCACTTGTATCATTACCCTTTTGAGATATTTTTTGCTCAACTTTTGACGATAGGATTTTGATTTTATCAAGATGATCAGACAAGTCAGATTGACTAGCATTCTTTGTGAAATTTAGCATGTCAGTGCCTTACCAGAAATCTAGATTAGGGAACTGCTTGTATATTTTAGAGTCAGCAATCAATTTAGCTTCATCTAACAGTCTACTTGAGATATCATTTGCCTTGCCAAAGTCTAAATTTGTACTTGCCAAGTGCGCTGCATCAATTATAATTCCTCCCAACAGCAATGACAACTCTCCTAACTGAAAGTCCATGGCTGGCATTAGTGCCAAGAGTTTAGACCTAATCGTTCTAACAACAGATATTGTGGGAGATAGTATGATAGGCACGTTTTCAAGTCCAGATATACGGTCAATGCTTCGTCTTACCTGCCTTAGTGATTCAATTGTATAAGATAATTCAAGTTCATATCTAACTTGTTTTTCAAGTGTAGAAAGTAACTGGGAGTCCTTGTCTAGTCGACCATACAAATCCAAATTATTTTTGTTTACATCTTGTCTGTGTCGTGTCAGAACATCAAGCAGATCATCTACAATTTCAGTTGCATAGTCTATTCGTGGCTTGATTGTACTTGCCCGTACAAGTTGACTCTTGCCATTACTTTCAATAATCCATTTTGATTGATTTATCATTCCCTACAGGTGACTTGACTTTGCACTTATACGGTCCTTGTTACGTCAAGTCATGTCACTACAGTCACACAATCTGAAGATACAGCTTAGTATTTTTTCAAAGCTTTGTTCAATGAATTTAGCTATTCAGCTTACCTTCCAACTTGATAAATCCAACTGATGGTAAAAGGCCAAGACCTAGCCGTAAGTCTAGAAGAGTTCGGATTAAGCAAATATGAGGCTCAAGCCTATGTCACCATGATTACAAAAGGTACAATTTCTGCAGGCGAACTTGCATATTATTCTAATTTACCAAGAACTAAAGTCTATCCAACATTACTCAAACTTGAGAAAAAAAAGATTGCAATAATATCAAAGAGCAAGCCAATCATGTGTACTGCAATTGCACCAGAAGATGCTTTTGATGAAATCATACAAGAACAGATTAACCGAGTAAATGCCATGAACAATCTTATTACAAAATTAAAAGAGTTAAGCGAAGATAGCAAAAAGGCAAGAGGTTCAGAGGAGCAAAGATACTTCCACTTGGGCGCAAATTATGTATTCAAACAACTCCAGACAATGATAGAAGGTTCCAAGACGTCAATACATGTAGTAATAGATTCATGGGGGCTCAATCTTTCGTCACAATGTAAAGAAGTGCTTCTGCAGGTATTAAGAAAAGACATTGATGTCAAGATAGTAATTCCCCCAAGCCTTGTATGCTCTGAGACTTTTCATGGACTTCCAACAGGAATCAAGATCAAGACCGCAGACATATCACAAAATGTATTCATCTTTGATGATTCTGAAATTCTCATGATAAACAGCAACAATGGGAAAGGCGCGATATTTCATTCAACGGATGTTTTAGGAACTAATCAGGTCAAGTCATTTGATCAGATATGGAAGAATGGAGTCAGGATAAGTAATTTGGCAGACATGACAAAAAGTGATGCTCAGGAGACATTAAAGACAATTCAAGTAATAACTGAAAACGGATTAGGTTACGTACTTAATTCCATGATAAACTCAAAGAGTAAGGGAATAGACATTTTAAATTTCTTGAACAAAAATGGTATCGATCTTGAATCAAAGACACTTGATGAAATTATAGCACTTGTTGATTCTACACTGGACATTACATGTTCTGGACATCTAAAGTATGAATCAAGTGCAAACCACTTTGTAATCGAGTCCAAAGTCAATAGCGGCCACTCTATTCCCTGGGCGTTGCTGCTTGAAGGATATCTCAATAAAAAAGGAATTAAGACAAAGATGATCTATAACGACCATGTTCACAATGGCGAGCGGATCCACATCAAGGTAGATTCAAAAATTAGCCTATCATCGTAGACTACGGAGAGTATACTTTATTTTCATACCAAACGAAGCGTGGACGTGTTGATATAGAGCATAAATAGTTATATGTACTCTATTTAGAATAAGAATCATGAATAGCAAACTCGTTAAGGCATCAAGTGCTTTGACATTGTTCATTCTTATGGCATCTGTTGTTGCATCAAGTGCTCCTGCATATGCATCTACTACAGTGCAGTAAGAAATGGACCTCATTTGGTGGAGGAACATTACTAACATACCAAGATGGCCTTAAGATAAATAATGCAACATTTGACATCTCAAAACACTACACAACAATCCCAACACAAAATCTCATAATAGGCGACAAGTCAAATATCAAACTAAAGATCTTTGATAACGTCGGTGCTAAAAATATAGTCAGTGTGCTTATGTTTGTGAACCTTAGTGGAAATGACCCAGTAGCATCTAAGACTCACACATACATTGCTTGGGAGAAGAGCGGAGGAGTGTCAGTATCAGACCCAACGGGAGTATTTCAGAAAGTAACTGGATGGGTAAAAATCAAGCACCAATTAATGTGGCTTACATTCCACATAATACCAGCAAAGTCCTTGACAGGAAATGACATAATAATTAAAGCATGGGATTCAAACTATGCATCAGGTCAAGAGGAGATCTTAAATGCAATCAACTTTGGTGTGCTTCCAACAGGTTCCGTTAACACTGTCCAATAAAAAGCCAAACAAAAACAACAACTTTTCTTTTTCTATTTTTCAAGTTTGTACCTTTATAATATGATATGATTCATTTCAACCTTGAATGCAGTTATCTACGGATTTTAATCCAAAAAAGATAGAAGATGAAGTAAAAGAGCAATTATCCAAACTTGATTTAGAGAAATTAATTTTTGAATCACAAAACAAGACAAAAAAAATTGCGTTCATAGAAGGGCCTCCCACCATGAATGGAACACCACATGCTGGTCACCTTCGCGGAAGAATAATGAAAGACTTGTGGTATAGATATGCAACTCTACGAGGCTACAAGATAATTTTCAATGCAGGGTGGGACACCCAAGGACTTCCAGTGGAATTACAAGTAGAAAAAGAACTGGGCATCTCGGGAAACAAATCCCAGGTTTTAGAATCAATAGGAATTGAAAAAATAGTTTCAGAGTGTAAAAAAATCGTCCACAAATTCAATGAAAAATGGGTTGAAGTTGACAAACTTCTTGGCATGTCATTTAATCAACAAAAAGCATACTGGACATACAAGGATGAATATATTGAGCGAGAGTGGAAGTATCTAAAAAAGGCGCATGAAATAGGAATTCTATCAGAATCATACAAGGTAGTAGCGTATTGCCCCAGTTGTCAAACATCGCTTAGTCAGAGAGAAGTAACAGAGGGATATGATACTGTAGTAGACCCATCTCTGTACTATAAAGTAAAATTACAAGACGAAGATCTACATCTGATCGTCTGGACTACAATGCCATTTACTTTAGTAACTGACACCATGGTGGGCCTAAGTCCTGATGAGAATTATGTTCATGTGAAAGTTGGAAGTGAAATATGGCTTGTTGGAGAAAAAAGATTAGAGGAATTCATGAAAGAAACAAAAATAGAACAATATGAAATAATCAAAACTATCAAAGGAATAGAACTTGAAGGAAAAAAATACATCCACCCATTACTAGATGAGATTACTGGACTACAAGAGTTTTCAAAATTACCTAAATTTCACATAGCTGTTGCAGAGAGTTTTGTAGATATACAAACGGGCAGTGGTCTTGTCCACCTTTCCCCTGCAAACGGAGAGGAAGATTTTGAAATTGCATCAAAAAGATCAATACCAATATTCAATCCAATAAATGATGAGGCCAAATTCACAAAAGATGCAGGAGTCTATGCTGGGTTATTTGTAAGAGATTCTGATGAAAAAATAGTAAGCGCCCTGAAAGAAAAGGGCGCCCTAGTCAAGATTGGAAAAATAAAACATCAATATCCACTTTGCTGGAGATCACAGCACAAGCTTCTCTGGCTTGCACGAAGAGGGTTTTTCTATTTTTTAGACAGACTTGGCGACAAGGCGATAAAAGCTGCAGAAAGCGTAGAATACTTCTTTGAACCTCCGCGCAATAGATTTTTGGAGATAATAAAAGACAAACATCCTTGGTGTATCTCAAGGGAGCGCATCTGGGGATGTCCTTTACCCATATGGAATTGTAAAAAATGCAATCATAACAAATGGTTCTTCTCAAGAGATGAAATTGTAAAAGCGGCATCTGAACTTCCAGATGGCCCAAATTTTGAACTTCACAAACCATGGATTGACAACATTGTCATAAAATGTGAAAAATGCGAAACCAAGATGGAAAGAGAGCAGTTTGTTTTAGATACATGGCACAACAGCGGTGCTGCACCTTATGCATCGCTTACTGACTCTGAATATAACGAACTAATTCCCGCACTTTTCCTAACTGAGGGAATAGACCAGACAAGAGGATGGGCATACACGCTTTTAATAGAAAATGTGATTTTCAATAACGCTCCAATTGCACCATTCAAGTCATTTTTGTTTCAAGGTCATGTACTTGATGCAAATGGAAACAAGATGAGTAAAAGTAAAGGAAATGTAATGGATGCAGAAGAATTATTGAGAAAATATTCTGTTGATTTGATAAGATTGTACTTTATGTGGAAGTCAAGTCCAATAGAGCCAATTAATTTCAGTACAGATGAGCTTGTATCAAGACCATACCAGATTCTAAGTACTTTATATCATCTTCACCTATATTTTAAACAAAATAGCCAATATGACAAATATGAAAAAAATTACAGTGTACAATGGGCAAAAGACAAAGGCCTTCTAAAAGAATCAGAGGTTTGGATTTTAGCAAAACTTCAAAAATTAATTTCCTCAGAAATCGAATCATATGACAAGTGCAAGTTTCATGAAGCTGCAAGAGCAATTGATGACTTTCTCATAAATTCTGTAAGTCAAGTATACATTCCCATTACCCGTGAAGAGTTATGGGCAGAAGACGAGTCTCAAAAGGACAGAAGGTTTGCAATTTATGCAACACTTGCAGAGATATTACGAAATTTAGACGTATTACTGCATCCGATATGCCCCTTTACGACCCAGTATCTGTACAATACAATGTTTGCAGAGAAAAAGAACATACTTTTGGAAGACTTTCCATTAGCACAAGATTCTCTTACAAATGACAAAGTCGAAGAAGCATTTGATTTATTGAAAGAGGTAGTATCAGTTTCTGCAGCTGCAAGAATGAAGGGTAAACTCAAGAGAAGATGGCCATTAAACGATGCGATAATTTGTGTTGAACCATCTCAAAAGGTAAAACTAGAGACCCTCTCAGAACTATTACTATCACAACTTAATGTAGAAAAATTTAACATTATCGAATTATCAAAATCAGAAGGACTTGAACTTGTGTCAAATATGTTACATGCAAAACTTCCAATAATTCCAAAAGTAGAACTTGAGAGGAAAAAAATAGGACCCAAGGCAAAACAAGATATGGGAAGACTATTGGACAAGTTTTCTCAAACTGATCCAAGTGCAATAGTAGACAGTCTTTTGAAGAACGGAGCATATACTTTTGATCTTGGAGACAGTAAAATTGAATTATCTAAAGATGATTTCATTGTAGGATATTCTGAAAAGGATGGTTTTGCAATGTCAAATCGTGATTCACTTGTGGTATTCATTAGCACAACTAGAAACCATGAAATGCTTGCAAGAGGACTCATACGTGACATTGCAAGAAGATTACAAGTATTAAGAAAAGAGAGAGGTTACACCCCAACTGACGTATTAGAGGCGGCATACATCTTGGGTCTTGATGAAGAGTCGTTGGAGATGGCAAAAGAAAAACAATCAGATCTTTCATTTCTAGTCAGAGTAAAGAGAATTGAATTTGAAGACAGGGCTAAAAATTACAAAGATGAGGACTTGGATGGTCAAAAGATTCGAATCTCAGTTGAGTAGTGATTCATCCATTGAATTAAATAATAAAAATGCACACTGTATAACATGGCAAAACAGATAACCTTAGACGGATGGTTAGTATCACATTTTGCAGTTTTATTAAAAAAAGCATCCTCTCATGTTACAAAGACCAAAACACCTCTTGTTTTGTACAGAAATACACTAGAGGAGGAAGAGGAAGCATATCAAGAAACAGTATGTACTATAACAGATGGATATGTCGTAGTACAGGTAATCACATCAGGAGGAGGCGTAGTTCCAAGCTTTCAGCAACAGTTTGTCTTCACATTAGACGAATTTCCCAATTGGCTTATGCGAAAAAGCAAAGATTTGTTCCTACAATGTGTTGATCTCCTAGAAGAACAATTCAGTGAAAGAGACGCACCATCGCAAGATTTGAAAAATGTTACATGAAAAATAAAATCTACATTTGCGATCAGAAATAAATTCAACTCAAAATAAGGAGTAAATCAATAACAAACACATCAAACAGATTATAAAGACCATAAAAATGAAAAATCACAATGCGTCTACTAGAGTACCAGGCAAAGTCTTTGTTTGCAGACTATGGAATTCCAATTCCAAAGGGACTTACGTCTATAGATATTGAGCAGGGTAGAAAGGATGCATCAGTATTAGGATTTCCATTTGTAATTAAAGCCCAGATGGCAGTAGGAGGAAGAGGAAAAGCAGGGGCAATTCAGAAATGCCAAAATGCAGACGAATTTGAATTAAAATATCCAGACATCATGCAGAAGGTGGTAAAGGGAGAAAAGACCAAAGCAATTTTACTTGAAAAAATGGCAGATATCAAAAAAGAACTTTACCTTTCATTGTTTTTGAATCGTGGCAAGAGATGCTACACAATAATTGCATCTGCAGATGGAGGTGTTGAAATAGAGTCTGTTAAAAATCAGATAATACATGAAGTCGGATTAGGAAACGTAGATGCAAAGACTGCAGAAGAAGTAGGAAAACAAATGGGATTAAAAGACAAGACCTTGACTCAATTTATTGATATTTTACAAAAATTAGCAAAAATCACAGTAGAAAAAGAAGCAGAGGTTGCAGAGATTAATCCTCTTGCAATACTAGGTGATGATTCTGTAGTGGCGTTAGATGGCAAAGTCATCATAGATGACAATGCAATGTTTAGACATGATGAATTACGCAAGTTTCAAGAAGTCTCAGAACTTGAAGAAAGAGCAGAAAAAAGCGGTTTTTCACTCGTGGAATTGGATGGAAATATTGCTGTAGTTGGAAACGGAGCAGGACTAGTAATGTCTACTTTAGACATGCTGTCAGATAACGGAGGAAAACCTGCTTGCTTTTTAGATGTAGGTGGGGGCGCAACCACTGAGACAGTATACGAGGCTCTTACCTTGATTAGTAAAATGAAAAAGGTAAAAGGAATTCTTGTAAATCTATACGGTGGAATTGTAAAGACCACAACAGTTGCAACGGCATTTATCAAAGCATATGAAGATAAAATAATCGATCTTCCAGTATTTGCAAGAATGTCAGGTGCAGAGGCAGACAAGTCAAAAGAAATGCTCAAAGGTTCAAGAACAAAGATGTTTGATACAATTGAAGAAGCAATAAATGCAGCAGTAATTGAGATGAATAAAAATGGTTGATCTTTTTGAAATATTAATTGGAAAAGAAGGCGGACAAGGATTACCAGAAAAAACCTGTGGTAGTACAAGGAATCACTGGTAAGTTTGGCGCGTTTCACACACAACAGATGTTAGCATATGGTACAAACATTGTTGCAGGAGTAACTCCTGGCAAGGGCGGCCAAAAATTAGAGGGTGTTCCAATTTATGAAACAATGAATGAAGCCGTTGGTGCAACCGGTGCCAAAATTTCAATAATATTTGTACCAGCAAAATTCTTTCTTTCTGCAGCAAAAGATGCATTGGAGGCAGGAATCAAATTATTAATTGCAATACCAGAACACGTTCCTGTTAAAGACGCACTAGCAATTGTAGAACTGGCAAAGAAAAAAGATGCCATAGTAATTGGCCCAAACACACCAGGAATAATCATTCCAGGCATAATGAAAATAGGAATCATGCCTGCATCTCCTTTCAAACCAGGTAGAATTGCAGTCATATCAAGAAGTGGTACTTTGATGTATGAATCATCACATAATCTTTCAGTTGCAAATTTTGGCCAAAGCATATGCTTGGGAATTGGAGGAGACCCAATCAACGGCACTCCGTTAATTGAGGCATTTGATACAATAAGAAACGGTGCAAACATAGACGGAGTAATTGTTGTCGGAGAAATTGGAGGTGATGCCGAAGAGATGCTTGCACAACATATCATTGATACTAAATTTGACAAACCAGTTGTTGCGTACATTGCAGGAAGAGCAGCACCAAAAGAGAAGAGAATGGGTCATGCGGGTGCCATTGTATATGGAAATTATGGTTCTGCAGAATCCAAAGTATCAATGTATACCAAGGCAAACGTACCAGTTGCCAAAAGACCTGCTGAGATACCTATGCTTCTTGCAGGAAAGCTTGGAAAAGGTAGAATCAAATAGCAGGAAAATGGAGAAATAGAAAATGCCTATCACCGATCCACTAAAAAAATCAATAGCCCAAAAGGCTAGACTTCACTTTAAAGTCTGTTTTTCATGTGGTGCAAAAAACCCAATTAGTGCATCAAGATGTAGAAAGTGCCATAACGTATACCTCAGACTAAAGAACAGAACACTTGGAATTAAGAAGTAGTTAACAATCTCCGCCACATCCACAACTATCATGAGCCATTTTTAATGGATTTTTAGCATCAAATTTTGCTTTTTGATAATGGGCTACATTTAGTATACGTTGAGCAATGACAGGATCAATTTTTTTTCCATCATCAAGCCAATTTTCTATCTCATCTATTTTGTAAGTATCACCACTTGATAGAATTTTTTTTAATGTATCCTGAATCAAATCATCCTGATCACTTCCAATAATTTTAGTACAATCAATAGATTTGAGATGGTTTAGTAAAACAAGTGATCTTTCTGAGAGGGGCACAAATCATTTAATGTACAGTCAGTATAATAATTTTCTAAGATCTCTTGATATATGGGGAACTGTAAGATTTTTTTGAAAATAATTTGTTTATTATTAACTTTAAAAACTATGATGAAATTGCAGGTTCAAAATCATTGCGTTTGGCAAAGAGTGCTTCAAAGATTGCAAAAAAGTACAACCTAAGAATTCCAGTATGTCCTCCCCAGCATCTCATGTCAGAAGTTACCAGAGTTTCCGCAGACGTATTTGCTCAACATCTTGATAATTCAAAAGCAGGTAGTACAACTGGGTTTGTCATTCCTGAGATTGTAAAAAAATCAAGAATTGCAGGTTCCCTCATAAATCATAGCGAACACCGCATACTATCAAATGAAATTGAAGATTTGGTCATAAGACTCAGAGAATTGAAAATGACGTCGGTTGTTTGTGTCCAAGATGTAAATGAAGCATGGATGTATGCCAAACTAAACCCAGATTTTATTGCAATAGAGCCACCAGAACTAATAGGCAGTGGAAAGGCAGTTTCTAAAGAAAGGCCTGAAATCATACAAGAATCAGTCCAGGCAGTAAAGAAAGCAAATAATTCAACCCAGTTATTATGCGGAGCAGGAATTGTTTCAGGCGAAGACGTATCACGAGCACTAGATCTTGGCGCAACAGGTATACTTGTTGCAAGCGGCATAGTAAAGGCCAAGAATTGGGAAAAGGCAATAGAAGAATTTGCGCTAGCTTTTACCAGAAAATAATTTGTTTTGTCATAGATGATATATCGTAGTAGTAATTGCAATACATGGTCTTAGAAAATGACATACTTGAAGAGCTGAAAGAAGATCAGAGAGGCAGTTACATCCAAAGTCGCACCTCCAGCACCTGAGCCCAAAGGTCTCATTGCAGAATTTAAAGACTTTATTGGCAAAGCTGGAGTAATGGGTTTAGCAATAGGCTTCATCATGGGCACAGTAATTGGAAGAGTAGTTACAGCTTTAGTACAGGATCTCATCATGCCAATCCCTGGCGCATTCATAGCGGGCGGAGATTGGCGAAAAGCTATCATCACCATACCAATAGGAAATGGAATGAATTTTGGAATAGGAGATTTTGTAGGCGTCATCATAGATTTCTTCATCATTTCCATGGTAATCTTCATAATAGCAAAATTAGGACGAAAGGCGGGCTTGAAATAGCCCCGATATACTTTTTCTCATTCCATACCACATTGACGAATTAAAGAACACTGAAATATTGAATCAGACATTTCATTCGCATAATGCTTCCAAGACTGGAATCAATAAAACAAGCTAGAATGAAGATTGGGCTGACTCAGCAAAAACTTGCGTCACTAACAGGAGTTAGTACATCAATGATAAATCAAATCGAGTCAGGAAGATGTCAGCCAAGTTATTCCACTGCAAGAAAAATATTTGAAGTGTTGTGGTCACTTGATAGTCAATCATCAACAAAGGCAGGAGACATTTGTAGTAAAGAAATCGCTAAACTCAAAGCTAATGATTCATTGCAGGATGCAATAAAAAAAATGCAGGAATTATCAATTAGTCAGATACCAATCTTTGATGGTACTGAGGTAGTAGGTGTGATTACAGAAGATGGCATAGTAAAACATATTTTAGATAGTGATGAGACTCAACGAAGAAAGATCAAACTAGCTGAAATAATGGATCCCAGACCTCCGATTGTAGATTATAACACTCCAGTCAAGACATTAGTATCATTAATTAGATATTCAAAATGCGTTCTAGTCTCAAAGCAAAGCAGGATTGTCGGGATAATTACCGCCTCAGACACTCTAAAACTAGTAGACTAGATTTCTATTTCGGATGAGAGCAAAGTTCTGCTAAAACCCCATGTAATGATTTTGGATGAATGAATGTTATTTTAGTCCCTCTTGATCCTGGTCTTACATCTCCCAAAAATTTTATTCCACATTCTTTCATTCGGTTTACTTCGCCATCAATGCCATCAGTTTCTAACGCAATGTGATGTAATCCCTCACCTTTGGTTGCAAGGAATTTTTTAATTGGACTTGTGTCCTTGGTTGCCTCCATCAATTCAATTCTAGAATTATCAAGGTGAAGAATTGCAACTCTAACTCCTTCTGTTTCTACTGTCTCAAATTCTACTTCATGAACCCCAAGTGCTGCCTGATATTCTTTTACAGCGTCATCTAGATTGTTTACTGCTATAGCAACATGATCTATTCTCATTTTAAAATGTCTCCTTTGGTTGATAAATTCCAAAGACTTCTCTGAATGTGTTACTAATCTCTCCCAAAGTAGCATAACTTTTTACCGCGTCCAAGATGTATGGCATAAGATTTTCATCCTTGTCAGCAGCATTCTTCATTTTTCCAAGTGCAGATTCAACTTTGGCATTATCACGCGTACTACGTAATTCTTTTAGATGTTGCATTTGTTGTGTTTGAATACTATCATCAATCTTCATAATGTCTGGTTTTTCTTTTGTCGAGTCTGTGAATTTATTGACACCAACTATGATTCGCTCTTCTCCATCAATCTCCTTCTTAAGACGGTAAGCGTTTTGTCTAATCTCAGATTGGAAGAATCCACGTTCAATTCCAACAAGAGAGCCTCCCATTCGATCAATTTTCTTGAGATACTTGTTTGCCTCGGCTTCTATAGTATCGGTCAGATGTTCCACATAATACGAACCTGCAAGTGGGTCCACAGTTTTTGTAATTCCACTCTCATGTCCTACTATCTGCTGGGTTCTTAGGGCAATCTTTACTGCCGCTTCAGTTGGCAAAGCCAACGCTTCATCTTTTGAGTTAGTGTGAAGTGATTGACAACCTCCAAGTACGGCAGCCATGGATTGTATTGCAACACGAACAATGTTATTGTCTGGCTGTTGTGCAGTAAGAGATTCTCCACTTGTCTGAACATGGAATTTTAGCTGAATAGATCTTTTGTCTTTTGCGTGGAATCTGTCTTTTAGTATCTTGGCGTAAATTCTTCGCGCAGCTCTGAATTTTGCAATCTCTTCCAAGAACTCACTAGTACAGCAAAAGAAGAAAGATAATCGTGGTGCAAATGTATCAATTTTTAGTCCGCGGTCAACACATGTCTCGATGTATTCTATTGCATTTGCTAGTGTAAATGCTACTTCTTGTACTGCATTACATCCTGCTTCACGCATGTGATATCCAGATATGGATATTGGATACCATTGCGGAACTTTCTTTGAACAATATTCAATCATATCTCCAATCAATCTCATCGATGGACGCGGGGGATAGATGTAGGTGTTTCTTGCAATGTATTCTTTCAGTATATCATTTTGAGTTGTCCCTCTGAGCTGCTTACTATCCACTCCTTGAGATTCACCTGTTGCAATGTATAATGCAAGCAAAGTTGAAGCTGTTGAATTTATTGTCATGGAAGTACTGACCTTGTCAAGTGGAATTCCGTTAAAGCATTTCATCATGTCTTTAAGCGATGTAATGGATACCCCCACTTTACCTACTTCTCCTTCTGCATGAGAGTCATCAGAATCATAGCCTATCTGAGTTGGCAAGTCAAATGCCATCGAAAGTCCTGTTTGACCTCTTTCAAGTAGGTACTTGAATCGTTGATTTGTCTGTTCAGCAGTTCCAAAACCAGTGTATTGTCGCATTGTCCAGAGTCTATCTCTGTACATTCCAGGATGAATTCCTCGCGTATACGGATGTTTTCCGGGCTCTTCGGTCTTACTTTTTGCTTTGACCTTAGAATCATAGAATCGTTTTACAGAAATATTAGAATCAGTCTTGATTATTTTTACCATATCATACCAATCCCTTTGATATTTTTTCTGCAGCTTCAAACGGATCGATTTTCTTTGATTGTACTTTCTTAAGATAAGCTGCGTACGATTTACTTGAATCAAGCATCGTATTGACTTTATTTTTAACATTACTTAAAACCATATCTCTTAGTTCAGAGTCCAATCTTGACTCTTCTTCTATGGGTTTTGTCTTTTGTCTTGCCTTCATCAATTCTTCCAATTTCTTTGCAAAATCCACAACTCCCTTGTTAGATTTTGCCGAAGTTAGCATAACAACTGGATTCTTTTCAGACATCCCGATAAAGTCTCTAACAGAATCAAAAAGTTGGTTTGAACCTGGCAAATCACTTTTATTTATTAGATACACATCGCCAATTTCGGTAAGTCCTGCTTTTATTGTCTGTATGTTATCACCAGTGTTTGGATTAAAAACTACAACTGTAATATCTACAACTTTTTCTATATCCACTTCAGTCTGTCCCGCTCCAACACTTTCTATTAGTATCGGATTAAATCCTGCATATTCCAAAATTCTAATACTGTTTCGTACAGATAATGAGATTGCCCCAGTCGCCCCCCTTGAAGCCATACTTCGAATATATGTACCAGAGTCAGTGGATTCAGTCATTCTCACTCTATCACCAAGTATTGCACCACCAGTGATATGACTAGTGGGATCTATGGCAAGAACTGCCGTCTTGTAACCAAGTTTGTTTAATTCAAGACTTGTTCTATTTATCAGAGTGCTTTTTCCAGCTCCCGCAGGTCCTGTAATTCCAATTTTCATGGATTTCCCAGAGACTTTTGAATATCTTTTTTATGATAGACCTGGCCTCTTTTTCGTTGTTTTCCACAATAGAAATAGCACGTGCAATTGCCCGTCGATTTCCTTTTTTAAGTTCTGATACAATATCCATAGAAATGTCACACAGTGGAACCACAATAAATCTTGTTGTTGCCAGTGATTGAAAATGTCAAAAAATAGTCTGTTTTTAAATAAAGCTTTTAAAAGCTAAAAATATAATTGAAGATGCATGTCACAAAAGACTCAAACAAAGAGAATTAGAATTTTAGTTTCAAAGTTAGGTCTTGATGGTCATGATAGAGGAGCTCTTGTCTTATGCAGAGCATTTAGAGATGCAGGAATGGAAGTAATTTATTCTGGATTATTTGCAACCCCTGAAAGAATTGCTCAAATAGTAGAAGATGAGGATATCGACGTTGTAGCACTTAGTCTTCTAAATGGAGCTCATCTTACACTCTTTCCAAGAGTGGCCAAAGCAATCAAGGACAGGGGAATCAAGGATGTTCTAGTAATAGGCGGAGGAGTCATTCCCGAGGATGACAAGCCGCAACTTGAAAAAGGTGGAGTATTAGGAAATTTCGGTCCAGGAACTCCACTTTTGGCAATTATTGATTTTATTCAGACAAATTTATCAAAGAAAAAATAATTTTATTCAGTAGAATCAGGCCACATCATTTTTCTCATATTCTTTCCTACTTTTTCTATTTGATGTGCGTCTATCTCTTGCATGTATTTATCAAATGAATTCTTGCCGTTCTTTTGATAATCAGAAATCCATTCTTGGTTAAATGTCCCATCCTGAATCATCTTCAACGCTTTTTTCATCTTTTCTTTAACATCTTTATCCATAACCATTGGGCCTCTTGTCAGTCCACCATATCGTGCAGTTTCACTCACTCTTCGATACATTCCTGCAATACCGTATCTCTGAATCATATCTACGATTAATTTTAGTTCGTGTAGAACCTCAAAGTATGCAATCTCTGGTTGATATCCAGACTTCCACCAGAGTCTCAAATGCATTCATCACCATTGAAGCAGAACCACCACAAAGATCTACTTGTTCTCCAAACCAATCAGTTTCTACTTCTTCTTTGAATGTTGTTTCAATTACACCAGCTCTTGTGCTTCCAAGACCTTTTGCAATTCCAAGTGTTCGTTCCCAAGCTTTTCTTGGTATAATCCTGATATACTGCAACAATTGATGGAGTTCCAAATCCTTGTTGATATGTTTCACGAACTTTGGAACCAGGTCCCTTTGGCGCAACCATGATTACATCTACATCTTTTGGGGCTTTTATCCAACCCCAGTGAATTGCAGCTGCATGTGAAAATGATAATGCCTTACCGGCCTTCAAGTTTTGTTCAATTTGTTCCTTGTAGATTTTAGCCTGAACCATATCTGGAATCAGCACATGAATAATGTCTGCCTTTTCACATGCCTGTGGAATAGACATTACTTGGTGACCATCTTGATTGGCTTTTTTCCAACTTGCACCGGAGTCTTGCAATCCAACTATAACCTTAAGACCAGAATCCTTGAGATTGTTTGCTTGGGCATGTCCTTGAATTCCATAGCCAATCACTGCAATTGTCTGATTTTTTATTAGATCTAAATTTACATCTGCATCTTTCCAACTTTTAGCCATGCGGACACTTGAAATCAAGGAAATAAAAACTTACGATTATTCTAAAAACAGCACAGATTCGGGGGTCACCTATTGAACAAAATTCATACTGATTGTTATAGTATTATCTCTTTTCCACAGTTTACGCATTTTACGATTGTATCATTGGCTGAAATTCAATCAAACTTCTTTGAACCACAATTAGGACATATTGGACATGCTCTAATTTTTTCCACAACAGAATATCTTCAGACCCAAAGATATCATTTGTGCTCTTTAAAACCAATAGAAAAAAATACCTTCAAAGAAATCACATGGTAATGAATGTTGGAATAATAGGTACTGGCCTTCTTGGGAGTTCCATAGCAAAACGTTTGGCCTCAGCAGGTCACAAAATTTCAGTGTATAACAGAACAAGACAAAAAGCAGAATCTCTAAAAAATTTTGGAATTCAAGTTGTAGATTCACCAAAGGAACTTGCAAGCAAATGCGAACTTGTCATAACAATACTAAAAGATGCCACAGTTATTGAACAAATGTCTTTTGGAGATAATGGCATAGTTCATGGAAAACATGACGGATTAATCGTTGCAGATATGAGTACTATTAGTCCAATTTTATCACGAATCATTGCTAAAAAATTTTCAGATGAAGGAATTTCAATGATTGATACTCCTGTGATGGGAGGGCCAAGTTTAGCTGAAAAAGGTCAGATGGTAGTAATGGTAGGCGGTAAAAAAGAAATTTATGAAAAATGTAAAACGGTTTTTGATTCAATTGGAGAGAGAACATTTCTTTTGGGAGAAAACGGTTCCGGACATGCTATGAAGCTTGCAATGAACTCACAGATTGCGATTCTTGCTCTTTCGTTATCAGAAGGAATTATACTTGCAAAAAAATCAGGGCTTGACCCAATGACATTTCTTGAAGTCCTAAATTCTACATATTTTAAGACAGGAATGAGTGTCAACAAGGGACCCAAGATGGTAAAGGGAAATTTTGAGCCTAGTTTCTTTCTTAAGATGATGCAGAAAGATCTTGATGAAATTGACTACACCGCAAAAAAAGTTGGAGCAAATATGCCAATGTCTAAACTTGCAAATGAAATTTATCAAAAAGCAATTATCGAAGGATTTGGAGACATGGATTACACAGGAATTCTATCTTATCTTGAAAAATCAAATAGATAAAATCATAATTGTTCATGAGGGCGTATCTTCCTGAAACTGAAAAACCGCCCCACATAATAGACAATTTTCAAGACATCCGTGAGAGAGCATCGTCTCACAAAATCTATTCAAAACTCATTATTTTCCTAGTCTTGCTTTGTGTAATTCAATATCAGATGTTTCCACCTTTTTGAATAGGGGGGAAGCAGCGCCTATTTTGTGACCTCCTTTTATTTCGATTTTTGCAATAGAATTCCAGGATTGCTGTGAAACATTACCACTCATACCAAGTTGTTCCCATATTCTTTGTGAGGATTCAGGTAAAAATGGACATAGTGAAATTGCCAAGCTCCTAACAGCATTTACAGAGAGGAAGACACAGTTGTTTGAACCATCGCCACCTTTCCATGGTTCTTTTTTCTGAAAATATTGGTTAAAGTGAGCCGAGAATTCTATAATTTTTTTCAGTGCTTTATCAAGACTATTATCTTCCATCAATCCAGTAAGTTCACTTGAAAAATTATTTATTTTATCTTGAGCCTCTTTGTCACTTGCATCAAATTCATTTGTATTTGGTACAACTCCTGATAGCGTTTTTTGTGTAAAGCCAAGTGCGCGGTTTACAAAATTTCCTACATTTCCAATCAATTCAGAATTAATCCTTGATGCAAATTCCTCCCAATCAAAATTAAGATCATCTTGGCTATAGGGGGTAATTAGTGCAAGATAAAATCTAAGATAATCTGCAGGATAAATCTCCATAAAGTCTTTAAGACCAATATACCAATTTCGGCTCTTTGAGATTTTTTTAGATTGTAGCATCAAGTGACCCCGAGTTGGAATATAATCAGGTAGCTCTGAACTCTTTTTGTATTCCAATCCTCATTGCAGGCAAAAAAAGATAGTGATGATATACGATATCTTTTCCAATAAAATGATAGATATCAGCAGAGTTCCAAAAGTCTTTTCCGTTAACACCTTTATCATTTAGAAATTTCATGGCAGTTGAAATGTAAGCAAGATGATTATCAAACCAACCATAGAGCACTTGCCCTTTTGCACCTTCAAGAGGAATTGGAACTCCCCAATTCATGTCTCTTGTAATATCCCAGTCTACAAGACCCTCTTTTATCCAGTTTTGTACGTATTTTTTAACATCCTTTTGTAGATGAGAGTCTGCCTCCAACCATTGATTTAGTTCATTAACAAAGTTGGTTAGTTTGAAGAAATAGTGTCTTGTCTTTTCTTTTGTGGGAGGATTCTTACATATGGAACATTTTGGATCTTCAATCTCCTCTGGGACTCTCCCACATTTTTCACATAAATCCGAATACTGGTCCTCTGCTTTACAATATGGGCATCTTCCTAGGACATATCTATCAGGCAAGAATTTTTTATCAACAGTGCAATAGAACTGGATTATCTCTTTTTCATAAATATGTCCATTTGCATACAATTTTTTAAAAACTTCTTGAACAAATGCTACATTTTCTGGAGAACTTGTCCTATAAAAAAAATCAAATCCTATTCCAAAAGCAGTAAAGTCTTCATAATCACGTTTGTTCCAGACCTTCACATATTCCTCTGGAGTCTTGTTCTCTCTTTCAGCTTGGATTAGAATTGGAGTTCCAAAGTCGTCTGACGCACAAAAATAATATGCCTCAACTCCACTTAGTTTTAGAAATCTAGTAGTTATATCAGCAGGCAAGTAGGTAGAAGCAACATGCCCAAGATGAATCTCACCGTTGGCATAAGGTAAAGCACTTGTAATAATTGCCCTTTTCATTATCAGAGTAAAGTTTGTGTATGATTTAAGTTATGCCCAACTTTGTCCGTATTTTATCTGAGCTGCAGTTGGCTTGTCCATGTCAACATTCATCGCTTTAAGTGCATCTACTGCAATTTGTTTGTCTATTTCTTCTGGAACTGTAATCACGTTCTTTCCTATTTTTTTGTGATTCTTTGCAATGTACATCATTGAAAGCAACTGATTTGAAAATGATTGAGCCATAACTTCTGGTGGATGTCCTTCTGCTGCAACAAGATTTGCAATTCGTCCCTTTCCAATAAGATAAACATGTTTGCCATTTTTAAGAACGCATTCATCAAGATGTGGCCTTACTTCTCGTACTGATTTTGATTCAGTTAGTAAGAATTTTGCATCCACTTCAACATCAAAGTGACCAACATTACCCATAATAGCACCATTTCTCATAGTCAAGATATGCTCTTTTCTTATTATTCCGGTTTGACCTGTAGCAGTTACAAAAATCTCGCCTATCTTTGCAGCATCAGCCATTGGTAAAACATCAAACCCATCCATATGAGCTTCTAATGCTCGTATCGGATCAACTTCAGTAACACAAACTTTAGCACCCATTCCACGGCATCTTGATGCAACACCTCTTCCCACCCAGCCATAACCTGCCACAACTACACGTTTTCCTGCAAATAACAAATTCATGGATCTGAGATAACCATCAATTGTACTCTGGCCTGTTCCATATCGATTATCAAACATATGTTTTGTATATGCATCGTTAACAGCAATTACAGGATACTTGAGTTTCTTTTCTTTTGCAAGCGCCTTCAATCGTATAACACCAGTTGTTGTCTCTTCGGTTCCTCCCAAGACTTTCATTGATGCAAACTTTTTGTTTCCATGTATTTTACTATGACAGTCAGAACCATCATCGGTAATAATTTGTGGTTTATGATTTAGCATCTGTTCTATACACCAGTCATATTCTTCAGTCGTCTGACCTGTCCAGGCATAAATATGAATTCCATTTTCGGCTAAAAATGCAGCAATATCATCTTGTGTTGAAAGAGGATTTGCGGCACATGCACTTACATCTGCGCCCAACTCTTTTGCGCCCATAATCAAGACTGATGTTTCTTTTGTAATATGCAAGCATATGCCGATGCGTAATCCCTTTAATGGCTGAGATTTCTTTAGTCGTGAAATAGTATTAGTTAGAATTTGCATGTGATCCCTTGCCCATTCATATGACATCTTTCCTTTTTCTGAAAGACTAGGATCTTTTACTTGGCTCATAGTAGTTCACGATTTTAAGGGGTATAAAACAGTATCAGATAATGACAATCTAAATATTGGATTGATTTAGTTTTACAAAATATGGCGTGGAAGAAGGTAGCAGAAAAAGATGCAGTTGCTCCAGGAAAAGGAAGAGAGTTTGTAGTAGATGGAAAGAGAATAGCCATATTCAATCAGAACGGTTTTCATGCATTAGATTCGGTGTGTGCTCATCAAGATGGGTCTCTTGCACCAGGTAAACTAGATGGCGACATAGTAGAGTGTCCACTTCATTTTTGGCATTATAACATCAAAACAGGTGAGCTATTAGACTACATAAAAGGAGTAAAATTGCAGACCTACAATGTTGAAGTAAAAAAAGACGGAATATACCTAGATGTCTGATAAGTTTAATTCTTTAGCATTATTTTAAAAAATATTGAATCATCAAATCATAGAAGAATTAATCAAAAAAGACTATGATTTAATTCAAAATAAAATTGGAAGTTTTTTAAAAAATGAAATAGAAATACGAAAATCTAATGGTGTTGTTTTTGGATTAAGTGGCGGAATAGATTCTGCCGTTATTGGAACATTATGTGCCAAATTCATAAAAGGAAAATCACTTGCACTCATAATGCCAAATTCAAAAATTACCCCAACGAGTGAAACAGAAGACGCAATAAAAATTGTAGACAGCCATTCAATAGAATACAAACTAATTGATATTGGATTTATCCACAAAGAATATTCCAGATACTTGGAGCCTAGCCCTCTAGCATTTGCAAATCTGGGAGCAAGAATCAGAGCCAACATGTTATACTATTATGCAAATGCAAGAAATTGTCTAGTACTTGGCTCTTCTGACAGGAGTGAATTTTTGATAGGATACTTTACAAAATTTGGAGATGGAGCAGCCGATTTATTACCAATAGTTTCTTTATACAAAACCCAAATACGTGAACTTGCAAAAAGTCTTGGCATTTTACCAGAGATAATTTCCAAACCAAGTGGTCCACATTTATGGGAAGGTCATACTGCTGAGACAGAATTAGGCTTGGCATATGAGGAAATTGATTCCATACTTCATTGTATGGTTGATAAGAGTCTCTCAATTGAAGAAACATCCAAAATAACAGAGATATCAATTTCAGAAGTAGACAAGATTTACAGAATGTACAAAAAAAGCGAACATAAAAGAACAATGGCCACACCATGCATCCTATGAGGATACGAGAAAATTGAGAATTCTTGACACACTAACAGTAACAGAAAAAAATGTAGATACTTCAAATATGGTTAGAATTTATCTGTGTGGCGTAACGGTATATGACGAAAGTCACATAGGTCATGCACGAACAATTATAGTATTTGATACACTTCGAAGATATTTAGAATCAAAGGGAATAACAGTAAATCTTGTTCAAAATTTTACCGATGTGGATGACAAGATAATCAATCGTGCCATGAAGGAAAACACATCTGCGCAAGAAATATCCACAAAATACATCAAAAATTATTTTGATGATTTTGACAAACTCAATGTAAAACGAGCTGATTCTTACCCCAAGGCTACAGAACACATTACCGACATGATTAATCTAATCCAAGGATTAATTGACAAAGGATTTGCATACATATCCAAAAATGGAGTATATTTTTCAGTTTTAAAATTTAATGAATATGGAAAACTTTCCAAGAAAAAAATAGAAGAGTTGATTGCAGGTGCTAGAGTTGAAGTGGATGAAACCAAAAATGATCCAGTAGACTTTGCCTTGTGGAAGTTTGCAGATGATAGTCCAACATGGGAGAGCCCATGGGGAAAAGGAAGACCTGGTTGGCATATTGAATGCTCTGCAATGAGTCTAAAATATCTTGGAAGTAATTTTGAGATTCATGGGGGTGGACGAGATCTTATATTTCCACATCATGAAAATGAGATAGCACAGTCAGAGTCTTTTTCTGGAATAAATTTTGCCAAGATTTGGATGCATGTTGGAATGGTGACAATCAATGGTGAGAAGATGTCCAAATCATTAGGAAATACAAAGTCAATTGATTTTGTGCTCAAAAGATGGGGGCCAAACATAATCAGATTGTTTTGCCTATCAGGGCATTATTCAAAACCAATTGATTATTCCGAAGATCTTTTGAAGGAGACCATAACAAAATGGCGCCAAGTAGAAAATTGTTATTTTGAACTTATTCTAGCAGATAATCCCATTTCAGAATCTGAAGAATTAGAAAAAATTAAAGAAATCATCAGAGAATCAAGAATGGAGTTTGATAATGCACTGGATTCGGACTTTAACACACCACTTGCACTCTCTGCCTTTTTTAAGCTAGTCAAGAATATCAATCAACTCGCATCTTCAGAGAAACTTACTCGTTCAATATCAGATACCATTTTACCAACATTTCATCAAATGCTATCAATTTTAGGTGTAAATGTAATTGAAGTTACAGAGAGCGAAAAAGATAAAATTTCAAATTTAATTGAACAGAGAAATACATTACGTAATCAGAAAAAATTTCAAGAGGCAGACATCATAAGAAAACAGATATCAGACATGAACATCACCCTAATAGATCATAAGAACAAAACACTGTGGATGAAACAGGAAAAAATTGGTATAGAAAATTAAGATTTTTTAGTTTTTGCACTAACTAGTGAGACAACATCCCTGTCTCTTAATTGATAGTTAACTGGCAATCGTACTCCATATCTTACATCTTTGGCATAAAGCAATCCTTTTGTTAAATCCGTGTGTATTTCTTTTGCCAAATCTTCTACAGTTGCACCATCCTTGAGTAAAAGTAAATCAGGGAGAATTCGGCCTTTCTTATCAGAGAAATTTTCAGGGTTTGCTACTGGATATATAGAATTCATCTTCAACAACTTGAATACCGTAACATTGATTGCAAACTGTACACCCGTTCTCATATATTCTCCCAATATTCCCTGGGTGATAAAATCAAGGGCTTCAAGTTGTTTTTTATTTAGTTTATCTTTTTGTAGAATTTCAAATTGTTCTGAGCCTGGAACATATTTGATTAGCCCCTTTTGTTCTGCTCTTCTTAATGAGAGTTCACTATCAGTACTGGCAGGAATAATTATACTATCAATGTACTTTTCTCTTAGCCTATCAAAGTTTTTTTCTGCACCTGGAACATCAATCTTGTTTGCAACTATCAGAGTAGGTTTAGATATCTTTCTTAGATACGCCGCAAATTTTTTACTGTCATGCATATCAAAATTTTCAAAGTGTTTATCTTCAAGACCTGCAGTTTTTAGTGCCTCTTTTACATGAGTTTCTTTGACACCTATACCTCGAAACACGTCAGTTATTGCCACAATAGGCTCTATCTCAGACTGGATAAGCTTGGATATTTTATCCCTATTTCCTTCAAGGAGTTTTAGATACCACATGATAAGTTCCTCTTCAATATCAGAAACATCAGCTATTGGATCACCACTTCCTACTTCGGCTATTCTTCCTGCTGCATCTACACTTCCAGATACATCCACTACATGTAAAATAGCATCAGACTGAGTAGCTATTGAAAGGAATTGATTTCCCAATCCTTTTCCTGCCCAAGCATCTTTTATCAGACCAGGAAGATCAATTAGTTCAATTGGAATAAATCTCCAACCATCAATACATTTTGAATTTTGAGGATTATCTTTGATATTAAATTCAGTGTGAACACACGGTGTAATTGCGTTGCCTAATGCTTTTTCAGGTTTTTTGGTTGTAAATGGATAAGTTGAGACTTCTCCTCCTGCCAATGTAGCAGCATTAAAAAAAGTAGTTTTACCAGTATTAGTCTTACCTAAAAGGCCAATTTTTATTGGCATGTTTTCATCTGATGATGCTTGCTATTTATCTCTGCCGTAGATTATTCAGTATGATTGTGTAAACCGACATTACTAGATGAATTCTTTATTTCTTCAATGTACCACAAAATTTCTTTTATTTCATCTTCTGTAAGTACGTCATTCCATTTTTCCAGTATAATCTTTAAGATTTGTGAGCCATTGTATAAAAGACTCCAGTAGGGATGATGTTCAGCTGTTGTAAGAGCAAGCTCTTCAATTTCTTCAAGACCTGTTTTTGCCAAAGCCAATCCGTCAGATTTTTCTCCATATATTCGAATAATGTTGGAATCAAGGTCAGAATTTAATTTTACTAGAACATGTTTCTTTTCAAATGATTTTACAAGTTCCAAGAGAGATTCACGAAATGTTGAAAAATCCTCAGTCATGTCTAGAACAATCTTTGATGTTCCGCAAGCATGCATCTATTATAAACAACATCAATTCCAGATTTTTGCGCAATTCCCTCTGCCTCTGTATTATGTATTCCCTCTTGCAACCAAATCACCTTAGGTTTTATCCTAACAGACTCTTCAATAACTTGTAATACTTGGTCAGAAGGTCTGAAAATATCTACAATATCAATCTCTTCAGGAATATCAAGTAGACTAGAATAACATTTTTTCCCTAAAATTTCGGTTGCAGTGGGATTTACTGGAATTATATTATATCCTTGTTCGTAAAGATATTTTGGTACATAATGAGCAGCTTTATCGGGATTTTTTGACATCCCCACAACTGCAATATTTTTTAGCAAATAAATTTTTCTTATTTCATCATCTGTATGAGAATCATGGTCCATAAATTGTAAACAACATCATGTGGCTTAATATCTTGTGGAATAACTGATTCATATGGTAAATGCAATTATTTTATCATGGAACAAGAACCCAGTGATGTAATTATATTAAGTGCAATAAATCAAGGCGCAAAAAAATTTGATAAAATTTCAAAAAAACTAAAAAATATTAAAGAAAAATTAAAAAACGGTTTTTGAGATCCGATTATTGAAATCTCACATTATTGGTTTTTTGTAGATGCCATGAGGTTTCAAGGCATCTTCATGTTACCTGGCATTGTACTATTTCCATGCATATGCATACTACCAGACATTACATTATTTCCAGGCATATTCATGTTGCTTGGCATTGTTGTTGAACCAGTAAATGCGGCTATTATTTGAGCCAATATGTCTTCACCATGTTGTGCTGGTGCAACTTTTCCATAATTTCCCTTCTGGAAGTAATCTATAGCATCGTACCATCTGGTATGCTCACCAGAAGCACAGACATGATCACCACAGATGTTACTACTGCCATGACTTTGCGTGGCAAAAGTATTCCTCAGATAAGTTGATGGAGTCAAAGCGCTAGCTTGTGGAACAGCCACTATTACTGAGGATATCAGGAGAACAGTTGCTGCAAACATCAGTAATGCTATTTTAGTCATCTATTATGAGTACTCTAAATGGCATATAAAAGAATTATGACTCAATACTATGTTAGAAAATAAGAGATATTCAGTGCGATTACTTGGTGCCCATGTTCATGTTACCTGGCATTGTACTATTTCCATGCATATGCATGCTACCAGACATTACATTATTTCCGGCATCTTCATGTTGCCTGGCATTGTTGTTGAACCAGTAATTGAACTTGCCATGTTGTGCATTCCTGTTTTAACATGTTGTTGCATGCCAGAGGTTTTACCTTGTAATTGATTACCATGATTCCATACTTGTTGCTGCCATTTTGTTAACTCTCCTGGTCCACACACATGTGTATCACAGACGTTTATTTCAGTAAAATATCTAGCAGTAAGAGGAGTAAAATCATGGTAAATAGATTTTTGATTGAGTGCGCTAGCCTGTGGAATCACCATAACAGCAAATGATGTCAAAATCACAGACATAGTAAACAAGATCACTGTTTTACTAGTCATCGATATTTATTCGGAAGTCGGGTTATAAAAGAATTATGAATCAATGATATGTTGGAAGAATAATAGAATTATGTCGTCTCGGACTATTTGGTGCTGTTTGTATTATTGCCATTACTAGTCATGTTTTCACCCATATTCATGTTTTCCGTCATATTTACGGTTCCAGAACTGGGCATATTTTTACCCATATTCATGTTAGATGTCATCGAAATTGTTCCAGATGTAGATGTTTGTGTGGCATTAGATAAATTGTTAGTCAATGCGTCTAGATAGGTAGATGCTTTTCCAATTGTTGCAATACTCACATGTTGATGCTGTAATTGAGACAAGTTATCAAACCATTGGAATTTTTCGGCAGATTTGCATATATGGTCACCACATACATTTGTGCCACCATATGATGCAGTAAGATGAGCATCAGTAAAAACAGTTCTTTGAGTCAAATCACTAAAATTAATTCCTGGGGCAAATGCATTTGCGACTGGTAAGACAGATGCCGTAAAAGATGACATCAAAACTGCCGTTACAAATAACGACACAGTCAATTTCTTCTGCATTAAATACCGTATTAATAGGAGGTATAAAAAAATTGCCTCCCTATGATCCTCTTCTTTGTGAACTGACAATCAATTCAATTGATTTCAGAATATACCAAACAAATAGATACAGAATATTTTCAAGTACGAAACAAAATGATGGCAAAGATAGGCTCCAAGGCACCAAATCTGGGCGTTTCAAAATGGGTACAAGGGTTACCAACCAATATTGACAAAGAGAAAGACAATGTCGTATTAGTTGAAGTATTCCAGGTTAATTGTCCGGGTTGTTTTCTATACGGGATACCTCAAGCAATAGACATTTATCAAAAATATAGAAAAGAAGGTGTTACAGTTCTAGGAATAGCAACAGCGTTTGAAGATTTTGATAAAAATACAATGGAGAATTTAGAATTATTACTTACCAAGGGCGAAGTAATTGGAGAAACCTTAAAGGCACTTGGCCAATACGGCCAACTTGTTGATGGAAACAAACTCCCTTACAAGATTCCGTTTCCTGTTGGAATGGATTTACTAAAAAAGGATGATGTGCCAATAAGCAAGACAAAGATAGATGAAATTATTCAAGCCAATGTACCTGGATTTGAATCATATAGTGATAGTCAAAAGTCTGAAATCATTGAAAGAGTAAATCAATATCTCAAAAGTAAAGAATATTCCGCACAAACTTTTGAAGAGTTTACATTGCGTGGCACGCCATCAACAATTCTAATAGACAAGAAAGGAATATTACGAGATGTCGCATTTGGAACCAATAATTTTCTTGAAGAGAACATAAAAAAATTATTAAATGAATAAACATCAACTTATGAACTTGGAATCATAGTAATTATAACATGTATACATCGTTTGATGAAACACCACTTGACAAGATAATTATTTTATTAAAATCCCACCAATCAGAATTTGTATCCGGAGAAAAACTAAGCAAGTCATTGAATCTAAGCAGAGCGGCAATTTGGAAAAATATCAAAAAGATCCAGTCCATTGGGATACAAGATTGAATCAAAAATAAAGAGAGGTTATAAATTACATTTAGATACTACACTACTTTTACCATGGGAGATTTCAGATGGGCTTCAGACGGACATAATTGGAAGAAAAATATACTATTTTGATACAATTGATTCAACTCAAAATTTTGCCCTAAAATTATCTCAAAAACCTTATGAAAATGGATCTGTTGTCATAGCAGAAAGACAAACCAAGGGAAGAGGGAGATTAAATCGAAAATGGGCATCACCAAGAGGAGGAATATGGATGTCAGTACTATTAAGACCAAACTTTGAGTTAGCACAGACTTCATTATTTCCCATGATTTCATCTCTTGCCCTATCTATTGCAATAGAAAAAATATTAAAAATTAAACCAGAATTAAAGTGGCCAAACGATGTAACTTTGAAAGGAAAAAAAGTTGCAGGCATACTAATTGACGTAGCAATAGAATCAAACAAGATAGATTACCTCATAATAGGAGTAGGCGTTAATTTCAGAATTCAGCCAAGTAAGATATCAAAACTTGTCATGAATTCTCAAAAATATAATGGAATTACTACGCTAGTAAAAGAAAAACAAGATGGCAGTCCCGTTGAGTTGGTACAACAATTTCTGTTTGAACTTGAACAAATGTATAACAAAGTCATATCAAATTCAAATGTAGAAATTAGAAAAAAATGGATAAAGCGTTCTTCCACAATAGGAAAGAATGTAACTACAACTACAACTGCAGGATTGTTCAGAGGTAAAGCAATTGGGATTGATGAAACAGGTGCACTCCTTTTATCAAATAAAGGAAAAATCCATCGCATATTAGCAGGCGATATAACATATAGAAATCCATGACATACGAAAAGATACTTAACAGAAATTTTGTTTAAAATAGATCTTTATTTATGAGATATGAGAATTAAACTAGTTCCTATTAGAATCCCTGCAGTAATTTCCAACAAATGTGGTAAAAATATTCTTCGTAGAAGAGTTTCACCAGTTTTTTGTTTCATGTGATTATACTTTAAAAATTCCTTATAATAGTGTTTTAGCAGATTTTATTATTAAAATTTAGTCAATTTGTTTTGATTACCAGAATATATAAAAAAAATAATGATCGCAGTCACTAACGAATTTTTAATAATCATATAGTTTCAATTAAAAGATGAAAATTTGCTGGGCAAATACCGAGAATTTTGATGAAGCAGGCATTATAATTGTAGGAATTCCCGATGAATCAAAATCCCATGCACTTAGAAAGGGTACATCTGAGGCGCCGCATAAAATCAGAGAGATCTCATCCATAAGAGACACATACAAACGTGGAAATGAGATCTCCCTTGGCTTACCTCTAGATGGAATTACCAAAAAAGTATATGATTTTGGGAACATTGAACGCGACCTAATAGAATACTCCATGAACAAGATAGTGTCCAAATCAAAAATTCCCATATCCATCGGAGGAGATCATTCCATATCAACAGAATTAATAAAATCAGTTTCAAAAAAATATGGTCCACTATCACTAGTATACTTTGACGCACATCCAGATTTTGTAAGTTCAGTACAGGGATACTATGGTTCGGTATTTCAGGATGTTTTACAATATATTGACATAAAATCAAGTATTATGATAGGAGTTAGAACGCCGGAAAAAGAAGAGATAGACAATATAAAAAAATATGATTTACCAATAATCACTCCATTTGATATAATCAGACAAGGAATACAGAAAACTGAAGAAATGATCCTAAACAGAATTGGAAAAAACACATATGTTTCATTAGACATGGATGTAATTGATCCAGCATTTGCTCCAGGAGTTTCAGTTCCTGTTCCACTTGGTTTAAGAAATATTGAGGTAGCTATTCTTCTCAAATCTATTGCTAAGAAAGGTATTTGTGGATTAGACATAATGGAGGTATGTCCAAATTACGACATCAAGGACAGAACCTCTCATCTTGCATCAAGAATTATTTCGGAAGTCATATCATCAATATAATCATCATAGACACGCCTAATGCTTTTAACTACCCAGATTATTAAAAAAACAATGTTCTCTCATTTTACATTAAATCAAGCAAATGAAATTCTTCCTTCAATAATTAAAAAATTTCAAAATATTGTAAATATGAAAAATGAAGTTATCAGAATCCAGTCAGATTTGGAAAACAATCCAAAATACATGACAACTTTCAAGGATTACATCATAAAAAAGCAAGAACTTAACACTGCCATAACTAATTTTTACAAATCAATTGAAGATTTAGAATCTACAGGCGTTTCCATAAAAAGCATTGATCAAGGATTACTTGATTTTCCATCTTTGATGTTTAACGAAGAGATTTGGCTTTGTTGGAAAGAAGGTGAGACAGAAATAAAATTCTGGCATGGGAAGGACGAAGGATTTAACGGTAGAAAACCAATAGAAAGCGTGGATTTGGAAAAATTAAGATAATTCTTCCATCCAAACATATATTCAAACAATTCAACATCTAACAGAAATGTCAACGCTCAAAGTATGGCTACGTGTTGTACGAATAAAATTTCTTCTTGCATCAATTATCTCAGTTTGCTTAGGTCTTGCAATTAACGGATGGCAAAACAAGACAATCGATATCGGTTTTGCAATATTGACATTTGTTGGAGTTATTGCATTGCATGCAAGTGTAGATTTACTAAATGATTATTGGGACTATAAAAGACAAATTGATACCGATACCAAAAGAACAAAATTCAGTGGAGGAACTGGGGTTTTGCCAGAGGGGTTACTCAAACCAGATCAGGTATATCGCGCTGGAATAGCCATGTTGATAATTGGCTCTACAGTTGGCACATTTTTCATAGTTGAAAGAGGAATAACCATAGCAGCAATTTTGGGATTTGCGATTGTTTCAATCTATTTTTATTCAACAAGAATTGTTGATTCAGGACTTGGTGAGATCTTTGTTGCCATCAAGGGTTCAATGATAGTACTTGGGACATATTTTGTCCAGAGCTCACACATAACAATTGAACCAATTCTTGCAGGAATTGTTTCAGGCGTTCTTTCATCCACAGTCTTGTTTGTGAATTCATTTCCAGATTTTGATGCAGATAAAAAACATGGGAGAAAAACCCTAGTCATAGCATTGGGAAAAGATAAAGCTTCATCTGCCATATGGATCTTCCCGGTCATAATATACGGAATCGTCATTACATCAGTCATTCTAGGAATATTTCCAATAATTTCTCTTATTACCCTAATTACAATGCCATTTGCAATAAAATTTGGAATTGCACTCAAACGACATCATCAAGACATCGAAAGACTTGTTCCAGTGATGCATGGATTTGTATCATTTGGAAGAATAACTGGCACGTTGTTTGTCATTTCATTTATTTTGGACATATTTTTGAAAAATCTTCAGTAGAATTAAATCGTCCAAATTTCAATCAAGTATATGATATCAGGTTATGCTACATCAGATGGCACTTTAAATTATTCAAAAAGACATTCAACTGTAGCAAAAAATTATTTTAAGAGTTTTGCAGGACTTTCACTTTCATCCGTGGGAATTGGAACGTATCTTGGAAATCCCGATAATGCCACAGACAAACTAGTTGTAGAATCAATCAAGGTATCAGTAAAATCAGGAATCAATGTGATAGATACAGCAATCAACTATAGAGCACAGAAGGCAGAAAGATCAGTAGGAAAGGCAGTCTCCGAACTCATAGAAGCAAACGATGTGAAAAGAGATGAGATTTTCATAAGCTCAAAGAATGGATACGTAACAAATGACGGAGATGTAAATGAAGAATTTTGGATCAACATACAAAATACACTTGTAAGAACAGGAGTAATAAAATCTGGAGATATATCTTCTGGGTATCACTGCATGACTATACCATATTTGCAGAATCAGTGAAGTCAAAGCCTAAAAAATTTGGGACTAGACTGTATAGATTTGATGTATATTCACAATGCTGCAGAAGGTCAGCTCCAAGATATTTCAAAAGACCAGTTTATGAAAAATCTCAAAGATGTATTCGAGTTTTATGAAAAACAAAGAAAGGAGAAAGTCATACGATATTATGGCATGGCAACATGGGAGTGTTTCAGAGTTCCAAAAGAACATCCTCAGTATTTGTCACTCTATGATATTGTAAAAATTTCAAAACAAGTTGGAGGTGAAGATAACGGATTCAAGTTTATTCAACTCCCATACAACATGTACCTTGATCAGGCACTTACTTTAAAGAGTCAGGAAATTGACACCGTTCAATATAGCATACTAGAAGCAGCAAGAAAACTTGGAATAGGAGTATTTGCAAGTGTTCCACTCATGCAGGCCAAGTTACTTGCACCAAATATTTTACCAGAATTTGGTGAGCTTGTAAAACCGTCTCATCGTGCAATCCAGTTTGTAAGATCCACGCCAGGAATAATTGCACCACTAGTGGGACAAAAATCTCAAGATCATGTACAAGAAAATTTAGATATTTTATCTACACCAGTTTTGAGTGATTCAGAGTTTTCGGAACTGATAAAGAAATTATCACCATAATTGTAAGTTTTAAATACAAATCTTAGGACGAATTTCATTATGCCAGTAGATCCAGTATGTGGAATTGAACTAGATGAAAGCCTTGCTTTGGTACACGAATACAAAGGCAAAAAATATTATTTCTGCTGTCATGGATGTAAGAGGATCTTTGCTAAAAAACCAAACAAGTGGAAAAAAGATTAGATAGGATAAGCGCCACACATACGGCAAAAATGTGAATCTACACTTAGGGTATAACTACAACATGGACACTTTGTTTCTGATTTAATCAGATCATACGGAGCATCAAAATACTTTCGGTATATTTCATAATAGCAAAGAGACTCTTTTGAAGACAAATTGACTTTGTCTTTAGCCAAATATTGTTTAGATTTTTCAGAGTACACAGAATCCGGAATCAGATTATCAAGAAGAACAGTCAATCCGCTTGTTCCAGAACCATCCTGCATTGCATATTTTTCTCTCCAGACTATAGACTTTGGAAGTATGTCTTCAAAGGCCTTGCGGAGGATCCATTTGCCATACATTATACCTCCTTCTCCATGTACCTTCAGATTTGATGGGGTCTTTTTTGCATACTCTGATACTAATGGATCAAGAAAAGGAGTGCAAAGTGATATTCCAACCGATGTGGAAATAGATCTCGAAGGATAGTGCATTACTTTCCAAATTCTAGCTGAGATCATCATCTAGTTTCTTTCCAGATAGTCTTTTGAAAAAATTGTATCCTGCAAAGAGTTCATCAGCACCATCGCCAGTCATAATAGATCTACATCCCAAATCTTTGGCAGTCTTCATTGTAAGATACATTACAATATTATTTCTAATCTCTATGGGATTGAATACTTTGAGAATCTTGATAGTCTCCTCTGCAGCAGATAATAGATCTTCAACATTTGCAGAAATAACTCTGAGATCTAATTTGTTTTGTTTTGCCACAAGCTGAGCATACATTAGATCATTAGATACAAAGTCTTTTGTAACAAGAGTAAACGCTGTAATTTTTTTATTTGTAATACAAGAGGCAAGTATCGAGTCTATCAAGACCTCCAGAAAGAGCGACACAGTCATAATTGCAATTTTCTACTGCTTGTGATACCAGTGACTTTATTTCTTTTACAAATTCTTGCAATAACCAGATCTTTTCTGCTCTCTAAATTAAGTCATCATAAAAAATATGATTAGGTTTAAATATTTTATAACAACATTTGGGCATATGCTTCTTCCTTCTGAAATAGAAACAAAGACTCTGATACCTGCATTGAGAGCAATTTTGGCAAAGAAGCTGAATAGAAGAGCATAAGATAAGAGAAGAAGAAGTCTCAAAATTGTTAGGAGTAACTCAAGCAGCCATAAGCAATTACGTCAGAGGAACAAGAGGGGATCCAGTTCTGATAAACAAGTTGCTATCAGTAAAGGAAGTATCTGACATGATAAATGATATTTCTAACAATCTTGCTTCAAAAATGGCATATACCCCAGCAAGTCTCTCAAAGTTCATAGGTCTTTGCAACTACATAAAATCAAGTCTACTGATATGTGATATACACCACAAGCTTGAATCAAACATAGATGAGGCAGTTTGCAAAGAATGTGAGAGTATGCTTCTAAAAGGTCCAGGTACTTCGTTTTAGTTTGTTTTTGCCAAAGTAATTTTAATAATTGAAGTCATTGAAGGTCCAGAATTTTCACGAGTCTCTTCGCTATCTACAACAATGTCAAGAATTTTGGAATTTCCCTTCATCATATTTTCAGTTACAATATTTGCAACAGCCACTGCAGTAGGTATTGACTGACCGCTTGCTACAAGTGTAACTGTTTTGTATTTTACTAGATCAGTTAAAAGATCAAGTGCGCATGGTACAATATCTTGTTGATGTATTGTAATTATCTTACCTGTGGAATTTGGGAAATTTCCATTTAACTGTGTTTTATCTTCGCTAATCAACAAACCCTATCACCACCATTTACGCATTCTATTAAAGTCTTATCGACCATTCATCCATTAATCGAAAAGATCGATGGGAATGTTTTGAAAGTCACCATTTGGTAAAACTCGTCTAATTGTAATAGGAATTACACGTTTTTCAAGTTCAGCATATGCAAGATCAAGTGATGTTGCAACATCTTTTGGTATTGGTATGAAAGGTGGTGCTCCTAATGATAATTGTAATGCTCTAGCTCCCAGTATTCTAGCTTTTTCAAACCTCGTCAATGTTGGAGGACCTATCATTATCTTACCTTTTCCAGTCATCTCATACTCTACTGGAACATGAATTGGATCTACGTCTATAATTTCACGTGCGTCAATTATCTTTCTTAGCCTCTCTTGTTCTGCAATTTCTTCTGCACTAAGCTCTTTCTTTCCTTTCTTTCCTGGTTTGACCTCCTCTTCTTCTTCCACTGGAGATTCAATTGTTTCAACTACAACAGGGCCTATGACTGGTTCTTCTTCCTCTACTGGTTGAACCTCTTCAGTATCTACACTAACTTCCTCAGGTTCATCCGACATTGTGATGTTGGATAAAGAAACGTTATATATTCATAATCCTTCTCCTCAAAAATGAGCGCAGGCTCGGTTTCCAAGCAAGAACTGGTCTTAACTCTAAAGGGCAAGACTAGTCTCAATTTAGAATTAAAACGTCATTTAACTCCAAAGACAGTGGGTTTCATCATGAGATCGATTCCAATCGAGGGTAACGCCCACATGATTGGTACAAGCATTGCATTTGTTGATACAACCATCAGAGCAGGAGGAGAAAAATTACAAACTCAATTCAAAAAAGGAGATGTGGTGTTTTTAGCCTCAAACAGTTCAATTTGTTTTTTCATCGAAGACATGTCATCTACAAAATCCATGACATTGATTGGAAAAATAACATCAAACATTGAATCTTTGAAAAATGTAAAGCCTGGAGATATATTTACAATAACTCAGGCTGGAACGTAGATATGGTGTCCGCTATAGCCACCTATTCTTTTTACTAAACCCTTTTTCAACTGATTTTGTAAAAATGCATTTGCGGCAGATATTTTGACATTAGATTGTCTAGATAATTCTTGAGCTGTGAATACCTTTGCACCTTTAATGAAATTCATGGCTTGGCCTTCATCAATGATAACAGAGATGTTTGTTCTTTGTTTTTGCTCTTTCTTATCACCCTTCTTTTGACCTCCCTTCTTGTCAGCCTCTGCTGTCTGAGTCTTTTCTGCTTGTGCTGGAGATTGTTTCTTGCCACCGCCCATGTACAATTCTTTTTCTCCCCTATTTATAAACGAACAAGATTTTAAGAAATTCTAAATACTAGCTGAAAGTAGCTTTTTGTCATGGGGTTAGATTTAATCGAAGAAAAAAATCTAAACGACGTGATTACCTATGCCCTTGATTATCCAACTATGGTATTAGCAGAAGCAAGATCATGGTCCATAACAAACATGGATGATTTTGCTATGGGGTTGTACGTTGGATATGTTGAAGGAGTATTCTTTGATGGATTTCTTGGTAGAAACAAACGATTTTTGGACTCGGAAGAGCATTCTGATTTTCATGTAATAATTTCAAAAAGAACAACAGAAATTAAATTAAAAATACAAGCACACTTGCACAAGAAATAACTCAACCTTTTATCCTACATATAGTAAACATCGTCAGATGAAATTCTCACTTGTTGCAGATACTCTAAGCTACATGGAAAATACAACAAAGAGACTTGAACTGACACAGCATCTAGTGAATCTTTTTAAAATTACACCCCCTGACATAATACCAAAAGTTGTTTATCTCCTTCAAGGAAAACTCAGGCCTGATCATGAGGGCGTAGAGATAGGCATTGCGGAAAAGATTGCAATAAGAGCATTATCAAAATCATCTGGAATATCAGTCAAAAAAATTGAGCATGAGTACAAGGAAACAGGAGATTTTGGTCAAGTTGCGTCAAAGATACTTGAGCAAAAAACGCAAACAACATTTCTAAACCAAGACATCACAGTTGAAAGAGTATATGACACTCTCTATAAAATTGCAGAACTAAAGGGTGCAAGGTCTCAAGATATGAAGATGAAATATATCTCTAGCCTACTTAATGACGCAACTCCCACAGAAGGGGGATTTATTGCAAAAATAATAACATCAAATCTTCGATTGGGAATTGCAGATTACACAATACTTGATGCCCTTTCTGTTGCATATACAGGCTCAAAAGAAAATCGACCAATTTTAGAACATGCATACAATGTCTGCAGTGATTTGGGAAAAGTATCTCAAGCAGTTTCAAAAGATGGAATAAATTCTTTAAAAGGTTTTCAGGTAAAAATTTTCAGTCCAATTCGACCAATGCTTGCAGAGAGAGTAAAAAGCCCACAAGAGGCACATGAAAAGATGGGGCAGGAATTTGCAGCAGAGTACAAGTTAGATGGTGAGAGAGTTCAGATTCACCGACAAGGAGAAAAAATTATTTTATATTCAAGAAGTCTAGAAAACATTACCAACTATTATCCAGACATTGTAGAAAACATTGGCAAATCTTTGAAAGCCAATGAAGTCATACTAGAAGCAGAAATTGTTGCCATAAATGATGATACTGGAGAATTTCTTCCATTTCAAGAATTAATGCATCGAAGACGTAAATACAAGATTGCAAAGGCAGTTCAAGAATATCCTATAACGGTAAATTTCTTTGATGTATTATTAGAAGACGGAAAAAATTGTCTAGATATATCGTATAAGGAGAGAAGAAAAATTCTTGAGAGAATCATAGTTGAAGATTCTTTTGCAAAAGTAATGCCAATGACATTAGTGAAGGCGGACAATGAGGTAGAAGACAGTTTAGAGAATGCGATAAACTCTGGATGTGAGGGACTCATGCTCAAGCAGCTTGACTCGCCATACCGTGCAGGTGCAAGAGCAAGTAACTGGCTAAAACTTAAGCGCGAGTATAGAAATGAATTGGGAGACAGTCTGGATTTGGTTGTGGTTGGGGCATTTTATGGAAGAGGTAGAAGAACTGGGAGATACGGGGCATTGTTACTATCAGCATATGATGATCAAGTCGATGCATTTCCTAGCATTTGTAAAGTCGGCACCGGATTTACAGATGAGAGTTTGGATCAATTTTATCAGATTCTTGCAGACAAGATCACTGTTAAAAAAGACCCAAGAATTGAAAGTGGACTTGAAGCAGATGTATGGTTTGAACCAGAAATTGTAATAGAGATTGTTGCATCAGAGATAACTCTCAGTCCAATCCATAAAGTTGCCATAGATAAAATTAGAAAAGGCAGTGGACTAGCTCTTAGATTTCCAAAATTCACTGGAAAGATAAGATTTGAGAAAACATTTGAAAATGCTACAACCATTGATGAGATCTTAACTTTATACAATAGTCAAAAACGTGTCATCCAAGATGAAAGACAAACTTGAGAAAATTATTCTTGTTTACACAGCATTTACGCAAGGATTATTAGCCGCAGGCCTAGTTTAAAATCTCTAGATGTATAGCGGAGAACTTGAAGTTCAGGCAAAGAGAAAGGCCCTTGCCGTTTTACAAGACGAAATAAACAGAATTCTCAACGCTGTCAGAGATCTATCAATTCTGCCTGGTTTGATTATCAAGGCAGACAAATCTGAAATAAAACAACTCCTTGAGCGAATAAAGAATACTGAAGATGAAGTAGAAGCTCTTCGTAGAAAAATCACTCGAGAAATTTCCGATGTTGGAGGTCTCATGATGAACAGAGAGAATCTTTTGAACTCGGCATATACAATGGATGAAATTGCAGGATACATCACAGGCATTGCCTTTAAACTCTCAAATATCAAGGCAGCCACACTCAAAAAAGAAAAGCTTGACAAGGATCTTACAGAACTAGTAGAGTCAGCTGTAGACCAGATTCACAAAATTAATGAAATAATCAGGGCTCTTGCAAGCAACAACAGTACGGTGGCAATTGATCTTGCCCACGAGGCACAGAAAATAGAGAGATTGGTAGATGACAAGTACCGAGCATTAAGCATAAGAGTACTTGATGAAACTGCTACGACCAAAGAGCTTATTGCTCCTAAAGGATGTAGTAGAAGGAATTGAAGAAATGTCAGACAAGGTCCTCCAAGTATCAGATTCATTCATTTTGCTGGCTCTTAGCCTATAAAATTTTAGAATACTCTTTTTCCTTTTTTTGCAAATTAATTGTAAACACTAAAATCGATTATCTTTTTTATTAGAAATGATTTGAAAGGAGATCTAATAGAAAACAGGATAATAGTTTGGAATATCGAAGACTCTCGTGCCCTCTTTGTTGCAGGGTATTATGGAAAACCAATTGGCATGACAAAACCAAAGCCTGAGGAGATAAACGTGCCTTTGATTTTAGATCTAATAGAGGGGTTATATCTACAAGAAAAATCAAAACTCAGAGTATTTCATGCCAAAAAACTTGTTACACAAAAAGAGCTTTTAGAAATATGCAGAAGAGAATATCATAATTTTGACAAGAAATACACCGTGTACAAAGATTTCAGAGACAAGGGATACATCGTAAATCCCGGAATCAAGTTTGGTTGCGATTTTGCAGTATATCAAAAAGGACCTGGAATTGACCATGCACCATATCTTCTTCAAGTGTATAATTCCACAGATACCATATCTGCAACAAGTGTTGTTCTAGCTGGAAGATTAGCAACAACGGTAAGAAAACAATTCATCCTAGCAATTCCAAAAGGAAATAAAGTTGATTGCTTAGCTTTGGACTGGTGGAGAGCCTAACTCTCTTTTAATGTGAGAAGCAATACGATCATACACTGCAAACAATTCTTTAGTTATTCCAAAAGTATAGCTATCTTTCCACTTGCCATAAATTCGAACACTACCTTTAGTTGGCTCGACAGTGATGTGTGCGTCTTCATAAGATAATCTTGTCATCATATTCTTAAGTTCAGCATCAGAATTCAAAATATCAGCAAGAGTACCACCAACCCACTGGACCCCAGTAACTCTCTTTGAAGCAAAATATCCCTTGGTTTCAAGTTTTGCTCTAGCAAGAAAATCTTCTTCAAATGCATCATGATGTGTCTTTACAATAAAGTGTGCTTGAAATCTGTCTTGAGCACCCCATGGCATAGGATTAAGATCTTGTGTCATTTTCAACCCCTTTGAATTATTTGCACTTCATCAATGTTAGAACCTTTTAGTGTGATAATACCATGATTGGTCACCATTGCTGGAGAATTTGAAAAAATTTTTGAATAATAATCCTTTTTTTCTATGTCGTCTATATCAAGTGGTTTTGCTTCGCCAGCAATACCAATTTTTTTAAGAGATTCACAGTATTCTTCATTTTTATTCATCGGGTGAAACATATCAGATTCAGTATCATGCATGTGTGAAATTTGGCCAGCCCACAAATAAATATGTCTGTACACCTACAAAGATCTCAAGTACAGGTTTTGAGCCCAACTTACCTACAACGTCTAAATAGTCCAAAAATATTCAAGATCACATCAAATGCTAAAATTCCAAAATAAACTCGTGGTTATTACTGGAAGTGGAACTGGAATAGGAAAGGCAATAGTCTATAAAGTTTGCAGAAAATGGTGCAAACATAGTAATTCTAGGAAGAAGAAGAGAGCCACTTGAAGATGCTGCCAAAGAATTAGAGCAAGTAATTTCAAAAGTAAATAGCGGTTCATTTGTAAAAATTTTCTCAGGTGTTGATGTAAGTGATGAGGAGGGAGTCTCAAAGATGTTTGAGGAACTCAAAAAATCACATGGTGGTGTAGATATAGTAGTCAACAATGCAGGAGTTTCAGGACCAGTTACATGTTTTGCCAATTCTCCAATTTCTGAATTTAAGAGTACAGTAGGGATCCATCTAACTGGAACATTTTGGACATCATCTCAGGCAATAAAAACAATGAAGCCTGGCTCAAAAATAGTAACAATATCCACATTCTTTACTGAAGAGAGACCATATGAACAACGACCGTATAGATTCAGAAGTCCATATACTGCATCTCAGGGAGCAAAGAATAGACTTGCGGAAGCAATGTCATGGGAGTTGACTGACAAGGGAATCATATCAATAGCTACAAATCCAGGACCAGTGCATTCTGATAGGATTTACAAAACAGTATATCCAAAAGCGGCTGCAGAATTTATGAGAGTAAGTGGTTTTGAAAACATCACTCCAGAAGAAGTGGAGATAGTCAATGGCGAAATACTTCCGTTGCTTGGAGAAGATGAAAAAATAGTAAGAGAAGGAATTAGTAAAGCTGCAACAAAGCTTGCAAAATTAAAATCAGTCAGTTCCGAATCAGACATACAAAATTTAGAAAAAACAATTTCTGCATTATTATCTAAAATCCAACAGATTGCAGAAAAGATTCAAAATAATACTAGCAAAATGATTGCAGATGAACAGTTCCTAACACAACCACAAGTAGCTGAAACTGTTTTGATGCTAAGTGATGATAAAATAGCTCAGAATCCTAAATGGCAAAGTCATACCCGGAGATTGTGTATTTTACCCAGTAAAGCCACACATAGCATGCTCCATTCCAGAGACTCAACCAAACTTTAATGCAAAAGTTGTTGTATTTGCAGTGGACGCTACAGATGAATCAGATGTAGTAAGAACTGAATTCCTAGCTCAAAAAGTTGAAAATAGTGGAGGAAAGACAGTAATTCTAATCTCAAAAACAAGTCCCAAGATTGCAGAAGAACGATTATCAAAATTCCATTCTCATGTAATGGATTTGTCAAATCAAGAAAGTGTGAAGAGGATGTTAAACACAGCAACTCAGAAAATAGGGCCAATAAGTAATATAATTTACATAACTGGAAAGGTTCCTCAAGTAGGCAAGTTTGTGGATTTATCTAGAAAGGAATGGGATGGACTAGTTGACAAATTCATAAACACCCCTGCTATCTTTTTGCAAGAATCTCTAAACATATTTGTTCCAGGAGGGGCAAAGAACCCACCACTTTTCAAGAACAAGGAAGGAACCATGATAGTCATAGGACCAGACATGCCATCAGGAGGCAAAGTTACAGGAGGAGATAGAGCTAGAATAGAAGTATTCAGAGGTGCCCTCAGACCATTTTCCACCACAGTAAACCAAGAACTAAGTGATGTTCTAAAATCAAAACTTAGGATTTACTTGGTGCTACCTGGAAGCGTAGATGGTACCGAGTCAAACAATGAAAACATCATCAAGGCAGTAAATTATCTCACTTCTGGAAAGTCAATCAATAATGCCGAGATAATTTACTATCCGGACGAAACAAGAACCTGATGAAAAAATTCATCCAATTAAACGTCGGTGACGAGTTTCATTCAGAATGTAAAATAACTTCGTCAGATCTTGATAGTTATCTTTCATTTTCAGGAATTAAAAACATAATTTATGAAGATAAAGAATTTACAAATGGGAAACGAATGGTTTCGGGAAGAGCCATTTTATCAAAGATAGAAGGAGAATTTACAAAATTAGAAGAGATGTATGGAAATCTTTTGATTTTCTATGGAATAGACGGAGATCCTAGTTGGAATAACAGACAGACTAGATTTCTAAAGCCCCTTTTTACAGACGAGAAATTAAAGATAAAATTTAAGATTTCGGAGAAGAGAGAACTCAATGAGGAATTTGGATTAATAGGAATAGATTTCGAAGGGGCAAATGAGGATGGAAAGACAGTTGTAATTTCAAAGAAAAATCTCTACCAGATTAAGAAGGATGCCCCAGTCCATCAATAATTAGTTTAATTGCAGCAGCCCCAATCACTATAGTTACAAACAGTCTAAGTTTTGTCTCATTGACGCGTGTAGACAGTTTACTTCCAATCATGCCGCCTATGAAAGATCCTATTGAAAGCATTCCTGCCTCATAGTAATTTGGATGACCTAATAGGGAATGCACTATCATGCCAGAGGCAGATGCAAACATTAGGATAAACTGGGAGGTGGGAGCAGCAAGTTTCATTGACAGTCCTATTGCAATTATCATCAAAGGAACAAAAACAACACCGCCCCCAATTCCAAACAGACTAGAAATTATACCTGCAAAGAAACTTGCACCTACTGCAAGAAGCATAATTTGTTTAGATAAATTATATTCTCTTGATTCCATTTTTCTTCGCATGTAAATGTAAACACAAGACGCTACAAGAACAAGCCCAAACAACAATTTGAATATGGCAGGAGAGACTTGATCTGAGATATATGCGCCCATAATTGTTCCAGGTATTGAGATAAGCGCAAGTTTGATGCCAAGTGAGTAGACAATTCTTTTTTGCCTAGAATACGATACGGTAGAGGCTACAGAATTGGCAAAAGCTGCAAATAGACTATCACTTGCTGCAAGAGTTGGAGAAAATCCAAAAAATGTCAACACGGGTACTACAATGAATCCGCCTCCCAGTCCTATCATAGAACCTACAATACCAGCTACAAACCCAAGTGGCAGGAGCCACAAATATTCAAACAACTATAACACCAAAAGATATTTTCCACAGATTAAAGAGTCACGTCAACCTTCGTAAACCAAGATATGGAGTTAATTACTTGGCTACGAGAAGTTTCCAAAGATAGCCGTTTTCATTTGTAGTAAGTTCAATCTTGAAATGCTTGTTTCCCAATGCAAGTGTAGGTGTACTAGTAGTAGGGTCTTTAGTACTCAGATGATCATCCCGTAATTTGTCCAATAGTGAATTTAAGGAAGTATATCCACTAGTGGAATTATTTTCCCAGCATGAACATATGGTACTGTTGAGAGTAACTCCAAAAACAGTTTTTACATCGTCATAATTGCTCAGCATCGGATTTGACTGCAGCGCCACCACCACAATTCCAGGTACATCCTGTGAGCCCAACATGGTGATATCCCCAAGAAATCCCTGATTATCTTTGAGTTCTGTAGAAGTGCAATATGTTACTAGAGCCTGCTTTGTTGGATCAGTAAGAAAATTGCAATATTGGCGAACGTCGGCATCACTACTCAGTCGAATTGGTTTTGTCATGTTAATATGATATGTTGCCAAAGTAGATCTGAGATCAGAGTTCTCTTCATCATATGAAAAATCAAGAAATGCAACTTGGCCAGGTTGCTGAGTATTTTGAACTGGTGGTGGAGGAACAGCGAATTGAGTAATTATAATTATAACAGCGACAACTATTGCCGCGCCAGATATTCCCAAATAAACATATTTTTTAGACTTCACAAGTTAATTTCCATATAATGCTTTAATAAAGTAATCTTAGAATTCGTCAATCTTAATTAATACCAAAAGGTGTCTTGTGGATATTGCGAATAATATTATCAGGTTTTGGAGTTGTCGGACAAAGTTTTGCAAAATTATTACTTTCTAGATCAGAGGATCTATATGCAAAACACGGATTAAAGCCAAGAATAGTAGGAGTATTTGATTCAAAAGGTTCAGCTGCGTCTTCTGCAGGTCTTGATTTAAACAGATTGTTAGAGGTAAAGAAAAAATATGGAAATATAAGAAAATATCATAACAAGGAAAAAGATGCAAACGGTTTAGACATGATAAATGGAATGGATGCTGAAGTATTAATTGAAACCACTCCGAGCAACTACAAGGATGCAGAGCCTGGCATGTCACACATTGTTAACGCAATGAAAAAAGGGTTACATGTAATTACAGTAAACAAGGGGCCGCTGGCTCTGGCATTTCCCTCATTGATTGAATTGGCAACATACAATCAAGTCCAGTTAAAATTTAGCGGAACTGTGGGAGGAGGTACACCGATTTTAGACTATGCAAAGAATAGTTTACGCGGAGAACGCATAGTGTCATTTCAAGGAATTCTAAATGGTACCACCAACTACATACTGACAAACATGGCAACAGGATTAACGTTCAAGGCAGCACTTGCAGATGCAAAGAAGAAAGGGTATGTAGAGGCAGACGAGTCACTTGACATAGATGGTTTTGATGCTGCTGCAAAACTTGTCATACTTGCAAATTGGATCATGGACATGAAAGTAACCATAAAAGACATCAAAAGAATAGGAATTAGAGATGTTACTACATCAGATATTAAAAAGGCAGCATCCAATAATTGTGCGGTAAAATTGATTGCATCGTGTGATAGAGAGTTAGTCGTATCGCCAAAGGAAATACCTCTTGATGATCCAATGTGTGTCAACGGTACACTAAATGCCATCACGTTTAATTCTGAGCACTCGGGTCAGCAGACAATAATTGGACGCGGTGCCGGAGGCATAGAAACAGCCAGTTCTATTTTACGTGATTTGTTAGATATCAAACAGGAGATGTCAAGAATTGAAATCGCATAACATATCCAAAAGCGATATTTCTGAAGTCATGGACAAGATGACTAAACAGTGGCATATCGAGTTACCAAAAGCAAAGACATTGGTATTGCATGAACTTGATGACAGTACCAGCTTGATAACCGGAGATAGTATTATGGCAATACGGATAGGAGAAACCTACCTTCCATTTCTTTCAGAGACTGGACTTTTAGAAAAATTTCCAAAAGCTGTAGTTGATGCAGGAGCCATAAAGTTTGTTTGCAATGGAGCCAATGTCATGCGTCCTGGAATTAAAAAATTTTCAGAATTTAAAAAAGATGACATAATTTGCGTTGTTGAAGAAGCCCATAACAAGTTTCTTGCAATTGGAAAAGCATTGGTATCAAGTGAGGAGATGTCAACTATAACAAAAGGTGAAGTTGTAAAGAACTTGCATTACATCTCTGATAAATATTGGGAATCTGCCAAACTAATTAAAAAGTAAACAAACTATTTTTCTGTAGTTTCTCTTGTTCCATTCTTGTCAACTACAAGTATGTCAATCCCGTCACCGCTTGCATTGTCTCTCATTATTGCAGACTTTATGGACCTGACTGCAAGTTTTACGGCATCCTGTTCGCTCATCTTGGGTTTGAATTCTTGGTCAAGAACACCAAGTGCCATCTCTGCACCGGTTCCTACTGCTGCATAATCATCAGGTAAGACAGAACCTAGCGGATCCAATGTGTAAATTACAGATTCACCATCTACTCCCCCAACTATGACTTGGGTCAAGAGCGGATAGTACCTTCGCTCATACATTAAACTAGACATCATCTTTGCTACAGAGTTTGGAGGAATTTCACGTTTGAGTTCCATCTTTCTTATCTTGGTCATTGCCCTCATCTGCATTGCTAAAACCTGCATGTCTGCAACCATTCCAGCACAGCATGCCCCGACAAAGTCAGTAATCTTGAACGTCTTTTTAGTAGTCTTGCTTACAACAAAATTACCATAAGAGATTCTTCTCTCACTTGCCATAACTACGCCACCGTCATAAGTAATGCCGACTGCGGTAGCTCCTGGCATGTACATGTAAGCCATGTTTGAACTTCAAAATGAGCACAATAAAGGCCTTTCTGTATTATCATGCACAGATCAATTATCTACAGGCAAAGGATCAGATAATTTCCATTTTTTAAAAATTGGATTTTATAAAACCTATTGTAACGCAAAATTTCTAATTATTTTGCACATGCATTTTGTAGTTTTCCTCAACAAGTCAATTCTTGCAAATTCATTGGGCGAGTGGATTCGTGCAAAAACATACGTGCTTCCAATTGCAATACATGGAGACTTTAGGAATTTAACAAATGAAAACATCGGACCTGTTCCTGCAGAAGAAACACTAAGTATCGAAGTTCCAAACGATTCATCTGCTGCCTTTTTAACGGTGTTAACAAAAGGATCAGAGATCTTTGTCCTAGCCGCAGCCTCTCCATGAATCAGTTTGACATCAATGTCATCAAATCCATTTTCTTTAAGATGTTTTTTCAGCCTGAGCAGTTGCTTTTGTGGTTCCATTTTAGGAATCAATCTAAAATCAATTTTTACTAATGCCTTGGAAGGTAAGACAGTCTTTGCGCCAGGTCCTTCATAACCAGATGTGAATCCTGCTATGTTACAGGTTGGATCTCCTACCAGTGCTTTTTTTATTTCTAAACCTTTTTTGTTTCCGACAAATTTTTTAATGCCATATTCTTTTTTGAATGAGTTTTCATCAAACGGTTCAGAGTTTATAATCAAAAGATCTTCTTTTGTAAATTTGTCTACCTCTTTGTACCAATCTTTTATCAGTATCGTACCATTCATATCGCGAAGTGTCTTTAATGCCTCAACTAGTCTCCAAGCAGGGTTTTCAATAATTACTGCAAGACTGGAATGAGCATCTCGTATTGATTCTTTTTTAGACAATTCCACATAGAGAAGACCCTTCATTCCAAGACTGATTATCGGCCTATTTTTTTCATCCACATAGCCAAATTCCCAGATAACTGCATCACATGATAGTTTCTTTTCATATTTTTTCAAATAGTCTTCAATGTGTACGCTTCCAATCTCTTCTTCTCCTTCGATGAAAAATTTAATGTTGCAAGGAACGTCACCGGTTGTGTTTAGAAATGCTTCTACTGCCTTTATTCGAGTAATTAATTCACCCTTGTCATCAGCAGAACCTCTCCCAAAAATTTTGTTTCCTTTAATTTTTCCGCTAAACGGTTTATCATCCCATAGTTCAAGAGGCTCTTCTGGCTGTACGTCATAATGGTTGTAGAAAAGTAGTGTCTTTCCAGGATTTTGTTTTGATTTGACTTCACCATATATTGCAGGGGGAATTCCTGTTTTGATACGAAGCAGTTCTGCACGAATGCCAGACTTTTTCATCATTTGAACAACCAATCCAGCACACTCTTCAAGCCCCAGATTTTTTGCTGAAACACTGGGCTGTTGTATTAGTTTTTGTAGATCAGAAACTAGACTTGAAAAATTCTTGTCAACATATGTTTCTTGCATAAATTATTTCACTTTATCAAATGCTTTCATTGCAAATGGTATAAAATCCAATAGATCTGTAGCCACAATATGCAAACCATATTTTTTTTGTGCCATATATCCAGCCTTTCCATTGACAAATACGGCTGCAGAAGAGGCTTGTACAGGATTTTTATTTTTTGAAAGCATTGCCGCTACAACGCCAGACAGTACATCTCCTGTTCCTCCCACAGTCATGGCCGCAATATTTTTTGGATTCAAATATGTTTGAGTTCCATCAGAGACGATATCTGTCGGACCTTTTAGCAATATGGTTACACCGTTATCTTTTGCATACTTTTCAACCATGATAGTTCTCTGTTTTACATTATCTGGAGGCATCTCCCCAAAGAGTCTCCTAAACTCTCCGGCATGAGGCGTTACTACCACCTTTTTGTCTTGAATATCTGGAAGAATTTCAGGCACTAGACAACTTGCGTCAAGTGAGAGCATAACTGCCCTATCTAAAAGTGAACGAATCAGAATTTTTATTGCTTCGCGGTCTTGAATTCCAAGACCCATCCCCATTGTGGCAGAATCTAGTTCTTTTGGTATGATTCCAAGTAATTTCTGGACTGAGCCTCTAGTAAGTTTGACATCGACTAATGGTACAACAATAAGATTTGGAGAAAAAGCACGAGTTGACATTACATTAATTTTTGGAACACATGTGTATACCAGATCAGTTCCTGCCCGTAATGCTGCAATAGATGACAGAATTGGAGCCCCATGGTATAGATAATTTCCGCCAAGAACTAGAACTTTACCGTTATCGCCTTTTCTTGACAGAGTCTTTCGAGTAGGTATAAAGCTCTTAACAATTAAGGGCTGTAGAATCTTTGCCAACAGTCGTTTTATTTTTTAAGAGATGATAAACTTTCGTCTTCAGAAGATTCAAGTTCTTCAGTCTCAATTTCTGGCTGTTCAACAGGTGCTAATATCTTGCGAAAGCTTGCAGGAGTGATAACCTTTCTTGCAAATGCAACATATGTGGTATGACCTATTGCTCTAAACGAGTGTCTTGTCTTACCATCTCTTGCTTCTATAGTTCGAACAATTTGTTCTGTACATTCAATATCAAAGAAATCATTTTGTCGTAACGCTGCAGCCAGTTTCTCCAGCTGATTCATGGTAGGACATATTGAAACAAATGCACCGCTGCCCTTTAGCATCTTTCTTGCCTGTGGAACAACCACCCATGGATCTCCAAGATCAACTATAACTACATCAGCGTCTTTTTGAGGCATTTTTTTGGCAGTTTTTATGTCCAGTTTTGTCATTGTCACATACTTTGATACCCCCGCCTTTTCGATATTTTTTCTGGCAATTGCCATAAAATTTTCATCCACATCATATGTGTAAACATGACCTTTTGGTTTTACAATACTTGCAAGAAATGTTGTAAAGGAGCCGCTTCCAGTACCAATCTCCACTATCTTTTGACCGCTTTGCAGTCCAATTCTTGCTGCGATAAATCCAAGATCCTTTGGATAAACAATCTGTGTACTGCGCTGACTTTTCATTACATAGTCATAGATGGTAGGTTCTAGAGCAAAAATTATCTTGCCTTTATTTGTCTTGATAGCTGTGCCAAACGGTTTTCCTATCACTTTTTTATGATTTATAATTCCTACATGGGTATGAAATTTTTGTTTTGGTGCAACTCTCATCAACCATTTTTTTGAATCATTATAAAAAAACAACACATTGTCGTTTTGTTTTATTTTCCTCATAACTTGACCTAATCAAATGTGGATAAATAGCTTCACTCTAGAAATTATTTCAAGTTATTTTGTAAGTTCTTGGTTATCTTTTGGTTTTCTTTTTAACAATCTACCAGATACAACTGATGCTATCCAAAATGACACCCCAGTCCATACCATACTCTGAGATACGGAAAACATTCCTACAACTGTAAACACCAGACCTATCGCTGCAAAGATTACAGGTATTACCGCCTTGGGTGAAACCAACTATTTCATCTCACATTCTGCTTGGAGCATCAATCCCTAAAAGCTCCAATGCCTTTCCAAGTGTTTCTTTAAATGAATGAACCAAAGAGAGTCTTGAGTTAATCAACGAGTCAGATTCTGCCCCAAGTACTTTGACGTGTTCATAGAACGTATTGAATGAGACTGCAAGTTGATAACAATATTTTGCAATTACTTTGGGGGATAGATTCTTTGCCGCATCTTCTACTTGCAAATCAAACTTGCCAATGGCTTTTACCAAGTCTTTCTCATAGACTGTCTGCATTTCATCAAGATTTGCTTCAAACATAGGATCCCTTCCTGCTTTTTCTAAAATTCTCATTGCACGAGCATATGCATACTGGATATATGGTCCAGTATCACCTTCAAGGCTTAGAGATTCAGTCATGTCAAATGTAATGATTTTGTCAAGGTCTTGCTTTATCATGGTATAACGAAGAGCACCAATTGCAACCTGTTCAGCTATCTTGACTAGAGACATTTCATCAAGTTCAGGATTTCTTTTCTTTGTCTCTTCAAATGTTCTTGAGCTTAAAACATCCAAGACATAATCTGCACTGACATAGATTCCTTTTCTTCCAGACATTTGCACAGACTTGCCTCCAGTATCAAGATCCAAACTCTTTGCAGTATCAGGACTAAGAGTTACAGACTCGTAGCCTAGATGGATATAAGAATCCGGTTTTGATTTAAAGTCTGACATTATTTTTGTAATAATTTTTTGTAGTCTTGATTGTCTAGAATCAATGACCGTGATCACTTTATCACCTCTGAAATTTAATTTTGTTTCCTTGTCATCAAGACTTGTCTGCCACAGTACGCGTCCTGTTTTTTGTACTGTATAATGCTTGTAGTAAAATGGGTCTTCTAAAATTCCAAGTTTCCATGCGGCATATGGAATATCTTTTGCAACATAGGTGGCAGTTCCATTACTTCGAACAAGTACCTTATCTTCCTCAGATTCAGCCTTTATCACCCAACATCCTGTGTTTTTACCTTCATTTTCCAGTGTTGTAATTCCCATTGATCTCATTTTTTCAAATACCATTGCCCATAGATTAGAACGAATTATCTGAGATTCAAAGTTAAGACAATCATATGTAGCACCCAGACGCCAGCATGTTTTTAGTTGCTCATCAAGAACTCGTCTTGTTATTTCATCACCAAATTTAGCAATCTCTGAAGTTCCTTTTTCAAGTTCCTGGAGAACGTCGGATCTCAATTCTGCAAGATGTGTATCTGTTTCATATCTTTCGGTAATATTGACATAGACAATATCACCGCAATAATGATCAAACTTTTGTCCTTCAGGAGCCTTGTCAGAATATCCCCCATACTTGAAACCTACAATAATATCTGCAACTTGCAATCCAGAATCATCAACATAATTCAGAACACTGACATCATAGCATGCCTTCTGAAGTATTCTGGACATAGTATCACCGATGATGATATTTCTAACATGTCCTACATGGAGTGCCTTATTTGGATTTACACTAGTGTGTTCAATAACCGTCTTTGCGTTCTTGCCAAGATCTACTTTACCATAATCGGCAAGAAGAGAAGATGCAATAACTTTGGGAGTCAGCACAGAATAATTTGCAACAAAATTAAGATAGCCAGAGTCATGAGCCGATACTTCTAATACATATTTTAAAGAATTTTTTTTGTATTCGTCCGCAAGTGCTTGTGCAATATCAAACGGTCTTTTTTTAAGCGCCTTTGCCAACAAAAAGCCAATGTTGCAACTAACATCTCCAAATTCAGGCCTTGATGCTTCAGATATGTCAAACTCGGTTTCAGGATATCCAAGTCTAGCACATGTTTGCTTTACTCCCAGCCTTATTTCATCGACAAGTATTCGTAGTGTCATGATATCATTCCGTAAATAGTCTTTAATTGAATTGTTTCAAGTGCCTCAATAACACCGTCACCTGCATGTCCTGTAACAACAAGTGTCGCGTGAGACTTTACATTCTCAGGTGCATTTCCCAAAGACTACACTTGTGCCAGCCAATTTGAACAGTGGAACATCTGTGTCACTATCGCCTATAGCTATAACATCCTCTTTTTTTGCCTCAAACATGTTCATCACCTCAAGAAAGCCACTTGCCTTGTTGACTCCTTTTGAGTTTATGTGATATGCATATTGACTGTCAGTTAGTTGCACATCAAAATCATTGTCTACAAAAATTTTCTTCCCCACATTTACATCAAAATTTCTTTCCAATACAACCTCGGTAACACGAGGAAAAACTGGTTTTTCTATTGCTTCTGGAATTTTTGTCTTTAAAAATTCAAATGCCGCCATACATTCTTCTTTCTTTCCTATCATTTTGTGTTCAGTGGGGCCCGATGTAATAATTCCACCATTTTCACCTACTGCAATTCTTGTTGTACCTCCAAATACAGACAAAACATAGGCTTCAATTGATGAACGACCAGTCACATAGATTACTTTGTGCCCAAGTTTTACAAGATATCTAAGTGCTGCCAGTGCATCAAGGTCAACCCTGCCACCTTTGTTATCAGTTATAGTTCCATCAATGTCTACTGCAAATATTTTTGGCTTCATTAAAATCATGTATAATGTAGGAGTTAATAACTGCTAACTAAAATAGTTTGGAATTATCAAAATCACATGACAAAAAAAGGCATGGTCGCTGAAATTTTTAGCAGAGCATTACACAGTGACAACTCGGATCTATACTCGGTCGGATATCTAGATCTCAGAGAGATAAAAAATGTAAAACTTTCAGAATTTCTAAAATTATCTGAAAATTTTCAAGTAATACCTGCAAGTAGAATTGTATACATCAAGAAAGAAGGCATCATATTATATTCAAAGATCAAAAACAAAAAACCCGATCAGATATAATTAGATTTTAAATTCAGTTAGCCTCTATTACAAGGATGAAAACCACCCAATTTGTGCTGATTGATTTCCTAAGACCCATACTTGAAAATCCATTCTTTATAAAATACGGATTACTAGGATTGTTTCTTAATGCAGTATTTGCAGCCATAGTTCCCTTTCCAATTGTGGTAACATCCACTGCATTACTTTTAGAGGGTCAAAATGAGATTGCAGTATTTACAGTAATGTCAATTGGCTCTGTAATTGGAGGAATTGTCACATATTTCATAGGATATGATGGTGGAAAGATTTACAAGATTTTAAGAAAAACCCATAGTGAAGATCATCACAAAAAAAGCTTTGAATGGTTGAACAAATACGGCTGGAGTATCATCTTTGCTCTAAATTGGGTCCCAATTCTCACTGAGGTTGTAACAATAATAGCAGGTGTAAAAAAATACAGTTTCAAAAAATTTCTCATAGTTATGAGTATTGCAAGAGTAGCTTGTGCATTCACCATGGTTTACTTTGGAAACATGTTTCTACAATACATCAAAACATAGAATTTTGAGAAAAAATTAGGCATGACCTGTAAATACAAAGTGGTAAGATTTTATTCAGCAAGATACCATCTAATCTGCAGATGGGAATTCCAGAAAAAATCCAGTCAATCAAAGATGAGATGTCAAGGACTCAGATCAATAAAGCTACAGAGCATCATGTTGGTCTTCTCAAGGCAAAGCTTGCCAAGCTTAAAAGAGAACAAGAGGATGTAAAATCTAGATCATCTGGAAGTTCAGCAGGTTTTGATGTCAAGAGGACTGGTGATGCAACGGTAGTATTCATCGGTCTTCCAAGTGTTGGAAAATCAACTTTGTTAAACAGAATGACTGGTGCAAAATCTGCAGTTGGCGCATTTCAATTTACAACAACTACAGTAGTTCCAGGAATGATGGAACATCGTGGTGCCAAGATCCAAATACTCGACTTGCCAGGAATTATCAAAGGAGCATCAACTGGAAAAGGTCTTGGAAAAAGAGTTTTAGCTGTTGCAAAAAGTGCAGATCTTGTATTAATCATTCTGGATGTATTCCAACCATACCTTGAAGATGTTATTAGAACAGAACTTGGAAACATAGGAATTCGACTTGATCAAAAACCTCCAGATATAGTGGTAGAAAAAACAGGTGATGGGGGAATATCGGTTAGTCAGCAAGTTCCTCTTACAAAAATGTCCATTAGTTTGATGAAAGATATCCTTAGACTCTATGGCATGAATAACGGTAGAGTGCTTGTTCGAGAGGATGTTGATGCAGACCAACTTACGGATTTTATTTCTGGCAACAAGTTTTACGTAGACTCGCTTACAATAATGAACAAAATTGATCTTGTAAATCAAGGTTTTGTATTGGAATTACAAGAAAAATCAAAAACAAAATTCATACCAATATCGGCAGACTCAGACATAAACGTAAACGCATTAAAAGATGCCATTTTTGAAAAATTAGACTTTATTAGAATTTACATGAGGCCAAAAGGTGGTGAGACAGATTTCAAAGAACCTTTGATAGCAAGAAGAAATTCCACTGTTTTAGATATATGTAATAAGCTTCATCGTGATCTAAAAAAAGATTTCAGATATGGTTTAGTGTGGGGAAAGAGTGTAAAGTTTGGCGGTCAGCGAGTTAGCATCAATCATGTATTACAAGATGAAGACGTACTTACAATAATAAAAGCTAAATAGAAAAAACTTTTTCAAACAAGAAAATTTGTACAGCATGACAATCTAGATTTTATACAACACAAGATGTGTTACATAAAATATTTTTGTGTCGTACATCCACCTACAAAAACAAGTTACAAGAGTGTAACAGATGGTCATCGATGTAATTAATTGACAATCATTTTACAAGATCATGATCAAAAATTTAATTTTGCAAAAAAAATTGTGCATATATTACTCATCATTTAGTGTAATTTTCTTAAGCGTCACCATAGAAAAACTAGTAAATTCAACAAATTAGCAATGGCAAAACGATCAACAAGAGCTGTTAAAAGAAGATCTGCTCCAAAGAAAAGATCTGCACCAAAGCGATCCGCTCCAAAGAGAAGATCAGCTCCAAAGCGTAGTGCTCCAAAGAGAAGATCAGCTCCAAAGCGATCCGCTCCAAAGAGAAGATCAGCTGCAAGAAAACCAGCTGCACGAAAAGCTAAGAGAACAGCTTCAAGAAGAAGAAGATAAAATTTTAAACGGATTATCGTCTCATAGTAGGCGATAATCTGTAATATTTTAGCTAAACATTTGACCTGGCGGAGATGTGGGCGACTTGCCTTTGACTGCATCAGGTTCTACGAAAAATTTTCTTTCATTAGGAATCAAAGACAGCTTAAGCGATGCATTTACTGCATAATGGGGCGTGCCATCAGGATTCTTATAATTTAGTGCAATTCCCACCCTGTCAAGATCAACTTTTACTTTAACTATTGTGCCATCTTCAAGCTTGAAAGTGACATGTTCATCTCCCACTCGCGTATGTTCCAACATTTTGAATTCTATCTTGTCTTTTGTGCTCATACCAATTGGAACCAGCCTGAGTTATTTGAAGTAAACGCAATAGAACACGAGCGATAAAATAAAGTCTAATTTTTAAAATATATGAAAACTTTATGATACATATAATCAATCACAAGTAAATTCTAAAACATGCCAATAGAAAAAGATGTTAGACTATATCGACGATCTGTGGATTCTTTATGACATTACAATTACAAAGAAAATTACCTGTGAGATATTTTACATTTACATCTTGAACTTGATGACGTAGAAAATATTTGATGCCATAATTGAAATTACATCCATTGTAGACGAAATAAAAAATCTAAAACTGAATCAGTAAAGGAAGCTCATCAGTTTTATTTGCTGTTCAGTTGTGAGCACATTTTTGGAAGTTAACACTTCAAGCAATTGCGTTATCAATGCACGCTCTTGTTCTGAGAATCCAGTTGGACCCTTGTCACCTGGTGGACCTGGTGGACCTCTTGGACCTTGTTCTCCAGGAACACCCTGTTGTCCTTGTGGGCCTTGCTGACCTTTATCACCCAGTGGACCGGTAGCACCAGTCAATCCCTTGTCACCTTGAGGACCTTGTACGCCTTGCGGACCCTTGTCTCCAGATAGTCCTTGAGGACCTAGTGGACCAGCTGGACCTGGAACTCCTTGAATTCCCGGAGGACCCTTATCACCAGGTACGCCTTGCGGACCAGTAGTACCCTTTTCACCTTGAGGACCTTGAATTCCCTGAGGGCCGGGTGGACCTTGTGGACCTGGAGTACCTCGCGGACCTTGATCACCACTTGGTCCAGGTAGTCCCCTTGGACCTTTGTCTCCTTGAGGACCTGGAATTCCAGTAAGACCTTTTTCTCCAGCAGGACCTTGAGGACCTTGGGGACCTTTCTCACCTGGTGGACCTTGAGGACCTGTTAATCCCTTTTCACCCTGTGGACCTTGTGGTCCTGGCAGTCCCTTGTCTCCAATTATTCCAAGCGGACCTTTTTCTCCTTGAGGACCAAGAGGTCCAATAATTCCTTTATCACCAGGTGGACCAGGAGGACCAGTTGGTCCCTTTTCACCAAGTGGGCCAAGTTCTCCGGTTAATCCTTTATCGCCCTTGTCACCCTTGTCACCCTTGTCACCTTTTTCCCCTTTTTCTCCTTCATCACCTCGAGGACCTTTATCTCCTTGAGGACCTTTATCGCCAGTAATTCCTTTATCTCCAATTGGTCCCTTGTCGCCCCTATCGCCCTTGTCTCCTTGTGTACCTTGTGGGCCTTTTTCTCCTTGCGGACCTGGAGGACCAAGTGGACCTTTATCGCCAGTAATTCCTTTATCTCCCATCGGTCCCTTGTCTCCTCTATCACCCTTGTCACCTGGTGGACCTGGTGGACCTTTGTCTCCCTTGTCACCTGGGGGACCTGGTGGACCTTTGTCTCCTTGTACTCCCATAGGTCCAGGAGGACCAGATACCCCGGGTTGTCCCATTGGCCCTGGTTGTCCCATTGGCCCTGGAGGACCTGTGGGTCCTGATGGACCTCTTGACCCACGGTCGGCGGAATACTGTTCTGTTACAGTTTTTGAAGTTCGAGTCTCTGGTTCTGATTTTGTATAACGAGTTACAATATCTGATTCAGGCTGCGAGGCAGTATGTCCCAAACCAGTTCTTGGAACATTAATTTGAAAACTAGTATGAATGGAAGAGAATTGATCAATTACAACAATCCAAACAGTTCCTCTTTGAAATATAGAATCAGGCAAAGGATTTTTTGTAGAACCAAGAGTTTGTGAGAATCGCTTGTCTCTTACTCTAAGATGAAAATTGTCCTTCCATAGCGAATGAAATCTTTTTTGTTTAATTTCGTCTGATGATGGCGGACTATCACAAATTGCAATCTGTACTTCAAATACACCAGATGATAGAGCAAAGGGCGATTCGCCAGATATCTCAATTGTGTTATCTTTAGATGACATATTCTACGTGTAATTCCTAAGTATTTTTGTATTTTCAATATGATATAAAGCCCATTTGTGAATTTTTAGATACTGAGAAATCGGTTTTCTACCTGCCTAACAGGCTGTTTTCAAACTAATGTATTTATCTACGATAAACCCATATTTTCATGACCATGAGGAAATTATTTGGAGATAAAAAGGAAGAATCCAGTACAGAGATAAGGAAAGTAGGGTCAGAATTAACCAAAGAGTCAGACGATTCAAAACTAACAGACGCCAATTATTCTAGAAACAAGTATTACAAGAAAGGGGTTTCGTTGATGGCAGATGAAAGAATGGATGATGCGGCACGCGCCTTTGAAGATGCATTACGAATTGATCCAGGTCATGTTGATTCTTTACTAAAGTTAGGATACACACGTTTTCACATGAATGATTTCTCAAGTGCCACGGAGGCGTACAATAAAGTCCATGAAATCGATGTTACAAATGCAGAAGCTTGGAACTTGAAAGGTCTGATTTATTATAGACAGAAAAATTATGACAAAGCTTTAGACTGTGTAGAAAAGGCAATAGATTCCAATCCTACAGAGGGAATGTCATGGTACAACAAGGCATGCTATCATTCACTTTTAAATCACATCCCAGAATCAATTGAAGCCCTGAAACGTTCAATTGAGATTGATGTTAAAAATGCCAAGAAGGCAGTAAAAGACAAAGATTTTGAAAACATCAGAGCTGATGAAGGATATAGAAGAATTGTCGAAGTAGTAGTATTAGAATCTGTAAGACAGGGATACCGCAAAGTTGGTCAGATTGTTTGGACTACAATGGTGGGCAAATTAGAAGTAGAAGATGCCGCAAGAAAATTAATTGAGAAAGGATTACTCGTCAAGACAGAAAGAAGTCTAGGATTACAAAAGGTAGAAGAATATGAAATAGTTCCAGAGCTTGCAGACAAGATTGGTGTGGAAAAGAAAGGTCTCTTTGGAGTTGCAAGAAAATCACAACCAATCGTCATACAAAATCTCAAAGAGATAAGCGAAGCTGTACATGCAGCAAAGGCCGCAATTGAAAAAGGAGATGTAAAAGAAATAATTTCACAATTTGACATATTCATAGACCCCTCAAAGAAAGGCGGACAAATGATCGAATATTTCTTTGAGGAACACAGAGACATACGATTATTCAAAGCCAGACTAAACGACAAAGGTTCAGAGTACCTCGAAGGAAACAAGAAAAAGATGATTGAACTTATGGACGAAATTGAGATGATGATTACAAAGAAGCTTCGAAGTGAAGCTGCACAGAGTTCATAGAATTATTCAGCAGACAGATCCCAGTAGTTTGCATCCTGTTGTTTTTCTATTGGTTTTTCAAGTGATTTCCATTCCTTAAAGGAACGTACATAGAGTTTTACGTTGTCAAGTCCAATTGATTTTAGTGCATAGTATCCAAGACCTGATAGAGTACCAACACTTCCACAGTATGTTATTATTTCAGAATTAGAAGAGATGTTTCTATTTTGCATTAGCCTTTTTAGATCCTCCTTTGGTCTCAAAATGTTCTGACCCGATGCAAGCATTCTGTATGGAATGTTGATCGCACCTGGAATGTGCTGTTCAAGAAAGTTTAGTCTCTCTCTATTATCTACTAGAACTGCGCCCTTTTCTTTGGCAGGTACAAGATAATCTGAAGTTGCAAGAATCTGTGGCTGTAACTTTAGAGAATGGCTAGTTTTACCAGGAGAAGGAGATTCATTGTTTATTTCAAGACCAAGTTTCTTCCAAGTACTAAAAGTAATGTCAAGTAGTGATACATCCTCATGTCCGATATATTCCAAAGTCCATGCAACTCGTGATGCAAGTGCACCAAATGTATCGTCATATACAACAACTGAGGTCTCATCACCAATTCCAAATGATTGAGCATATTGCAGAACTTTCTCCGGACTATCATCAGCAAGCAGACTTGCTAGTGGAAGATTGATTGCACCCGGAATGTGTCCTTGTTTGTAATCCTCCTCTTTTCTTATATCTAAAACTTTGACACTCTTGTCTCTTATCTCAGATCTGAGATTATCGGCATCAATTGTAACTCTGGTAGTTTTTTCCTTGCTCAAGCTGCACACTCGCCCCTTCCTGTTTTTGCGTGATAGCTTCCATCATTTCCATAATCAGCGTAAAAGTCTTCATCTTGTTCTTTGGTTGGCACAACTAGAGTGGATTTGAGTAACTCCTTGATATCATCAAGTGATTTGACTTTTGGACCACCATTTCCTTCCAAGACTCTACGAATCCATACATCCAGAGTCTCTCCCTGTCTTTTTTCAGATTTGAATATTTCTACTATTTTAAGAATAGTGGGAATTACCCTCTTTGCTGGAACTTTGGCACATGTATGACCAAGTGTTGTATCTTCATCTGATCTTCCTCCAAGCAACATGTTATACAATGGGTACATGTCTTTGCCAAGTCTTCCACCACCGCCATAAAATCCGATTGTTGCAATCTCATGTTGACCACAAGAATTAGGACATCCGCTTATCTTGACAGTTGAATTTCTAAGATCATCATCTTCGTCAATTTTTAACTCAATGAATTTTCTTTGTACTTCTTTTGCTAGTCTATGTGAGTTTGTCAATGCTAAATTACATGAAGTTGTTCCAGAACAGCCAACAACAGAAGCCATTGTCAGTGCACCGGGATTTGCAAGACCTACTTCGAGTAGTTTTGCATATAGCCTTGGAAGGTCCCCATCCTTGACATGTCGGAATACCATGTCCTGAGTAAATCCATTACGGATTTGTCCATCGGCAGTAAACTCTCGTGCTATATCAGCAATGGCTCGTAGTTGGTTAGATGTAACATCTCCTGATTCAAGTGTAAGAGATACAGAACTAAATCCGGGCTGTTTTTGTTTTACTGTGTTTGATTTTGCCCATCTTGAATATCCTTGTGGGATAGATGGTACCTCAGAACTAATTGAGATCTTTCTTAACACTTCAGGCGTTTTATCAACTTCTAGTTTTACTACAAGTGATAAGATCATCTTCATTATAGCCCTCTCTTTTAGCACAAGATTTTGGAACTTTTCCCAACCCATTTCATTTACAAGATAACGCATTCTTGCCCGTGCCAAGTTATCCCTATTACCAAGTCTGTCAAATATCCTAATTACAGAAATTACAGTATTGAGTAGCTCTTCTTCTGGAGTAAAGGTCTCAAGCTGGTGTCCTACAAACGATTGTGCACCAAGTCCTCCTCCTAGGAAAATTTTGAACCCGCGTTGTGTTTTACCGTTTATCTCTGCGTATTGTGGAATTAAACCAATGTCCACCATCCTTGCCATCCCGTGTTTTTCACAGCAAGTAAAATTGATCTTAAACTTTCTTGGAAGGAGCTGGCTCATTGGATTTCGTAAAAGAAACTTTGTAGTAGCAACTGCATAAGGAGTAGGATCAAAAATCTCTTCTGGACAAACACCCGCAAGAGGACTACACATTATACTTCGTACAGAATTTCCACATGCCTCTCTTGTTGTAATACCTACTTCTGCAAGTCCTCTTAGAACTTCAGATACGTCCTCTAGTGCAACCCAGTGAAGTTGAAAATTCTGTCTGGTGGACACATGTGCACTTCCTATTGAAAAAGAATCGCTCAGGTCTGCAATTTTGTCTAGTTGTTCAGAATAAACTTCGCCAGCAGGAAGTTTTAGTCGGATCATGCTGTAATCATCAGTCATTCTGCTGCCATAGGCACCGTGTTGTAATCTAAAACGTCTAAAATCATCTTTGGTAATTTTTCCCTGTCGGAATAACTTTACCTGTTCTGCAAATTTCTCCGCTTCATCCAGTCTTCCCCAGTTTATCTTGTGCGAAGGGAGATTATCTGGCTTGGATTGGTTTACACTTGTGTTACTCAATTATTGATAGCTAGTCTTCAGAACGCATATAAATTTTGTAATTGATAGCCTTTTCCTCCACATAATAATTTAAATCGGTAAGATTTGCCGGATTGATTCTAAACTTTTGGAATTGGTTTCAAATATAGAGACTTTAACAATTACAATCAAATCTAAAAGATGCCATGATTTTTGAATCTATTTGATCAAATGCTTCCAACCTTCTGTTATCATCAAAAAAACTGTGTTATCTACAACCAATCAGAAAAGAGTTAAATGATGACTGACAAGAAAAAAACACCGTGACAGGCAAGATAAGTCTAGCACTAGTTGGTGTTGGCAATGTAGCTATTACACTTGTCAAAGGTTTTGAATTTTATAAAAATTCTACACAAGGTCTGTGGCATCCAAAAATAGCAGGACTGACATTAAATGATTTTACAATATCCGCAGTATACGACATAGATTCTTCCAAGGTAGGAAAAAAAATATCAGATATTGTAAAGAATTTCAAGACAGACTTTGGCAATCTTACAGTCCAGCCAGGAATTGCAGATGATATAGTACCCCCACATATATCAAAAAATGGTCAGATTAAATCTGCAAGTTATGACGAGTTTGTAAACTCCCTCAAGAACACAAAACCAGATTTTGTTTTAAATCTGATTTCATCAGGGATGGAAAAAAGCAGTGAAAAATATGCAAAAGCCGCATTAGATGCAGGCTGTTCTTTCTTTAATGCAACTGCGGCGCATACCGTTACAGATCAGGTAAGAAAATCATTTGAATCAAAAGGAATTGCAATTCTAGGAGATGATCTAATGAGCCAGTTTGGTGGAACTGCATTTCACAGAGGCATGATAGATTTTATGGCAAGCAGAGGAATATTTTTACAAAAAGCATATCAGCTTGATGTAGGTGGAAACCAGGATACCCAGAGTACCATGGCAGAAGAGACAAGAGAGAGAAAGAGACAGATAAAGACACAGTCTATTGCAATTGAATCTCCAGTTCCGTTCAGATCTACTGCAGGCACTACAGAATATGCAGAGCAGTTAGGAGATTCAAGAGTTAGCTACTATTGGATGGAAGCAGGAGGATTTCTAAATTCACCAATAGAGTTGGATCTTGCATTGAAAACAAATGACAGTACAAATGGCTGTAATGTCATAGTTGATTCGATAAGAGCTGCAAAGAAATCGCTTTCAAGCAAAGACTTTACAAAATTAGATGTCATTTCTGCATATGCGTTTAAAAACCCACCAAAGAAGATGCACATAAGAGAATGCATCAAGGCATTTGAAGATTCATTTCTAAACTGAGCAAACTATTAATGTGCTAAAAGAAGGATGATTTTTCATGCAGAGTACTCAGAAAGAAGAAGTTCCAAAAATTTTTGCAGATTTAAGAGAAGTTGAAATTACAAGAGCAATTGCCAATGAATTTCATTCAGTTTTAATTGATAGATCAGATTCAGATGTAATTATAATCGGAGCAGGCCCTGCAGGACTTACTGCAAGCAGAGAGTTGTCTTTAATGGGATTCAAGGTTCTGGTAATAGAGCAAAACAACTACCTAGGTGGAGGCTATTGGCTTGGAGGATACATGATGAATCCAGTAACAGTAAGAGCTCCAGCACAAAAGGTCTGGGACGAATTGGGAATTCCATACAAGCAAGTCGCCGAAGGTCTCTTTCTAACACCAGGTCCACACGCAGTATCCAAATTGATAGCAGCTGCATGCGATGCAGGTGTAAAGTTTTTACAATTAACCAAGTTTGATGATCTAGTTCTAAAGAATGGTCGAGTTGCAGGAGTTGTAGTAAACTGGATGCCAGTATCAGCTCTTCCAAGAAATATCACATGTGTAGATCCTGTTGCACTAGAAGCAAAGATGGTAATTGATGCATCAGGTCATGACTCTGTAGCAGTAAAAAGACTAGTAGACAGAAAGCTTGTAGAATGGAAAGGAATGGACCCAATGTGGATAGATGATGGCGAAAACAGAGTGGTATACAAAACAGGCGAGGTATTCCCAGGTCTAGTCATTTCTGGCATGTCTGTAACTGAAACTTATGGACTGGCAAGAATGGGTCCAACCTATGGTTCCATGTTACTATCAGGCAAAAAAGCTGCAGAAGTGACTGCTGCAAAGCTAAAAGAACTAAGAAGATAAATCAATTAGATTTCAAAGACACTTGTTGAAGATATCAAAAATTTTCCTATATGATGAGCCATCAGTTCCAGAGATCGAGATTTACAACCTAGCAAAATTCATACAAGAAACATTAGATATTCCAGTAGAGGTACGAAAGAATTTCTTTGAGCATTTCAAATCAGATAAAAATATTGCACATGAATTGGCATCATCACGAATTTTTAATCCATATTCATCCTTTGAAAGACACCCGCCATCAGAAGAGGAGATTGATTTTGAAGAAGAATCTTTTGAAAATAGTTCCATTTTAAACAATATCATACTATACGATGGTTTTGAGATACAAAATATTTTAAAAAATTTAATCCCTGAAGAAGAATCAACTTCAGATATATTCCATCTAAGTTTCATGACACGGCTCACATGTACATATGATTATGAAGATTACAGATATCATGGAAGAGTAGTCATATGTTCAAATCCTTCAATAATTTCAACTACGGGAATAATCGAGGCCCCAGCCAAGCCACGTGCATATTACATCAGCATGCAACATAGTCTTGGCCCAAGGTCTAAACCTGGATGCGCTAAAAGAGCAATTCAGAGGCACGTTTCTAGAGTACCATGATAAGAATCTAGGCAAAATTGTCAAAGGATATGCATTACAGGCGATTTTTTACTATTTGACTTCAGAGTCATTTTGTGACTCTATGGATTGCATTTTAAACAATGCACACTGGCAAGAAGATCTAATACATGCACAAATTAAATCAGGAAGACTCTGTAATGCCCATCAAAAAATTCTTGAATCAATTAAAAAACATGAATAATTTAAATATGAACTGGAATGAATTTGTTCTGTGCAAGCAGAAGTAAGATCAGAGAGTAAAAAACCCGAAACAAAAAGAAAGTTTGATGTGATAATCATTGGTGCAGGTCCTGCAGGATATACTGCTTCCATATACGCATCACGTGCAAAACATGATACCCTCATAATATCAGGCGTTTTACCAGGAGGCCAGCTAATGCTTACAACAGAAGTAGAAAACTTTCCAGGGTTTGCTAAAGGAATTCTCGGACCAGAATTGATGACTGCAATGAGAGAACAAGCTGTACGAATTGGAACTACGATTATTGATGATGAAGTAGTAAATGTGGATTTTAGACACAAGCCATTTAAGATTTTGACTTATTCTGAAGAATATGAAGCAGATGCAGTAATAATTGCAACAGGTGCTACTCCAAGAAAGATTGGTGTTAAGGGAGAACAGGAATTTAGTGCTCGTGGTGTTTCATATTGTGCCACATGTGATGGACCATTTTTTAAAAATCAAGATATAGTTGTTGCAGGAGGTGGAGACTCTGCAATGGAAGAGGCCATATTTCTCACAAAATTTGCAAGTAAAGTCCACGTAGTTCATAGAAAAGATACTCTTCGTGCAAGCAAAGTTATGCAAGATAGAGCTTTTGAAAACAAAAAAATCCAGTTTCACTGGAATACAATAATTGAGGAAATAAAAGGAAATCAAAAAGTCACACAGATAACACTAAAAGATACTGTGGCAAACAAGGTCGAGACATTAGATATAGGAGGAATTTTTGTTGCAATAGGACACGAGCCAAATACAAAATTATTCAAAGGTCAGATTGAACTTGATGACTTGGGGTATATTTCATTAAAGAATCACACCCATACAAATGTGGAAGGAGTCTTTGCTGCAGGAGATGTGCATGACCACCGATACAGACAAGCAATAACGGCTGCAGCTTTTGGTTGCATGGCTGCCATTGATGTTGATAAGTATCTCTCAGAACATAAAGCATAATCAGACAGACTGGACTTGAGAAATATACTTGGAATCTTTTAGTGCAGTGTCAAATTCTTCTTCTGTAAAAATTCCTTGTTGGATGTAAAGACTCTTGAATTTTCTTCCATCATCGGCAAATATTCCTACCACATGGCCACTTTTAACATCATATTTTTTCATTGCAGTATATACAGTTGCAGAGGATGGACTTACTAGCATCTTTTCTTTTTCTAGAATTTCTTTTACGGATGCAAATACCTCCTCATTGGTTATAGTAATCCAGTCATCAACTACTTTTTCACGTTTGATAAATAAATCAGGTTTTGCAGATTCTTCAAAGTTTCTCAGACCTTGAATCAAGTGGTTTTGTTGGGGCTGTACGCCTATGACCTGGATTTGAGGATTCTTTTCTTTCAAGTATGCACCAATTCCAGTTATAGTTCCTCCAGTTCCAACTCCAGTAAAGAAATGTGTTACCTTGCCTTTTGTCTGCTCCCAGATCTCTGGTCCAGTTCCTTTGTAATGACCCAAAAAGTTTGCTTCGTTGGCATATTGATTTGGAGAATAGTACTTGTCAGGTCTTGCAGATGCGATTGAACGTGCAAGTGCAATGCTTTGGTCTGTTCCACCACCAACTTTTGGACACAAGTCGTCAGATGTTTGATACAAAGTAGCACCGAGTGATTCTATAATCTTCTTTGTTTCCGCGCTTGCCTTTTCTGGGATTACAATCTCAACTTTGTACCCAAGAAGTTTTGCAATCCCTGCAAGTGCGATTCCAGTATTTCCAGATGTAGGCTCTATTATGATAGTATGTCCCCTTTTTATGGTGCCACTGTCTTCTGCAATCTTTACCATCCAAAATGCAGCTCTATCTTTTACAGAACCAAACGGATTGTAGAACTCTAGCTTGGCATAAAATTGTACAGTATCGTTTGAAAGCGAATCTAGTTTTATGAGAGGTGTATTTCCAATTTTCTTGAGAAGTATCTCAGCATCATCTAATGTTTTAGTGGCCAAGAACTATTTCACCTTCTTTATGGTAAACTCTAGATCATTTCCTGTTTTTTTAATACCAATTAATTGGTGACCGGTTCTGTTTACCCATCTTGTAATATCTTCTTCAGATGCAGGATCATCTGCAGTGATTTTGAGTATGTCTCCTACTGCCATTCTTTCAATCTCTATCTTTGTTCTAAATACAGGTTCTGGACAGAACATGCCTCGAACATCTATAGTCTTAGTAGGATTTAATTCTGAAATATCGGTTCACCTATGAGCAAAAAATCGCTCACGAGATATTAAAATCTATTCATAGTTACAAAAAAATCCAGTCATCTAAGAATCATCGGCAAGATTGCTCGGAGATTTCTTTGATACAAAACTGTATGATCCTGATCTTTGAAATTAATTTTGTTTGAAAGTTTTGTTATCATACGTACTGCAACTTTGTAAGCAGTTGTCCAGACCACACTGTTTGGATTTGATTCAAAAGCATTGATCAAAAATATGCATACACCGGTTAGATGAGGATGGTTTTCTTTAAAGTACATGATAATATCTTCTTTGGAATTTTCTATTTTGTACAGAGCATGTTCAATCATTTCTCTGCTTGTAGTATATCCCGAACTATCTATAGTAATTTTGCCGTGCTTCATTGCGTATAATACATCATCCAATTTATTTTCAGAGTCAATCAAATTGATACACCTTCCAAGCGTAGAAGCAACATGTGAGTCACTTCCTGCCACTTCAATCATGTTATTTGCTTTAGCAAAATGAGAAGCTCGAAGATTTGAGTAACGGTCTACATTATTGCTGTTAAAGACCTCAATCAAATCACATAAAATTGCATTTTCTCGCAAACCGTTGCTGAGTCCAAAAGGATGCGGTGCACATGATATAACTCCTTGTGATTTTATAGAATCAAGGGTCTCGTCAATATTATTTCCAGCCTTGATAGTTTCATTGAGACCAAATGCCAGAACATGTATACCTTGATCAGTGGTGATTTCTTCACCTGGGTATATTTTGATCTTTTTGTATTTGGCATGGTTTTCTTTGTATTCCAAAAGGGATCTATATCCATCCAGAGTGTTATGATTGGTAATGAAAAAAGCATCCAACCCCATCAGATATGCCTTTTCCAGTTGATCCCCAATTGTCACTCCACAGTCATATGGAGTCTCCTTGGGTCCTAGCTGAAAGTTTGAAAATTCATTATGGCAGTGTAATTCTACTTTTAATCCAGCCAATGTTTATCGAATCCCTCGCTTAATGATATAATCCTTGTTTCTTAAATTTTGGATCATCTGAATAGATCAAGTGATTTTGCTCTCAATAGAACTTTTGAAGTACCATTTTTTTTATCAAATTTGTAGTTTCTAATAATTGCAATTGGTGTGTGAAGTGTTTTTCCTCTAACCAATTCACTTGCAGAACAGAGTGCTCATCTACAATTGCAATTGCTGTAACTCTAAGAACACGATTAAAGTTATCTCGTTTTCCAACATAGTCTACAATTGGAGATATTCCAGAAACGCCTATTGCAGTATCTGTCTGACCCTCTCTAAATGGCCTACCAAATGTATCAGATATTATCACTGCGATATTTTTTCCTGTTTTAGTTTTTATACGTCTTCGTAATTTTTCTGCAGATATATCGGGGTTTTTTGGAAGCAAGGTTGCAAAATTTGCTTCAACATTACTTTCATCTATTCCAGCATTTGCACAGACTAGACCATGATGTGTTTCACATATCATTATTCCATTTTTCATACGAATGAGCCTTTTTGTTTCATCAAGTATTAGTTGAATAATTCGAGGGTCTTTTGCATAAGCGCTGGCAATCCCAGTTGCAAGAAGAGTGGGTTTAATTTTGGAGAGATTAATTTTTCTGCCTTCTTGTTTTGAAATAATTTTTTGAGTAAATACCAGAATATCACCTTCTTTTAATCCCCTGCCAGTTCTTGTTTGAAGTAAAAGTTCAATCAAATCATCTCCCGGTAAGATATCTTTTAGAATATGAACAGGAATTATTTGTAAAGACATACTCACAAGTTTAATTTTTTACTGCTTAAAATGATATCTTGTCAGGCTACTGTCTGCAACGGTATCTTCAAGCCATAGTGTTTGTTGATTAAATCAATGAGTTTAGAGAGGTCTTTTTCTTCCAGTGTCACAGTTGCCAATTCTTTTACCACATCCTGGGCTCTAAATGCCACCCCAAGACCGCATATATTGAATAATTTTATATCATTTGCCCCGTCCACAACTACAACAATATTATTTTGTTCTTCTTTCCATTCTTTTATTTTAACAATTGCAGATTTTGCCTTGTCAGAATCAACATCTATTGTTACACCATCCAATTTTCCATCCTTGAATATCAGTTTGTTTGAAAAGACATAATCTAGGCCTAGTTCATCTTTTAATCTGTCTGTCATTATTGTAAATCCTCCAGATACTGCCATAATCTTCCATCCTGCGGCCTTTAATGCTCTACATGCTTCTTTTGCGCCAATCATTATTTTTAACGAATCAGAAACTTCCTTGCATATCTGATAATCTATTCCTCTAAGCAGTTCAATTCTTCTTTTGAGTCCTTCTTCCCAATTTATTTTTCCCTCGATACCTTGTCTTGTAATAGCCCAAATTTCATCTTGCTTGTTAATTTTTTCAGCAAGGATTGGAAGAAATTCTGCGTCAAGTAATACGCCTTCCACATCAAAAATTGCTAACATCGGTTTCTTCTTTCAACTTTAAATCAGATTATATTAATCTTAAGTGGCTTTCAGATCTTTTCACCACTAGTAATATATTCAAGGTTGCCAAGTTGTTGAATATGACTGAACTTCCACACAAGTATGAAGTCCCAGTAAAAGTTGTGGAGAAAGCGATCAAATTAACAGATAAGACCAAAGAAGAACTCAAAGCGTCTGGCATGATGGATGACAAGGGAAAACTCAAGTTAAAAGGTGTCAGTCCAAAGATGCTCAAGCGTATGAAAGAAGAGTCTGTTGATTGTCCTGTTTTAAAAGATGAACTTGCATTCATCCAGTGTTTTGTCTGCAGTAATTTCCAGAGTAGAGTATCTGGTAAAGTACTCTGCAAAGGCGACGCACTCTAAAAAACCAGAAAGCTCATTAGTACTACGATAAGAAAGATCTGAATTGAGCAAAGAAATAGGAATTACAGTAAAGAAAAATGAGAATTTTAGTGAATGGTATACACAGATTGTACTAAAGGCACATCTTGCTGACTATGCACCTGTCAAAGGTCTCATAGTTCTAAGACCTTATGGATATTCAATATGGGAATCTCTTAAATCATCATTGGACCAAAAATTAAAGGCCACCGGTCATGAGAACGGATTTCTTCCAGTTCTAATACCAGAATCATTACTAAGTAAAGAATCGGATCACTTTGCAGGATTTACTCCAGAAGTGTTTTGGGTCACCCATTCAGGGGATACAGAAATAGGAGACAGGTTGGCATTAAGGCCAACCTCTGAGGCACTTGCCTATTCAATGTATTCAAAATGGATCAAGAGCTGGAGAGATCTTCCAATGAAGATTAATTTTTGGAATTCAGCCCTTAGAGCAGAGATAAAGGCAACAAAACCATTTTTGAGGACCTCGGAATTTTTATGGCAAGAAGGTCATACGGTACATGCAACAAAGGAAGAAGCAGAAGAAGAAGTCATGTCCATATTAGACATGTACAAGAAAACTGTTGAAGAAGAACTAGCAATTCCAGTAATCACGGGGAAAAAAAGTGAGAAGGAAAAATTTGTGGGAGCTGTTTATACTACTACGATGGAATCAATCATGCCAGATGGTAAGGCATTACAGATGGGAACATCCCACTTTTTAGGACAAAACTTTTCAAAACCATTTGATGTGAAATTTCTAGATAAGCAAAATGTAGAAACTTTTGCGTGGCAGACATCATGGGGAGTATCATGGAGGTTAATTGGTGCACTCATCATGCTTCACGGAGATGACAAGGGGTTAGTCTTGCCACCAAGAGTTGCACCAATACAAGTAGTCATAGTCCCAATATACTATTCTCCAACTGATAGAGATGCAGTTCTTGGCAAATCTTCAGAGATAAAGGAGACACTAGTAAAACACAATCTTCGTGTTCATATAGATGCAAGAGACGAAGTAACTCCAGGATACAAATTCAATGATTGGGAAATGAAAGGCGTTCCATTAAGAATTGAGATAGGTCCAAAGGATCTTGCCAAAGGCAAAACAGTTCTAGTCCGACGAGACAATCTCAAAAAAACTGATCTTGCATTTGAAAATACTGAGGAAGGAGTTCTAAGTATGTTAAATGAGATTCAGCAAGGACTTTTCCAAAATGCCAAGAACCTTTTAAAAGAAAAAACAAAAAATGTGACAGATTATGAGGAATTCAAATCAGAGATGGAAAAAGGCGCGTTTCTTAATTCGCCATGGTGTGGAGAGACCAAGTGTGAAGAGATAATCAAAGAATCAACAGGTGCAGATATACGCGTAATTCCTTTTGATGCAAAAAATGAAGGACATGTATGTATAGTATGCAAAAATCCAAGTAAGACTAACGTGATTTTTGCAAGAAGCTATTAGCGCATACACTACAACTAGGTTTTAGAATTTTTTGAGTTTTAGTTTTACGGGTCTACAGTGAATGTGCCTTTCATTTCTGGATGTATTATAGAATAATACGAAAATGTTCCTTCTTGGTTTGCAAGGAAGTTTATGGTCTGGGCTTCAAAGTAATGCAGATGTCTTGTATGAACATTAAAAGCATCAATATTTAGATCCTGATCTGAACCAGTATCCTTGTCTTCATTTATGAAATGTAATGCAATCAGAGTTCCTTTATTAACATGAATTGCAGGATTGGTGTTTGTACCAGATATTGATTTCTTTCCAGTCTTTGTTGATTGTTCGTCATACGAATAACCATCAGTATTATGAATTGCCAATATGTAGATGTTAGATGCTGGTGAAAAATTTGGTGTCGTACCATTTACTGGAACGGAAGTTGACCAAAGATAATATACGCCGCCTGCTATTGCAGCAACAAAAATTGCAAGTGTTATTACAGTACCCTTAGAAATAGGACCAGTCTTAGCCTTACCTTTAGCCTTGTTCTTCTGTTTCTTTACCACTATGAATTTAACGAAATGTGTGTATATTTAGGTAATGATTATCCAAGATGAGTAAAGGATAATACTAAAAGATCGAATGATTAAATCGATTATTTTGAGAAAGGAGAAATTGAGAGTAAAGAATAATATTTCGGTTTGTACCATTTTGGTTGAGATTTCAATATGAAAAAATTTGAAGTCATTCTGATTGGGATAATAATTGCTCTGTCGGCTACAGTATTGGTACAATTTACCAATGGGAGGACATTAAACGAGATATCTCAAGCAACAGTTCAAGGTCCGCCTGGACCACAAGGGCCACCTGGACCTCCAGGTCCACCCGGGCCACCAGGCTCATCTGGTTCGCCAAGCGCTATAATAGCAGATTCACCACTTACTCATATTTTCAAGAGTGTTGAAAATTCGGTAGTCCAGATAACAAGCAAGGTAACAACTACAGATGATAGCATCATAATTAACGGCGCACCATTAGAAGGTCAATCTACAAGACTTGGTTCGGGTTTCATCTATGATACCAGTGGGAGAATAATTACCAATAATCACGTAGTGGAAGGATCAAAAACAGTAAACGTAACTTTTGTTGATGGAAACACATACACTGCTAAAGTTGTCGGTACTGATCCAGGAAATGACATTGCAGTAATACAAATAATAGACAATTTTACAGATGAGAGTATTGTTCCTTTAACTCTTGCAAATTCATCACAGGTTGATGTGGGACAACAAGTTATTGCAATTGGAAATCCATTTGGGCTTAGTGATACAATGACAACTGGAATAGTAAGCCAAGTTGGCAGACTTCTTCCAAACGAGAATTCAGAAGGATTCTCAATTCCAGACATAATACAAGTAGATGCTGCCATCAATCCAGGAAATTCTGGCGGTCCATTATTAGACTTGAACAGCCAGGTGATAGGAATGAATACTGCCATCAAAACTAGCACCGGAGATTTTGCAGGAATTGGATTTGCAGTACCGTCTAATACAATTAACAGAATCGCTCCAATTTTAATCAAATATGGAAACTATACCCACCCATACCTTGGGATATCTGGAAGAAGTTTAGATCCAGATGTTGCCCTTGCAAACGGATTAGCAAGAAACTTCAAGGGAGTACTAGTGGAACAGATAGTCAAGGGAGGACCTGCTGATAAGGCAGGAATAATTCCAGCCACACCTGATGAAAACAACATTCCACATGGCGGAGATATCATAACAGCTATTGACGGCCATCAAGTAAAGACGATTTATGACGTCATTGTATATCTAGACGAACAGAAAAATGTAGGAGACAAGGTAGTAATTTCAATTTATAGGCAAGGAAAATCAATCGACTTGACTGCTACACTTGAAGCAAGACCTGTTCCATCATCTTAATTATCTTCAAAAATATTTTCCGAGATTTTAAAATTCCACAGGTTACCAGTTGCTTTTTTTATTCCAATCCGTGGTCCAGATGTGATCTCTGATCTTTTTAATTTCACCCCATCAACTATAAACAGATTAGATCTTTTAGTTAGATCTTCGCCATACTCCTTCTTTGTTATTTTTAATGCCTGTGTCAATTTGGCAGGACCGTTTGTGAGATTAGAAATGTCAGTAGTTTTTCGTTGCTTTAGCATAAAGTCTAGTCCCTGCTTTGGAAAAAGTGATCTGATTAAAACTGCACCTGCAAGAGAATTAGAATTTCGTGCTACAGCATTTACACAGTAATGCATTCCATATGTAAAGTAAACATATGCCCTGCCAACTTGGTCAAACATGGCTTTATTTCTCTCGGTCATACCTCCAAATGAGTGACTTGCCGCATCATCTTTGTACTTGTAAGCTTCAGTTTCAATAATCATTCCAGAGATTAGATTACCAGCAATATTTCTAACTAAAGTTTTTCCAAGCAAGTCTTGAGCAACTTTTACAGTATCCCGAGCATAAAATGAACGCATTAGTAAATTCATTTTGAGATTTCTACATCCAGACCCTTTCTTAATTTATCTAGAGTTTGTGCAAGTAAGACAAAATCATCTTTGAGAACTTGCCTCAAGGAAGGATTGTAAATAATAGCAGCTGGATGAACGGTTACAAAATAGAGCTGATCATTATTTTTTACAAGTTTGCCTCGATTTTTAGTAATAGCGCTGCCATCCAGCAAAGAGCTATAAGCAGTATTGCCCAATATACAAATTATTTTGGGTTTAATTATCTTCAATTCTTCAGATAAAAATTTTCTACATGCATCTCGTTCTTCGGTGTTAGGCTGTCTGTTATTAGGAGGCCTACATTTTACAACATTAGTAATATACACTTGATCTCTGGTAAATCCAGCAAATTCTAGTGCTTCAGAGAGAATTTGGCCAGCAGTCCCTACAAATGGTTTACCTTGAAGATCTTCATTTCTCCCAGGAGCCTCCCCTACAAAGATTACATCAGATTTTTCATTGCCAATTCCAGGTACTGCGTTTGTTCTTGATTTTGAAAGGCTACAATTAATGCATGAGATCACCCTATTTCGTATATCATTTAATTTTTCAGACATGTTATGTTGCCACACTTTTTACAATTGATTTACCACGTATATGTGGACCGCCATTTCCCATTCTCATCACTTGCATAGGATCTCCTTTTCCACAATTTGCAATTGGCCTTACTTGGAAATCTTTTCCTCTAGCATCAATTGATTCAAAAAATTCAGGCGAGTTACCCATTACTATAACATCTCTTAGTAACGCACCCAATTCTCCATTTTCAATTTTTTGAGCATATTGACAAGATATACTCCAATTATATCGCATCATATCAATTGAGGGAATTTTCATATTACAGATCAGATATCCGTTTTTAACATCCTTTATCATTTCTTCAGGATTCCAATTTCCAGGCTCTATGCACGTGCATGCCATTCGTATAAGTGGCATAAATGAATAACCGCTAGCTCGCATTGATGAATTTGCAGGTGCATCAAATAGAGCGGCAGTTTCCCTGCTTTGCATATGAGTGTTCAACACTCCATCTTTTATCAGAGTTTTTTTTGTAGCAGACACTCCTTCGTCATCATACTTGTACCACCCTAAACTGGATGCAATTGTAGGATCATCAATCACATTAAGTTCTGATGAACCAATCTTTGTTCCAATTTTTCCTGCCCACCAGGAACCACCTGCCCATGCCATTTCTTTTCCAAGCACTCTGTCAGCTTCTGATGGATGACCTAAAATTTCATGAGTAAGCAATGCAACAAAATCTGGATTCATTACCACGGTTGCCTTGTCTTCCTTTACTGTCTGTGCATCAAGTAAGGCATCAGCTTTTTCAGAAATTGATTGTGCAACTATAAGTATGTCATTTTTACCTGTAATCATCTCCAATCCTCCCCTACCCCCCTCAGTAGTATTGACTGATTCAGTTAATCCAGAATAATGTGCTGTTGCCGACATGTTTGCTATGACATCATCAAAATTATGAGTAATTTTAGAACCTTCACTGTTTACGAAATACTTGTGAAATTTATCATGATGAATAGATACTGATGATTTGATTATTCTTTTTGTACTTTGAATTATACCGTCTGATTCAATGCCAATTTTCATCATCTCTTCTACAGATGGCAATATCCTTACTTGATAATTTACCACATCAGTAAAAGATTTGACATTTGCAAGTCTTACCTTTTGTTTTTTATATTCAGAATAATGCCTAGCCGATTTTATGGCATCAATGATGTTTTCCTGTAATGATTCAAATGATTTTGGGTCAGACATGGAGCAAAATCCCCATGCACCGTTAACTAGGACCCTTATTCCTAATCCAGAATCATTAGATGAGATGAGATTTTCTACCTCTCCATTTTCAACTACAACCCCAATAGTTTGTACAGATTCTGCTCTTACATCACAATATTGAGAACCATGTTGGAGCGCAACTTGAACTGCCCTTTCAGCGTAATCTTCCAGAGTCATTTTGTTGAAATAATAACAATCAAGTCCATACCTATATCGGAGTTCTATATACATCAGTTTTTGGAATTGTAAATGAGAATGTTGTACCTTTAGATAATTCACTTACCATCCAAATTCTTCCACCATGAGCTTCTACAATGCCTTTACAAATGGATAACCCCAAGCCGCTGCCTCCCTTTTCTCTTGTACTAGTAGTGTCAACTTGATAGAACTTTTTGAAAATTCCATCTGTTGCTTCAGCTGGTATTCCACGTCCATTATCCTTGACTGAAACTATAATCTCAGATGTTTTTTCTTCAACAGTTACTTCGACTTTGCCTGTTTTGGGAGGAGTTGCCTTTAAGCTATTTTTGATTAGATTTGTAAGTACCTGTTTAATTCTTACATCATCATAAGATGCGTAGATATCGTTTCCTACAGAATAGGTAAGAGCGATACCATCAGCCTCTGCTTGTGGCTGCATTGAAATTATTGTTTTTTCCACAGATTCTTGGATATTATTTCTCTCCTTCTTTATTCGTAGTTGTCCAAGATCCAATTTTTGTGCATCGAGTAAATCAGATATTAACTGTAACAAAGTTGAAGCACTTGAGCTGAATTATTTGCAATCTCTCTTTTTGAGCAGCGTTTAGAGTTCCAAGGTGTCCACCAAGTAGGATATCTGAATACCCCTGTATTGGAACAAGTGGTGTTTTTAGTTCATGAGTAACCATTGCAAGAAATTCATCTTTTGCAGTCTCTACTTTCTTTGCCTCTTCCTCTTTTTTCTGGATGGTTGAAGACATTGAATTGAAGGTATCTGCTAATTCTCCAATCTCATCTTTTGACGAATAGTTGATCTTTTCACCATAAAATCCCTCTCTTACACGACCCATGACTTTTGTCAAAGCCCCAAGAGGCGACAATGAGCGTCTAATGGATAATACAACTGATACAAATACTACAATATCTGCAACTATTAACAATTGAACCACTATGACATTTGAATGAAGTTTAGAGTCTATCAGTTCATTCCATTGATTTACAAAGTCCGATGTCGCATCAAGCAATAGGTTTCGCTGAGTATTCAAGTTAGTCAATGCGGCTCCAAAATCTTTGGATAGTAAAGTATTAGATTCAATAAAAATTAATTTTACCCGGACAGATTCCCACACAGGGTCGAGTTGTCGTATAGAATCAGAGTTTTCTCTGGGAATTACTGCAAGTGTTTCTTGAGATATAGTATAATTTGCAAATTCAGTATCATTTAATGGAAGTCCTTCTAGTTTATTCAAATCAGCGTCAAAAGTGATTTGGTCTTTTTTTAGAGAAGAGGTAACATTTCCACCTTCACCAATAGAATACAACAATGTTTTCTCACCAATATCTTGAGCAATACTTGTCATCTCAAGGGCAATAATTTTATGCTTGTTATAATTTCGATCTAATGGCATTAGATCATTACTAATTCCATTTGTCAATGAAATCATCTGGCCATTTTTGCCAAGGATGTATTTTAGATCATTTAAGACACGTGCATCAAAAATATTTTCTTGTTTTATTTTTTCTGCATCTTCTTTGTAGGGTGTCCATTGATCTCCCACTTTATCATATGCCGGCATTAATTCGGATGGAACTGCAACAACATTTAATCCTCCAATATTTCCACCTTCTCCAAGTTTTGCATAAGTGGTATCAAAGTCAGATACTTCAGTTTCCAAAGTCGGTCTGTCTGCTTCATTACCACCAGCAATTGAGTTGGCAGTGCCTCCGATTCTTTCAACTACGACTTTAAGATCACTTGCATAACTAATAGAATGTAAAACATTTTGATTTTCTTGAGATGTGAATATGAGAAGATAGAGGTTCACCGCTGAGACTCCTATTATGACTGCAAGTAGTAGGTAGGTCTTTTGGGTAAGTTTCACAAATAAAAAAACCATTCAGAGCGGTATAAAAGTTAGTATAATTGTTATGCAGTAAGAAGTCAAAATGTCTGAAGAGTTTCTAAAGGTAGCAAGACAGGAGATACAATCAGAGATAGACAGTTTGAAAGAGGCTTTGCTTACATGTACTAATGACGAGAAATTCTATAAAAAATCATTAGACATTGAAAAACACATGCACAAAATCAAGGGTTTGGCACCCATGATGGGACAAGAGAAAATAGGAGAGATTGCTCGAATAAGTGATTTGATTTTAAAACATGTCATAAACCATGGAATATTGAAAGGCTCACATGAGATAATTTCAGAAGCAGTTCAGAGAATGAATCATATTTTCAATATAGATTCCAAAATTGAAGATAGACGATTTTAGAAAGCAAGTAATTGATGTTTATCCTGACATAACAGATTTTTAATTTACACTTGTAATTATATACGACATATTGTCATCTACATAGCATGGCTAGTGTTATGATAGTTGATGACTCTGATGCCATTAGAATGGTTTTGAAGGACATCGTAACCATAGGCAAGCACAATCTTGCTGTAGAATTACAAAATGGTGAGCGAGTTTTAGAAGAATACATCAAATTAAAACCAGACATTGTTTTGTTAGACATGGCAATGCCAAAAAAAGATGGTGTTTCAGTACTCAAAGAAATTATTGAATTTAATCCAGCTGCAAATGTAATTATGATTTCAGCAAGTGATAATCAAGAGACTGTAAAAGAGTGTCTAAGTTTAGGAGCCAAGGCATATATTCTAAAACCATTTAATTTTCAGGAAGTATTAGATATAATCACTCAAGTTGTTAAATCATAAATTAGATTGTCTTGTATCCCTGACTTGACATCCATTTTGCCTTCTCCAATGGAAATCTATTACTACATTTGACACAAAAGTAATCTTGTGCTGGCTCTGGGAATTTGTCTCCACAGTCTCTACAGATATAATAATTATCCAGTGATTTGTAATCAACTCCGAGGATCTTAATCTCCTTGTGACATTTTGGGCATTTGTTTTCTTTGTAAGAATCTTCAATTGAAACATTGCCACATTTGAAATGCTCTATTAGTTTTCCTTGAGTAAAGTTAGTACTTCTGCATGCTGGACAGAAAAAATTGGGAAGGATTCTTAATGAATTGCATTGATTGCACAAAACCTCTTTTATGTTTGAGATTTTCATTATTATTTTCTCATTTTCAAGCTGTGAAAGGCATTTTTTCAGTAGATCGTTTTCAGTACCAGAATATTCAGAAAGTCGTGCAAAACTCATCCTTGAAGAAGATTTTAGATGCGAGGTAATTCTTTCAAGGTCATCAGTAGGTTTTTCCTCAAGAATAGATCTCTCTTGTTCTAGAGTTTCAAAGACACTTTTGAGATTTTCAAATCTGATTGGTTTTTCAATATAGAGATAAGCCCCTCCTCTAAGAGCGCCTTTGATTTGTTCATCCGACTTGGAATCTGCAGTTTCAAGAATAATTTTTGTGTCAGGACGTATGTCAAAAATACTTGCCATCACTTCATTTGCGTTCATATCTGGGAGATGAAAGTCCAGTAAAACTATAGGCTGCTTTCCAGCCGATTCCAGTTCAGAAAATACCTGAATCCCTGTCTTTCCATCGGTACATGCCTCAATATTTTCATATCCTAGTTTTTTTAGAAAATCTCTTAGTAAGATAGTTGTAGCCATACTATCCTCGATTATAAGGACGTCATTTTTTCTTCCAGACATAAGATGTGTTTCAATATCATGCTATATTATTCTTAAAGAAAATACAGGTATGGTTAAAAGGTGCAGAAAATGACTACCACTCATGGAAAAATATGTAGTAGACACTAGCATCATAATTGACGGCGAGATTACCAAGTTAATTGAAGCTGGAACCTTAACAAATTGTGAAATAATAATTCCTGTTGCGGTTTTAGATGAATTACAATCACAGGCATCCCAACACAAGGATTATGGCTTCATAGGTCTAGAAGAGATTAAAAAAATTCGTGATCTTGCGGAAAAAAACAACATTATCCTAAGATTTGAAGGTGAGAGGCCCAGCATGGAGGATATAAAACTTGCAAGACATGGCAGAATTGATGCAATAATTAAAGACATTGCAAAAAAGAACGGTGCTACATTTTATACTGCAGACTATGTTCAGGCATTGGTAGCTCAAGTGGAAGGAGTAAAAACAAGCTACTCAAAACCACAGATAAAAATTTCAGATTTAGAATTTGAGAAATTCTTTGATAACCAAACTATGAGCATTCACCTCAAGGAAGGAACTACACCTCTTGCAAAACGAGGAAAACCTGGTGGATTTTCTCTAGTAGAAATCAATGAAACGGTACTGACAAAAGAATACTTGGAAGGAATTACTACAGAAATCTTGGAAGCATCAAGAGCTACCCGATTGGGCATAATTGAAATATCAAAATCAGGAGTAATAGTAATCCAATACAAAGATTTCAGAGTAGTAGTAACCCATTCACCATTTTCAAGCAGTTATGAAATCACAATAACTCATCCCATAGTAAAAATGGCATTAGAACAGTATACAATTTCTGAAAAGTTAATGAAACGTATTTCTGGAGAGGCTGAAGGAATACTAATTTCAGGGGCACCAGGCTCTGGCAAGAGTACTTTTGCATCAAGCCTTGCAGATTTTTACTCTAACAAAGGCAAGATAGTAAAGACGTTCGAGTCACCAAGAGATCTTTCTGTAAGCAAGAAGGTAACACAATATACGCAACTTGAAGGAAGTTTTGAAAATGCTGCAGATATACTACTTCTTGTCAGACCAGACTATACAATATTTGATGAGGTAAGAAGATTTCATGATTTTAGAGTATTCTCAGACCTAAGACTTGCAGGAGTTGGAATGGTAGGAGTTGTGCATGCACATGCTCCTCTTGACGCAATACAGAGGTTCATAGGAAAAGTTGAGCTTGGTATGATTCCACATATTTTGGATACTGTTGTCTTTATTCAAGCAGGTCAAATTTCCAAAGTATACGAATTAGAATTCAAAGTAAAGGTTCCTACAGGGATGACAGAGCAGGACTTGGCAAGACCAGTCATAGAAATTAGAAATTTTGAAGACCATGTTCTAGAGTATGAAATCTACACATTTGGTGAGGAGAATATAGTAATTCCAATATCAAAAGAAAGCAAAAGTGGAGGAATAGAAAAACTTGCAGAATCTAAAATCAGAGACACAATACGAAGATTTGATTCGGATGCAGAAATAGAGATTTTATCAAATAACAGCATACGAGTACGAGTAGACAAGGAATCAATTCCATCAATAATTGGCAGAGGTGGTGCCACAGTAAATGATCTTGAGAAAACACTTGGTGTTCATATCGATGTTGTGTCAAAGGAAGAATCTTCCAGAGGTGGAGAATGGTTTGAAATGTCAGAATCAGGAAATAATTTTATTTTAGAAGTTGACATATCAAAGTCAGGTATGGATGCAGAGATTTATGTCAGTGATAGAAATGTATTGTCTACCAGAGTTGGAAAAAACGGCAAGATAATAATTGCAAAAAAATCCACAGCAGGAAGAAGATTGATTGATGCAGTGATGTCAAAAAATGACATCAAGGTAACCGTCCATGATTAGTTATTGAAAATTTTCAAGAATTTTTGGATTAGATTTTAAAAATGTAACAAACTTTCTTAGTTGCTTTATGGTTTGCGGGTTAAGATGATGCTCAATTCCTTCAACATCTTGATTTGCAATTTCGTGGTTTATTCCAAGCATCCTAAAGAACTCAAGTAGAGTACCATGCTTTTGTCTTACGGTATCTGCTAGTGATGTACCTTTTTGTGTCAAGTTTATTCTTCTATATTTCTCATATTCCAGATATCCACCATCACCTAGTTTTTGGACCATTTTTGTAACAGAGGGAGCGCTGACGTTAAGATACCTTGAGATATCAAGAGTATTTGCATATCCCTTGAGTTCCACAAGTTCAGATATCACCTCAAGATAATCTTCGATTCTAGAATAATCAGTTTTTGCCGACTTATGTGCCTCTTTTATAGATTCTAGCCTCTCAGCCCGCTTTTCTTTCATATTTTTGATAATTACATTTGAAATCATATAACCTAATCTGTTGATCAGAAATGTTTACCCAGTTGTGAGTGATCTTTTGCGTGGAATGTTAACTATCATTTCAAAAAGAGAGGTCATGGATGAGGGAATGAAGACTAGTATTGATAAAATAAAGAAAGTAAGAGATTCCCTTCACAGAAGAGCAAAGATGTACTCTGATCTTGGAAAGATGGACGATAGAGGAACTGCGCGTGCATTAGGTTCAGTCCAGAGAGCATCAGCACCAGGAAAAAAGATCACAAAGATAGGATTCATTATGCTTATTTCACCAGATCCATTTAGCACACCTTTTGCCGTTCCCATGATAATTGCTGGAAAATATCTGGAAAAAGTATACAACGGTGCAACCATCAAAGACATTGGGCAGGAGACCAAGAATTTTGTTTCTGACATGTCCAGCATCAAAGACCACATAAACTAATTCCAAGAAAAATTCCATTATTTTTGCATTAGTTTTTAACTAGACATCGACCCTAGTTTTTTGTGGCAACTAGAGGCCAAGTTTTGATACCAATAGCAATTGCAGCAGTTGCAATTGGGATAGTAGGAGTAATTACAATTCCTGCGGATTCCAAACTTTCCGAAGTCAATTTTCCAAGAGGAACCATAAAGATAGATAGCAAGATACTAGACGTACAAATAGCAGAAACAGATGCTCAGCATATTAGAGGACTGATGTTTCAAAATGAACTACCAGATGATCAGGGGATGATTTTTGTATTTAATCAAGAACAGGTTGTACCAATCTGGATGCTAAATATGCAATTTCCATTAGATATAATTTGGTTTGACGCAGATGGGAATGTTGTACATATAGAAAAAAATGTTCCTCCGTGTAAATCTGCTTTGGAGACTGCCACATGTACAGTACAAAATGCAGATGGTAAAAAAGCAAAATATGTTTTAGAAGTAACTGCAGGATTTGCAAACAAATACAACGTTACTGAAAGCTCAAAGATGCAAGTGATTTCAGTTTAAGTTAGAACTTGTCTAGTGTTTGTAGTTCTGCAAGTGCCGCCTTTATTTCATCTACAGATGCTTCATCTTCTAATGTACTAATATCACCGACTTGTTCATTTTTTGCTATTGCCTTTAGGAGACGTCTCATTATTTTACCACTTCGTGTCTTTGGAAGTCTTTTAACAAAATACAATTGATCAGGGGCAGCAATTGGGCCAATTGTTTTTCTAATGTGGTTTGTCAATTCTTCCTTTAGAGATATAGTTGGCGTAATCCCCTCTTTTAGTACGACAAATGATATGATAGCCTCGCCTTTTACTTCGTGAGGTATTCCACATACTGCAGCTTCTGCTACTGTGTGGTGTGAGACAAAAGCGCTCTCTAGTTCGGCAGTACCTAGTCTATGTCCTGCCACTTTGAGTACATCATCTGCCCTTCCAAGCATCCAGATATAGCCATCTTTGTCTTTGATCGCATAATCTCCGGGATAGTACATGTTTTCATACTTGGACCAGTAAACGGATTTGTATTTTTCATCATCGCCCCATAATGTAAGAAGCATTCCAGGCCAAGGATTTGTAATTACAAGATATCCTTTGGAATCAGGTTGTACCTCTTTTCCATGTTCGTCAACTACAGATAATGAAACTCCTGGAACAGGTCTTGTTGCAGAACCTGGTTTTAGCGCAATTGTTTCCAATCCCGGAACTGGCGAGACCAGCGCGCCTCCAGTTTCAGTCTGCCACCACGTATCTATTATCGGGCATTTTTCTTTTCCAATTATTTTAAAATACCATTTCCAAACTTGGGGATTGATTGGTTCTCCAACAGTTCCAAGTAATTTCAAACTAGAAAGATCATTTGAATTCGGAAGTTCGTCTCCAAATTTCATAAACATCCTAAGTGCAGTTGGCGTAGTATACAAAATTGTAACTTTGTATCTAGATATAATCTCCCATATTTTTGCAGGAGTTGGATAGTCTAGTGCACCCTCATACATTATCTGAGTGGCACCATGCATCAGCGGACCATATGCAATGTCACTATGTCCAGTAACCCACCCTATATCAGCAGTACAAAAATAAACATCAGAATCTTGAATATCAAAAATCCACTTGAATGTGCTGTAGATGTGGGTAAGATAACCACCAGTCCCATGTAGTACTCCTTTTGGTTTTCCAGTTGTTCCCGATGTGTAGAGAATGTAAAGCGGATGTGTACTGTCAAGCACTTCTGCGTCACATAGTGGTGACATGCTTGCAACAAGTTCATTCCATTTTTTGTCCCGTTTTGTTATAGTGACATTATTTTTTGTGTGCTCTAAAACAAGTACGTGTTCAACAAAGTCAAGATCTGAAATGGCTTCATCTACAATATCTTTTAATTTTATAATACTACCACGCCTTTTTCCTCCATCTGAAGTGATTATGATTTTGGATTTTGAATCATCTACCCTGTCCCTAATTGATTGTGCACTAAAGCCTGAAAATATTACAGTATGAATTGCCCCAATTCGTGCACATGCAAGCAATGACATTATTAATTCAGGCACCATTGGAAGGTAAACAGTTACTCTGTCACCTTTTTTGACTCCAAGAGATTTTAATGCATTTGCAAGCTTTGATACCTCGGACAGCAGTTCTTGATATGTTAGTTCCCTTTTTGTTCCGTCCTCGCCTTCCCATATTATAGCCTTTTTGTGCGGATTTTTCTTTACAGTTACATCCAATGCATTGTATGAAGCATTAATCTTGCCCCCTACAAACCATCTTGCAAATGGAGGATTCCATTCCAAAGCAGTGTGCCACTTTTCAAACCAATATAGTTTTGCAGCCTGTCCTTCCCAAAATTTTATTCTGTCTTCCGTAGCATCATTTCTAGTCTTGAGATCATTGTTTCCCAGACCTATTTCATAAGTAGAATCCAATATGGTTTAGTTGTATGTATGTTAAAAAAAAGGTTCGCTCAAATTGGAGTAGGGAGCGAATCCTCCGTCCCATCAGAGTAATTTAAGATGATGATATTCTCTTAAGCCAGTCTGAATCTTGCTGGGCTTCATCACCATCGGCTCCAATTGCTACTGGCTGTGGTGTCGGTGCAGTGGGAATACTGTTACCAACAACAGGGCTAGCAGATACTAGAGTCTGTGGCACTGAAGTTGAAGGATTTTCTACCTTTCCAAGATATGAAATGGCGGCTGAATGAACGTCCTGTTTTGGACTCTCGATGCGCTCTCCACTCTCAACTGAAAGATCGTTGATGCGACGTTGGATACTTGTTATCTCTGCCTTTTCATGTTCGATGTGTTCGATGATTTCGACCGTGTGAGTCTTGACTAGGTCAAACTTGGCATCAGATATTTCATTGCTCTTGTTTTGCAACTTTGCATCAAATCTTAGCATTCTAATTGACTTTAGCCTGAGTCTCAAGTTCTGCAAGTCTTTTCTCTAATTTTTCTTTGATCTGTCTTTCGGTCTCATCCAGAGTTAACAGTTTTACCCTATACTTCTCATGGATCAGTTCAGCGTCCTCTTTCATGTCATCGTTTTCAGATACGATATCCATCAGAGCTCGTATACGGCGCATTGTAAGCCCCTTTTCGCGCAATAATCTTTGTGCATCTAATCTCCACCTAGGGATGAAGATTACATATTGTCCTTGTATGACTAGTTGCTCGAATGCTATCTGCTTTAGCCCTTCAGAACCACAATCAACACCTACGGTTTGTACACTTCCATCGATGTCAGTTATGGTACCTATGACTTTGCCGATATAGGTGCCGTACATGTCCTTAACTTGCTTGCCGATAAATTCGATCTCTTCTTTGCTCATTAGAATAGGTGTTCTAAATTTCATATAATCAACAAAGTGTTAACAAGCTTTCAAGTTTTGGTAAGATCATTTTCACTAATGATCCTTGGAAAAATGAAAAATACGTAATTTTATAATCATAGGATTAGTAATGGTCCAATAATGATTACAAAAGAAGAGTTGGATCAGATACTACATTTTGTCTCCAAGCGGTGGGTGGATATGAGCAGAGATGAAAAGCACAAAGCATTTGAAAGCATACCGACAGATTTTTGGATGAACTCAATGGGCGGTACTGCCGGAGATGGAAAATGGGTAACAACTCTAATGTATACAGAAGATCCGCAAGAAGCAGAATCATTTAAAGAAGTTTTACTTAGATGGCAGTCAAAACATAATGCTCCAAAGACAGGACCGTCAGACTTGATCCAGATTGGAAAGAAGTAGTTATTTATAATTGGGTTGAAATCAAATCGTGTTGTCCGAGTTTTCAAATTCTGAAAAGCAAAGTTTGCTAAAACATTTTTCAAATGTGGACGATTCTGTATTTGCCATAATCAGCCCAAGACAGGTTGACAGAGGCGCACTGATGTCAAGATATAGTAGAACTGATAAAAGCATGAGGAAGATATTTCTTGACGAATTTTTACAAAATGAAAATCGTGGAGAAGAGTTTTACAATAAAGTATTACTAGAATATGGAGATGATTCAGTTGCAGAGCTTGGTGAAGCACAGATTGCAATTGAAGGACTGTCGAATATCGCTGTAAAAAAAATAGAAGATAGAAGAATTGGATTGTCATATCTTGAAAAATCATCAAGATATGTTGCATGGGATAAGAAAGTAAATGGAGATTTCAAGTTTTACAGAGAACCAGAGATAATGAATTCAAAGTATGCAGATAAATATCTAGATGCATGCAATCTAGATTTTGAAATTTATTCAAAAAACATCCAGCCTGTGATAAATTACATGCAAGAGCAAGAGCCAATCAATAATCAAAAGTTTAGAAATTCAAAAGGAGTTGACGTGTCATTCTCAAAACTCTCCGGTGAAGATGAGGTAAAATCTGCAACTAGAATTTACAATGCAACCATTAAGGCCAAAGCGCTAGACATTCTCAGAGGTATACTTCCAGCATCCACTCTCACTAATGTCGGAATTACTGGAAATGGAAGAGCGTTTGAGTATCTGCTAACCATACTATATTCTTCGAGTCTAGAAGAAGAAAGAATATTGGCTCAAAAAATTCACAGAGAACTAAATACCATAATCAAGTCATTTGTAAGAAGGGCAGACGATAACCATGGTAAGGCCTTGCAGGAATATCTTGTAAGTATAAAGACAAAATCAAATGCATTAAATAAAAAATATCTCAAAACAAAAGGAAAAAGAAAGTTCCTTGTTGACTTGGTTGATTTTGAATCCCAAAATAAAGCAGAAGAGAAGATAATTTCTTCCATATTATATGAACAGTCAAACGGAGTTTCATTTAGAGAAATACTTGCCCAGGTAAGAAAGATAAATCAATCAGACAGGAGAAAAATAATTACCACATTTGCAAGTCTAAGACAAAACAGAAGGCAGCGACCTCCGCGTGCATTTGAAATGACTGAATACACTTTTGATTTTCTGACAAACTTTGGAATGTTTCGAGACTTTCATAGACATCGTGTCTTGACACTAGAAAGACAATTGCTTACAACAGATCATGGATATGTCGTTCCAGATGAAATTGTACAACTAGGAATCAAAAAAGACTATGATGACTGTATGCATAATTCAAAACAAGTCTTTGAACTTTTGAAGACAAAGATGCCAGAGCAAGCACAGTATGTTGTAAACTTTGCATACAATTATCCATATTTTATGAAATTAAATCTCAGAGAAGCAGTACATTTAATTGAATTAAGAACTGTTCCGCAGGGACACCAGGACTATAGAAAAGCTGCACAGGAAATGTTCAAGGCAATAATCAAAGTACACCCAAACCTGTCTACCATAATCAAATTTGCAGACATGAAATCCTACAAACTTGAGAGATTAGAGGCAGAAAAAAGAATCGAAGCGAAACGAAATAGGCTATCAGAAAATTCAAAATAAAGAAATTTAATTTTAAATTAAAGATATGCCATAGTACACTATTGCGAACTATTGAAATATTTTAGGACGTCGTTGATATCTCCTACTTCAATTACCTTCATGCCATATTTGCTTTCCATGATGGATGTTAATGATACATCTTGCGGACTGCATGATTGGTACACAAAAGGACCTTGAGTTGATTGTGTGCAATGCTGCTCTTCTACAACCCCCTGACCGCTAGGCACAAGAAAGATCTTGGCACCATAATTTGCTGCAGCTTGTGCCTTTTCCAAAACCCCACCAATTGGACCTATAGTACCATCAGGCTGAATTGTTCCAGTCATCAATACATGTCCATTAATGGATTTTCCAAGAATTGCTGAAGTTAGTAATACAGTCATTGCGCCACCTGCACTTCCACCATCTACTGCTTGCAAGTTTTGATCATTAGCGGTAATTGAAAATATTACATCCTTGTTTGACAAGTCTATTCCTGTTATGTTATGAGCTACTTGTACTGCGACACGGGCAGAATTTTGAAAGTCCACACCTTCTGGTATTGCAGTGTTTGCAAGTACAAGACCTGTGCCGTCTCTAATATTGACTGTTATCTTCAAGATGGTCCCGTTGTAAGCAGTAGTCTGAAAGAAACCATCGCTTTGCACTATAGGATATACAGTGACAGCAGAAATTGATTCAGCATAATTGTTTGAATTAGCTATTTGATTTCCAGGTACATTTTGAGTCTGTGTCAAAAGTTCATTGTATTTCATCTGCAAGGCATCATATCTTGTTTGCAGATCATCAATTTTTTGTACCATGGTGCTGTTTTGGCTTGCAATTAAGGGCAGTGAAGACGTTTGAGATATGCGGATTATGCCATTGTCAATCAAGTATTTCATGGCATTTAAAAAGTCAGAATCACTAGTCTGACCTTCAGACCACCATTTTGTAGCATTTCTAAACCAGTTTGGAATGGAATTTGTAGAAAGTGTATAATTAGATGATTGTTGTTGGGCAGATGCTTTGGCAAACAACCCAGATGTAATGGTTCCATTAGTCATATTGATTGTAAAGCCAACACTGACTATACCAATAACAATCATACAGGATATCAAAACTACAACATTTTTTCCATTCATTAGCTAATCACGTTTCAGAAAAGATATCCACTTTTCGCAATTATAAATTTTAACATAGACACGTAAGACAGAGATACAATCTATTAATGCCATATCAAAGTTGCAAGTATTTTACAAGTTTCAGATATATTTTTGCAACAAGCAATCCTGTAAAATGGTTTTAAATATTATGTGCTGAGGAAGAGGCTTGATCTACAGGCATGGTTGGCAGTTTGTCATTGATTGCAGCCTCTGCAACTGCTGAGGCTTCTTGAAGAATCTTCTCGGATTCTTCACTTGTAGCCCCAGAGTCAACTCCAAAGTCTCCACTGTGGAATGTATCAGTCATAAGACCACCTAGCATCTCAGTCATTCCAGTTAGCTCATGGTCTGCTTCAGGCATAAATTTAACAAGCGAAGATTTTATGTTTTTCATCAAGCCTATCGTAGGCATTATAGTTACTACGGTATCTCCCAGATCATGGAATGTTGTAAGTCTAATCTCCATCTGCTCCAGAGCAATTCTTGCATTTCCTAAGAGCTTTGTTACTTTTCTAACTTCAGATAATTCTTTTGATAAAACCTTACTTGTAGTAATATCGTGATTTTGTGTTGCAATTACAATTCTTTGAAATAACTTTTCTTCTTTTTGCTTTAGTTTGGCAATTAGTCCATCAAGTTTTCCCACTTGAGCTTGGATTCTTTTTACACCACTCTCTAGTCTTGGTTTTAACGCTCCTTGTGGTTTTATTTTATCATGAAATGTTTCACCAATGCTTGGTTTGTGAGACTTTTCCCAAGAGTTTGCAAATGGTGCCATGATTAAACATAAAATAATTGGTTTTTAATTTCAAGTGTAAAATATGGTCAGTATCGCATTAAATTTAACTGACAAAGTATAATCACTGCCTAATTTAGCATATGAATGGGTCCTATTTTCCATACAAAACTAAAAATTCATTCAAAGATTCAAACTGTTTACCCTGTCATAGTTGCAAATTATGATTATTTCACATATTGGAGAATGTTTTGTTAATATAATACCCGGGTTTTATGATTCGTCAAATTTTTAAGCAAGATCAGAGAACTTTGTATTGCAAATGCAACAGATCAGACAACTTGCAAGTGCAGAAGAAAGGATGCAAAAATACAAAGAAAGATTGTGGGTGGCGACATCATAAGACATGGGCAATCCAGATAATTGGAATTATGATTACAATTCAGATAAACCGCCAAAGGTGCCAAAGAAGAAATTAAAACAAATTTACTTGGTGCCTATTTTTGCGGTGCTTGGAATTGTAGGATTTGCAGTTGTATGGCAAAACCTGTACAATGATACTAGTGTATGCGATGATGATATTGCTCAAGTAAATTCAGTGATCAACTCAACAGGCGTTATAGATGCAAATGATACGTTATTTCAAAAACTTGGAACTGATGGCTGTATAGACATTTCTAAATATCAGGGAGTAATCTCTACTCAAATTCCACACCTTACGCATCTCTTTAAGCCATAACTTTCAAAATTAACCTCTAGAAACATCCTGTCAAAAGATATTCATCATAGTTTTAACGAATAATATTTTTTAAAAAATCAGCCAAACCACTGGTCTAAATTATGACTCTTCTTTTCATATGATTTTTTCAGTCTGTTCAACGATGTATCAACACGGTCAAGTGAAAAACTTCGCTCCTTTGTGAGATAATTTGTTATTCCAGCATAGTCGATATTTCCAAATTTTATTTCTGATACATCTGCAACCTTTGGTTTAAGGAATATCTCGCGTATCTGAGAATAGTCTATCTCGCTTAATTTATCTTGGATTTGTGGAACATTTTCCAGATTTCCATGCTCTTTTATCATCTTCAGGGCAGTCTTGGGACCAATTCTCTCAAAGCCATCAGGGTTAAAGTCCGTACCTATTAGTATTCCAATATCTACAAGCTGTTCTCTTGTTACCCCAAGTTCTGCAAGTGTTTTCTCTAATAAGATAAGTTCGGGTTCGATCTCAATTGTAGTATTTCTATTTGGTAATTTTCTCTTTCCACTATTTGTGAAATTTCGTACCAATCTTTTTGCACCAAACAACAAAGAATCAAAGTCCTGGCTTGCCGACGCAAATGCCTGACCAGTATTTGTAAGATGAGCAGCAGTAGCTTCTCCTTCAGATGGTGCCTGTATGGAAGGTATACCAAAAAGGTCTAGAAATTTTTTTGATTCTTCAACCATATCATCTCTAAGTACAGATGTTTGTTGTGCAAACTTTTTTGCCTCAACATAATTTCCTTCACTAATTGCAATCTCATATTTTATTGTGGCATCTTTTTTTACCTGCTTTCTTCTTTGTATCTCCGCAGATTTTAAAGAAGGAGGTCTGCCATCAAAGACATAGACAGGTTTTATTCCAAGTGACAAGAAATTGATATTTCTGTAAAAAAGTCCGCTGATATGACTGGTAATTTTCCCATTGTGATCAGACAAGGGAAGGCCGTCAGGACCACGTATTATAGAAAGAAATTGGTATATTGCATTATAGGCATCAATTGCAACTATTTTTGATGTAAAAGATTCAAGATTTGTTTTTTCTCTAACACATAGTTGCTTAAGATCTAGACCCATGTCATTTCCCTTACAATATGGCTATTTTTTATCTTCTTATTTCTTTTTCAAGCTAGACTTTTCCCAGCCTTTTTCTATAATTTCCTCGTAAATATTTGAGAGTTTTGGAATTGGTTCGCCCTTTTCTGCCGCAGTCTTTACTTTATCTCTATAATAGAGCTCAATGGCTTTTGCAGTACCATCATCAATTGTTATAGAGATTCTAGTCTTTGCCAATTATTTTCACTTTGTAAAAATATTAAATATCAATAATAAACTATCCATTATCAATTTTTCAAGACTTGGGGAACAAGCACAAATCCCTCTTGGGTCACAGTCATCTTGACAGGAGTATCTTCTGAGAGACCAAGTTGAACCAAGAACATGCCTATTGTAACCTCATCGGGAAGAACATACCTCTTACCCTCAAACTCTACTGAGACTGTCTTCTTGGTAATGGTCTCCATTTATTATTGATATAATAAATTCTCTACTTTATATCTTTTATTATATATCTGATCAGCTGATCACTTATTATCATTGTATTTATGTACCAAAACCAGAGTCTTGACATACTGCCAGGTTAGCCAAGTGGAACGGCGACCGCCTCGAGATCAAATACAAGGTAGCGGTTGTGCTTCGGCACGCAGGGGTTCGAATCCCTTACCTGGCGCTGTAATTTTTTATTATAAATTTAGTGAAATTTCGTTCGTAAATTTTGTCAAAAATTGGAGATTCGAACTAAATGTTTGACACCCCGATGGAGAGTAGAATTTTTTAACATAATCTTTTGAACTGTGAGGTAGCATTTGAAAATAAATTTGAGGTTTTCATTTAAACTATTTTTTTTTATAAATATAATATGCTGTGGCTATCAATATTGTAGCAAATATTACAAGTATAATCATTACGGGGAATAGAATAAACCCCATGTTAAGAAGTTGAAATTGTGGCGACGAAACAAAAACTGTAAATTTTGCAATATTTATGTCATGTAAAGTATCAATTCGGATTAATATGTAATAGGTACCACCACTTGGAAAGATATAGTCTTGTGAAAAATCCGTTCCATGTATTGTAGTAGTTTCAAATTTATGTACAAGGCCATTAGGAGTTGAGCTAACTTCTGGATTTACCACCGTGATGGTTTCATTAAAATTCTTGAGATCTTCACCAGTTTGTAGATTTTGAACACTAAAGATCATAGTGGAATTTCTACCCATGGAAGGAGTAGATGGAATGGTATCAAATTGAATCTGAATGTTATGTTCTTGATTCTTCCAATCCTGATAGTTAAGTCCATAAAGATTAGCATATGATGGAAAACTAGGAATAAAGGCAAGACAGCAAAGAAGCATTATTTTTACAGCTTTTAAAAATCTGGAAGTGGAATTTGTCTTCATTCAAGGATTTAGACATTGATTCGACTTATAATACAATATATTGATTTTCTATTCACAGACATAATTAAGAATCACATGTATGATTTTTAAGTAAATCACACTTGATGTAACACGTGAGAAAAATAAAGATAATTTTACCCATATGTTTTTGCATTTTTATTATTTTTTCATCTCATGATGCAAGTGCAGAGGTAGCAATTCATAATCCATATGTTGAAGGTATTTTCGGATCATTGAGTTGGCATCCTGACGCTCTAAATTCAGACTCGGAGGTCAGAGGAAATTATGAAGTAATTATTACAGCAGATCCGATAATTCCCTCAATAGACCAGGTAACTCACATACAGTTCAAAGTCTTCAATTATAACCAAGGCCCTTATGGAGATAATAAATTAAATTATGCCGAAATAGGTGTCAATCACTTTACAATGGGAGTAAGAATATATCACAATGATGTACTTGTACATGAATTTCTTCCACAATATCATGATGGGAGTTTATGGAGTACAGATTATACTTTTACGCAGTCTGGAAATCACGTGTTAAAAGTAGATCTATATAATTTTGACAAGGACAATAATGTTGTAACATATATTTTCAATGTTCCAGTATCAACAAAATTTGGTCCCATTTTCCAATACATTTTAGTTGCAGCAGTAATTGCATTCGCAATAATCTTGATATGGGTCAGATTTGCCATGAGAAGAAAAAAGATTCAACACCTGTAATCACGTCCAGAAAATGCAGGCAAGCGAACATGCTTTGAAAATGACAGTTCACTAGAGGAGCAAAAAGAAGAGCTAAGAAAGTTGTTGATTAAGCATTAGCAAAAAAGAAAAGTAAGAGTGACCCAGACAAGAGATGAATTTTATTAAGATTGGTTACATAATTGGAAATGTCATACTAAATTTTTTACTCACAACCCAGATTATGAGTTTTGAGAATAAAGTTTTAGATCTCTACCAAGTAGAAATTTGATGTTATTCGCCTAATCCAGAGTCATCTTTACCACTAATTTTCACAATATCCCAAGACATATTGCTCATGTGGCTGTTATGGCATATGATGATTGCCATAGATTGTGCAGGAGATAGGGAATTAGCATCAGAATTACAAAATTATCTAAAAAAGCATCAGTATGATGTAAAAACAGACGAGTCATCTGTTATGTTAAATGCAGTAGATGCAGAGAACGTTTTAGAGTCATTTCTCAAGGAAAGTGGTAGAACAGAGTATAGCATACGTAAAATTGATTCCGCAAATATTTTACTATCCAAAGAGGTGCCAATCGAAGATTTTGGTTTTGTAAGATGTGAAATGTGTGGATATGTACTGTCAAGCGAAGAAGAGTTGCTAGTTCACAGACGAGCGCATGGAATTCAACTCCTTTGATCGGATTTCCTCTAAAAATAATCTTGAGATTATCAACGACGAAAATCTAAAATATTCATTTATCTAGTTTATCTCCCATATGATACCATGAGAGAAGAACAAGTAATTTTAAGCAAAATAGATGTAGACAAACTAGTCACATCTACCAAGAACCATTTGCAAGAGTTGGGACTGAAAATAATCCACGAAGACACATTCGAAGGTTGTTACAGCATCAAAGCATACAAGGGCGGAATTCCTTCACTCGTTACTGGCAGCGTAAGAGATGTCGAGATACTAATTACTGGGAAAGATAAGGACTATGAGCTAACACTAAGAACTGGAGCGTGGGGCAGAGATATTGCAATTCCGTCACTTCTTATAAGCGGATTCTCGTTTGGCGCAGGTGCAGTTGTAGCAGGTGTTGAAGTTCTCAGAGCAGTAATGTTTGAAAAAAACTTTTGGGCATGGCTCAATAAGGAAATATTCCGTCTAGGAAATGAATCCGTGATGGGTTCGCCACAAGTTGTTGCACCACAAGATGGTAAATAATCATAATACTATTTTTATGTAAAGACAAACTATTGTAATCGTTTACACTCAAAATTTTAATTCATGTTACAACAATATCAATCATAAGAAAGAATATCTACGCGAATCATGTCTTATGGGACTTAGGGGTTACAAGAATAATTGTGAAGTTAAATTTCTCAAACATTGTTGATTGTCCATCTAAAACTTATTCTGAAATTAGTGTAGCAACGCTTTTAGGGACTACGAACGATGTAAGAAATGAAATCATAGCATGAGTCAAGAGTCGTTTGCAAATTATTTTACAGAACGGTTGGTTACACAAAAGGGTTCTGGATTCCACGTTATTGCAGGAGTGCTAATTCTCATCATTGGTATTGCCATAGGACTGACAATCAATAATTCGTTGATAATCTATGTAGCACTTGCTTTAGGCATATCAGTTATCATCTCTTCATTTCTAATGATTATCAAACAATATGAAAGAGCAATAATATTGAGACTGGGAAAATATCAAAGACAGGTAGGCCCTGGTGTTCAAACTAGACTGCCTTTTGCTGATAACATACTTGTTGTAGATATACGAGAAAAAGTAAGTGAATTCAAAGCCGAAAGAATGCTAACAAAGGATAATGTTCCAGTAACTATTGATGCAATACTTCGTTACAAAATAATAGAACAGCGAGCTAAAGATTCGATACTAAATGTAGAGAATTTTAATCAAATGATACGACAGGTCTCCCAAACAACACTTCGTAATAATATCGGTTCTGCGATGTTCCAAGAGGTGCTTTCAAAAAGAGAAGAGATCAACGAACGTATTAAAACCGCAATTTCAAGTGAGGCAAGTAATTGGGGAATGGAAGTAACTGGTGTAGAAATACGCCAGGTAATAATACCCCAAGAATTAGAATCTGCAATGTCAATGCAAGCTCAGGCAGAGCGTGAAAAGAACGCGAGAGTGATATATGGAGAGTCAGAAGTTCTAGTTGCACAAAAATTTTCAGAGGCAGCTAAAGTATACGCCGATAATCCTGTGGCATACGCACTAAGACAATCTAACATGTTGTATGAATCAATAAAGGTTCAAGGAAGTACTATAGTTATGGTTCCAACAGAATCACTTAATTCAATGGGATTTGGCAACCTAGGAACTACTATTGCATACCTTGAAAGCACCAAAAAGACTGCAGCCCAACTAAACTCAAAAGACGATAAGACCAAACATACTGATGCTGAATCGCAGTAGAATCACACATGGCCCACATCTCTTTTTGTTTGGGGCTTTTGTTTTGTCGAGTTCCTCACAATAGATTTTGCCAAGTTGCCAATCTACAAATTACTAGAGCGCAAAGGATTACGTGCAAATACAGGTCAACTTGCAGTGCCTAAAAAATAGATTCAGATAGATTATCTCAAAATTATTTCGTGAGTAGTTTACGGAACGATTGTAATTCCTGTTTGCGTTTGGAGTCTGAATGAGGGTAAGTCATTTTGAGCCCTTTGAGTGTGTCAAGTATTATCTGCGAAAGTATCAGCCGAGCATTCTCTTTGTCATCTGCAGGAATAATATACCAAGGTGCATTAGCAGTGCTTGTACTAAGACAATCCTCATAAGCTTTCATGTAATGATTCCAGAATTTTCTCTCCACTATATCAGCAAGACTGAGTTTCCAATTCTTTTTGGGGTCATCAATGCGTTTGAGAAAGCGTTTTCGCTGTTCCTCCTCTGAAATGTGAAGAAAGAATTTGATAATCTTGGTTCCATTTCGATGAAGATGACGCTCCAAATTGGCAATGGACTGATACCTCTCATTCCAAACGGTTTTCTCGTCGAGAACATCTCCAAGTCCCTCGCTACGGAGAATCTCTGGATGTACCCGAACAATCAATACTTCTTCGTAATAGGATCGATTAAAGATTCCAATTTGTCCTCGTTCAGGTAGACAGTGGGTAGTACGCCATAGAAAATCATGCTCAAGTTCCTGAACACTGGGATGTTTGAAACTGAAAACGTGACAACCTTGTGGATTGATGCCAGACATCACGTGCTTGATGGAGCCGTCTTTTCCTGCTGCATCCATAGATTGAAAAATCAACAATACAGAATAACGGTTTGATGCATAGAGAAGATTTTGTAGTGAGCTTAACTCTTCAACATGTTCTTGGAGTATCTGAGTATATTGCTCCTTTGACTTGTAAACAGGCTTTACAATCGTAGGCCATTTGGTAAGTTTGATCTTTTCTCCTTCTTTTACTAGGAAATCTTTGGAATTAATTTTCAATTCAAATCATCTACTACTGAGAACTTCTTATCTTTACCGCAGATAATCATATGATGGATGACATCAAAATTAGGAATACATAACAATTACGGATTGTCGTGTCTAGAATGTCTGGCATGCTTTCCAGTATGAATATTGTATTTTATTGCGTTCATCTAAAAATAAGTTTACCATAGTATGTCCTTTATTGATGATGTGTTTTAAGGCAAGATTATAGCCAAAATTAGACACTTGTTATTTTACCACAAGTACTGGAATTTTGGACTTGATGACAACGGAAGATGCCACGCTTCCAAGAATCATTCTTTTTACTGGACCTAGACCTCTTGAACCCATTACTATGAGATCAAACTTTTCTTTTTGGGAAAAATCTATGATCTTTTTTGATTCTTGCCCAAACAAAGTCTCTTTTTTAAAACTGATCTTGTTTTTTATGACTTGCTTTTCTGCATTTTCAAGAAACTCTGTGACTTTTTTGAGGAGTTTTCGAGTCTCGGGAGTATTAACCAAGTCAGGATTATCATATGCAACATGCAAAACATATAGCACGGTTATCTGGGCATCAAACTGGCTTGCCATGTAGATTGCTTCATCTAGAGCACTAAAGGAACTCTTGGAACCATCCATTGGTACTAGGATTCTTTTTTATTGCTCTTTTTATCAATAATTTAAAAAAGAAAATTTACAATTTAAGTGTCACATAGAATATCAATTATGAAAACATCATTTGAACATCAAAATTTGAAACTTTTGACTTATGTTACAACATGTAAGAAAATCTAAATCCACTTGATGAATTTATATAAAATAATAGTTTCAAGAAAGAAATGATATGAAGATTATTTTAACTGGATTCAATTTTTTTAAACTTTATTCTATACACAAATGCAACAATACTAGTACCTACAAAGGGCGCAGTCAAATACAGCCACAAGTCGTTTATGTAACCAGATGCCACTGCTGATGCCATCGATCGAATTGGATTCATGGATGCTCCTGATACTGTTCCAAAAAAGAAAATATCCAATCCTATGACTGCACCCACTGCAGCCCATCCATGTCCATGGTGCCCTCTATAATGAACAACAATTAGAGTAATTCCCATTACAAACATAGTAGCCAGAACTTCTACTCCAAAGATCACTGGTATTGGGTATGCATAGTTAGGTGCATTTGCACCAAGATTATCTTGTGTACCGATTACATATTTGACAAAAAGGATGCCCAAAAATGCACCAATAAATTCTGCTGCAAGGTATAATCCGAGAAGATTTCGTGGCATGTGTTTTGTTATCAGAAATCCAATTGTAACTGCCGGGTTGTAGTGCGCCATTGAAATTTTGGTAAATGCACGTATTGCCAAGCCAACTCCAACCGCTGGACATAGTGCAAGAAACCAAGGTCCAAACATTCCGGCATACTTTGCGTTCAATACTGCCGGTCCAGCAGAAACGACAACCAATATACACGTGCCAATGATTTCAGCAAAAAACTTTTTTTGATTAATTTTCTGATTCCAGACTTTCAAGATATTGATAACTTGACACACTAATAAAAAAGTGTGTAATATCTCATTTTGTATAAAATTTCTTCATGAAGATATCTTGGACTAGTAATCAGTTTGAAAATTGTGACTGTGTAATATGATAAGAATGGATCTTATGTCATCAAACAACCAAATCTAATGCAGATGTTGAACTAAAATTGTAATATCCATCAAAGGCATCATGGGTCTGAAATTATTCCAAGTCATCCATAGTCGCAATACAACCTATTTTGAGAAATTCAATGACCCATGTGTTGACTTGACTGGAAATTCATGAATTGTTGTATTGCAGTGAGAACTTGTGTGTCATTGGTGGTTAAAATCAGAATAGAACCACCGTCAATGTCTTTTATAGAATAATTAATCAGATCCTTTTTTGCTTTCATTACATCAGTGCCTGGAACAATTTGAGCATGGATATAGAATGGTTTAGTGAAATTTCCCTGAGAAAATTCGTATTGAATCTCTTTTACATGAGATCTTATCTCATCAACGGTTTTGACATCACTCATGTTAGTTGACATGATCATAATCTCGCCACCTGTTGTAGTTGACATGAAATGATGATGTATCATAGTTTGATTGAAGCCCATTGCCATATTGCCACGTTCCAACATTGCTGTCTGATTGAAGCCTTCTGTTGTATTGGTAGTTTGATTAACTGTAGTCTTGTTACTTATAGGCAGAAAATATACTCCAGCTAATATAGACATGATAATTACTACAATTATTGTTAGAATTTTCTTATTCAACAGCATGTCTGATATTACATCGTGATATGAAATTACCTTATGTTTATCTAGATTAGTTCAATGTCGTAATTTCAGTCAATTTTTATAATTTTACCACAAAGTGGGCCCAAAATAACACCATGTTGATACCTTAATCCCCCGTCCTGAACCAAGGGGGTCAAACTAATTTTACTTCGCATTCAATGGCGCTGTTAAGTTTTATTTTAAAACATGCAACATTATAAAAAATCTCAGGGCATGAATTGTTATTCGGTAGCTATTTGTATCAATTCAGAGATCTGTTTTCCTTTTCCTTGAGAAAGTGCAGATATTCCCCCCGTCAAGCTCTCAGTTGTGATGCCTTTGGTTGCAAGCGCACGAACCGCCATCAATGAAGTATTTCCGGCCATGCATACAAGCAAAGATTTACCAGACCCGAGTTCTTTCAAATCTTCTGGAACCTGCTGAGTTGTCAATAATTTTTCCACATCTTTTGCTTTTGGAATAATTATCTTACTTTTGTCAACTCCTAGGGATTTTGCAATCATTTCTATTCCCTCTTCACGTGGAGTGTATTGGGTGTGAACCCAAATGATTTTGTCATAATCATTTATGCTGGAAGCAGCTTCTTGTAGCGATACCTGAATACGGTTCTGTTTCTTTGACATCTCGTCCAAATTCTTTTTGTATTTTTGTATCCCATCTGCAATTATTACAACAAACTTTCCACCAAATTGTCCAGAGTTTACCATCTGTACTACTGCGTATAATGCAAGTGCACTACTCTCTCCCATATCATAGCCATTGTCAACAAAAAACTTTAGCATGTATTTTGCACGCTCAAAATCTACCTCGTGTTGTCCCTCGTATCGCTCAGGTTCATAAAACTTTAATCCACTTGCCTTGTCTTTTGTTCTAATTCCTGCCACATCTTGACCAGGTATTGGAAATACAACATGTAGTAATTTTTTCCCATATTTTTCAGACATGTATCTACTCAAACCTCCAGATGTTCCACCAGTACCAAATGTACACACCACTCTAAAATCTCCAAGAGACTGGTTTGTCTCATGTAATTGTTGGTCTATCTCAGGTGCAGTAATAGTTCTGTGAGCTTCAATATTCATTTCATTATCATATTGTTCTGGACAAAAACCTCCATAGATATTTGCAAGCAACTTTGCCAAATTGATTATGTCTTGAGATACTAACAATGACTGTACTTCAGAGATTGCACTGTCAAAAATTTCTGGCTTGAATCCAAGTTCGGATAGTTGTGAGCGAATATTTGCAGCAGTTGCTTTTGCAACCAATACATTAGGATTATCTTTCATTCCAGGAGCTGGGCATATATCCATATCAAGGTTTAAGATCCGAGTCTTTTCATTTCTCAATTCTTCAAATACTCCGTCCTGAAGTTTTCTTGATACTAGTGTAACTACATCTAATCCAAGCTTTGATAATTGCCCAAGAGCTATTCCAAAATTGCCCGAAGTGGCTTCAAATATCGTCTGTCCGCGTTTAATCTTTCCTTTAGAAATGGCATCATGAATAATGTTTAGTGCAGGTCTTACTTTGATAGACCCAGATGGTAATCCAGAATCAAACTTGCCGAAAATTTTCAAATCTTTATCATCAAGGTTTAGATTCAATACTTTTTTTGCACATGCCTTGAAATCTTCGGTAATGTCACGAAGTGGAGTTGCATTAACGATTGTTACGTTATCTGATTTTTCCAAGTGTGGAATTTTTTTCCATACCTCTTGCTCAAATTGCTCAAGCAAAGATGTGTCAATGTTTTTTGGTATATTTGATGTCAATTTTATCTGTAGTGCTGTGATGGTTTTGAATATCTTATAAAATATGTCATATAGTTACGATGGTGTGTACGGTTTAACATAGGCTAAAAAATTAAATTTAGATATCATAAAACACGCATTCTATGTCATTTGATTGAGGACATCAAAATTTAAGCAATTTACCGTCTCAGCTTTTTTTCTCTTTCAAAACACTTGTCTGCTTCTTTCTTTTTATCCAGTTTTAAAAGCACTCCGCCTTTGTTATGCCATGCAACTACAAACTCGGGGTTTAGTTTTATTGCCCTATCAAAGCACTCCAATGCTTTTTCAAATTTTTCAAGAATAAAAAAACAAACGCCTTTAAAATTCCAAGCGGACGCTCTTGTTGGATCCAATAAAATTACCTCATCAAATGACTCCATTGCATCTTCATATCGTTTCAAATCAGAAAGACATACACCTTTTAGATTCCAAGCATCGACAGATTCAGGATTTATGTATAAAGCTTTTTCGTAACAGTAAAGGGCTTCATCATATCTTTTCAGACTAGACAGTGCGTCGCCTTTTTTGAGCCATGCTTTTACATATCGGGGTAACTTTTCTAGGGCTTTGTCAAAAAATACAATTGCCTCTCCATATTTTTGTTTTAAAAGTAATTTCTCAGCTTCTTCATAAGAGTAAACAGCATCTTCAGGATAAATGTCTCCAAATTTTGGAATAATTTTTGATTCCCCTGCATGTTGCAATCGCAAGATCTGGTACGCATCAGAGATTTTCACAAATCGTTCCTCATTGCCTTTTGAAGAATCCTTGTCAGGATGATAACGTAAGGCAAGATTTCGGTATGCGTCTTTAATTTCCTTTATTGACGCACCAGGTTTTAGTCCCAATATTTCATAGCACTGAAAGGTATTCAATATCAAAAATACATCCAAAGTAGAATATCAAAGTCTTTCTTGGAAGATCCATGCCTATTTTTATAACTGACGTTAACATTACACATCGTGACTGAGGTAGAAACGACTAAAGTAGATTTTATTCAGATTCTACTTGTTTGTGCGATATTTTCTATTTTGTTTTTTGCAGTTTACCTTATGAAAACAGATCTAACTCTAGTCTCACTTGTCTTTGCGGCGTTTATCATGTTCTATCAACTTCTTAGTGCAAGAGGTAGCCTCTCGTCAAAATTCAAGTATGGAACAAGATTGCCTTCTCCATTTGCTGCAATCATGATTGCCCTCCCATTTGTCATAGGCACGGTTGCAGCATACGAAGGATTTGGAATATGGGAGTCACCTGCAAGAATCATAATCTTGTGGGGAATGACCATAACATTTTGGAGTACTTTGATGTTTGTACCACTTGCAGTATACAGTAAATTGAAGGAAGATATGCAGCCAGAACCTACTACTTATCCAACTCTTAGTGTGCTTGTGCCAGCATATAATGAAGAAAAAGTAATTGCAAGAACAATAGAGGGATTACTGGATACAAATTATCCCGACAAGGAAATAATTGTAATTGACGATGGAAGTAAAGATGATACGTTAAAGATAGCAAACAGATACAAAAACAAAGTCAAAGTATTACACAAAGAAAATGGAGGAAAAGCTTCAGCTCTTAATCATGGAATAGCATTTGCAAAAGGTGAGATAGTCGCAATAGTTGATGCAGATACTATCGTTGGCAGAAATGCTCTAAAACAACTAGTCAAAGGATTTTCTACAGACAAGAACGTTGCAGCTGTTGCAGGAAATATCAAGGTAAGAAACAGAATGAATTGGCTCACATGGTCTCAGGCTTTAGAGTATGTATCCGGAATTGAAATTATCAGAAGGGCTTTTGATTTTTTTGGCTCAATTACTATAGTACCTGGAGCATTGGGCGCATTTAAAAAAACAGCACTAGAAGATGTTGGGACGTATCACAAGGATACATTGGTTGAGGACTTTGATGCTACAATCAAGGTCTTAAAATCCGGATTTGTCGTTCAGGGAAGCACTAGTTCAACTGCGTATACAGAGGCACCACAATCTTTTCATGATTTTTACAAACAACGAAAGAGGTGGTATCGTGGAAATTTGCAAGTATTAACAAGACATGCAGAGACCTTGTTTAACCCAAGATATGCATTTTTGTACAGAATCGCATTTCCGTTTATGATAATCTCCATGGTAGTCCTGCCATTTGCAGGACTGGTAGTGATTGCCACCGCGATATACGAAGTGTTGATTGGAGAGTGGATGTTTGTAGTAGAGATGTTTGGGCTGTTTATCATATTGCAGACATTAATGTCGGCTCTAGCCGTCCGTATAGACCGGGAGGATCCCAGGCTGATACTGTTTTCACCATTTCTGGTCATAGGATACAAGCAAATAGTTGATATTTTACTCGTATTAGGATGCCTTCAAGAAGTTTTTAGGACAAAGGCAAAATGGACCAGTGCAAAGAGGATAGGCATATGACAAAATTCCTGTTTAGCGGAGCATTGATTGTTATAATATCAATAACAATTTTGGTAACTAGCCCAGCTTATGGGGATACAATTGGTTCTATAGCAGTCACATTAACATATACAAACGGTGACACTGCGGACTATTGGCCAGTATCTTTAAAAATTTATCAGGATTCTAATCAAACAGCCTACAAAGAAATTGTATCGTTATCAGGAAATCCATTTAACATTGTATCATTGCCTATTGGTCATCAGTACAAAATTGAAGCATATGCAAATAGCATGTATTCAAGTGTAAGTTATGTCAACTTGGAACAATCACATCAGGACGTTACTATACAGTTACCCCTCCCGGGAGGAATACGTGCTGATGTTTTCTATAATGATGGTATAACGCCAATATCAAATGCAACTGTGTACATCAAAGCCCAAGATAACAAGACATGGGCTCATGGTCCCGTAGATGCTAACGGACAAACTATGAGGTTCTGGATCGAACCAACTACTGTTCAAAATGATTACTATACTGTAGATGTGAGAATTGGAAACAGCCTGACATATTCCCAATCGCCAATACTTCTTTTACCAGGTATACCTCAGGAGAAAAAAATTGTAACAAACTGGCCGCCAGTGATAAATTCACTCATCACAGTTAATGTCCTTGATACCCAATTACACCACATATCTTCTTCAAATGGAGAGTTTGTAGTAGAACTTTATGATAACAATGGAAATAAAATCTCACAATCTCCAGTTTCAATACGCGGTGAAGCATATTTTTCCAATTTGAAAGTTGGAGATTATCTTTTCAAAGTTGTTGAAGAAAGCGACAATTCAGAGTGGGGGACTTTACAGGTAACGCTGGATGGTTCAAAATTTTCTTTTGACATAGAGAGTCAAAAAGTACCAACTGCTTCTGTGCCTACGCCAATTATTCCCACGCCCATACCAGTAACTCCTCAAACTACCTCTGGAAATATGACCCAGGCTCCGGCATCTCCAATACCTACGCCAGTCATTCCCACACCCACCCCTTCGAATATCATTACAAATTGTAATTGCGTGGCATTCAGATTAGACAATATTCAAGATTATTGGTTAAGCAATGTACAAGCCAAAGTTATTAGTGTGTTTGATGAAAAAAATGCCAGTTTGACTGTCGGTGTAATTGGTAATGCATTTGGAAATGACACCGTATTAACAGACTACATTAAATCAAAAATAAAGACAGGTCTGATTGATGTAGCAATAAACGGTTGGAGTTTTGAGGATTTCACCACATTTAACAAATCCCAGCAATCACAACTATTAGAACAATCAAAAAACAAAATATCTTCAACACTGGATATAGTACCTTCTGTCTTCATACCTCCATATGGTAAATCTAACAATGATACATTTTATGCCATGATTGATAACGACTTGCATTTTATCAGTGGAAATACAGATACTCAAGTACCACCAGCTCTTGCTAAAAATATCCAATCTTATCCCCCAACCATATTTACAGACACAATACAACAATACAATACAAATCAAAGTATGACAAATGACCAGATAATGTCAGAAATCCGTAACAGTATACAAGCCAATGGATATGCCGTGGTTCCAATTAACTTTCAAGATTATGCACAAAATAATGGAACAGTCAAGATGAACATGCCAGACGATGAAAAAATTCAAAAACTCCAATCTTTGATTGATGATGTAAGAAACGGAGGATATCAGATTGTAACTGTCAATGAAATATCAAATCCTCCTAGTGTTCCAGAATTTGGATACTTGGTCACAATTACTTTCATGCTATCGGTTATTGCAGTAATTACAATTCGATCCAAGTTCATACCAAGTTAATAGTTCAAGACACTTACGGGTTTTTTGGCCCTACCATTTCATCATCTCTTACACTATTATCCCATTTTCCACGTATTCCTTTGTAAATAACTACGCCTCCAGATCCTAGTAGACCAATAGACAATGCAAGATAAAGCAAATAATCTTGGGTCTTTTCAGAGCATTTGACATGTACTGCCACTCCAGTAGAATAATCATAGCATTCATCAAAAGTTTGCTGTTGGACTGCAAATTGGGCATAAGTAGAGTTTGCAAATGCACCAAGCATGAAACCTGCAAATATTATTGCGGCCCCACATAGGATTAACCGTATGTCACTCATGACAGCGTAATTGATTCTGCACAATATTTAACGTTGTCACAAGTATACAATATTGTATAGACCATGGTTTTTGGATTTGGCAAGAAAAAAGCACAAGAGCATCCAGCTACAACACATAATGAAAGAATAATAGGCATAGAAGAAATTCCAGGAATTCTTCAGGAAATTCAATCTCCATATATTACTGAATCTATCAACATTGCAAAATCAGTTAGAGATGAAGTAGAGGCACATAAAAAAAAGATTCATTCGTTGATTCTTCAGTTAGAGCATGATGACTTGAAACTTGACGACATTGACAAAAACTTGATGATAATTGTAAAACGAGGAAAAGATTCCATTGTATCCATAATAAAAAAAGAGACCACATCCAGTCTAACAAATGCTACAAAATATGATCAGGTGATATTGCTCAACACTGAGATCAGTCAAACATTAAAGAGAATAGGAGATGTGCTAGGATTGAATTCAAGAATAATTCACATTTTCGCAAAAAAATATGCCGGCAGTCTCAAGGAGGAGATTGCCAAGATAGCAAGCAAGAGAAATCAATTACAAGTTTCCATAAATCACATAGAGAATCTCAAAATAAATGGTGAAAACATTGTTGACCTGAGTAAAAAAATCTCAGAAGAAAAAAGCAAAATCATCCAGAAAACAAACAGAGTGTCAGAGATCATATCAGAGCTTGATATCTTAAAAAATAATTTTTCAGTACATGAGAAGCAGATTCATGATTTAAAGGCTCTAAAAGAGTACACAAAATATCTTGAGATTAAAAATAGTATAGAATCATTATCTTCTGAAAAAAATCAGATAAAAAATATCATAGACATGCAATTCTCAAAGATTTCAAGGCCGCTTGATAAATACAGCTACATCTCTGCATTTGAAAAACCAGTCAAGAAGATGATGGATGAATTGGTTTCCAACCCATATGAGGTAATTTCCACTCATAACAAACCCACAATAATACAAATACTAGAAGCGGTAGCCAAGTCAGTTTCTTCTGCATCCATTTCTGTTAAAGATACTGACAAGTCCCTAGAACAGATAAGGGAGACGATATCAAGATTAGATGAATTCATTACATTAAAAGAATCATACTCTAACAAAGTATCAACTCTTGAAAAAGATCTGATTGTTTTTGATATAAAATCATTAGAATCCAAAGAACACAGTTTGCACAAATCTAAAACGAATTTTTCAAACATGGAATCCATTAAAAAGAAATTAGAGGCTGAGATAAATGAGGACAGCAGTATGCTTGAAAAACACATATCAGAAATAGAATCAGATCTTACCAGAGTTTCAAAATCAAAGATCATTCTAAAAAAATAGAATTCATTCATACCACATTGAAGATTAATTAGTTTGATAGTATCAGTAATCACATGTTATTCAAGACTGAAAAACATCAGAGAACCATAACCATCAAGAATGACGTAAGAGATGGAATTCTTTCATATTGTAAAATGAATCATCCAAATGAATGCATATTGATACTTCGTGGAAAGTCAAGGAAGGGAAAGATACTAATCGATGGCCTTGTCATTCCCCCGTTCTTTCACACTGGTCCAACTTTTGCAGGGTTTCCTCATTCTTTTCTACCATTAGACACAAGCTATGTAGGCACTGTTCATTCTCACCCATCAGGTGTTGCCAGGCCATCAGTCACTGATCTACACAATTTTTTTGGTTTTGTCTCAATTATCATACAATCACCGTATGAAGACGGTGACATTTTTGCATATGACCGGGATGGAAACCTCCTAGAGGTCACAATAAGTTCGGATCAATCATGACAAAAATTTATAAGCTTTTTGATGTAAGAACTAGCGTTGATTAATTACAAGACTTATCTGATATTCCTTTTTGGCTCACTAGCAGTAAGCATAGGTTTACAGATGTTATTACCATTCCCATTTGGTTTGATTGCAGCATTGGCCATTTTCATAGTATTTCCACTCTTCTTAAGAAACAGAGCAATGAAACGAATGGGCGGAATGGGTTCCGATGCAGGTGCTGGAGGAGGCGGAGGATTCTTTGGTCAAAGCCAGGGTGTAAAATACATCTGCCTTGCATGCAATAACAAGTACAAAGGCGGAATGTGTCCAAGATGCGGCTCTAAGATGAAAAGAGCAGACTTTTAATCACTCTGAAATGAAACTTGAAGAACTTCGTAGTATGGCATTATTTCAAAATACAATAGATACTTGGATAATGCTTTGTGAAGAAAAAAATACAGATTGGTATTCGCCTGAGAACTACATGAAATTCATTGCGCATCTTTTCAAGAACGGACTGAAGTTACAAAAATTTCCTTTATGCATAAAAGAATCTGGAGGAATGTATCAGAGAGGCAAGGACAAGACACAATTTGCAGAAACACTTGCCCAATCAACTGATCCAAATGCTGCAGCTTATACAGTCAGACTCTCAGATGATACAATAAAAATAATTCGTCAATTCAATTCTAGTGTAGTAAACTAAAAAATTCTATTCTAAAATCAATTGCGTATTATTTATAAATTAATTTTTTCGCTTCTTTAGAAACTGAGCGATTGCAACTACTGGAACTTCATTTGATTGATCGATGACCAATATCTCTTGATTGTATTGGGTTTTGATAGTAGATTTGAATTCAGCCATCTCGCAGTAATATACAGATGCAACATGAGTGGTTCCATTGAGGATTTCTCTTGTGACATCATCAGATTCTGGAAAATTTGTAAAACTTATCAGGTATCCAGCACACCATCCAATAGACGGCGTGTTTGGAGGTATTGCGCTTGTTAGGAATTTTTCTACTGAAGTATACTTGGATATATGATGTATGATTATCTTTTTCACAGGTTTGTATTCTACTTCAGGAATCATCTCAGTAACACTCTCGGTGGTCATCACCTTAAGATATAATCAATAGTATTTAGGCTATTTTCAAGTATTTGACTAATTACATCAGGGTTAGAAAATGACCAGACTGAAAAACCAGTCCCTTGATGAAGAATTTTTTCTAGTTTGGATAAGATTATCGTCGTAATCGAGGATTAATTATGACATCCATTGCATGGCCCATAAATACAAACGCAAGACCTGTCACTGCAATTAAAATTCCAGGCGGTAGGATCCACCACCACATACCACGTGCTGCTGCACTGTAAGAGCTTGCATCATGCAATATTTGTCCCCATGTTGGAAAGGTAGGATCACCCAATCCTAGAAAACTAAGACCGGCCTCAGTAGTAATTGCAGCAGGAACTGATATTGCAATGCTTGCAAATGCATATGGAAGAAGTTGTGGAAGTATGTGTTTGAATATTATTTTATAATCTTTCTGACCCATCAGTTTTGATGCTTCGACATACTGGAGTGTTTTTATCTGCATTGCCATACTTCGTGATACCTTGGCTATTCCCACCCAGCCAAAAATTACAAGGAACCCGACTATCAAAAATATACTATTTCCAATAGTTACTGCTAAAATTATCAAGAGTGGAAGGGCAGGCATGGCATAAATTACATCATTAAAGCGCATCAACGCTTCATCAGTTGCTTTGCCCTTGAACCCTGCAAACACACCATAAAGTAAGCCAAGTATTACAGAACCAATTGATACGGTTATGCCTATGAAAAGAGCCAACGGTGTACCCCAAAGTAATCCAATCGATAAATCTCGTCTTCAGCTCATCGGTTCCCATCATTCCATAAACTTTTCCTCCTAGTACAAGATTGGATTTTTCAAGAACCGGCTTTTCAGATACATCATACAAGTGCACTCTAAAGATATAATTACCTTTGAGAATTTTATTTTCGTCAAGTTTTGAGAATACAATTTTTTCAGAAGAAAGAGTATCAAATGGAAACAAGTATCTGCCTTTATCATTTGCAATATTTTTCGTAATTACATTTTGTGTTGAAAACAACATACTAGAGTATGTTGTTTCAGTATTGCTAAAAGGTAATGATGTAGAAACTAGATTCAATTCAATCCCGTCAGGCCGTGTCACAGATAATTGTAACAAAGGAGAGCCACTGTATTTGGCAGTATATTGGTAGATAAAGTCACTTGGAAATCCATCATATTGATAATTTACTACAAATGAATCTGTCAGAACATATACAGATGGTAGTTGTTGTGATGAGCTTTGGGGTTGGAGTATCAAGTGTTCGGGGATCTTTTCAGATTGGAAATAATTTATCCAAGCAGGTTGGGCAGATTTTGGATACAATAGCCAGCTTGCAGGATCATTCCATGTCTTGAAGCTTTCAACTGGTATAGTTACAAATGCGATAATTGACATCAAGAAAAGGACTGCGAGAATTACAATTCCGGCCATTCCTATCGCACTATGAGAAAATTCACGCCAGATACCTCTTGCTGAAAAACTCATTCCCTTCTCACCCTAGGATCAAAGTATCCGTACAAGACATCAGCTACAAACACACTTGCTAGAAAGAAGGCAGTCAAAACATATGTAGCGCCTATGATTACTGGCAAATCCAAAACACTGATTGCTTCAAAGTACAGCCTACCCATACCTGGCCAATCAAAGACAGACTTCTGTGATTATCGCCCCACCAAGAGAGCCTGACAAGCTAAGTGCAAGAATTGTCACAACAGGAGGTGCAGCGTTTTTCAGTGCATGAGAGTATAGTATTCGCTTTTCATCTATTCCGGCTGCTCTTTTTGCCATGATAAAGTCCTCTTGTAATACTCCAACTAGGAAATTTCTTACCAAGTATGCCCACGAGCCAAATCCGATTAGAACCAGAGTAATCAATGGAAGCGCCATGTGATACAAAAGAGACCCCAAGTATCCCGGATCTGTTACAGAAATATCAGGGGTTGCTCTTGCAGGAAATATCGGATAAAGAAATGCAAAAACAAATATCATAAGAACTCCTACCCACCAGACTGGAAAACTACTAGAGATTATTGCAAACCCGGAGGTTATCTTGTCAATCGTTAGACTACCTTGCTTGCAGCAACTGCTCCTAAAAATATTCCTAGAACAGAAACTATTACAGTAGATGTAGTAAAAAGAAGAATTGTCCTTGGCAATTTTTCAAGTATGATATCCTTTACATCAGATGATCCGCTGTCACTTGTAAGAAATTTTGCATGACCAAAGTCTAGTGTTAAAATTTTGTACATTGACAAACCAATTCTTTGAGGAGTGTACCATGGCTGATCAAGGCCAAGAGATTTAATTCGTTGTTGAATTTGATTTTCTATGTATGAGTCCATCTGATCAGTTGTTTTAAAACTTGACAGAAGACTTTTGTTGTTTGTCACTTGTTGTCTTATTTCCAATGTAACACTTTGTTTTGATATAGAATCCATGTTTGCCCCAACCAATGCTATTGTAATAAGAAGTGTTGCCATCAGCACTCCAAACATTGTAATTGCACGCTTTGCAAGGAATTTTTTAAATCCCATCTATTTCACTTGCCTTTTCCTTCTCCTAAGAATTACATACAATACCATTAGAAATACAGCACTTGCAAATATTACAATTCCTGCAAGATATGCATAATTTACTCCTAGAGACTCGTTATTAGAGATAAAATTTTCCTGGGCTAGTTGATTTGCCCCTTGTGTTACAAGAAAACTTGTATGATACATATCAGGTTTGTATGCATCATCTGATACTACAAATATCTGAAAGTCATTTGAGCCTAATTCAAAATTCTTTGTCTTTTCAGGACCAAGGGTTATTGTCATGTTTCCATCTGCAGATTTTTTCTTCCCATTATCGACTATCTTTCCTTCAGGGTTTGTAAAATAGTAATATACAGTAGCATTTGGTGTGACTGAAATTGGTATTGTAAGATTTGTACCTAGGATTATGTCAGTTGGTACTTCAACATTTTGTATTGTAGGTATGCTAATATCTTCAAATTTTTCCCAGTATCCAGATTTGAAAGGATATGTGGGATCATCAAATGCTTTAATCGTGATCTTTCTTGCATCAGGAGAATAACTATCCAAATAGTATGGTCCATTACTTATTACAGCATGTCCATGTTCAGCAATCCAAGATATCGAAGCATTGTATCTTGAATTAAAATAATTTGAATCGTTAACATATGAAAGTGCGGGTGGAATAGAACTCTCTTTTTCAAAGTCTTCAAGGTTTGTTTTTATCACATTGGCATCATTTGGAATAATTAGTGACATCCAGTCTACATCTTTGCTCATTGCGTCTGATTCTGAAAATGCAAGCTTGCCATCAGTAACTGCTTTTTCCATAGCGTAACCAATCTCCCATGGCATTGCAGGCCAGACTTGGGCAGAGTCTGCAATTTCATTATCATCAAAATGCCAATAGTTTTGATAAACCTCAATAGTATCTGCATCAACAACCCTAACTCCTATGAGCATCTTTGCAGCCTGATTTGCCTTGGGAGAATATTCTGAATCAAATGTCATGGTTCCATTTGTCTGATCTGTACCCCATTGATATAGAAAATAAATTCCATAAAGAACATCGTTCATATCCATTGGAATTTTGTTGTGCCAATTTCCAAATTTTAGGTGAAACGTTACTTTGCTTGTTGCCTTAACTCCAGTTCCCACCTGAACCCACTTTTGTTTTAAAGCATCCCAGTATATTGCGTCACTTGGAACATCAAGTTTGTTCAAAGGTCCAGCAGTCTTGACTTGCCAATCAGACCTTACTGGTATGGTATATCCAGTGTAAGGATTTTTGAAGTCTCCAGGGTCAGATATGGTTCCCCAAATTTGCTGGCTGGAAGAATCTGTAAATCCACCGATTGGATTCCATGCACCAGAGTAGATATTTTTTACACCTATTGTCAGTGTGTCAGAATCGGATCTTGCATTAATTGGAGTAAACCTACTTGTAATTCCTGCACCAAAATCATTTATTATTCCATCGACTTTTTTGTTTGCGACAAATTGGTCTATCTTGCATGCAAGAAATATTCTAACAGAATCATGAATTCCCCGATCAACTGCCTGGTTTATCAAACTGGAGCGTTGATCTGAAGATGTAAAATTTCCAAAGAATATCGCCTTGGATAGAGAATCAATCTCAGGGTCTTGGAAATTCCAATATGAGGGATTGTTAAATCCAGGCATGTTAGAGTACCACGGAGAATACATTTGGGCAGTATTTACGGAATCATATCTTACAAAACCACTCATTGTCCATCCTTCTGTGTAAATACTCCATTTCATATCAGATGGATTGGAACCATAAACATCAGAGAATGCTTTTGTCAGATCACCATAATCTTTTTTCACCACAAATCCTACATCGTGTAATTGAGAAGCAAGAATTTCGCCAATAGATCTTCGTATAGGATCATCACTTCGAATAAAGATTGTAACAGATATCGGTTTTGAATTATAGTACCAAGTTCCTCCAGTCTTTTGTGCACCTGCCTTTTCAAGTGCACTTGATATGATTTGATTTGCAAGCGCGGGATTATGTTTAAAATTAAATGACTGTAATTCTCCCAGTATTGAGAGATAATCAGGATCATATGGTTTGTATGCAGAAATCATTTGAACGCCATAACCATTTAGAACTTCATCTACGATAAGATCCCTATCTATTAGATAATTTAGTGCAAATCTTACTTGTTGGATTGAAAATGGATTGAATTGCTCAGAGACTGCGGGATTTATCAAAAGACTATAACTTGTTCCAGCAGACTGGAATACCTTCAAATTTTGCCTTGATTGATCATCAAGTAGATCCAACGGTATTGCAGAATAATAAATATCCAAGTGTCCATTTTCTATTTCTTGTACAGCAGTGTTATCATCAGAGTACTGGATAAATTCAACTTTGTTAAAATTTGTACCTTTATCACCAAATGCAACTACAGGGCCCAAAATAAAAATCGCTAGAAGAATGAATAATAAAAATTTCATGATATGTTTTTCAATGAACTGTATTTAACCGTGGTCCAACAAGTAAATTATCATAATATAAAAAACTAGTACAAGAATTACGATGACGTGGTGTCACACAATAACACAAATAGTATTTTATAAAAGAAAACTAATTGGTTCATAATGAATCTTCAAATGCTAGTAAAAGGAATTCAAGGAATAATCCCAGGAGGGCTTTCTGTCAAAGATTTTAGCATGGCAACTCAGACTAGCGAATATGTAGCAAACGAGATACTTGACAATTTTATGCAAAATGGAATAGGAAGATATGAGGAGGAACAAATCCATTTTGAAGAAAGTGACAGGCTAAAGACGTGTATTCTTGCAATTAACATGGGTGCGGCAATTGAGGAGGTCTCACGCTTGTTAAAATGGCAGGATTTTGAATCGCTTGCAGCAGAAATTCTTGAAAAGCAAGATTTTGAGACTACAAAAAATGTCATATTAACAAAACCCAGGATGCAGATAGATGTGATAGGCATCAAGTCAGATGTTGCCATACTTGTTGACTGTAAACATTGGAAAAATATGTCCCACTCGGCACTTCAGACTGCCGTAAAAAAACAAATTGAGAGAACAAAGCAATATCTGACTAAAGAAGATATCAGGGCTGCAGTTCCTGCAATTGTAACCCTTTACCAACACGACCTACAATTCATTGATGGAGTACCAATTATCCCAGTCCATCAGTTAGATTCATTTTGTGATGAGTTTTACGGGAATCTAGAAAAACTTCAAAGTTAGAGCATCGTATAGATAAAAAATCCAGTAGTTATCAAAAGAAACGCTTGTGTTATTCGCATTGCATTATCAAGGGATTTTGAATAAAGCTCGAAGCTGGTTACCTCCCATAACTTTGACACTGGTCTCACTTTCTAGGAGGTCGTAAGATGTAGGAGAAGCAGTCTGTTCTGCTTTTTTGGCAAGATCTAAAAACCATGATACAACATCAGGTGCTTTGGATAGACTTCCAAATTCAAAATAACCGTGTTTATTTCTAGGCGTTCTTGCTTTATAGTGCGTATCAGATGTGCATATTTCAAGAAAATTATATCCATTATTTAAGAAACTATTTGCAATTTCTTCACGCAGTCCATTTAACATATTATTTGCATCGGCCCATGCAAGAAAGAACTTTTCATCACCAATCTTAAAACACATTATTGCAACCTTGCCAGGTCCAAGATCATCTGCATCAAAATTTAGATGCTCAGAGTTTGCATATCCAACCTCTAATGGCAACGTCTCTTTTGTGATGAGTGTATCCAAAGTAGATTTTGCAGCAATTAGAAGATCATCTGCATCAAGTTTTTCAATTTCTTTTCCCATTGCATTATGACTATCAACAATCAGTACTCTTTCAAATCCTCTGTTTTTACCATATTGCTCAAGATCTGATTTTATGTAAAATGGAATATCTTCCATCCCGTGGGGAGACAATGAAAGAATCAAGACTGCTGTTTTATCAAATAACAATCCAGTAGTTCTGGCTTTATTTACTTGAATTGTGACTGGCTTTGTGCTTTTTGAACCTTCTTGGATTTTCAGATTTTGTTGGAGGCTTGTGATATAATGATCAACTTGAGATTTAGAAGGTAAGTTAAGCGAATGGTCAGAAATGCTATGCATTACCATCGCAGAAGAATTGAGATTTTTATATATAAGATACGGTATATTGCTTCCACCTATTGGATGAAACGGTCCAGGATGAAGGTCTGGAATTACCAGTCTACAATCTCCGTCTTTTTTCTTGAATAGAATTTGAAATGTGGAGACCTTTGATGGTTCTGAGCGTTTCTCCATCAACAATTCCATTGGTTTAGGATCATTATTTGTCCATGCTGCAAGATATGCTTGCAAGAATGCGTGAGTACTAGATAATTTTCCACTACCTGCAATTCTATCACTTAACAAAGTCCAGAGACTTCCAAGAACACAAAAAACTATACCATATGCAATAGACCTGGGATCAGACAGCATTGGAATCCATTGATTAGTAGGTACAAATGCAAGGAACATTGCAAGAGGTTGGATTAATGAAATTGCCCACGCTGTCTTTAGTTTTGCTCCCAGTACTGATGTAAATATCGCAATTCTAAAACTAGTAAACAAAAACATTCCTTCAATTACATAAATTTGTAATAACTGTGGTTTAGAAAATACGTAAAAAGACAATATTCCACATAGAAGAGTTACAAGCCACAAAAGATTTCCAAATGCAGACATGTGTATGGATTTAGAATATTCAGTTTTCAAAATTTTAGTATCTATTATCTGAGTTATCATAAGTGCGGCAACAGTAACAGGTATGGCATAGACTAGCCTGTCAGATGATTTGAAATAATCAATGCTTGATACTGCCACAATAACACATGCGGCAACAATGGCGATTACTAGCGATACATAGTGTGAAGTTGGAGTAAATGTTGTTAACGTATACCGTTTATGAATGCGGGATACATCGTTGGAGCTTTCCGTCATGCTGAGAAAAAGATCTTAAGAATCCACGAAAGTCCAATCAATGATGCAGGTATTGCAACTACTATCTCTGGCCTTAACTTGTAGCCTTTAGTCTCATCCTCAAAGAATCTCAATAGACCCGCACTTGATGCTGGCAGTGGTGCAGATTTTTTGCTGCTCATGATATGTCTGTTTCAAGGATGTTTAAATAAATACCTTTTTGTGCCTAGATCTTGGCCAGTCTTTCTTTAATTGCAATTACCTCATTCATAGCAAACAAGATCTGTTTTTGTTTCTCATAGTCCTTTTCCTTTTGAAGTGCTTCTGCCAGTTCCTTTATTTTTAGATCCAATGTATCAATAGTAGTATTTCCAGATCTTCGTTCCATTTGTGGTAAGACGGATTCAGATTGCTCTTTTATTGCCTCCTTGCCACATGTTATACATAATGCATTACCATCATTCATAATTCTAACACCCTTACAATATGGACAAGGGTCACTGACCAGTGTCACTCCCTTTAGCAGCATCTCGACTGCTCGTTTTGTTAGCTCTTTTGACATAAGATGGAGTTACTTGAACCAAATAAAAAACTTAGAGGAGGATAAACAAGGCTTAATAGTGAGATTTCGACTTTTTAGTTCGAATGGCGGTAATCTGCAATACTTGTGGACTTCCTAATGATTTATGCGCCTGTGGTGAACTTGAAAAAGATCAAACTCAGATTGTTGTAAGAATTGAGGAAAGACGTTTCAAAAAGAAAGGAACAAAGATCGAAGGAATCAATCCAAAGATGAATGATTTAGGAAAAGTTGTAAAAGAATTAAAGGCTCGTTATGCTTGTGGCGGCACTGAAAAAGAAGGTTATATCTTTCTTCAAGGAGACCATAGAGATACAATAAAGGCAACGCTTGTTAAGCTTGGATTTCCTGAAGCTAGTATCGAAGTTCATTGATATCAAGTTTGGAAAAAATAGATAAGATCATAAAAATTCTTGCCATACCATATTCTGGATTTTTGTCAATAATATTTGGAATCATGTTACTTTCATTTCCAATTGGTCTTTATGTGATGTTCAATTCCGAGATTGGAAAAGATATCAATTATCAGTATCCCACTGACGGATTGAATTTGTTTTTTGGTGGAATAGGCTACAAGATTCCAGTTTCTTTTGAGATTGGAGATGCGTTTATCATAGCATGGGCAGCTTTTTTGATACTATTTTCAATCTCATATTTTGGCCCAGAAGATTCTCTATTGAAAACACTTTCAAATCTAATGTCAAGAGGGTGGAGGAGCATGAAAGGCAATGCACTTGCAAATACGATGGCATGGTTTTCAATTTTAATTTTATTTTCAATAATAATTGAGATAGTTCAGCAAAGCGTTGGAATCAAGATTGAATTACCCCAGTCTGATAACAATTTGATCCGTTTCTTTCAGCTAACCACATCTCCTTTGACTGAAGAAGTAGGCTTTAGAGTCATCCTAATAGGAATTCCACTTTTTCTAATATATTCACACGTTCCCTCATGGAAGATATTTTTCAAGTCTTTGTGGAGACCTTCAAAATATCTCTACATTGAGAATTACAAAAGACCAATGATTTTGATTATTACAATCGGATTATTTTTCGGAGTATCCCATATAATTTCAGGAACCCCGTGGAGTCCTGGAAAGGTGTCACAGGCAACAGTTGCAGGAATTATAATAGGATGGGTTTATGTAAGATATGGTTTTGCCCCAGCAGTGTTGATACATTGGGCCACAAACTACTTTTTATTTTCATATTTATTTTTCATTTCAAATCTAAGTCAAAGCCCAACAATAAACGAATCATCAAATCCCTTTTCCAATACATTAGAAGCGATAATCATCATAACAGGAATAATTGCCATAACAATCAAGATTTTATCGCATATTGAATCAAGAAAGAACATAGACAAAACAAGTATGCCAAATGATAAATTAATCTAGAATTTTTCTAAGAGAGTTTGCTATTGTAGTATCAGAAAAAGACAGTATGAATCTAAGATCAGATTGATCATCAATATCAAGCATGATCCTTCGAATCAATACAAGTGCTGAACTTGCATTTCGTTTTTCAGCAGTATTTAGATGTATTTTATAGCTGTCTTCATCATAATGCGTCTCCATTACATTTGTAGGAGTTCTAAACAAGGCATTGGTTCCATCAAATTTTCGTGATGGTACAACCAAGACACATCGGTCAGACGTTCTCATTTGATATAATGTTTCTACATCTTCTGGCTGTATCAGCGGTATATCTTGTGGAAAGACCATCGTTGCCTCAAACCCTTCTCGTGAAAAATAGTCATCTGCAAGTAAAACTGCACTATTGACTCCCTGTTCAGATTCATCATAGATTCCATGTGCTCCAAATTTTTTTCCAATACCTAGTGCCTTTTCATCTTTACTTACTAGAACGGTTTTTTCAATAAGGTTAGAACGTGTTACATTTTGTAAAACTGATTCCAACATTTCCGCACATATTTTTTCAGTCTTTTCTTGAGATAAATTAAGACGTGTTTTGGCTCTCGAGAAAGTTTTCACTGGAATTATTGCGCCAATACGCAAATCAGACATGAACTTGTTTTAGAATAAAAGATGCTAAAGCTTCTTCATCTTTCTTGTCCTTCATTCTTATCTTAGTTTCATAAACTTTCATATCCAAGTTTTCTATTTTTCTAGTTAGTAATCGGTCTGCAGAATCAATTACAATGTGCGATGCAACTTCAGAATACATTTTTGCCAAACCATAAACAGAAACTTCCATGCCTGCAGCTTCCATATACTTTGTAGCAGGTCCACTAATTGCAGCATTTCCTATAAGAGGACTAACAACCACCACCTTTTTCTTTGATTTTGATAATTCTTTTCTAATTCCTTTAATTGACAAGATTGGTCCGATACTTGTCAGAGGATTTCCTGGTGCGATTATCACTAATTTAGAATCATGTATAGCATTTACTGCAGCTGGATTTGCGCGTGCCTTGTCTGCACCAATATACTTTATTCCCTCTACTTTGTCTTGGCCTTTGTATTTTACCCAGTATTCTTGAAGATGCAAGTCTCCCTTGTTGGTTACAATTCTTGTTTCTACGCTATTATCAGTAACTGGAATAATTTTTGTGTCAATTGCAAATTTTCGGCACATCCATTCTGTGATATCAGACAAGTTCTTTCCATTCTTTAGCATATTAGTTCTCAAAAGATGAATTGCTGCATCTCGGTCACCGATGTTAAACCAAGTTTCTTCACCTAAAACTTCCATTTGTCGTAAAAATCCATATGTGTCCTTCTTTATTCCCCATCCTTTGTCAGTATCTAAAATATCTGCCAGTCCGTAGAGAATTGTATCAATATCCGGACAGATGTAAAGACCATACAGCCAATAATTGTCACCAACATTAGATATTACAGATATGTCTCGAGTTTGAGTAGCTATACCTCGAACAAGTTTTACAGAACCGGTTCCGCCTGCAAGAATTGTAATCATCGTCTATTTCTCCTGTAAAATAATTAGATTAGACCAACTAAATATTACTCTTACCACTAGGAAAAATTTTCAGCTGTGAAAATCAATGCTAAAGTTTATTACTATCAGACAGAGAATTCACACCGTGACTAAGAGAGTTCTTTTAGCATCAACAATTTTGAGCTTACTAGTTTTTGGAACAGTTGCACCAATTTGGGCAACAGTTGACTTTAACGCATATCTTCCAATCGAAGGAACTCCAATCATACCAGAATTCAAATTTACCAAGAACGTTGAAATCGACTATCCAAATGGTGGAAAACTAAAGGATGCACTTATGGGTAAAAATATGACAATATCATTTTCTGACAGTTCGGATAACAATACAAGTATCAAATCGTTTATGGATGCAATAAATACAGAGTTTGCAACAGATAGAAAGTCTACTGCAACAATCTCTACTATGAAAGTACAATATCAGATCCAGATCAACGGTGATGACAAGGGTGCAACAATTGATTATTTGATAATATTAGATCCTACAATTAATGGATACACCTTGAACAAGGGAGGAGGCGACACACCCACAGTATTAGACATATCATGGATGGGATTTGTCATGAAGGGTCCAGTAGTTATAACTACCCAACAATATGGTGACTTGGATATCAATTCTCCAATAGGTGTAATACAGAAAGAATTACCAGATGTATACAACATATTGAATGGAACTGCAGCAGAGACTCCCTTGAGTGTCAATTTGATAGATGCAAGCCCACTTGTTGGATATACGATTGATAAATGGAATACCCTTTTTGATCCAGCATATACTCTCACTGAAACTGCAGGGTATGGATATGCAGGACAGAAAGTCGCAGTAACATCATTTGCGTATGGACAAAGTGATTTATACCAAGGTTCATTAAAAACCCAAAATGTTGATACTGATTTTACAGCAGATGCAACATATCATTTAACAGTAATTGACAGAGCAAGTTCAGGTACAATAGATGCAGCAGGACATGCAAACGGATACATGGTACAAGACACTCCAGCAATTTCCACATTAGCCCAAGTGTCCACAGGATCATCAGTTCAAACAGCCCAAGGCCTATCAACTACTACAATATATGCAATGGCAGGATTTGCAGTAATAATCGCAATAGGAGTTTTCTGGTTTAGCAATCAAAAAATGAAAGCAGCGATGAAAAGAGGTGTAGACACTAGTCCGCCTCCAACATTCCAGTATGAAGAAAGAAAACACTGGGTAGACAAGTTTGATGAAGAAAAGAAAAAGAAGGAATAATTTTTAAAAAATTTATTTTAAAAAAAAAGTGCGTGCCAGCCGTAACCCTCCTTCTGTTTTAACGATATTACGCTATGCGGCCTACCTAAACAAAGTGCAGCGCTTATTGTTTGATTTGGCCTTTCTCCGCGCGGGACAGATTTTTCATTCCTTACTGGAAACCTCAGGCTTTACCATCATAGTATGCCAGGTTGGATTTTTTTCTGTGCTGTTGCCAATCATCTCTGACTATCCGTCTCCGGATCGCACTTGCTGCATGGAGGGAGGAGTTTCCTCTGCCGTGGCAGTGATCGTTCACCGGCTCGCACCTGATAGCAAGCATCCAATTTACTATTTTAGGATTAGCATAGAAGAAGGAACAATCAGTGCATCATATGGGCAGTAAATTTGTGTGCCTGTTACAGGTAACGAGTAGAGATTTATTCATCCATCCAGAGCTCACCGATATATTCACATGACACATGACACTCATGCAGGACTTGTTCGTAGCCTCTCATTATTAGACATAACAATGATTGGGATTGCCGCCATGATTGGTGGTTCTATCTTCAATCTAGTAGGTCCTGCCATGTTTGAGGGAGGGCCTGCACTTCTAATTGTATTTGTAGCTAGCGGAGTTATCAGACTTCTTTACTGCATTAACATATGCAGAGTTAGGTTCTGCATTTCCAGAAGCAGGAGGCGGGTACAGATGGGTAAAAGAAGGCCTTCCAAGACCAAATGCTTTCATCAGTGGGTGGATAGCGTGGTTTGCTCACATGATAGCAGGTAGTTTGTATGCGGTATCAATTGGAGATTTTGTTGGTAGTCTACTAACAGGTATTGGAATGGCATCACATTACGGAGGAATTCCACTAAGCAAAATCATTGCCATAATCTCCATAATATTATTCACATATGTAAATTACAGAGGAGTTTCACTTACTGGAAAAATTGGAAACGGACTTACAATAATGCAACTCATAATCATCATAATTCTCATTTCATCTGGAGTCTATGCAATGAGTTTTGTCAACCATAACTGGGCAGTAAACTTTCAGCATTTTATTCCAAAAGGTATAACTGGTTTTATCTTGGCAATGGGAATTACGTTTATTGCTTTTGAGGGATATGAGATAATTGTCCAAGCTGGCGAGGAAGTAAAAAATCCAAAGAAGAACATACCAAGGGCAATTTTCATCACATTAGGAACTGTAACTGTACTGTATGTAGTTTTTACTTTTGTTTTTCTTGGAGGTCTTGACTCTTCAAAGATCGGCAAGGAAGTATGGCAATACATTGGCGACCATCAGGATGTAGGAATTGCAAAGGCTGCACAGTATCTCATTCCATATGGAACAATATTGGTATTTGTTGGAGGCATTGTTTCAAGTATAGCTGCTCTTAGTGCCACTACGTTTTCTTCAAGTCGTGTATCTTTTGCAATGGGCAGACAATACAATCTCCCATACATTTTCAGTTCCATCCATCCCAAATATCATACTCCTCATTTTGCAGTAATCGCCTCTGGGATCATCATGTTGATCATGGCATCATGGCTCCCATTAGAGCAGATTGCACTTGTAGCAGGAGTTATGTTTCTCTTTCTTTTCACTCAAGTAAACTGGGCTGGAATCAACATTCGAAGATTATATGGTAACAAACTTGATTACGGGTTTAAAATTCCGCTATTTCCACTCATGCCAATCATTGGCATAATATGCAAGGCAGGATTGGCAATCTTTCTGTTGATTTACAACCCACTAAGCTGGGTAATTGCAATCATTTGGATACTAATCGGATTTTCAATTTATAAATTGCATATATCCAAAAAAGAAATTGAACATTATGCACCTTTAGTTGCAAACATAGGTCCAACAGAAAGAAAGAATTATCGCATAATGGTGGTTTTCAACAAAAAGACAATTGAAAAGCTAATCAAGATTGCATCCACCATTGCCAAAGACAAAGATGGGGAGATTTCACTTTTAAATGTGGCAACAATACCTCTCCAGATACCTCTGTCAATGGGTCACAGATTTGCAGAACCAATCACAAAGTCGTTTGATGAATTAAAAAAGACTCCAGGTTTCGCAGATTATAGGTATCTAGTCAGATTATCGCATGATAACACAGAGGCAATTCTTGCAACTGCAGAAGAACAGGGAATAAATCTTCTCATCATGGATTTCTTTGATCTTAAAAATAATAGAAAACTGTTGTCTCTTACCACGTGTGATATTTTAGGAGTAAGTATTAAGAAAGAATTTGAAACAGAACTATCTCACATAGTTGTATCATACGACAAGGGAAGACATTCAGACTTGGGAATTGAGATTGCACATGCGTTTTCTAATATCATGGGAAGTAAAATTCGAATCATACGAGGTGTTGTGGAATCTCCAGAAGAAGAAAGAGACATTCTAAGTAGAATTAATGAAAAAATGTTTGATATAAGATTTTAGAAAAGTACCAGTGGAACGAGTTTATCCGACAAGCTCTGAAGTCATTAAAGATTTGCTTGAGAATCTAAACAAGGATCCAGAGATTGTAATTGTAGGAGCTGGAAATCAATCAGATCAGGCATTTAGCCCTAGAACGATGGAAATTGTAGAAAAATCTAACTATAGCGTATTTGTTGTAAGAGATTCAAGAATTTCAAACATCAAAGTAAGATATTTCTGGCAAATGATAGCACCTAGATTGAAGGAAAATAGAACAATTTACAGCATTTATCGTAGATTATACAGATTACAGCCCAGAAAGAAGACTCCTTCTGATGAGGAATATTTTTCACCAAAGATATAATTTTATAAAATCACATCCAAGAGTTTTAAAAAAATCTTCATTGTTCCAAGCCATACTCTTGGGATATTTTCATAACATCATCCATAGTTTTGGCATTAGAATAATCTTCTAGCAAATATTGATTTAGATCAAAAAATGTATGTCCCCACTTGAATTTACCAATAACAGAATTGGCAAGTTCGCGAAAGTCCATAATATAAAGAACTCCAGCAATTGCTTCGGCAGTTGTAAGTTTGCCTATCTTGGAATAATTAACAGGGTTACCTGCAAGCAGTGGAGGAAGCTTTCGTGACAGACCTACAAATTTTTTGAGAAACATATTTTGTGCCAACTCCCATGAACAGTCAATTGCAGTAATAGACTTGGTCAAATCTCTGTCAGATCTTAAGACAAAGTCTTTTGCAAAGGGATTGAGAATCATGTCTTTCCCAGTGAGATGTTTTATGCGTTTGGCAATACCAAATTTTACAAGTTTTGCAGCAGTACATTTTGTAGGATCATCTTGTTCAAACATTAGAACTTGAATTTGCATCAAGTTGTAGTGTTTTAATCAAGAATAAATTGGTTGAGATTTAGAACTACTTTCCAACATAGGTTACTTGGTAATAGAATCTAGTAACTTGATTATCTTTTATTACGTAAACTTTCCATTGCCCATCAGGCATCACATCATTTGTAGCTGCAGGAACGATACTAAATTGTTGCAGTCTAAGTCCAGACCCAGAATATCCAACAAGGAAATTCTTGCCATCAATTGCCACAGTCTGATATAACATACCAGACTGTGCAGTGGATTGTGTGACAAGACAGTTTAGATTTTGGCCTATAATGCAAGTTCCGTTTTGTGAATTCACGTTAATACTGACAGCATTTTCATCGCCAGGATTTACTCTAAGTAGGCCATCAAGTTCCCTAGGATAATAGGTCAGATTACCAATTGGTTTCTCAGCTAGTGTTATAGGAATGACAGAGTCTGAGATTTGATTGACTTTTGTAACAAACATGTCAGATTGGGCATGTTTGTCAACTGGCCCAATGGTTAAAGGAATAGTTGTCAGTGTAGGAGTAATTGCAGCCACACTAGATGGGACGGTTTGTGTTTGGTTTGTTATAATTGGAATTTGTTTGACGGGTAGTTGATTTACTACATCAAAGTATGCGTTAAAAGCCCCAAATGGTGCTTGTGCTATTATGGTATAGTTTCCAATTGGAGTATTGGCAGGAATTGTATAATGATAACTAAAGGATCCATATTGATCAAGTGAAACAGTAGCTGTTGGTATGTTCTTTCCTGTCAGCGATGCCACTTGCCCTTCAGTTGATGACAGTATCATTTGCCATACCAATTGCAAGATCTACAGTTTGAAGAGAGATGATGCTGCTTGTTCGTCCAGTTAGCAAGACAGTCTGACCAGGAAGATACTTGCCAGAATCCGTAGTCATGATGAGTCGTCAGACTACCAGAACTGGTTGAAAATGGATCAGATATGTTAAATGATGTTGTGACTTGATTTGTAAGATATGTTGCATAAAGATTGTAGGTTCCATTTGGCCAGCTGCCAGGGTGGAATGGAATGGTAATAAAATACTGTCCCCCAGGATTGACATCTGCAGTACCTTGGTATGCTTGCTGTCCATTAGAATATATCGTAACAGCAACCAGTGAGTTTGCCACAGCAGTTGCAGCATTTTGAGTTGGAATTACTTGGCCCCAGATATTTGCTACATCAGTTGAGAGATAATTTGTTTTATCAGTCTCGACTGATAGTGGAGATAAACTTTGATTTGATTGAGGGTTTTGAGAGACTTGGAAAAACAGTTCGGAGTTTGCTTGGTTTGAACTAATTGTTATTCTGTATATTCCATAAACAGCACGGGTTGGGTCTATTGTACCTGAAGCAGATAAATCAGTAGTTATAACGGCACTGCCTGTAGCATCTGATGTCGGTATAGTCCAAGTCCATGAAAATTGTCCATTATTTACCTGTAATGGGAATGTGATTTGATTACCAGATGGTTTTACCAGTGTCAGGGTATAGGAATTAGTAGCAACTGAAGACGAAATATGCCCAGTCAGTTGTACGGTATCACCCACACCGTAAACATTCTTGTCAGTACTTGCAGAAATTGGATTAGATGCGGTACCAGTAAGAGGATTATAAACTGAAAAAGTAGTTGATGCTTGAAGACTGGCACCATATTTACTACAAATGTGTAGTTACCTGGTTGACTAAAAATATTTGGCAAAACAGTTTGCGATAGTGAATAAAATCCATTCACGTCAGGAGTTACAGAGTAAGTTACTGGTACAGGGGCATAAGATTCAGCTGAACCGCCGACCGTAGGACAATTTTTGGAACAGCTACCACCGCCATATCCTCCAACTGTACTACCTAGTGACATTACCTGACTTCCATTAGAATTTAAAACAGATACCATAACTTGGACGCCAGTTCCAGATATCAAATCTGGTCTAACTTGGCCTGAAATAAGAATAGTGTCACCATATGCATATGATAACTTGTCTAGTAGATATTGAAAATGGTCCTGAATTAACAGGTGTATAAGTAGACGGATTTGCTGAGACTGCAAAAGAAGTGTAAGCTGTTCCAAAGGGCGATGTAACTTTTACTCCGTAATTTCCAAGTCTGTCAGATATTGCAGGTATAGTGAAACTGTACGTAAAGGTATTACCAGTTCCAGCAGTTACGAAATCTTTGACATCAAAAGATACAGGTATCGAGCCAGATGTAAAGGAAGACTGAGTGATCTCAATAGTTGGAGATAGACCAGAATTTTGTAATCCGGCTAGTTGTGTACTGCCACTAACTACTACTGTATCACCAGGAGCATATACCTGTTTGTCAGTAGATATCAAAATTGGCTGACTTTGAACTTGGGTAGGAAGTAAAACAAAAGTAGTAAATGCAGATGCACTACCATAAGTTGCTGTCACTCGATATATTCCATAAGTTGGATTTACTGTGTTAATAACCAATCCCGAACTACCGGCACTAGTTTGATATTGATTTGCGGTGGTTATTCTTCCTTGAGAATCTGGATATTGTGACCCTTGAGAAACTATTATGTTAGTTGGATCATATACCTTGTACTGTACAGGAGTTAGTGGAATTACTGTTGAAACAGTCCCTGAAAGTACAATAGGTTGCGAAGTTGTATAATTAGAACGATCTGTAGATATGACCAGCGTTGTCGGTGCAACCTGTGTAGGCGGAATAAAAGCAGCAGAACCTAGTGTAAAAGTAGTTGATGCTTGAGCATTACCATATGATGCAGAAAGTGAGTATGTCCCTTGAGCAAATCCCAATATTTGATCAGTTTTCATATATGTTGAGAATTTGAGATCAGTTCCAGGATACAATGAAAATGTTTGTTTGAATCCATTTGGTCCCAAGACAACTAGATTAACAGTAGTAGGAACAGAAGTTACTGCGGGGTTGTTAACAATTTGTGAAACTTGACCGCCAATGTTTACAATATCGCCAAAGATGTAGTTTTGTTTGTCAGTTGAAACAGACATGCCAACCTGGCTAGTGACTGTAGTTGTCGGAGCTGCCCCATTTGAAGTTCCAGGTGTTCCTGTCTTGAAGGTCCAGTCACTTGGTGAACCAGTATCAAGACCATCATAGATTCTCTGCCAAGTATTACTATCACCTTGCGTATCTGTAAGCGGTGGTGTTTGATCAATAATTGTGCCATCGGTTCCCGTTAGTTGCATAATGGCACCTGCTGTTGGAAGCCAATTTGCCACATAATTATAAACAATGAATTGATGGCTTGCAATAGAAGTTCCTAATGAAATTGTATACGTTTGTTGCAATCCAGTAGTTGCCCCAATCGACCAACCTCCGATATTGACAGGAGAGCTAGTGGGATTATACAGTTCCACCCATTGCAAGGGAGATTTAGTATAATCACCTGTGGGATTTAGCTCAACTTCATTTATGACAACATGATTTGCTATCTGAACCGCTTGTCCACTAGCTGGATAACTTTGTCCAATTACAAGTAAGACTAGAATTCCTACAATAAGGTACGGGTTTGAGAATTTCATCTGCAATACCATTTCAAGGCCATGTTTGGAATTTTAGGTGTTGATTGTGGAAAAGTTGAGCTAGTTGTTAATGCCCAATATGCCCCATTCCACATAATCAAAATATTCTTTACAAGCATTATAAGTCGTACGTATAATTTGTACCAAATTCACTTACAGTGCTATGTTTTTTCTTGCTTGTCAGAATCACATGTAGGACATTTATTTTCAGTGATTTTTGCTCCACAGATGGCACAAATTCCCTGACCAACCTCCCTTAGAATCTGTCTCTTTCTCCTTCCAACAAATACTTTCATTGCAAAAAATAACAAAATTGCAATCAGTGTGGCATACAGTAGATTCATGCCAGGCAAAGCCATCAATCCTATCATAATACATAAAATTCCTACAATCAGTAGAATTTCCCGTTTTTCAAATTTCAATTTAATCTAGGACTAGGATATTTCAATAAATAGATATGCCAGAACTCAGAGTCACTGAATTGGCATTCATCTTGTGTCATGTCTCTAACTCTTCTTCATCGCCTGGCTATCATAATCAGTTAAGGTCAGATAATAACTAATGGTATTTTATTCAAATTGCAAAATCTATAGCCACAAGGAGTTTATAGCGAGTCTTACCGGATTCAAATTTTTAGTAAACCCAAATTTATGAAGATCTGAATTTGTTTTCCTTTATTCGAGTATTTTAATACAGATTGGATTTCATAGATTTGCATGCATCTGGAAAAACTTGCTCATAGTTTCACAATTGGTGGTACTGTAATTGCAGTTTTACTAGTCATCATTGCACTAGTTGAAGTGTATCATTTTGGCGAGCTTGTTGGCGAGCAACAAAAGACAACGGCAAGTTTGACTTTACTTCTCAACAAGACGGATAATTTGCTAGCAGAGATGCAAAAGTCCACATCAGGTTTGGATACATTGGTCAACAGAACTGATCAATTAATACAACTACAAACTAGTACATCCTCTAACATTTCACAGCAAACCATAATGAAAGAATACAGCGATCAGGTTCCATTTCAAGTCGGTATTGCATATTGTAATTATGAAGAAAATGATAACGATATTGCATATTCTACAATTATTTTAGATAAAAACGGAGACCCTACAACACTGAAATTTATGCTGGATGTTCTTTTTAGGTTCTATACTCTTCCAACTGATAATGGAACTCTAGCAATTGGAGAAACTCAAAGTTTAGGGAATGATTCAAACCCTGAATTAGTTGAACCTGCTGAAGAAAAATTGCAAAAATTACCACTGGCAAACATAATGAACCAAACCCAAAATACTACTGACACATATCTGTTCGTACGATCACAGTATGATTTTGCTCCATATTCTGAAGCGACTAGTAATTTGATTACTAAATATGCCCATGATAAAAGTGGTCAGCAAATGATTGAATTTAAGAAAAACAATAGTGGAGACTGGGAACTATATCCAAGTCAAAACTCGATTTGTAAATAGATTATTTTTTAGATCATACTTGTAATGGTTCAAAATTTCAGCACTAGTGCAAAATCTACAGCGCTTTTTTTAAATAATATTTCTGTAGTTATCTGGTAAACACAGGGCTTGTTTTATGACCCTATACTAGTTGCAGTAATTTTTTATATTCAATTAGATACAAGCGAACATGCCGACCAACACTGTCAACTTACATCGTGTAATTGCCACAAATCCAGAAAAAATATATCGTGCATTTCTGAATCCTGATGCCTTGGCTAGGTGGATTCCCCCAAATGGATTTACTGGAAAAGTTCATCATATGGATGCAAAAGTAGGTGGTACATTCAAAATGTCGTTTACTAACTTTACAACTGAAAAAAGTCATTCCTTTGGTGGAGAATTCCGTGAGTTGGTTCAAAATGAACGTTTGAGATATACTGAAAGTTTTGATGATCCTAACCTGCCCGGAGAAATTCAGGTAACTGTAACACTGAAGAAGGTTTCTGTGGGAACAGAGTTGACAATCGTACAAGAAGGCATACCTTCTGTAATTCCTCTTGAAGCCTGTTATCTTGGATGGCAGCAGTCACTTGCTAATCTAGCTAGACTAGTTGAACCAGAGATTCCAAATTGAAAATATTTGGAATTATTCTAGAAAAAAAGTGCAAAATCCTAGTGTCTAACTATATCCCCAAAATAAAAGTGGGATCGGCCGGATTTGAACCGACGACCTCAGGTACCCAAAACCCGAATCATACCAAGCTAGACCACGATCCCGATGTGATTGCACAAAAATGTCCCCAATTTAATCTTCTCATATCATATGATGATTTTAAATAATTAACTAAATTAAGCCATAATTGTTGCAATTACAAGATTATGTCAATGCTGGAAAAATAGCATCTGAGGTAAGAGAGAATGCAAGAAGAAAAAATCATGTAGGTTCTACTCTTGAAGAAATATGCAATTCCATTGAAAAAGAAATTGAGAGTAAAGGTGGAAGATGTGCATTTCCAGTCAATGTCAGCTTAAATGAAATTGCAGCTCATTATACCGCTGAACCTAATGATACCATTACAGTCAAAGACACTGATCTTTTAAAAATTGATTTGGGTGTCCAGATAAATGGACATATTGCAGATACTGCTGTTACTGTGTGTTATGAACCAAAATATGATTTTCTAGTACAAGCCGCAGAGTCTGCTCTCAGAGAAGCAATGGCAATCATCAAGGTAGGAACAAAATCAAGTGATGTTGGAAAAACAATAGAAAATACCGTAAAACAGATGGGCGGAATACCAATAGCAAACCTTAGCGGTCATTCTCTTGAACAATATACAATTCATGCCGGCAAGTCTGTTCCAAACATATGGTCAATTGGTTCATTTTCATTCCAATCCACGGAAGCATATGCATGTGAGCCATTTGTCACCACTCCAGATGGTTCAGGTTTTGTGCGAGAAGGTAAAATTAGAAATATCTTCTCGTTAGTTTCAAGAAAAAGAACAAAGGATGATGAAGTCAACAAACTAATTGATACAATATGGCAAAAATTCAACATGTTGCCATTTGCACTAAGATGGCTCATACCAGATTATAATGAAAAGACTGCAAGAGACCTAATCGAAAGATCAATTAAAAACAAAGTTGTTCGTTCGTACCCAATACTTGTTGAGGCAAATGAACAAAGAGTTGCTCAAGCAGAGCACACATTTATTCCAAAAGAAAACGGTGTTACGGTAACAACTATTTGACGCTACATTAACAGTCTCTTTTTTTATACGAGTTCATCTCTATTTTCTGTTTCAACATATGGGGCAATTGCTTTGTGTCAGCAATTCCAGGATTGATAAATCATCTATATTCATCCCCGCAGTCACCAATAGAAGAAAACAAATCATTTGATCTTGAGGTTACTGATCTTATCTGTTCTTTGTCTTCTCTATCTAAATTTAATGAAAACACTCTAGCGTTGTCTGACTTGTGCTCTGCTATGCCAAGTCTTACACCAATTATCACACCTGCAACAACGGGCTTGTCCAAGACATATTTTGCAGCAACATTTGCAATACTAACATGGTGCTTTTTTGCTATATGGTATAGTACCGCAAGTAGCTCTTGAAATAGAGTCCATCCACCCCAAACATCAATCATGTTCTTGTATTTCTGTAAACTTGATGTATATAGCTCGGACCTTGTTGGCTCTGGTTTTTCTCGATAATTTTCAGACAAGAATCCTCCGAGAAGAGTTCCATAAGCCAGTAGTTTGATGTCATGTTTTTGGCAAAATGGAGCCATCCTGACTTCAGGTCTAGAGTCTATGATAGAATATTGTACTTGATTTGATACTAGTTTGAATCCATTTTCTACCATAATCTCTATTCTTTCCGTATCAAAATTTGTCAGTCCAACATGTCGTATCTTTTTATCATCTTGAAGCTTGAAGAGATGATGTAATGCGTCAAGGTAGTTTGTATCGTTATAATCCCACCAGTGAAACTGGACCAGATCGATTGCTTTTACATTCATTCTTCTAATGGACTTGTCAATGTAATGCTCTACAATTGATCTAGTCATCGGACCTGGATTTGGGACAAATTTTGTTAGAGCCTGTATTTTGTCTAGTTCTTCTTTACCCTTTTTCTTTTCAATTCTTCTTCGAAATTCACCGATGTATTCTTCGGCAGGTCCATAAATGTCTGCCATGTCCCATGTAGTAAAACCAGAATCATGGTATGAAAGCATCTCAGAAATTGCAGATTCTGGGTCAATTTTACCATGGCCTCCCGCTACCTGCCACATACCGTTCAGGATTTTGCAGATTTGCAAGTCAGATGTTAACTGGTAGGTTTTTTGTGATTGTGACATGCTTGTGATTTTCTGAAAAACTTGCCTTATTTCTCTTTTGATGCTTTTTTAGAATTAGTACATTTTATCATTATGATTTACTTCCACTATTTGATAACTTCGCCAAAAATTTTGGATATCATCATTTGGCCATTACCACATGAAGTACACTTTTCTGCGGTTTTAAAGACATAGTCTCCTTCTTTGAATTTTCGTTTATTAGTTTTATTGCAACTAGAACATTGTTCAATTGTACATGGATCAAGTATTTCCTCCTTTTTCTTAAAGATCATTGTGCAACCCCAATAGTATTTCCAACTCCAATAACCAGAGCACACTGACCTATCTTTGCATAGACTTTGATGATATCATAAATTTGAGATGCAACTATATCAGAAGAGTCTGCAATCTCCTTTCTCATCAGAGTGATTGCTTCCTTGATTGATTGTTTTATAACAATTGCATATATTGGAATGTTATGCTTTGTTGCAATCTCTTCTATTTGGAATCTCTCAGTACCTATTCCTCCAATTGCTGCTCCAAATCCTTGTGCAATAGAACCAGTATCTTCACCTTCTCGACTTCAAGGCTGCATCAACCATTACTATAATATCAGGTTTCGTGTCAGCAAGAATTTTCTCAAGTGCATCAGCAGGTTTTCCAACTGTAGCAGCTGGTCCCTCAGACTTTTAGGAAATAGAGTTTTCGTCCTTCAAAGTCTTTTTCGCTCCAAACTGTTTCAAGTGCGATTGGTTTTTTTTCAGTATCAAGCATCATTTTTCCAACAATCATTGGACCTATTCCATCCCCAATGGGTTGTCCTTGTTTGAATGCAGATACCGCAATCTTGAGTGCCTCTGCTTCTTCCATTATAAATGGCATCATCATTTGTAATGGTAAAATTAATGGAAAGTTATTCTGTTTCTTTGCAGTAAGGAAAAAGTGTCTTACCATTTTGTATAACAATTGCAATGTAGTTACTGCTTCCAAAATGTTAGTTATCTTGCTTGTTTCAATATGGCTCATATTTTGAGACAAACTATTGACTTGCTCCCTAGTTGAATCTTCTCTTATTCTCATGATATGTCTTATTTTTGGAACTATACCATTAGGATCCATATCAATTGGCATTATTGTAAAATATTCAAAGAACCTGTCAAGTTTTTGTGTGGGATCTTCAGAAGGCTTTAGAGTATTTTTGATATAATCAATAAGTTCCTTTCTAGTATCATCACGAAAAGATTTTAATTTTTCAAGTCCCTTGTTAATGTCAGATGAAGTTATGTAAAGCTGAATTCTTTGCCCATACAACATAAAAATAAAGATAGGTATAATCCAAACCATCCACATCAGAGGATTAGAATTATCACTAGAACTGAAAAGCTTGTCTATACTTGTTGCATTAAAATCCAATAACAAAAACAACTTTTTTTGCCAAATTAAATCTTTCAAAAAATTAAATCGTTTTAAACGTTTGATACTGATATACCAGTATTGGACGCAAATGAAATCAGAGTAAGATTATCCAAGACTGTAAAATGTACTGTTTTGGGGGATGATTATGCACGTAATTTTTATTCAGTAGATGCTAGTTCATACTGCTTAAAGCCATCAGTTATTGCAATTCCTCGTAATGAATCAGACATCATCAAGATTATACGATTTGCAAAAAAATACAACATTCCAGTTACTCCCAGAGGAGCAGGAACTGGACTTGTCGGTAGTGCTTTAGGAAGAGGCATAATAATTGACATGAAAAATCTCAATGAGATAGAACTTGGTAGCAATCATGTCAAAGTTGGTGCAGGAGTTTTCAAGGGCCAACTTGATAACATATTGAAAAGAAATAACAGATTCATAGGTCCAAATCCTTCCATAGGCCCTTTCTGTACCATTGGGGGGATGATTGGAGCAAATGCTAGTGGAGCACATTCTTTGAAATATGGTAGCATGATTGACAATCTAATTGAAATTACAATGATTAATTCCTCTGGCAAAATAATAAAATTGCCAGATAAAAGAGATTCACAAAAAATTAACATCTTCACATCATCAAAGATTGTGAAATCATTTCCAAAAGTTTCCAAGAATTCCTGTGGATATAGAATTGACATGATTCATTCAAAAAAAGAGATACATAAAATAATTGCAGGGTCGGAAGGAACTCTTGGCATAGTAACGTCCGCAAAGATTAGAACGTATGTACTGCCAAAGAAGATCGTATTGCTTGTCACATATTACAAAACATTGTTAGAGGCAGCAAAAGATGTCCCAAAAATAATGACATTAAAACCATCAGCTGTTGAACTAGTAGACAATAACATTGTAACGCACATCAAAATAAAAATACCTTCACAGTCAGGTTGTCTTCTTTTTGTAGAATTTGATGACAAGATAGAATCCAATAAGAAACATATTCAAAATATAATATCAGGAAAAATAATTAAAACAGAAACAAATACAGATAAAATCAAGAAATTATGGAGTTTTAGAAATTCTGCTCTTGCATTTAGTCTAAAAAGTATTTCAAAGAATGAGACAATGCCTACTCTCATAGAGGACGCAGTAGTACCAGTAAAAAGACTACCGTTACTACTAAGAATATTAGATATAATTTCCAAAAGGTATGACCTGAAGATGATCGTTTATGGGCATGCTGGAAACGGCAATCTACACATAAGACCCATCCTAAGAAGAAAGGACAAGCATCTCATCAAAAAAATTGCCTTGGAGTTTTTTTCAAGCGTAATAGAAATAGGTGGAAGTATAACAGGGGAACATGGGGATGGCCTTGCCAGATCAGAGTTTGTAAAATTGCAGTATGATAACGAAACATATTCTATTTTTAAAAAGATAAAAAAGCAATTCGATCCTCAAAATATTCTAAATCCTGGAAAAATCATCTCAGATCAAAGTACTGTCACAAAAAATCTAAAGATCTAATCATTCATTGAAGTTAATTATTTAATTTTAGTGCCAAGGGTGACATCTTCAGGAACTGTCAGCCAAAAGGGTTTGTCATTTAGATCAGCTGCAAGAAGCATGGCACCAGATTCAATTCCTCCAATTGTTCTAGGTTCTAGATTTACAAGTGCTATGACTGTTCTACCTACTAGTTCTTCTGGTTGATAGTACTCTGCCCCACCAATTATTACGTTACGTCTTTCATCTCCAAGATCAATTACACCTTTCACAATTTTTGATTTCCCTGGAATTTTTTCAACTTCAATTACCTTAGCTACCCTCATGTCGAGCTTTGCAAAATCCTCATAAGTTATCAAATTCATAACAAGTGTCAAATTATGAGATTAAAATTGATTTCGGAATAAAAAATCTTGTTACTGAGAATCTGTTCTTTGTGTATTATAACATAAATACGAATAAAAACAAACTATCTCATGGTACAGATTCAAGCATCTATTGAGATTGATGCCCCGATAGACAAAGTATGGAGTATAGTATCCGATCTTGATTCTGAGCCAAAATTTTGGAGAGGAACCAAAGAGGTAAAAAATATCTCAAAAGAAGGCAATATTATAACAAGAGAAGTTACCATAGCATTCAAAGACTCAAAATGCATGCAGACCGTAACACTTTATCCAAAAGAGATGATAGATGTCCAATTTACAAAAGGAATCATTGAGGGCAGCAAGATAATTTCACTTACTTCATTAGAAAATAAGACAAGACTTGATGTTGTATGGGATATGAAACTATCAGGTATGATGGGAATGTTTACAGGCATGATAAAAAAACACATTCAAAGTGGAACTGAGCAAGCCCTTGATAGTATAAAGCAAGAATCTCAGAGATAGACAAATGTATTTTTTTGTAGATATAATCAACTACGTTCTGGCATCCATTTTGTTAGGTGTTGCAATAGCGTGGATATTTTTGATAAAATCAATGTTGGCTACTTTTATAGATTCACCTTTTTTAGATAAATTCAATTCTAGGCCACATCATACTCCAAAAGTATCCATAATTTTACCAGCTAGAAATGAAGAACTGTTTATTGAAAAATGCATAAATTCTCTTTTAGATCAAGATTACAAAAATTATGAAATAATAGCAATCGATGACAGGTCGGATGACAACACAGGTAATATAATAAAAAAACTTTCCAAAGAAAATTCAAATGTAGTATATGTTCTAGCGGAACCCAAACCAGAAAATTGGACAGGAAAGAATTGGGCGTGTATCGAGGGTTTCAGAAAGGCATCTGGTGAACTGCTATTATTTACGGATGCAGATACATTTCATTCACGAAAAACAATTTCTCTTGCAGTGGATCATCTGATGAGTGAAGAATTAGATGCACTTACAGTAGTTCCAAAGATGCTCTGCCTTGATTGGTGGACAAAAGTCACTTTACCAGTACTATCTACTTTTCTTCATACACGATTTTCCGCATTACGAGTAAACGACCCTTCTAAAAAGACAGGGTATTTTTTCGGTAGTTTTTTCATAATAAAAAGGAAAACGTATGAATCAGTAGGAACTCATGAGGGAGTAAAAAATGAAATTATTGAAGATGGAGCACTAGGCAAAAAAGTCAAAGAACAAGGATTTAAGCTAAAGATGGTACGCGGTGAACATCTAGTTGAAGCAATATGGGCAAGAGATTGGGGCACCTTATGGCATGCCCTAAAGAGGTTAATGATTCCACTCTACATACAATCAAACAAAATAGCTGTAGGAATATTCTTTGCAGTACTTTTCCTGTTATTTATGCCATTTCCAATTCTTGCATATTCTGTACTATTTGTCAACACCTCAGAATCATTTGGCATTTTATGTGGAATTTCACTAATTTCGGTTGGATTATTCTATGCAGGAAGCACCATAGATGCAAAGAAGGGGCTGTCACTAGGATTTCGATATGCATTATTTGCCCCAATTGGTAGTTCAGTGATAATAGCAGGATTTGCAACTGGAATTTTACATGCCAAAAGAAGTAATGCTTTGGTGTGGCGAGGTAGAACATATTCCATATCAGAAACAGTGCAAAATTCCATTAATTTGTGAGTAAGGATTATACAGTAACCTCAGATACTTTTAGATTCTTGGATAAGACAACTGCCATTTTAGGTGGAACATATGGAATAATTGTACTAATTTTGGTATTGGTATTTGCATCAGGACAACAAAAAATAGATCTATCACAGCCAACTGCTGCACCGTTTGAAAATAGCGCTCAATTAAATCCAGCATCACACATGAGCTTGGCAGATCTTTTTTCCAAATCTCAAGATGGGGTTGTTCAAATTATAGTTCGTAAAACAAGCGATAATTCTTCAGACAGAGCTATTGGTTCAGGTATTGTATATGATCTCAGTGGACATATCATTACAAGTAATCATGTTGTAGTCGACTATCAAAAGATCAGAGTTGTATTTCATAATGGAGATTCGTACACAGCTCAAGTCACTGGTACTGATCCATTTGCAGACCTTGCGGTAATCAAAGTAGACGCAGATCCCCAAACACTTCATACGCTACCACTAGGAAACTCTTCAAAGCTTAGGATAGGAGACGAGGTGATAGCAATAGGAAGCCCGTTTGGTTTAACGGGTTCTATGACCAGCGGAATAGTAAGTCAACTTGGAAGAATACTAAATCCTCCCGATATTGGATCATTTTCCATTCCAAATGTCATTCAGACAGATACTGCAATAAATCCTGGAAATTCAGGCGGCCCACTACTAAATGATCAAGGCGAAGTGATTGGCATCAATACGGCAATTCAAACTCAGACTGGTGAATTTTCCGGCGTAGGATTTGCAATCCCATCAAACACCATGAAAAGAATTGTGCCATACCTCATACAGGACGGACATTATAAACATCCGTGGTTAGGAATATCAGGGATAACAATTGATCCCGACTTGTCAGACAGTCTTGGACTTTCAATACAATCAGGATTTCTAATTGAAAACATTGTACCAGACAGTCCAGCTGCTAATGCAGGTTTGATTGCATCAAATCAAACAAAGATGGTAGATGGGATCAAATACAAAATTGGCGGAGACATAATAGTTGGAGCAGATAATACTCCTGTTAAAAAACTAGAAGACCTTCTAAATTATTTACAAGATAATAAATCAGCAGGAGATAAAATGATATTAAAGATAATTCGTAATTACAAGCCCATTGAAGTGACTCTAACCCTACAGGAAAGACCTACTAGTCCGTAAACAAACAATGAATAATTAGATACAATTGTATCAGTAACTTTGTTAGTGAACAAAGTAGCGCAATTTTTTATTAACTAAATTTCCATATGAGGGCATGTCAAAACAACCATATCGATCAGAAATGGGAATGATAGCAGACATACTAAAGGTGGCAATGGACCACGGTAGACAGGGCGCAATCATTACAACCATAGCAAGAAATGCAAACTTGTCACATTATACGGCAATGGACAAGTGTCAAAAATTAATAGACTTTGGATTAATAGAATCAAAGACATACAAGAGAGGGCATATTTTTGCCATTACTGATAAAGGAATGCAGTTCTTATTAGAGTTGCAAAAATTTACAGAGGAAGCACACGCACTAAAAATAAGATGTTAAACCATCAAGTCAGATTAGAAAATTGGTTCAACTCGTATGTTACACTTTAATCCAGAATCATTGTAAAAAGTTAGATTTTAGACAAGTTAGAAAAATAGGTGTAAAATTTGAAAAATAACCCCATTTGGCAGTGTTTGCCGGAATGAGTATTGCGTTCGTTAAATATCCCACATCTAAGGATAAATACAACTGTCAAAGCTATCATGACTAGTTGAGCGAGCTTATCCTCAGTTCTGAGTTGTTAAACAGATTGGTTGATGGTAGGACACCATCAAAAACTGAATCTTATCAGATCTATCAAGATGCAGAAAGAGAGTCTTCAGAACTTTACAAGGTATCACAATTTTTAAGAAGTAATCACAAGGGTTCGGTTGTAACCTATTCAAGAAAAGCCTTTTTCAATTTGATAAATCTTTGTCGTGATACTTGTTCTTATTGTACATACAAATCAGAGCCAGGTCAGGCAAAAATTTCAATGTTGTCAAAGAAAAATATTGCAGAACTTGTCAGTATTGGAAAAAAATACAATTGCACTGAAGCATTATTTGTCACAGGTGAACGACCGGAGCAAAAATATCAAGAGGCAAAAACATGGCTTAAAGAAAATGGATTTTCAAGTACTGCTGAATATCTGGTTTATGCATCAGAAATTGCATTAGAGGGAGGACTTTTTCCACATACTAATGCCGGAAATCTTACAAAAGATGAGATGCGTGAATTAAAAAAGACAAATGCAAGTCTTGGTCTAATGCTAGAGAATGCAAGCGAAAGACTTTCAGAAAAAAACATGGCCCATCAATTTGCCCCAAGTAAAAATCCTAAAGCAAGAATAAAGATACTCCAAAATGCAGGAGAGTTGAAAATTCCAATGACTACAGGATTACTTTTAGGAATTGGAGAAAATCCATTTGAATTAATTGATTCAATTTATTCCATAAAAGAGATTCATGATAAATACAATAACATTCAAGAAGTAATTTTACAAAATTTTCAGCCAAAACATGATACTCCTATGAGAGACAGTCCTTCAGCACAAGAAAAATACTTTAAGATAATGGTTGCAATAACTAGAACAATTCTTCCTAAAATGAATATCCAGATACCTCCAAATTTATCACCTAAATCATATTCATCATTTCTGTCAGCAGGAATTAATGACTGGGGAGGAATATCACCCATAACCCGTGATTATGTAAATCCAGAATTTCCATGGCCTCAAATTGAAGAAGTCGGGAAACATTGTTCTGAGGCAGGATTTCAACTAAGAGCAAGATTCCCAGTTTACCCAGAATTTTTCTCGCACGTCAACTCGGATTTACGCTCAAGGATGAAAGAAATTTCAGATTCTGAAAATTTAGTAAGCAAGGAGTATATCAAATGAGCATAATTCATACAGCTTTATTTGATTCACTCCTAAGAAGATCTGACCCATTAATATCGGAGACATTGAACCGTGCCTTGGATGAAAAAGAAATTTCTATCAGTGAGGCAACAAGGTTGTTTTATGCAAAAGGACTTGATTTTCATCTCGTTGGAATAGTTGCAGATGAACTAAGAAAGAGAAGAGTTGGAGATATTGTCACATATGTTGTAAATAGAAACATCAATTTTACTAATGTCTGCATAAAGCAATGCGGTTTTTGTGCATTTAGTAGAGACTTTCGTGAGGAAGAGGGATATTTTTTACCAATGGATGAAATAGTGAGGCGGGCAAAAGAAGCACAAGCACTAGGTGCTACAGAAGTTTGCGTCCAAGCAGGATTACCTCCAGACATGGACGGAGATACATATGAGAACATTTGCAGAGCCATCAAATCAGAAGTTGGCGATATTCACATTCATGGTTTTTCACCTGAAGAAGTACTATACGGAGCTACAAGATCAAACATCTCGATAAAAGAATATTTGATTAGATTAAAAAATGCAGGAGTTAATTCCTTACCAGGAACTGCAGCTGAAATTTTAGATCAGGATATGCGAGATAAAATCTCACCAGGCAGAATTAGTGTTAGCAAGTGGATAGAAGTTATCAAGACTGCACACAAGATAGGAATACCATCAACTTCAACTATCATGTATGGTCATTTGGAATCACCTGAGGATAGAGCAAAACACATAGCGTTGATAAGAGACATACAAAAAGAGACAAAAGGATTTACAGAGTTTGTTCCGTTAAATTTCATTCATTCAGAAGCTCCAATGTATAAAGAGAATTTACATTTGAACATCAGAAACGGAGCAGATGGAAATGATGTCTTGCTGATGCATGCAGTATCACGAATCATGTTAAACAATCACATAAACAACATTCAGACGTCGTGGGTAAAAGAAGGAGCAGGAATGGCACAATTATCATTATGTTGGGGAGCAAACGACTTTGGTGGTACTCTAATCAACGAAAGTATCTCCACAGCAGCAGGTTCTGGACATGGTCAATTATTAAAACCAAAAGATATCAGACAAGTAATAAGACAGATAGGAAGAATTCCAGCCCAGAGGACAACATCTTACAAGATAATCAAGAATTATGCTTCAGAAGAAGGTAAAGACCCACTGGATGAGATTCAAAATACTTCTCAGTTTGGGTCATATCAAGAATTGATAAAACTTGATAGATATAGGTACAAAAACAATAGGCGAAACTAGTTGTCATATTGTAATGACATACTCAAAAGATCAAGGGCTATGCATTTGGATGAATGCGAAGCAATCTCAATACAGAAAAAGATTACAACGGTAAGAATTACTGACTCTGAAATAGCAGAGATAAAACATAATCAAGAAGATTCTGTTGCAGTACGCATTATTCATGAAAAGAAAATTATGTCATCTAGATCATTTTCAAGCGAAGAAGATATTCTAGATAAAATTTTAAAGACAAAATCATTTATACAGCCAAAGAATTTTTGGAAATCACTTCCATCTCCTTCAAAAATAATGAAAATAGCAAAAACCTATGACTCACAGCTTGCCAACATATCAGGGACTAGTGCAATAGATATTGCAAATGAAATGATAAATTCTGCCAGCCATGGTAAAATAACACGAATTTCAGGTTCTCTTAATATCGTTTCAGAGCATTTTCAGATAATGAATACAAATGGCATAGATTATTCAGATGATTCCACATTTATCGCAGGAACAATCAATGCAGACTCGGAATCAGACTTGCCAGTCAGCGGCATAGGCATGAATTGCTCAAGAACTCTAGAGAGTTTTTCAGCACAAAATGTTGGCAGTGATGCTTTAGAGATGTGTACAAATTCAATTAATCCAAAGAGAGTTGAACAAGATTCCTATGACATAATTTTTGAGCCTTATGCATTTGGGGAGTTGCTAGCATTTATTTTTTCTTCAAACTTTAATTTAAAGACATATTCTGAGAAACGAAGTTGCTTTTCGGACAAATTGGGCAGTATTATTTCAAATGAGAATTTTAGTCTTATAGACGATCCACATAGTCCAGATGGTATTGGTAGTAAACCATTTGATGATGAGGGAACTGCAACATTACCCCAATTTCTAATAAAATCAGGAGTCATGACGGGTTTATTTTCAGATTCTTTTGAGGCATTTAAGAATGGAACCATCTCAAGTGGAAATGCAACACGACTAGGATCACCAGTAGGAAGGTCTACACAATCCATTCCAATCATCATGCCCCATAACTTGAAAGTTCCAAATGGTAATTATTCCAAAAATGAAATTATTCAAGAAACAAAAAAAGGATTGCTGATTGGCAGATTATGGTATACATATCCTGTAAATCCAGAGCAGGGAGATTTTTCATGCACTGCGCGAAGTGGAATTAGAATAATTGAAAATGGTAAAATGGTTTTTCCTGGTAGATCTGTTAGAATAGTTCACAATCTAAAAACAATGCTTGGAAACATTTTATCAGTTGGAAACGATTCAAAAAATATTCTCCAGTGGAGTTCTTTGCCATCCATAACACCTACTGTTAAAGTAGGCTCAGTAAAAGCAACTCCAATCTAAAGAGACGGTAGAACAAATTGCATGCCAATTCCTACTGCATATAAAATAAGAAGCATTATTCCAGATTTTAGGCCCAATTTGTTCCTAAACATTGGGATTAATGCGACAATTGTAATTATAGTGACAAGTATCATTTGATTTTCTAGCATTGCGGTGTTTGGTATTTTTGCAGTAAATCCTTTGTAACTCATGGCTGCAAAAATAGCAACTGAGAGCAGCAATGTATTGTTGAGTATTTTTGAACCAAGAACATTTGCAACTGCAACAGATGTACCACTTGCGCCTTTTCTTGCCAAGAAAATCATGGATATTTTTTCAGGCATTTCGCCTGCAATTGGACTGACTATAACAGCCAATATAACAACTGAGACACCAAAATCCACTGATACTCCTTGAAGTGAATTTACAAAAGGTCCTGCACCAATAAAGATTCCAGCAGTTCCTGCAACAAATAAAATCATTGCTTTTGTAAAGTGTTTTTTTGATTTGAGTTGCAAAGGACTTTCGTGAAGATTGGCTTCAAGCGGCATTGTCTTTTCTTTCTTCATCTCTCTAAAAGCAAGTCCTAGATAGACTGCAAATAATCCTGCAAATACTATTCCGTTTATAACATCATAGCCGTTGATGAACATTACAGCACCAACAACTGCTGTTATTATTAGAAAAATTTTGTCCAGTCTAAATTCTTTAACATCAATGAATTTTTGTGGTGCTTTTGAAAGACGCGTAGTTGCTATAATCAGCATAATTGCCAATCCAAACGTCATCATGAACAAGTTACTTCCAAGTGCAGAGCCTATTGCAACACCGTATGATCCATTTTTTGTAGCAGCAACAACTATTCCAATTTCTGGCAATGTTGTTGCGACACTAAGTAATGTTCTACCGACAAATCTTCCACCCCACTTTTCTGCAAGGTGTTCAGTCTCCATTAGATAACAACCAGCTGGCAAAAATTAATTCTCCCAACCAGCCAAGTAATAGAAACACATTATCGGCCACTAGATATTTCTCTTAAATCAAGTATTATTATTTGTGACTAAAAATTAGATTACAGACAACTAGAATAAAAAAATAGCAATAATGATTTTCAATAATATGAGTTAGCTTTTTAATTTTTTAATCTTTAACAATAATCATGGTAAGTGTGGATTTTATTCCATCTAATTTTCTTATCTGATCAGTTATGGTAGCCCTCAAGGATTCCATCGAATCAGATTCAATAATCATCAATACGTCATAGACACCATAAACTGGATATGCCTCTTTTACATTAGGTATTTTTTTTATTTCGCTTACAATTTGAAGTTCTTTGCCAAGTTCTGCATTCATCAAAACAAAGGCGCTATGCATGTAAAAAGTTAGTTTGTCTAGAATAAAAATAGATTGAATTTGTCCAAAAGGGTTAGAAATGTTGATTGCATTTCAGACTTATTTCCCATTTTAGTTTAAATCTAGTATTAAAACACCCCTATTTTGATTTACGAATAAAAATTCATGAATATAGACTAATCATAGGTGAGGATATGAAATTACTTCCTTTTCATTGATTGTTTTTCAATTCGTATTTTCTCTAAAAAAACTGAAGAAGATTCATCTTTAGGATCCTTGGTAACCAATTCTCCAGCAAATGCTTTTGTAAGAATGGATCTTTGAATTTCATTACTACTTCGTAAACCTAATTCCGCTGACTGATGTATATCATGTGATAAAGAAAGAGTTAAAAAAATTAGGCGATAAACTGAGAGATAAATTAGAAGATGAAGCAATTGATGGTTTTATTAAATTTGCAATGAGGATAGGTTCAGACGCTTTAATTTATTATGTACATTTGACTCCTCATTAGACAGCATTATCCGAGAAATACAATTTGAATATTTGGACTATAGTGCTATGAATTTCAACGTCTGATTTTTGGAATAAAAACAATAGAGAATGTTGCAATTACCAAGATGATTGTAGCAAACGAAAATTCAGGAACCGTTGGAGCCATTATTTGTGACATATTCATTATAGTTATAGTATGAGTTGAAAAGTGTGGAACTAGAACCAGAACCTGTACTCCGCTTTGTGTAACTACTATGGCAAAACTTGGACTATCTGTTGGTTTTGCATGCAATATGGCATCCATGTTTGATGCTGGCGGTATTAGTTTTCCATCATACATTACACCAAGTTGATTTAGATTTGCCACATTGACTGTTGTAGTATTAAGATTAAACGCAATCACTTTGGGACCTGTCTGACTTGGAGCACTAACATTCACATTTAGTGAATCAGGTGTATTACTGGTTGTTTGAACTGTAACATTACTGTCAATAGATGTAGTTGTGGATTGGCTTGCACCAACATTTACTTCAGCCGCTATTGTTTGACTTGCCTTTGCTTGATTGATACTTTGAATGTCTTGTTGAGTTGGGGTAAATACAGAGGTTGGTTGTGGATTTGTTGGCTGAACAATCTGGGTGTTTGTTGGTGGAATAACTGCGGTATTTGTTTGTGGATTAATTATTTGATTTGTTGCATCAGAAATTACAGCAATGCCATTAGGAACTGTCACAAACACTTCTCCCTTGGTAGAGTCATATGCAATATCCATAGGAAACAATCCAACTGGCACTGTTGCAATAACTGTATTTGTTTTATCACTGATGACTGAGATAGTATTTGCAAATGAATTTGCTACAAATATCTCTCCCTTACCAGAGTCATATGCGACGGCATTAGGTTGTCCTCCAAGTGGAATTGTTGAAACAACAGTATTAGTTACATCATTGATTACTGAGACAGTACCAGTACCTATGCTGTTTGTACTTGTCACAAATATCTCTCCCTTACCAGAGTCATATGCGACGGCATTAGGTTGTCCTCCAAGTGGAATTGTTGAAACAACAGTATTAGTTACATCATTGATTACTGAGACAGTACCAGTACCTATGCTGTTTGTACTTGTCACAAATATCTCTCCCTTACCAGAGTCATATGCGACGGCATTAGGTTGTCCTCCAAGTGGAATTGTTGAAACAACAGTATTAGTTACATCATTGATTACTGAGACAGTACCAGTACCTATGCTGTTTGTACTTGTCACAAATATCTCTCCCTTACCAGAGTCATATGCGACATAAGCAGAGGATCCAAGTGGAATTGTTGAAACAACAGTATTAGTTGCATCGTTGATTACAGAAACTGACCTGTTGCCATTACCATTACCACCATTTGCTACAAATATCTCTCCCTTGACAGAGTCATATGCAATGCCCATAGGCTCATCTCCAACTTGAATCGTTTGTGCAAATTTATTTACTAGAAGTGATGGTGTAACAGGGGGTTCTGATGGTGAAACAGTTGGCGGTGATGACTGTTGTGGATTTGGTTGTGGTGATGGTGACTGAGGAGTAGGTTGAGTAGGTGGTGATTGAACTCTCGAACCTACTATCACTTGACCTGTCATCCATGGATGGACAGTGCAAAAGTAATTGAATGTTCCTGCATTTGCAAAAGTAAATTGGTATGTACCCTGTGGCTTGATTAAATTACCACTGTCAAAAATAGTTCCAGTTGTAGCATCAGTTGATTTGCCACTTGACACATAATGACTTATGGTATCAGTATTTTTCCAAGTTACTGTTGTTCCCGGTGGAATATTCAGTGGATTAGGAGTAAAGCAGTTGTTTACTGCAACACAAGGTGCAGATGCACTAGAACCTGCACCTGGTGTCATATCAATTTCATTTGCTGCTTGAGGTATTGGAATTGGTAGAGGTTGTTGATTTGGTGGAGGATTTGAAATGTTTCCAGAAAGACCTGTAAATTGGAAGGTTGTCTGGGCTGTGTTACAAGTACCAATCTGTACTAACACTGTATATGTGCCTGAAAGTTGCCATTGTGAAGTATTAGTCCCAAATACAATGTTTGATAATTGTTGTGTTTGAATTACCCCCATAACACCTCCTACTGGATTTGTTATTTCAAGCACCGCACTAAGTTGACCAGGAGTGTAAGATGACGGTAATTCATGTATTGTAATATCTATTCCACCACCATAATTGTATGAGGGCTGGTCAGTTGTTAACGGTGATTCCACCTGGAATAGGTGTACAATTTGCACCTGTTGGATTCTGAGTATCATATGGATTGTTATCTGCAAAAGATGGAATTGTATTCCTCCAATAATAACCAGAGATACTATTGACACAAAAGCGACAACTAGTAATATTCTCGAATAACTCAGGCCTTCGCTTACCATTATATAGTAATAAACCATATCATGTTTTTCAAAGTATGCCTATTCAAGGATTAATTCTCCCACATCAAAGCAATTCTTGCACACCCAATGAAAATCTGGACTTGGTCTAGAACTACTTGCAAGTTTCACCTCATTCTTGTCAATTCCTCGTATAATCTCATTTATTCTGTTAGACCTTAGAAATATTACTACGATATTATCAGATTTACAAGAAGGACAGCAAATCTTGCCTTTTGTCCAGTATGTGATATTTAGTTTCATGCTATAAACTACTCAGGAAATTTCCAAGTTGAGTTTCTGCTGAATCTAGTATTGCAATACAAGGGCCACTTGTAATTACATACCTAATTGCATGAAAGGTTAACAGTATCAGAGTCTTACCAAAGAGAAGTGTTGTCTTGCTTGCTACTTCAAGAATGGTAGTAAACGCAACTTCATGGGCATGTTTCTTTATTTTATCAGAGTTTTTATGATGAAAAATGCTCATGAGTACATTTGCTCCTGTTTGCCTTGCAGATTGATTAGTTGATTCTTCCAGAGTAGTGCGTGTTGATCTTTTGGATTAATTTCTAATACTTTGTCATAGCATTGTATTGCAGACTCGTATTGTTCTAGTTTACAAAGACTAGATGCCTTCCCTAGAATTGAATGAGTATCTCCAGCCTCTACAGAAATTGCCTTGTCATAGAATACAATTGCATCAGTGTATCTTCCAAGGTAATAGTATGCTTCTGCCTTGTAATACAATGCAGTAGAGTCTTGCGGATGTTTTTGTAGAACTTTATCAAGATATACAATTGCTTCAGGATATGTTTCTATTCTAAGAAGAGCAAATCCCTTGTGTAATAATGCATCACGGTTGTCAGGCTCTACTCCAAGAATTTTATTATAACATTCTATTGCATTATTATACTTGGCTTTCTTCTCAAAATCTTGACCTGTCGAAATATTGTACGGACATTAATCTTATTTTCAGTCAGTTCCGTAGAAGACAGGGTGTTTTTTGTATTTTTCATACAATATATTGTATTCAATATTACTTAACTTTTACCGATATGTAATTCAGTTATACTTAATTTCTATGCGTAAAATAAATCTGTTTTAAATCCACATTCAACCAAACTTAATTAGCCTATGCACAAATCAAGAAATCATGCTTCCAGAACTTGATTTAATTAAAAAAACACGGTCAAGGCTTGGCATGACACAAAAAGAACTTGCAAGAAAAAGCAGTATCAGTCCCTCCATGCTAAATCAAATAGAGCGCAAGGGTGCGCAACCAAGCTACGCCACGGCAAAAAAAATATTTGAAGTACTGGAAACTGAGGAAAACAAGGTACGCCTAAAGGCAGGAGATATTTGCACGCGTAATATCATAACACTTTCACCAACAGCCACGGTAGGTGATGCAGTAAAGTTGTTAAGTTCTAAAAAGATCAGCCAGATACCCATAATGAACAGAAATACTTGTGTGGGACTGATAACAAGTGACGATATAACATCCCAACTGGGTAACAACTTGTTTGATATAAAGACTAAACTTGGCAAGATTGAAAGTTCCCAGCCGCCAGTCGTATCAATTGACAGCCCAGCCATCAGCCTTAGATCACATCTGTCTTACTCTAAATGCATTCTTGTATCAGACAAGGGAAAGATAGTTGGAATTATTACATCGGAAGACTTTCACAAATTGATAGATTAAAAATTAGCCCAGCGGTTCCACCGATTGGTCATGATATTTAATCTGGGCAGATTCAGTTACCGTATTTTTGAAGTTGTGAATTTGCACTCGTACTCTTGCTCAAAGAATATCTTTGGTTTTTTTTTCTCTTCTAGGATAAACTCCTCAGACAGTATTTTGCCAACTGCAAGAGTATACGGCAATTCCATCTTGTGCATTTGTCCCTCATTCCACAGGTCATAGAATATTCCGCGTTTGCCATTTGGCGTGCTTACGATTATCAAGTCCCCGTCTGTGTTTGCAATGTTTGGCCTTAATGCCCCATAGACTGCGGCATCATCTTTTTTCCTGATAAAGGCAGCCTCGTCTAAAAATACGCAGATGACATGGTCCGGACCGCGTACTGCCTCTGCATCTGCAGGAAATACTCGAATTGTAGTGCCGTTGAATAATTTCATGCTTGACTTTGTACTCTTTTTTATCAAATCCGAATATGAAAAATGCACCCCGTCAAGGTCAGTAAACCCGTTTTCAAACAATCTTGAAAACCTATCCAATGTAGCCTCTGCCTGCAACATCCTGTTTCCTGCAACTATCATTATATCGTATCCAGCATATCTGAAAAAACAATTCATTGCAATGGAACGAAGTACGGTCTCTGTAACACCTATCTTTCTTGATTTATTGATTATTACCCTGCGTTTCTTGTTAATCGCTGCATCAATATCAATCTGAAAAGGCAAGAGTTTGATAGTCTTTTTCTTGTCAGGTGAGACTGGCAGTCCTATCATTGTATTAAATTTTTCAAAATCTTTTGGAACATTCGGTACATGAACTGTTTTTTGAGTTTGCGGGTTCTCAAGATAAGTTGCTACTACTTTCTCAATGTATCTTGCAAGTGATTTTGTCATGTTACTTGCCACTTCTCTTCCTCAAAGATTCTTCTACGCGTCGGTCTATTTCATCACTTGTTGCCATAACCAGAGCATATGGTACCTTTTTCTCTATTAGTTCCATAATTGTCTTGATGCAGTACTGAATCGAACTTGTAAAAGTTTTTGGAATTGTTTTATGCTTGTCACGATATGCTTGTACCTCAGATTGTAACTCGGCAAGAATTTTGTATTCCTCAGAGAGTAGACTGTCAATGGCAAGGACTATGCTTTGTCTTTCTTGTCTCTCTCTTGCAAAGAAATCCTTGTTTTCAGATTCTGTAATATCCTGAGACCATTTGTTAAAATAATTGCATACAGTTTTGATATTATGACCAGTCTTCTGTGCGGCAAAAGTTGCACTAAGGTTTTTCTCAAAATACGGTCGGAGTTTGTTTGCAATCTCAGCCTCAATCTTTTTTGGAGGTCTGCCTATAATCGCTGTCATACATTATTTACACGCTTGTCACATAAAAAACTATTGAAAAATTACAATTAAGAAATTCAATATACATTAATGTAATTAATCTACATTAAATTATAAACATGCAAGTATTTCTTTTTCCATTATCTTCCATTTATGACATTCGTGCTTTTTTCTAGGTCAAAAAAGTAATTCAACAGGTTCAAAAAAGACTATTACTAACTCAAAAAATCCACCCAGCTAGAATTAATAAGGTATAGTACGGTACCAATACCGTAACATGAAAACTAGAATGACGTACATATCAGTGGAAGTGGCAGATCATTTCTCAGATTTCATCATAAAAAGAGATGAGCAGGTATTAGATGCAGTAAAAGCACGAACCAGAGATTTTAGTACCATTTCCATTCTAAAATTATTATATCAGCTAAGGTGCAATGCTATGACTTTCTCCGATCTATATGTGAAATCAAATATCAGAATGAAGAGATCGTTTCTAAATTATCTTCATCTGTGTGTATCATATAATTTCGTAAGCAAGGAACCCAGTGGATCAAATATGGTGTATTCCATAACTGACAAGGGAAGGACAATGTTGGATCTATTCATGCAAAAAAGCAACTAGGGTATAATTGCATAATTCTTTTATTCCAATCACATAGAGCAGAGTCATTGGGAATTACTTACAAAGATGCAGGTATTGATATCAATAAGATAAAACAGAGTCAGGCAAGCATAGGAAAACTCATTGCATCTACTCACAAGTTACAAAAAAAGGCAAAGATAATGTCTGGATTTGGACACTATGCTGGAATTGTAGAAATACCAGGAGGTACACTATTAGCAACCCACACAGATGGTGTTGGAACCAAAGTCATGATTGCACAATCTATGAAAAAATATGACACTGTTGGAATAGATTGTGTTGCAATGAATGTAAATGACATAATATGCATCGGTGCAGTTCCCGTATCTTTTGTTGACTATATTGCAGCCAATAGAAATGATCAAGACATATTCAAGCAAATAGTTCGAGGACTTGTAAAAGGTGCAAAAGATGCCCAAGTTCCCATAGTGGGCGGCGAGACTGCGATATTGCCGGATTTAATATCAGGGAAGAATTTTTCTTTTGATCTAGCAGGAATGGTTGTAGGAATTCTCAACAAACAAGACATGATCCTTGGCGACAAAATAAAAACAGGTGACATTATCATCGGAATAAACAGTAGTGGACTACACTCAAACGGATATTCACTTGCAAGAAAGGTGCTTTCAAAATATTCCATGAGAGAGAAAATAAAAGGTTTAGGAATTCTTGGCGAAGTACTTCTTGCTCCTACTGAGATCTATGTCAAACCAGTTTTGCAGGCAATCAAAGAATGTAACATCCATGGACTGGCACATATCACAGGCGGTTCATTTACCAAGCTTTTAAGACTAAAAAAGACTGGATTTTTGCTAGACAGCCTACCGGTACCTCCTTTGATATTTCAAATAATTGAGAATCATGGTGTTGTAAGAAAAGAGATGTACAAGACGTTTAACATGGGAATTGGATTTTGTATAATTGCGCCAAAAAAAGAAGAAACAAGAATAAGTCAAATCTTCAAAAAACATGGATTTCACAATAGGCAAATTGGCAAGATAATTGAGAAAAATGGCGTATACATAGACAAATTAAGAATAGCATGATTACATGTGAAAATCAGAAAATTTACCTGATTACTCTAGATTAGGATTTAATACCCAAATTCATTCTAACAAGTCGTGCAAAAAGCAGGTGTAACGTTTGAGGATGCATGTAAAGAGATATCAGATAATCTCCTCTCCATTTCCAATCCTACAGACAAGGATACAAAAAGAGAGGTCAAAAGAATTTGTATAAAATACGCACTGGAGAGAATTCCAAGAAATTATGAGATACTAGCACATGTGACAGGCACTGATTATATCAGACTTCAAAAAGTCTCTAGTACGAAAACCTGTCAAGACCGCATCAGGGGTTGCAGTGATTGCACTGATGCCAAAACCATATGCATGTCCGCATGGAAGATGCAGTTATTGTCCTGGAGGCATTGAATATAATACTCCAAATAGTTACACAGGACGAGAACCATCAACACAAAACGCCATAGCAAACAGCTATGATCCAAAAAAGCAAATTCTTGACAAGCTAGAACATCTCATAGCATATGGTCATGACAGTACAAAGCTAGAACTAGTAATAGTAGGTGGAACATTTCTTTTCATGCCGCATAGTTATCAGACCAATTTCATCAAATCATGTTTTGACGCTTTAAACGGATTTGATTCTCAAGATTTAGACTCGGCTCAGAAAAATAATGAGAAAGCAAATTTTAGAAATGTTGGATTTACTATAGAGACCAAGCCAGATTATTGTAAGAAAGAACATGTAGACTGGATGCTAGAATACGGAGTAACTAGAGTCGAGATAGGAGTACAGAGTCTTCATGAGAAAGTATACAAAATAGTAAACAGAGGACACACCTACAAGGATGTAACAGAATCATTTCAAATATCAAAAGACGCAGGTTATAAGATTGTAGCACATATGATGCCAGGCCTTCCGTCAATGACACCAGAAGAAGATATTTCAGATTTTAAGCAGTTATTTTCAGATCCAGAATTAAGACCAGATATGTTAAAAATATATCCAACATTGGTTCTTGAGAATACTCCCCTTTACGATATGTACAAGCAAGGAAAGTTTACTCCATATTCAGATGACGAGATGGTACAAGTCCTAACAGAGATTAAAAAAACTATTCCAAGATGGGCAAGAATAATGAGAGTTCAAAGAGAGATATCATCAGATCAAATAGTAGCAGGGCCAAAACTTGGAAACTTGCGTCAAATTGTCCAGCAAAATCTAAAAAAACAAAACATTTCTTGCAAATGCATCAGATGTAGAGAAGTTGGATTGTCTGAAAATACGATTAACGTTGATGACATAAAACTCCACAGAGAAAATTATGATTCTTCATACGGGCATGAAGTTTTCTTGTCATATGATGATTCCAAGGACAGAATATTTGGATTTTTAAGATTAAGAAAACCAAGTGATAAAGCACATAGAAGTGAAGTTAAAGGAAATACATGCATTGTAAGAGAGATTCACGTATATGGCAAGTCATTAAAATTAGGAGAAAGAGATCAGGATGGAATCCAACATTTAGGATTAGGAAAGAACTTGGTCAGTGAAGCAGAGAAAATTTCAAAAGAAGAATTTGATTCAAAGAGATTGTTAGTAATAAGTGCAGTAGGAACAAGAGAATATTATAAAAAACTTGGTTATGTTCCTCTTGGTCCATACATGTCAAAGGATTTGAAATAATGGAAGAAGAGCAACAAATAATCGGCAGAGGAACATGGATAGACAAACTTGCAGATGATCTTTTACAACGAGAAAAGACACTTGGAAGAAAGACGGATATAATAAGAGTAGAAAGTGGCCTAGGAGCATCTGGAATTCCCCACATTGGAAGTTTAGGAGATGCAGTTAGAGCATACGGAGTAAAACTTGCTCTTGAAAATTTTGGATACAAATCAGAATTGATTGCATATTCTGATGATTTAGACGGATTAAGAAAAATTCCTGAGGGGTTGCCAGAATCTCTAAAAGAACACATTGGAAAACCCGTCTCTTTTATTCCAGATCCATTTGGATGTCATGATTCGTATGGTCTGCATATGAGCAGCCTCCTTTTGGACGGTCTTGACAAACTTGGAATAGAGTACAAGTTTCAACGAGGAGTTGATACATACCGAAATGGGCTACTCAAAGATCAAATTCATACAATATTGACAAACAGTAAAAAAATTGGTGAAAAGATAGCAGAGATGGTAGGTCAGGAAAAATATCAAGAGACATTACCATACTTTCCAGTATGTGCAAATTGTGGCAGGCTGTATACTGCAATGGCATACGAGTATTTGCCTGATCAAAAGAAGATCAAATACAAATGTGCAGATACAACAATTGGTTCAAGACCATTACAAGGATGTGGCCATGATGGAATTGCAGATATTACAAAAGATCTAGGAAAACTTCCTTGGAAGGTAGAATTTGCTGCAAGGTGGCAGGCCTTTGATATCAGATTTGAGGCATATGGTAAAGATATCATGGATTCAGTAAAAGTAAACGACTGGGTAGCAGAGAAGATTCTGAACTTTCCAGCTCCAACTCATGTAAAATATGAAATGTTTCTTGATAAAGGAGGAAAAAAGATATCAAAATCACTTGGAAATGTGCTTACTTCGCAGGCCTGGCTTAGATATGGAACACCCAAAACAATTCTTTTGTTACTTTACAAAAGAATCACAGGAGCGCGTGAAGTAGGTATTGATGACATACCAGCCCTAATGGATGAATACAATGAACTTGAAAATATCTACTTTGGAAAAATAAAACTGGACAACGAGACCAAAGTTGTAGAATCCAAGGGCTTGTATGAATATGTGAATTTACTAAATCCTCCAAAGGCTCAAAAGCCATATGTCAATTACAGATTATTAATTCAACTCTGTAAAATATTCAGAGAGAACAGAATCCCACTTGTTACAAAAAAACTAGTTGAATACGGAACAATTAAAGAATCAAGTCAAGAAATAGATGAGCTCATAGCACTTGCAGGAAATTATGCTGATGATTATGACAATCCAGCAAAAATTGAGATTCATCTAGATGACATTTCAAAAAAAGTCTTGACTCATCTAGGGAATATATTATCATCAGAAGAAGAGCCAGTAGATCTTCAGAATACCATATATCAAATTGCAAAGGATAACGGCATGCAACCAAAAGACTTGTTTCGTGTATTATATCAAATAATATTAGCATCAGACAGGGGTCCAAAAATCGGACCTTTAATCATAGATATAGGAAGAAAGAAAGTCGCCATGTCGATTTCTGAATACACGTAGACATGGCTCATAGTGAATACAATAGACCCAAGGGAACAGGCGTAATACTAATTGCAATAGGAATAATAATTTTTTTCTTTGCTCCAAGTTATTCTAAACATAGTCTCATAGAACGAATAATAATCACCGTTCTTGGCTTTGGGATTGGTGGCATGGGATTTTACATTTCTTTTTTGAAAAAAAGAGCATAGTTTCAAGCATGCCCTAAAAGCAATACTTTTCTTACCTTAAACCAGAGTTCTTCTAATGGGACTTTTTGGGCACAAGAAGAATTTGGGGAAAAATACAGAGGAGAAACTAGATAAGAAAACTCATGCCTTAGATGAAAATGATACATCTCATGAAGAGATTAATGATCTCAAAAAAGAGATTCAAGATACTGCAATAATGCTTGGAACATATTCACAGCAATTAGAGAGGGCCAAGACTGAACTTGATGCTGTCACCCAGGAAGTAAAAACAGTACGAGAAGAAATAGAATTAACAAAAAGTGATGTCCAGTCCAAAAAGGCAGAGACTGATTCCATCCTAAAACAGATCAAAGTTTCAAAGGAAGAATTGGAATTAACAAAATCACAGTATGTACAAGAAGAGGTAGAACGAATAAAGCAGCAAATCAATCAAGTGCAAGATGAATTATCAAAAATAAAGTCTGAAAAAGAATACGCTGTTTTAGAATTGGAAGAAGTAGAATCCAAGGCATCTTCTACAAGAGAAGAATATGAGAAAATTTTGTCAGCTAAAGGAGTCGAAGAAAAGACAATCGCATCATTAAAAGATCAACATGAAATGAAGAAAAAGGAGATTACATTGGCTAAAAAAGAACTAGAGTTCATAGAAAGAGAACTTGCCACAGTAGGAAAAAATAACAATACACAGAGAATTGTAGAGGCTGCAGGAGCAGTTGCTGCAGCAATCAATGCAAAATACGAAGATGCTAAAAAAGAACTTGAGATAATCAAAATTGCTCTTGCAAGAACAAAGGAAGAATATGAAACTGCAAAAAAAGAGATAGATGAATTAAAGAATAATATCAGTGCAAAAAACACTACAAGTGAAACATAATTTTTAAGTAAAACAATTAGACAGCCTTTTAAGACATGAACTCCATTTTGACCTTGTGAATGAGGCTTTTGTCTTATTAAATGTCGATTATAAGCAACAAAAAAACATAATCGAGACTGCAAAAAAAATTCCAATGGTAAAAGAGGTAAAGACGGTTTATGGAATCTATGATGTTTTGGTAATCTTACAATCAGACAATATGCAAGATATCAAGACTGCAATTGATGTAGATTTACATAAAATAGACGGGATTAACAACCTCACATCGCTTATTTCTGTAAACTAAATTGTCCCAAGAATATGAAATTATAATAGTTGGAGGCGGACCTGCTGGATTATCTGCAGGAATATTCATAGCAAGACAAAAAGTCTCTTGTCTCTTAATTTCAAAGGATTTAGGCGGGCAGTTAAATTTGATACCAAAACTTGAGAATTATCCCGGAACTATAATGTCAAGCGGACCATTACTTGCAAAGACCCTTGAGAACCAATTTCTAATGTTTGGAGGAGAGATGATATATGATACAGTTGAGAGAGTAGATGAGACAGAGACAGGGATTAAAATTAAAACAACTCGTTCTGAATATACAGCAAAAGCACTAGTTGTTGCACCAGGAAAAGTACCAAATAATCTAGGTGTTGAAAATGAATCTACATTTGTAAACAAGGGAATACATTATTGTACAAAATGTGACGCTCCGTTTTACCAAGGAAAGACAACTGCAGTTATTGGAGTAGGAGCATATCTGTTAGAATCAGGCATTTTACTTTCAAGAATGGCATCAAAAATATACATGATTTACAAAGGAGGCGCACTTGGTGGAGACAAAGAAATGATTGCATCAATTGAAAAGAAAGAAAACATAGAGCTTGTTCCCCAGTCTTCTGTCAAAGCAATATCAGGTACAAGTAATCTTCAGTCAATTACAATTGTAAACAATTCAGGAGTTGAGAAAGTGGTTAACATAGACGGACTTTTCATAGAGATGGGTTCAAAGATAAATCTTGATTTTATAAAACATCTAGTAAATATCAATACCAAAAGTGAGATCGAGGTTACAAGTGATGGAAAGACATCCCATCCAGCCATATTTGCGGCAGGTGACGCATCAAGTATTCCCTACAAGCAAATCATAGCAGCCTGCTCTGGTGGTGCTAATGCGGGATTATCAGCCTTTAATTACATTGAAAAACTCAAGGGACGACCAGGAATAAGAGCAGACTGGAAGAAGACCATAGGCGATACTGTATTTCATTACTAATTATAATACACAAGTAATTTTAGACTAATTTTCAGGAATAGGAGATTTAACAAGTTGCCGTCTAAGAGCAAATGCAAGACCTATTGATACACATGAAATAATAGCCGCAGTAAAAAATATGAGATTATACGATTCAGCCGTAGGAAAGGAGCCAATAATTCCAGATATAGTAGTCTTGTGTGTTTGCATGTACATTCCTGCCATGGCAGGACCAACCGATGCGCCAATAATTCGAATAAGCGTACTCATTCCAAGTGATACTCCAATATCTTTTCGGGGAGTGGTCAGCATTATCACATTCATTGCACCAACATTTGTCAATGAAAGACCTGTTGATAAAATTGCAAGATTTGCTGAAACTAGAAATTCTGTAGAATGATTAGTGTAAAGGCTTACAAATCCAATTGCACTAATTAGACTTCCCAGTAGGATAGGTTTTGTGGAACCAAGTTTTGATACAATAAAACCAGATGTAGGTCCAAAGAATCAGCAAAACAATTGCAAATGGAAGTTGTACATTACTAGTCATCAGAGGATCTTCGCCAAATCCTAGAGGTGACGGGCTTCTAACAAGTACGGGTATTGTCTGAAATACCATGAACATGGACATACCTACAATCATAATCATTATGTTTGCGGGCAGAATTGTTTTATGTGCTAGTATTTTCATACTAACAAGTGGATATGGAGTTCTTTTTTCTATAATTGCAAATAATATCAGGTAAACAATTCCTATAGCAACAAGACCTATCACAGCAAATGAATTTGAATCATCACCATTTTCTACCATGGTCAATGCCATCAAAAATGCACTAACAGAAACAGTCAAGGTAATTGCACCTTGAATATCTATTTTATTTCTAGAACTAGTTCCACCCTCACTGGTCTTTTCTGCATGTAAATGAGGCTCTTCCACATGTATGAAACGTGCTATAATTACAAGTAGTGCAATTGATACAGGAATTATAGAGTAAAAAGTAGATTGCCAGCCAAAAGTTTGTATCAGATGACCACCAGAAACTAGGCCAATAACTGCACCTGTTGCAAACATTGACGATATTATCCCTTGACCAATTGCCAGTTTGTTTCGTGGAAATAATTCTCGAATTATACCAAATGCAATTGGGAACATGGACATGCCTATTCCTTGTATGATACGCACTAGAAGCATTTCATAGATATTTGTGACAAATCCTCCTAATGATACTCCAAGTACATAAATTGCCATTATAATCAATAGAACTTTTTTTCTTCCATAGATATCAGAAAGTTTACCAGCAATAGGAGTCATGATTGCCCCAGCTATCAGATAAGTTGTTAGAATCCAGGATGACATGCCATAAGATATATGAAAATCTTTGATCAAATCAGGGATTGCTGGAATCAACATGGTTTCGGCATACATTACCATGGTGGCAATCAAACTTAGAATTGCCAGAGTCTTCCAGGCAGTGGAAGAAATTTTTTCTGCTGGATTTCCATTATTTGATTTTGACATTGCCATAAAATTCAGATGTTCCTTTTGTTTGCTTTAACAGATGAAAGTGTTTTTTCCAACTCAAATGAAGTAACTAAATTTTTAGAAATTTTTCGAAGTGTATCAAGTGTTATTTGGATATCATTTTCTGAAATATTTTTAGTCGAAGATCTTCTTATTTTTAGGGCACATTCAATCATAGACTCCCACAGCGAATCAGCTTTTGGCGTAAGATAGATCCTATTTGCTCGCCTATCAGTCAAATCAGGTTTTCTTTTTAACAGTCCTTCTTTTTCCATTTTATCAATAACTGGTACTAGTGTTGCACCTTCAATTCCCATCTTGTCAGCTATCTCTTTTTGTGTCAGTCCAGGTTGTAATACAAGAGCTCCAACTACACGCCATTGGCTAAGAGTAACCCCAACATTTCTTCTAAGTTCAATATCAAGGGACTTTTGAAAGGATTTTGCCGTATTATTTACAACAAACCCCACACTATTTTCAAAATCATATTTTGTCATACTTAGAGTACTAATCATTAGGACACTAATCATTATAAACCTTCATTGAAAACCAGCGATTTGCTTATATCTTTAGCAAACTTGTACGCATCATGACTAAAAAACCAGATGTAATAGGAGTAAAAGTTCTGGAACAAAACGGTGTCAATGTAAAAGAGTGCTAAAAGCTCTAATCTACAATGCATCAGTAGAGTTTACAGCCTACTATTACTTTACAAATCTAAGAGCGCATTGTGTTGGAATGGAAGGGGAAGCACTCAAAGGAGTAATTGAGGATGCAAGAATGGAAGACCTAAGCCATTTCGAGTCCTGTCTATCTAGAATTTATGAGCTTGGAGGAACATTACCCATAAACGCTCAGGATTTTATCAAGATGTCAGGCTGCGAATTTCTACAACTTCCAACAAACCCAATAGATACAAAGGCAATTTTAGAAAAATGTCTCAAGGCAGAACAGGGTGCAATTGTCAATTGGAACAAAGTGTGTCTTATGACACATGGAAAAGATCCAGCTACATACGATGTTGCAAAAGACGTTCTAAGAGAAGAGATAGAACATGAAGCATGGTTTTTGGAATTACTTTATTCAAGACCATCAGGTCACATGAGAAGAAAATTCCCCGGAGAGAGACCTCATACCCACAAGCATTCAAGAGCTTTGGGTTGACAATTTTTTTAAATTTTTGTTAGTATAATTTTTTTAGATATTTGTGAAAGGTTAAGATAAATATCTACAGCCAAAATACACGATAATCATAATTGATAGTAATAATTTGCGGTTTGCCAGGAGTTGGAAAAAGTACACTTGCAAAAAATCTTGCTCCGTTGATTAATGGTACCATATTATCTTCAGATAAAATTCGAAAGGAATTATTTCCAAATCCCACGTATTCCCCATTTGAGCGAAAGCTAGTTTATGATGTAATGATAATATTAGCAAAGTATCTTAATGATGTAAGATGTAACTGCATACTTGATGCGACCTTTAACAGGGAAGATTCCAGAGTAGAAATTAAAGAAAAACTAGAACTAGATGATAAAGAATTTCAAATAGTAGAGTGTTTTTGCCCAGAAGAACTAGTCATATCACGCCTAAAATCCCGCAAAGACGACTATTCAGATGCAACTATAGAGGTATATCAAAAAATGAAAAAGATCTACGAGCCTGTAAAAGTTGAGCATATTAGTATAGACACAACACTTGACCCCCAAGAAAATTCCAATAGAATTTTAGACAAGATCAAGGAAAAACAATGAGTGCCAATCTATGGCAAGTCTTCAGAATTTGGCGCACAGTGCTTATGAACCCATTTGCCATCAGTGGTTTTTGCAATCTCTGCACCAGATTTGATTGGCGCATTGCATTCAGAACAAGTAGTCTTGAATTTTGCTTTCATGTAATTACCACATAAGACAGATAGATAAACTATCAAAAATGTAACTAGTCAACCTTAAATTACCTTAATTTGGTTTTTCAATCAGACTAGTACATGGTAAAACCAATATTTTATGGTGCAATTGGAGGAGGAGTAGCAGCTGCCATTGCAGTCATTGTTCTAGTTGTATTCATGTCACCAACTCAACAATATGCATTATCAGTTGACCCAAGAACAGAGATGGTCATGGGCGTTGGAAACGTGGTACGTGTATACGTACAAAATACAGGTTCATCGCCACTAACTAATGTCAAGGTAGACTATGGAACCACTTCTGAACCAGTGTTACCAGTTTTAAGCCCAGGCGAAAAAGAAATGTTTTCACCACCAGCAGGTACAAAGATGGTTACAGTGACCAATGATCAAAACGTCACCGTAATGAAACCAATCTCAGATTCAATGTAATACAATTACATCAAAAATTTATTTCATTTCTGATATAATATAATCAAAAAGAATTGCATTTGAGGAAACTATGCTAAAGGCATGCCAAAATATTTAGCGTATAGATACACTAGGATTTGGTTTTGTTTATGGTAACCTTTTGGTATTCTTCTGGGTTTTCCTCTTTTAGTCTTTGGAAATAGACCTCTTCGTATGGCATTTCAGCAAGTTTTGCTAAATTTCTATTTAAATAAAAGATGCACAAATTTTGTTAGACTGGGTCAAATTTTTCACAACAAGCATGAATTACGAGGCATTCACATAGAATAACTGATTTTTAATAGGCATTTCCTACAAATCTAAGAAATGACAGACCAGTCAGTAATTAAAAAAATCAAGGACAAGATAGACAAGGACGAGCGCAACCTAAGAAAATCCATTACAGAGATAGAGAGAATTTGGGAAGATACAGGCCTTGAGCCAAAGGATCCGACGTATCTTGTGGAGAAAACAATGAGATTTGAGATGGCACAAGAGAACATAACCAAAGTGTTTTTGGCATTCAATGAAATAATCAACGAGTACAAGAAACTCTGTTCAGAGTTAGAAAAACATAATGATGAATAATATTTTCAAACTGAATATTTTAGTCCATGGTCGCGATAGCTTGGGCAACATCAGTTTTACTAATTATGCCAACAAGAGTATTTCTGGCAGATAGTACTCCAACACCGTGGATTTTTTTATCTAGCATCATCTTACAGACTTTTGCCAGATCATCATCATAGTTTACTGAAATTATTTTATCAGTCATCATATCCCTGGCCTTGGTAATCTTTCCAAAACCTGATTCAGAAGCAAATCCTTTCCTAAAAACAGTTACAGAAAGATTAGGCGTTTGTTCTTTTATGATTTTTTTATTTCCAGATAAAAGTGCTGTTTTGAAGAGATCTTTGAAAGACAGTATTCCTACGGGTTCTTCATTTTCATCTCTAAGAATTATACGTGAAATTTTCTTTAGAATCATTTTAGATAATACTTTATAGAGAGGATCATCGGCATATGCCCATACATATACAGACGTCATAAATTCTCCAACTGTTTTTTTATCTACATAATTTTCTGCATAAAACTTTGTCAAATCTGTCTTTGTAAGCACTCCTTGAACTTTATCACCAGTACTTATTGCAAGAGAGCTTATCTTTTCATCAAGCATCATAGTTGCACATTGCTTGATTGAAGTGTTTGGGCTTGCCATGATCAGACCTTTCATAATTTCCTCAAGCGGGATTTCATCCATAGTTCGTTCAGTCTTGTCTTCTAAAAGGAACAAAGCCAAGTCTTTTTCAGATACGATTCCAAGCGGATTTCCATTACGAGATACAATTATTCTGCTAATTTTATGATCTAGTAGTTTTTTTACGACGTCAGATATTTTGGAGTCTCTTTCAATGGCTATTGGGACGTTCATCAGATCCTTTGCTAGTTCCATCAATCATAACGATATAATATGTAAATAAAAGTCTCATGTAAGATATCAGGTTTGAATACAAATTAAGTTTAGGATATTTGAATATCTTTGTTGGTTAGGTCACGGACTTTTTCATTAACTTGGATGATTGCAGTATATAATTGAAATAACAATTCATTACTTGGATGCGTTGCTTCCAAAAGCTTACGGTCTATACCATATTCTTCAATTTTTTCCCACATGTCATCAAGCGATAATTCAGAATTCAAATACTCCCCGTTGATTTGATTAATTCATATTTTTTAAAACTTTCTATAAATAAAATAGACACATTGGATCAATCAAGAGAAAGAAAAATACTAGTTTTCAAGACATGGAAAATAATTTATTTTAAAATATCAGATCGCTTGTAACAATATTTCATATTAATTTTAAATTTTTAAATGGTTTTTCTTGTTTATTTTACTATCAATACTGGAATCTTTGATTTATGAAGTACGGCATGTGACACACTGCCAAGAAAGGCTTCTTTTATGCCACCAAGACCTCTGGCTCCTATTACTATCATATCAAATTTGTTTTTTGCAGCAAAATTAACTATCTCAGTTGATTCCTTTCCAATTATGACTTTGCCAACAAAGACTATACCGTTTTGGGCACAGCGTATTTTTGCATGCTCCATAAACTCCTTGGCAGCCTTTGCAAGGTATTTTTTATCATATATTATTGGCGTAAATGACTGTGGATAGACTGGCATGACAAAAAGTCCTGTAAGTATAGCTCCACACTGTCTTGCAAGATAAATCGCAGTATCTAGTCCTCTAAGCGAGTTCTTTGAGTTATCTATTGGAACTAGGATCTTTTTGATTTGGGATTTTGCCACTGTTGTGAGTATATTTTAGGATTATAAAAGTAGACAGGCTTCGGGGGAACAGCAACTAACTTGGGCTAGTTTGGGCCCACTGTGCTTAAATTTGATACAAAATGTGCAGTAAGATAATTCTGAGTAGCTACAAAACTCCTTTCCCTGATTTTTCATTTTGATCCAAGTACTCTTTTAACTACATTTGTGACAATTGATTCAGAGAACGGCTTGATGACAAAATCTTTTGCGCCCAGTCTAACTGCTGGATTCATCATGTACTTTTGTTCGATTCCTGAAATCATTATTATTTTAGCATTTAGATCAAATCTTAGTATGGAGTGAAGTGCCTCCATGCCATCTACTTTAGGCATATTTACATCTAAGAAGATAAGATCAGGCCTGAATTTTTTATATGTCTGTATTGCTTCTTCACCATTTTCTGCCTCGTATATTTCGGAGACAAGTGCATGTTTTGATAAAATATCCTTCAAGCCAACTCGAACAAATTGCGCATCATCTGCTACAAGTATTCTACAGGTCATAGCAAACTTGTCATAAATTTACAAAACTCTGATTTGAAATCAGTTATCTCCAATACCTCCAATGTCCCCAATTCAGAAGTAATATCCTCTAAAATAGAATGGTAGTCTTGTCTATACACTTCTTTTAACACCGCTCGCAAATATTCTAGACGGTTAATACAATCCTCAATATCACAGTTGTAAAGCGAATGAAGTTTTGCAAGAACCAAATTATAATTGGCATTTCCATGCCTCATCAATGCCACTTCAATACAGGTTACTGCGGCTGTCCTATTTCTTCCTGCTAAGAACATGAGTGATTATGTAGTTTTTCATTATTAGTTATTTTCAACTATTTCCAACTAGGAAAATTAGTAATTCATCAAATTTTTAAAAATAATCATACATAACTCCGAGTCCTGTAAGAATCAGTCTAACAGATAAAGTGAGCCTGGGTGGATTTGTGTACCAACATGGGGGCTTAGTTTGGACCCACTTTGTGCCTAAAATAGAATCAGTTGAAGAATTTAATTTCGTCAGTATTTTCATCTGATTCAAGATTATTTACAATTTTTACAAGGTCATTAATTTCAAATGGTTTGTAGATTACTGCCGTTGCTTTGAGATCCTCTATTCGCTTTGCCATATTCTCAGAAATATCTGAAGTAATCATTATCACAATAGAGTTCGGGTCAATTTCTCTAATCTGCCTGAGTGCATATAGCCCATCAACATTTGGCATGACAACATCCAAAATTGTAATATCGGGCTTTAGCTTCTGAAATAATTCAATAGCATCCATACCGTTACTGCCCGTTCCAATCACTTTGAAATCTTTCATCTCCAAGAGTTCAACAAAAAGTGATAGAATGTCATCATTATCATCAACTACAATGACAGTTTTTTGACCTCGTTTCTTTTCCACAATTAGTTTAGTCATATTCTCTATTTAAGGTGTTTTTTGAATAATGTTTCCCAATAAAAGAGAATACGTATAATAGTAGTTAGTTGATTAAACGGTAAAAAACACCTTAATTGGTAAAATATTACCAATATTTTCCAAAAATGATATATTTGGCAATTTTATTCTTAAATTAAAAGTCATGAAGACAACCACTGTAAAAAATGGCGTAGATTCAGGTACTATAGATGAGTCAGATGGACTTGCTTTAAAAGACAATTCTAAACTTTTGGCTCAACTAACCGAGATATTATCAGCATTATCAAAAAATGATGCTTTAACAATTTTCCTCATGTCCGAAGAAGGAATAAGATCAGAGTTGGATACACCATCAAAAATAGGTCTTACAGTAAAACAATACTATACCAGACTAAAACAGTTGGTAGATTTGGGGCTAATTGCAAAGCATAATGAATCCTACACCCAAACTGCATTTGGAAAAGTTGTTTATCAAAAACACATTTTGGGACTAACAAACAATATCAAAAATTCAAAATTCTTGCAAATGGTTGATGCTCTAAGAGCCAATCCAAAGTTTAATGATAAAGACATTACAGAATTTATTTCAAAAGTTGAACCAGAAATTAATCTCGATTTACAAGAATCCTTCAAGAAAAATTCTAGCGTCGTATTATCATATGAAGACATGGTTAGAAAAATTTTGGAGATGACAGAATTTGCTCAAAATGAAATACTTCTCATAACTAGATTTCAAAATGATCTTATAGTTAACTCCATTTTGAAAAAAGCAAGTGCTGGAGTCAATGTTAAAGTTCTCGCAGATACAAATCTTGTAGAAAACTATTTTGAAAAAGAGACATCAATAAAGTCAGACAAGAATAAGAATGAGCGCGAGAATGTAGTTGCCAATCCATATTATCCTTCAAAAATAGATAGAAGATATGTACAAGTTCCTTTCTGTGTTCTAGTGGTAGATAACAGATATGTTGGATTGGAGATTGTTGATCTAAGTGAAACAAAAAAATTCAAAATGGCTATTTTTACAGAAGATAAAATTATTGCATCATACATGATACCTCTTTTTAACAATTTGTGGGAAAAATCACACAAAAACCACCCTAAAATAGTCACAAAATCAGCATAATATCAAGAGTAAGCATGTAAGAATTGATTTAAAATCAAACCTACAAATATTGAAACCTGAATGGCAAATATGCTATTTCTTACTACAGTTCTAGTTTTATTCATTTTCTTCTTATCATCATAATTTCCATACAATTTAATAATTTTTAAAACAAGATAAACACAAACTGCCAACCCAAGGGCCGCTCCCACTATATTCACTCCAAGAAAAAAATAACTCGTTACAATCATTGCAGCTATTGAAACTATTGAGGTAATAATCACCATAAAGCTTTTCTTACTCCTATAACAATAGGGATTGTTCTCCTACCACCAATTGTATCTCCTTTTAAATCACGAATATCATTAAGAGGGCCATTTATGAAATAGATTAGGAATACTATGAATGAAGAAAATACTGCCAGATATGACACATTATGAATTGCAAGAGACCCCATCATAGATGCAATAAACCCTCCCAAAGATGTAACAATTGTTTTTATTACAAATAGGTTCTTCAGATGTATTTTGGGATGAGAGTAGGCAACAGCTAATCCAAAAAAAACAAGTGCTCCTAGTCCCGTTGGTACGTTAATTGAGAATGCAAGTAAGATTGAAACCGCAAAAAAACCAATCGTAGAATACAGTATTTGCTGATAATGAGTTCTTTTCGAATTGACAGTATCTCTATTATTTACTTTATCTACATCATAATCTGTAAGATCGTTGTAAAGATAGGTAGCAAGGGCAAGAAAGTACACGGATGTTACAAGTCGCCCAAGCACTAGAAAATCCGGAATTTTTAACCCAGATGCGATAAAAAATGTACCAAGTGCAGCTAAAGCAAAACCATAGACGATGATTCTGGATTTTATCAAAGATATGAGCATGGAACATTGTTCGTTGATTTTTTTTCCAAAATTGGATACTGGTAGTCTTTGTGCTAGAGCCATCGTATCCCACTATTTAATTCCCATTTTAGAGTAAAATATTGATACATATTCTCCATATCTGGATAATTATACCACGTGATTATAACTTTTTGGATATTTCATAAGAAAATATGAAATAATTCATCTTAATTATCATTTTTTATGTAAATTTTCATAAATACTGATTTTATGTCACCTAATACCGTAGAGTCGCTTTGATTCAACAAATTATGACAGAACATAACTCAGATAGTAACTATAGTGAAATATTCTTGAAAAATCAATTTAGGGTTTTTAAGAAATTCCAATAAAGCCAATTTTCCCCAAACACTAAAATTCATTCTTTTAACAATTTACTGAATGAAAATCAATCTTACCAGAGATGTTTTACAAATAACAGGTATTACACTTTTTATTTTACTATTGACAAACAGTCTAACATTTTCTTCAAATAATTTTCCACAAGCTAATGGAATGGACGGTCTAGTTCCAAGTCTAGAACCAACTCAGCACATATCATCCAATCCCAATCTTTACGTCTCTGCAGAGAATCCCTTGTTTAAAAATTATTTTGCAGGTCCTCAAGTAATTGAAGTGATTGTAAATGATCCTGACATAAACAGATTAGATCAGGCCTATGGTGAACCTGTAGTAACTATCAATGGCAAGAGGTTAAGAATGGCTCAGGGAATAGATGGAAATTGGTATGCATACTTTGCAGATAGAAATCAGGCAATTGCTGCAAGTAATACCCAACTTGGTATTACAGGCAAAGGACTCAACTTTGGAGGATTCTGTGATCCTACAAGTACGTTTAGTCCAATGCCTGGTGTGATTTATACTGAAACAGATGGATTCACGCTAGCAAGAGGTGGATTTGGTTCGGTAAACCATACGTCTACTGTTGTTATAACTTCAAGTAATTTAGGAACATGTACAAATGTCCAAGGAATATTAACTGCAAATCAAATGGAACATGTAGTTAGACTAAATCAAACTCTTAACTCAAATCCAAGTGGCTTTAATGCAGATAGTACATACTCACAAGTATGGCCCATAATCCAATTATTTGATTTCTCTTCAATTCCCTCAGCAGTAATAGTAGACTATCAAAAAAATGGCGGAGATCAAATTGTCAATTTGATATTTGATAGGATTCCCAAAAATATCATAACGCCAGTAAGCAATAGATCAGATTATCCACAAGGAGCCCAGGTTCAAGCAGATTTGATTGATCCGCAACTTAACATTGATCCGACAGATGAAGATTCTTGGACTTGGGGTACTTCGCCTACTAACAACACCGTATTTTATCAAGCATTTTCTAGAAACGGAGAGCCTGATGCAGATGGAACTCTTGGAATGCAAGACCTAAGTGGAAACTTGACAGCTTTGATGTTCAATCATAACGGCATACTAACAACTTATCCCAGTCCACAAGGTGTACAGGTTGCAGAATTACAAAGTAATGGAATACAAAAACTGTTCAAAGATAGTAACGGACATTATAGAACGCAATCAATTAGCGGACCGTCAGTTCCAACAACATTACTAGAGATTCAGCCAAATGCTGGAATCTTTGCAGATTATGATGCAGGCGGAATAGCAGATTTAAAGATTCTAGATCATGCTAAAAGGGACACGTCTTTTACAGTAAAATACAATGACGTATCATATAGTGTAGTAGTAAAGTTTTACAATGCACAGTTAACAATGGGTTGGCCAAGCACTCAGACTACAAATATACAATATACAAATCAGCCAGAGAAACAATCTAGTTTTATTTCATTTTTGAAAGAATTTGTTTTAAAAAATCTATTTTTTATTGATTATTTGCAGTCCTTGTGAAACCATAGTTCCCCAAATAGGATATCGCCTTGTTCAAATCTCATACAAGTTACGTAAAGATAAATCACAGGTAGAAACCTTAGTGCAATAAAATAATAACATTTCCATAATTAGGCAATAGTAGCATAGTGTTTTCATTTTTTAGACATCGTCATATCGTATGTGTTTGATCATTTTAGAAAATATAATACATAATATCTATAGAGGGACGAAAAATTTGAAAGAAATTTGTTTGTCGAGACAGCAAAAAGTAAACGTGGTGTCGAGTCGCCAAAATGTGGTGATTGTGGACATGTGTTAGATGAACATTATCACTTAAAATCTGAAGGCTATGGGTGTGTTGGAGAAGATATGAGGTGCACCTGTATGACATTTGTGATAAGATAATATTTTATTCATCTAGATTGGAACAACAAAAATAATACAAATGTTACAAACCCAACGTATTTGGTACATTATCTGACAATAGGTGATAATTTTTCAACATCTTTTGGCAATAATATCGTAAAAGTTGTAGGATAGTTTCTTACCGAGAGCGTACCATGATGTTGTCTAATGATGTTTTTGCAACTTGGCAGACCTAGTCCAGTCCCATGTTCTTTGGTGGTAAATAATGGCTCAAAGATTCTATGAATAGCATCTTCAGGTATTGGCAAGCCAGAATTTTGAACATCTATTTGTATCTCATCGTCTTTCTTGAGAAATCTTATCAAAATTTCTCCAGAGGTCTTTTCTCCAATTGATTGTATTGCGTTTGTTATCAAGTTGTAGAAAACAACTTCCAATTTTGAACCATCACATTTTAGTGAAATATCATTTTCTGGCACAATCATTTTAATATTTTCTGGAATTTTTATTCCCTCTAATGAATTGGAAATTATATCCAATAATGAATTTTTTTTCAACATCAACGGTTGGGTTTTAGCAAAATTCAAGACATCGCTTGTTAGCATATTCATTTTAGTGACAGCACGGCTTATTTTTGCAAAATGCTCAAAAACTTCTTCATTAAACTTGTCTTTGTATCTGATTGTCATTATGTCTACTGCATTTTTGATTATAGACATTGGATTTCTCAAGTCATGTGCTAGATCAGATGCCAATTCACCCACAATTGCAAGTTTTTCTTCCTTGATGACTTGTTCAGTTTTAATTTGTTGTACGCCAGTAACAAATTCACATTTTAATCCAAGTGATTCATGATGTTTCCAAATAGCTTCTTCGTTTGGAGCATCCAATACACAGTATAATCGATCTTCCTTTTTATTATAAAATATCTCTAAATGTTTAACTCTGAAACCATCAACTGGTGAATTTACTGCTTTTTCTAGATCTTCTGGATTAAGACCTGCCATATTGTGTCCGTCGATGAAAATAGGCATGTTGATATTTTAATATGTATTTTTCAAATAAAAGTGTTTTACTTGAAATTTGTTAGAATAAGCACTCAGGAGGCATGTAAAATTTATGTTAATTTTATTTTGAGTTTTAACCAGATTCAGCGAAGGTTTGAATTCTTGGACCCATCTACTCACATGGGCTTATTTTCAGGCCCACTTTGTAAGTAAAATCTCCATTCTGGCAAAAGTTAAGATTTATCGAGAAAATCTTTTGTTTCAAAAAACCCAGAGAGTTCTTTGGATATTTGCTCTGAGAATATTTCTAATACCTCAAAATCTGTAGGCGAGAACACCTTTTCACTAAACATTCCTAATACTGCTACTGCTTCACCCTTGTAGATTAATGGATATCCTGCAAATGACTTGAGTTTGTCCTTTTTTGCCCATTCAGGATACTTTATTCTAGGATCGTGAACTATGTCATTTGAGACTACAGGTTTTCGTGTTTTAGCAATAGAGCCTATTTTTAATGAGTTATACGGAATTTTTGAAAATTCACCGTGTATATTTTTGTATTTTCCTGCGCTATATTTTAGGACAAGTGATTTTGATTTTTTGTCAACAAACCAAACTCTGGCAAATTTGGCATCAAAATGCTTTACAAGACTTTCAACTATGGCTTGTAATCTGTCATTTAGATTGTCGTGTTTTCGTATTGTGTTCAATATGGTATAGACTTCAAGTTTTCTTTCATGCAAAACATGCTCATCAAATAGAACATAGGGAGATGATTTTTTTACCTTTGATTCATAGGAGCGAAAATCAGCAATCAGATCCGCAAATCTGTTTAGTAAATTGTTTGTTTCAAGATCATATTGTTCAACTGATGAGAAAACAAAGTGACAAACCCAGTCAAAATCTCCTGATAGTCTTGTAGAATAGATACAGAAAGGTGATTCATTTAGATAATCTGTTAGCCTTCGAATTGCTTCGTTAGTATTTTTTGAAAACTTGAATTTAACAAGTATAGTTCTATTAATTTTTTCCGAAACAATTTCAGGATTTAAAATTGTGGAATATCCTATGATTGTTTTATTTTTCTCAAGCCTTGCCAATCGTTGTCTTACGGCTCTATCAGTGATTGTAAAACCCATGTCTTGAAGTTTTTTAGATATTTCATGAGAAGATATTCGGGCATTTTTTCCCAATTGGAAAAGAATTACCTTGTCAATCTCGTCTAGCATGAATGATACTGGTAGATGTGATTAATATTGGTTTTCCGAATCGGAAATTTCGAGCACATATTACATATAATATTAGTCATTTTACTTCCGAATCGGAAATTTTTCTTTTGTAATTACTTCCGTATACAATATCAAGGAACGAGTCTAATGAAATATGATAATCATGAATTGGAAATCTGTCAATAAATTTGCAATACTGGTCATACTAATGGTCGCAGTTCCTGAAATTGCAGGTCATACTTTATTTGAGAAATCTCATCCACCTGATTCCTCAGTCTTGGCTGCAGTATCATTTGCAAATAATCTACGAGATAATACTGAAAAAACAGGAATATGTCATTTGGCAATACAAGATGATCAATCAGGTTCACATGTGGATAGAGTTGCAGGCTTGGAATCAAAATATGGAAACTTTACCTGCAATCAAGGAACTTGATTCCAGATACCAACATGGAAATAATTTTAGTTCTACTTGCATCTGCATCAGGGAGATTCGTGTACCATCGTGGTCTTAATTTCAGGCCCATTTTGTACGTAAATCAATTAGAGTCTTCAGTTTTCATTTTATGATTTTGCTTGGACATATCTTCGCTAATAAGATGAGATGTACGTGGAGGATCCTTTCCAATATGAAATGAAATAGCATGTTGTTCTATGGCAAGGTCTGCTTTTGTCATGCGTTCATGGTGACGCAGATGGTCAGTCCAAGATTCCGAGGCAAACATCATGACATATCGACTTGGATTTTCAACATCGTGGAATAATTCCCAGCTGATTGCACCATCACGTAATAGGACAGAACGCATGTCATTCATTGCAGATTCAAACTCGCATGAACGTGTTGGATCAATTTGGAATTCCATCTCTACTAGTACAGATCCATCTGCATGATCATCAATGTCAATCATAGTACGGGGCATATGCCAATGCATTGACGGAGTAAGATCCACATCTGCAAGTGGTTTTAGTTTGTAACGAGTAGATGTAACAAGACCAACCACCAATCCAATTGCGGCAGCTATTAATGCAGTTGGAATTCCCCAAATTTCTGCAACAATCCCCCATAATATGCTGCCAAAAGCCACTCCTCCCCAATACATCATCTGATGAACTGAGACTACACGTGTTCTTACCCATGAAGATACAGAATTGTATGCAACAAAATTCAAGCTCGATGATATTATAATCAAAGCTATTCCAATTGTAAATATTCCAACAAACAAGATGGTAATGCCATGGTGTAATGATATGACAACCATTGCAACAGCATACAAAATTATCGCACCTGCTACACGCTTTTCTATTGAAATGTTCTTTATCCGAGGTACTATAACAAAACCACTGAACAGACCACCTAGCCCAAATGCTCCAACCAAAATCCCAAAAAGAATTGAATTAGAACCTGCCTCGTTACGAGCCAACAGAGGCAAAAGTGATATCACTGCACTGCCACAAATTGTAATTGCAAAGTCTCGTACCAGCAGTGCACGTACATGTAATGAATGACGCATGTATCGCAATCCTGTGCTGATAGCCCCGATTACTTGCTCAGGTGGAAGAAGTTTGCGTTCTGACGGTTTATTCCACCTATGAAGAAAGATTATGATTCCTATGAAGGAGAGTGCGTTTAGCAGAAACACCATCCCAGGTCCTGCTACAGCAACTACAAGACCACCAAGAAGAGGACCTATTGCAAATCCAATGTAGATTGCCACACTAAATAGTGTCATTGCAGCAAGAGCCATTTTTTTTGGTACAATCTCAGTTTGAATTACAACATTTACGGGTAAACTCATTGCGTTACCCAAGCCTAACAATAAAGTAAACACGACAAGAATCGAAGATGTCGTAACGCCAGTAAAGGTAAGTAAGCTTAGGATTATAGCTACTGCAAGTGAAAAGTATTGTGTGACAAGGAAGAGCTTGCGTCTGTCAACAATATCTGCAAGGGCTCCGGCTGGAAATGCAAGTAGAAATATCGACAAGCTTGTCATCACTTGTAAAAGTGATACAACAAAGGGAGAAGGTGCAAGTGATGTCATCAGCCAACCAGAACCTGCAGTTTGCATGGATGCGCCTATGTCTGATGCAAACATTGTAATCCATAGAAATCTGTACATTGTATTTTTCAATGGACTCTCTGATGCGGAATTTGTACTACTCATATAGCACAAATAATATTCATTGATTAAATCTATAAAGTAACCCCTTTCACTTTTTTATTTCCAAGTTCAAACTTGGTAGAAATTATGATTTGCTGGAAATAATTTCAAAAATAAACATTCAACAAGCTAGTCAGCTATTGAGAAAATCTAGTAGTGCCGAGTTTACTTCGTCTGCATGTGTCCACGATATACAATGTGGCCCATCCTTTACTATTACCAGTCTTGCATCTTTGACTATCTTTGCTGTTTTTGCTCCTGATGCTGATAGGGGGACAATACGATCCGCATCACCGTGAATGACAAGAGTTGGTACGTCAATTCGTAGTAGATCTTTCCTAAAATCTTCATGCCAAGTAGGTACGCAAGCATAGCTTGCCGTTGCGGATGCGCTAGCAGCCACATTCCAACATGCTTGGACTGCCTGTTCGCTTACTTTCTTGCCCATTAGCAAATCAGTATTGAAGAAATTCTTGAAGAACTCTGTAAAGAATGTGTAACGATCAGATGCTACTGCCTTTTGAATCCCATCAAAGACAGCTTGGTCCACTCCTTCAGGATTGTCTTGCGTTTTAAGCAAAAAAGGCGGAACAGAAGCTATGAAGACTACATTTTTCACACCTTTGGATCCGTACTTTCCAAAGTATCGTGCAATTTCGCCACCTCCCATCGAAAAACCAACCAAAGAAAAATCATGTAGCCCCAGATGTTTCACAATCTTATGAAGGTCTTCGGTAAAAGTATCATAGTTATAGCCTATAGTCGGCTTGCTTGAGTTACCAAAGCCTCTTCTATCATATGTGATGACTCGGAACCCAGCATCAAGTAAGATTGGAATTTGTTTTTCCCACGAAGCTCCATTAAGCGGGTACCCATGGATTAGTACAACTGGCTTGCCAGATCCGTGATCTTCATAATAGAGATCAATTGAATCAGAGTTTTCCTTACCGACACTTACAAACGGCATTATCTATCTCATGCCTCAATTTCTGGTAAGACTATCTGACTAATAAATAGACGGTGAGAAGATGGTAATTTTTAATTATTTTTTTAGATTAATCTATTTTCTACTTTATAATCCCATCATGAAATTTGATACTTGCGTGACTGCCGTCACAAAACGGTTTATTGCTTGATGCTCCACAACGACACAGTGTTACACGGTTACGTTTTTCATAATGTGTTCCATCATGTGATTCAATTATAATTTCTCCACGTACCCAAAGCGGACCACTACATTTCAACGGCGGATCTTCAACTATTCCAATAGACGGGGGTAACTTGTCTTCGATTTCCTTGCCAGTTTTTTTGTCATGTATAGTTAGCCTACCGGATGGACAGTGCATAGCTTCTCGTATGACCAAGTCATGGATTTTTGGATCATCTGTTTTTTCAATCAAACTCCAGATTTTACCTTGAGGATCACAAAAGCGGGCAAACGCACAAAGGTTTTCCTGGTCATGTAGTTGCAAGGTAGGACCATCCATAGTTTGAGCCTGTGTGGCATAAGGTTCTTTGGATGTAGTTTCTTTTCCATCAAAATTTATTTTTGTATGAGTACCATCGCAGAAAGGTTTGTTCTTTGAATTGCCACAACGACACAGATAATATTCAGATTTTGTTTCAAATGTTTTACCCTGTTTCCAATCCCATGAAAATCCATCTTTGTTATTTGTAATTATTTCAACTGTAAGAGGAATGTCTCCAGAAACAATGTATGGCCCATTCTTGTCTATAATGATTTTCTTTACTTTAGAGTGTTCATTAGGACATAAAATGTCATATGTTAATTATAAGGATTTTACAGTTTTGTTAAATACCTTAGAACTGTTTGTTTTGCACATACAAGTCACTATATGAAATATCATTCTCAGTATTATTCATGGACGAAGAGAGATATCTACGAATACTAGTTGCTGAAGACAACAGGGAATTGACAGATGCATACAAAATGGCATTGGAGGAAAGAGGTCATGCAGTTACGATTACAAGAGATGGAATAGAATGTATGCAGACATACAAAGAGTTTGAAAAACGTGAGAATGCGGAAAAAAAATCAGGCACATCATATTTTGATGCTGTTATACTGGATCATTTTATGCCCGGAATGGACGGAATAGACACAGCAATAGAGATACAGCGTATCAATCCAAAACAAAGAATAATTTTCATAACAGGAGGAGGTAAACAAGTTTTAAGAAAATTGAGGGAAGTTGAAGAAAATGTAGAGTTTATGACCAAACCGCTTACATTACAAGCCTTAATTAGACAAATCGAGAGTTGGCCAGTACACTTGTGGCGTCAAAGGGTCAAAGAAGGATTCAAGGAATGGGACGGGTATGTAGGAACATCAGTTCCAGTAGGACCAAGTAGAGCTTAATAGAAATATTGCATGAAAAAGAAATAAACGATTTTAATAGAATGGCAAACATATTGGTAGATAATCAATTTTTTTCTAATGTAAAAATTTGTCGGGTAGATTTTACGTGATATACATTACGTGTTCTTATTAAGAACATATAGGATGTTAATCAGCATGACTATACCAAAGGTAACAAAGAGTAATGGAAGTTTTGTCTTAAAATTATCTGCTGTGAATTGATACTTTCGTATAATAAAGTAAGAAATTATTGAATAGATGGCAGTAATAGCAATACATCTTGTAACAAGTTCCTTAGCTAGTTCAGATGATAATATATCCACCATAAAGAGATGGCTATAATTTTGAAACGTCTCTTTCTATATTTTTGCCTTCGTTATCGATATAATAGTAGGTATCATGACCATCATTTTCAAAATGTAATGTGAAACTCTCATCTAAATCGTCTAATGTATCGCCTCTGACTTGAAATCCGCATTCGGTACAAATTCCCCTCATGTCTCTAGTCATATTGTAAATTTTGTTATTTCTTACTAATAAACAAGATCTAGATTTTGTTATTAATCTGATATGGCAATTTTAATTCAAGTGGTTTAGCACCATCGGAGGCATTGTTTTTGAACTCTTGGTTTGTTGACAACCATGCTGCAATATCAGTTGTTGTTATCATTCCAGATAGCTTGCCATCTATATCAACAACTACAAGTCGCTTTATTCCATAGATTGACATGACAAGTGCTGCCTGCTCTATTGTCTCTTCTTGCAGGATTGTTATAATTGGACGAGACATTATTTCTTCAACAGATATTTTAGATGGGTTTACGTCTTGCGATACAACCTTTCCTACTATATCTCTCTCAGTTACAATGCCTACTGGGTTTCCTTTTTGTGTAGCAACAAGAGAACTTATCCTACCCTTTAACATCAATAGTGCTGCTTCTCGTACATCGGAATCTACTGGGATGGTAGTAACATATACTGTCATTATATCCTTGACAGTTGATTCAGACATGTTGTCATGGTGTTAGTTTTAATTTTTAATAAACAATGGCTACTCAAGATGACTGGATGATAAATTAATTTAACCAAATTTTATGAGATAGATATTATTTTTCCATACGAGGGAATTATAGTTTCATCGACCTATGGCCTGGACTAGTTTAAAATTCATATAGTTTTACGATGCAGCCATATTTCTCAGATAGGCGATCATTACAAATTACCAAGCCAAATTTCCACGATTCTACAAGTTCTTTTACAACTTGGTTCACATCATCATACTCATCTTCTACTAAATTCTCTTGCATTATTTGGTTCATGATACACTATATGCATTTCAGATAATTATGCCATGTTCAACTTTGTTAGTTAACAAGGTTACTTGAGACTTGAATATCATTTTCTAAAAATCATTCCCAGAATGTTATTTATTTTGAAAATTTATCCATCATCCCCTTTTTGTGGGCATGTATGCGATGAACTTGCAATCCTTCATTAGAGTAGAATGTAGTATTACATTGCGTACAGGTAGGCATTGTATTTTGGTTGTGATGATTTTTGATTTTAATTGTATGATTGAAGATGTATTGACTAGAGATTAATGTAAGTCGAAATCTTTTTTAATTTGTATTTGGAATGCATATAGTTGGCAAACCAACTCAGGTTTGGACGAGGATATAGCCAATTCACCTCCAAGAACTTGATATTATTTTGTAAAAATTTAGGAAAGTAGTTTTAGCCAGTAACTTTCCTTTTGTGGAATATTTCTTTAAAACTTTCAACATGTCAGATAACAGAGTGTCTAAAAATCAAAAGCGGGCCCGGGGGGATTCGAACCCACGACCTGACGCTCCGCAAGCGTCCGCACTATCCAAGCTATGCTACGGGTCCACAAATAAAATTCAGCAAATGCCTGTTATAATACATTTCAAAATATACAAAAAAATCTAGGCGACTTCTTTTTCAGCCTTTTTTACAAAGATGTAATTCATGGCAAGTCCTGCAATTACAGCTCCCAGTATTGGTCCTACCCAATACATCCAGTCATAGTTCCAGTATCCCGATATGAGTGCAGGTCCAAAAGTTCTTGCAGGATTTACACTTGCTCCAGTCAATGGTACACCTACCAAGTGTATCAAAAATATCATCCCACCAATTGCAAGACCATACATTCCAGCCGCTGCTTTTTTATGAACTGCAGTCATGAATATAACAGTCACCAAGAAGAAGGTAAGAATTGCCTCAACTGCAACTCCAGAAGCTGCGCTATTGTGCAAAAGAGCACTAGGTCCTGCTTGTGTACCATAGTTTATCTTTGAACCAATGTCTGGCAAAATTAGTTTAAACGTGGCAGCTGCTGCAATTGCCCCAATTATCTGAAATATGATATACGCTATACCGTCTTTGATATTGATTCGTCTTGTAACTAACATGGATATAGTAACAGCGGGGTTGATATGAGCACCTGAAACATGCCCAAATGTGTAAACCATTAATCCAATTGCAGCACCATGTGCTAATGCTATCATGACTATGGCAGGAATTGAGAGTCCTGCACCAAATGCAACAACTGCAAGGCCAATGGACAAAGGTCCAAAGAAGACAAGACAGTATGTGGATATTGCTTCTGCAAGCCAAGCACGTGGATTAACCATTGATTACTCGACCTCTAAATATACAATATAAAAGATTCGAATCAATCAGGCAAAAAATAAGTAGGGATAATCCAATTCATTTGTTAGATGTTATCAGAAGGAGATCCAGTTCCAGATTTTGCACTAAAAGATTCAGAAGGTAAGACTGTAAAAAAATCAGATTCTCAAAGGAAAAAAATATGTTGTATACTTTTATCCTAAAGATTTCACTCCAGGATGCACAACAGAGGCTGCCGAGTTTGCCCAAGATTACAAGAAATTCAAGACTGCAGGAATTGAGATTATAGGAATTAGTCCTGATGACGAAGAATCCCACAAAAAGTTTGGAGAAAAAATGAAAGTGCCTTTCATATTGCTTGCAGACACTGAAAAAGAGATATCAAAGAAATTTGGCGTTTGGGGAAAGAAGCAGTTTATGGGTCGTGAATACATGGGAGTAAATAGATCAACTTTTCTGGTTGATGAAAAAGGAAAAATATTAAAGGTTTTTGAAAAAGTAAAACCTGTAGGTCATGCACAACAAGTGCTAGATGCCTTTAAGGCTTGAATCCTGCTGGAAGTGTAGTTCGGATTGTAGATTTTGGTTTTGGTGGCTCTGGAGTGGTGGAGGAGCTGTTGTTGTAGTAGTTGAACTACCAGTAAATTGTTTATCCATTGGATGATATGACAATCTTTTTCTTGTTGCAAAATACTTGTTGCCAGTATATCCTGTTGAGTGAATCTGTGCATAAGCAGGTGCTACTTCTCCTGAACTTGGTTCATTGTAACTAGACTGTTGTGAAGATTCTGGTTTTGGAGATTCAGCTGGCTTTGGAGCTTCTGCTGGTTTGAATCCTGCAGGTAATGTACCATGAGTTGGACCTGATGCAGCTGGTCTTGGTTTTGCAGCTTCTGGTTTTGGTGCTTCAGCTGGCTTTGGAGATTCTGATTTGAATCCGGCAGGTAAAGTACCGTGAGTTGGACCTGATGCAGCTGGTTTTGGTGGAGGTGGTGGTGCATGATGTGTCTCTTCTGCAGCATATGTCTCTGCCACTTCAGAACCCTTTGCTTTCCACATTGACTTCTTTTCTTGTGGTTTCATACCTGCTGGCAATGTTCCACGTTGAGTCTTTGGTTCATCATGTTCTGGTTCAGGTGCTGGTGGAGGAGCTGTTGTTGTAGTTTGAGTTGTAGTTGGACTACCAGTGAATTGTTTGTCCATTGGATGATATGACAATCTTTTTCTTGTTGCAAAATACTTGTTGCCAGTATATCCTGTTGAGCTGAATCTGTGCATAAGCAGGTGCTACTTCTCCCAAGTTTGGTTCATTGTAACTAGACTGTTGTGAAGATTCTGGTTTTGGAGATTCAGCTGGCTTTGGAGCTTCTGCTGGTTTGAATCCTGCAGGTAATGTACCATGAGTTGGACCTGATGCAGCTGGTCTTGGTTTTGCAGCTTCTGGTTTTGGTGCTTCAGCTGGCTTTGGAGATTCTGATTTGAATCCTGCTGGTAAAGTACCACGAGTTGAACCTGATGCAGCTGGTTTTGGCGCTGGTTTTGAAGTCTCAGATGTCTTAACCTGAGATGATAAATTAGAAAGCTTTGCTTCAAGCTCTGCTATTTTAGATTCTAGTTCGGCAGTGTTGGATCCTTCTGAAACTTTTTTAGTAGAACGTGTTTTTTTTGGCTGTGATTCTTTGGACATGTTATAGTTGTGTGATATAGCAGTTTATTTACATTTTGATCAAGTTCAGATCTGATAGGCTGAGCATAGAAGTTTTATATGAAGCAGGAGCGTATTTTAGGCGTTGGACGACTTTGAGAAGGAATATCCAGGCTTTGACTGGAAAAACATCCCAGCATACAAGCATCCAGGAGGAAGAAATTGTCCATGTCCAAAGCATGAATTTATTCGAGAACAAGTAGGTGTAGCAAGGACTGTAAGCCAGACATCAAAGGAGGCAAGCAATATCACACTCAAGTTTTGCCCCGATCATTACAAAGTATACCTTACTGAAGTAATTCCATCCATGCCGCTAAAGTATAGAATTTTAACAAAAATTGCACTAAAAATAGGTGCGATTAAGATTGAACAATTAAAGTACATGCAATCAGACCAATGTTTTTACTGCAGATTTGGCTCTGGTGGGCATGACAAGAAAAACGAGCTTCCTCCCATTTCCTAAATTGGACTGATCAAGACTTTGGGTTTGTTTGGCGTGTCATGATGACATTTTTTTCCACATAATGGACAGGTTATCCTGTCAAGAAAGATACATTGACAGATATGAGATTTCATATAGCTGTCAGCAGTTTTAGAAAACTCACCTGTTCCGTTACAAAATGAGCACTGGGTATCAAGAAGTAGAATTTTTCCCTGACCTCCACAAACTGCACATTTTTGTTCGGTCAACTTGATGGCATTCCCTCTTTAGGATAATTAAAGTTCTTTTGTTAGAACTTTTTTTTCAGGCATTAGATGAGAATCTAGTTAAGCTTATACAATATACAAATCCAGTAAAGACGTGCCTATTGAAGACATTTCAGAGTTTGTTGAAAAATTAGATAAAGCAGGTGAACTTAGAAGAGTAAAAACACAAGTTGATACAAACCTTGAGATCTCTGAAATTCTAAGCAGGGTGATGTATTCCAATGGTCCGGCTATACTTTTTGAAAATGTCAAAAATTATGACATGCCAGTTCTAGCAAACGCATTTGGTTCTCTGAAGAGACTTGAGATAGGATTGGAGACTACAGACTTTACTGAAATAGGTCAAAGAATTGTAGATATAACAAAGATGGAGATGCCTACTGGAATTTTTGACAAGCTAAGAAAACTTCCAGAACTCTCAAAGATGGCAGACATTGCACCAAAGCTGCAAAAGAGCGGTCCTGTCACAGAAGTAATAGAGGATGTACCATCATTTGACAAGATTCCAATTCTTAAAACATGGCCAAAGGATGCAGGCAAGTTTATCACATTTGGACTAGTTGCCACTCGTCATCCTGAAACGGGTATAAGAAATCTTGGAGTATACAGGATGCAGATTCTTGATAATACCCATGCACTCATGCATTGGCAAAAACACAAACGCGGTGCACATCATTATGATATCAAAAAAGATTCCGGAAGTAAGATAGAAGTTGCAATAATAATTGGAGGAGATCCTGCTACAGTATTTTCTGCAGTAACTCCTGTACCAGAAGGACTAGACAAGTATGTCTTTTCTGGAATTACAAGAAAAACAGGAATCAAGACAGTAAAATGCAAAACAGTTGATCTTGAAGTTCCTGCCAATGCAGAGATAGTATTGGAAGGATATGTTGACCCGTCAGATATCAGAATGGAAGGGCCGTTTGGAGACCATACAGGATACTATACACCGCCCGAACCATATCCCGTATTTACATTAACTGGAGTGATGCGAAGACAAAAACCGATTTATCTAACAACTATAGTTGGAAAACCAATACTGGAAGATGCATATATTGGAAAGGTAATTGAGCGTTCATTTTTACCTCTAATCAAAATGTTTCATCCAGAGGTTGTGGATTTTTCAATGCCTGCTTCAGGATGGTTCCAAGGCATGGCAATTATATCAATCAAGAAAAGATACCCAGGACAGGCAAAAAAAGTCATGATGGGCCTTTGGGGAATGGGCCAGCTTGCACTAACTAAATTCTTTGTAGTAGTTGATGAAGATGTAAACGTACATGACCTAAATAATGTAATTTGGGCAATTACTACAAGGGCAGATGCTGCAAGAGATACTACAATAATTAACAACACTCCAACAGATACACTTGATCCTGCATCTCCACTTGTAAACTTGGGCTCTAAACTTGGAATTGATGCAACCCAGAAAACAAAGGAAGAAGGATACCAAAGAGAGATACAAGAACTTGTAAAATCAGACGAGGTTACAAAAAAGACAGTAGACTCTAAGTGGTCAAGCTATGGCATCTAGTATGTTCTAACTATATTATAGAAATTATCGCGTTCGTCAACATTATACCCTATCTGTTTTACTGCCTGAATAATTTTTGCGCCAGTAAGCTCTGTAGAACGAGCCCCCGTACAAGATACAACTTCCTCACCAAGAAGCGTTCCACCAAAGTCATCGGCTCCATATTGCAATGCCATTTGTGCCATTGCAACTCCATTTGTAAGCCATGAAGATTGGATATGAGAAATTAATCCATTATACATTATTCTAGATATTGCAATCATCTTTAGAAGTTGAGTTCCACCTGCAGCATATTGCACAGTTTCTTGCTTTTGCATCAATGTGTTATTTGGCTCAAAACTCCATGGGATAAATGCCATGAAACCGTTTGTCTTTTCTTGCAATTTTGCAATTTTTACAAAGTGTTCTGCAATGTCATCTTTAGTTTCAACATGTCCATACATCATGGTAGCAGATGCCGGAATTCCAAGACCATGTGCCTCTTCCATTATCCTAAGCCATGTATCACTTGAGATCTTTTTTGGACTGATGATTTGCTTTACTTTGTCAACTAGAATCTCAGCACCCGCACCTGGAATTGATTGCATTCCAGATTCTTTTAGTCTTGATAAAACCTCTTTTGTACTGGTATGTTCAACTTTTGAGATCATATCAATCTCAGATGCAGAGAGTCCATGAACTCCGACTTTGGGAAATTTTTTTCTTATCAACTTGAATGCATCTTCAAAATATTCAATGTGAAGAGATGGGTTGTGTCCTCCCTGAAACATCACTTGTGTTACACCAAACATATCCCAGGCGGCTTTAACTCTGGATTCTATTTGATCAAGTGTTACAGTATAAGACTCCTCATGACCAGGAGGTCTGTAAAACGCACAAAATTTACAATCTGTTATACACACATTTGTATAATTTAAAATCATATTATTTACAAAAGAAGAACGTAGTCCAAACTTTTTTCTTGTCAGGTAACCTGCAACAAGTCCCATCAGATGCACATCATTAGAATCCAATAGTCTTCTACATTCTTCAATACCTGGCCTTTTACCAACAAGAGAATTTTCTAATATATCACCAATTTGAGAATGATGAAGTTGTTCTGTCAGTTGACTCAATTGACTGTGTTTTCCTTTTATTGTATTTAATCCTTTGAAAGTAAAATAATTTTAAAAAAAAGTATTCATACAATTCGGATTTTGATTACAGTTTTTACAGATATCAAAATAGAAATCCGTTGTATTTTCCCGCTATTTTTAAGTAGGGCACAGCAACGATTAACTCCAATGGTAACTGGCCACCAGATTCGAATGAATCGTATTCTACGCAATGGCAAGATGCTTTGCATACCTATGGATCATGGGATATCTAGTGGCCCACTAAAAGGAATTGAGGACCCTTTTGCTTTGATTTACAATTGCCAACATTTTGGACTTACTTCGGTCATAATCAATAAAGGAATTTTTAAGAATTTGCCAAAACCCACCAAGATTGGGCTTATTGTGCATTTTTCAGGTAGCACTTCGCTTTCCATGTCACCAAACAGAAAGATGTTGACAGGCTCAGTTGAAGAGGCATTACGATTAGGTGCTGACGGAGTTTCACTTCATATCAACATAGGCGGAAAAGAAGAACCAGAAATGATAGAGCAACTTGGCAGAATTGCAGATGACTGTCATAAATGGAGTATGCCTCTTTTAGCAATGATGTATCCGCGAGGCGAGAATATCAAGAATCCTCACGACCCAGAAATAGTTGGACATGTTGCAAGAATTGGAGCAGAATGCGGTGCAGATATTGTAAAGACACTTTACACAGGAGACATTGATTCATTTAAAAAAATTGTCAAGAGCACTCCAGTACCTATTGTAATAGCAGGAGGCCCCAAGGCAAAGACAGACAAGGATGTATTACTAATGACTCAAGAAGCTATGGAGGCTGGAGCCAAAGGAGTAACATATGGTAGAAATATTTTTGAGCATAAAGATCCAGGTAAGATGACCCGAGCTCTTTCTGCAATAATATTTAGTAAAGAATCAGCAAAGGATGCAGCGAAGTATCTTGAGTAAGAACAGGGAATTAATCATAGCCCCAAAAATTTCAAGGGGTCAGATTGCCAAATTTTTGTCTGAGATAGAAAAAGAAGGAATCAAGATTGTAAATATAGATCCCAACAGCATCAAAGGAATCAAGACAAAACTTTCTACAATACATACTTCTACAAATGCAGATTATGTTATAGTTGACAAGGTTACAAAACTTCGAGGTAAAAAGACTGGAATGAAGTTCAAGGTTCTTTCAAATACAGATATAGAAAAAATACTGTCATTTGCAAAGGCAGGGTTAGATTTTGTCATAATTGAGGTAAAAGACTGGAAAATAATTCCCTTGGAGAACATCATAGCAAAACTACACAAGATTCACACAAAGGTATTTGCTGTAGCCAACACCCCAGACGAGGCCCGTAAGATGTTTTCAATCTTAGAGATAGGAGTAGACGGAGTCATATTTTCAACCAATTCATTAAACGAGGTAAAAGAGACACTTGTCTACCTTGGTTCAAAGAGTTTTGATCTCAAGTCTGCTAAAATTTTAGAGATAAAGGAGGTTGGAAATGGCGAACGTGTCTGTGTTGATACTGCCTCAATGCTAGGACGGGGTGAAGGAATGCTGATTGGTAGCAGGGCAAATTTTCTCTTTCTTGTACATAACGAGTCAGTTGGTTCATCATTTACATCGCCAAGACCTTTTAGAGTAAATGCAGGTGCAGTACATTGCTACACTTTATCCCCAGATGGAACAACAAATTATTTATCAGAATTAGAAACTGGCTCAGAAGTTCTTGTCATAGATTCACATGGCAAGGCAAGAAGAGAGCTACAGTTGGTCGTTCCAAAATAGAGAGCAGACCCATGCTAATGATTAAAGCACAAATTGGAAATGAGATTGGTGGAATAATTGCACAAAATGCCGAGACAATTCGCTTTGTACGTCCAGATGGTCACCTTGTCTCAGTCACACATCTAAAGAAAGGAGACACTGTCCTTGCATATTCAAAACCTGCAACAGGAAGACATTTTGGCATGGAAGTAGACGATGAATATATCATAGAAAAATAGTTTTTTACACACAATACAAATTTAAAAAAAGTTGTAAAATTCTTATACAGATATACAATAAGATAATCCATTGAACCTACGTTGCAATATATGTGCCATAGAGATTGATGAAAAGGAAGTAGATTCTCATGTAGGTACACCCCAGCATCTAGAGAACAAATCAAAAATTTCTACGAACGGAAAAGGTTTAGACAAGAGTGTTACAGACATGTGGTACAATTCATTAGGCTAAAAATATCATTTATAGAAAAATAAAAAAATGTGTCACTCGAATTTCTTTTTAAGCTGAATTATTTCAGCCATCTCTTCTTTGAGATGTCTTTTCAAAAGAGACTCGTGTTCTCTTTTATGTCTCCAGTACAAATTCATGACAGATTGTCTGGATTTGGCATGCTTTAATGCAGCAGTGTATTTTCTGTGACTTTGTTCAACAATTCGGAAATACGATTTGCTGTTAGAAGTTACCATATGTGAATTTTTGATTCTTAATAGATAACCTTTCCTATTTAGTAAAGTTCATTCATGTAAAAAATCTACAATGGTTCTGGTTTTTTCCAGTTAGGAACCAATTGCATCTTACGAAGGGAGGGCGGCTCTAGAGTCCTTTTCTTGGCAATTTTGACGTATTTTGATGATTTGTCTACCCCAATGTATTTTCGGTGGAGAAATCTTGCCATCTTTGTGGTTTGGCCACTCCCAACAAACGGATCAAGTACAGTATCACCCATGTTACTATAAAGTTGGATTAAACGGTAAGGTATCTCTTCTGGAAATGCAGCAGGATGAAATCGCCTATAGCTTGGCGGCATTGGAGCTATGTGCCAGATTGAATTTGCAATTTCTTTTTTCATCAAATCATTAAGGACCAATTTACTTTTTTTGTCTTTGAAATTATGAAATGGCATTTTTCGCAGAATTATAATTTGTTCATGCATAATATTTGGATAATAATACGTAGGATAAGGATGCTGAACTGTTACTCTGAATCTTTTTTTTCCGCCAGTAACTTTATTCCATATTATTTCTTCAAAAAAATACCAGCCAATTTCTTTCTTGGATAACTCTACAAGAAGTAATGCAGGAAGTGGAAGTTTACTTTTTCCTTCAATGATTTCATTTCCTATCACAATACAGCAAAATCCCCCAGGTTTAGTTACACGATAAACTTCAGAAAAAACACTTTTCATCTCTTCAAGCCAGTCTTCAATTGATACCTCAACAGTTCCACGATACCATTTCTTTGTATCCTGGTGTTCTTGGTAGTTTATTGCGTTATGATATGGTGGAGATGTTACAGTTAATGCAATTGTATTGTCTTTTATCTGAGAAAGATCTTTTGAATTTCCAATCATTACAGAATTTGGCTTCCACATTACCTTCCTCAATTGTTTTAATATTTAACAGTTGTAAAAATAGAAAAAACATTTTCACATAAAATTAAAACAAAGAAAATCAGCTAAAACATGTCACGCGCATGTTTTAGACGATCATGAAGTTTTCTTTACTTCTATTTCTATAGTGGATACATTTCTTGACCTTCCGTCCAATGATTGAAGTTGCTCTGATCCTATTTTTATTTCTCCTATAGAATATCCTCCAGAAGTATCAGCCCTTCTTGCAATTATTTGTGCAACATCTACTGCTCTACCTATGCTAAGCCCTCTTGCTTTTATTGAGACTCGCGGATTGTTGGCTAGTTGGATTAGTGCAGATGTTACATATGCCATTATGGGCTTTTTTCCTATGAAGACTGTGTCTTTTGCGTCGCGTCGTTCGTCTCTACTCATGTATATCCTCTGGAAATGATCGTTTCATAAAAGTTTCTTCCACAAGGAGGACATCCGCCAGATATGCAATAGATCACACCAGTCATTGGATAAATTACACCATGAAAAATACATCTAAAATCAGATCTTGTCAAAATAAAGTCGTCAGAATAACATGAATTTTTAGATCTGATAATGAAAATTCTTTATTAAATTTACGAAGAATTTGATGCTAATCTAAATATACTAGTGAAATGTAGTTCAACTAATGTTTAACCAACAAATTAAGATAGGTTTGGTCGCAATAGTATTAATGGCAATCATGGTTTCTGCAGGAACAGCATTACCAGCTGCAAATGCACTAACACCAAGTACAATATACTATCAACACAGCCACAAAACAGATAGATTTCCAGGTGGACAACACATCTGTGGAGAGCAACTATGTTCACCAGATGTTTGGTCAAAAATGGATAATGCACTTAACAAATCACAACACAATGCAAGCATTTGCTCTGATTTGAAAGCATGGATATACTGTGGCCAACATGTCACTGCACCAAAGACTTCCTAAGTCATCTAAAATACAATGTCAACTAAGGTCTGTGTAACAATCGCAGAGTCTAACCCTAGAAAAATTGTTAAAGAGATGAAGAAGGCTCTTGCAGACTCGGACTATGTAGAGATTAGACTTGATTTTTTAAAACCAAATCAAATTCCTTTTTGTTTATCCCTGTCAAAAAAATATCTCAATCGTTGCATATGTACAGTACGGCCAACTACAGAGGGAGGAAAATTTCAAGGTACTGAAAAAGAAAGAATCTCCATATTAAAATTAATTTCTGAGTTTGATCCATATCTTTTAGATGTAGAGTATAACACATTAAGAAAAAATCAAGGATTGCAAAAATATCTCAAAAGCACCAGAACTAACATACTTGTATCATGGCACGACTTTGTAAAAACGCCAAAGGAGCAAACTCTTAGAGTAATGCTTCAGAGAATGTCCAAGTTTTCAAACAATGTCAAAATTGTTACTACTGCAAAGACAATAGGTGATACTATCAGTATTCTTTCACTATACAAAAATCATGCAAAGAAAATCAAGCTAGTTTGCTTTGCAATGGGAGATTATGGTAGAATGTCAAGAATATTGTGTACAAAGCTTGGGAGTCCTTACACATATGTTTCACAAGGCAAACCAGTAGCCCCAGGTCAATTCAGCCTCAAGGAAATGAAAAGCATATTGGCGTTGGAAGGTAAAAGTTAGAAAGATACTAGGGTTGCAATAGAGAGTATTTTACTATTCAATTATACTATTAATCAGAGTTTTTTTCCAATAATCTTCTAACAAAATTAAATTCCGCTTTTTTAATTTTTGTAGAATCAGAAACTTCATGAGCCATATCTACAAGATCATCTTTGGTCAAATCAGTTACCACGGTATCTTCTTTTTCAGATTGAAGTGAGTAATCTATATCGTTTAAAACATCCACATTTTCATCAAGTAGCTTAGCACAATCATCAAGCATATCGATAAATTCTTCCATATCGTCCAATACTTGATCAAAACACATTACATTAATTAATTAATCTGTGTTCATAGGCATCAAACTCAATGCCACCATTATTATAAAAGAAACAAGAAAAGTATACCATGAAACTCAAGTCGTCTCAGAATAACACACCTAGAAACACAATAATTTTAGCTACAATTGTAACAATTCTATTAGGAGTATTTCGATTAGTGTTATTTTTGGTACTTGTTTGGATAGACTGCAATAGCATTCATCATAGTTTACCAATACAGAGCATCTAGATCAAACACAGGAAATTTTGTTTGTCTAGATTGCGCTACAATCCATCAAGATTTAGCCTGCCCAAAATGCGGTTCAAAACTTAAGAAAATATATTCTAAAGACAACAAGTATGGAATTTAACCTGTTACAGTTACTAGAAACGTCCATAATCGCTTAAATCACTATTCATCAAGTAAAATATGATGACAAAAACTTATGCAGTCATAGGAGATCCGATTGATCATTCGTTTTCGCCTGCACTACATAATGCAGCTTTTTTATTCACGGGTCTTGATTGCACCTATATCGCATATAGAATTCCAAAAGGAGAATTAGAGTTTGGAATTGAGGCCTTGAAGAAGATAAGCATTGCAGGATTCAATGTTACAATACCCCACAAGGTTGACATGATGAAATTTCTTGATGACATGGATGATGAATGTAAATTGGTAGGAGCTACAAATACAGTAATCAATAATGCAGGATTCCTCAAGGGATACAATACAGATGTAGAAGGGTTCTTAGATCCTATAAAAAAGCGAAAAATTGATTCCAAAGATTCTGATGTTTTACTAATGGGGGCAGGTGGAGTTGCAAGAGCCATAATAGTTGGATTTGGCAAGGAAAAAGTTCGTAAAATCACTATTGCAAATAGGACTCGTGATAGAGCAGATGAATTGATCAAATTTGCCCAGAATCTAGGCATAGAATCAGATTACTTGGATCTTCAATCAGCTGGAGAGACTGCCAACAAATACAAATTTGTAGTAAATGCAACATCAGTTGGACTAAAAGGAATAGGCTGTCCCATATCTACAAAAAATATTAATCGTGATTGTATAGTATATGACATTGTCTATGTGCCAGTTGAAACTCCTTTAATCGAACAGTCAAAAAATCAAGGTGCGACGATCATATATGGATGGGAAATGCTTCTTGCTCAAGCAATGAAGTCATTTGAGATTTGGACTGGTAAGCAGGCCCCATACGAAGCCATGAAATTGACCTTACTTGGTAGGTTTTAGAGATGCGCAAAGCAAAAGCAAGCATGCATGGTGCAGTATCAATAGTAAACGCTATTGCTACAGGAAAGGGTTCCACCCTTGGCATATCATTAGGCATAGAGGCAATAGTAGAAACAGAACCTGGTAAAGGAATAATATTTGAAAATAGAGAGTCAAATCTTAGTTCTAGACTAATACGTAAAGTAGTTGAAACATCAGTTCCAAAATCTGAACTTGAAAAAAATAAAATAATAATTTCTGTAAAATCTGAAATTCCTTCAGGATATGGACTCAAAAGCTCAAGTGCCATTTCATCTGTAATATCGCTTGCATGTGCAAAATTATTTAATCCAAAAGCAACTGATCTTGACATTTTAAGATATGGAGTACAGGCATCCATAGAATCCAAAGTAAGCATAACAGGAGCTTTTGATGACGCATGTGGGTGCTATTTTGGAGGATTTGTTGTAACAGATAATTCCAACATAAAAATAATAAAATCAGAAAAAGCACCCGAAGATTTGTCTGCAATAATATTTATTCCAAAGTCTAGAAGAAGAGGCAATGTGAAAAAATTAAAAATTCTAGAGGGAGTTTTTTCACAAGCATTGGATCTTGCAAGCAAGTCAGACTATTGGAATGCAATGATACTTAACGGTCTTGCTACATCTGCAATCTTAGGTTCTGATCCAAAAATCATAACTGATCTCATAGATAGTGGAGCACTTGGTGCATCAGTATCTGGAAATGGACCTTCAATAGCTGCTATAGTAAAAAATGACAGAATATCAAGTGTAAAGAAAGTATTCTCATCCTTAGAGGGAGGAACCATAGTTTCTCCAATAAACAATAGGAAGGCAGAAGTTTATGAAATGTAGTGTTGACAAGTCACGTCTTTCTGGTACCATAAGATGCCCTCCAAACAAGAGTTATTCTCATCGTGCTGTTTTTCTTGCCTCACTTGCAAATGGAAAAAGTACCTTGAGAAACGTTTTACTGTCTAGAGACACTTTGGCAACAATTAATGCATGCAAAGTCTTTGGGGCAAAGATAGAGATTAACAATTCAACTGTAATAGTTGAAAGCAAAGGAGAAGTAATCCCACAGACTTGTGACATAGACGCATCAAATTCAGGCACTACAATTAGAATTTCAACTGCAATTGCATCTCTTTCAGATAATACAATAACGCTCACTGGAGATTCAAGTCTAAAAAAGAGACCCATGCAACCACTACTTGATGCATTAGAGCAACTTGGAGTATTTTACACATCAACAGATGGCAAGCCACCAGTCACTGTGAAAGGAAAGGCAGTTGGTGGAACAACTCACATTTCAGGTTCGATTTCAAGCCAATTTATTTCCGCACTCTTGATTGCAGGTCCAAAGATGAAGAATGGACTTGCATTAGAAATTGATGGAGATCTAGTATCAAAGCCATATCTTGATTCCACCATTGCTACAATGAAAAAATTTGGTGTCACAGTTGATGTAATTTTACCATACAAAAAATACAATGTTGCAAATCAAGAATACAAATCTGCAGAGTTTGCAGTTCCTTCAGATTTCTCAAGTATGGCACTCTTACTTTCTGCAGCAGTATTGTTAGGAGAAGATATGACAATTGAAGCATCCATTGGAGATCTACCACAAGGAGATCAAGAAATTATATCATATTTAGAAAAATTAGGTGTAAAAATAAACATGGGTGAAAAGATAACCATATCATCTCCAAAACTTCTCAATGGAGGAAAGTTTGATCTGTCAAACAATCCAGACCTCCTTCCGCCAATGGCAATTCTAGCTCTTAAGACATCAAAACCAATTGAGATTTACAATGTAAAACATGCACGATTTAAAGAAACAGACAGAATTGCAATTTTAGCAAAAGAACTTGCAAAGATTGGAGTCATAGTAACAGAAAAAGAGGACGGATTAATTCTACAAGCCCCAAAAATTCTAAAGAGTGCCGAATTAGATTCTTCTGAAGATCATAGACTATTCATGGCACTTTCCATTGCAGGCATGTTTGTTGGAAATTGTACTGTTACTGATCCTGATTCTGTAGATGTCTCATATCCAACATTTGTTGAAGATATGAAGAAAATTGGTGCAAAAATAATAGTTTGAGAAAAGATAGATTTTTCAACAATTTCATCATATAGAGCCCTATTTCCTAGAAAGATTATAAACGCGTAAAAGGAAATTTTATCATGTCATCAAGTTCCATAGGACAGCGTTTTGTTTTTACAAGTTTTGGTGAAAGCCATGGAAGATGTATAGGTGCAACAGTTGATGGATGTCCAGCAGGATTAGAGATTGAAGAAAAAGACATTCAGACTATGCTTGATTTACGCAAACCAGGCCAGTCCATCATTACAACCCAAAGAAAAGAGGATGATAAAGTAGAGATTCTTTCAGGAGTATACAAAGGATATACTACTGGAGCACCCATTACAATGATCATCTGGAATAAAGACCAGCATTCAATAGATTATGACAATCTAACTCTAAAACCAAGACCTGGTCATTCTGATTATCCAGCATATATCAAGTACAAAGGATTTAACGATATTAGAGGAGGAGGCAGATTTTCAGGAAGGCTAACAGTTACATTTGTCATGGCAGGAGCTATTGCAAGAAAACTTCTTTTGAAAACTTTGGGAATTGAGACTTTTTCCTATACATGCCAAGTTGGAAATATAAAAATGAAAGAGCATGCATCGTTGAAAATGAAAAATTCCATATACAGTAATGAAGTGAGATGTCCAGATCCAAATATTGCAGGTAAGATGCGTCAGACAATTCTTGCAGCAAGACGAAGTGGAGATTCAGTGGGCGGTGTCATCGAATCATTAACAATGAACTTACCAGTAGGACTTGGTGAGCCCATTTTTGGCTCCCTAGAATCAGATTTGAGTAAAGCACTCTTTTCAATCCCTGCTGTAAAAGGGGTAGAATTTGGCTCTGGTTTTCATGGTTCCGCATTACACGGTTCAGAAAATAATGATGAATTTCTAATTAAAAATGGGAAAATTCAAACCAAAACTAATAACGCTGGAGGAATTCTAGGAGGCATTTCCACAGGAATGCCAATTGTCTTGCGAGTTGCATTCAAACCAGCATCATCAATATCAAAAAAACAGCACACTGTTGATCTTAAAACAAAGAAACCATCTACTGTAATAGTTAAAGGAAGACATGATCCATGTGTAGTTCCTCGTGCACCCCCAGTAGTAGACTCGCTAGTATCAGTGGTACTTGCCGACCATGCAATTAGAGCAGGTTTTATTCCATTGGTCATCAGATAAGAAATGACAGACATCAACAACTTGCGTGACAAAATAGACAAAATAACATTTGATATTCTAAAATTACTTAAAGAAAGAAATGATGTTGCAAAAGAAATTGGTAATTTAAAGAATAATCTAGGCATAGGAGTTACAGATGAAGAAAGAGAAAATCAACTTCGTGCAAGAGTCTTGACATTATGCAAAGAGATAGGACTTGACGAAAAGACAGCCATGATAATGTTAAATTTCCTATTAAACGAATCTGTTAAAATTCAATCTTCAAACAAGCATACACATCTTGCAGTATTTTTGAAAGCAAAGAAAATGGAACAAGAAGGGAAAAAAATAATCCATATGGAGGTGGGCGAGCCAGATTTCTTACCACCAAAGATTGTCAAAGATGCACTCTCCGAAGTTTATGACATGGGGTATACAAAATATGGAGATTCAAAGGGAATGTCAGGATTTAGAGATGCACTTGCAAAGTATGTCACAGAAAAATTCCAAGTCAAAACATCATTGGAAAATATTTTAGTTTCCCCCGGAGCACGATTTTCCATATTTCTTGCAATTTCTAGCCTAATGAATCCAGGCAATGAAATCATAATAATAGAACCAGCTTGGCCGGCATATCGTGATAATGCTCTTAATTCTGGAATAAAGATCAGAACTATTCACACTACACTTGAAGACAAGTGGGAGCCAAATATCAAAGATATAGAGAATGCAATAAATCAAAATACAAAGATGATAGTTCTCAACTATCCAAATAATCCAACTGGCAAGATTCTCCCAGTAAAATTACAAGATCAAATAATAGATTTAGCAGTTAAAAATGATCTGTATGTGTTAAGTGATGAGATTTACTCATCATATGCATACAAGTCATGGAAGAGTATACTTTCATATGGATATAACAAATCCATAGTTACACAGTCATTTTCAAAATCACATGCTATGACAGGCTTTAGAATCGGGTATGCAATATCCAGCCCCGATATAATAGAAAAAATGTCAAAGCTTCAGACTCTTGCATTAACAAATGTATCAGAACCAATCCAATACGTTGCCATGAAAGCATTAGAGGCAGATACAACTAACAATACTAGAACCATTAAAAACAGAGTAGAATCAATATCAAAAAAAGCAAAAACAATGCAATTAGACTTTGTAGAGCCAGATGGTGCCATGTACATATTTGCCAAGATAAGACAGGATAATTTTGATTCAGTAGATTTTACAAACAAACTTTTGGATGCAGGGGTTGCAATAGCACCAGGAGAAGGATTTGGCAACTATCAAGGATTTGTTAGGATATCAGCCTGCCAGCCAGAAGATACACTTAATCAGGGAATGCAAATAATAGAGGACAGGTTAAAGAGTAAACAATGAAGAAGAAAATTGCCATAATTGGTGCTGAAGGTCAAATGGGAAAATGGTTCTCAAGGTATTTTCTTGAGAAAGATTATGACATAATTGGATATGACTCTGAAAAAGAGATTTTGAATAAATTAGTTACAAAGGCACAGTCACTTGTAGGTGCTATTTTAACAGCTGATTACGTTATTTTATGTATTCCAGTAAAACGTACACCTGAGACGATAAGACTCATTGCAAAAGAGATGAAGCGTGACTCTTATTTGATAGACATCTCTTCTCTTAAAACAAAAACTGCCGCTGCACTTTCCAAGATACCAGACAAAGTAAACCCCATTTGCATCCATCCCATGTTTGGCCCTGGAACTAAGAAATTAAAAGGACAAAACATAATCTCAATCCCAATCAGGGATGCAAAAAAAGAGATGGCCGTAGCAAAATCATTGTTTGAAGAGGCAAGCTTTGTCCAGATAGATGCAGCAGAGCATGACAAGAAAATTGCAATTGTTCTTGGAATGCCTCACTTGGTAAATTTGGCACTTGCCAACATATTTGCAAAGGAAGAAAATTTCTCTCTAGTTGAAAAAATGGCAGGAACTACTTTCAAGGCTCAAAAATATCTCACTACTGGAATAATGACAGAACCACAAGAACTTATTGAAACAATAATTTCAAATCCTGAGATTAGAAGATACGCAGAAGAATTTTGGAAGGACATAGGGAGAATGCTCATTTTGATTCAAGAGAATAAAACAGAGGAGATGATAAAATACATCTCAAGTGCCAAAGAAAGACTAGCCAAGAATGTAGATTTTGACGAATCATACAAGAAACTTGTTACAATGGTAAATGCTGTAGAAAAATAATTGAAATCCACTAAAATTGTAACTTCTTTTTTAACTCAGGACGATCAGTATCTCATTTTAAAACGCAGTAGTAAGGTTAGGACAATGAAAGATCTTTGGGCAGGCATAAGTGGGATCATAGAAGGTAGTGAGGATCCGTTGTACAGGGCAAAAAAAGAGATTCTCGAAGAGACAAGTATTACAGAAAATCAAATTACATTGCTTAGAGCAGCATCCCAAATTAGAATAGATTCTCCCCAATATGCAAATCATGAATGGTTGATCTTTCCATTTTTATTTTCTGTGAAAAAACCTCAAATTAGATTGAATTGGGAAAATTCAGAGTATCAGTGGATAGCCCCATCAGATATGAAAAAATTTCAAACGGTTCCAAGTCTTGAGAAAGTACTAGCTAGTCTGTTGTAATTTTTCTACTTCGGTTTTTGTAAATCTCTGTTGAGGAAGCATAATGTAAACACATGCTCCTCCACACATCGTACATGGAACTGTATTTCCTTTGAGCTGACCTGTTCTTGCATGAATGCGTGCTGCCTCTTCTGGATCAATTGAGAGTGCAATCTGTTTTTCCCAATTCAATGTTCTTCTTGCTTCAGTCATCTCCATATCCCATTTGATTGCCTTGTCTCTTAATTTGACAAGATCTCCAGCATGAGCTGCAATCCTATATGCAATAAGTCCAGCTTTTACTTCTTCGGCATTAGGCAATGCAAGATGTTCTGCAGGTGTTAGATAACATAGTAAATCAACTCCTTCACTTGCAGAGATTGCAGCACCTATTGCACTTGCAATATGATCATGTCCTGAAGCAACATCTGTTACAAGTGGCCCAAGAACATAATATGGAACCTCGCCAATTAGAGATTTTGCCAATCTAACATTGGCTGCAACTTCGTTGAGTGGTACATGTCCTGGTCCTTCAACCATCACTTGAACATCTTTTTCATGTGCAATTTTAGTAAGTCGTGAAATATTGATCATTTCCTGTACTTGGAGTTCATCGTGAGAATCAAGAATAGAACCTGGTCGTAGTGCATCTCCCAGACTAAAAGTAACGTCATATTTTCTTGCAATCTCAATCAAATAATCAAAATGCTCAAAGTAAGGATTCTCCTTGTCATACTTTAACATCCATGCAGCTGTAATAGTGCCTCCTTTGCTTACGATGCCTCCGTGTCTTTTTACTGCAAGAATACGTTTTGCTATATCCTTAGTTATACCCGAATGAATTGTGGTATAATCAACTCCATCTTTTACATTATGTTCAAAAGCATTTAGAAAATCATCCTCTGTGATGTCAAGTGGATTTTTGTGTTTTTCCACACCGTAATTATATGCCTCATAAACAGGAACTGTTCCAAAAGCAATAGGTGCAACTTCAAGTAGTTTTCTTCTATACAATCCCACATCACCTCCATCACTAAGATCCATGATGGTATCAGCATGATATTTTATTGCGACCTGAGCTTTCTTGATCTCCTCTTCAAGATTCTGATTTAATGTAGAATTTCCAATGTTAACATTCACCTTAGTCTTCATGCCCTTTCCTATTCCAACCACCCTAATTTTTTGCAGGCGAGTATTATTGTGAGGAATTATAATAGAACCGTTTGCAATTTTAGGAATAAGCCAATCCAATGTCACATCTTCATCATGGGCAACTGCCTTCATTTCATCTGTGGCAACACCTCTTCGTGCTGCATTCATCTGTGTACTCAATTTACTATTTTTAGCGAGTAATTGGATTTAAACGTGAGTTTCTAAACCTAAGATCATGCATGTGTTGTCAATTGCAGGTTCTGATCCATCCTCAGGAGCAGGCATTCAGGGAGACCTGAAGACATTTAGCTCATTTGGAGTAGATGGTCTAAGTGTAGTTACAGCAATTACTAGTCAGAATACATCAAGCTTTTTGGTGTAGAACCAGTTTCAAAATTACTTGTAAAAAGTCAGATAAGGTCAATTCTAGAAGATTTTCACATAGATGCAATCAAGATAGGAATGGTTTACGACAAGCAAACTATTAGAGCAATACATTCAGAATTTGAAAAAATTAAAATTCCCATAATCCTTGATCCCATTTTCAAATCCACGACTGGTGGAATTCTACAAATGCAAAGTGCTTTTTCTGATTTCAAAAAGTTTCTAGTCCCTCTTTGCTATATAATCACTCCAAATATTATAGAAGCTGAGAAGATCTCAGGCATCAAGATAAAATCGTTAAAGGATGTGAAAAATGCCGCAATGAAAATTCAAAAAATGGGAGCAAAAAATGTGATAATAAAAGGCGGTCATTTTTTCAATGGAGACAAGGTCACAGATGTATTATTAGAAGATAAAAAATTTAGTATTTTTTCTCACACTAGACTAAAATTTGAAAGTCATGGAGGAGGATGTACTTTTTCAGCCGCTCTATGTGCAAACATTGCAAGAGGAAAAAAATTATCAGATGCAGTTGATTCTGCACGTCTTTTTACAGTAGAATCCATTAGAAACGCTACAAAGAGTGGAAGAGGCATACCAGTTATCAAAAGATCAAAGGGTGATGTGATTGAAAACCAGTTATCCAAAGCCATTTCAGAGTTTTGCTCAATTAAATCCATAAATGAATACATTCCAGAATGCCAAACAAATTTTGTATATTCCATATCAAATCCAACAACTCTAAAAGATGTATTGGGGTTAGAAGGTAGAATTGTAAGAACTGGAAAGCTAGTAACAGTAGCAGGTCATCTCAAGTATGGAGGATCAAAGCATATCGCATCAGCAGTATTAGAAATGGCAAGAAAATTTCCTTCCATAAGATCTAGTTTGAACATAAAGTATGATGAAAAGATAATCAAAAAATCAGTCTCCAAAGGATTGAAAGTTTCATCTTATGATAGAAGTGAAGAACCACTTGAGATTAGAGAAAAGGAGGGCAATACCATGTCATGGGGAATCAAGGTAGTCTATAACAAATTTGAAAACTCCTCCAGATATTGTATTTCATAGAGGAGGTTTTGGAAAAGAAGCCATGATTTTAATTTTTGGAAAAAATCCAGCCGACGTATTAGGAAAAATTTCGAAGATATCAAGATAGAATTGTTTCATCCTTCAACATAAATACCAGAAATTTAGAATAAAATACATGAAAGCTGTCATTTTCACTGGTGGCCTTGGTACAAGACTTCAGCCATATACTACATTTCTTCCAAAAGCAATGCTTCCTCTTGGGGAAAAACCACTATTAGAACATCTAATAGAATGGGTAAAACAAGCCGGGATTGATTCATTTGTACTTTGTGTAAGTTATTTGAGAAAAACAATTGAGGATTATTTTGAAGATGGAAGTAGATTTGGTGTAAAAATTGAATATGCTGTTGCAAACAGGCCTCTTGCCACAGCTGGTCAACTAAAAACTGCAGAGGACCTCATAGACGACTCATTTGTTTGTCTGTATGGAGATTCTATATTTGATTTTAATTTGAAAAGTATGATATCAGACCATCATAGAAAAAAATCATTTGTTACCATGGGGTTATTTGAATATAAAACTAAATTACAATACGGATTCATAGAGATGGACAAGGCCAACAAAGTAAAAGCATGGCGTGAAAAACCAGAAGTTAAAGGAAATATCAACATAGGATGTTATGTAATGGAGCCAGGAATATTCAAGTTCATACCACCCAACAAACCATACGGTATGGATGATGTAATACGCAGTGCCATAACAAAGAAGAACAAGGTAAGTGGTTTTCTCATAAAGAAAGGATTTCTGGACATTGGAGACAAGAATTCTTACAGACGTGCATACCAGCAGTACATTGCACGATTAGGTCAGATTTAGACCAAAGTATGTCAACTATCAAGATACGCAAATTACAAAGAAGAGATTTGTACAATGGGTTTTTACTTTCACTTGACTCGCTTAGGAAATCAAGCCAGATAAAACCAAAAAAAGCAGGTATCATTTTCGACAAGATCTCAAAGAATCCAGATCATGTCATCTATGTTGCAATATACAATGAAGAAGTTATAGGTGCAACAACTCTTTTGATCGAACAAAAATTCATCCATGATGGAGGCAAAGTAGGTCATATTGAAGATGTAGTAGTAAGAAAAGAATACCAAGACAAAGGAGTAGGGAAAAAAATAGTCAGTGCACTTTTGAAATATGCCGAGAAAAAAGGCTGTTACAAAACAATTCTTGATTGTTCAGATGATCTTATTCCATTTTATGAAAATCTAGGGTTTAAGCGACATTCAAATTCATTGAGATTTGATCATCGATCAAAGAAATAATCTCGTTTAGGCATAGGTTTCAATCTAAACAATAATGCACCTATAATCATTACAGGAATTGAAGTTGCGATGAATACAAAAGGACCTATTGTAAGTTCTGGTACAAGATAGACAACCGGAATTTGTTTTATTAGAATAGTAACATAATACATTCCAATGATTGTAATTATTCCGCCAGATATTATAACTGATCCAATAAATCGTGAACCGTATCTTCGTCCCATCATAAAAGCAGAGCCAGTTAAAACTATCGCAGGTGCAATACCAATAGATATGAATTCTTTTACCTCAGATGAAGGATCAATATCTTCTGATGGATGAGTAAGATATATGGAAATTGATATCATCTGAGCTGCAAACATAATATACAAACCAAGACTTGCAACAGATATCCATCTCTCAATTGCCATTACAACCCATCTCTTACTTGAATAAATAAACCAAATGATTGTCTAAACTATTCCGACAAGACCTGCAAGTTCTTTTCTACATGCAGCACCAAGCTCCTCTGCAGCTTTTTCAGGAGGTACTTTGTTAAGAAATACTCCATATCCTCTTTCAAGTCCAGACCAAGGATCAGCTTGCGGATACACTTCGATATGCCAATGAATCTGTCTATTGTTTTTCTTTTCAGGAGAAAGATGAAAGACCATGTTATATGACAGAGTTTTCATTGTATTTGCAAGTCCACCTAAAGTAGCGCGTAAAATAAGTGATAAATCATTTATCTCTTTTTGAGTTATTTTAGAAAAACTCGTAATGTGTTTTTTTGGATAAATCCAAAATTCATATGGATGAGATGGAGCCCATGGGCAGAAAGCAACAAAACCTTCTGTCTGAAGTATTTGTCTAGGTCCTCCAGTTTCAGTACCCACAGTCTGACACATTGGACATATTCCTTTTTCATTTAGGATTTTGTGCGCTGCCTCAGCCTCTTGTTCTATAACAGGAGGAATTGTGGAAAAAGTTACAACATTTAGGTTGGCGTGGTTAGTAGAGCCACCAGCTTCTTTTCCGTGATTTACGTATATTGAAACATATGTAACACCGCGTTGGGTGTATAGCCACCTAAGCCTGTCTTGTATTACAACAAGTACATTAGACCATTGTTCAGTGGATATGCTTGCAAGGGAATCCTTGTGTTTTTCCGAGGCAACAACAACATAATGATACCCGTAAGCAGGCTCGCTGTAAAGCGGTCTATCACTGTAAGAGTTTTCAGAAGTAGTTGTAACAACAGGATTTTTACTTTCAAATACTCTAACTGACCAATTCTGTACATAGTTATCTTCAGTATCTTGAAGTCTTTGCAACATCCCATCTTTTGCAACCAGAGAAAGTGTTGATGGATTGGTCATGGATTCATTTCCAGGACAATAAGGACATTTCTTGGAATCATTAACAGAATTATTTTCAGGAGAAACTATAACAAATCTATCAATTGAATAATCCTTCCTTAAATCCCCCATACTGCTAGATTTTAAACTAGCAATTTAAAACCTTTGCAAAGATCGGAAATTACCGCCAATACAGTACAATTTTGATTCCAACAGTCCAAAACAATCATTTTATTAAAAAAATTAAACTTAAATTGGAAGATCGAGATCTCTAAATTATTACATGTCAACAACATCATTAAGACGAGATCATGATTTAATAGAAAAAGTACTAAAGTCAATGTGGTCTACTATTCCTCTACTACAATCTGGTAAGACCATACCAGAACCAATTCTAAACCAAGTGATTGATTTTTCAACAAATTTTACCGATGTGTGCCATCATGGAAAAGAAGAAAACTCTCTGTTTCCAGAACTTGAGAAAAAGGGAATGCCAAAAAATACAGGCCCAATCACTGTTATGCTCATGGAACATGAGGTCACCCGCAAGATAGGAGCAAGAATGGAAGTATCTGCAAAAACATACCTAAAAAGTAGTGATGCGACCCAATTAATTACAGACATGCAAGAATACATCAATCATGTGGTACAGCACGTATGGAAGGAAAACAATAGGTTGTTTGAGATGGCCGAGATGGCTCTAAGAAATGAAGCAGAACAGGTCAATAATAGTCTGCTAGAGGTAGAGCATGCAAAACTCAAGGAGATAGGAAAGACAAGAGAGCATTATGAGAAATTTGCAGATGAATTTGCAAAGCAATTTCCGTCAAACGACTAGGTCTAGATTTACTACCAAAGGACTTTTCTAGTACACATTTGTGAGAAAAATATGAAGAAAATAAAACAATATTTTCGCATACAGGTATGGAGTGTTAAACCTTGACTGCAAAGACAGGAGACAAGGTCAAGATAGAATATACAGGAACTCTTGATGACGGAACAGTCTTTGATAGTAATGTTGATGAGGGAAACCTATTAGAATTTGAAATCGGCGGAGGCCAGGTAATAAAGGGATTTGATGATGCAATACTTGGAATGAAGGAAGGAGAAGAAAAGCAATTTAGTATTTCTCCAGCAGAGGCATATGGTGAACACGATCTGACCCTAATTCAAAAGGTACCAAAAGAGATTTTCCCACCTGATGCAGAACTTGTTCCAGGACTATTGTTTGAAGCAGGACTGCCCACTGGAGAAAAGGTACCTGCAGTGATAACTGCAATAGAAGAAAATATAGTTTCAGTTGATTTGAATCATCCTCTTGCAGGAAAGAGATTAAATTTTAAGATAAAATTATCTGCAGTCACATCATCTTAATTTTCTTTCAGTTTAGATATCAAAAATTGGTTCTCATTATTGTAGAAAATCAATATTGAAAATATAACCAAGCAGAAATTTGTTTTAGAATTTAGATCGCTTAAAAAATCAAGGTTTATGTGTGATATGAAAAAACGGAAGCTTGGGAGATTTAGAAAAATGGATAACTCCGATGTTCACATGATTTACGTTCTTCTTGATGGAATTGGCGACTTGCCTCATCCAGATTTGAAGGGTTCAACTCCGTTAAGTTATGCAAAAACTCCCAATCTTGATAGACTTGCAAGAAATGGTGCCATAGGAGAAGTTATTTCAGTAGGCAGGGGAATAGCCCCTCAATCAGATATTGCAGTGTTCAATATGCTTGGGTATAGATTTGAAAATACGCAATATGTTGGAAGAGGAGTAATTGAGGCAATTGGGGTAGGCATTGATTTTAAAAATGGTGATCTTGCACTGCGAGGAAACTTTGCTACAGTAAATGATGAGAGAATTATAACAGATTGTAGAGCTGGAAGAAACATAGAGAAAGAAGACGCTATTGCAATTTCTCGGGAGCTAGAACAAAAAATCAAGTTTTCAAATCCAAAAGCATCAGTTGTCGTAGCCCCAACAATTGGACATAGGTTAATTGTTAGAATAAGATGTGATGGGATATTTCTTACACCAGATATTAGCAATACTAATCCAGCTTATGCAAGAATAGACGGCATGGGAGTTGCCAAGGCAGTTGGGGATTACATGGAGGTAGAAAAGTCATTGCCCTTAAACGAGTCTGATGGTGCCAAACTTTCAGCATTACTTGTAAATGAATTTACAGACAAATCGCTTCAGATTATGAAAGATAGTACTGTAAATAAAAATAGAAAAGAACAGGGCAAGAAGATGGTAAATTCAATTCTATTACGTGATGCTGGAAACAAGTTTCCAGATGTTACTCCAATAAACAAGTTGCATGAGATGCAGTTTTCATGCATAGTAGACATGCCAGTAGAGATAGGCATTGCAAATGTTTTGAAGATGAAATCATTTAGTGCAGGTGGTCTTACTGATTATGAAGAAAAGGCACGTGTTGCAGCCAAAGCAATGCAGACAGAAAATGCAATTTATGTTCATATCAAGGGACCAGATGAATTTGGTCATGACGGAGATGCAGTGGGCAAGATGCAAAACGTAGAAGAAATAGACAAAAGATTCTTTGGGACTTTGCTTGATAATATAGACACATCAAAAGTTGCAGTTGTCATATCAGGAGATCATTCTACACCATGCATAAACAAAAGCCATAGTGACGATCCAGTCCCTGTTTTGATTTCAGGAGATTTTATCAAAAAAGATGGAACTACAAGATTTACAGAAGAGCAGGCAAAGAAAGGCAGAATTGGACTCATCATGGGAGCAGATGTCATCAATACTGCAATAAAGGCCATTAAATCATAAACGGTTCTATGTTTTTAGAAGAGATCATTTTCTCAATAGTTTTTCTAAACTTGTCCATGTCAATGTCATAATATATGCCAAAAGCGCTAGAGAGTTTTTCCATAGCCCTCTTCATTATTGAAAGACATATGTCATTTTCATTTTTTTGATAATGAACTAGTGCCGCTGCAACAAGAATAATTCCTTGAACAAGATCTTTTTCTCCTTCATGTGTCTTTTTCCAAACACCCTCAAGGACTTCATGACACTCCCAATATTTTTCATCGTTAAAGTATTGTTTTGCTCTTTTTAGTGCCTCTTCTTTTTCAATTTTCTCTTCGACAACATGTCTTGCATCATCAAGAGGTCCAATGGACTGGAATTTTTTTACAACTTGATCCAGTTCTTCTTTTTTAACAGACACATCAAATTCTAAATATTTAGTTGAGACTCTCATGTCTCGTACAATTACATCCATTTCAGAAGTTAATTGATCAGCTTTTGCAAGTAGTGCTTTTGCATCAGTTGGAACATAACCTGAGTTTTTCAGGTGTACCATAAATCTATCCACAGGCTTTAGATATCATGATTTCATAAATTTGTTGTCTAGCAGCCGTTAAGATTTATATGAACTATTAAAAGGACTTGGATTACATGTCCATGATCGAAGTTACACGTGATGTAAAGAATCCCTTACTGTCAAGAAGAGAGATTACTTGTAACTTCAAAGGGCTTTCTGGCAGACTAAAGAAACTAGAAGCAGTTGACATGATCTCAAAAAAATTCAATCTAGAAGGAAAAATTGTAATACCAATAATTTTGAAAAATGAAACTGGAAGACCAGTAGTATCAGGAAGTTTCTATGTATATGAAGATGAAAAACTTGCTAAAGAACATCTCAAGGCTGCAATTTTTGCAAGAATAGAAAAGGCAAAAGGTGCAGTTGCAAAACCAGAGGGTACTGAAGCATCAGCAGAGAAGACAGAAGCACCAAAGGAAGAGAGTAAGTAATGGCAAGCAAAAAAGGCTCTAGCCCACAAGTTTACAAGTATTACAAGGTGTCCGGAGATAAAACAGAGAGAAAAAGGAAGGAATGTTCAAGATGCGGTAAGGGCGTATTCATGTCCAACCATAAAAATAGACACAGTTGTGGCAAGTGTGGATTTACCGAATTCATTCAATAATTAATATAGCTTCTTTTTTCTAAGTCTAGAAACTTTTTGAGTCTATTTGATCTAATTTCTGTAAAAGATTTGGTTCAAGTCACAGTATTTGCAATCACTGTTACTGGAATCTTGGCAATGTTTGTATCCATTGTAATGTTTATGATAGGAAGTTTCTTTTCTATCCACAATTTTAGAACTTTATCCTCAAGTTTATAGTCCCTAAATCCTTCTGGAAACTTTTTGGTTATGTGTGATAGAAGTGTTTTATCATCAAATACAGCCCTTGGGTCAAAAAGTCTGGTGGAATCAGAGTAACTACTCTCAAAAAGATTTCCGCTTAGTTCATCAGATATAATATCCATCTTTGATATTCTTCGAATCAGTTCTAAATAGTGGAGAAATTCATGTGCCAAGATAGCATGAATTGTACCTTTGAGGCCATATGCTACAAGTGGGGCAGTAATCTGTATTATGATATTTAATTTATCACCAGAGACAATTGGAATTGTTCTTGCAAACAATATACCATAATCAAAAGAGCCAGATGATGGGTGAGATACTACTACTGACGGTTCTACATATGCAAGTGGAAAATTAATTCCGGATGCCTTTTCTATCCTTTGTATGCCGGACAAAGTCACCTCAAACCTCTTAATTATTAACGAGTGAATTTTCTCAGGAATTAGCCCATTTTTGTAAGCTTCGTGTACTCTAAGTAAAGGATCCAATCGAACAAGAGTGAATTAGACTATAATAAAAGCTTGACATAAAATGACAAATTTCATTTAACCAGGGTAAATTAGGAAACTGTCCTTGTTTTATCACATTACAAATTCAATTGCTAAGCACTATTTTATGAAAATCAAATGTAGTACATTTGCATGAATTTTCAAGCAGCATGCTAATGTTTGGTTCTACATTATTACCAGTCACAAGTCTCTTGAGTGGAATTCCCCCATCCAATTCTACAAGAATATTAAATGTTCTAGGATCTATTTTTTTGATCTTTACATTGTAGATTCTTTTTTGATTATTCCTAGATGTGTTTTCACTTATTGAAATAGGCATATCTTTTAGGCCTTCTAAAACGTTCAATGCTTCAGGGACCAGATCTTTTTCAGTGGATATTTCCAATAAAACATTTGTTTTGAATTTGATTTGATCAGTTGGTACCTTTGAAACTATTCTTAGATGTAAAATAGAGACACCATCAAGTACAATATTTTTTGGCAAGATGATTTTTCTTTTATGGGGATTTATCAATTTAACAAAGAAAGGTCTTCCATTACCAAGAACAAGACTAGACTCATCCTCACCGCCAATCCAGGTCATTTTGGCTTGTTGGGCACCAAATTTTTCGAACAAAAACTTGGCAATCTTACCTTCTACACTATTAAATTCAGATATTCCGTGAAAGTCGCATACAAAACATCCTTTTCCGTCACATCTATTGCAAGATTTTTGTTTTTGTGGAATTCCACGCATATCTTTTGTATATCGCCCTTGCAGTATCAATGCTTTTGGCTTTACTTCGCATTGGTCTTTTTTGAAATCAATTGTAAAGACAATATCCGGATTTTGATAATCAACTTTAGTTCTAGTTTTTTTTCCAAATTGTTTTCCCATCTCTCTTGTAATGTCACTTTTGATTCCAGCAATTCCACGTAGCTTAAACTTTGAACGGACGATATCATCCCTATCCAAAATTGAAGGTTTAAGAATCGCCCCTATAAGAAATGTTGAAAATTCATATTTCTTTGAAATATCAAGTATCTTGCTTAAGAAAACATCAAGTTCTGGCATTAGATTTTTGCATAAATAGCATGATTTTGGATTATTTTGCTTTATAATTTTCCTAATTTTTGTACCGAGATTTTTGTGAGAAACTAATCCTAGTCTACTTGCAAACATTCTTCCAAGACAGTAATCACATAAATGATATTCCCGTAGGATTTGCTTGGTTTCCTCAATCACTGTATCCATCTTAGTTTTTTTCAACAACATACAAAGCAAATGAGAGGTGTTTTAATCGTAATTAAACAGTCAAAAACATTATTGGATAAACTAATCCATAGTACTGACAAGCGTATGTTAAGTTGGCATATGTGAACAACTGTTAAATAAAGTGAAGTCCCACCATTGAATATGGTTTCAAGAGAACTCGTAATCATTCTGGCAGCCTGTTTTGGTGGCGCATGCGTCATAATGGTTGCAATGTCAACAGCAGGCGGTGGGGCACCCCCAGGAACTTACAGCGGAAACAGCAATGGTGCACATATGGTTTCTAATCCACAAAACTGTGATTCATTTCAGACAGGCTGTGCGATTAATAGCACATATGCGAACAGCAAGACTTGTCAGCGGTGCATATCTAAGTGGTAACTACAAGAACCTTAGTTAAATCACATAATTTTTTTTTCCTTTATTAAAATAATTCCCGAAAATCGGGAATGAATAATCATTTTTTTCTCAGTGATACCTGAGAATCTTAGGAACCGTAGATAGTCACAATTATATAATTTACCACGGATATAGACGTCTACAGGATTCTTTTTCTGAAACACTAATGGCTTTGGTAGGACATGTTTGTGCAGCATCAAGTATTTTTTCTGACTTTGCGCCTTGTTCATTAATTACTGTAGATTTGGGATTTACTCTAACATTCTTTTCTACCCTAAATACAGAAGGAGCAATTGTCTCGCAGCTACAGCATGCTATGCACCTACCAGGATCAACTTTTACAGATACGGAGACCTCTTGTTCTACATGTATTGGTTCAGTTTCAGATCTTGTCTCGGTTCTTACTTTTTCATAATAATCCCAAAAAGTCTTTTCATAATGTGACCAAAAATTTTGATATTCATCTTCAGCATATCTTGTATGTCTAGTCCAGTCTTCTTCTGGGTTTCTATCCGATTTTCTTGCACCCCATGAATAAGTCGAGTTAGAATTAGATTTTTTCTTGGAATCTTTATCATGATATTTTTCAGAAGACTTTGTTCCTATCTTGTTTTTGTATTCCGTACGAAGTGTTTGATATGCTTCAACTACCAGTCTTGAATTTGGTGCTTTCCTGATCCAGCGTATTTTTATCTGGATGAAATTTTAAAGCTAGTTTTCTATATGCCGATTTTACTTCCTTAATGGAGGCTCCTTCTTGGATACCCAGAGTCTGATAACACTGATAGGTGTTCAACAAGATGTTTAGATAATATCACATATGATATTTAGATACATCTTTATTTGAAAAATATTCTAACCCAAGCCCATCTTTCGTAGCATTCCCTGCATCTGTCTTCCTTTAGAAGCCTTCATCATGGTCTTTGAATTTTTGTATGCTTTGAGAAGTTCTTTTACCTCATGCTCTGGCCACCCAGAACCTCGTGCAATTCTTTTCACTCTAGAAGCATTTATCAAATCAGGATCTGATTTTTCACCCTTTGTCATAGATTGGATAATAAAACGCCACTTTTCCATTCGTTGTTCTTGTTGCTCCACCTGATTCTTCTTTTACCATACCAGAAAAACCAGGCATGTTTTCTAGGATGTTACGCAATCCCCCTGCCTTTGTTGCCTCTTCAATTTGAAAGTAGAAATCTTCCATGTTCATTTTTCCATGTGAGATTCTCTTTAGTCTGTCCTCATTGCCCTCAGTCTCAAGTCTTTTTGCCATGTCAAGCAATGCTTGAATGTCACCCATTCCAAGCATTCTTCCAACAAATCTTGTTGGCGAGAATTTTTCAAGAATCATCTATTCGTTCACCTGTTCCAATGTACATTATTTGTGCACCCGTTGCAGCTGCTGCCGCAAGTGCACCACCGCCCTTTGCACTACTATCTAATTTTGTGACTATAATTCCTCCCACTGGAACTGTTTTATGAAATGCTTCAGCTTGATTGTAACATTGTTGTCCAATAGTTCCATCAATTATCAATAATGCAAGGTCTGGGTTTGCAATTTTACCAATTCTTGTCATTTCATCAAGAAGATTCTTTTTCTTCCTTGTGTCTTCCAGCTGTATCGATTAGAATAATATCAAAATTTTGTCCCTCAAAATGCTTTAGACCATTTTTTACAAGTTCTGGAGAATCTTTGTTTCCTTCATCACCATACACTTCCACGTTTGCCTTTTCACACATTGTCTTAAGTTGGGTAAGTGCTCCAGGTCTGTAAGTATCTGCACCGATTACTGCAACTCTGTAACCTTGTCTTGTCAAGAGCTTGGCAAGTTTTGAAGTTACAGTAGTTTTTCCACTTCCCTGAATTCCAAGCATCAAAACCTTGTTTACTTTACCGGGTTGAAATACGAATTGTTCTTCTGTGCCTAATAATTTAGCAAGTTCTTCATATAGAATTTTCACAATGTGATCTTTTCTAGAAAGTCCAGGAGGAGGAGTCTCTTTGATAGATCTCTCCTCCAAGTTTTTAGTAATTTGAAAAACTAGTTTTACATTTACATCAGATTGTAGTAATGCCCTTTGGATATCTTTTGAAAGTTCCTTGATTAGAGCCTCATCAATTCCCGAAGAATTTACTATTTTCTTTAACGCTGCTCTAAGACCTGTTTTTAGACCGTCTAACATTGCTATGCTAAGACAGTCTTCGGTTATTTCAAATCTTCCTCTATAACCATCCCAGATCTTGTTTGCTTTAATTATTCTAATAGGAGAGTAAAACAATGGACAGTCTACAACAAATGTCTCAGCCTCTCCCCCTTCAAATGTTAAATTAAAACCATGTTTGGCAGACAATAAGACAAGTTGTCCTACATCGTCTCTAGTTATTTCGCGCCCCAACCATGTTTCATCAAGTCCTGCTGAAGTTACGCTTGTTATAATAAACTTGAATTTAGAATCCAACAGTTCGTTTAAATAATTTTTTTGATCAATATGCCAGAGCGGGGATAGTACTTTAAGATTCAGATTATTTCCAATTGTTTCAAACCGAATTCTTTGGTAATCACTAAACAATCCCCCATGAACTATTCCATCTATTCCAAAATCCTTCTTTGCTTTTCCCAATAGGTTTTGTAATTCTTCAAGTTCGATTTTAGGATCAGTTGTATTTACTCTGCTTAGAATTTTAGGTATTTTCATTGCAGTAGATTGTAACGATGTGACTGAAATGTTTGGATAGTGTAAAAGATGGCTTTCTTCAGATTGTGGAAATATTGAAGCAAGACATTCTATGCTATGACCCTCTTGCTTGGCTTTGTATATTGCATATGTACTATCCTTTCCACCTGAAAAAAGAGACGCTAATTTCAATTTACTATCATACCTTTCAGGTCAATTAATTTTTTTCCAGTACACGTACTTGCTTCAGACAGTTAGTACATAGTGAAAGATGGTCCTTTAGCGTAGTTTCAACGTTGGATGCCAGACAAACATGACAGAGTCCTTTCACATTGTACCCATACAAGTTGTACTGTATAACTAGTTCTAATATTTGAAAAGCCTGGATGCTTCAATACTCATAATCTTCATCATACCATCAGTTGGCTTTTCTAGTCATCATCAGCATCCGAATTTTAATTCTTAATTCTAACTATAATAGTTCTGTCCATGACTTTCCAGTATTCAACGTCTGAACCCTGGGCAACTTTGTCTTTAATTTCGTCTTCAATTAGTTGTGCATCAAATACTTCAAAGGTTTCAGAGTCCATTATCTGGGTACTTACAGGTGTTTTTGAGATTATGGAGCCTACTCTTTTATCAATAAGAGGAACTTGAACTTGAGCACTGACTGGTGAGACGTGTGAATATTTTTTCTTGTCAAATATTCCAACTCCCACTATTCTTGCCTTTGCTGCACCGTGTTTACCTGGTTTACTTGTATCATATTCAACAATTCTACATGGCTCTTCATTGGGTCCACCTACTGGAAGTAATATGTAAGAGCCAATTTTTAGCGCACCAAGCTCAGATGGCTTACTCATTACCAAAACAGAATTTGGAAGAGTATATAACTTTTCTATTATTGTTTAGAATTACAAGTGATCTCTTGAAAAGAGATTCTCAAAAAATCTATTTTATTTTCTCAATTACTGACAGATTGAGAAGAGTTGTCATCCCAATTCCTTTTCTTTGAACCTCTTTTCTTGTTTTCTCACAATATTTGTTATCGGCCTGATGTTTGCTATCACTTGAAACTTCAAGAACTACCAAATTTCCCTCATATGGAAAAGTGAATTTTTGGGTTTGATTAGTAGACAGTTTGAGAGTTCCCATCTCTGCTCTTCTTACTCTGTTGCGCTTGGCAATAATAAAGCCAAGATCATCTAAATCAGATTGAGTGTCACCATATTCTAGATAGTAGAATGACAATAAATTCAAATTATGATCTGCTAATCTCTCAAAGAATTCGTCACTTTTTGTAAAAACAAATGTAGGAGTTTCTTGATTACATTTTTCAACTTCAGTCATAATTTGGGAACGATCTTTGAATCTTGCAAGAAGATACGTATTGGAGCGTGATGGAAAATATGCTCGACCGTCTTCTGAAAAAGTTGCAGTTACAAAATACATATTGTCGACAAGATCTGAATTTTCAAATGTATTCTTTAATGTAGTAAAGGAATCGTTTTGTAAATATGGTACACATACATATCCACCTTCAGCCATTTTTACCCCCGACACATCATCGAGACAATCAATCCCGTTTATATGTAATATGATCAGCTGAAAAATTTAGCATCAAGATTAGAATTTTTTGAAAAAACATGGATTATCGATAGTTATTTAATACGAAAAAACTGCGTGAGAAACAGTCCCACGCTAGCTCAGCCTGGTAGAGCTTCCGGCTGTAGTGGTTGGCCATCGGCTAACTGTCATTCAGCCTATCAGGCTTACAGAAACCGGGTTGTCGCAGGTTCAAATCCTGCGCGTGGGACCATCATAAACTTCAAAAAGTCATTACTCAAATAGAAAACCATGTCAGATGATCAAAACTGGTCTACATTAGATGAGGTTGATCAAAAGATAATTAACATTCTTAACAAGAATGCAAGGACGCCATCAAAAGAAATAGCAAGTGAACTGAGAAATTTTGGAGTAGATGTATCAGACAGAACAATTCGAAAAAGAATTGAAAGACTGGAGAAGAACGGAATCATAAAAGGCTACAAGGCAGTATTGAGTGGCATATCTTCAAATGATCTGTTTGAAGCATTATTTCTCAAACTCAAAATAACAAGATCAATGGATACCATAACAGAATCCATAAAAAATTACGTCAAGACTTTGCCAAACTATCTCTTTGTTGCTACAGTAGATGGAGACTGGAATATGATCACAGTACTAAGAGTAGAAGGGACAGAAAAAACCCCATCAGCGCGAGTAGTAGAAAAATTCTCCGACCAGATTATAGATTACAAGATAAATGGAATTCAAATCAAAGATGTGAATCTGCTTAACATGTCGATGTTATTACTTAATTGATTTCAGACAACTTAGCTGTATCTAGTGCATTTTTTAACTCGTTTATTGAAAAGGGTTTTTGAACAAACGCTGTTGAACCATAACCAATAGTACTTCGAACTCGCGGTGTTGATTTTTCATCGGCAGTAATTAATATAATTGAAATATCCGGTTTAGCTTTTAGAAGCGTTTTTGCAATAACATCTCCTTTTAGGTCTGGCAATTCCATATCAAGTAATACAATCGGATTTTGCTTTGATTTTATAAGTGTCGAAACGAGATTAATTGCTGATTTTCCATTTGCAGTCTGTTTGGATATCATCATAACCTAACTGTTGGAGAAAATTTTTAAGTCTTAATAAAATTGCAGGGCTGTCATCAACTACAACAATCGGTCTTTTTTCCTCAATTACTTTTGGCGTATACCTTTGAGCAGATTCAAATGCTTTCATTGCGTCATCATAATGTCCAGTTCTTAGAAAACATCTTGCGGCACACTGATAGGCATAATTTGCATTAGTGGGATCCTTTTTTGCAATCTTGATATAGAAATTAGCAGCTTCCAAAAGTTCTTCCTTTCTTTCCTTTCCCTGCTTTGATTTACATTCAGATGCCAGTATTAGGTAGAGTCCAGCTTTGTAGCTGTTATTTTTCATCTCTTTTTGGGCAAGTGCAGTAAACAAGTTGTGAGCTGCAGCACTCTGATCATTTTTAAGATAAGTGCAAGCTAGGTCAAATTTTTCCAAGTCTTGGTCCATTTCTAGAAATATACAAGATCCGCTTATAATATTTGGGATGTGTTAGAGGAAAACTCTTGACTTGAGCTGAGGAAAAGAGTAGATAAAACACGTATTATAAACAAAAAAAGCAGTAAGATGGTGAGCAAAGAAAATCCAGATGTAGGTATTTCTCAACCGCCAGTGAACATATTATTTAGTCCTCTAGATGTTTCAAAAAAGGATGTATGGAGTATAGATGTAATACGCATCCTAGATATTTTGATTAAAATTCTCAATCAGACAGATAAGAAAGATCTCAGAGTAGCAGGAATTGCGGCCTTGTCTTCAGCCATGATACACAGAATGAAGGTAGAAAGTATTTTTGCGCTACAAAAGGCAGCCATGGAGAAAAAACCTCTTACCCAAAGAGAAGACATGGACATTGAAATAATTAACATGCCATACAGACACGAGTCTACATATCCAGTAACACTGGATGAATTGTTATCAGTTTTAGAAAATCTTATTGGAACAATAGCAAATCCGCGTTCAAGTAGAAGACAACTTGAGTTTGAGCCAGTCCAAGCCCCCAATTTTGATGATTATTTCATCTCTCTTGAGAAGATCATAGGACAATATGAAGAACTGATAATGAACAAAATTAAAGCCACAGGCTTTGGATCCTTTAAGAGTATAACATCGGAGTCTGAGCTCATTGATGTAATCAGATGTTTCTTTGCCATTCTCTTTTTGGCAAGGGATATGAAAGTAGACCTTGAACAGACTGAAGATGACATAGTAGTCTCTCTGATAAAATAGAAATTTACAAGTAGATCAACAGTCAGTAGGAATTTCATTTAAGTATGCTCCAACCCTTACTTGTTTCATATGGGAAAGATAGAAGATGATGAGGCAATGGCACGACTAGAAGCATCACTATATTCAGCAGGAAGACCCCTAACCATAGAGGAATTGATAAGAGCATCTGGAACAGAATCCAGAACCAAGACTTTGGCCTTGATGACAAATCTTGTCAAAAAGACAAAATCAGCATTTCAAGCAATTGAGGTAGCTAGCCTACCAGACGGATCATATGTATTTCAACTAAAACCAGAGTATAACACAGTAATTCGAAAGTATGCATCAAAGCCACTTTTGCCTACTGCTACACTTAAGACATTATCGTATATTGCATACATGCAACCAGTCTCTTCAAAGAGGCTAGTAGAAGTAAGAGGATCTGGTGTATACATGCATCTAAAACTATTACAACAGCTGGACTATATCGAGCACCAAAATGTTGGAAGATTAAAGATTTACAATACGACTGAAAAATTCCAGAAATACTTTGGCATTCAAGGAGACAAGGATCTTCTAAAACAGAAACTCTTTACAAAAGTAAGAAATCCAAGTCAGGTCCCAGTTGCAGAAGAATCCTTACCTGCTGAACCCTTGACTCCAAGCCAATAATCAAACCAAAAATAGCATCCCATACTGTAAATGGTATAAATTAGAGTTACTTTATCGAATCAACATGAAGAAATCTGTGGAAAATCTTGCTACAAGTAAGATTACTGGTGGAAGAAGATATCCTCTACGATCAAGACGAAAATATGAAATCGACAGATATTCTGTAGAAGCAATTAAAGGAGAACAGGTAACCATATCGCGAAAGACTCGGGGAGGAAATCAAAAAACATCATTGAAGACCACAGATGTTGTAAATTTATCAGTTCCAGGTTCCAAGGTCAAGAAATTAAAAATTCTCAAGGTGTTAAAGAATTCATCAAACAAAGATTATGAAAGACGCGGAGTAATTTCAAAAGGAGCAATATTAGAAACAGAAGCAGGTCAGTGCAGAGTGATTTCTAGACCTGGTCAAGATGGCGCAGTTAATGCAATCTTGATAAAGTGATAAGATGAAGGATTACGAACACGTCGTAGTCTGGCTGGATTATTTTAATAAAACCATTACAAAGAAAATGGGTAGACGTGTATCCCGTGAAAAGAGCATCTTTGATCCATCATTAAATGAATTAATATCCGCTGCCAAAGCTGCAGGGCTTGAGCCAACTGAGACAAATGATCAAGTTAGATTTCCAAGAAGACCGTATGTCAGGTCTGGATATATCACACTTGTTAAGGCTCAGCCAAAATCAAAAATAATTTCTGCAATTTCTGAAAAACTAGTTTCAAGAAGAGCAAAGCAGACCAAGTAAATAGTGTTTATAGCTTGAAGCTAAAGTAATTTTGACAGAACTCTATTGATAACAGTATTTGATTGAGAATTCAATTGCAGGAGGTAGGCGAAGTATTGCATCTAGCGAGTAGCGGTAGAGTCATCATTAGGCTCACAAAACATCTAAGAGATAACCAGATAGTCGTAGACAACTCTGGAGTCAAAATCGCCAAAGTGTCAGAAATGATAGGTCCTGTTGATGCACCATATGCTTCAGCGGTTCCGCTTACCAACAATATCAAAAAATACATTGGGAAAAAAGTTTTCATCGTCGAAGAATCTCCTGTGATGAGACCCAAAAGATTCAAAGGAAATAGAAGAAGATGACCATGACAGAACTACAAACAAATTGCCCAGAATGTCATTCCAATTTAATTGACGACATTCACAACGGGGAGAAGATTTGTTCTGGCTGCGGATTGGTCGCAATGGAACAGATGCCAGATTACGGGCACGAATCAAGAGCAACAAATCCAGAAGACAAGATGAAGTTGACACGAGCATCAGGACAGACAAGTTATGCACAACATGACTTGGGAATTAGAACAGAGATTGCCATGGGAACAAAAGACTTCAGTGGAAGAACAATATCAAGCGACATGGCAAATCAGATGTACAACCTAAGAAAGTGGCAGACTAGAATCAGAGTTGCATCACCAGAAGAACGACGACTTGCAAACATTTTAGCAAAGATAGGCGAAACATGTCATGCCCTGTCATTGCCAAGAAATGTAATCGAGTCGGCATCTATGATATACAGAAACTTTCAGGGACAAGCAGACGCAAAAGGTAAGTCAGTTGCATGCATGTCAGCTGCAACAATTTACATGGCATGCAAACAATGCGATGTTGTAAGATCCCTTGATGAGATCTGTGCTGCAACAGGAAGTTCAAAAGAAGAAAAGCTCAATGTCAAACTAACGGCAAAATACTATAGAACACTTGTGATGGAACTGGGTTCTACAACAGCACCAGTAGTAACTCTTGAAAAATACATATCAAAAATAGCAAATCTGGCAAAACTTGAAGTTCGTGTAGAAAGACTTGCTGCAGAAATTGCAGAAAAAACATCTGACCACAGTCTTGCCGACGGAAAAGCTCCAAACGGATTGGCTGCTGCCTATCTATACATAGCATCAACTCTCCTTGGACAGAGCATCCTTCAAAGAGATGTCTCAAGTGTAGCAGGAATAACTGAGGTCACTATTAGAAACAGATGCAAGGAAATTCTCACAGCCTACAAGATCAAAGTGACATTACGACAATCGCTAGTCAAGAACTAACCCTTTTTCTTTATTTTTAATCTAGTCCGTTAGGATGACCTTATCCAGATATGGCTATTTTTGTCAGATATCCCGCATTTGTACGATAAGAAAGACAAGAGGTATGTTGGTGCCTTAATGTTTCTCTGCTACACATCTTGCATATTTTTTGTATCGTCTTTCTGCAATTACTACACCAAAGATGTTTTACAAGTTCTCCTCCACATCTTCTGCAACTCTCATCAGGCATTATACAATCACACTTGTGATTACAAGATCTTTGCTTTTAGTAGAGTGTAAATAGATTTAGTAGTTCACCATATGAATCAGATTTTATTTTAAAATAAAGACCAGTATGATACTGACTAGAATATATGATAGAATAGGGTGTTCCCTATGAAAAAACTAAAAATAAAAAAGAAAAGTTGGTTGTTCTTTATGGGTATGCCCAGATCTGTTGTCCGTTGTATTTTATTTGAGCAAGACCTGCATAGTCCAAGTTTTGTAGGACACCTGGTAATGGAGCATAACCTAGTTTTCCTGCATATTGCTGGCCGTCGGATAGCATCCAGTAGAGCATGTAGACTAGATCATTTGCTTTTTGTTGACTCTCACCCTTGATCTGATCAAGATTTGGATTCACCAGTAGATATGTGAATGATGAGATAGGATATGAGTTTGGACCCGCTACATTAGCAATCGACACATGACTCCAATCTCCGTCTGAAGTTGGCAGTGAAGATATTGCACTTGATGCAGCTGCTTCAACATTTGTCATGGTTGGTTGAAGAAATGCAGTTCCGTCAGCGTTTTGAATATATGCATATGGCATAGGAACTTTGCCCGAGCCTGCAACTAAACCTGCACCGCTGCCGGTATTAGTTGTCAAGAAGTTATGTGTGGCATATCCATATTCAACATATCCTAGTGAGTCAGGAACGGTCTTGACTACATTGGCAACTCCAGCATTACCTGAGCCTCCAATTCCTCCTTTCCATGGAACAGATGTTCCTTTTCCTACTTCTCCAGCCCAGTCATCACTGACTTTGCTAAGATAATCGGTGAAGGCATATGTTGTTCCAGAACCATCAGATCTGTGTACAAGAACAATCTTGTTTCGATCATCTTTCAATGCTTGTGCAATATTTGGATCTGTTTGAAGACTTACTATAGCTGGATCATTCCAGGTAGTAATTTCACCCAGATAGATTTTTGCTATAACATCTCCTGTTAACAAGAGTCCATTATGACGAACTCCTTCAAGATTGTAAGTCATAACTATCGCGCCCATTGACTCTGGAATAGTAAGAGTTCCTGGTGGAGCTTTTGCAATTTGAGCTGTCTGCAATGGAGCATCAGTTCCTGCAAAATCTACCTTACTTGTCAGAAACAAGCTTGATACCAGCGCCACTACCTACTGATTGATAGTTCAATTTGATTCCTGGGTATATTTGATTAAATTTAACTCTCCATTTATCCATTAATGGATATATGAAAGTTGAACCCCCGGAATTGTATTTGAATTTATCACCATCGGCAGGTGGTGTCGGACCGGGATTTGTACTCTGTGCATGCGCACTAAGAACAGTTGTCGGTACTAAAAGAATTAACATTAATGTTAATCCTAGTAAGACTTTTTTTGTCATTGAGCTGATCTAAAACAATTGGTATTTACATAAGATCGACATAGATCATGTAACTAACTATATGCTACATTGATTTGTGAAATTCATTTGTATACAACATAAGTTATAGAATCACCATAGTAAGAGATTAAAACACATTTATTGTGAATGAAAAAATCCAATAATTTTTAGGTGTTGTTTTAGAATCGTACGACTTGCAGATCAAATTAATGTATTATCAGTACTGGACAGGTAGCATTTTCCAAAATATGTCTACTAACACTTCCTAGAACTTTTTTTTCAATACCTTTGTGCCCTTGACTACCCATAACAATTAGATCAACATCATTTGTTTTTACAAAATCAAGTACTGCGTCTCCTGGTTTAGGCTGAGATTATCTCATAGTCTGCCTCTACTCCCTGTTTCCTGCAATATTCCACAGTTTCTTGAAGTATGTGATCTGCCTTCTTTGCTGCAACATCTACATACTCATCAAATGATTTATTCCAGTCCACCCCCTGAACCATTCCAAAAAACATGCCTGGCGGTTCAAGCACTGGCGTATGCACCGCCATAATAATACTAAACTCAGAACCAAAATCTTTTGCAAGCTTGAGGGCTTCATCAAGTGCCCTCTGTGCATATTTCGAACCATCAAATGGAACTAAAATGTGCGAATAAATTTTTGTCATAACGTATGTTGTATCCCAATCTATTATAGTAGATGAAAAATATCACGTATGAGAACTATGAGTATTATGAAAATATGAATAGATAATAATTTATCTATAGAAATCATATATGAAGAAAAATCTATGTAATTCAATCCGAGGCATAATACTCAGATTGTCAATTGAATTGTTAACAATGTATTGAACATTGTAATACCTTAGACACTAGATTTGCGGATTTATCCAATTGTAGCAACTTAAGAATTGATAATTTTAAAAAAGTACCGAAATAAACCAACTGTGGAATGATAATTTTAAAAAAGAAAAAGAGTTTAGAGTTTTGGACTAAATCTCAGTCCAGTCTTTGCTGAAACTGCAATTATTGATACAATTGCAATTGCAAGAACTAGAGCTGACGATTGGGCCAAATTCTGGTACTGCTGCATTACCTGCTGGTGCTATGGTACTGGTTATTGCTTGACCATTGAAGGTCACTGTAGCAAGTCCATCCATGTCTACCTTCTTAATGGAATCTGGTAATGGCACATACAACAACCCTGAAGCATATTGTTGACCATCATTAACTATCCAGGTGATGAAATTTATCACCTCGGTTGCCTTGTCCTGCGTTTCCCCCTTAATTGTACTCATGTCTTGATATATCATGACATAAGTCAATGTGGATATTGGGTACGAGTTACTTCCTGGTTGGTTAACAATTGATACTTTACTCCAGTCTCCGTTTGATGCTGGCAAGTTTGAACCAGCTGCTGCGGCGTCCGCTGCAACACTGTCAAGAGTTGGCTCTACAAATGCAGTTCCATCCGCATTTTGGACAAATGCGTATGTCATATTGCTTTGATAAACATATGCAAGTTCTACATAGCCTACAGCGTATGGTGTAGTTTTTACTATGTTAGCAACACCTTCATTTCCTTTTCCTCCAGTACCAACTGGCCAAGGGACTGACTTTCCTTTACCTATTTTAGTATTCCAATCAGGACTGATTTTGGAAAGATAGTCAGTAAAAGCATATGTTGTTCCAGAACCATCAGATCGGTGAGATACTACAATATTTTGACTTGGTAGAGTTGTTCCCGGATTGAGGTTTGCTATTGCAGGATCATTCCATGAGGTTATGTTGCCCATGAAGATCTGTGCAATTACAGGTCCTGTAAGTTTTAGGCCTTTATCAATTCCAGGAAGGTTATATGCAATTGTTATTCCCCCTATTGAATCTGGAATGGTAAGTACTCCTGGTGCATTTTGTTGATCAGTTGTTGATAATGGTGCATCAGATGCTGCAAAATCCACATTCTTTGCTTCTAAGAGACTTTATTCCTGCTCCACTTCCAAGTGACTGGTAGTTGAGTTGGATGTTCTGGTAGATTTTGTTGTATTGAACTCTCCATGTATCCATTATTGGAAACACGAATGTTGAACCTGCTCCTGTTATCGTATAACTTGTCTGTGCAAGCACCGGTAATGACATTGCTGGCACTATTAGAATTAGCATAAATGCTAATCCCAGAATGACTTTGTTTGTCATGTAAACTGTGCAAAAAATATCATATTTACCTTTGCCTACCATAGTTTTCATGTTAATATGAAATCTATATAGATTTGACCTAGTGAAATAATTTTTATAAATTAAACTACTAATAGGTTCTCGTACCAGTTACAATATAGTTTACCGAGTCACCTACGAATGCCGCATGGTCTGCCATTCTCTCCATATATCTTAGAACCAAGGCATCAGCAAGAGCACATTTTACATTACCAAGCATTATCAACATTGGCAGGTGTTTGTTATAATATTTATCAACAAGATCTTCATCAGTTCGCAATTCATGAGCCTTATTAAGATCAAGGGTTGCAAAACATTCTACAGCAAGTTTGACCATCTGTTTAATTTCACCAGATAAAGTATAGATTACTTCATTCTTACATTCAGTGAGATCTCCAAAAGTTTCACGAACCATTGTTATGTCATATGCATATCTACTCAATCGTGTAAATCCATATGAAATCTCAAGTGAGGAACGAATAAGCCTAAAGTCACTTGCAACAGGCTGATACCTAAGAATCATTTCAAATGTCAAATCACCAACTTTGTCATACAAATTCATCATTTGACTAGAGAGTTCATGAACCTGTTTTCTAGCATTTTGTCCACCCAAGTAAGAGTCGATTGCAAGATTTGCAGATTGGATAGACAAGTCTGACATTTGTTTCATCATTTCAGATAAATTTTGTAAATGTGGATCTATAAGACGTGTCATTATCCAAAATGGCCTTGAACATACTTTGCGGTTAACTCATTTCTGGGATTTTCAAATATTTGTTTTGTTTCTCCAAATTCAACCAAGTCTCCAAGATACATAAAGCCAGTATAGTCAGAAACTCTGGTTGCTTGTTGCATATTGTGTGTCACAATAATTATCGTGTATTCTTTTTTTAGTTCATGCATCATCTCTTCAATTTTCTGAGATGCTATAGGATCAAGAGCAGAAGTTGGTTCATCCATTAAAAGAACTTCTGGTTGAATAGCAAGTGCTCTAGCAATACACAAACGCTGTTGTTGTCCTCCAGAAAGACCCATTCCTGGTTTTTTCAGATCTCCTTTTACTTCCTCCCAAAGTGATGCCATCTTAAGACATCCTTCCACCACTTCGTCAAGTATCTTTTTATCTCTGACTCCATTTAGTTTTAGACCACATGCAACATTATCGTAAATGGACATTGTAGGGAAAGGATTTGGTTTTTGAAATACCATTCCTATTTTTCTTCGATTTATAATAGGATCTACTTTGGTAGAGTAAAGGTCCTCACCATCAAGCATAACTTTTCCTGTCAGTGTAGCATTCTTTGTAAGCTCATGCATTCTGTTTAAACATCTAAGAAATGTTGTCTTTCCACATCCAGAAGGTCCTATAAGAGTCTGTAACTGCCCTGTCTCGAAACTTCATTGATACATTCTTTACAGTTGCTATACCGTCATAGCTTGCAGTAATATCTTCTGCAATGAGTTTGTATTTTACATCTTCAGTTGAAATCCCCTTTACAGGAGTTCTTGTAGTTGCTGTCTCCATCATGATACAGCTCTCTTTCTCTTGAACCTTAAAAATGTTTTTTCTTTATTTCTCAAAAATATATACCTCACACCAATATTTATTGAAAGAACCATGATTATCAAAATAAATGCTGCCCCCCATCCTTGAGTCACTGCACTGTCATATGGGAGTGATGAGAGTCTCCATATCCTAAGCGGAAGTGCGTCAATTGGTCCATTAAAGTCTGATATGAAGTCGCTGCTACCAAGAATTGTGAATATAAGAGGTGCTGTTTCACCAGATATTCTTGCAACTGCTAACAAAATTCCAGTTACAAGACCATTTTTTGCACCACTGAGTACAATAGTAAAAACTACTCTATATCTCCTAATTCCTAAAGCATATCCAGCTTCCCTATATGTGACAGGTACTAATTTGAGTGATTCTTCGGTTGTTCTCATTATTATTGGCAACATAACAATAGAAAGTGCAAATGAACCAGCCCAGACAGAAAAGTTCCCTACTGTTAAAACAATTAAAACAAATGCAAACACACCAATTACAATTGTTGGAAATTCTGCAAGTACGTCATTGAAAAATCTAACTGTCCTACCATATCTATTGTTACCATATTCTGAGAGAAATATTCCACCCATCACACCAACCGGAACTCCAATTAGACTAGACATTCCAATAAGCACCAAAGTTCCTTGAATAGCAGGACCAATTCCTCCTGGGTCATCACTTCCTACAGCTCCAGGTACTTCAGTGAGAAATTCCCATGTTAACGCAGGTGCTCCATTACTAAAGACATTGACTAAGATAGCCAGCAGTGGGACAATGGCAACTATCACACATGAAAAGACGATACACTTAACAATTTTGTCCAGTACAAGTCTCCTACCTACGTTATAACGAAAATGTTTTCTAAATTCAGCTCTTTGTTCAGGAGTAATCATGCCAGTACTGCTCCCTCGTGAGACTTTACTACTCTAGCAACAAGAAGATGTGCAATTACATTGATGGTAAAGGCCATAAGGAAAAGAATTAGTCCAATACCAATAAGAGCTGCTAAATGAAGACCACCTTGAGAGGCCTCAGCAAATTCATTTGCCATTATAGTAGCCAATGTTTGGCTAGGTTGGAATAATGAGGTTGGAATTGCAGCTGCTCCAGTTGCGTTTCCTATCAACATTGTAACTGCCATTGTCTCACCCACAGCTCTTCCAAGACCCAATATTGTAGCACCAATTAATCCAGATTTAGAATATGGCAATACTGCAAGTCTGAAAGCTTCCCATTTTGTAGCTCCAAGCATATATGCCGCTTCACGCTGACTATTTGGAACTGCCAACATAATCTCTTTTGAAATAGAAGCAATGGTAGGAATTATCATAATGGCTAAAATAATACTTGCTGTAAGAATATCTAGTCCAAAAGGAGTTCCTGCAAATATTATGCTCTTGTCTCCAAAGAAGTTATGAAGTGGAGTCTCTATCCAGTCTTGGATATAAAATCTGAATACAAGCAAGCCCCACAATCCATACACTACACTTGGAATAGCTGCAAGAAGCTCTATGATCATAGAAAGAGGGGTCCTCAATAACCTAGGGGAAAGTTCAGAAAGAAACATGCCAATTCCAAAGCTTAGAGGTACTGCTATTAGCATGGCAATTCCAGCGTTAACTATAGTACCCATTATGTAAGGAAATGCACCATAAGATTCTCTGTCTTCAACAGAGTTCCAGTCAGAGCCTGTAAGAAATGATATTCCCTCTTGCTGCCAAACTTGTGCTGAACCGGTTACAAGATTAATTACAATCATTGCAATAACTACAAGAACATACGTGGCTGCCGCTAAGGCAACAATTTTAAAAATTTTATCTACATGAGGTGACCCTTTATTCATTTTAATGGTCATCATTACATATTTTCAAGACATTAGATTAGATATCAGAGGATCGACCATGATTTCTTAAATCTCATAGTTCAATATAGAACTATATAGTCATATATAGAAATAGGGGGCAAGTGCTTTAATTATAGGATATATAATAAAATCATTGTCCGAAGTACTAAACGATAGAGAGGTTCGAAAACTACAACTTGTTGGGGGATCCACGTATGTTCTATCTCTTCCCAAAAAATGGGTCGATGAGCTGAAACTAAAGACAGGAGATTCTGTTTCAATAATTAAAAATGTCAACAAATCGCTTTCAATATTACCAACGACAAACACTTCAAGTCCAAAGCTTTCAAAATCAAAGACAGTCATTAGTCAAAAAGATAGTGTAGAATCAGTTCAAAGAAAGATCATTGCAATGTATCTATCAGGTTATCAGATTATAGAAATTCATGCAAAAGGAGGAAGAATTCAATTAGAACACAAACAGGCAATAAGAGATCTTGTAAGAAAAAACATGATCGGAACTGAAATTGTAGAGTCTACACCCGAATCACTTACAATTCAGGTTTTAACCAGCCTTCCAGAACTTTCAATTAGTGATGCCCTCAAGAGGATGTTTTTACTCACGTCAACAATGCATAGACAGGCAATTGATGCCCTAAAAGAAATGGATGTGGAGTTAGGAGAAGAGATTACTCATCTAGATGATGAAGTAGATAGATTCAGTCTATACATACTTAGAAATTTAACACTTGCAGTTGAACATGAAAAGATCCTTCGAGATGTAGGACTCAAAAAACCATCAGATTGTATTAGTTATAGAATAGTGGTAAAATCAATTGAAAGAATTGCAGATCATGCAGTATCAATTGCAAGTAGGATAAAATTTTTAAAATCAACTTTGGAACCTGCGTTGATACAAAAGATAACTCGCCTAAGTGAAGAATCACTCAAAGTTTTCGAGGACTCTATTTTGGCATTAAATAAGAGAGACTATGCACTTGCAGATAGTGTTGCAACCAATGCGTGCAGGATAACTGAAAAAGAAAAAGAGTTTACAGATAGCCTTGAGGAATCAAAGAAATACTCTAGTGTGATCAAGTTTGTCTTAGAAGATATTCGTAGAACTGCAGAATATTCTAGTGACATTGCAGAAGCTGTAATTAATGAAACCGTTCAGGATGTAATTTCTGAGAACATATCTCCATAACAAGAAAACAAACACGTTTTATCTATATAGATCACTTGTCCTATATAGAGCAGGTATTTATCTATGAATCTTATGAGACCCAATATGGCAAAATGGTTGTCTTGGATAAAATCAAATGACAAAGAAATTATTGCAATATTAAATGATTCTGCAGGCAAAGCAGAAGAGTCTGCAAAACTGCTAGTTGATTTATTTGCAAACTTTGATAAATTAAATGAGAATCATGCTGAAATTGAAAAACTAGAAAAAGAAGCAGACAAACTTACACATTCCATTTTTGAAGAATTAAACAAGACATTCATTACCCCTCTAGACAGAGAAGATATTTCCAGGATTGCATCAAAGACAGATGATATCATAGATTACATTGATGGAATAGTGGGAAGAATAATTGGTTTTAAAATAAAATCTCCTCCACCATACATGCTTGAAATGGCAAAAGAAATTCACAATTCCACAAAGGAAATTAATTTAATGATTACAAGATTAAACAAAGTAAAGGCAGACAAATCACTAATTGAACACTGCCGGGTAGTAAATGAACAAGAGCACAACGTTGACGCTATTTTTCGTAAAGCCATAGGAGAATTATTTGAGACAACGGATGTTATTAATATTATAAAAATGAAAGATACCTATGAAGCACTTGAGAACGCTTCAGATAGATGCCTTGATGTAACTGATTCCATAGAGGACATTGTTCTCAAATACACATAGGTATTTTCTATGATTGAATTAGCCATAGGTGCGATTGTAGCAGCACTAGTTTTTGATTTCCTTAACGGATTCCATGATGCAGCAAATTCCGTTGCAACTGTAATAGGCACTAGAATTCTAAGACCACTTCACGCTGTATCAATAGCAGCAGCTGCCAATTTTATTGGTCCATTTCTCTTCGGAGTTGCAGTTGCAACAACAGTGGGAAAAGGAATCATCAATCCAGATTTTGTTACACTCAATATAATCATCGGGGCTCTTGTTGGCGGCATAGTATGGGATATTTTCACATGGCTGCTTGGTTTGCCTACATCAAGTAGTCATGCATTGGTAGGTGGAATTATAGGCGCTGGAATAGCAGGAGCTGGAACCAAGGTAATAGTGATTGACGGGATACAAAAAGTTGTCATGGGAATTCTGGTCTCCCCCATTGCAGGTTTTGCAGCAGCATTTGTAACTGGATTAGCGATAATGATGATATTTGCAAAAGCAAAACCTCATGCGGTAAACTCTGCGTTTGGAAAGCTGCAATTAGTTTCTGCTACATATTTTTCATTAACCCACGGAGCAAATGATGGACAAAAAACAATGGGAGTCATTGCTTTGATTTTACTAACTCAGGGAGTAATTACAAAATTTAGTGTTCCATACTATGTGATCATAATGGCTGCATTAGTGTATAAGCCTTGGAACATTTTTTGGAGGATGGCGCATAGTAAAGACAATGGCAGTAAAGATTACTCAGCTTAGACCATACCAAGGTTTTGCTGCAGAAACAAGTGCAGCTGACAATACTTGCAACTCTTGCATGGTTCGGAATTCCAGCAAGTACAACTCATGCCATATCTGGAAGCATAATGGGAGTAGGTGCAGTAAGAAGAATGTCAGCAGTAAGATGGGGCATAGGAAAAAGGATCGTATGGGCATGGATTATAACAATACCTGCTAGTGCGGCAGTATCATTTGTAATTATGCTACTCATAAAAGTAATATCACATTAATTATAAAATTTCAATCATACCATAATCAGACATTTAATTAAAGTCAGTATACAATTATCAAATTCTTTTCGTATCATAAAATAAACAGATCATAACTTAAAAGAACAGGGTATTATTATGAATATAATGAAAGAAACTTTAGATTTTGACAAGAAATTATTCTTCAAAAAATTTGAAAAAATTCAAGAGAAATTTTATCAGCAATTACAAGATTACATAAAAAAGCCAAGTGATGAAAATATCCATGATATTAGAGTTGCAATTAGACGTTTAGAGACAGCTTACAAAATTTTGCCAAAGAATTTGAGGAAAAAAGAAAAAAATACAAATTATGTAAAACAAGTTAAAACACTTTTTAAATTAAATGCAAAGATAAGGGATTATGATATAATATGTGCAAAAATGGAATCCAAGTATAAAGACCAAACATATGATTTGGTAGTTATTCTAAAAAATGCCAGAATTGAAAAACTTCATAGTGCTAATGAAATTGCATTAAAAATCCTACATGCATCTACTCCCAAGATCTCTGTCCAACATGATAAAAGAATCAAAATTGAATAAGAGATATTTCAAAATATTGGGCAAAATAGAATTGGACATTCAAAAAAATACAATTATTGCACTTGGAGATGAGAAAAAAATAGAAGAGCTGCATATGCTAAGAAAAGATTTTAAAAAATTACGATACTCATTTGAATTAGCATCAAGTAAAGGAAAAACAGTCCAAATCCTCAAAAATTTAAAAGAAATTCAAGATATGCTTGGCGATGTTCATGATAGTGACATAATTATCGATAATCTTAGAAGTATTGAACAAAATTCAAAATATTTAGACATCATAGAATCTGAAGTTTTAGAAAGGAGAAAAAAATACAATGCGTTTGTAGATGCCTTTAAGAAAATAAAACCAAAGGCAGGATATTTCTAACTATAATTCAAGGATGGAGCTTTGTGGACTTCCCAGATAGGGACGAGTTGAGAGAATAACTTTAACATCAAATACAATCTCAAACTTTTTCAAGGCATCTTTGAGTAAAAATTTCTGAGTAGAACGTGATTGGGTGATGGTGATTTCTATTATTCTTGTCCCATGTTGTTTTAATTCAATCTTTGACTTGGTTCTTTCAAGAATCTTTCTTAGAGTAATCAATGCGGAGATTTTCTTCATAGATATCTTATCTTGTTGAGATAGAATTGTTCTGTATCGGGCAAATAACCAGTCGGATGTCTTAGTATGTCTTGCATGTACTAGAGAAAGTCCTAAGACTAGTTGATCATTATGATCAAGCGGAATATCTTCATCCATGATTGAATAAAACACACTCTGTGGACTACTAAATGATGATTTCTCTGACATTATTTTTTCAGCATAATCAAGTATCTTTCGTCTCTCTTTTAGAAATGAGTTTGATAGATAAAGAGTGTTAAGAAAAGATTCTTTTTCCAGAACTTGTGATACGTGGTTCATCAAGACCGATTGTTTTTCTAATTTGTTCAGCAGTAAGGTATCCATCATGATACGCCTTTGGATCTTCCAAGAATATTGAAAGTGCTCCCTCTCTGAGTCCATGGTTACTTACATACAAATCTGAAAAATCGTATTTTTCCATCAATGTCTCAATTACATAAGAGCCTGCAATAATTGTCTCAGATCTACTAGAACCCAAGACTGAGATCTTTGAAATATCATCCGAACTCATTTTTGACAACCCACTAATTGTAGAATCAAGAGATTTACGACTAATTTTGTAATTATGAATTTTATCCAATGGATATAATGAAACTCTTTGCTCATATCTAGCCAAGGCACGCAATGCACCACCAACCCCAACAAGCTTTACATCTCGACTCATGCCCAAATCTTTTTTGCTAGGAAGAAGATTCCAGATGTGTCGTTTTAGGTCCTTGAGATTTTTTTCAGTGAATTTACCTCTTCTGCCATCAAATTGATGTGTCAATCGTAGAGCTCCGAGAGGTAATGAGATTACTTTTTTTATCTTGAATCGTTCTGCGTAAACAATCTCCAAGCTACCACCTCCAATGTCAAAAAATAATGAATCGGGAATATGAAGTGATTTTATTGCACCCACATATGAGTACAGAGCTTCCTCTCGTTCAGATAGAACTTTGAAATTAAATCCAGTTTCTTTAGAAACAACATTTAGAAAGTTTTCCTTGTTACGTGCCTCTCTTACTGCACTAGTAGCAATAGGTAGGACTGATTTTATAGGATTTAATTGAATTATATCTCTAAAAACTTGTAGTGTATCTATTGCTCTTGACATGGGTTTTTTTCCCAATTTGCCTTTTTCGTCAAGTCCTTCTCCTAGTCTTACTTTGATTCCTTCTTGCTGATAAACATCAAACGAATCATCATCTTTGACATTATAGATGACCAATTTAGCAGAGTTAAAACCAAGATCGATTACAGATATTTTCAGTTAAACATTACCTACTTTTTTACTAACATGAACTATTAATCTACTTCTGATTTACATTTTTTCACTAAATGAAAAACATAGGAAACGTAAACCTACGATATTTTCTTCAAAAGTTTTGGAGTAAGCAACCATCTTAGATCTCCTTTGAGTTTAGGCAGTATAGCCAGTACTCTTATCCTAGCTAGTCCAGCTCTTCTTTAGATCTATTCTACAATCAGATTGAGATATAGATTCACTAATCATTTGGCTCAGATATGGTTCATGACCCACTACAAGCACTACAGATTCTCGTTTTAACTTTGACAAGGCAGAGTAAAATTCTAGTCTGCTTCCTTCAGGTTTCAAGGCATCTAATTCTTCGATTTTACCTTTGTATTTGAGAGATTTTGCTACAAGTTCAGCTGTATTTTTGGCTCGTAAGAGAGGACTAGTAAGGATATAATCCAATTTCACTTCCAAGAATTTTAGACCATTTGATAGATCTAGAATCTCTTGACGTCCATCAGGGGTAAGTGTTCTCTTAAAATCCCCCGATGATGGAGATCGTTTTCCCGCGTCACCGTGTCGTAGCACTAACAGATCCATAGACAAGTCATCAGTTTTTCAAATATTTATGAGTTAAAGAAGGTTTGGCGTTACAACCATAATGTAGATTTGAAATGAAATTGCAAACCGTCTACACCATGAATTATTATTTTTTTTAGTGTTACATTTACTATATAGATCATAGTCATTAATTGATGAAATTTTACAAACCGCATGATAGATGGAAAAATGGCAGTAAAACCTAAAATTGCCGTCATGTCACAAAGTAACTCGAGATAAGAAAAATGGAAAAAAGAGGAAAACTAATCATAGTTGAAGGCATAGACGGTTCAGGAAAATCAACTCAACTTCATCTTTTAGAAAAGTGGCTTGCATTCAAGGGTGTCAATGTTTTCAAGTCAGAATGGAATTCTTCTGAAATGGTAAAAGAGATCACATCCAAGGGGAAAAAGAAAGGATTACTCACTCCAACTACGTTTAGTTTATTGCATGCTACAGACTTTGCAGATAGATATGAAAGAAATATCTCACCATTGTTAAGAGCAGGCTATTTTGTATTAGCAGATAGATTTGTCTACACTGCATTTGCAAGAGACATTGTAAGAGGTTGTAATCCTGCATGGGTAAAGAAAGTGTATGATTTTGCAGTCAAACCAGATGTTGCGTTTTACTTTAAAGTTCCAGTAGACATTGCAGTTGATAGAATTCTCATTGGTAGACCCAAGCTAAAGTATTACGAAGCTGGAATGGATATGAACTTGAGTAATGACCCATATGAGAGTTATAGAATTTTTCAAGGAAGAATAATTGAGCAATATGACTCACTTGCAGAAAGTGAGGGGTTTACCATAATAGATGGAACACTAAACATTGAAGAACAACAAAATATGGTAAGAAAAAATATCATGCCACTTTTAGAAGACATGAAACCAACCAGGACGAGGGCAAGGAGATAAGACATGACGCGAGACAAATACAAGGATCTTGGAACCAGAACTGTGGAATTTTATGGTCATGGAATAAAGAATTTGCAAGACACTGAAATTAAGGGAAAATTGATTGTTATTGAAGGTCCAGACGCATCAGGCCGTAGCACGCAGATCCAATCAATCACTACAAGATTGGAAGCAGATGGTCATGCAGTACTCAATACTGGCCTTAAAAGATTAGAACTTGTTGGCAAAGGAATATTGGAAGCAAAGGAAAATTACACATTGGGTAAGAAAACTCTAGCGTTATACTATGCCGCAGATTTTGCAGACCAATTTGAATACAAGATTATTCCCGCATTGCAAGCAGGATATATTGTCCTTGCAGACAGATACATCTACACACTCATAGCAAGAAATTTGGCAAGAGGTTTGGACAAAACTTGGTGTCACAATTTATACGGATTTGCAATCAAGCCAGACATTGTATTTTATTTAGATGTTGAACCATCAGTCTTGATACACAGAGTTTTCCAAAAGAATTCTACATTAGACTATTACGAATCAGGGGCAGACATGGGACTATCAAATGATATGTACGAATCATTTTTAATTTATCAAAAGAGAATATCACAAGAGTTTCATTTGATGCAAAAAAGATATGGTCTTGTACCTATCAATGGCAACAGAACTATGCTCGAAATTCATAATGACTTACAGAAGAGAATAGATAATTTTCTTCGTCGGGTTGGTCACAAATAAATAGAAAACTAACTTATTACACGTGCTCAAAAATTCCTTAAATTGGATCATGCGAAGATACTACATTTTTTACAGTATTTTCAGTTGTCTCATGAGATTTGACAAACTTGATCTCTGTTAGAGTAGCATACTCCGCTTTTCCTTTTGACATTGGAACTAGAATTTTTTTCAACTTTTTTAGATGTTCAGTTTTTTCATGTGTTTTCTTGGCATTTTTATCGGTAAAGGACATGATATGCACAAACGAGGAACTGTCATCAGCATCCTGAAACACTTTGTATTCAATTGTTCCCGGTTCATTCTTTTTTACTGCGTCTACATACTCGGACAGTGCATCTTTTGCTTTAGCAAGTTTTTTCTTTTTCACGTTGTATTGTACCGTCATTGTAATTAGTTCCAAGACAATTAACCTAAAAAACAAATAACTATTATCTAATAAAAACTTGATTGCAAAATTTCACATAAAGCAGGCATAACAGAAATAATTTACAAGAATCATACTACATAGTTTCTTAGAACTATATTGGCATCATAGACAATAACATTCTATACGGCTCATCCTTTTCATCCACCAAATACATCACAATAGTATGACAAGTTATTTTGAAAGTCTGTTTGAGTTTGACTCACTTTGTAGTAACATTGCAAAGATTGATGATAACATTGAGTTAGTTGCAGTTCTAAATAACAAAGGTAGAGCCATAGAAATGATTGCCAAAGAGGAAGGCATCAACAGAGATTTTCCTCCTCAGAAAAGAGAGATGCTATTCATGGAATATGTGCTCAAATCTAACATGAATAAGGAACATAATCACGAATTTGGTAGAGTTTTCAGTTCCATTCTTGAAAGGGAGAAATTCACAGTATTATCATTTGAGATATTAGAATACGTATTATTAGTAATAACAAAATCAATTATCAATCCAATAGAGATCAAGAACAAAATTTCAGAAACAATAATCAACAATAGAAAAGCAGAACTAGCACAATAAATTATTCCTGACACACATTTTCACATCATATAGATTATTTTGTATTAGGAAAATAAGGATAAAATAAAAATCTCGTTCATCTATTCGTTCTCATTGATTGCGTGATATACTATTTAGCAAACATGGGAGACATGCTACGATTCGATAAAACTATAGACAATATTTAGATAAAAACAGGTAACTCTGTAAATTGGTCTACAGAGATTCCTTTACATGTCAAGGTTTTCCGAATTTTTGTAGACCCTCCCCACAATTACTAGTTCTATCATTTTTTTCTGACAAGAAATGAAGCGAGAATTGATTATACCTCTGAAACAGATTCTTCTTCTTTACTTTATTATTTGACTTAATTCCTTTTGTCGGATTATCTTTCCTAGTGTTATGGTATCAAGAGTTGAACGAATTTTTCCTTGCTTGATTTTATCATTCCATTCCTTTACTTTGGCAAACTTGTCCCCATCTCCAATTATTTTCGTAGCCAAAAATGGATTGTTTGACCACCATGAAATTGCAGTTTGTATGACATATTGCAAATCATTATCAGATATTATTGGCCATTGCTGACTCAATACATTTTCAAGCGGAAGATCAAGAAGACCCAGTCTTTTTTTGATCATAAATAAAATTTCTATAAACCTAGGCGGTTCTTCAAGTGCTGATACAGATATTTTTACCATATTTCCATCTTGGGCACTTTTGTCACTATCTACAAATATTATCTTGACCAACCCACGAGTACCTGAGATAGTCAGCTCGTCTTTTCCAGATTCAATCTTACCTCCCATCTCTTTGACAATATCCAACATAACTTGAAGACGTTGTTTCTGCATCTCTTCAAGCGGTATAGGAGTATCAGATTTTTTTTCAGTCAACGTAGTTATGGTATCAGATGATTTTACCAGATTCAATCTTGATGCATCCCAATACAGTTTGTACCAACTCAAAATCATCATTTTCAAATATCAGAGTATCAGGGATTCTCTTGTCTACAGTTGCCAGCCTTCGCAAGACATTAAAAATCTCATCAGGCACATTTGGCAACTGGGAATTTTCAACAAATCCGTGTTTTCCCTCAGCATCAGATTTCCAAGTAGCTGCGATTGGCTCGGCAATTGTAGATACAATATTGTATACTGCACGTTTTTCCATAGGTGCAAGCATTGGGGTATTATCATTTAGATAAGTACGAAAGTATGTCGTTCCTTCAAAACTTGAACATTTGAGTACGTTGCCAAGATTTACTTTGGCATAGAATTTTTCTTTCTTTGTTTCAACTTTTAGCTGAGTCCAGTCTCTTGATTTAGGATCAAAGACTTCCCAGGATTCAGGACTAGGAAGTTCGACTTGTTTTTCATCCCCAAGTTTTCTTACTTCTGGCTTGTACAGTCTTGTCATAGTTTTGACATGATCTTCTAGTGTATGAACAGAAGCGTTTACACCCCACAAGGAATCAAGAAACTCTTTGCGTTTTGAAGAATCAACAACTAGCGTCCAACGCTTATCAACAGAACGCGGTCTTATCTCAAGTCTGTTGAGAAGTTTATCCAATCTAGATTTCTGTGAGAATTGTAATGGATTAATTTTGGTAAATGTATTTTTGTATGTCTCACATAGATTTGGTTTTCCCCTCTGAAAGCAAATATCACAAAATTCAAGCGGTTCCAAATCTATATCTCAACTAGTAATTATAATTGGGTATTATAATAGATATCAAACTTATAATCAAAAATAAAACCCGATAAAAAATGCTTTAACTAATTTAACTAATAACACCATACGATTTCACAGTAACGCATACCTTTGAAATTGTCCAATGTCATAGTGGTATCATCATGAGTGAAGCTGCAATAGCATTAGAAGGCGTAGCTGGCAAATATGCCGCAGAGGCAATAAAACAAGACAACCAAGGCGCTAAAGGCAATGCAGTTACTAATTATCAGAAGGCTATTGAGGCACTAACAAGACTAATCCATCTTTTCCCAGATAATACTTTGAATGCTGTTTATCAACAACATTGTGAACAGTACCAAAAAAGAATAGGCGAATTACAAAACTCATTTGATGATTCATCTCCTAACGAAAACTCTGGCAACAACGGTTCATCCCAAGGCAACTCCAATCAAACAACTACTAACACTAATCTTGATAACATGATATTAAAAGAAAAACCAAATGTTAGCTGGAAGGAGGTAATAGGCCTAGAGGATGTCAAGACAGCACTACGGGAAGCCATAGTATATCCTGCCAGAAAACCAGAACTCTTCACATTAGGTTGGCCAAGAGGAATTCTCCTATACGGACCTCCAGGATGTGGAAAAACAATGCTTGCTGCAGCAACTGCCAGTGAGATTTCAGGCTATTTCATTAATGTCGATGCTGCTTCAATGATGAGTAAATGGTTAGGTGATGCTGAAAAAAATGTATCCAAACTATTTCACATGGCACGAGATACTTCTAAAAGAGAAGATGTGCCAGTCATAATGCTAATTGATGAGGTAGACTCGCTTCTTGGAAATTCACAGAATGAAAACGGTGGAGAGATTAGAGTAAAGAACCAGTTTCTTACAGAGATGGACGGAGTAAATGATAAAGGAAAAAATCTTCAAACTTATGTTATTGCAGCTACTAACAAACCTTGGAAATTAGATTGGGCATTTCTTAGAAGATTTTCAAAAAGAGTGTACATACCATTGCCAGCAGTGGAAGCAAGAGAAAAGCTCTTTTCAATATATTTAGCAAAACTAAAAAAAGATCCATCAGTAAGTGCATTAGAACTTGCTCAATTAACAGACGGGTATAGTGCAAGTGACGTAAAAGACATCTGTCAATCAGCGCAATTATCTGTTATAGATGAATATTTCAGTGTGGCAGATGCAAACGGGGACAAAGATCTTTCACATGTCAAACTGCGAGACTGTACCACAGATGATTTTCAGAAAATCATTAAAAAAAGAAAACCTAGTGTCAATCAAGGAATGATCCAGGAATATTCAAACTGGACTAAAGACTTTAGTGCACTATAATTTTATTTTATATATCTTAATTTTTAATCTAGCAATCCCTGATTCAAATTTTAGAATAAACGAAATTCTATTCTCTTCTTAATGCAACCATTGGAGAAAGCTTTGATGCCTTCCATGCAGGATACATTCCTGCCAAGACACTTAGTCCCAAAGAAAGTAACCAGACTTTGATCAAATCCGTAGGAACGTAGATTGGCGGTATGTGAACAGGTGCACCTCCTCCAGTAGGAGTAGTGGTTGTAACTATACCCAATATGATACCTGCAACCATGCCAATTGCCATCCCAGATGAAGCCCCAATTATGCCAATCAGCGCAGCCTCTACTAGGAACAGCGCAAGTATCTCAGCATTCTGAGCCCCTATTGCCTTCATGGTACCTATCTCACGAATTCTTTCTGTAACAGAATTGTATAATGTAGTAACAATACCAACTGCACCTACAACAAGTGCAATAATTCCAACCATTAGAATAAAAGCTGCGTTTCCGCTTGCAGCTTGCTGCCTTACTGCCATAAGTGCCTTGGGCGTTGTAGCGCCAAGAGTTTTTCCAAACATATCAGTTATCTCTTGCTGTACAGTATCAACATCATCAGGACTAGTTGCAGCCATTATCAGTGAATCATACCTGTTTTGCTTGTGCAGTAGTTGATTGCCTGCATCAAGATTGATAATCATAGACCTGTCGATTCCAGTATTACCAGACGGTTTTAGTATTCCTGTAACTATAAAATTTTTTATTACTGTGTGCGATCCACTTGAATCAGAATATGTTGCTGTTGCCTTGATTGTTTCTCCAAGTGTGACAAAAGCAGTATCCGCGCCAGGCGGATTTACTATAGTATCTCCCACTAGTGCCGACCCCCGGTCACCGGGATTTACTACAGAACCATCAATATATTGAAGATTGGGTAGTTCTACAGTCAATTTGGATGGATCAATTGCGGTAACAGAAGCATGCTGAACGCTTCCCATTGAATTCATCTGTATAGAACCAGTGTACTCTGGTACGACATCAGATACATTTGGAAGACTCTTGAGTTTTTGTACAATGACATCATTGATTGTTATAGAATTACTTGTGGAAGTTGCATATGAGCTAAGGGAACGTTGTCCACTACCTACAAAAAGAACATTAGCTGCTAATGTGTTAAATTGTTGTTCCAAGAATGCAGCCTGACCTGCACTTAGACCATTTAATACGACAACAAGACTGCTGCCAAGTACGACCATTAAAATTGTAAGTAGTGTCCTGACCTTTCTATCAACTAGTGCCTCAAATGACAATAAAAAAAGATCTTTAGGATTCATTTTCTTTCTTTTTGGTATCGTCAAATATGGATACTATGTCCGAATCCCCCTGTGTTACCATCTTTAGTTTTTTCTTTGCCAGTTTTTTCTTTCTCGCTAGAAATACAATCACTGCAGCTACTGCAACAATTATTCCAATAGTCACTGGTTCTGGTAGAGGTATCTGATTAAGTATTGGTATATTACCAAGTATAGAACCAGACTTGGCAGTTGTAATGGCCTGACGAGCCTTTGCAATAGATATGGTTCCATTTACTATAACAGTATGAAAGACCTTTAGATCATCAGCATATACTACCTTGAATGCCACATTATAGGTTCCAGACGGTATTGAAGTAAGTCCTCTAATCGGAACGCTGATTGGAATTGGTGAATCTGGTGAGAGATCACCTATGAATTGTTGCGATGAACTTGCTGCACCGCCGCCTCCAGAGCGCCCTTGCCCACCTGCACCACCGCCACTCCTCCTCCAGAGTATCCACCTGCACCGCCGCCACTCCTCCTCCAGAGTATCCACCTGCACCGCCGCCAGCTCCTCCTCCAGAGTATCCACCTGCACCGCCGCCAGCTCCTCCTCCAGAGTATCCACCTGCACCGCCGCCAGCTCCTCCTCCAGAGTATCCACCTGCACCGCCGCCAGAAGGTGTAGATGAATGGGTTTGATTATTTGTCGAATTTGCAATTCTTGCAGTTCGCATTTCTTGCGTAAGTTGTGAAGGTGCAAGCTGAACTGTTGTAAATAATGCAGTTGTACTACCTTGATTGAGTAAATTGCCCACTATGGTAGAAGTTCCACCTGCAGTAGTTTCAGTTAGACCATATACTTGGAGCTTGATATCACCTACAACAAATGCACCAAGTGTAAGGGAATTTGTTTGAGCTTGACCATTTGAATCATAACTAGCAGTCAGTGTAAACGAGGTTGGAGTAGAAATCAGTGAAGTTGCTGCATATACCTTAGTTGATAGAGTTTGGTTAGATCCTGGGCCTAAGGTTGGTATTGTCCAAGTAGAAGTTCCAACAATAGATACTGAAGTTGATTGTGGTACAAGATTTATAATTACATTAGTCATCGTATTGTTGCTATGATTTGATACCGCAAAATCAAGATCAGCTAAATTTCCTGCAACAATCACAGGAGTTGATTGATTTCCAAGATATGACAAAGTAATAGATTGTGGCGGACTAGGAGTTACAACAAGACCTGTAGAAACATCAGTGGTTAAAATCTTGCCCCAGGCATTTTCATAACTAATATTTAGCTCCACCTGCTGGGTAGAACCAGCAGCACCAGTGCCTGGGTAAACAGTTGTAGATATCCGAGCATCCGAGTTTGCATGAATCGTTCCAAGGTTGAAGGAATTAGGCCCTAAATTAACAATATTAGTAGTACCTGAAGACAATGTAATTGCTCCACTACTAGAACTTCCAGAAGCACCTTTAGATTGTCCAAGATTTACAATTGTGGCAACTACACCTGTTGCATCAGCAGAGCCCTTGTTTTCAACATCTATCGTTATAGTACTCTGAGTTTGAGGAGGAACCTCTGGAGTATCAGTTGATGCATCCATTATTACCTTACCAGGAAGAACAAATGGAACGTCAAGTAATGCCGAAGTACATTGCGTTCCAACTACTCCTACTTCAACATAATTTGCAACAAGTGTGGTAGCAAAAGTACCTACTCTAGCAGTTGATAGCACATTTATGTTAAAGTACATAGTAAATGTACCTCCAGGCGATATGGTACCATAATAGTTTCCAATTGCAGCACTAGATGCAGAAGAAACTCGAGATGCTTGAGTGTGTTGTTGAAGTAATTGAGGATTTGCGCTCTCTCCAGTAGCTGCAAATCCCGATGGAAGATTAAGAAAAGCAGTAACAGATGTTATCGGAAAGTTTGAATTTCTGTTTGTCATGACCACTGCAAAAACTGAAGGTCCTTCTCCCGGGCCTATCTCTTTTTTGACAGGATTGCTAGTAATGTCGGTATTAGTAGACGTTCCTTGATCTACCCAATACGAGTCAACAACCACTGGACCGGCATAAGTGGCATCAAGTATTGTAGTAAGAGGTGCAAAACAATCCTGTGTTTGTTGTGTCGATATACCTGATGTTGTAGTGGTAGTGGTTGTAGTCTGTCCAAATGCATTAAACGATGAAATCATGGTAGGTGCAAAAAGCATCAGGATTAAAATCGGGATTACAACTTTAACTGCAAGTTTTCTTGAGAAAAACTTGCTAAAAGAGTTAATGGTAGACATCTTGTTCTATTCTCCCATCTCTTAGCAATATAGATCTATCACTATTTGCAGCAAGTTCTGGATTGTGAGTTACCATGACTATGGTACGTTTGAATTTGTGTGAAAGATTTTTCAGCATGGCAAAAACGTCATCACCAGTCTTTGTATCCAAGTTTCCAGTAGGTTCATCAGCTAAAATTATAGTAGGATTATTTATCAACGAACGAGCTATTGCAACTCTTTGTTGTTGTCCACCACTAAGATTTACGGGTTTTTGGTTTTTCTTATCATCTATACCAAGTGCTTCCAGGATTTTGGTGGCACGAAAGTCTGCAACATCATGTGACATACCGGCAATAAGTCCAGGCAGTTTTACATTTTTCAGCACAGTTGTTCTATTGATAAGATTAAACGATTGGAAAATAAATCCAATTCGCTCATTTCTCAGGGTAGCAATTTCAGAGTCATTCATAGAAAACATATCTATGCCATCAACTGAGATTTTTCCGCTGGTTGGTCTATCAAGTGCACCAATCATATTAAGAACTGTAGATTTTCCACTTCCAGATGGTCCTACAATTGATACAAATTCACCTTTTTTAATTGTAAAACTTACGTTATCTAATGCAACAACTCTTCCTGCAGCAGTATCATAGATCTTTGAAAGATTTTCAACTCTTAGAGCATTAGAATCATTAGATCCGGTTTGTGTATTTTTAGATACTAAATTTTGTTTATTACTCATAATCAGTCCCTTTGAAATTCATAGACGTATTGCGTAATATTAAGAAACTCATCATAGTAATTATTTCTAAAGTACATGATAACATGATATTTTAGTTAATTTTTTTACATAAAACGTTTGTCAAACCTTGTTCAAGAACATTGTTAGTGATGATTCAAGATGAACTACAAATAAGGATAAAATCACACATAGAAATAAGACAGATCTAATACGGTTTAAAACATTCCAGATGAAAATATTTTGGAGGTCTTGCTCCAATTCGCAACATTGTATCACCTTCTACAAATCCTAGATTACATTTTCTACACTTGTTATTTCCAAACGTATCAAGTCTTGCAATATCTCTGGGCTCTAGTTTAATTTGCATCATTTTTGCCAATTTTATCTTCTAAGAGTTGCATTATTAAAAATGGAATTTTTAAAAAATCTAGATCTTTTTCTGCTGTAACACACAATATTTCAGTCTCCAATGGAAAGATTAAAGATATCATATTTTGACCATATGAGATTGTAAAATTTACAGGTCCAAGTTGAGTGTCGTGTACTCTACGCATCCGTACTCCTAATGCAGTCTCCATTAACAAAATCTCTAGGTCTTTTGGATCGATGAAAAATTTCAATCCCGTCCTCTTATTTTCAGTAAGTAATTTTCCCTTATCATTAAGTATTCCAGCAAATCTAATTTTAGGATCTAAATTGAGGATCTCGGCACAAAAAGATTCAAGTCTTTCTTGAGAATAATTTTTTTGACTAGAATCTTGAACTGACTGCAACTCAAATGCCACATCTATAACTCATCAATTTCAGATAAAACAGTTGCCAAACCTTGTTCAGTAACATTGTTACTGAATGACAAATGTACTAAAAATACAACTGATCAAAAGAAATAATTTCGAATAAAGGCTTAATACTTGACTGATACCGCATCAAACTATAACTTGTCACACGAATATAGAGATAGAATTTACATACGAAAAGATATAATTTTAAAATTAACAGAGTTTGGTGAGCTCAATCAGACATCACTTCTTAGCTATTGTGGCTTGAATTTAATGAAACACAAAGATATTCTTGAGAGTCTTGAGAAAAAAGGTTTCATAGAGAGAAAAGAGCAGGCATGGGGAAATAAAAAGATAATAAAATACGCAGTGACTCAAAAGGGACGAGAGTTTTTCAAACTAATTTTAGAACCATATGAGGATATGTTTCCTAGAAAGGAGAGACATGTTGAAGAACAAAGTTAGCGAAGCATTTTTAATGCAAATAGAGGAGATCTACTAAATGTCAGAACCAGAAAACAATTCTTCTAAAAAAGAGAAAATGCCAGAGGATAAAGACGAGGGTACAAAATCTGACAATGTTTTAAAAATTTTAGACGAACTTTTAGCTCATACTAATAGGTCAAGACGGTTATTTTTGGCGTTTATTGCAACTGCGTTATTTTTTGGACCTGCCGCAATAATACTAGGAGGAATTTTACTTGAGCATCCGGATTATAGTATAAGACAGTTAGAAGCACAACAAGGAAATGGAACCGAATTTCGTCATATTCAGCCAGGAACACATCTTCAACTAGTTGATCAGAATGGTACAGTCATAAGGGAGATAACTACGATGGGTGCAAACCGTGCTCCTCATAACACAGCCATAATTTTGGGATTACGCATATTCATCATACTCTCAATAACATTTGCTGTAATCCTATTGCTTATTGCAGTAAAGGAATACAAATTCTTTGTTCATTGGAGCAAGCGATTTACCAAATACAAATCTCTCCAAGATAAAGTCGACAAAGAATTAGGCGATGACTAGTACTAAAGACCAAAGACTGAAAAATCATCAATAGAAAAAAGGATTAAGCAGTAAGAAAATTGAAAATGTAGAAAGTTTCTAGCATCAAGAACTTTGTTAACTAATACATAAATATCTCTCCTGAAAAATAATGAAGCATATTGAAACCCATTTTACTTTTAGGATTAATTGCCATAGTGTTTGTAACAAGTATGATATTTGCAACACAAGCTAGTGCACAATCCTCAGGACAAGGAGGTCAAGGATACCAAGGTGGAAATGGAACTGGAGGTCAACACCAATTCCAGGGTACACGTACTCCTGTAAATGGCACATATACCAATTCTAACTTTGGAGTGCAGATAACACTTCCAGATGGATGGAGCGGTTTTGAGATGAAATCAACCTCAGGAAGTACTAGAGTAATGATAGCACCTGGAGGATACCAATCAACACAGGGAGCACCACGACCACCAATTACAATCAGTATGTCAATGACACCAATTAGTCTCAACAACATCTACATCACAATTCCCGCAAAGAACTATGCAGGGATTAACATGTACGAATTCCACATCGACTAATACTGTCAACGGTTTGAATCTTAACGTGTTAACAAAAGACTGTACAGGGACGGATTCTAATGGAAATCCTATTGAAATGAAATCCAAGGCCGAGACGACTCAAACAGGCTCGGCAAATATAATGCTAAGTTATAGAGCAAACTCTTCTTCAGGGCATGATTCCCAAGTTGCAGCTTTTGACAGCATGGTTAACACTCTTCAGATTTCAAGCCCTTCACAAGCACCTGCCGTACCAGAATTTCCAGTTTCCATTGTAGGATGGGTTGTTGCAATAATGGTAGGAGTGATCGTAGTACTTGGAAGAGTAAAAATAATTCCAAGCAGCATCTAAGATTCTAGTTTACTAACATACCAAGAAAAATGCGATCAAACTTTATTAAAACGGATCAAGTAATATTTAGTCATTGGATAGTAGTCAATGTTACAAATTACTTGGTATAAGTGAAAATGCTTCTATAATTGAGATTAAGAATGCATATCGTAGACTTGCCCTAGAGCATCATCCCGATAAAAATATCTCTTCAAAAGATGGAGTAAAATTCAAAATGATAGCAGAGGCGTATCATACCCTACGTGTAAAAAATAGTGCATATGCCATGTCAGACTATGCAGCAAAATATCATGCCATGAGTAAAAATCACAAATATGAAAAAGATAGCATTCTGGCTTGGCTGAATTTTCTGTACTATAAGATAGATTACAAATATGTAAAATATGTAAGAATAATATTTTTTTATTATCTCAAGTATGAACCAACCTTGTTTGAATACAGTGATGAAATAGAGAGAAAGGCATCCATCTTGATGCATCGCTCAATCGAATTTTTCCGAAACGAATGCATAAGAATTATGTTTAGAATTATCACATTATCTTCAAAGTCAATCCACATACCGTTAACCTCAAAGGAGTTTAACTTTACAGTGATGTTATTTTCATTCAAGAATCATCTGAAGAATAAAGAAAAAACAGTGTAAAGCATATGCACTCAATCATACCATAACACTTGGAAAACCTTCTGACCGATATCACATACACATCATTCAAAGACAATCAGGATTTATCTAGAAACATTTTAAGTCATTCACGTGAGATTAGATCATTCTAAATTCTTAGAATTAGAATTAGCGATAGCTGAATTTTTTGTTAGCTTATATATCCAAAATCATCTAGAAAACATAATGGCAACACTTGAGATTAAAGATCTTCATGTACAAAGAGACGGTAAAGAAATTCTCAAAGGGGTAAATCTCAAAACAGGCCCTGGTGAAGTTCATGCCATAATGGGTCCAAACGGTTCTGGTAAGAGTACTTTATCATATACAATTTTAGGTCATCCAAAGTATGAAGTTACAAAAGGAGATATTTTGCTTGATGGACAAAGCATACTTGGTCTTTCCCCTGATGAAAGGGCAAAGAAAGGATTGTTCTTGGCATTTCAATATCCAACAGAAGTTTCCGGTGTAGGCTATTCACACTTTCTAAGAACTGCATACAATGCATTAAGCAAGTCACTTGCAGATGAAAAAAGAGAAGTGTTTCTTACAGTCAGAGAATTTCAAAACTATCTAAAGAAGAATCTTGATGAAGTAGGACTAAAACACGATTTCCTATCAAGATATCTTAACGAAGGGTTTTCAGGTGGAGAGAAAAAAAGATCAGAGGTTTTACAGATGGCAGTATTACAACCAAAAATATCAATCCTTGACGAACCAGATTCAGGTTTAGATATTGATGCAGTACAAGCAGTCGCAAAGGCCATTAGTTCAGTCTCAAGAAAAGATGCAACAGTAATTGTAATCACCCACTATGCAAGAATTCTAAAATTCCTAGACAAGCTTGACTTTGTTCATGTAATGGCACAAGGAAAGATGATCAAAGAAGGTCCAAAAGAGCTTGCCGATGAATTGGAACAAAAAGGCTACGGGTGGCTTGGAATTCAAGAAACTACAGAATAAAGAATTTTCAATATAACCACGCTCAATTAATAAAAAAAAGACAATAATCGTGTCTAAAATTTCTTACATATGTACACAAACCTAATTTTTTTAATGAATATACATGCAGACAAGCAGTCAATCCAAATCTAACGAGTTTTACACAAACTGTATGAAATATTTTGAGGCACTAAGAAAGACTGGAAAACAGGATTTTGGTTTTGAAGATGAATTTTTCTATACCATGCCTGCCATGTCAGAGAAAATCATAAGCGAGCAGTAAAAGCATTCAAAAATCAATACAATCACGGTTTCAGTTATATATTCAGTACAGTGATCTCTCGTTGCAGAGGTACCGAAGCCCGGTCAACCGAGAGGGACTCAAGATCTTCTATAAGATATCCCTTCCCTTAGGGGTTCGTGGGTTCAAATCCCACTCTCTGCATTTTCCTTTTCTTTTTTTCTCGTCTCTGTCGTTGTTTACGATTTAGCTCGTCATATCCTCTGTGATTTTCACCCATAGTAACGCATACTAGTGTTTATTAGAAAATTTTTCCATATTATGCCATGGAAAAGATAGAGTCAAGAGACAAAATACCAGGGCCAAAAGCTAGGCGCATTATTAACACGATGAAAAAGCATGCTTATGATTCAACATTTATGTATTCTTTGGTAGTTTCACATGGACACCGTTGTATCATTGAAGATGTAGATGGTAACAAGTATCTTGATCTTACATCCAACATAGGAGCTTGCCCTTTAGGATATTCACATCCAGATATCATAGAAATACTTGCAGCATATTCATCAAATGGCACATACAAGATAGCAGGTCAGGATTTTTACTGTCAAGAACATGCAGATCTTGCAGAAAATATTTCAACCATCTTACCTACAGGTTTTAAGACATTTTTCATAAATAGTGGTGCAGAAGCTGTTGAGAATGCAATAAAAATTGCATATAGAAAGAACGGTCCACTTCCTGGAATTTCATGCACTGGTGCATTTCATGGAAGAACATTAGGCGCACTTAGTTTTACATATAGTAGACCCGTGCAAAAATATAATTTTCCAGAATTTCCATCTAAAAGAATCAAGTTTTGCATAAAAGACGATGATGCAGAAATTGATGCAGTAGAAAATCTATTAAAAGAAAATAAAATTGCGTTCATTCTGACTGAGATAATCCAAGGAGAAGGAGGTTACAATGTTGCAAGTAAAAAATTCATTTCAAATCTGAGAAAATTTGCAACAATGTATGGAGTTCCACTAATATTAGATGAAGTTCAATCTGGAGTAGGTCATACAGGCAAGTGGTGGGCCTTTGAACATTATGGAATAAAACCAGATATTATGAGTACTGCAAAAGCATTACAGATAGGAGTTACTGCATATAACAAAAAGTTTGAACCAAGTCAAAGATCAGCATTATCAAGTACATGGGGAGGAGGAAATAGAATAGACATGGCAGTTGGTACACGAGTCATTGAGGTAATAAAACGAGACAAGTTATTAGATAATGCAACAAAGATGGGCAATAAACTTAGAAAAGGATTGACGGAGATGACTGGAAAAAAAGGTGTAGTGGATGTAAGGGGATTAGGCCTTATGGTAGGAGTTGAATTTGATACAACACTACACCGTGACAAAAAACTTACTGAATTATTCAAACATGGTTTGTTGACTCTTGGAGCAGGTCAAAAATCAATGAGGATCATACCTCCACTCATAATTACAAAAGAGCAGATAAATGAAGGTCTGGAGATTATGCACCAAGTATTGATGAAGAGCTAGTATGCGTCATACTTGTCACCCATCTCAAGTGATGCTATTTTGAGTTTTAGTACTTCGTTTGCCCCTTCATAGATTACAATTGCCCTAGAATCAAGAAAGTGTCTTGCCACTCTGCTTGTTTTTTGATACCCATAAGAGCCAAAGACTTGGACTGCTCTATTTGCACAGTCAAATGCAGCATTTGTTGCGTGCAACTTGGCAATAGCAGCAAGCCTATCAGCCTTATTTCTTAGTTCAGAATATTCCTTATTTTCTCGGTCAAGTAGAGATAACCAATTTGCGTCATTTTCTTTGAGTGTTTCCACATAATCATGGAGTTTTTGCCTTGCAGTCCCTGCACGACATACTAGCCATCTAGAACTTTCTATATTTACAATCATCGTAGCAAGATGTTCTTGGATTAGCTGTTTTTTTGCAAGAACAGAACCATGTTGTTCTCTTTTTTGCGAGTATTTTATTGACTCGTCAAGACAATCTTTCATTACTCCCACAGCGCCAGCAGCTACACTTAATCTCCCATCAATTAATGCACTAAATGCAACACTAAGACCATTTCCAATCTTCCCAAGAAGATTTTGTTTTGGAACTAGACAATTTTTTAAAGTAATCTCTGCATTTTTTACCGTAAGCAATCCCATTTTGTTATGCATCTCTTCTGCGTGAAATCCCTCCGAGTTTGTATCTACAATAAACGCAGAGATTTTTCCATCAGATCCACGTGCATACGTTGTAATGACTTTGGCAAATGTCCCATTTCCCACCCAATGTTTTACTCCATTTAGAATATAATTATCTCCACGTTCTTCAAATTTTGTTGAAGTCTTACCAGGATCGCTTCCTGCATCAGGCTCTGTTAGTGCAAAACCCATTATGCTATTTCCATTAGTGGTATTTGGAAGATATTTCTTTTTTTGTTCTTCATTTCCCCAGTTTTGTATCACCATCTGACCAATTGATATATGCGCAGAGAAAAATGTACGAAGTGAATTTCCCTCTTGGCCAATTCTTTCTATGGCAAACAAGTATGTCAAAATATCATATCCAAGACCTCCATATTTTTTTGATATTGGACATCCAAGCATTCCTATTTCTCCAAATTCAGGAATTACTCGGTCATTTGATTTTTCTTCTAGATAACATTTTGTTTCATGATCTCTAATTGAGTTACAAACTCTATCTATTTTATCAAGAAAATTTTTCTGCTCTTCTGATACTTCAAAATTCATCTTGGAAATATTTGAGTATGACATGTGGTTATTCAGTTATCTCCAAGAATATTATTTCATTTGAGTTTCTATACTTTTACTATTTGAATCTCTCGAACATTATGTTTTGAAAGATCCTCATGTAAAGCAGCGTGTGACTCGTCAGTAAAAGTCAAATTGCATCTATAACACTTCCACGCTTTAGTACTCATGGAAACCATACGTGAATTTAATTAATAAGTATATTGAATTATTTTTGTATTTTCTAGTATAACAAGGTCATAGATTTCAATTACTTGAAATATTTCCTATATTCAGATACATTTCTTGAATTTTTCTAGCATTATAACTAGAAAGATATTTTGATAACTTTAATTTATAAAAATGGAATTAATTCTAATGACCAAATTGAAATTAGAAAAATTAAAGGAATATGTAAAAAAAGAGATAGAAAATGACGCCGCACATGATTTTGAGCACATTATAAGAGTACTCAAGAATGCAACAATGATTGCAAGAAAAGAAAAATCAGACATGGTATTGATTACTGCTGCAGTGTTATTGCATGACATAGTCTCTTATCCAAAATCAGATCCTCGTTCAAAAAATTCATCGCTAGAAAGTGCAGAAGAATCAAAAAAGATTTTAAAAAAATATGACTTTACCAAAGATGAAATTAAAATCATTTCTGATGCTATTAGAGATCATAGTTTTTCAAGAGGAATTATTCCTCAAACATTGGAAGGTAAGATATTACAAGATGCAGACAGATTAGATGCATTAGGATCCATAGGAATTGCAAGAACATTTGCAGTAGGTGGTGCAGAGAATAGACCATTTTACAACAAGGATGATCCATTTTGTAAGAAGCGTTCTCCAGATGACAAGAATTGGACATTAGATCATTTTTACAAGAAACTTTTACTTTTAGAAAAAATAATGAATACAAAGACTGGAAGAATAATGGCAAGAAAAAGAATTAAAATAATGAAAAATTTTCTGGATGAGTTAGAAAAAGAAATCTAGCCATAGTCGACATATCTTTTGTATCTAGTTTCAATTTCAGGATTATTACCAGTTAGAATTTTTCTAATTTCATCTTCATGTTTTTCTTTGACATATGCAATGATTTCTTTAAAATTTTCTTCTTCGGGAAATGCATTTGTAAGCGGAACTAGCATCTTAAAATATTCAGCCACTTTTTCTCGGAATTCTTCTTTTGTCGGTCGTCGCCTCTTATTCATTCTAAACCAAATTGATGCCCAACTTGCACCAACTACATGTGGCAATAGGTCATATGCTCGAGTTATCTCAAATGACTGGTCTTCTCTCATCTCTGATTGAGTGCTTTTGCTGCATCCTTTGAGAAATATGTTACTATCATATCTGCGCCAGCACGTTTGATTGCAGTAAGAATTTCAAGTGTCACCTCTGTTTCGTCAATATATCCTGCCATAGCGGCTGCCTTGACTAGAGCATATTCTCCAGACACACTGTATGCAGCTATAGGTATGTTGAATTTTTCTCTAGTCATGGAAATCAAGTCAAGATAAGCAAGTGCTGGTTTTATCATAACAATGTCTACTCCCTCTTGTATATCAGTTTCAACTTCACGCATTGCCTCTTTTGGATTAGTATATGGTAACTGGTAGGTTTTCCTATCTCCAAACTGTGGAGCAGAATGCGCCATATCTTTGAATGGAGAATATAATGAAGAGCGATGTTTTGCAGAGTGGGACATTATTGCAACGTCGTGAAAACCAGCATCATCCAAACCTTGTCTTATTGCTTTTACTTGTCCATCCATCATAGCAGAAGGTGATACAACATCTACTCCAGCTTGAGCTTGGCTTACTGCAATTTTTGCTAATGTTTCAAGACTAGAGTCATTATCTATCTTATCTCCTTTAACAAGTCCACAATGACCAGAACTAGTATACTGACAAAGACAAACATCTGCCATTATAGCAACATCATTTCCAAGATTCTTTTTAATTTCAGAAATTGTTTTTTGTACAATTCCATTTGGAGTAAAAGCTGATGTACCGTGATCATCTTTCTGAGTAGGTATTCCAAATACCATTACTGCGGGAATTTTTAATTCTGCAATGGAATTTACTTCATTTGTTACATCAGATAATGCAAGTCTCTCCATTCCAGGCATTGAAGTTCCAGGGATTTTTGATTTTAGATCCTCTTGGACAAAAATTGGACAGATGAGATCCTTTGGGGAAAGTCGTACTTCTTCTAAAAGTTCCCTGATTTTACCAGTTTTTCTAAGACGTCTCAGTCTTAAATTAGGAAAAGACAATATACAAAATACCTTTTTTTAGCAATATAATTTGTTACTCTTTGGTCTTATAATCAAAGAGTTTTGTGACAGTTTTTAGGATTTCAGAATCACCTTGTTCTGAGGCTTTTCTTAGATTATTCATAGGAATTGACATTATATCTTCAACAATTGCCTGAGTAAGTTGGTCAATAATTCGTATTTTTTGTTCATCTTTTTCGCCTAGCATTTGAAGAGCCTTCTTCAATTCTTTGACTCGTGCTTGGTCTATCTCCTTGAATACATTTGTAACGATTGGTTCTACTTCTAGTCTCTTCATTGCTGCTTCTACTACAGGAAGCTCTTCATTAATAATTTGTTCTGCTGATGATACAACTCCCATCCTTGTCTGTAGATTCTTGTCAACCATCTGTGCAATCTGGTCCATGTTCATAACTTTGATTTTATCGATAGTTCCAACTTTATCGTCCACAGTTCTTGGATTAGAAAGATCCATTATGAGCATACCATCCTTGCCTGACTCCATTGCTTCTTTTACTCGATCATATGTAACAAGAAAATACGGTGCAACGGTTGCTACAAACAGTACATCGATTGATTTGAAATTAGATGTAGACTTCATCAAATGGTATAGGTATTCCACCTGCAGTGTCAGCAAAAGCCTTTGAACGCTCAAATGTTCTACTAGTGACAAGAAAATTAATTTCTCGTTTTTTGAGGGATTTTGCAACTAAACTTGCTGCTTCTCCAGTTCCAATTAACAAAATATGCTTTGATTTTAAATCATCAACATTTTCTTCTGCAAGATTTACTGCCATAGAACCAACAGAAATACTACCCTTTCCAATTCCAGTTGCCTGACGTACACGAGAACCAACTCTAATTGCCTTGTCAAATAGAGTATTGAGATTATCTCCAGAGGCCTTGAGTCCTCTGGCAGTAGAGATAGAGTCTTTTATTTGGCCAAGTATCTGTTCCTCCCCTATTACAAGAGAATCAAGTCCAGATGTGAGCTTGAGTAAATGAGCATATGCGTCAGTTCCTTTGCTTATCTCAAGATTATCCTTAAACGCATTTTCTTCTAGTCCTGCAACAGATGCCCATGTCTTTTTTATTTTTTCAAGATCAGTAGTAGCAGTACAACCAAAGAGTTCAACTCTATTACAGGTTTGCAGTATAACACATTCTTGCAATCCAGAATGTTTCAAAAATGATTCATATGCAGAATCAACATCTCTAAAAGTGAATCTTTCAAGCATATGAATAGGAGATTTTCTAAAAGTAACTCTAGCGTTAATTACATCACTTGTCAGATTAGATCACCTAGCATTTCCATAACCCGCTTCTGTGCCTTTTTTAGATTTCCGTCTTGTATTAATTGTTTAACACGATTGTCATTCATAACACCATATAGAAACTTCCTTCGTTCAGAAAAGGTGTGGGATCTTGGCTTTGGCAGCTTTTCTGGCAAAATCTTGTAGTTTTATATGGTAAATATCCTCTTTTTTAATTAATTTTTTAAAGACTTGTTCTGCCTGAATTTTTAATTTTCTTGCCATGGCAGGGCTTCGACCTCCTGTTGATATTGCAATTTGTACGGTATCATCAATGTTAATTACAGATCCAAATGCAAAATCACTTACTTCTGGATCATCAGAAGCATACGCATAACAATGCATAGTATTTGCTTGTTCTACAATTTTACGATTAAGTTCTTTATTGTTTGTTGTAGCCAACACCATAAATGGTTTGTATTTTTTTAGAAAATTTGCATCGGCAAGTTTCATTTGTTTAAAAGAAATTTTCTTTTGCTTGACATAGTTTTGGATTTGCCTGTTAGTTGAATCACTAATAAGAAGAATTTTACAATCTTGTGTTAAAAGAGTATTTACTTTTTTTAGACCTTCATTTCCTCCACCCACTATAATTACCAAATCTCCCTTAAGATTCAGATCAACTATCAATTAATCACGCTGACTTGAGATGATATTTATAGATTCTATGGGAATATAGGCAACATTTTTAATTGTAAGACCAGATTTTGCATTCATCATGGATAATCTGGACAAAGAGATTTTAAATGAAATCCAGTGGACTTTTCCTTTAACACCAAAACCATATTCTGAGATGGCAAAGAAATTTGGATTATCAGAACAGGATATGATGCAGAGACTCCATGTCCTAAAGGATGCAGGAATAATCAGACAGATTAGTGCAATATTTGATACAAGAAAATTAGGATACAAGAGTGCATTGGTTGCAATGGCAATCGAGCCAGAAAAATTAGACTATATTGCAAATCAGGTAAACAGACATCCAGGTGTATCTCACAATTATGAGAGAAATCACGAATACAATCTTTGGTTTACTCTAGCAGTTCCTCCAGGATCTGATCTAAAAACAGAGATAGACAAATTCTCCAAGTTACCTGGAATTAAAAAAACCAGATTACTTCCTACTATAAAACTATTCAAGATTGGAGTAAAGCTTGAGATGGTAGATGAAAAGAAATCAGATGTCAAACCATCCGAAGAAAAGAAGAAAATAACTGAAACAAAATTTATTGCAAACGAAGAAGAAAAAAACTACATACGTGAATTACAAAAAGATTTAGAGATAATTGAAAGACCGTTCTTAAAATCTGCTCAAAAACTTGGAATAACTGAAGAGCATACTTCTCGAAAAGGTAAAGCAATATGAAGAAATAGGAGTTATGCGAAGATTTGCAGCCATTTTACGACATAGAGAAGTAGGTTTTACTGCAAACGGTATGATTGTATGGAAAGTTCCAGATGAAAGAATTGAAGAAGTTGGTGAAAAACTTGGTTCATTTCCGCAGATTAGTCATTGCTATCAAAGACCAGTATATCCAGACTGGCCATACAGTGTATTTTCCATGGTACATTGCAAATCAATTGCAGATGCAGAAGAGATGGCAAAACAAATCCAGAAACAGGTAGAGGTTAATGATTACAAGATCCTTTTTAGTTCAAGGGAATTCAAGAAAACAAGAGTGGAATACTTTGTTGAACATGAATTTAACATAGAAGACCCAATTACTGTATAATATATCTATAAAGTAAATTTCTAAGATATCTCAATTATAGTCTCAGGAGAAGAGTTCAATGAGACTTTGATCGAATTGACCTTGCTTTGATACATAAAGAATTTTTTACCAGATGAATTTGTATCCCCTGAAATACGGACAAGTCCGGCAGTATGAAGTCTACGAACCCACCTATACACTTGAGTTAGAGGTATTCCAGACTTGGTGCTAATCTCCCATGCAGATTTTGGCGCGTCAGTAGTAGACTCGAAGTATATGCATTGCTTGGTCATTTGATATAATTTTCAAAATACCGTCTACGCTTTCCCCTTCAAGAATTCTGCCTTGTTGGAGTATCAGCACGTTAACATTAACAAACTACAAAAATATAACATGCTCGATTAGATCGCACTCAGTTGCAAACGTTTGCAATCATTTATTCAGTAAATTTGAAGGACATCATACCCACATTATAGTCAAAATCAACCTTTTTCCCCAAAACTTCTTTGAAAATTAATTCAAGTACGGTTGTGTGATATAATGACCAGTTTTCACCAAGATCGTGTTTGATGATAAACGTATGAACATTATTTTTTATGTTATGATTTATTTCAATTGAAGATGCACGCATTCTTGCCTCAAACCAAGAGATGAACGAATCAAGATTGATATCACCTTGCATGAATAGGGCAGTATCTCTTACTACATTTTTACCAATACGATTAGCCATGTCTATTGCTTGATTCTTAGTCATTTTTCCAAAGAGTTCAACTATGATTGGTTTTGCAATTGGAACCATGCCCACTTTCAGCTTCATACATATCCCATTCAACATATCTTTTGAAGATGTGATTGACAAACGTATTGAGACTAGTTTCCCGATGTTCTGATTCGGAACGAAGTTTACTTAGGACGTCTTCATCAATTCTAAATGTCATAGTGGATGTCTTTTTTGTACTAAGAACCATCACTTTGATTTATTTTCTTTGAATATAATTTGTTTTATTTCTCTAGAATTTTAGAACCAGCATCCTTAGGCAGTTTGAGCTGATGCTTTCAACTCGTAGGAAGGCCATTGATTGAATAGTCCAATTACCTCATTCTTGTCATTATCACTTAGGTATTTTCCATCGGACATGGCTGAGAACATCTCAATTTCTTCCTCACTTACTACAGTAGGAAGTACTGATGAGATAGGTTTTTGGGAGAGAATGAATTTAATTGCAAGTTCGGTAATGTTTAATCCGTTTCTTTTTGCAATAGGGGTCAACTGATCTACTTTTTTTAATGCCTCTTTTACCCAGTCTCCAGTACGTACTGAACGATGATCCTTTTCGCTAATTTTTGTATCTGCATTTACTTTTCCCGTCAATATTCCAGAAGCATCAGGTACTCGAACTAAAATTCCCACATTGTGTTTTTCTGCTTCTGCAATCAGAATATTTCCAGGGTTTTGTTCAAGTATATTATAGACAGTTTGTACCGCAGTAGTATTAGTTATCCTCATTGATTCTAGACCTTCCTGTGTCCACCCTATAGCAGGACCTAGTGCAATCTGATAACTTTTGATTTCGCCTTCTTTGATCTTTTTATCCAAAAAATCAAAGATTTGTTTATCTTTGATAGTGGAGATTTTGGGATTGTGTAAACCATATACATCAACATAGTTTGTCTGTAATCTTTCAAGACTTTTCTTAAGAGCAAAATCCGTAAATTCAGTGGTAAATTTTTGTGGAAGTTCCTTGTGACCTATCTGCTCAGTAGAGTAAATATCATAACCATATTTTGTGGATAATACTATTTCATTTCTCATTCCAGAAAATACTTCGCCTATTAGACTTCTCACTTTTTCCTCTTCCGTAAATATCACCAGTTTCAAAATAATTAATGCCTAGATCAAATGCCCGTTTCAGCATTTTTTTAGCCTCATCGTCCTCTATTTTTTTGCCCCACCAATCAAGACCAAGAGTCCAAGCTCCAAATCCTATTTCAGATACTTCAATTCCACTTTTACCTAGTTTTCTATATTTCAATTCACAATCCTCCTAAACTCGGATATTTTTTGTTGAAGATCTGATTCATTTAAAACGACTTTTCCAGCCTCTGTATTTACATTTAATTCTATCCAAGATTTGCATCCGTGATATTCTGGAAGAATAGGAATCTCGATTGGAGGAATCTTGAATACCTTCAAGAAAATTGCCACCATGGGTTTTTGAGGCATCCAGTTCATTCTTTCCACCATATACGAATCACTCCATATATGAAATTGTGATAAATCATCGATCATTTTCATTGAAGAAACATCATGCTCAGCAAGTACTTCAGCATACGATGTTATTCTGTTAAATCCCTCTTGCGGCTTTTGTTCTCGCACATCTGCAAGATATCTATAAAATTGTGATTTTAGAGAAGCATTGTCTTGGTGTTCATATGTTGGAAAGAGTACAAATTTTTTATCTTCAATTTTGAAACCAGATGCAGTCTCAAGTATTCCACCTTTTCGTAGAAGAACTGTTTGATCTCCGTTTTCAAGTGCGGTTACAACAGTTGCCCATTCTTTTAGTGCTTTCATCACCCAAGACTCCTAATAAGAGGAACAATGTCTTTTTTGACACAAACAAGCATTGGTGTGTCTACTGCAACATATCCACTTACACGAGTTTCTCGTAGAATCCATTATCAGATCTTGAAATTTGTCCAGGATGTCAGTTTCAAAGGCAAGCATGAAATCTTCATCATGAATTCCAAATGAGTAAGTGGTGTTTAATTGCACTTCTGGATATTTGTGTCCAACTTGAATGTGTTCTAGCATCATCTCTTTTCTTTTTTCAGATGGTAGAAGATACCACTCTCGAGTTTTGATAAAAGGATACACAATGACATATTTTTTCTGTGCTTCCCCTCCAAGCCAACCACGTGGTGGTGGATTATTTGCATAAATTGACGGTCGTGTGTTTGACAAATAAACATGTGTTGGAATAATATATTTCCCAAAAACCGTGAGATATAATTTTGATACGACCTCTTGAATTTTTTCAACTGACTCTGATGCAAACCATAGCATAAATTCTGCATCATCTCTTAATCCTAATGTAGAATAAGTCCTGTACATCATATGGGAATTTTTAAGAACAATTTCTACTTCTTTGGCAGATTCCTCTTTTGCAAGATCAGCCATCCAACGCCATTTTGGATCTACTTTGAAGAATGAGAAATTGAAAAACGTTCTAGGTTGTTCGCTCATAATGAGTTAGTCTCGTATTACCTTATTTAAAATCTAATCAAATTAACCAAGTTTGATAAAACAAAATCTTAGATAATCTACATCATGTAATGATTATCTTAAATTAGAGTACTTGTGGTTTGCAGAACATGAAGCGAAATACCAAGATTACAATAGGAATTGCTTCCATTTTCGGTGCATTTACAATCGTGATGATTGTTTTGATGTTACAGTCAAACCCGTAAAACTATAATCGATGACAATAGAATTCAGAGGGAAAATTATATCTAGTTTATGATGGTAAGATTAAAAAAATTGATCTAGACCGGATCCATTAAATGATCCAACTATTGCTTTACAAACATGGTCACGATCAGACATCAGCCAATAAATGAAATTATAATCCATGAACTTGTTAAAGTCAATAGTATAGAAGATTTCCTCAATATCAAAACCAACAATATTCCACTAGGCAATTCTGCACCTCCCGCACGTTGGGCAGATGGAATATTATACGAACCACAAGGTTTCCCTCCCACACCAGAAATTATCAAGGATCAGATTGAAGGAAAGATCCATTTTGCAGCAATAGAGTACACAGAGATGTCACAATACAAACCGTATCTGAAAAATAGCACCAACAATGTTCTTTTACCAATAATTGATATGTCACACAACGCTGCGACCAAACAAATTGCACTCTGGTTAAAAGGTCAGATCATTTCCAAGTAAATTTAAAAATTCATTATAATTTCATTAGAGGACACAAACTACCATTGGTAAGACACCAGCATAACAAGCAGGAATAAAATTGGATTTAGGACAGAATAAGATTGAAATTATCAAGTTCATCTAAGAAAAATTAGCATTAGAACGTAAACTTTTGAAACCTCCATCTGTACTATAAAATTATGAAGCCAAATCTAGTTTTGCCAACATTACGTGTTGAAAATCCAATTGTCCTAATCCGTAATAGTAGTACTGAGGTGAATCTAATCTCTCTTTACAGCTACCACATTTTTCTGATTGTCTTATTTCTCCCCAATATGCAAACATGTGAATGAACGCTTCTTTCATGAAGTCTCCTACGCTGGATGTAATATCGGAAATATACACTTTATTTTGGTATTCCCATGCCGTAATGGCATCCACAAAATTCTTTATCCGTTCATTTATTCTCTTTTTTATCTCTTCAGATTTAGCATAATCTGGAAATCTATCATATGTCTCATCTCGTGTTGCTTTTACTCGTAAAACGTGTATGGTTTCTAACATGATAATTGATTCACAATCACTGGATTTTACATTGTAATCCATTTACCGTATAGTCCTAAGTGCTAATAGCCAAATTTATCAAAAACCCATTCTAAAATATGCTACCCACACACTGGAATCAAAATATGCTAGAGTACTCATTCATTTTTTTCTCGTATGGATTTTAAAATCTCAAGAGAATCTACATCATTTTTATCTGAGTGTGAAAATAGTAATCCTTTCAATTTATTTTTTGGATCTATATTATCATACTCGACAGGCAATCCCACAAGTTTTCGTAACTCTTCTGCATTTTTCCTACTTTGTTCTCTAAGTTTCTGTAAATGTGGTTCTTGGATTTTTTCATCTGTTAATTTTTCAATTTGACGAAGTTGATCTCCAGTTAATTTTTCAAGAAGTCTTCGTTGTTGTATGATGATAAGTTCAAGATGATCAATTCTATCAATCAGATATTCATGAATTAGTATATTTTTTTCTGTTTTTGACTTATGCTTTAAAGCAATATGAAGCCTGTTCGTCATAGTCTATGTCTTCATGCATTACTTGCATATTCTATCTTAATCTCCTTCTACGCAAAATTTCTTCTGACTCCTTTTCTGAATAATTTTGGTAAGCTGTGCACCTGATAATGTGATGCAACACATCTTATTTCTCTTAGACTGTTATAAAGTCCTACGGTATTTCCTGACATGTATGATTTGATTAGTTCATCAATTTGTTTTTTTAATGTATTGTAAATTGTTTCTTTTTACTTTTCCATTTACTTCACATTATCTTCCCAAAATGAATCATCTACAAACCTATTCATTTTAAATCTATGAGACTGTCTAAAGCAGAATCTGTTAGAACTGTTCAGTTAAATTTATCTTCATTTACAAGTTTAGGTATTATCTCTAATTTCTCTCTAAAAATGATGGTTATGTCTTTCAATTAGTTTTGTACTCCTTGCATTTTGATTCATCCATGATATTTTGATTTATTAATAATTTCACCACTATAATTAATTTATTTGATCGGTTAAATAAGTATTCATATGACACCAGTAAAATCAGAAACTAAATAGTAGTTCATTTATGAAACATCTCGTAAACGCTTCGTATTTTTTGGTTCTATTTTTCTGAGATGATCACTAAGTATGATCCTTATTGTTTCAGGTACAGTTTCCAGTAATCTTTCTTTTCGTTCTTTTTCTAATGCCTTGACCATATCATCGGGTAATGCTACCATGACTTTTTTCATTACCATAATACCGTTAGATACCGTCGGATACCTTTATAAATATATGTGTATATACCTATGGGTAGATAACGGAATATGGTAATTAATAGAAAACAAATCCAAACAAGAGAACTAAAAGCACTAACAATAGTTGGTCAATCAGATCAAATCAAAAGAATCAATGCAGTAACTTACAAAGTAAAATCACAATCTTCTGACACATGGTATGATGTAGTTCATGAATACAAACATGGCTGGAATTGTTCCTGCCCGCTAATAATTAATACATATGATTAAACAAAGTGAGATTCCATGTAAAATAATTAGAAAATACTAACAATTAGATAAAAAGAAAAATTGAAAATTCTAATGAACTAATCTGCAAATGTGGTTCGCCAAACGTAATCAAAGACGGAGTTAGAAAGAACAAGTCTGGTACTATTCAGAGATTCAAGTGCAAGGAGTGTCTTAGAGAATGGTCAGACAATCTAGGTTTTGCCAAAAACAAGGTAAATTCCAAGATAATCACAATGGCACTAGATCTATACTTCAAGGGAGTATCACTACGTAAAGTAAAAGAACACATTGTATTATTTCATGGAGTAAAGGTAAGCCATGTTGCTATTCTAAATTGGATTCAAAAGTTTGGTGAAGTTGTCGCACCGTTTGTAGACTCTTTAGTTCCAAAAGATGTTTCAGGCGTTTACCATGTTGATGAAATGATGATTCATGTTAGAAAGGAACACCACGAAAAAGGACACTATCAATGGCTATGGAACATGATGGACAATACCACGAAATTTTGGATCAGTTCAAAGGTATCTCAGAGACGTGAGGTAGAAGATGCAAGAGCGGTATTCCAAGATGCCAAGAGAAAAACACCAAAACCAATAGCCATAGTTCATGACGGTTTACACTCATACAATGAAGCATATTGGAAAGAATACTATGAGATGGAAGGGAAAAGAGTACAGAATATCAGATCAGTTAGTGTAAGGCATAATGGATTAAACCAAACAGTAGAGAGATTGAATGGCATTTTCAGAGATAGAGAGGTGGTAATGAGAGGGATGGATCATAGAGAATCAGCACAGAAGCTAATTGATGCTTATCGAATCCATTACAATTTCATTCGTGAGCATGGATCTATTGGTCAGACGCCTGCTGAAAGTGCAGGTATTAGACTACAATTAGGTGAGAATAAGATCGAGACTCTAATCAAAATGGCTTTGTTTATGAAACCAGTTAAAAACCCACTACACTGAGCTCAGTATTTAAGAGCTATAACTTTTTATCTTGAATTTTCTAATATCGCAACATGGTAGATAGTTTTGACACCCCAGATTGGGATGAGCAAGATATGGAAATATGCCGCAAATCCGATGAAATGGTAGAAAGCGGAGAAATGACCTACCGACACATAAGGTAAAATAGTATACACCATTCTTCTCTTTTTGTTGAGTCAAAACCAAATTAGTATAGTGTACCGTAAAACATTTGATGCTTTCTTAGATACTTTGGATAAAACAAGACGTCATAGCATAGAAACAGCTATTATGTCATATGCTGATGGAGAAATTACTTTAGTTGCAAGAGATTGTCATCATAAAAATGAGCGAAAAAAAGTGGGAATCAATAGTGCAAATGTAGTAGTGTATTATGATGACAAAGGTGATACTTGGGAATTTATTGGTGGTCTGGAATACATTACAAGAGTAGCCTAAACAACCTGATCACTCTTTTACATCGTGCTAAAAAACTAAAATAACCCCCGATTCTTAACACCGAGAACTTTTCAGGTCAAACCCAGATATCTTACCAGAAGTATTCATCAAAACACTTATTATTTGAAGATAGAAAATTTTCTTAAATGCCAAATATAGACCAACTAAGCAGACCACAAAATAAGCTTGAACCAGTTGAAGGAGTAATCGAAAGCATTAGCGAACCAAGAACTGTCAGCCTCAAGACAGGCGGACAAGCTCAGGTTGCAGATGCAATGCTAAAAGATGAAACAGGACAGATCAAGCTTAGTCTATGGGATGCACAGATAAAGATGGTAAAACAAGGTTCCAAGGTCAGAATTGAAAATGGATATATTTCTACATTCAGAGGCGAAAACGCTCTCAATGTTGGAAAATATGGAAAACTAGTAGTACTAGAATTCTAGACATATCTGCTAGACTGATTCTTCCCCTTTCTCCAATCCATTACGCTAAGTATTATCCCAGATATTACCACAATAATTCCAATAATCAACAAAAATCCTGCCTCGGCCAAGGGAATTATATTTTTTACAAATGGTGAGTTAGGATCAGTTAACGCTTTTGATTTTTCAGGGTTCTCTGTGAATAACATTATTACAGTTATTGATTCCTTACCTTTGTTTTCAACATTAAAGTTGTATGTATCAGCTTTTGATACATCAAATGATTTTATGAAAATTGGATCATCTTCAACAAATGAGCCAAATTTATCTCCAAAGATATTAGATATTGATATTCCTACATTATCATTCGGATTATAATCCACTATGTGAACTCCCCACATCAGTGGCACTCCAGCTGTATTGACAGTATGTGAGAATGTATACACATTACCTGCATCAATTGTTACTTTATCAGATACATTATCAAACAGGCTTTCTGGAGAAGGGAAGAAATCTCCATTAGTGCCTTGCTCTTGGGGCATAATAGAATATGCAATAGATGCAGCCAAGATAATCATTATTGTTCCAGTAATCAGAATTATTGGACCTCGTTTTTTCATTTTAAATGATATACCTCAATTTTGTCATAATATAAAATTGATAGAGACATATCGCTACAGAAAAATTAATTCAATATTAATTAAGCGTACAAGTACTACTTTCGTCTGGATTTAATTTTTCTTTTAGGTGCTTTTTTTGCACGAGATTTTGTTTTACTTTTTGCTACTTTTCTTTTAGCAGGTTTTCTGTTTGCTTTTACTCTTCTCTTTCTTTTCTGAGCTGCAATTGCTGCCATTCTCTTTCTTTTCTGAGCTGCAATTGCTGCCATTCTCTTTCTTTTCTGAGCTGCAATTGCTGCAAGATTCTTTTGAACTATCGATAATGCGTTGCTTACTTGGGTTTCAATCTTTTGGAGAGACTCAAATTTTGGTCTTAAGGCAGCCTCTTCTTTTGTACCAACCTTCAGTTGTTCAACTAGTGCAGGTTTAGCATGAATTTGTTTCTTTAACTGTTCCTCTATCTTTACTTTCTCCTTTTCAGTAGATTCTATTTCCTTTTCCAATCTTGTCTGGTGAGATTCCCTTTCCTTTAATTCTGCATGCAATTCTGCTATTTTTTCATCAATATACTTTAGTCTTTGAACTGCACTAATCTTTTCTTCAGTGGCGCCATATTCACTTTGTTGTTTTGCCTCGTCCTTTGCATTTTCCTCATGTTTTAGTCTCTCCTCAGCAGCAATCTTGAGCCTCTCTATGCTTGCCTTTTGTGAGAGATGTTGGTTAAGAATTTGAACTATGTGGTCCTTGGCCCTGGTTAGATCTTCTTTTTTCTTATCAAGTGCAACAAGGCCAGATGATGATCTTCTTTTTTTAGAGACTGCTTCTTTTAGTTTGTTTTCAACCTGTTTTCGTAATTTTGACACTTCTGCTTTTTTTATACCGTATGACTTTGAGAGTGCCTCAAGTGATGCCATGCGATAATGAGCTTTTATAATCGATTAAGTTTGTGTTATGATCAGTATTTGACATACGAGTTAAAATTTTTAACATATTTTTGATCTATTTTCTAAAATATCAAGCCATGACAAGTGTCACCAAGTAGATTTTATTTACCAAATACGTATCAAAGGCATGGAATTTCATCCATCACAGTTACCAATTGCTCATTCTTTTATGATCGATGATGAACAAGAATCTGGAGATGTGGCATCACAAATGGTAAGAATTGGTTTTTCAATGCAAAAAGGAGCATTCAAAGTAATCATGACAAAAGAACAAAAAGTTGCAAAGAAGATCGGATTTACAATCATGAATGAATTAAACTTTGGATTAAGAAAAGCAAAACAAGAACGCGATATTAGATATTGGATATACAGTCATGATAAAGATCATTATGCGATGGTTTTGATAAGCTCCAAAGTCATGCAAGAATTAGGTTTTTGACTTGTCAAAGATAAGTTCGATCTTTAATTTCTTGGAAACAATATTGGCAACCAATATTCCAAAGATTACACCAGATATTACAGTTGACGGGTATTCTTGTAATAGGTATAATCTGCTAATTGAGACAACTGCAGGATAGATCCACAATAGATACCAACCATTAGGAAAACGCCTAGACAGCGCATATCCAATTATGAATGCAAATATGGTAGTTCTCACAGTAGCCCCTGCTGGAAAAGTCCCCTCAATTTGGCATGGCACACCAACATCTGCCCCCGATTTGAATGGTAGTTGAGCTCCCAAGTACTCTAGTGTAGGTTTTTCATATCCAGTATAACATCTAATGTAAGCCACAGCCATGCTACCTACCAATAATGAAAGTAGTAGTATCAGACCAAGTCGCCTTGTTCTTTTTATTATAAACAGAACGATGCTTACAAATATTGGATAAAGTACCCATCCCAGTTCAGTAAACATATCCATGGTGAGATCTATTGTTCTATTACCTACAAGTTTTGAAATATAATTTTCAAAGCCAGTATCATATATCAATACTGTTTTTGCAACGGTAACATAAAGTAGAATTAAAAATGCAAGTAATAGTAAGAAAAATGTTCTACTTCTTATATCAAAGATCCAATTCTGCAAAGAAATCCCTCCCAAGTATTAACATCAGCATTAAGATCGGATATCCTTCCATATTAAAATCAAGATACTTGTCTTTGAGTATTCCTATTGATCGTTTTACGACTAAAAGATTTTAACCACATCTCAAGATAGGATCGACGTTGAGGATCCTAACAATAGACGATTTTGATACTAAGGGTAAAACTGTTTTTCTCAGAGTAGACATGAATTGTCCCATTGATCCTGTTACCATGAACATAATTGAAACAAGTCGAATTAGAGAATCAACTGAATCACTCAAAGATCTGGAAGATGCCAAGGTAGTCATTGGATCACACCAGGGAAGAGTGGGAAACAAAGATTACACCGGCATGGAAAAACATGCTAAAGTACTAGAACAAATCCTAGGACGCAAAATAAAATACATTGAAGATGTAATTGGTGCTGAAGCACAAAGAGAGATTAAAAATATGAAAGATGGTGACATAATATTGCTTGATAATTTAAGATTGTGTGCGGAGGAAAATTATGAGTTTGCAGCTTCTGAAGCGTCAAAAACAATAATGGTACAAAGATTATCAAAGTTATTTGATATCTGTGTTTTAGATTCATTTCCAAGTTCACATAGATCCCATCCATCAATAATTGGTTTTGCACATGTCCTTCCATCTTGTGCAGGTAGATTGGTAGAACGCGAAGTAAGAAAGCTAGATGAGATAATGACTGTTGCCAAGGGACCTCATGTGGTTGTGCTGGGAGGGTCCAAAGTGGTAGATAGATTAGAGGCAATAAAAGAATTAATTGAAAATGGTAGAGCTGATCAGGTTCTTCTCACAGGAGTAATTGCCAATGTATTTCTAAGAGCTCAGGGAAGAATCAAGTTCCCACTAGGAATTAAAAGAGAAGAAGAGGTTGTTTCAAAAGCACATGCATTAATTGGTGAATATCCAGACGTATTTTCAGTTCCCGTAGATATTGCGGTAGAAAGAAATGGAAAAAGAGTGGAGATGGATGTTCGTGAACTCATAAAAGGTGATCAAATATTTGACTTGGGACCAAAATCAGTAGATTATTATCTAAAATCAATCCAAAGTGCAGGAACTGTTTTTATGAGCGGTCCTGCAGGATTTTTTGAAAATGAAGATTTCAAGTTTGGAACAGAGTCGCTGCTCAGAGGAGTAGCAAATTCATTTGCAACTACAATTGTAAGTGGAGGTCACCTGACTGCTGCATTAAAGAGATATGGCCTTGCTGAAAAAATAAATCATATCAGTACTGCAGGAGGAGCTTTGGTATTATACTTGACAGGGGTAAAGCTTCCAATGATACAGGCGTTAGAAGAAGCAGCTGCTAGATATCGTTCTAAATAGTTGCCTTACACTCAGAGTTAGGACACACCCGAGGTTCCATTTTTCCCAAGTAAATTTCTTGGTTGCACGAATTACATTTTATTTTCTCTACAACATCAAAGAGCTTGTAATGATTAGTAGTAAAGTTTTGGGCAATCTGTCTGATTAAACCACCATCACGTAATTGGTTAAAGTATTGTTCCACGTCATCAATTGTAATAGAAGGTTCCAATCCAGTATTTCTAAGCAATTCAAAGATTTCATCATTTGTAAATCTTAGATTAGGGTCATTGAACTTTTCAAAAATAATTTTTCTAATCTGGAGCGGTAGCGCCACACTCGGTATAGTCAATTTAGTAAAGACCCGAGGCTTGTTCTTTTATCTGATCTGCTGACGCAGTGTCTTTTAGCTTGTCAACAATGTAGGAATAAAGTCCAGATTTGAGAACCTTTAATGATAATAAAGCACATTTTATTCTAGCAGGTCCAAGATCACGAAGTCCCAGATTATCAAGAATGTCTTCTTTAGTAAGTTTTTTCACATATTCAAAATCTTTGCCCATGATAAGCTCTGTAAGCATTGATGCACTTGCCTGGCTTATGGCACATCCTTTTCCAGTGAATTTCACGTCTGCAACCTTATCATCTTTTATGTTAAGATGCATTTCCAGTTCATCTCCGCAAAGAGGGTTACTGTCACGTTGAGAAATATCTGGATCTGGTATCTTACCATAATTTCGTGGGTTTCTGTAATAATCAAGAATTATCTCTCGGTAAATATCAGCACTACTCATATCCTAAACAATTCCTTTGCTCTGTTAAGGGATTTGATAAAAACATCTACCTCTTCTTTTGTATTATAGATATAAAAGCTTGCGCGAGATGTTGCAGATACATCTAATCTTTCCATCAAGACCTGTGCACAATGATGACCAGAACGTATTGCTATTCCATCTTCGTCAATTATAGTAGCAAGATCATGTGGATGTATATCTCCCAAGTTAAAAGAAATAACACCTCCTCGTTTTGTTATGTCTTTTGGACCGTATAGAATTATCCCTTTCATTTGAGAAAGTTTATCCAGCGCATATTTTGTTAATTCCATTTCATGTTCTCTCACCTTGTCCATACCTATTCTATCAAGATAATCTATTGCTGCTGCAAATCCTATGACATCTGCAATATTAGGAGTTCCTGCTTCAAACTTGTATGGAAGATCGTTCCATGTTGTTTCATACTTGTGAACTTCACGTATCATATCTCCTCCCCCGTTAAAGGGAACCATTCCTTGAAGTAATTCTTTTCTTGCCCAAAGGATTCCTACTCCAGTAGGACCAAGCATTTTGTGTGCTGAAAAAGCAAAAAAGTCACAGTCAAGTTTTTGGAGGTCAACTTTAAGATGTGGTGCAGATTGTGCTCCATCAATCAATACTCGCACGCCATATTTTTTACACCTATTGACAATTTCCTCAGAGTTTGTTATTGTTCCCAAAACATTAGACATTTGACTAAATGTTACAATTTTCACCTTGCCAGTCTGAAGATATTTATCCAGGTGATCAAGAATAAGTTCCCCATTGTCATCAACTCCAATGTATTCCAGTTTCGCGCCTTTTTCTTTTGCCAAAAGTTGCCATGGAACTATGTTACTGTGATGCTCATATTCCGTAGTTACGATAATATCGTCTTTGTTAACATTCTGTCTTCCCCATGCATAAGCAACAAGATTGATTGCCTCAGTAGTTCCTCTAACAAAGACAATCTCTTCACGATTTTTTGCATTGATGAATTTTGCCACCTTGTCTCTTGTTGCTTCATATGCAAGTGTTGCCTCTTCAGCAAGTTCATGAACAGCCCTGTGTATATTGGAATTGTAAGTTAGGTAATAGTTACTGATGGCGTCGATTACTTGAATGGGTTTTTGAGTAGTGGCAGCATTATCAAGATAAACAAGTGGTTTATCCTTGTGCACCTTTCTTTTTAGAATTGGAAAATCGTTTCTAATATTTTCAATATTTATGAAACTTGTTTGCATATTAATTAACCTCGATGTAGATCTCGTTTTGTTCTATTTTAACATTGTAGATTTTTAATGGTATTTCGGCAGGGAGATTCTCTGGTACACCGGTTTTTAGATTAAAAGTTGAGAGATGTAATGGACACGTTACACCCTCTTCGGTCAATATGCCCGTTGAAAGGTCAGCATCTGCATGGGTACAAATTCTGTCTGATGCATATATTTTTCCATCTAGATTTGCAAGTAAGATCTTCTTTTCTTTATAATCAAAGTCAATCATCTCACCTTTCTTTAGCTGATTTATTTTGCAAACATTTACCCAATTAGACAAGATCTCACCTGTATTTGTAATGACTTTCAAATGTATCAGTTTCACGATATCTTGTTTCTTCAACTTCAAGCATAGTCTTCGAGTTGTTCATCGGTCTTGATAGTCAAATTGCGTCCTGCCCACTTGGAATCTATCAGGTAACTTATCCATGCACGAACCTGATATGACATCTTTCTTGAAAGAGGTTCAAGAAACCCTTCCACAATAATTTTCTGAGCATCAGATTTGCTCAAGCATCGTGTAGCAAGATAAAAGATCTGTTCCTCATCCATCTGAGCTACTGAAGCAGAGTGTGTTGCCTTGACATCATTTGTGAATATTTCAAGCCCAGGTATAGAATCTGACTTGGCTCCCTTGTCCAATAAAATAGAGTGTCCTGAGAGGTATGATTCTGCATGGTGAGCATCTTTCTCAATTCGTATCATTCCCTTAAAGAGAGATTTTGCTGTATCTTTAAGGACAGATTTTTCTAAAACTCTGCCAATTGTAGATGGAGCATTATGAATCAAATTTGAAGCAAGATCGTATGATTGGTTTTTGTTTCCAAAAACCACTTCAGTATCTTGTGCAGTTGCGCCAGGACCATTAAGAAAATTATCTACCTTGTATCTAGAAAGATGTGAGCCAAACAATCCAAGATACCAGTTCATTCTCCCATCACGCTCTATTCTTGCCACTCTTGAAGAGAAATTAACAGCTGTTTCATCCATTGCTTGGAGCGTAACCAAGTCAAATTGACTGTTAGAACCTACTGATATATCCAATAATTCAAGATACGCTTGTTGTTTTGTGGCCTGCGGAGCATAAATCTCTTGAACAATTGATGCCTTGCTATTCTCCTCTGCCACTATAACATTACGAGATATTGTTGAAGTTTGATCTAGTGAGAGTGATGACACGACATGAATTGCTTTTTCCAAAATGAGATTTTTTGGGATATAGATAAAAATTCCAGAGTTGAAAAAAGCATTATTTAGTGCAATGTATTTGTCTCTCTTTGAATCAGTTTGTTCAAATGACTTTTTTATTTTGTCACCATGATTTTTTATTGCGTCATGGATTGAACATATTACAAGGCCCTTGTCTCTTAACTCAGATGGAATGCTAATTTTATGAATATTTGTTCCAATCTGAACTATGCTAGGATTTTCGCCAATTTCCAATAATCTGTCTTTTACAAAATCTGGAATAGTACTGTCAGAGCTTAAAGAGAATGTGATTTGTTCTGGATCCATCTTGTTTGCATCACTGTACTTGTTGTAAAGAGGAGAGACTTCTTGTGGAAGTTGCTGAAACATTGCAAAAGCATTTTTTCTATATTCTTTTAGCCATGCAGGATCATTATTGACTTCAGAGATCTCTTCTATATGATTAGAGTCAAGTTTAGAGAGAACAAAAGATGACATTTCAGATCACAAATTGACACAATCGGCACTAGCCGACTGAGCCATCCATTTCCATTTTAATCAGCCTGTTGAGTTCTACTGCATATTCCATTGGAAGCTCTTTGGTAAATGGTTCAATGAATCCGTTTACAATAAGTGTAAGTGCTTCTTCCTCCGTGAATCCCCTTGTCATAAGATAGAAGATCTGTTCATCACCAATCTTACCGACAGTTGCCTCATGAGTTACTGTTGCGTCTTCTTGGTTAATTTCCATATATGGATAAGTGTCAGTTTTTGATATATCATCTAATAGTAAAGCATCACATCTAACAGAGGCCTTGACGTTGGTTGCACCCTTTGCTACATGTAAAAGACCTCGATAGGTGGTTCTTCCATTATTTTTGCTGACTGATTTAGATGTTGTTCTAGATGTGGTATTTGGAGCAAGATGTACCATTTTTGCACCAGTATCTTGATGTTGATTTTTGCCTGCAAATGCAATAGAAAGTGTTTCTCCATGTGCACGTTGACCTAGGAGATAAATTCCAGGATATTTCATCGTCAATTTACTGCCAATATTTCCATCAATCCATTCTACACGTGCGCCTTCGTATGCATATGCTCTCTTTGTAACAAGATTGTAAACATCGTTACTCCAATTCTGAATTGTGGTGTATCTTAATTTTGCACCCTTCATGGCAATCAATTCCACAACTGCAGAGTGCAAAGATTCGGAAGAATATACAGGAGCAGTACAACCTTCGATATAATGTACTTCTGCACCCTCATCTGCAATTATAAGAGTTCTTTCAAATTGACCAATGTTTTCCTTGTTGATTCTAAAGTATGCTTGTAATGGTAAATCTACTTTAACTCCTTTTGGAACGTAGATAAATGATCCTCCACTCCATACAGCACTGTTGAGTGCTGCAAACTTGTTATCTTCTGGTGGTATTACTTTACCAAAATATTTTTTGAAGACTTCAGGATGCTCTTTTAATGCAGTATCAGTATCTAGGAATAGTACACCTTGTTTTGCAAGGTCTTCTCTGAGATGATGATAAACAACTTCTGACTCGTATTGAGCACCTACACCTGCTAGAAATTTCTTTTCGGCTTCTGGAATTCCTAATTTATCAAATGTTGCTTTTACTTCAGCTGGAACATTATCCCAGTCCTTTTCTGTTTTTTCAGAAGCTTTTGCATAATAGTAGATATTATTAAAATCAATTTGGCCAAGAGAACCACCCCAATTTGGCATGGGTTTTTTCATAAATATGTCATATGAACGGAGTCTAAAGTCAAGCATCCATTGTGGTTCACCCTTCATTCTGCTAATTTCTTCGACGACTTCCTTTGACAGACCCTTTTTACTAGTGTATACATACATCTCAGTAGAATCTTTGAAATCATATTTACTGTAATCCATGTTTAGATTCTCAGAAGTCATAGTGTCTATAACCCCGTTATATTATAAAAAAGTTACACCACGCTTCACACTTGTATAGCGGAGTAGGCCAAGCTAAATAGTCCGAGAAAATAAAATGAAAAAAGACAAGTCATCTAAGAATCTCATTCCAATAACTTAGAATAAGAAATTGCTAACCTTTACGATGAAAGATAGAATTAAAAATTATTTTTGGATCATTTTAGACCATTTTATGGTAATGATTCGTATCTAACTCCAAACTTTTTCTTGGAAAGTCCATTTTTTATTTAGTAAGAAATTTCCTACTGACGCAATAGCGACTGCTAAGAATAACGCAATAGAGTAATTCAAGTGTCGCAATTCAACTAGACCATACACCAGCAACAGTTGAAAGACTGCACCAATACCACTAAAACCAAGGAATAATCCATATTGAACCAGTGTTCTTTTTGGATTAAAGTTTCTATCTTCAAATGTCCAGATCTTGTTGAGGACAAAATTAGAACTCATTGAGAAAACAATTCCTATCATTGTAGCATAGATATACCAAAGATTGGAAAGGACAGCCCCAAACATAAAAGATACAAAATAGTTTACTAGCAATCCAGAAGCACCAACAGTATAAAATCTTCCAGCCTTTGACAAGAAATGGACAGATGTACGCTTTTCAGTTGTTTTTACAGATTTACCATATCGATATAATTTCCACACAGATTGTAAATAATTAATACATACTGAAAAATCCATCTTGCTTGAACCCATTGTGCGATCAATGAAATTATAAGGAATTTCTTTGACTTTTGCACCTCGCGCTTTTACAAGAATCTCAAGTAGTATTTTATATCCAATCGCATCAAATTTTATGTTATTTAGAATATGACGTTTGAATGCAAAAAATCCAGACATTGGATCTTTAATTTTTATTCCAAGTCCATGTTGAGCAATTTTGGTGGCTCCTTTACTAATTAATTTTCTTTTAAATGGCCAACCTGAAACAGAGCCACCTTTCACATATCGTGATGCCACAACAATATCGCAATCAGAATTTTGTAGTTCTTCTATCATTTGAGGTATAGTTTGTGGCGGATGAGATAGATCACTATCCATTACGACTACAGCATCACCTTTTGCATGTTCTATACCAGTTACAATGGCAGAACTTAGTCCTCAGCTTGGTCTCACGACGTATTATATGAATAGAATAATCATGGTTTTTGGAGTTTTTGGCGTACTCTTCAACAGTCTTACTTGTACCGTCAGGAGAATTATCATCTACTACTATTATTTCAGCATTCATTTCTCGTGTTAGTGCTGTCCTAAATGAATCAAGTATTTTTACAATATTTTTAGATTCATTATATGTAGGAATAACGATGGAAAGAGATCTTGCTCTACTAGATAATACTTCCTTCTGAATTATACTCAAGTTGCTTTCTGTTATTTTATGCCTATTTGACCGTTATTAAAATTGTCCATCTAACAAAAGCAATTCTTGATTGATTCCACTGCGCCAGATACGGTATGTACATCTGCAATGATAGGTTTTACTTCAAATTTCTTAAGCTCATCAGAAGTGAATGGTCCTATTGCAATAATAGTAGTTTTTCCCAATTGTTGCTTTAGAGTTTTTTCATCATAATCAGCTAACATTATATCAAAAAATGCTCTAACTGATGAAGCACTGGTAAAAATAATTCCATCAACTTTATTTCGTGAAAAAAGTTCTTTGAATTCTACCCAATAAGATAATGCACTGGAAGATTTTACATCATACAGATAGACTTCTTTTACTTCAACTCCGATCTTTTCTAGTAGATGTGCAAGAAATGGTGTTGATGCGCCACTTCTTGGTATAATTGCTTTTTTTCCTTCGGCATTAAGAGTGGTAAAGACTTCTCCCACTCCAACTGATGAAAATCTATCTGGAACATGTGATACTCTAATACCCTCTAATTCTAGAGCAGATTTTGTTTTAGGTCCTACTGCAATTACGGTAGTATTTGCAATAGCAAGCTGAAGCTTCTCATATTTTGAAATTTTCTTTGCAGTATCAAACAAAAGTTTTACCGCCTTTGAGCTCATAAATACAGAATAATCCGGATCATCGTTTCTGATAGCATCAAGGAATTCGTCCACCATATCGTTGCCTTTGCTTACTAACTCTATTGTTGGTAACGATATTGCTTTTGCTTTTGCGTCAGACATTAATCGTATAAATTCCTCAGAATCATCTTTTGATCTGGTGATGGCAATCACTTTTCCTTGCATCATTATCTCCACCCTATTTTATCAGAGAGATTTACTACCTTGCCTACTATAATAATAGTCGGAGGTTTAATTTTTGCCTCGCTTACTTTTTTTGATATATTGGATAGAGTGCCTTTTATCAGTCTATGTTCATCAGTCGTTCCATTTTGAATTACAGCCACAGGTGTATTCTTGTCAAGTCCTCCACTAATCAATTTCTTTGATATTATCTCAAGTCGTGATAGGCCCATCATTATCACTATGGTGTCAACTGCTTTTGCAAGTTTTTTCCAGTCAACTGCTCCTTCTGTTTTCTTGGCATCTTCGTGACCAGTAACAAATACTACAGATGATGCGTAATCTCTGTGTGTAAGAGGTATTCCAGAGTATTCTGCAGATCCAATACCAGACGTAATACCAGGAATTATTTCATATTTGACTTTGTGTTCTCTAAGGAATTCTGCCTCTTCTCCCCCTCTCCCAAAGATGAAAGGATCTCCTCCTTTCAATCTCACGACATTTTTATTTTTTTTAGCAAGTTTTACCATTAGATCATTTGTAGTATCTTGATGTTTGTAATCATCACCAACGTCTCTTCCAACATACATTTTTTCAGCATTTTTTGGAATCATCGCAACAATTTTTTTACTGACTAGTCTATCATATAGAACTACATCCGACGATTTAATCGCTTCAACAGCTTTTAGTGTAATAAGTTTTGGATCACCAGGGCCAGCACCAACAATGAAAACTTTTCCTGTCATTTACTATTCCATTCCTCTACTTTTTCTCTCCAATTTTTTGCAATATCAGAAATTCCCTTTTCTTTAAGTTCTGATGCAACTTGTCTACCAAGATCATTTGCCTGATTTATCTCTGAATCTTTTTCCACCATTATAGATTTGCTTCCATCTACAGAATAGACTATTACTTTTAATCGTAGGCGATCATTATCTTTATGAGCAAATGCTCCAACTGGAAATCTACATCCAGAATCTACAAACATGGAAAGCGATCTTTCTGCTTCTATTGCGTTTCTAGTCTCAGGATCTTCAATTTGTCGTAACAATTCAATTAATCCTACATTATCTCTTCTTGAAACAATACCAAGTGCACCTTGTCCAGGAGAAGGAGGAAATAAGTCCATGGAAAGTCTTTGAAATTTAACATCTAGTCCTAATCTTGAGATTCCAGCTTGGGCCAATACCACACCATCAAATTCTCCGTCATGTACTTTTCGTATTCTTGTTTCAATATTTCCACGAATTGGTTTTACTGTAACATCTGGCCTAAGTCTGGTAATCTGAACTGCTCTTCTCAAGCTACTAGTCCCAATAACTGCCCCCTTTTTTATTGTGTCCAACATACTTCCATCGTTTGCTATAAAGACATCATTTGCCTCTTCTCTTTTTGGAACACATGCTAATACCAAATCATCAGGTAGTTCGGCAGGAACATCTTTCAGACTATGTACTGCAAAGTCAACTCTCTTTTCTGCAACCGCTTTATCGATTTCCTTTTCAAATATTCCTTTTTGATTGATAGTAAAAAGAGGACGTGCGTCAGTATCACCTTGTGTCTTGATTGTAATTATCTCAAATTCTGTTTGGGGAGATTTATTTTTTATCTCAGATACTACCCAGTTTGTCTGAGTAAGTGAAAGCAAGACTACCCCTAGTACCAATTAGATATTTCATCATTTCACCGCTTTTAGTGCTTTTTCATAAGCAGAAATTGTTTTTCGTATATCATCTTTAGAGTGTTCATATGATAGAAAGACTGTCTCAAATTGAGACGGTGCAATGAAAATTCCATTTTTAAGCAACACTTCAAACAATTTTTTGAATTTTACCATATCTGATTTTTTTGCGGAAGAATAATCCACAACTGGATCATTGGTAAAAAATATCTGGAACATGGACGAAATAGAATTAATTTGATGTGGAATTTTCATATCGGATGCTAAATCATGTATTTCTGAAACTAGCTTTGTACAATTTTTTTCAAGTTTAGGATATAATTTGGACTGGAGTTTATTCATAGTTTTTACAGAAGAGACTCCCGCAGAAACAGATATTGGATTTCCTGCATAGGTACTAGCTTGATAGACTTTACCTTCAGGAGATAACATATCCATAATCTCATTTTTTCCTCCCACTGCTGCAATTGGAAAACCATTTCCTAGCGATTTTCCAAGTGTGGTGATATCAGGTTTTATTGTAAAGTATTTTTGTGCACCTCCTGTAGACATTCTAAATCCTGTAACTACCTCGTCAAAAATTAACATAGCATCATTTTCTGATGTGATCTTTCGTACCTCATTTAGAAAATTCTTTTCTGGTAGTACAAGACCCATGTTTGCAAGAACTGGTTCTATAATTACTGCTGCCACGTCCTTTTCTTTTTCCAGCAGTGACTGTAATTCTTGAGAATTGTTATACTGTACTACAAGTGTGTTTTTTGAAACTTCTTCCAAACTTCCTTCTGAGACTGACATTCCAATATGTGCGGCACCTGAACCAGCTTTTACCAAAACATAATCATGTGCACCATGATAACACCCCTCGAATTTTATTATTTTTTTCTTTTTTGTAAATCCCCTTGCTAATCTAATTGCAGTCATGGTTGCCTCGCTGCCAGTATTAACTAGACGTATTTTTTCCATAGATGGAAAATTTCCATATATCAATTCAGAAAGTTCTACCTCAATTTCAGTAGGTGCACAATACAGAGTGCCCTTTTCTAGTTGTTTTTTAACATTAGAGATGATTTCTTTTCGTCCATGTCCTAGGAGTAATGCACCATACGCATTACAATAATCAATGTAAGTTTTTCCATCTACATCCCACATCATACTGCCTTTGGCTTTTTTAACAAAGAACGGATATGGATCATAATATCGTACAGGACTGTTAATACCGGATGGGATAATTTTTTTGGCACGTGCAAACAGATTCTTGGAACTTGTCATTTACCTAGAAAGAGATCGAATGTAATTATAATCTATATGAAAAATAACGTTATCAGAAAATTAGTGGAGCTGCGACTGGCAATTTACAACTGTGTCCTTTGAGGGACTGCCAAGATAGCAAGCATTCTGTCCACTTCCGCCTTGAATTATGTTACTTCCCGTACCGACAAAGACCTGCATGTTTCCAGATCCTCCTTTTATGACATTATCACCATTGCCTGCATAAATTGTGTTGGTTCCATTTCCAGCATATATGATATTGTTGCCATTACCGGCAATTACACAATCTCCAGAAGGACCTTCATGAATTACATCATTACCATCTAGTCCAATTATCAAGTTAGGCACCATTGAACCTGTCAATGAATCGCTGCCATTTGTTCCCATTACCAAGTTATAGTCAGAGGATGGTTTTCCACATGCAAGTACTGTAACAGTTTGATCTTGTGTATTTTCATTGCCAAACTTGTCAGTTGCAATCCACTGGATAACTGTTTTACCGAGTGGAAATAGTCCAGTAGAATTATTAGTTATCTTCGGAGACGTGTCTATAATTCCTGTACCATTGGCATCTCCTATAACTAGAGGTGTTTCAAATGCAGTTGCATCAGTCACTATGTTCTGAGGAATTGTTAATTGGGGCGGTAATTTGTCGACAACTTGAACTATCTGTGTTGCATTTGCCGTATTTCCTGCCTCATCTTTTGCTGTCCATACTACAGTAGTATTTCCAAATTGGAATAGTGTTGGAGTATTGTTTGTAATTGTAACTACCTGTACATTATCACTACTGTAGCATTTCCAATATTTACACTAGTTCCAGCTGAACTTGTAGCGTTTACTATAACATTATGTGGTGCAGTTATCTTTGGAGCAGTTGTATCAACTACATTAATTACTTGAGTAGCATTAGATATGTTTCCAGATAGATCAGTAGCAGTCCATAGTATGGAAGTCTTTCCTAATGGGAATGTCTTTGATGCGTTGTTGGCAATTGTAACTGGTTGAATATCAGTTGCAGTTGCATTGCCTATTGGTACTGTGTTGTCATTTAATGAAGTAGACTTCAAATGTTATGTTAGATGGTATGGCTAGTTTTGGAGGAATTGTGTTTAGTACATTAACTACCTGAGTTGTGTTTTCTTTGTTACCTGACTCATCAGTTGCTGTCCACAAGACAGTAGTTTTACCTAAGGGGAATGCCAATGGAGCATTGTTTGTAATTGCAACTGGTTCTATATCAGATACAAATGGTTTTACTAGTGAAATTGTATTATTATTAAGTGAAGTAGCTTCAAATGTGATGTTAGATGGTATGGCGAGTTTTGGAGGAATGGTATGAACTACATCTACAATTTGGGTGGCATTTGCCTTGTTACCTGATGCATCAGTTGCTACCCAGAGTACACTAGTCTTTCCTAACTGGAATTCTGTTGGAGCGTTATTTGTAATTGTAACTGGTTGGAGATCAGTTGCATTGGCACTACCTATTGATACTGTATTATTGTTAAGTGAAGTGGCTTCAAATGTGATGTTAGATGGTATGGTTAGTTTTGGAGGAATTGTGTTTTCGACATCGACTATTTGGGTTGCATTTGCTTTGTTGCCTGCTTCATCAGTTGCTATCCATAGTACCGCAGTCTTTCCTAATGGGAATGTCTTTGATGCGTTGTTGGTAAGTGATACTATCTTGACATTGTCAGAAGATGTTGCGTTACCTAATGATGCGATATTATTACCAAGAGAGGATGCTTGTACTGTAACATCTGTAGGAGCAATAATTTTTGGAGCAGTTGTATCAACTACATTAATTACTTGAGTAGCATTAGATATGTTTCCAGATACATCAGTAGCAGTCCATAGTATGGAAGTCTTTCCTAATGGGAATGTCTTTGATGCGTTGTTGGCAATTGTAACTGGTTGAATATCAGTTGCAGTTGCATTGCCTATTGGTACTGTGTTGTCATTTAATGAAGTAGCTTCAAATGTTATGTTAGATGGTATGGCTAGTTTTGGAGGAATTGTGTTTTTTACCAGTACAGTTTGAGTGGCATTAGATGTATTTCCAGATGCATCCTTGGCAGTCCATGTGATAGTGGTCAATCCAATTGGAAATTGTTTTGGAGCATCATTTGTAACTGTCACTGGTTCAATGTCAACAACAGTTGGAGTTCCTAATGGAATAGTATTATTGTTAAGCGAAGTAACTTCAAATACAATACCTGTTGGAACTAGTAATCTTGGTGAAAGGGTATGAACTACATCTACAGTCTGAGTAGCATTAGATATGTTTCCAGATAGATCAGTAGCAGTCCATAGTATGGAAGTCTTTCCTAATGGGAATGTCTTTGATGCGTTGTTGGCAATTGTAACTGGTTGAATATCAGTTGCAGTTGCATTGCCTATTGGTACTGTGTTGTCATTTAATGAAGTACTTCAAATGTTATGTTAGATGGTATGGCTAGTTTTGGAGGAATGGTATGAACTACATCTACAATTTGGGTGGCATTTGCCTTGTTGCCTGATGCATCAGTTGCTACCCAGAGTACACTAGTCTTTCCTAACTGGAATTCTGTTGGAGCGTTATTTGTAATTGTAACTGGTTGGAGATCAGTTGCATTGGCACTACCTATTGATACTGTATTATTGTTAAGTGAAGTGGCTTCAAATGTTATGTTAGATGGTATGGTTAGTTTTGGAGGAATTGTGTTTTCGACATCGACTATTTGGGTTGCATTTGCTTTGTTGCCTGCTTCATCAGTTGCTATCCATAGTACCGCAGTCTTTCCTAATGGGAATGTCTTTGATGCGTTGTTGGCAATTGTAACTGGTTGAATATCAGTTGCAGTTGCATTGCCTATTGGTACTGTGTTGTCATTTAATGAAGTAGCTTCAAATGTTATGTTAGATGGTATGGCTAGTTTTGGAGGAATGGTATGAACTACATCTACAATTTGGGTTGCATTTGCCTTGTTGCCTGATGTATCAGTTGCTACCCAGAGTACACTAGTCTTTCCTAACTGGAATTCTGTTGGAGCGTTATTTGTAATTGTAACTGGTTGGAGATCAACTACGTTTGGATTGTTCAATTGTACAGTATTGTTATTTAGTGATGTTGCTTCTACTGTTATGCTTACAGGTTGTGAAATATGTGGTGGAGTAGTATCAACTACATCAATTACTTGAGTAGCATTAGATATGTTTCCAGATAGATCAGTAGCAGTCCATAGTATGGAAGTCTTTCCTAATGGGAATGTCTTTGATGCGTTGTTGGCAATTGTAACTGGTTGAATATCAGTTGCAGTTGCATTGCCTATTGGTACTGTGTTGTCATTTAATGAAGTAGACTTCAAATGTTATGTTAGATGGTATGGCTAGTTTTGGAGGAATGGTATGAACTACATCTACAATTTGGGTGGCATTTGCCTTGTTACCTGCTTTGTCCAGTGCTGTCCATATTATAGTAGTCTTTCCTAGTCCAAAAAATTGCGGAGCATTATTTGTAACTGATTGTATAATTCCATTATCAGTAACGGTTGCATTTCCTAGTGGTACAATGTTTTGATTAAGTGATGTAGCCTCAAATGTAACTGTAGACGGTGGAGAAATTTTTGGTGGAGTTGTATCTATAATATTTACAACTTGTGTGGCAGTTGCGGAATTTCCAGATTGATCAGTAGCAGTCCAAGTTATCAGAGTCTGGCCTAGTGGAAATACCGATGGAGCATTATTTGCAACTGATTCAATTGTTCCAATGGCAGTAACAGTAGCATTGCCAAGATTTACGATATTATTAGTTGGGCTAGTTGCTTCTTGTGTTATATCAGGGGGAGCATGAATTACAGGAGGAACCGTATCTTGTACTGTCACAACTTGTGTTGCAGTTGCGGAATTTCCAGATGTGTCTATTGCCTTCCAGGTTACTGTGGTCTTGCCAATTGGAAAGTATGGAGGAGCGTCATTTGTAACAGATTCTACGCCAACTGCATCATAAGTAGATGGCACCCCAAGATTCACCGAATTATTGTCAGGAGTAGTTGCTTCAACGGTTACAGGCGGAGGCGCTGTCAATACTGGCGGAGTGGTATCTTGAACTGTGATTGTCTGTACTGCTTTTGCCATATTACCGGCGTTGTCAATTGCAGTCCATGTTACCATTGTAATGCCTAGAGGGAATTTTGATGGAGCATTACTAGTAAGGGAAGATATACCAACAGTATCAGTGGCAGTAGACTTGACCAATTGATACTGGTGTTAAAACTCCAGTTGCTTCAATTGTCATATCTGAAGGAGCTGTAATAGATGGAGGAGTATGATCATTAGGATACAAATTTTTAGTTGCATTACTCTGAGTAGAATTTTGTGTGACTGTTACTTGTGGTGTTGGATTAATTGTTTGTGTAGGTGTTGGAGCTGGAGGTAAGGGTTGGACAAATTTTTCAATTCTGCTATTGGTAGAGTCTACAACAAAAATATTTCCATTAGAGTCTACCGCAGTACCTAGAGGATTATTAAATAATCCAGGATCTGTGCCTTGACTTCCCCAAGTTGTAACCGGATCTCCATTATCATCTAACTCAAAAATTCTATTATTTCCACTGTCTGCCACATAGATATTTCCTGACTTGTCTACAGATATACCAGTGGGTTGTTGTAGAGCAGCCCCAGTTGAAGCACTAAAAGTGCTTAAAGATACACCAGTATTAGAAAATTTTTCTATTTTATTTCCTCCTGAATCAGTTACATAGACATTTCCTTGTGAATCTGCAGCAATTCCACTTGCAGAAAGAAATTGACCGTCATCAAGTCCACTTTGCCCAATATTTTGTAAAAAGTTTCCATTACTATCAAATTTTTCAACTCTGTTATTTCCTGTATCTACAACATACACATCACCAGTTGGATCTACTGCTATTCCTTTTGGAAGTAGAAGTGTACCATTGTTAGTTCCTTTTGTTCCCCATTGTGTTATGTATTTACCAGTAAGATCAAATTTTTGTACATTAGAATTTGCATTATCAACAACATAGATTGAATCATTGCCAATTGCAATTCCTGCAGGAGAAGTGAATTGGTCTGGACCACTACCTTTTGATCCAAAACTAGAAAGAAAGTTTCCATTGGTATCAAATTTTTCTACCCTATCATTTCCAAGATCAGTTACATAGACATTACCTGAAGGGTCAATTGCTACATCTTGTGGAAATGCAAATTGGGTATGGTTCTGAAATCCGTATGAACCCCATTGGGTCGAAAAAGTAGGAGAGCTAGTTGCCCATGAATAACCAACAAACATACTTGATAGTACAATTACCAAAATCCCAATTAATACTGGGTAAGTCTTCAACACATACAAGATTGTAAGACACTAAAAAGATCTCCTTAGTTAGCAATTGTTACAATTTTGGTCAATTCTGGTAAATTAGAATGGCTTGTTGACTTCTCTTGTGAAGACATAGCTTGCAATGGCTACCATTACTACCACAAATCCGCATATTACGGATATTTCTATAGCCGCTGATAATATTTGAGCAGTGCCAGTCATCATCTGCCTAATCAATAACACAGAATAGGTTACAGGATTGAGTCTTGCAACAAATGCAAGCCAAGACGGTAAGAGTTCCAAAGGAAAGAGAGCAGGACTGAGCATAAACAGAGGCATTCCCAGAAAGTTGATGAGGCCCCAAAAGGTTTCTTGTGATTTAGATGTGGCAGCTACAACAACAGATATTCCAGAGAAGCCAAGTGAAAATATGATTACAGTCAACAATATTGGAAACACCATAAGCAAGTTTGACATATGAACTCCTAACGCAAGTGCAATTCCTAAAATCAAACTTGACTGTAGCGCAGATATCAAGGATATTGCAAGCATTTTACCTAATGCAATAGACGACCTAGAGATTGGAGAAACAAGAGACTTTGTTCATGAAACCGTATCTTCGATCCCACAAAGTGTTTACTCCACCGAAAATACTTGTGAATATAGCAGTGAGCATTATCACACCTGGTGCCATAAATTCTATGTAAGAACCGTGAAAACCTACAGACTGAATCAAGGGTCTAGTACTTGCAAATGTGTTACCCATAACTATAATCCATATGGCAGGTTGAATTAGTCGTATCAGTATTCCGCTTCGTGATTTCTTGTATCTTTTCATCTCCCTCCAGAAAATAGTATAAGTATCCGATATCATCGTCATGATACTCGGAGCCTCCTTAATCTTTCACGCATTTTTTTTCTGTCATACTTGCCTTCATCTTCTCTTAGCTCTCTACCAGTGTGTGATAAAAATACGTCATCAAGAGTTGGTTTGTTAAGAGAAATAGTTTCTATCTTAACTTTAAGATTATTCGCATGTTGAAAAATTTGAGGAGTAAGCTGATCTCCACTAGTTGTAAAGACGGTTACTACAAGTCCATTTGTTGACACATCTTTTACTGTAGGAGTTTTTCGTATTTCTGAAACTAATTCCTCCAGTTTTGTTTCCGAATCAATTTCAAAAATAACTATTTCATTACCTAAAGAACTTTTCAATTCTTTTGGGGAACCTGTTACTTTGATTTTCCCATTATCAATTATAGAGATATTATTACACAGTTTATCAGCCTCTTCCATATAGTGAGTAGTAAGAAAAATGGACATTCCAAATTCGTCATGAATTTTTTTTATATATTCCCAGATTTTGTACCTAGTCTGAATATCAAGCCCAAGAGTTGGCTCATCTAGGAATAAAACTTTAGGCATGTTCAGCAACCCTCCTCCTATGTCAAGTCTTTTTCTCATGCCTCCGGAATATGTCACGGCTGCCTCATTTTGCCTATCTGCCAATTCAATTATCTCAAGTATTTCATCTATCCTCTTTGTTCTGATATCTTTTGGGATGTGATCAAGTCTTGCTTGCAACTCGAGATTTTCTCTACCTGTAAGATATTCATCAACTGTAGAATCCTGTTGTACATATCCAATGTTTTGTCGAACATTCTTTGCTTGAGTCATAACATCAAATCCAGCAACAAATGCTTTGCCTGAGGTTGGTTTTAGCAAGGTAGTCAGAATCATAATAGTTGTACTTTTACCTGCCCCATTAGGTCCCAAGAAACCAAAGATCTCTCCATTTTCTAGCTTGATTGAAATTTCATCAACCGCCTTAAGTCCACTAGAATAAACTTTAGAAAGTTTGTCAGTCTCTACAGCGTACAACGTAGAACAGAAAATTAATCTATTATAAATTGCTATTAGGAAAAATAAAGATTTCTACGTCTAAACAAATATGAGTAAATTTTTAATAATCCTAACTCGCATAATTTTTCTTGTGCTAAGACTAGATATCTTTTTGATTGGAATTTTAGCAATTACAGCAGTTGGAAGTGCACATGCATCATCTAGCGATATAACATTGAGTCCTCCCAGCACTGTAGATGCCAGCGGCAATCAGATATCAGATATTCATGTGGGAGAGATGGTTGTTTTTTCATCGGTAATATCAAATCATTCAGACGGGGCTAAACGATTTACATACCTAGTATCAGTTCTTAATCAAAACAATCAACTCGAAGTGCGAGACGGTATTTCAGCAGATATAGGTCCAAATCAGCAATTCACTGTAGCTCAATCATGGATGCCAGAAGACCCTGGAACATACAATGTGCAGACAGTTCTACTTAATGGATATCTCATATCAAGCCCATTAACAGATACAATCAACACTCAGGTTATTGTAAAATAAAAAAGATAAAAAAGATTTATGGAGTTTTGTATTCGTCTTTTGTTTGTCTGAGAATTACCTTTTCACCAACACCCCAGATTTCTGAAGTGCGAAAGATTCTCGAGCCAATAAGACCGTCTGATACCTCGATAGATTCTAACTCGTTGGTTTCAGTATTCATGTGAAGTCTTTTGATTTTACCGATCTTACGCCCGTCAATGTCAACCACTTGAGAGTCAATTCGTATCGGAGCAGATGATAGAAGTACTGATTCCTCAGTGAATCTATCTATATAGTCACGTGATAGAAAGTGATCTTTGTGTAATCCCTTGTGTACGGTTATTCCCACAACTTCTAGGGTATCTGAATTGATATGGACGTGCTTTACTTTACCATATTCGATTCCTTCTCTATCAACGACCTTTTTTCCTTTAAATTCATCTGCAGAGATTTGCTTTCGGTCAAGTTCGATTCTTGTAGCCATGTACCCGACTTGTCAAGTCGGTTTATTGAAGGCGGTATCAGGGTTTTCAATCTAATCGGTTAAATTCTTTAAAACAAGACAAGATTTCATGGAAATTCAAGAGGGAACCTTCAAGGCAACGCTAGTTACAACGGGGAGAAAGTCAGGCAAAGAGCACTCTGTTGAGATTAGGGCCGTATATTACAAGGGAAAATTCTATTTTTCCAGAAGAAATCCAAATAGTGACTGGTTAAAAAATGCGCTTTACAATCCTAATGTCAAAATAGAATATCAAGGAAAATTTATTTTAGGAACAGCGTCATTGGTCAATAATCAAGAATTATGTAAAAAGATATCACAGATGAAATATGCTGATAAACGATCTGAGGAAGTAAGAATAGTTTTACAAGTCAACCCATGTGAATAATTGTAGTCATACCGCGTCGTTCATGTTCTTGACCATCTCTTGTTTCAGTTACAACAACCGTAAAAGAAACAACGTCTCTAGGATTACATTTGTGAGCATCCATTTTCAAATGTAGATCTAAAAGTTCAAAGTCTTCATCAGAAATGTTTGATTCATCAATTATAACATGACTTGTAGAACTTATCAAAAATCTCTTATCCTTTTGATGCCATCCCAATTTTACTCTATACCCTTCTCTTCCAATTGCTTTTACAGTTATGTCTATTACTCCAGGTTTTGCAAGTGCATAACCAGACATATTATTAACAAAAACTCCCACTTGAAATGGATATCCGGCAGTATTTTCTGCCATTTTTTGTATTCCATCATTCATGACAACATCAACTCCTTTTATCGTAGTAGCAATCTTTGCTATCCATTCATTTGTTCGTTCAACTATTGCATGTATTTGCGTGCGTCGTTTCTTGTCTTCGTCTTCAGGGAGTTTGTAATAATCAACCCATGCTAGATAATCCCCACATATGTCTTTGATAAATTGCATGCATGTTACCTTGTAATCTTCAACACTTGATGCTCTTTCAGAACCCTCATCATATGGTACATCGTCTTTATCCAATGGAAGCATGAGTTGTCTCAAAATATCTTGTAATTAAGTGAAACCTAATGCATATATGAGAAAATTTTTTATTATAATTATGAGTTTTTCTCAAATATCAACCAGACTTCAAAAAGAGTTAAAATCAAACAATCCACAGATTCGTTTTCTCTTAAAAAAAAGTCCTGGCCTTGCATTTACTACTATCAATGAGATTGCAATCAACATTGGAAAAACATACAATATCAAAGTCTCCCTTAATTTTCCTGAAAGGGGAAAGATTGAGGATTATGATGCATATGGAACAGAAAATATCGGATTTGTATTTGAAAGAGATAGTAAAGCATTTCCTATCCCAAGAGAATCGATAAAATCAAAAGCATCTGAAATTCTAGGTAGTGTCAATATTCAAGATGCATACATGTATGAGGGAAAGGAAGGAGTCAGAGTGATAAATGATAATTATAGGCTAGACGTATTACCTGCTTCTTTACACTTGTGGGGCAAGATCAATGATGAAATTAGAAATTTTTGTGATTGGTTGCTTGAAAATTGTTATGGAGTTAAACCTGGTGTAGATGGCGCCTTTAATGAAACTAATTCAAAAACATATTGAAGATTTCCATCAGGATCATAAATTATAGCTTTTACAGGTATTGGTAAATTATCAACTATCCATATTTTGTTTATGTGTGCTCCAATTCTGTATGACAAAAGATATGCATTTGCAGAACCAAATCCAAATGACATTTTTCCAGAATCAGTTACTTTGAGTGTTTCATGATTTGCACCAATGTAGAGGTCACCCCATTCCGCATCTTTTGCCAGATATTTTTCATCGGTTGCATAATCTCTCATTGAAAATATGGTTTGATCAAGAACATCAAAGTAGGGTTTGACATTAGAAGAGACATCCACAAAATCATAAACTAGGCCTATTGGTACAGTCTGACTTATTTTTTCACCACCATTGCTTGGATTTATCGTAACTAACAATGATTGATTTCCTTCTTGGATTGGAAGAAATTTTAGATCAGCAGTGAAATTTGTGTTGCTAAAAGAAACCGGATTAGATGATGAATTTGTGTTGTTAAAAGAAACCTGATAAATCATTTCAGGAGTATATTCTGAACCTTTGCCCATGTGCCATTGACTTGCTTGTATAGGTACCAAGAAGATAGGTTTTACATTAGAAAGAAATGGCCATGCAAGTCCGGCAGCTGCCACTATTATAATTACAGCAAAAATAGCTACAATTCTTATGTTAGGCATGTTATCTCAATTAATTTTCTTATAGTCTAATACTAGATAGACTTGGATGCATTCTAACAAATAGAATTGTCAATCCAACTACAATTGCCATTATCATCAGAGAGCTCAATGGAAATTCTGGAATGGCGTTATTTACAGTGCCATTGGTCATGGTAGAATTATTCATAGAAGTGCCATTAGTCATAGTCATAGAAGTGCTATTGGTCATAGTAGAATTAGTCATAGAAGGTGTTGTTCCCATACTTGCAGGTGGCGAACCAAATGATGCTTGTGTATTTATATCAAATTGCACATTACCTGCAGTGCTGACATCTGGAGTAGAACCTTGAGCTCCTATTCCAAGGGCTGCTATTAAAACGTGTGACAGAGGAGTACTTCCGTTCAAGACAAATGTATTATCATCATCTCCAACTGGGGCAAATAGAGATGGTCTTCCCAGAGTTTGTGCAAGAGAAGATAGTTTCACTCCGTTATTATCCACTGTGAATATATCATATTGCACATTACTGACTTTTTGTGTTTGGTCATAGGCCTGCTCAAAAGATAATCTCATCTCTATCGGACAACCATTATGAGGATTAGATGGACTATACCTATATTCTACAACCATCGAGTTTGAATCTGTTGTAGCAGTAGCGTGAACGGAATCTTGTAACATATTTGGTGCTTCACAACCTGAATTTACTCCAGCAGTTGTAGTAGAAGTCACTTGTAAGAAGCTAGGTTCTGTTTGACTATTTCCATTTTGTAACAAGTCCAAAGTATAATCGGGAGGAGGTGTTCCCGTGGTTACATCTACGTAAACAATAGCCTTTACAGGAAATGGAAGTGATGAATCGATCCAAATTTTATTATCAACATCTTTGTGCCAGCCAACTACCCATGTATCAAATGTTCCAGCTGGTTCTGTAATTGTGTCATGGTTTAGAGGACCAACTGATTGTCCACCAACAGAACCTGTACGTCCCCATGCTGGAACATCAAAAGTTTTTGGTGAATCACTTGTTGCAAAAGCATCTAACCATGAGACTGTACTTCTGTAAACTGCAGTATAATCTGAAATATTAGGATCAAAAGTTTCTGGATCAGGAGTTATTTTCCCTATTGTCATGATTCCTTCTTGTACAATTGAGCCATCAACTGTTAGAAATACTAAATTCCAACCACTTCCATCGCTTGTCTGATTTTTCACCCAAAAACTCATCTGAAGTGGAGCGCAGTTATGCCAGTCTGTAAAGCAGACATTATAACTAAAATAATCACCTTGTTTGAGTCCCTTTCCAGGATACCATGAATCAGTAGATTTTGTAGCCTGTACAGACTGGAAAGCAACAGGCATGATTAATAAAAATGTAAAAATTGCAAATACTGCATACTTTTGCATATATTTGCTATAGAAAAAATGTTCTAGTTAAATCTTTCAAATAAGCAAATATAGTGGAACCATATTATTCCGAATATGTGTGAATGTGAAAAAGTCCACATGTATGAAGTTGACTTTAAGCTTGATGGAATGATTGTAGTTCCAACACATAAAAATTGCGGAGATGCCCTTAATGAGAAACAAGTAGACAAGTTTCAAAAAGAACTAGTTAAAACATGGGGCTTCAAAGACGAAAACGAAAAGTAAAACTTGGGCATTTTAAAAAATAAAAGAAAAAAAGGTTACTAAAACCTATTAGAATGAAGATACGTGATCTTTGCAAACTGATGCTTTGCAAGTACATTTAGCTTCACAAAGACAAGAGCCTTGCATTTCACAATCACATTCTGCATTATTTTCTTTGGATGATTCGCATCCACATGCTGCATCGGTCATACTGTGGAGATCTCATACAGGGTTTTAAAAGTTATCGAATAATCACCATATTATGATTCGCTACCCTATGGCTGATTTTTTAGATCCCCTAGTATTTCGTTTGTAGACTGGAGTAAAGTTTTGGCTTGATTATCAATTACCACAGAGTCATGCTCCATATCAAGTCCTATTTTTAGCACATGAATAAATTCAGGATTTTTATGAATCTGATTTTTAACTCTAAGGAGATTATTCCTGTTTACGTATCCTAGATAAAAGTAGCAATCTGAAAGAAGTAAATTATCTACAAGATATTCATATTTTTTTGTTATAATATCAGAATTTCCATTATTTTCCACCATATTAGAAAATCCAACAGTCGACTTGACCATTCTTGAGAGAAGAGATGTTGATGATCTTTCAATACCAAGAATTTGATGTATTATAGAAAACGTTTGGTTTACTTTATCCTTCTTCATGTTTCTCATCACTTCAAGCATATGAGTTGGACTTGGTCTCTTCATATTAAGACAAAAAATAGCGTCTGCCAAAGAATATGATGCACATTTTATCCATGCCCCTGCAAAAGGATCACTGATTTTAATAGAATCTCTTGCTTTGTTAGCAAGAATCCCTGCATCAACAAGACAGCTCATAGCATGAGAGGTTGCAATTTGTTCTTTCTTTTCATTTATTTTTGACAATAACATTCTGAGCTTCCATTGATCATCATTTATGATAGTTAAATCCTGGAGTTGGTGTAAGGTACTACTAGTAGTATCATTAAGTGAACAATGATGTATTTTGACAAAGTCATTTTCAATACGGTGAACTGATTCTCCAGATTTTTCATCCATCACAGTTATGTTATACTCACAACATTGGAAATGAGTTCCATTACTTCTACAACCTCCCAATCCAACAGGAAAATCAGACATTGAAAGTAGAGATGGAATTTGTTTTACATCCATAAAGAACCAGTCTATGATTTTGCTATAAAGTATCAAAGCTGTTAAAATTTACAAATCCATTCAAAGGCAAAACGTTCCTTTAAATTGCTATTCTTTATGGCTTAGCTAAGCTCCTGTGGTGTAGTCCGGCTAAGCATACTGCCCTCTCAAGGCAGTGATCCCGGGTTCAAATCCCGGCGGGAGCATCTTTTCATATATTTTTTAAAAAATTCTACAATTTAAATTTAAAATTAGTATCTTACTATACCAAGATTTGATCAAGTTACATTAATTGTAGTACTAAGTACACCAGTTAACGGAATAGCAGATGACAAGCTATCCCAGACAAATACTTCAATAGTATATTGTCCACCGTTCTTTGGAATCCACACCTGTGATGCATTAAAGGATTGGTTTGAAAGCATTGATGCTGACATTCCTTGTAGAAAATCTGTACCACCGCTACTGTCCATGACTTGAACCAAATAGGTGAACTTTTGATTAGATGTACCATGGTTTGTAAGTGTAGACTCGACTCCAATCTCTTGGCCAACTTGAAAACTAGAAACTGCGTGTCCAAAAGGATCTACCATACTAGGCGGGGTCAATGTTATACCCCCATCAGTTGCAAGAGCTGATTGTGTAAATCCAAATAAAATAACAGTTCCAAGTAAAAATAAACTAGTCTTCAATAATTTGAGGAGCCGATATCGATATAAAACACTTACGTACAAATCACAAGAAATAACAATCAACCTCATCTTAATCGCGTACAAACTTCTAGTCACGCAGTGATTCTCTTCACTACAATTTCATGTCCTTCATAAATGTGCGAGGCATGATTTATTTTTATTATCTCATTTATTTTTTGTTCTGAAAAATATTTTTCATTATACCGGCCTAAACTTTTTTTACAATTAAAACAGTAAATCTCTCTAAACTCCACACATAAAAAATGGTTTTATTGTATTTAAGATTCTATATTTGAAGATCCAGGTTGGTCTTTATTTTGATAGAACTGAATTTTGGAGACTTTGTAATAAATTACTTCTCCTCTTCTTTCAATTACTGCAAGCACTGGTTCCTTGCCCATCGTGGTAATGTCTTCTATTTGTTTTTGAAGCAATCCAATTTTCTCTCTCTTACCTTCAGTTAATCCAAATACGACATATTTTGCACCTTTTTCGCCAAATTGCCCCCTTTCATAAACCCGAAAATCGGACCCAAATCCAAATCCATCTTTTGCAATATATCCTCTAGTTCTAAGATCTCTATATATCAGAAATTTTGTGAAAGAATCAGGATCAAGTTTGATACATTCTGCCATCAAAGTATCAAAATCTATCTGATGGGTTCCTCTGAAGATCTTGAGTTTATCAATATAAAGTAAATATAGAGATTCAAATGGTTTAAGGAAAAATTTCTTTTTAATTATCTCTCCAAATCCTTTGAGCTCTAAAACATGCTGCATATCTTTGTCAGATACAAGAACATGATCTTTTACTAGAGCTCCTTCTACTCTAGACTCTAACTCGGACATTGAAATCCAATGGACTATTATCAATATAATAGATCTTGTCGTTCTAAAGAGAAATCGTTTCTAAGATAAACACGAAAGGAAGACATCTCTGGTGAGTGATACATCCAACATCAAGAATTTTTAGAGTTATTTCACTTCTAAAATACCTAGGAAGCACCGATATGATCTCACGGTTAAAATATAGGGCTTGAACAAAAAAAGTGTTATCATGCACGGAGCAAATTACCGAGTTGGAAATGGCCAACCATATACAAGAAAGAAGTACATCAAGGGTAAGCCTCAGATAAAAATTGCTAAATTCTACGGAGGAAAAAAAGACGGAGATTACGATTATTGCGTACAGCTTTGTTCACAACAAAAGATGCAGATAAGACACATGGCAATTGAATCTGCTAGATTATCTGCAAACAAGGCAATCGAAACAGTTACTGGAGAAACAGGATATTATTCTACATTAAGAGTATATCCACATATTTTGTTAAGAGAGAATAAAATGATTGCAACTGCAGGTGCAGACAGATTATCTGAAGGAATGCGAGGAGCATTTGGTAAAGCTGTGAGTTTAGCAGCACGCATAGAAATAGGACAAGTAATAATGGAGGCACATGTGAAAAAAGAACATCTTGATGCAGCAAAAAAAGCACTACATGGCGCGTCTGTAAAACTACCATGTACTCCAATGATCAAAGTAATTTCATTAAAAACAGTCTCAGCTTAATTTTAAAGAGTTAAGAATTTCTTTTTGTTTTGTATTTAGAATATTAAGAAATTCATCAAACTCAGCACTTGTAGGATTACGTTTTAAAATTCTTCGACATTGATAATAAAATGAATTATACAATCTACCTATTACTATACCATAACCAAATGAGTCTGAGTGAGTCTTCAATTCATCTAGTGATTTTACAATTTTGAAAATTTCATCTGATTTATCTGCAACCTCATTTATTTTTTGATTTAATTTTACTTCAAGTTGTTTGTCCATGACATACCTTTACAACATCATGTTAAAAAATAGTATTCTAAACAGTACCCTTTAATAGACTAATAATTTCTAAATCGGTTAAGCGGTTGTAGTATAGACTTGGTTATTATGCGGGATTGCCAATTCTGCGACCCGGGTCCAAATCCCGGCAACCGCATTTACTTATGCAAGCCTTTTCTAATTATGTCCAATGCATTTTGAGCTCTTTCAGGTTTTGGTAGCTGTATCATGAATACATTAGATTCACCATATTGTGAATTAGGAGAAGAAAGAGCAAGTAGTGAAGTTTCTGCCAGTGCTTCAAAGAATTCTACATTTTCATTTGCGTATATTAAAAATTTTTCTTCAATATTTCCTTGTGAAAACTGTAATGTAACTTTAACAAAAACATGACCTAGTCCATCCTGGAGTATGTTTAGATTAGTCTCAATAGAAACTGGTTTTCCAGCTATAGTCTTCATTATATTATCAAATTTTCTTTCGTCCAGAATAATACAAGGGACTTGCTTCCCTTCAAAATCAGAGAGAGTAACATCTTTGTGCCTTTCTGAGAGAAATTTCTCTAGTTCTTCGTTAGCCATAAAAGAAATGTATAATGACTTTTTAAAAAGATACTCTGTAAATTGAGATCAAATGATGCTTAGAGTTTTTGCCAAAAACTCTATTCGTTCATTGTCTTCTTCAGAGATTTTCTTGCCACCATATTTGTTATTGAAATATATCAGATCTACCATCTTTGACTTGTCAATATTTACAACTGTGGCATTATACGGAGTTTGAATCTTTTTGTTTGTAAGTATAATCAGCTTGTCAACTATTGCCGATTTTGATATATCAGATATTTGATCCAGATCAGGAATACCTAATTCATTGGCAATTATGGCCAATCCCACCTTTGAACCAAAATTATCCTGATACACAGCATCAAGAAGTAAATTTTGCTTTTCTAGTTTTTGTATTGTACCCATTTCCTGCGCAAAGATGGTCAGACTTTTGACTGCTTTTTTAATTTCCTTTTCACTATCGATGTTATTTCTTCGTATTGTTAAGAAATCAGATATTGGAATATTCATAATACTTCCTCGTACTCTAAGTCCTGGATATGATTGTCGTATTGCTTCATCAATTACATTTTCGTCAATTTTTTTAGAATTTGATTGCATTGCTTTTTCCATTGCTTGATACAATATATTAATAACAGAACGCACATTTCTAAACTCGCTAAATTCATCATAAAGTACTTGAATTTTGTCTTCTAATTCTTGTTGTTCCTCTATTCCAAATTTACCATTTTTATCACAATGTTTTATGTATTCTGTCACAATTTCAGCAAGTTCATCTTTAGAGTTTGATCCTGCTAGATCTATTTTGTAATTTGCCTTTTCAAGCCTATCAAATACAGACGGATTAGTATTTTGTATCTCCAAATAACCTGATGGAGTAGATATTAGCAATAATATGGATGCAGGAAGATGTGCGTTTATCACACCCTTAATGAATTCAGTTGAATCTTTATTTCCATCAAGCTCGTCTATTTCAAAGACAAGAATTTTTCCTAAAAATCTATGAGTCAGACGAGATATTGAGGATAGCATTCCAATTAGCGTTTCCAAGTTTTTAACTTCATCAAAAGAATTCGAGATTACATTTCTAATTAAAATGGATTCGTGATATTCAAATTTGTGAACTAGATACTTGGTCAGATTTTCTATAGATATAGAGTGTTTTTCAGTTATGATATCCTCAGTTTTTTCTTTTATGGTCATCCCAGTGAGCTTATTTACAAAAGTATAATCAAGTGCCTTTTTGGCTAAATTGTCTCCTTGTTCAGCATTTTCTCGTATATAATTTAAGAATTTTATTCTTAATTGTACAAAGAATTCATTATCAAATCCCTTGAGTATCGCATCATAAATTCCAGAGGTACTCTTTGGTGAAATCGTTGACAAATCAACATACGAGCATTCAGTGTTGTATCGTCCTTTGAGACTCTTTACATGTAAAGCCAAATGAGTTTTTCCAGAACCTACATCTTGTACAACAGTAATTACTCTAAAATCTCCATTTTCAGCAGTTCTACCTTCTACTTTTCTATTTAGTTCCTTTATACATTCAAGCACAGCAACTTTTGCTTCTTTATGTCTTCTACCTCCAAGTATTTTTGCGTCTTTTTCTGTTGGGGTTGGACTACTGGGATATGGATTTTGTTGTAGATGATAAGGATACATCAAATATTCCTCACGTAACCATGAACAAGTCCACGCATTACAATTCCCTCATGACCACCAGAAGAAATTTCATACCTGTCTCTATGATTTTCAATCAAACTTGATGCCATTTGATAGAATTTATCCTTGGAAAGATTTTGAGTTTCACAGACTTTCTCTCTGATTTTTGTAAATGGAACCCAGCCTATTGAAGTCGAAGATTCATTTAATGAACTATTAAACACACCCTCGAAATCTTCGTTTTTAGATACACCTTCTTGCATTGAATATTTTTCCAATTCTTCTTCTAGAGTTTCTGCATGTGCTTTTACTTTTGCAAGAGACTGACTTACATTCACAAACATGTTAAGCATTAATTTGAATTTTGGATCATTTTGTGTTATATGTTGAATGTAGTTCTCTTTGGTCCAGATAAAATACGCTACACCTTTTTTTTCAATAAAGATTTGCTCTTTTGCCTTTAATTCTTCAAGTATACTCTCACAGTCCTTTCCAAATGTCTTTTTCAGCTCAGTTTTTTTTATTCCAGTAATCCCTGAAGATTCAATTGTTCCTAGTATCGCCTCTATCATAGATAAGACTCCATGAGATTTTATTTAATAGCCAATGTGATAGAGGGTAACAATTTGGTGAAGATTTGTTACCTCATACATCAAGACATGGAACATATGAAAGAACCATTTTCAAAGCAAAGATCGGTCACAATATAAGGCATAATGCGATAGAACACATTGCAGAATGATGATTAGGTATGCTGATTTATGATGAATTATACCTGGGGTATCTGACTGCTTTAGAAATATGAGACATGAAACCGACAAAGATTAAATCTAAAAGATGTTAACTAATGACATATTGAATTCATCAAGTGACCCATGGAAAGATAAACTAACTTCTGAGCAATATGACATTTGTAGAAGGAAAGGAACAGAGCCTCCCTTCACAGGGATATATTATGATTGTAAGGAAAAAGGCATGTACAAGTGCATATGCTGTGGAACTGAACTGTTTAACTCTGAGACAAAATTTGATTCAGGAACAGGATGGCCAAGCTTTTGGGAGTCAGTTTCGGACAATGTAAAGATGGAGAAAGATACTAGCTATGGGGTGTTAAGAGTAGAAGTCTTGTGCAAAAAGTGTGGTGCACATCTTGGGCATGTCTTTGAAGATGGACCAAATCCCACGGGTTTACGATATTGCATAAATTCTGCATCCCTAAAACTCGAAAAATAAAGTAGGTAATAGCAAAGTTACCCTGTTATTAATAGTACCGTATGGTACCGTAATACATGTTAAATTGTGAGTTTTGTCCAAAGCAGTTCTTTGAAACTGCAAATGGTTTAGTAGCAAAGACTTTTCATGAGAGTCTTCATGATCCAGATTTAGTAAACAACTAAACCTGGAAACCTTTTTTGTACTATACAAAATCAAACCCTAACTTTTTTATCGGTTGTTATTATTCTAATTGCAAGTGACTAAATCAAAACGAGTAGAATCAAAACCTAGATCTAAAGATCCTACGCATGATGTTGTCAAAAAAATGTCTTCAATCTCGGATGCTACCAAAATTCTAGCCACTGAAGTAAAAACAATGTCAAAGATATTTGTAGAGAATCAAAAGATATTGATTTCTTTAAAGGATATGATATCATCAGTAAATTCATCACTTGATCAAATTCAGAAAAATTCAAGACAAATAAACATAATAGAAGAAGATACGCAGCGTCTATTTTCTGGGATAAGTCAAGTTAAAGCACATTCCAACATAATAGACAAGATTAACAACCAAATTAATAGACTTCAGGATCACGTAGAAAAAATTCGAGATAAACAAGAATCCATGCCAGACACCAACAAGATAATGCAAAGTGTTGCAGACAGTATGGATTCTATTAGAAATAACACCAAAATGATAATGCATGTATCAGAAAAAACTGAAAAAATACGTGAAGAGATCAAAAATGTAGCAGGCGGTAAAGAGTATCTATCAAATCTAAGTAAAGAAATAGAAGAATTAAGAAAAAGTACAAATGAAATGTCAGCCAAGACAGAATCATTATCTAATTTACATCAAGAAATTGAAGAGGTAAGACAGAATACAAAAGAGATCTCCTCAAAAACTGAAAAAATGTCAGGATTGGAAGATAGCATATCGAACCTAAAAGGGGAAATAAGTACAATCATTTCCAAAACAGATTCAATTTCAAGACTTGAATGCCCAGATAAGAAACATAGGCATAGAAATTGATTCAATGGGGAAGAAAACAGATTCGCTATCAGTACTGAGTGATGACATTAGGAACATAAATTCTGAATTTACCAACTTCAAAACAAACATCCTTGGAAAGAGTAAAGATCTTGATGGAAAGATAACAGATTTTGCAGAATTATTAAACAGGAATTCATCATCTATCTCTGAGTTTAACAAGAAAACTTATGAGATTTCTCAGCAATTACAAGATATCAGTCATGTAACTCACAAGACATCTCAGAATACATCACATGAAGTAATGGGATTGCTGCGGTTATCAGAATTCCAATCAAATATCAGAATGCGTTCTGAATCAAAATATGGTACGTTGGAAGACATTGAGAAAATGGTAAGTCAAACTAAAGACATGATAAATCTGTTTGACCGTATTTCTATAGAGGTAGAAACAAAAATGTCACTGCCCTTCGAAGTAAAACAGTGGAGCATATCAAAGATCTTGGATTGTGCGGATAGATGGGAGATAAGGTTTACAGATGTGTTTAGACTTTTAATTACAGAACTTGGTTTGGATATTGTAAAAGAAGTAATTAGAATAGAACAAGTTCGTGATCTTTTTGGAATTAGAGCAGTAGATGAAATAAGACGTGAATTAAATATCTCTTAGGTCAGTCTGTCATTTCAAAAGATTCTAGTCTTTCCTTTTTCTTCTTAAGAAGAGCAAAGATTCCAATTATTACTGCGACCCATATACTTCCAAACAACATGTTTGAAATACTGACATACATGTAGGGTGTTGCATCAAGCAAATTGAATACTAATGTTGTGGCTTGAGAATGAATGTTAATCATACCTGTATGAAATGCCGCTGTGTCAGGTGAAGTAGTAGATACTTTATCAAGTGTAGACAGCATTGTGTTAAGGTCTTTTTGCATCAATCCAAAATCAGTTTCGTCTGTTGGAAATATCCAAACAGGATTTCCAGATTTCGGTACGAGTTGTTGAACTAATTGTATATCATCATGAATTACTTGTGGATCAGAAGTCAGCTTGAACCCTAGACAAAATTCCTCTAGATTGGTCAAGCGGGTAAATAATAGTGCTATATTCCTCAAAAGCCATTACTACGCCTACTACAATTAATCCGAGTATACCAGCCAATGCAGCTTTATAGTAATTATTTGCCATTTTCTCCGCCTTTGTTGCGACTCTACTTCTTGATCTGCCTTTTTTAAATGTTGAATGAGATATGCTAAGATATGCAATATAAAGAAACCCAGTTACTTGAATGCCCAATATTGGAACAAATATAGAATTATTGGAAAATATCGCAATAAACATACCCATTATGCCATATACTCCAAAGAATATCTCAAGAAGTGTAGTTTTGGTAAACGGAAGAGCATATGCCTTGTCTCTCCAATCATCATCATTTTTTATTATTCCAAATTTTGGAGTACGTAAAAATTCATTTTTCTTTCCAAAAAATGCATCAAAGACTGCTACAGTATTGTTAACCGACATACCTGCAGAATAGACAATCAAATACAAATAAGAAAGTGCTTTTGATTTCCACTTTTTTTGATACATTCCTTGAATTACCATGATGTATGCTACTGGCCCCATAGCTAGATATGCAATTACTGTTAATACTGGTAATCCACTTATGATGTAGAGATTTATTTTTGAAGCTAAAAGTATAGGCAAAATCAAAAACTGTGCAAGAACTAGTGGGTGCACAATATGTCTTGTAAGTTGAACAAAAGCCTGGATTTTCGTATCAACCGGAATTCTTTTGATTGTAACATCTCCAAGTAATTTTATGGCACATTGAATAGAGCCTTTTGCCCATCGAAATTGTTGTCTTTTTGCAGAGTTCATTTGTACTGGAAGTTCTGCTTCTACCACAATCTCAGGAACAAAGACACATTTCCAACCTTTCATCTGAGCTCTATAACTAAGATCTAAATCCTCAACTAGTGTAGCAGTATGCCAACCACCTGAATCTTCAATACATTTCTTTCTCCAGATACCCGCAGTACCATTGAAACTCATAAACAGATGAGAATTGCTTTTTGCCTTTTGCTCTATTAAGAAGTGAAAATCAAGACTAAGAGCTTGGGCCTTTGTCAGTGGAGAATATTTTTCATTAACATGGCCCCACCTACATTGGACCAATCCAATATTTGGTTTACAGAAATAGGACATTGCTCTTTTTAGAAACCATGTTGGGGGAATAAAATCAGCATCAAATATGGCAATGAAATCACCTTTTGCAGATTTCATTGCATTTCGAAGTGCACCTGCCTTGTATCCTTTCCTATCTGACCTTTGAATATGCTGTATATCAAATCCTTTCTTTTGATAGTCTGAAACTAGATTCTCAAGTAGAACTTGAGTCTCATCAGTTGAATCATCAAGTACTTGAATGGAGAGTTTGTCCTTTGGATAATCTAATGCACAGACTGCATGTATCAATCTAGCAGCAACATACTTTTCATTATATATTGGAAGTTGAAGAGTGACAGTCGGGATTTCTTTTAGTTCTATAAAGTCATTCTTTTTTTGATGTCTTGAAATTACTACTAGATAATAAAAATTGCACGTATAAAGAGTGATAATCAGTGCAATCCATATGAAAACATTCCATAGAAATTGCGATAAAGGACTAGCAAGAATATGTGTCAGCATTTAGAATTTTTCAACTCTGCAGTCTTTATAGCCGTACCGCTAAAAATTTCGCTATCCTTTCTTGGATATTTTTATTGCTTGAACAGGACATACGTTTTCACAAGCTAGACAAAATATGCAATCTGGTTCTCGTGCCATCAATGGTTTTTTATCAGAAGCCGGATTTCCTGCAAATTCAGCCCATTCGTAAACTTTCACAGGACATGCATCAATACATGCACCATCCCCTACACAAACATCATAATCAACTGATACAAATTCTCCCCAGATTCCCAGTATTTCATTACCCTTTCGGTGGCCGAATACTTTTATCTTGTGATTAGATGGAGCAGTAAAAGTCTCAACGACTTTGAGTTTTGATTTAAAGTCCACATCAATTGGACCAGGCTTTGCTCCTGAAGGTGTCTCAGGCTCTGCTTCTTGTGCAACTTGTTGTCCTGGCGGAGGAGCCGCAGGCTTTGGTTTTGGTTTTGCATTTGGAACAATCTGAGACTAGTGGTGTGAGTTCCTCTAATTCTTTTAATGCTTGCTCAGGTGTTAATTGTTTCATTTTCACTCCATGCTCTACCATTTTGTCAGCAAGTACACTATTTCTTAGAATTGTATCAATAACCATTTTTGCATTGGCATCTGCTTTTCTCCTATAATCTTTAACCCAAAGTCCATCTCCATATTTTTCAACTGGATAAATTTGATAAATCATGTCCACGACTTCGCCAGTTACTATCTCGACTTGAACTTCAAGATCAATTTCCTTGTATCCACTATCATCTGGATCTGGTAAATTTTCTTCTTTCCAACGATACGTTGCATAAACTCTATCAGCAAATTTATCCATTTCAAAAACTTTCTTAAATCCACTAACTATAGAATCAATTTCATAGGCATCTTCTAGTTTTACTGGAAGACGATAAAGACCTAGCTTGTAACTGTGTAAAGGATATACTCCTCTTTTAGATGTGGCTGATTGAACTGTATACACCTTATCCTTTAGCAGGAGGGACATCTGATTTGTATATGGAAAAAGAGTTTAAAAATGCTTCCTAATAATCAGGGCAAGTCTCTTCTCGGATCTTTCTATATTTTTGTTCCATCTCTGTTGCATGTTCAAGTACTTTTTCAAACTCATACTTGTTTTTTGGAAAGTACCAACGAATTCCTACTTTATGACCAATTCCATCCATATCATAGATCATTCCTTTGTCAGAATTTACACCATATTTCTCGTCAATTGATCTCTCTTGTACGGTAAGACCACGTTTGGTCTTATCCTCCATTATAATATCAGAGTCACTATCAAGTATAGCATAGAATATACCTTTTTTTAGAATTGGTGGTTCTTTACTTGTTTCGTTATTTTTCGATTGGGTTTCCAATCATATTACCCCATTCAGTCCAAGAACCGTCATAATTTCTAACCTGAGGATATCCTAGAAGATATTTCAGAACAAACCAAGTATGTGAAGATCTCTCTCCAATTCTACAATAACAAATGACATCTTTATCAGGTGTTACACCTTTTGTTTCATAAATTTTCTTGAGTTCTTCAACTGATTTGAAAGTACCATCAGTGTCATTAACTGCAGTTGCCCAAGGAATATTATTTGCATTAGGAATATGTCCACCTCTCTGAGCATGCTCCATTGGGTATTCGGCTGGAGCAGTTACCTCTCCAGAAAATTCTTTTGGAGAACGTACATCGACTAGAACTGTATCACTTTTTTCAAGAGCTCGTCTTACATCAAATAGATATGCTCGTAATCCTTCATTGGGTGGTTGTGCAACATAATTAGTTCTTGATATGGGCGGTTCGTCTTGGGTATAAGATTTATTTTCAATTTCCCATTTTTTCCTTCCACCGTTCATTATCTGTACTTTTTCATGTCCATAATACTTGAATACCCAAAACACAAAAGCTGCAAACCAATTGTTAAAGTCCCCGTACAAAATTACTTCAGATTGTGCAGTTATCCCATTTCTTGATAAAAGATCTTCAAATTGAGATTTGCTTATGATGTCACGTGTTATAGGATCATTAATGTCTCGCTTCCACCAGATTAGACTAGCTCCTTGTAGGTGGCCTTGTCGATAAGCATTTTCTGGATCATAATCAACTTCTATGACTTTGAACGATTTGTTGTTTAGATTATTTGCAACGGTTTGGGTATCAACTAAAACTTGGTGTGCATAATTCATTTCTATCTCTATTATAATGAACTCATATGGTTCTTAATATTTTATACTCATCATATGCTTTTTAAGTGAAATTAGAATAGTAGTTTTAATTGGAACTTCATAATGTAGCACTAGTAAGTAAGGTTGGTTCAAAAGAATCGGAGGACGCAGTAAAGAAAGTAGCCAAGAAATTACTTGCAAAAAAAATCAAAGTATACACTGTCTCTCCCGTAGATGTCGATGGCGCAAAAAAAGTTAATGATTTAGAAGATCTCAAGACTACAAAACTAGATTTAACGATTACATTAGGAGGTGATGGAACTACTCTTCGAACTTTTAGATATTTAGAAAATGAGGTTCCAAATCTTGCAATTAATGTTGGAGGAAATAGAGGAATATTATCAGAGATAACATTGCCACAAATCGATACAGCTATTGATCAAATTATTTCAGACAAGGTTTTTTTTGATAGAAGAATTAGAGTGGTTGCATCTTGTGGAGGCCAAGACTTTCCACCAGCACTAAATGAGATCTACATCAACAGAGTAAATTTGACAAAGACTTCGCTATTTGAGATTAGATTTCAAAGTGATACTGTAACGCAAAAAATGGATGGTGTAATTGTAGCAACTCCAAGTGGTTCTACAGGTCATTCCTATTCTCTTGGAGGACCGATACTTCATGAGAGTCTAAATGTACTTATCATAACACCTGTTGCACCTGTCAACAAATTACCATCAATTGTGGTACCTGATGAAAAAGTTGAGATAATTAGTAATCATGATTCAAATATCATCATGGATGCACAGGTTATCAAAACTGCTAGATTTGATGAAGTAATAACAATCAAAAAATACAAAAAACAAGCAGTGTTTGTAAGACTAAAGAAACAAGGTCTTAGACAGATGAGTAAGCTTGGCTTCTAGAGTTTTAGATGCCACGTCATTTTATGCCGGAATACCATTTTCTTCACAAGAGAAAAGTTTTACAACTCCTCTAGTTTTTGAAGAAATCAAACATATTAAAAAAAGTCATGATGCGGTCCAAGCTCTGATTGATTTAGACAGACTAAAAATTATTGAACCAGATCAAAAAAATACTAATTTTGTTTTAGAGAAGGCAAGAAATACAGGCGACTTGTCCGAGTTGTCAAAAGAAGACGTATCAGTACTTGCATTGTGCGTCCAATTAAATGGAGAACTGGTAACAGATGATTATACAGTATCAAATGTTGCTAAACATTTGAATTTGAAAGTCATTCCGATAATGACTAAAGGAATATCCAAGATATTAGATAGTGTGCATATTTGCCCTGCTTGTAACAAGGTATATGAAAAAATCTCAAATTGTCCCATTTGTGGAAGTAAATTAAAGAAAAAATCAGGCCAGAGGAAGTCTCCTTCCAACCCAATCAGCAAAAGACCCATCGTATAACTTTACATTATCATATCCGGCCATTTTTAATTGAGTAAATACATTTGCAGCTCTGTGACCTAGGGCACAGTAACATACCAATTCTTTATCTTTTGGCATCTGTTGTTCAGTAAAAATTCGCAAAAGCTCATCTTTTTCTTTAAAAAGAGTTTCACCCTCACCCACACCTTCAGTAAAGGGAAAAAGTACCGCATTCAAGATTCTACCTGCTAGGAATTCTTGAGTAGACCTAGCATCAATTATCACTGCACTGTCAATTTTTTTATGAAGTTCTTCGGCTTCAATTCTGATTGAAGAATTTATTTTTGGAATGAATTTTACAAGTATTGGTTTTGGGATATCTCTAGTAATAGGAAGTTCTTTTTTCTGCCAAGTTCTTATACCTATGTCAAGAATTTTTGTTTTTTCATGTCCAAAATATAGTAAGGTCCAATATATCCTAGCAGCAGATGGATCCAAGTAATCTCCATATATTACAACAGTTTTGGATTCATCAATTCCAAGTGAACCAAATAGAGTTGCTGCCTGATCACTTTCAATTACAAGATTAACTCCATATTGATTAATTTCTATAACTTTTTCAACTCCGAGAGGTTGGGAATTTGGAATATGAGCATATGAATATGCAATACTACCACGAGAATCCAATATTACTAAATCAGGATCATTGTAATGTTCTGCCAACCATTGATGAGAAACTATCAATTATTTTATGAGTCTAAACGATATATTTGAAGTGTCATATGTCATGTAATGTCTTTTGATCAGTCTTTTTTGCATTTTTACTTGCAGCGTCAAGTATTTTTCTAATTTTTTGAGCACGTGTTTCTCCCATTCCATTTATTTTGGATAATTCTACTGACGAGGCGTTCAATGATCTACTTGCAGAACCAAATTTTTCTAGCATTCTAGATGCAAGTTTTTCTCCAACACCTGGCAAACTAGACAAGATTGACAATTGTTGTTGTTGCAAATCACCAGATTTCTTAATTTTTTTAAGGAAAGGTCCTTTCATTGTCCCTTGTCTTGCACACATTGATATTAACAACTTGGCAGTATGTGATGCATTAGGGGTCGGGATTACAGGTATTTTGAAATCTAACACTACTGAAGACATTGCCCCATAGAACACAAGCGGATTTTCTGTAATTTTATCAATTTCATCAACATTTCCTTCTATAATTATAGCAGGATGTTCAAAGTGTTCTTTTAGTCTATTGCATTGATCAAATAAACGTCCATCAAAAACTGATGAGATAAAATCACTAACACTTTTTCTTTCCACTATTGTTTCAGATGCAACAATATAATCACCCACAGGCAGATTCATCATTTCTACTTTGACACCTACCTGTTTTAGCAGATCAGGGATTCCACTTTTTCGCTCCCTTTCATCAACTACCATTCGAAGATCTTCAATTTTCATCAAACCGTTAAGTTTCTGCAAATATTTTATTTAGGAGTATCTGTCTTATTTTGTCCTGATTGAGGAGGACCTCTTAACATTTCTCTGATTTTAGTCTCAGCTTCTTTCAAATTTTCTTTTACTCGTACTTCTTGTTTTGTTAATACTGTAAGTCGGGTATTTACAAGTTCTTTCTTTTCTTGTAATTCTGAAACCAGACTAGTCTTATTAGATTTCACAAGAATTGATCCTGCAGTTTTGTAAACAATATCATCATCATTTGCTTTTACCAGTAATTCAAGTGCTCTTTCCGTCTCAAGATGTTCAGATTCAAGATGTTGTTTCTGAATCATTATAGATTGAAGATTTTGTTGTAATTGTTGTAATCTACCTACTTGTTCTTGTAACCAAGGAGGCATTTGTTGTTCGCCAGAAGACATGAATGTTTGACCTGCCATTTTGTTTATATCTTTACCGATTCAATTGAATCATTACTTGCCTGTACAAGTCTCAAGGTAGAATTAAGATTAGCTCTTAGATGTGAAATTTCTTGTGCATCGATCATAATTGTAATTTTACCATCAAATGAGAAACTTGTGTGAGTGGGATTTTCATCATAAAATTTGTTATCAGTATCAATAGAGTGAAAGATTGCTTTTGTTTTTGTACCAGCAGAGATTTCTATCTTAGATTTATAGTTTGATGTCATATGCCAGACCTGCTACTTTAAAATTACATTTTTTACAGACCCAGATTCCTACTGCTTCTCTGCCAAATTTTTCAGAACCACATTCAGGACATTTTCTTTGTGCTTTTAGTTGTCTATGCACTGAAGTATATTTTTTTCTTGGCTTGAGGCCATATTTTTGACCCAGTCCTTTTAGTGAAGCGCTCTTACCTTTTGCCATACTACATCAACTGCTCAAATTGCTTCCTTATTTTTCTTCCTACAGAAAGGGCGGTTTCAGAGCATTGAATGAGCTGTTCAGCAGTAAATCCATCACTTCCACCCTTTTGTACTGCACAAATGTTACCATCAGAGTTTGTAGTAATTGTGATTCTTGCATCCATGCAGGATTCCTCATCCTTAGTTGGATCAACGATTATGTAATCACCAATTCTTGCCATGGTTACTGATACTGGTAGTGTCTTAATCGGAGGTTTGGATGTTACGCCTTCTACAAGTACAGGAGCTTCGTCTTTAACTTCATATTTAGGAACAGTACAAGAAAGAATACCAGCTACAGATGCATAAGAACAAGCATCAAACAAGTTTCCACCAGAATCAATGACACTACTATCAATGAACATGCCAATAACTGATTTATTTTCAATTAGAACAAGTTTGTGCAAGTCAATCATTTCAGTTTCACGTATTCCCCTATCAACAACTCTTGCAAGTTCAATGACCTCTTCATTTGGTGGTCCAGGTTCTGCGTTTGGATCTGCCAATGGTAAAATTTCTGCAGTACAGATAAGAATTCCTTTATCACCAAGATCTGGAAATGGTTTATCAAGTTGTATCTTTACACCAGTTATAATTTCGGTATTTCCTAGTTTTACTCTAGCAGAACCATTAGCTTTTGGAATTACTCCTGTTTCAATTGTCAAGTGTCTTTGTTCATCAAGAGATCTTCCATCAATTCTTTTTCCAGTTTTTAGAAGATCAAGAATTTTATCTCGTTTTAGTTGATCTAATATTTGAGAATTCAATTTTATTGCTCACCAGATTGGAAGTATTTTTCCATTAATGCCTTTCTTTGAATTTCATAAACACGTCTACAACCTACTAGTGCGGTTTGCATACATGTTTTGAATTCCTCAGGTTTTAACATACCATCAAGTTGTAAAAGTGTAATTTTTCCTACATTTGGCATCAAGGCAACTGGCATGTCTGCCTGTCCCTCTTGATCTTCTTCATTATTGACATCTAAAACTATTCTATCTGCGACCTTACCTGCAGCACATGCAGATACCAAGTCACGCATTGGAATGCCTGCATCTGCAAGAGCTACAGATGCAGCATCAAGTGCAGCACATCTTGAACCACCATCTGCTTGAAGTACTTCAATAAACACATCAATTACAGTACGTGGATAGTCTTTTAGTATCACAGCTGGTTGTAATGCTTCTTTGATAACCTTAGAAATTTCAATTTCTCGTCTAGATGGCGCAGGATTCTTTCTTTCAGTAACAGAAAACGGTGACATGTGATATCTACAACGCAAAATTCCAGAATCTTGGTTTGCCATGTGTTTTGGATGAACATCCCTTGGACCAAAAACACCAGCTAAAATCTTGTTCTTTCCAAATTCAATATATGCAGAACCGTCTGCATTTTTTAGTACTCCTACTTTAATTGAGATATCTCTAAGCTCGTCTAGTTTTCTCCCGTCACATCTAATTCCATCTTCAGTCATTAATTGTGTCATTATTTTCACCATCTGTTACCCCAAGCATAGATTTGACTCTTTCAGTCAAGTTCGGTGTATGCGCCAGGGCATCGATCATTTTCACTGCTTCTACTGCCTTTAATAATCCCTCTGAATCTTCACATGAAATTACTATCCATCCATTTTGACCTATTGTTATAATTGCTTTAGTAGCCATTTCAATTGTTTGAATCATAGAACCACGTTTGCCAATTAATCGAGGTACTTTGCTTGGAGAAATCTCAACGAGTTCACCTGAATCGATCTTGCCAAGATCTCTATCTTGTACTGTCAAAAGTGGATCTCTTGATCTATCAAAATTAGCAATTCTAGTTGCAACCAAATCTCCGATATCTAATCTTTGTTTGAGTTCATCTTTAGTAGGAGAATAATCTCTACCAAAAACATCTTGGGCTGGCAAAAATCCCACAAAGCATGAATTTATGTCAAACTCCCAAGAAAGAGGAGAAGTTCCAATTACTTTTCCTATAACCAAGTCATTTGCCTTTGGCATATATCCACCAGTGAGAGGAATAACTTTTACAGAATTTTCAAAAATTTCAGAAATTCCAACACATGTTGAAATCATTCTGTCACCATCTTGGTACACATTTTGTTCAGGTCGTAGAGGACCAGTTGCTATAACATCGCCAGGAATAACATATCGTCTTTTTACATCCATCATTTTGAAACCTCAATAGAAGCAGTACCCTTTGTTACCGATCCTAATCTGTCCATTACATTTGCTCTTGCCGCCGCCGGTATATCTAGTATTACTTTGAGTCCACCGTTTGATTGCCATTCTTCTTTTTTCAAAGTTCCAAAGGACTTTAAAACAGAATAAGATTGTGCGGCAAATTGAGCCGGCACTAGAATTTCTAGAAGCATATTTTCAGACTTTAACGGAATTATCGATCGAAGTTGTTCTATTATTTCTTTTATCTGTTCATCAGTATTTCTAAAAGGATCAACTGATACCCTTGCATCATCCATAGACTTGTTCTATCCTAAGTGGAGGATGCGGAAGATGGGATCTTGGATCAACATAGCTTTTAGCAATAAAGTCTACTATTTGTTTACGTTTCTCAGACACCATCTTTCTTCGCTGATCAGTAGTAAGATTCAGTTCTCCTTTTTCAAGCATTATAGTAGCAATTACATTTGAGTCAGTGGTTTTGAATGCCTTCATAAGTTTCTCTGTAGATGCCCTTGTTCCTTTATTGGAATCAGTGTAAATCTCATCTGAAATCAATACTCCAGAGATGTCCTTACGCTTACCTATCTTAAATTCCAAAGCAGGATCTGGTTTTACCAATATTTCGAACTTTTCTCCTTCTACTGAGAACCTCACGACTGTTACTTTGGTATCCATAATTGGGGTACTCGTACACGGTATTTATCTATAAAGAAAAACTCGCTAGATTTTTATTTGGAATTTTAGTCCCTTTTCGTAAGATTTGACTTCTTTAGAGATTGTTGAGGAAAGTGGTAACAATATGGTTGTAAAATTGAAAGGCATACCTATTCAATATGCTAATGCACTTAGACGAATTTGCCTATCAGGAATTCCCACATTTGCTATCGACGATGTTGTAATTATTGAAAATTCATCAGTTTTGCCTGATGAAGGAGTAGCTCATAGACTTGCAATGATGCCATTAAAAACAGATCTTGAGAGATTTATTGAGCCATCCGCATGTGACTGCCATAGTGAACTTGGTTGTAGTCGATGCAGAGTCTTACTTATGCTTGATTCCGGCAGTACAGATACAACTCGTACAATAACTTCAGCAGAAATTAGCTCAGAAGATGAAGTTGTAAAGCCTGTTAGTCCTAACATTCCAATTGTTGCACTCAGCTCCTAGTCAGAAATTAAAGGTTGAAGCATATGCAAGATTAGGCAGAGGCAGTGATCATGCCAAATGGAATTCTGCCACAGTCTCAGCCCTTACATCTACAAATAATCCCGATGAACATGTTTTATTGATAGAGACTACAGGTAGTTTGACCCCAAAAGAGGTTCTAAGAGCAGCCATTGAAGAGCTTGAAAAAAGATTAGGCGAATTCCAGAAGAACGTAGCCGCACTCGGTTGAAGCATATATTATATTTGGGTAAAAGTGGGCATTATTACACATGACTAATCAAGTTGTTATTCAAATGGTAAAGACCTTGCGTAGCGCATCAAAGAAGAATAATGCACCCATCTGGGAAAAACTGGCAGAACTTGCCTTAAAACCAACTAGAGCCAAGAGAACACTCAACTTGGGCCAGATCGATAAATTTGCATCAGACAATGATGTAATAATAGTTCCAGGAAAAATATTAGGAACAGGAAGCCTTTCACATAAAATAACATTATGTTCATTTTCAATATCATCTAGCGGTGCAAAGAAGATAGTAGAGTCTGGTGGAAAGATATTAGATATCTCTCAAATTATCAAGAATCATCCAACAGGAAAAGGAGTGAAAATCATTGGTTAAACAAGTTACCGAAGTAAAATCATTAGAGAAGAATCCAGCTTCACAAACAATCATAGTGGATGGAACAAATTTAATTGCAGGTAGACTTTGTTCGCATGTTGCCAAACTACTCATAAAAGGAAATAGAGTATCAATTGTAAATTCTGAAAATATCATGATTTCGGGAGATAGAAAAGCAATCATAGAAGAATATAGAAAGTTTTTGGAAGTAGCTAGTATCAATAATCCTAAATTTGGTCCATTTCATCCTCGTAGACCAGACACTATCATAAGCAGAATGGTAAGAGGAATGCTACCAAAGAACAAGCCATCAGGTAAGACATCTTTGAAAAGATTAAGAGCTTATCTCGGAGTACCAAATGAATTAAGAATCAAAGAAGACAACACAGTTCGATGATGCAAAAATTAGAAGACCTTCTCCATATTATACAACTCTGGGAGAATTAGGTAAGATGGTTGGGTGGCACGAATAATGGTAAAGTTGGAAAGCTATTATGCATCTAGAAAGACTGCACGAGCACATGCATTTATCACAAAAGGAGTAGGTCGTGTTAGAATTAACAATGTTCCAGTAGAAATGGTTCAACAAGAAGTAGCACGAGAAATAATGTTAGGACCTTTAGAAGTTGCAGGAGATCTTAGAAACAAAATAGATGTTTCAGTCAAAGTCAAAGGCGGTGGTTTTGTTGGACAATCATATGCAAGTGCAATTGCAATTTCAAGAGCCATGACAGGATGGACAAAGACTAGAAAAGAACCAAAGGATCACCCACTTACAAGAACTGTGAGAGAAGATCTTAGAAAACGATTAACAGAATTCGACAAACATTTGCTAAGCGGTGATGATAGACGCAAGGAACCAAAGAAATTTGGCGGTCCTGGTGCTAGAAGAAGAAAACAGAAATCGTATAGATAGTCTTGAAAGCTGTAATTCTGGCAGGAGGCCGTGGAACACGTGGAAGGCCATTTACAGATTACATTCCAAAAGCAATGATTCCAGTACAGGGAAGACCTCTCATTTATCATGTTGTTAGATATCTTTCCAAGTTTGATATTATTGATAGCATAATCATACTAGGGGATTTCTCAGGAATTGGAAAACAGATAGAGAAATATTTTGAAAATCACATTTCAGTTAAAAAACCAATAAAATTCATACAAGATTCACAGAGTGGAACAGGTGGAGACCTCATTCACCTAAGCACGGCAATTGGAAAGAATAAAGAGTTCATTTTGTGGTTTGTTGACAATCTATGCCCTGTTGACATAAACAAGATGTATCGTTTTCACATGGACTCCAAGACTACTGCTACAATAGCTGTGAGAAGATATAGAAAAGAAGAAACAGGATTTGCGATAGTAAATAATGGAATCATTGATGAATTTAAAGAAAAACCTACAATTGAATTACAGATGGCAGAATGTCTAGGGATATATATCATAAATTCTGAAATAATAAATAAAATAAAAATTAAAAAACAAAAAAAGAAAGATCTGAATTTGTCTTATGATATTTTGCAACCATTATCCAAAAAAAGAAAGATTGCAGCTTATGATATAGGAAAAACCCAGTGGTTAGACATAGATTCTCCAACACGTGTTGATAGAAACAAAGAATTAGTTGATTCCATAATAAAGAAATGCGGCACTTAGATTTTGTGAGAACGTTCGTATTTCGTAATTTGACTTTCGTGTTGTAAAGTCATTGCAATATCATCGAGACCTTCAAGTAGAATCTTTTTCCAATGATGCTCAATATCAAATGAGACATGTGTGGAATTTACCACGATTGTTTGATTTTCCAAATCTACTTCAATTTCAGATTTTGTTGAAAATAATTTCTGTAGTATTTCATCTGATACCCTAATTGGTAAAATTCCATTTTTGAAACAATTATTATAAAATATATCAGCAAAAGATGTAGAGATTATCACCTTAAACCCAAAATCATCAAGTGCCCACACTGCATGTTCCCTGCTAGAACCGCAGCCAAAGTTATCTCTAGCAAGTAAGATCTTGGAATTCTTGTATGTCGGATCATTTAAGACGAAATCTTTTCTTAGAATACCACTTTGGTCATACCTCCAGTCATAAAACAAGTATTGACCAAAACCAGTTCTCTGAATTAGTTTTAGAAATTGTTTTGGAACCATTTGATCAGTATCAACATTAACCTTGTCAAGTGGTGTAACTATGCTTTTTATCTTCTGGAATGGTTCCATTCTAATTCAGATCCAATTCTCTTACATCTATAAAATGACCATTAATTGCAGCTGCAGCAGCCATTACAGGACTTACAAGGTGTGTCCTCCCACCAGAACCTTGTCTTCCTTCAAAGTTTCTGTTTGAGGTACTAGCACATCTCTCACCTGCTGCTAAAATATCAGGATTCATGCCAAGACACATGCTACAGCCAGATTCTCTCCATTCAAATCCAGCATCTTTGAATATTTTATCAAGACCCATCTCTTCTGCATTTTTCTTTACTAGTTGTGACCCAGGTACTACCATTGCTCGCACTTTTGATGAAACCTTTTTTCCTTTTACAACTTTTGCTGCTTCCATCAAGTCTTCTAATCTTGCATTAGTGCATGATCCAATGAATACTCTATCAATTACAATATCCACAATAGGAGTGCCAGGTTTAAGATCCATATACTGGAGTGCCTTTGTTGCACCTTTCACTTCTTCTGGATTTCCTTTACCATATTCTTCTGGGAATGGTACACTCTCGGTTACATCAGATGTCATGGCAGGATTAGTTCCCCAGCTAACCTGAGGTGCAATGTTTTCTGCACTTAGGGTAAAGGATTTATCAAATTTTGCTCCGCTGTCTGTTTTTAGATTTTCACGCCAATCATTTACAAGTTCATCGTAATTATTTGGAGTATATTTTCGTCCTTTAAGATACTGGAAAGTTTTTTCGTCAGGTGCAATCAATCCAGCACGTGCTCCTGCCTCTATAGACATGTTACATATTGTCATTCTCTGCTCCATTGTCAATTCAGATATAGTGTCACCACGGTATTCAATTACAGTTCCAGTTCCTCCCGCAGTTCCAATTTTTCTAATAATTGACAAGATTATGTCTTTTGCAGTTACAGCATGTGGATTCTTTCTTTTTCCTTGGATTTTGATTTCAAAAGTTTTCGGTTTTTCCATCATAATACATTGTGTTGCTAAGACATGTTCAACATCACTTGTACCAATTCCAAATGCAAGCGAGCCAAAAGCACCATGTGTTGATGTATGACTATCACCACAGACGATTGTTGTTCCCGGAAGGGTAATTCCTAATTCTGGACCTATTACGTGCACAATACCTTGATTTGGACTATGAATGTCAAAGAGAGTAATTCCAAATTCTTTACAATTTCTTTCAAGGACTTTGATTTGCACAGATGATGTCTGATCTAAGATAGGTAATGATCTATCACTTGTAGGTACGTTATGATCCATTGTTGCATATGTAAGATCAGGACGTCTTACTTTTCTTGAATTAAGGCGTAAACCATCAAAAGCTTGAGGAGATGTAACTTCATGAATAAGATGTCTGTCTACATAAAGTAGAGAACGTCCATCTTCATCTACAACAATATGCGAGTCCCATATTTTTTCAAATAATGTTTTTGACATTCAGATCATCTTAATCAAAACCGGAGATATAATGGTATTATATTCAATCTAAGGTTTGTAATTGAATAGCCCGCCAGCTTCTATTATTTTACCTATCAATTCTGGAAAAGGCTTCATTTTGTAAATTTTATTTTTGGTTAGGTTTTTAATTTCGTTTTTAGATATATCTACTTCAAGTGAATCTGTATCAGATATATCATGATATGCACTTTCATCAATTTCAATTGGGAGTAAGAAGACTCCGTCTACAGCATTTCTATAAAAAATTCTTGCAAAAGACAAAGCCAATACTGCCTTTACTCCAGAATAAGATAGAGCTATAGGAGCATGTTCTCTAGAAGAGCCACAGCCAAAGTTTTTTCCTGCGACAATAAAATCACCGGGTTTAACCCGTTTATGAAAATCCTTGTCAAGTCCTTCCATGGCATGTTTTGCCAACTCGGCATAATCATGAATCTTAAGATAAGGACCTGGTAAAATTACATCAGTATCTATGTTATCTCGTTCATATTTTATTACAGAGCCTTTCATTTCAAATCCCTCGGATCAGTAATCTTTCCTGTTATAGCAGATGCTGCTGCAACAAGTGGAGATGCAAGATATGTCTGAGATTCCACATGCCCCATTCTTCCTGGAAAGTTTCTGTTTGTAGTACTGATACAAATTTCATCTTTTGCCAATACTCCCATATGAGCACCGCAGCAGGCGCCACAGGTAGGAGGTCCTACAACTACTCCAGCATCTAAGAAAATTTTCAACAATCCTTCTTCCATGGCTTTTCTAAATATCGATATTGCCGCAGGTAACACCTCAGTTCTTATTTTTACAGTTCGTCCCTTGAGAATTTTTGCTGCAGCTCGTAAATCTTCTAGCTTTGCACCAGTGCATGAACCAATGTATGCTTTATCAAGTTCAATTGAAGACAAGTCACGTGCAATAGCAATATTTTCAGGAGAGAATGGTTTTGCTACAGTTGGTTCTATTTCTGAACCTTCATACTCGTAAATTTTTTCATATTGAGCATCTGCATCACTATGAACTTCGTCATATTTTGTAGCTCCTTTTGCTGCAAGATAATCTCGTAATTTTTGGTCTGGTTCAACTATACCACTCTTGGCACCTGCTTCGGTTGTCATATTTGTTAGTGTCAATCTACCTTCAACTGACATTTCGGATATGCCTGTACCTCCAAATTGCATTGTCTTGTATGCTGCACCATCATTTCCAATGTCTCCAATTATTTTCAATATCAAATCTTTTGCCATCACATGATCTGGAAGTTTTCCATTTCACTTAAAGTATAATGTCTCAGGTACCTTGAACCAAATTTTACCATTTAATAAAACATATGCAACATCTGTATGTCCAAGACCTGCCGCAAATGCCCCAAGAGCACCTGTAGTATTTGTGTGAGAATCTCCTCCAACATACACTTCTCCTGGAAGCACCATGGCTTCCTCGTGAGACAAAGTATGACATATGCCATATTGACCCATTCCATATTTGAAATGCTTCTTAATTCCAAATTGTTTTGTAAAGTTTGTTAGTGATACAATATTTTGTGCTGATATTTTATCGGCTGCAGGTACAAAGTGATCTTCTGCAACCCACACTCTATCTGGATTCCATAATTTTTCAATTTTCATTCCAGTCTTCTTCAATTTTTCAAAAACTGCTATTACTCCTGGTCCAGATACATCGTGAATCATCACCTTATCAACATTAACAAAAATCACGTCTCCGGGGGAAACCTTTGATTTTCCAGAAGCACGGGCTAGGATCTTTTCAGTAATATTCAACATAAAAAATCAACTTGCAAGAAATTAAAATGTTTGCAGAACCCTAAATAGTAATTATTATTTAAAACAGACATGCCTCTTACAGTTTTACCTATAAAATCCACATTAAAAAAAGAACAATTCGATTTGTTTGAAAGCCTTGTAATAGATTTGAATGATGCTAATATGGTTCCTGTAAATGGCGATGTAATAGTTATTTCAAGCAAGTATGTTGCAAATTCACAGGACAGAATTTTAGAGTATGGTAAAGTTATGCCTTCATTTGATGCAGAAAAAATTGGCAAGAAATTCCACATGAAACCCACGATAACAGAAATAATTCTTAGGGAGTCAGATACAATATTTGGTGGAATTCCAGGATTTGTTATCACATCGTCAGACAATATTATGGCACCAAATGCAGGAATAGATAAATCCAATACACAGAGTGGAACTGTAATTTTATATCCAAACGAGCCATATCTTGTGGCAGAACATCTCAGAAGAAAATTTCTGTTAAAGTATAATGTACATGTTGGAATAATCATCACAGACAGCAGACTAATGCCTGGAAGAGTTGGAACTGTAGGAGTTGCAATAGCTTGTTCAGGTATTGAGCCAACTTCTGATCTTCGAGGAGAAAAGGATTTGTATGGTAATTCTCTCAAAGTTACTTTTCAAGCCATAGCAGATGATCTTGCATCAATAGCAAATCTAAAGATGGGTGAAGGTTCAGATGCAACTCCATATGCGTTAATTAGAGATTCTGATGCGATACTCACTGATAGAAAAATAAGAGAAAATGACATGGCTATATCGTATGAACAATGTGTCTATGTTCGTGGACTAGGAACGAGAATTTAAGACAACTATAGTTTTAATATGACTAAAATGGACGCAGAGTCATGGTAGAGTTTCTTACAAGATATCCCAAAACCATGTATTTTGTAGATGGCAACAAGAGCAAGGTCAAGGTTGACACAAAAGGAGTAGAACAACTCACCATAGTAGTAAAGAAAAGCGTCGAGGAACTATTGAAGATATTTTCTCACGAAGGTTTCACTCATGTAAAATTTGAACACAAACAGGAAGCGCAGATTGGCAGTGGTTTGTCTCTTAAGCTAAAAAAACCATGGGAGATGCATGTAAGACTATTAGAAATGAAAAAAGGCCTTGTTGCAATACAGGCAGAAGTAGAAGTATCACGTGATTATCTACAGCATCTCTTTTGTCAGAGAACTCCAGTATTTTATGAGGTAGAAACACTGCTAAAAAAACATCAGATAGAATACAAAATTTGGAACGAACGAATAAGAAAGTATGTCAATACAGTCATCGATAACTACAAAGTCAAACTTGCCACTCCAAGTTTTCCAGTATTAGCATGGAAACCTATGGTATATGCGATTTCAACAATAGGCATATTGTATCTTTTCAAGTATATCATGACAGTTTAGAACCTTTAATTAGAAATTTTCACCATTGTCTGTAAATGAGTACAACCAAACTTCCACTTTCTCTAAGATTTTATGGTATTTCTCCATGGGAGCTTGAAATTTTTTACACTCTATTACATAACATGTTCAGTGTAAATGAAGATCCCAATGCTAACCAAGATGAAGATTTTACAACGATGATGAATATTACATTTCCAATAGAGTTCAATGAAACATTTTTCAAATGGTTTGGAACTCCACGATGGGACAAAGTCAAGGGAATAATAAAAGAAATGAAACGCAGAAGAGGAGGAGGGAATAGTTTACGTGTATACTTAAAATTCACAGGAAAGCCAGATATTACATTTACAATAGATCTAGACGACAGACGTTCATTTGACACTGCTGTTGATAAGATTGACTTTGTCCTAGAATTGTTACCATATCATCTTGATCCCAAAAAATTACCCAAAGAAATTACCGAAGTTTCATATCAATTTGATTACATCAGTGGAAAATGGAATGTTAGAGCAGGTCCAGTAGGAGAACAAACATATCAATTTTCAGAAAATGAATGGAAGATTACTTGATTTCTTTTTCAAGAGGTTCTAACATAGAATGCAGTTCACGGTATTTTTTTTCAATAAAATCTAGTGATTCTTCCAGTTTCTTTGATTTCCCATACTTGTATCTGATTAATTCTCTATGTCTCCAAAAATTTTTCCCCTCTCCTATTGATACAGTACTAAAATAATCAGGACCTTTGAGTTTATCAGGAATCTTAATACTATATGGAAAAAGAAATTCTGCCATAAACCATTCATCGCCATCAGGATAATCAGAACCCGTATCAATATCAAAGAAGAGATGTAGTAAATTAGTTTGCATTAGTCCATCATCTCTAATTGTGGGATGTTTCACGTTTGATTTTTTAAAATCAAGTTTTACCAAGTTGGGTTCGAAATATCCATCAATTATAGATTTACGAAATATCTTGTTTACTTCTTCCAGATTCAAAGTAGAATTACTCTTTTTACGAAGATGCTAATAACTTATTTCATTATTTGAGATACTACTGTGTTTCCAAAAGTTAGATTTCTAGCTTGTCAAGCATTTTAGATATATCAGATATTGACTTGCCTCCAGCAGAAATTTCTTGATATGCGGGAGGATTTTCAAGATAGTTTGGAATTCGGTCTAACATTCTTTGGTCATATGATTGTGCTATATCATTTTGGTAAAATATTCCTGTTGGGATCTTTGAATCCCATTCGTTAGATTTTATCAATGCTTGAGTTAGTTTTTCATTTTCTTCTTCTGGCGAGTCAATATGTACAACTGGATCATACCCCACATCCTCAAGCTTGTAGATTCTAGGTCTTGGCCTATTTGTCATTTCATCAATGTTATCCATTCCTGAGAACCAATCTCTTGTATTGATATCATTGTAAGTAGGACATGGTTGTAAAACATCAAGAAATGAAAGACCTCTGTGTTTTATTGCTGCAATAATCAAGTCCTTGAGCTGTCTAACATCATATGCATAACCTCTTGCAACAAATGTAAATCCACTTGCAATAGCTAATGCAATAGGATTTACTGATTGATTGACATTGGGTTCTGGGAGAGATTTGGTCTTCAATCCAAGTTTTAGTGTAGGAGACGCTTGTCCTTTTGTAAGACCGTACACTCCATTATTAAAAATAAGATAAGTCATGTCCACATTTCTTCTACCTGCTGCGACAAAATGTCCTGCTCCAATTCCCAATCCATCACCGTCTCCACCTACTGCAACAACAGTCATCTCAGGATTTGCAAGTTTTGCACCCTGTGAAAATGGAAGTACTCTACCATGCAAAGTATGAACACCATACACATTAAGATAATGAGATGTTTTTCCAGAACATCCAACTCCAGAAAATATCGCAGCTTTATGTCTTGGAATTTCCATTTCTGCCATTGCCATTTGAATTGCACTAACAATTCCAAAATCTCCACATCCTGGACACCAATCATTGTGTACTTCAGTCTTGTAATCTGCTACATTAGACACCATATTTTAGCACCTGTTTTTTCTCCGCTTTGTTGTCGATAATTTTCTTGATAGAATCAAAGAGTTCATCACATGTCATTGGTCTTCCAGTGTATTTTAATATGTAATAGTCAACTTTTCTGTCTAGATATTCATTAAGTAATGAGCCCATTTGGCCAGATTGATTTGCTTCAATATCAATTATTTTTTTAACTCCTGAAAGCAAGGACTGGATGTATTTTGTTGGAAATGGATGAAGCATCTTAATTTGAATAAACCCAACCTTATAGCCTGCTTTATTGAGCATTTCAATGGCATCTAAAATAGGTCCTTTTGTTGAACCCCAGCTAAGAATACAATAATCTGATACTCCATAGTTTATTGCCTGATCTTCTTTAGGAATTTGTTCTAGCGCAAGTTCCATTTTACGTTCACGTTTATCCATTTTATAGATACGATTTTCTGGGTCTTCTGATATGTGACCTGATTCATCACTTTCATCTCCAGTATTCCAAAATATTCCATTTTCAAGCCCAAGTCTTGATCTTGGAGATATACCGTCTGGTGATGGAGTGAATCTTTTATAATCAGGCTCTTCAATTTTTTGAAGAAGTTTTCCTCGTTCTATTGTAATTTTAGTTGGATCAAATCTTTTCACTGTAGAAACTGTACTTGCAATAAATTTGTCCATCATGTGAATTACAGGAATTTGATAAATGTCTGCAAAGTTGAAACATTTTGCAGTATCGTAAAATCCTTCCTCTGTGTCACCTGACGCATATACAATTCTTGGAAAGTCACCATGTCCAGCATGAATTGCAAATTGTAAATCATCTTGTCCATGTCTTGTAGGAAGACCTGTTGAGGGACCACTTCTTTGATACAAAGTTAATACAAGTGGGACTTCGTTTATCCCAGCCCAACCAAGAGCTTCTGCCATAAGAGAGAAACCTGGACCAGATGTACTTGTCGAAGATCTTGCTCCTGTCAAGGACGCACCAATTACCATGCCAATTGCAGATATCTCATCTTCTGTTTGTACAACTAGAGTTGAACCAGGTCTGTTGTTTTCAACCTCAATAATTTCATTTGATTCCAAAAATACACTTTCATCTGATGCTGGAGTAATTGGATAGTATGATTGGAACCTACAACCACATGCTATCTTTCCAAGACTAGTAGATTGAAAGCCTTGGGCTAGCATGATATGGTCTTCTTTTGTAATTGGAGATAATTGATATTTGAATTTAGAATATTTTACCGTAGAAAAATTATATGCATAATTTGCTGCAGTTTTATTCATTTCTGCAATCTCTGCTTTTCTTGAAAATATAGAACCAACTGATTTCAATAATGTTTCAGGAGGTAGTCCTAGCAACCCAATAGATATAGAGACAGCAAGGACATTTTGCATACGAAACATTCCACGCAATTTTGGGTTATTGGTTTCATCTGATAAATTACCTAGAATTTCCTTAAATGAGACAGGATATAGTGTAACGCCCCTCTCCTTTGCTGCATCAAGTGCTCCTTGTATTGTAAACGGTTTATTTTTGGATGAAAGGTATGTCTCAAGACGTTTCTTGAATTGTGCATCAAGTGTATGTACTTCATCTGTTTTTATTGCAGATAGATCAGATTCATACACTATAGCACCATCATCAAATACAGCATCTGCGTGCCGAAATATGGTCTCAGCATCAAAGCCCACTAGCATTGTAATTCCACTAACATTTGATCTAACTATTTTATCAGAAACCCTAACTCCAAAGTAACTGTGCTCACCTTTGATATTAGAATAAAATTCTCTTTTACCAAATACTTTCAGACCACAACCTGCACATGCACCAGCAAAAATATTTGCCGCAGTCTCTACACCGCCTCCCTGAGGACCACCAATAACCCAAGTTAGATCAATAGAGGACATGATGCGTCTAGACGCTCATCAAATATTAATAATTCTATGATTTTTTTGAAAAGACGGTATACTAACCGCCAGTTGCAGCATCAAATAAGGCGCATTCACATTTATCACGTTCACCACAAAATGGGCAAACACATACACATTTTTCTAAAGGATTCCTACATTGGACACAAATAGCAAACTCATCTTTGTGTTTCAATTGCATATCATTACTTTGATTAATTATAAATGAGTTGTTGTAAAGGCGTAAAATGAATTAATTATGTGGATTTTTACTTGGGAACAGTTGATTTTTCATCATGATACGCTTAAAATTGTCATTTACTCATTGAAAATAGTTGAAAATATTACTTACGCGAAGGCTTCATGATTTTGCTGTAAAGGAACTCAAAAAGAAATACGTTGTAGAAATCCACACTGGAAAGATTCCTATGCCAAAAAAATTACTGATATCAAAAATCAAGGATAAAGATGGCCTAATCTGTTACCCTTATGATTTCATAGATGCTGACGTAATTAATGCCGGGATTAAACTTAAGGCAATTTCTACCTATAGCGTTGGTTATGATCATATAGACATCAAGACTGCTACGAGTAGAGGTATTACAGTTGGTTATACGCCAGAAGTATTGACCCGAGCTACTGCAGATATGACTATGGCTTTGATGTTATCTCTTTTTAGAAGAATACCTGAAGGTAACCAGATAATTCGCAAGGATAAATGGAATATAATATTTGGTCCCTATGATTTTCTTGGAACAGATCTATATCAAAAAACTCTAGGCATATTTGGAATGGGAAGAATAGGAAAAGCAGTAGCAAAAAGAGTGCAGGTTTTGAGATGAAGGTAATTTATCATAACAGAACTAGATTATCAATCAAGGAGGAAAAAAAAATAGGAGTAAAATACGTATCATTGAATAATCTTTTTAGAACAAGTGATGTTGTAAGTATTCATTCTCCGCATACACCTCAAACACATGAAATTGTGAATTTAAAATTATTAAAGAAAATGAAAAGAACTTCATTTTTAATTAATACTGCGCGTGGCAAAATAATTAATGAAAAAGATCTTGCAATTGCATTACAAAGAAAAATAATTGCAGGAGCTGGACTTGATGTATTCCAAAAGGAGCCAATTAATTCCAAACATCCAATTGTAAAAACAAATAATTCTATACTAACACCTCATAGTGGAAGTGCTACGATTGAAACTAGAAAAGAAATGGCAGAGATTGCAGTCAAGAATCTAGTACTTTCACTTGCTGGCAAAAAACCAATTTACCAAATTAAATGATATAATAATTAATTTAAAATTAAAGCTCAATTAGATCATTTGGATCTATTTTGATACAACTAGTGCCTACAGGTTTTAAGCCAGTAAAATTAATAGTTCCTTGGGGAACTTTACCTTCTTTTTGGAGAGACTCTAACTTTTCAGTAAATGCATTTTTGTGCCCATCACATGCAACACCAACCATGTATTCTCCATCTTCAGATTGGATAGAAATTACAAATTCAGGCGGCATTGGGCAATCCTTGCCCATTTTTCTAATAGAACAATGTTCAGGGAACACAGATTCATTTTTTGTTTTCAGAATATTAATCTTGATTCAAGTTATTTTCAGACAATAGTTTCAAAATCCCAAATAGAATCAGTCTTTCTGGGCTTATACTGTAATAGTCCTTTTTCCTGCATGGATTTTACTACAAATGCAGAATATGCAGGAGCCCCGGTTGCACCAGGAGAGTTGTAGTTTAGAACATGATATGAGTTTGGACCGGTAAGTTCTAGCACGTCTGGCAAGAAGTTTCCATCAGGAGTTATGATAGGAGTTCTAATTCCAGCAGTGCCTCGTTCAGAAAAGAACTCGGGTTTTACCTTTGGCATAAATTCTTGTACACGCTCAATCATGACAGTTTTTGACAAGGAACTCAGCCACTCCTTTGCCACCAAATTCATAAAATCTGCATTAAGAAGTAATTTTCTTGTACTACCTGTTACTACCTCTGTGAGTTTAGAAATTAATGTTTCAACATCTCCTACATAGCCAGAATAAGTTTCAGGGCTTGGCACAGGAACTGCATTTGGGCCAACCTCACTTTTTCCATCAGATCTAATAATCCAATGAGGATCAAGAAAAGGAAAATCAGGATATTTTGGAACAGAGTAAACATTGGTCTTGACTAGATTAGAATATTGTTCACTTGCAATCCAGTATTCCCCTCTAAAATGAAGACTGGAATAATTATTTGCCAATCCAAACTTTTTTGCAATATCAAGGGAATAACCACCAGCACAGTTGACTATAATCTTTGAACTAATTTTTTCCTTATTTTGAAATGCAAGTTCTGTGGAACCATCTAGTTCTTCAATTGATTCTAGTTTTTTATTTAACAAAAATTTAGTCCCATTTCTTTGGGATTCTTCTTTTAGTTTTCTTGTAAATTCGCCATAATCAACCACCGCGTCAGTTTTACAATGAATTGCAGAGTGACATCTGATATTTGGCTCTCTTTGGGCGACTTTATTACTATTTAGTAGTTCAATATCTTTCTCTGACATGCAATTTTTTTGACCCCAATCCATATACTTTTCAAGAATTTTGTGTTGGTTTTCATCAAGTGCAACTTCCATGGTACCAACCATATTCCATGGCAATCCCTTTTTTTGGGCAAATGTCTTCCACATTTCATGAGAAAGAAATGCAGCTCTTGCAATTTTCCCTTTTTTGTCAGGATTAAGATAAAACGGAGAATGAACTACTCCCGTATTACGACTGCTAGTATGCATTGCAACGTCAGATTCTTTCTCAATTACTGCAACTTTTGCATCGTACAAATTTGAAATCCAATACGATATTGAAGTTCCAAGTAAACCTCCTCCAATTATTGCAATATCATATTTTTCCAATGATCTGAAAATACCATAGAGAGATTAATGGATTTGTAAAAGGCGCCGGGAGAGAGATTTGAACTCTCGAACCCTTGCGAGTACGCGCTTTATGGTTTACTAATTTCCAGGCGCGCGCCCTACCAGGCTAGGCGACCCCGGCATTTATCTCGCCAATTCAATTTCGTTGTAAAACCGACTATATATTACTGTAAGAGATGATCAGTTCACAAACTTTTTTCTGTAAATAACAGCAACTATTGTAGACCCTATGAAGGGAGCAGTCCAGTATAACCAAAGATCATTAAGATATCCAGATATTATTGCAGGTGCTAATGCCCTTGCTGGATTCATGGAAGCTCCTGAAATAAACGCCAAAAAGAAGATATCAAGACCCACCATTGTACCGATTACAATTCCACCAAATCCTTTTAGTCCTTTTGTATGAACAACCACCATAATTACAGCCATCAGTAATGCAGTAGCTATAATCTCAACACTCACAATGAGAGGAATAGGAAAATAATAATCTGGGGCGTTTGCTCCAAGATTTGCTTCCGTTCCTATAATGTATTTTACAAAGATACTACCTAACAGTGCGCCGATTATCTCTGCAACAAGATATAGCGGAAAGAGATTTTTTGGCATGTGTTTTGTAATAAAAAATCCGACAGTTACTGCAGGATTAAAGTGAGCCATGGATATTTTCCCAAATGCATATACCATTACCGCTACTGCAACCGCTGGAGCCAAAGCTACAAACCATAGACCAAATATTCCAGAATATTTTACAGCCAATACAACAGAACCTGTTGCAAATACTACTACAATAAATGTACCAATTAATTCAGCAAAGAATCTTTTTTGGTTTGAGGATAATCTGTTTGCTATTCTAGAGTTTTGCAAAGTTGTCTCACCTTTAGTTCAATTGTATCTCTAATCTCTCTGACTTTATCAATTGATTTACCCTTAGGATCTTCAATATTCCAGTCAACAGAATGTTTCACAAAAAGTGCAGGACATTCAGTTTTATCCATACATCCCATGTTTATGTTTAGAATCGAATCTGAAATAATCTCATTAGTTAGCACCTTGGGTTTCTGTTTGCCAAGGTCTATGCCAATTTCTTTCATTGCTTCTACTGCAATAGGATTAATTTCTGGTGTGGGTTTTGTTCCAGCACTTACTGCTTCATATCCATTTGGTGCATATTTCCTAAAGAAACCTTCTGCCATCTGGCTTCGTCCAGCATTTTCAACGCAAACAAATAGAATCTTTTTTTTGTCATTTGATTTCCCAAAAAAATTCATAAAAAATCACTTTATTGCTTTAATTACAAGACTGGTGATTTTTCTGCCATTTACTTTTTCACCTTCCAGGTACACCCGCTGATCTAGAACACTGACATCGTGAAATCCTGCTTTCTTGATACTTTCGATATAATGTTCTTGTGTTAATGCACCATCAATACAACTGCACCATTGCTCTGCATTGACTTGGTCTTGTTCTATCTCCTTATCGGTTACTAGATCAGAGATTACCATTCTTCCACCTTTTTTTAATATTCTATAAACTTCCTTAAACGCACTTGTCTTATCTGAAGTAAGATTAATCACACAGTTACTGATTACAACATCAATGGCTTCATCATTAACTGGAATATTTTTTTCAATGTCTCCTTTTCTAAATTCTACATTTGTATAATTGCCGACTAGTGCATATGTTCTTGCTTTATCCAACATTTCATCAGTCATGTCAATGCCAATTACTTTGCCTGATTTTGTTACCTTGTTTGCAGACAGGAATGCATCAATTCCTGCACCTGAACCAAGATCTAGAACCGTTTCACCTTCCTTAAGATCTGCAAATTTTATTGGTGCACCACACCCGACACCTAAAATAGATTCTTGTGGAATTGATTCTAATTCTTTTGGATCATAGCCAATTATTTTTGTAGCATCAATAACAGAATCATTTGTACTACATTCGCCGGGCATGCAACAACAGTCAGAGTTGCCAGTCAATGCAATCTTGCCATATCGCTCCTTTACCTTTTCTTTTATTACATCATTCATTTTAATCCCTTGACAAGTTCTTTTACTCTAATTTCTATCCCATCTCTTATCTCTCGAACTTTCTCTATTGGCTTGTCTTTAGGATCCTCAATTCCCCAATCTACATACCTACCAAGAATAAGAGTTGGACATTCTGCAGTATCCATGCATCCCATATTCACCTTCAATTCTGCACCTCGGATTTGTTCATCAGATAACCTCTTTGCCTTGTGATTGCTGATATCTACTCCAGTCTTCTTTCATTACCTCTATTGCAAGTGGATTAACATATGATTTTGGAACAGAACCACCACTCATTGCACTCCAACCCTTTGGGGCATATTTTCTAAAGAAACCTTCTGCCATCTGACTTCGTCCAGCATTTTCTATGCATGCAAACAAGACATATTTTTCTGGTTTTTTCCCAAACAATCCCATTGTATCTCTGACATTAGTTTAGTCAGTAAACCATTTAAGTTGTCAAGGATAAACAATTACAGTTAGTGTAAAGATGGAAACTAAAAGAAAATCACTTCCAATGGTTAAAGATAGTTGTAGTTTTGAAGGATATGATGCCTCTTCATTAATGTCTGAAACATCAAAGCTGAGAAAAATAATTACAAAAAGGGGCACACTTGAAATTCTAATTCCATTATGTTGTACGACAGAACCAGTACGCCATAAAGAATTCAAACAGGCATTAAAGGGGATAAGCAGTAAGACTCTTGCCATCAGATTAAAAGAACTTGAAAAAAGTGGAGTGTTAGAAAGATTATCTTATAATGAAATTCCTCCTAGGGTGGAATACAAGCTAACTAACAAAGGGCAAGAACTTGTTGAGTCCATGATTAATCTTTTGCAATGGATGAAAAAATGGTCTAAATCAAAATAGATATTGCCTAGAATTGAGTGTTTTTCATTTTAAAGATTATTTCAATAGATTTATGGCAACAGATTTTGTCAATGAGACTCCTGTATCCTCAATGGTATTTGATACTATCTTGTATCTTCCCTGATATGCGTTTCCGCCATCAGATTTTGTTTGATTCCAGACAAATGTTTTTTCTTCTTTTGGTTCTAATGTAGAGATTACCTGTGAAGACAAGGGGGAATAGACTAGAATTCCATCAAGCCTAGTTATCTTTAATCCATAAGAAGTGTCAGAAAATGTAAGAGGTAGGGTTCCTGAATTTATGATTCTAATGTGAACCGGTTCTCCAATATGATAGTTAATTTTATCAGGAATGAGAGTAAGAGATGGGCCGTTCTCATATACAAGAGTTGGAACCTGATTTGCAATTTGAGAAAGATAATATCCCAAGAAGCCAGCTGATACTACTCCCACTATGAAAAAGATTGCAGCGCCTTTTGGTATCACTTGAAAAATTTAATTTGATTCCTTTTTAATTGTTAACTACGGGCTTTGTTCTCCAACTTTTTGGATATGTGTTTGGAGCCATGATAATTCTCTTAATCTTAAAGGCAAAGCCTTTGGTATTTTCAATAATCTCATCTTCATTCAGAGTTGCTTCTGCAAGAGCTACAACCTCTCCTTTTTGTGTGTATATTGCAACAAAATCTCCACGCTTCAGTCCAGGAGATATTTCAAGAATACCAGGTATTGCAAGTTGAGCTCCATGACACAGAGCATCTACTGCAGAATCTCTTATTACAACTGATTTTATCTCGCTTAGAGTAAATTCTATTGGCATCATTATTCTTCTTAGTTTTTTATCATCACCATTTTCTTTCCACAAAGCATAGGCATCGACAAGATCGTGTATTTTTACTAAATTAGAATCCTCATTGAAGTGTCCCACCCTACTTCTTCGGAGCTCAATCATTGTTGCACCTTCACCAAGAATCTCTCCCATATCATAGAAAATTTTTCGGACATAGGTTCCTGCTTCACACAAAATTCGTAAAAGTAGCAATCTTTCCTTTTGTTCTATGACTTCAATTTCATACACATGTCTAATTCTGGTTTGTCTTGATACAGCAGATCTCTGCGGTGGTTTTTGAAATATTTTACCAGTAAGTTGTTTGAGTACATCAGCCAATTTTTCTTTGGGTGGAAGTGTATGCAGTCTTCCAAGAGCATGATATTCTTTTGGACCAAGTAATAAAACTATGAGAGCCTTTGTTGCTTCTCCTAGTCCTATTGGTAAAAGTCCAGATACTTGCGGGTCAAGTGTTCCACTATGACCTGCTTTTGGAACATTCAATATTTTCTTTACCCATGCTACAGTTTCATGACTTGTAGGACCATTTGGTTTGTCTAACAAAATAAAACCATAGTTGAGAAGCTGCTCTATTGATCTCTGGTCATAATACGTACCATGGGCATCATTTGTGATGTCCTGGTCGATTACTCTAAGATTTTGTAATTGTTTGAGTGTCATAGTAGTATTTCACTGCATTTTTTGCCTGTTCAAGAACTTGTTCAGGTCCAAGATCATCTGTATTTATTATTTTATCAAAGACAGAAAGGTCTTCTCCAAAATTAAAATCATAAAGCTTCTTGTATAATGTCTTATTTTCATCGTATCTCTTTTTTACTATTCCCAATGCGTCTTGTAATGATATACTATCTCGCATTGTCATTCTTTTTGCACTATTTTCATGAGAACCTGCAAGCCAAATTTTAATTCCGTCTTTAACTAACCAAGGCAATGTGTCACTTGTTATGATTACATCTTCAGTTAGAAATATTTTTTTTAATTTTTCGTCAACTTCTTTATCAAATTCTGAATTTGCTTTTCTGATATTAAGAAAACTCATTCCTTCTGACGTATCCCAAAAATCATCATTATCTGTTTCAAAGCCTTGTTCCTTGGCCATTTCTTTTAGCACATCACCACCGCTAAGATATTTCAAGCCAAATTCTTCTCCCAATCCTTTTGCTATGGTAGTCTTTCCTATGGCTGGTGGACCAGAAATTATAACTGAACGAAGCAATTTAACTTGTATCCATTGTAGTTTTTGTAACTCTCATTATGATACCACTAAAGGAGGCAGACGATAAGAAGTACCATGCCCAGAAATACAAATCGTTTACATGATGACAAATGTTGGGATTACCAGGAATTTGAGAAGATGCTACTTTTGCCGCAGTACAAGTTAATTCAAAAAATCCTCCAGGTATAATGTTTAACGATATTGGTGCAACAGACTACTGTATAGGAAAATAGTGGAGGAAGCACAAAATAGAATACTAGAATCAATGGGAGAAAAGTAATCATCATAGGTCTCATATTCATTTGCATAACTTCCATGTTCATCTTGTTCATGTATGCAGATTTCTTGTTAAGCTCATCAGTTTTTTCTTGATCTTTTGATTTGAATGCAGCCATTCTTTCCTTTTGCCAAGCTCTTGTTTCTTTGAGTAATCTTTTCAATTTATCTTGGTCAACCATCTTTCGTTTTATTATAGCATTAAGCAGATTAAGACCAATAGAGATACACATTATTCCTAAAGCAGCTGGAACCATTCCCTTTACTATCGGATTTGCACTTCCCATTGGACCCCTGTTTAGACCTGGGATTTGTAGTGCTATTGTATTTATGAAATCAAAGAATATACTATGTTCCATTGTTAAACCCCATTGCACTTAGGATACCTCTAGCCGCTTCATCAACCTTACCCTCAGTATTAAGAACCATCTTGATTGGTGAGCCACAAAGTATTGAACAAGTAGACAACATTGCACTTGTAACATCAAGTTCTTTTTTTATTGCATCAATTGATACTATATCTCTAGTTCGGGTAGTGTCTGTCATTCTACGATTATAGATCTCTTCGGGTCTTGCCGATATCATAATAAAACTATCAGGATTGAGTATCTCTAAAACATTTTGTGGAAGTCCAGGATAGAATCCCTCCTGCGTAGAAATGAATGCATGAGTATCTACAATCACTACATCATCAGAGATTGAAGCTATTGTTCTTGCTGCCATAGATTGCAATTCTCTTTGCTCTTTAACTGAAAGTTTTCTTAGATCATCCCTATTCTGAACTCCTTTCTTTTTAGCTTCATCAAACATCACGGTTCCAAAAATTGAGACGCTTACTTTGACATTTTTCTCTTTTAATAATTCCACTACGCGTGATACAACTGTAGTCTTTCCAACACCTGGAATTCCTACAATTATTACTCGATTACTTTCTGCCAAGTAATGCACCCAGTGAAGGCATTACTTCTTCGACTCTTTCTCGAACAAGTAAATTGTAATAGTTAATCAGAATATCAACTGTCAACAACATTCCTGTCCCTGATCCAAATGTTCCTAGTACATCAGAAGTACCAGCTAACAATCCAAGTATCATAGAACCAATTATAGTAACGGATGGAATATATTTTTGAAGTAGATTTTCTACTGGTTGATTTGAACGTCTAAAACCTGGAATTTGTACGTCAGCGTCAAGTAAGTTTTTGGCTGCACTCTTTGCAGAAAGACCACCAAGCTCAATCCATAACCTACCAAATAAGACTACAATTCCTATCATAAATAGAATATACAAAACAGACTCTCATTGGATCTAATGCAACAATATCCAAACCACGTGGTGCTGTAACATAGTACAGTATACCACCTGTTGGAGTGGATGGTGATGTAGGATCAAACATTCCTAAGAAATTCAGGAACGGGTTTGCATTTCTTGGGTTAAAGTTGGCCCACATAATTTGTCCCATAAACACTGCGTTAGCAGTAAGAGCAGAAGCCAAAATTACTGGAATGTTTGAAACATACATTAACTTGATTGGATATACAGCTGAGAATCCCCTATATTTTGTAGATACGATTGGGATTTCTATCTTGATTCCTTGAGTATAGACAAGAATCAGTAATACTCCAGCTGTTATCAATAAACCAAATATGCCAGGCAATTGATTAGACCGGAAGAATAGATTAGTAAAATCATGATGAAGTGCACCATGTATAATATTTGCAAATACACCTACTGGACCTCCATCTCCTGCAGGAACTGGACTGAATATACTCCAAATTACTTGTTGGGCTACACCTGCAGCAATAAACAAACTAATTCCACTTCCAAGTCCCCATCCTTTTTGTACTAATTCGTCCAACAACATGATTATCACAGATGCACCGATTAACTGTCCTATCAGAATGAAGATAGACTTCATGGTTGGGCATCCTTGGTCCATAAACTGCCATACCATACAGTGATGACTCGGCAATGATTACTATGTAAGTGACAATCTTGGTGGCTGTTTGATATAGTTCTCTGTCTTCTGGTTTCTTGAAGTCAAGATGGAATATCTCAGAACCTTTTAGAAGTTGCATTAAGAGTCCAGCAGTAACAATAGGTCCAATTCCAAGTTCTATCAATGTACCTTGCTGTGAAGCAAAAATTACTCTAGCAAATGCAAGAAAATCAAAGGATGGTGTTGAAGCTCCATAAAGAGGAGTTTGTCCCATAATCATGTAAATAAATAATGCTATTCCACACCACATCAAACGGACTTGTAATGGGATTTTCTTTTTTGGTTTTGGTACTTGTGGGATGTAGACTTCAGCTTTTGAAATAATAGTTTTTAAAAAACCGCCAGAGGCTTTACCTTCTTCTGCTGTCACGCTACTGCTTGCACCTCTCCACCAGATTGTTTTATTTTTTCTTCGGCAGAAGCAGAGAATTTTTCCACCTTAACAACATAAGCATTCTTAGTCTGTCCTCCCCCTAACAGCTTATCATAGCCTAGTTCAGTAAGGTCTATCAGTTTCTTGCCCCCTTCCTGTTTCCCAAATTTTGCAAAGATATCATCTAAATCTCTTACACTAGCCCATTTACGAACTAGATTTGGATGTGGTGGATGAGTAGAATCATGACCGAAATGTTTTGGATCAGTCATTAGCATTCTTATGAAATGATGTTTATGCAAACCTGATTGGCCAAGTCCTCCTTTATGGCCACTTGCTCTGTGTTGACCAATCTGTCCCCAACCACAGTGTCTACTTCCCCTGTATTTTCTTGTCTTTCTGAATCTTGTTGGCATTTTACATCATTAACCTCACTTGTGCTAAGAGTTCTTTATGACTACCAAGGACTCCCCCTTCGCCATACATCTTCTTGGTATTTCGTTTGAATCCATGTTTTGGCGGTGATAAAGCAAACCATGGTTTAAGTGGTTTTAATTTAGATAATGTAGCAGTTCCCTCAGCAATTGACTTTGCGAGGTCATCTGTATTTTTGAATCCTAATTTTGTCATGTCTTCTGGAGTGATTTTTTTATAACCACCCTTACGTGCCTTTTTCTCCAATCACTCTTTGGTGGTTTGTACATCGATTTCTTGCCATGAGACATAATGTTTAATCTTATCAAGCATACCTTTTGTGTTATCTTTTTCTGGAATTATTGTGGCACGGAATCTTTTGTCCAAGTGTAGAAGATCCATTGTAGTATCAGCCCAATAAGGAACATTAACCGTTCCCTTCATTCTGACTATTAAGAAAGCTTTACCCATATCTTCATTCAACCCTGACTAAATGTTTGTCTCAAGCAGTCCAAAACAGACTCGTGATGTAGATGTCATGGTGTTTGTTGACCCTGTACTTTTTGTCCAAGCATCCTTCAAACCTGCTAATTTCAAAAGATTTCTAATATTTCCACCCGCTACAAGTCCTAGACCTCTTGGTCCTGGAATAACTTCTATTGTAACACTTCCACCTCGGCCCCTAATTTTGAATGGAACAGAATGTGGTTGTTCACATCTACATTCCCAACTTCCGCAACCAAGTTTTACTGGACTGACATTAAGATAAGCTTGATTTGTTGCTTTTTCAATTGCAATTCTCATTTGTTTTGATTTTCCTTGTCCTATTCCTAACCAACCATTTTCATCACCTGCTGCAACAAGTGCTTTAAATCGCGTATATTCACCGTTGGTTGTTTGTTTTTGAACAATTCCAACATCAATTACTTCTGTTTTAATTCCTGGTAATAATTTTTTAATGATTCCAGCCTCTTGAATTCGATAACCGTTTTCATAAATTTCTTTCATTGTCGTAATCTTTTCAGTTGCAACTAGTGTTCCCAGTTTGGTCCTTGGAACCCACACCTGTTCTGGTTCTCTTCTTGGTGGTCTTGATCTTTGTTCTGTTCTACTCATTTGGATTTAACCTCACTATCAATTGCAGATCTTACTTTATCGATCTCATTTGCAACTTTAAGATGCTTACCACTAATCCTCTCTTCAGATGGAAAAGTTTCTGCGTCTGCGGGTACGTCTAGTCCAGCATCTATTATTCCTTTCAATGCTGCCGCAATTCTTTGGGTATATTTTCTAGTACCAGTATAAAGTACTGCACTCTTGACTCCACTTGCAAGTGCTTTCTTACCTGCCAGATAACCAGTAAGATATGCTGCTGGAATACTCTTTCTTGAACCCTTCCAGCCCTTATTGATGAGTGATCTGGAATGAGCTGATGAAAGAACCTTATCACCAGCCATTTCTGGCTTGTGAATTTGTACAAGTGTGTTTTCATTTGAGATCTGAACTGTGATAAAGTCTCGTCTACCCATCAAGAGATGTCTTCTCTTTTTGTAGTTGGTCTTCTCGTCCCGAGATCTACGTAATATTTGTGAATATGCCATATGTACTAATTCCTATTTACAAAAAATTTTGGTGAAGCTCTTATAAACGTTAGACTTGGAGTAGAAAAGCCATTAGTGCTTTTTGTGCATGAAGTCTATTTTCTGCTTCATCCCATATTACGGATTGTGGACCATCAAGTACTTCACTTGTAACCTCTTGACCTCTTTTTGCTGGAAGACAATGCAAGAAAATTGCATCATGATTTGCTTTTTTCATTAAATTTGAGTTTACTTGAAAGCGAGGCAGAAAATCTTTTGCTCTATCCGTTGCTTGATGATGAATTGAAACAAAGGTATCTGTTACCACAACATCGGCATTCTTTACAGCCAGTTCAGGATTACTATGTAATTGAATATTAATGAATTTTTTTGATTCTTTAATTACATTCGGATTTGGCTCATAACCTTTAGGAGTTGCAATGTTAATATCAATAGATACTTTCGCACATCCATAAATCATGGAATTACAAACATTATTTCCGTCTCCTATCCATGCAATTTTCAATCCATTAAGTTTTTTCTTTTTCTCTTTAATTGTCATAAGATCTGCCAATATTTGACACGGATGAAAGGAATCAGAGAGTCCATTTATTACAGGCACAGTAGAATTTTTGGCCAATATTTCTACTTCGTCATGTAAATACACTCTAGCCATTATCAAATCAACATATCGTGAGAGTGTCTTACTGTATCTTCTATTGTCTCACCTCTTTTTATTTGGAGATCATCTGCAGACAAATTGAGAGCATGTCCACCTAGTTGAAACATTCCAGTTTCAAAGCTGACTCTAGTACGAGTAGATGGTTTCTGGAAAATCATTGCAAGTGATTTATTTTTTAATAGTGGTTTGGAAATTCCTTTTTTAATATCCTTCTTTAATTTGATAGCATTTTCTAATATTTCTAATAACTCATGTTTACTAAGCTCATTGAGTGTAAGTAGATCTTTTGTTTTTACTTTCATTTCTTCACCCATCCAAATAACGAGCGCTTCTTCTTAGGCCTTTTCATCATCTATTTCTGCAATCTCTTCTTTTGTAGTTTTTGATTCGACTTGTTGTTCTTGTTTTTTTGGTCGTCCTTGAGAAATCCATTTTTTAATATCTGATGCAAGTTTCCTTGCTTGTTCATCATTTTCAGGAGGAGGTGCATCAAAGAAGTCTGAATAATTTTCAATGTCTTTTGTTGAAATTCCTGCAAACGGATCTTCTTCTAAAATTTGTTTTTCCTGTTCCTTATCAACAATGATTTTTGATTTTAGTTCAACTTTAGGTTCTGGTTTTAGTTCAACTTTAGGTTCTGGTTTTAGTTCAACTTTAGGTTCTGGTTTTAGTTCAACTTTAGGTTCTGGTTTTAGTTCAACTTTAGGTTCTGGTTTTAGTTCAACTTTAGGTTCTGGTTTTAGTTCAACTTTAGGTTCTGGTTTTAGTTCAACTTTAGGTTCTGGTTTTAGTTCAACTTTAGGTTCTGGTTTTAGTTCAACTTTAGGTTCTGGTTTTAGTTCAACTTTAGACTCCATGAGTTTTTTCTGAACGTCTTCAATAATTTCTGCATGACCAAAGAGAGTTTCTAAAAATATATCTTTGTCAAAAGATTTCAGATCTTTATACTCTTGTCCAACACCTAGGTAAAGAATTGGACTAGATGTTACTTTAACGATAGAAATAGCAGCTCCACCACGAGCGTCCGCGTCACTTTTTGTAAGTATGGCCCCATCAAACTTTGTATAATTATGAAATTCTCTTGCTTGACTTACGGTGTCATTACCAGCCAATGAATCACCTACAAATAATTTAAGATCAGGATTTACTACTTTGTTAATTTTAGATATTTGATCCATCAAATTCTTACTAGTTTGCATTCTTCCAGCTGTATCAATTAATATACAATCTATTTTATGAGATTTGGAATAAAGCACTGCATCTCGAGCTACTGCTGCTGGATCTGATCCATAGTTTTGAGAGATAACTTTGATGTTCAATCTTTTTCCATGTTCACCTATCTGTTCAATTGCACCCGCTCTGTAAGTATCAGCTGCAGCAATCACAACCGAATATTTGTTCTCTCGCAAAAGATTTGCAATCTTTGCGATTGTGGTAGTTTTTCCGGTTCCGTTAATACCCATAAATGAGATAATGTATGGTTCTCCCTTGTCCTTCTTTTTTTGAATGTTAGATAAAATATCAACAGTGCCTGCTACATCAAACATATTTGAAATGCTTTTTCGAAGTTCTTGTTTTACAACTTCGGCAATCTTGTCCTTGTTAACGGTAGCACCGATTAATTGTTTTTTCAAGTCATCTTTTAGGGCATCAATTACTTCTGTTGCAACATCAGATTCCAGTAATGCAACCTCAAGTTCAAACAAAACTTCGTCAATATCTTTTTCCTTTAGTTCCTTTTCTCCAAAACTTTTAACCGCTACAGAAAATGCATTTCGTAGTTTTTCAAACATAATGTACTGCCTTACTGCGTAGGACTACGATTTGATTGTATAAGTTTGTTCATTTCGTGTTGTCCCTGTTCAAGTTTCATGGAAACTTCTTGTCGTTGTGATGCTAATTGTTGCAGTACCATCTCAAGTTCCTTAATTCTAGATTCCATGTAGTTTATTGCAGATTCTTTATTTTGTTCCAATGAAGCACCTGCGCCTATATTTACAATCATTTTTTGATCAGGATTTATTTTTGCTTTTACATATACTCCCAAACCCACTGGTACAAGAGTCTCATATTCTGCGTTACCTGTTAGCGCTTTCATCGATTCAACGGCATTTGTTGCCTCTTGTAAAAGTCTCATCACTGTTTCTTCCTGTTGTAACAAATCATTTAGATAAGCTTCTAGAGATTGCATCTGTTGCAACAAGGCTTGAGCATGTTCTTCACTCATTTGCAAAAAATTCTCTTAATGACTATAAATTCATTCTGAAAACATAGAATAAAATAAAAAGAAGAAGAAATTATGCTTTTATCTTTGAAAGTCTTGCATCTACTTCATCCCAGTTTATTACATTCCACCAAGCATTTACATAATCTGCGCGTCGATTTTGGTATTTCAGATAATATGCGTGCTCCCAAACATCTAATCCCATTAATGGGATCAAACCTTTGGTTCGTGGACTTGTTTGATTTGGCATTGTAGTAAACTCAACTTTCTTTGTCTGTGGATTGTAGGTTAACCAACCCCAACCACTTCCTTGAATAGCAATCGTATCCTTTACGAATTTTTCTTTGAAACTATCAAAGTTTCCAAACACAGAATTGATAGGCTTCTTCTAAGCTTACCTCCTGGTTTTCCACCACCGCTTGGTTTCATATTATTCCAGAATAGAGCATGGTTCTCATAACCTCCTCCATGGAAATTCACTGCACCTCTAACATTTTCTGGAACTTGATTCAAGTTTGAAAGTAACTTGGTTAGTTCCATCTCTTGCAATTCAGTGCTCAGATTTGCTAATGCATTATTCAAGCCATCAGTATATGCTTGATGATGTTTCGTGTGATGAATTTCCATTGTTCTGGCGTCAATGTGTGGCTCCAAAGAATCGTATGAATATGGTACTTTTGGAAGTTCATATTTTGCCATAAGAATTCCAAGTTTTTCTTGCCATTTATGGCTTTGGTTGCAAATGCATTTTATCTGGTCTTGATGAAGACACCATGTGATAGAGAAATCGTTAATTTTTTCTCTTGTTTTTGTGTTATGCATTTCATATTTTATTTCATATTCTATTGAAGATGAGCAAAGTCTTCTTTCAAAGAGTATACAATTGGTTGGTGTTCAAATCCCAAGACAACATGGGTTAAACGGTCAAGGAGTAAAGGTGGGCATCATAGATACAGGAATTGATTTTAATCATCCAGATTTACGTGGGTATGGTCCTTTGGGAAGAGTTGTAGGAGGATACAATTATGTTGATACAAATGAAGAACCATTAGATACTAATGGTCACGGTACAGAAGTTGCTGGCATAATTGGTGCCAATGGTAATTTTTCAGGAATGGCTCCAAAATCTCAGTTATTCTCATACAAAGTATCGTCTACAGGGGAAGGTGTTTCCTCAGAATATATCATTCAGGCTATTTCTCAGGCCATAGATGACAAGATGAATGTGATAAACATAAGTCTTGGAGTGAACAGAACAAATGACGGATTAGAAAATGCAGTAGATGAGGCAGTAAAAAAAGGAATTGTCGTTGTGACTGCAGCCGGAAATAATGGCCCAGATAATGAAACAATTGGAAGTCCTGGAAGAGATGTTAATGTGATAACAGTTGGAGCGTCATATAATAACATAACATCAAGTCTTGTGTCAACTTTTGAGATTGAAAGTAAACAATATGATGCAATACCAATGCTTGGTGTAAGTGCTTTACAAAAGTCCATTGAAGGCAAGATAATTTATGGCGGATATGGAAGATTAAAGGATCTTGAAAATATCAATGTCAAAGGAGCCATATTACTTGAGCAAAGAGGTAGTGATACAAAAGGTGAGAAGGTATTTTTTTCAGAAAAAGAGAAAAATGCTGCAGACCGTGGTGCAATTGGATTAGTAGTATTCAACAACAAAAGCGGAATTTTTTTTGGTGATCTCATAGGACCTAATTCTACTAGAGGTTATCAGCCAAGAATACCAGTCATTTCAATATCAGGTGAAGATGGGCTCGAATTGAAATCAACATTAAGTAATAACACCATAGGCCACTTTAACATATTTTATCATCCAGATTTTGTAGCACCATTTAGTTCACGTGGACCAGTCTCAATTTTTTATGTAAAGCCTGATCTTGTTGCTCCAGGAGTTTTTGTAAATACTACAACGCTTGGTGGAAAATACAACATAACAAGTGGAACAAGCATAGCTGCACCACATGTTACTGGTGCTGTTGCCATATTATTACAAAAGTATCCTAATTTAGATCCAGAATCAATAGCATCACTCATAACAACAACAACTGATCCCGTTACAGATGCTTATGGGAATATACTTCCACTAGAAGTTGCTGGCAGTGGAAGATTAAATGTCACCAGTGCAGAATCTGCAAATTTAATAATCATTCCACGTAGTTTAGAGTTCAATCTATCTTATGATCACCCTAATGAAACTAAGACTTTGAAATTACGTGTAATTAATGATTCATTTATTCCAAAGGTTAAAAGTTAGATTTTCATCAAGTGAATCAAGTCTTGCTTTCAATTATGCCGTAATCAATAATACAATAAATGCTCAAATTACAGATAACATAAAAAAGATAGGCAATTATGAAGGATTTATCATAGTCGATGATTCAAAAACTTTGTATCGAATTCCTGTTCTCATTCATTTAACAAAGGGAACATTAAACGTAAATCAAAATAATGGACAGATAAATTTTTCAATAGATTATCCTGAAAAATGGTCATATGCAAAGATTTCTTTAATCAAATCGGATTCACATGATGTGAAAACAACCGCAATCACTCCAGACAATAATAGAACTCTAACTGTTCATAGTACAGGCGAATATTGGATCCAGCTGACATCAAAATAGGAAATAAAACTGATTATGCATATCAAACATTGATGGTAAATCAGGTTTCAGAAAATATCGATTTTGAAGATATTCTACATATTCACATTAAACAAGTAATGATTATTTCCTCAATTCTAATTATTGCAGTCATGGTTGGATCAGTAGTAAGACGTAGACAGAATTAGGTATGCGGTCCAGCATTTTGTATTTCTAAAGAAACATTACCAAATTTTTTGAAGTTATCTACAAACATTTGAGCTAGTTTTTTTGCAGATGCATCATAAGCAGCTTTATCAGACCAAGTATTTCTTGGATTCAATACATCAGATGGAACATCAGGACATGTAGTTGGAACATCCAAATTAAAGACAGGATCGTGTCTATAATTTACCTTATCCAACTCACCTGAAAGTGCAGCAGTAACCATACTTCTAGTATAATGAATGTTCATTCTTTTTCCAATTCCATATGGTCCACCTGACCAACCAGTATTTATCAAATAAACCACTGTCTTGTGTTTTGTAATTTTTTCACCTAGCAATTTTGCATAAACTGATGCATGTCTAGACATGAAAGGAGCACCAAAACATTCTGAAAAGGTTGCTTTTGGTTCAGTAATTCCTCTTTCAGTACCTGCAAGTTTACTTGTATACCCAGACATAAAGTGATACATGGCCCCTTCTTTTGTCAGTCTAGCTATGGGTGGCAATACACCAAATGCGTCAGCAGTTAGAAATACTATGACTTGTGGATTTCCTCCAAGACTTGGTATTACTGCACCTGGAATGTAATCAAGGGGGTAAGCCGCTCGTGTATTTTCAGTTATACTTCCATCATGGAAATTTGGCATCATAGTATTTTTGTCAATCACAACATTTTCTAGAACTGCACCAGATCTTATTGCATCCCAGATTTGTGGTTCAGCTTCTTTATTGAGGTTTATACACTTTGCATAGCACCCACCTTCAAAATTAAAAACTCCTTTATCTGACCATCCATGTTCATCATCACCTATCAGATTACGATTTGAATCTGCAGATAGTGTAGTTTTTCCTGTACCTGAAAGACCAAAGAATAAAGATGTGTCACCATTTTTTCCAATATTAGCAGAACAGTGCATTGGAAAAACACCACGTGATGGCAAAATGTAATTCATTACTGAAAACATAGTCTTCTTTATTTCTCCAGCATATGATGTATCTCCAATTAAAACAATTTTTTTTGTATAATTAAGAAGAATGAATGCATCTGATCGTGTACCGTCTATTTCAGGTATTGCCTTGAAATCATTTAATGCAATAACTGTATACTCGGGTTTATGTACTTCAAGCTCTGAAACAGTTGGTCTAATGAAGAGTTGTCGTACAAAAAGACTCTGCCATGGATGATCAGTTATGATTCGAATTGCCAATCTATGTTCTGGGTCCGCTCCTACAAATCCATCAAAGATGAAAATATCTTTACCGTCAATGTATTTTTTCATCTTTTCAAATATTTTATCGAATTTATCTTCTGAAAATGGGTGATTAATTTTACCCCAATCAACAGTATTGTGGGTTTGTTCATCATCTATTATAAAACGATCATCTGGAGACCTTCCTGTATATTTGCCAGTTTTTACTGCCATAGCCCCATTTGCAGTAAGAATTCCCTCATTCTTTTCTTCAATTAAATCAATTAAGGTCTTGACTGGCAAATTTCGCTGTATCTTTGAAGGCATAATTCCCATTTGCTCCAATTGAGATACAACATGACGCGTGATCGTAGGTTCCAAATCCTCTATCATCGGGTAAGACGATTCCTTATGAAATTCCTTATTATCTCTTCGGATCATAAATCATGAAACAAGAAACGTATTTATTGTAAAATTTAGTCAGAGTCGTGTACATGCCGATCAATAAAGAAGCTCTTGAACTTAGAAAGAAGATAGCTGAGCATAGACCAGCCTTTGTAAGACAAGAGAGCTGGAGATATTCAAGACTTGCAGAGACATGGAGAAAACCCAAAGGCATGGATAATCATCAAAGAAAACAGAAGAAAGGATGGCCAGCTTTAGTACGAATTGGATACGGCGGACCAAAAATAGCAAGAGGACTACATCCTTCAGGATTTACAGATAATTTAGTTTACAACTTAAAAGACTTGGAGAGACTTGATCCAAAGAAAGACGGAATTAGATTTGCTCATGGAGTAGGAAAAAAGAAAAGAACTGAAATAATTACAAAAGCAATAGAGAAAAACTTCAAAGTATTCAATGCAAGGGTGTCAGCTAGTGGTAGTAAATCTTAAATCAAAAAGGCTACTTGTCTCCAGGATTCTTGGAGTAGGAGCTGGTAGAGTAAGATTTGATCCAGAATATCTAGATGATGTAACAGATGCAATCACTCGTGACAACATTAGAAGTCTGATAACTGCAGGAACAATCCAAATAAAACCAATTGTAGGAACTTCAAAAGGAAGAGCACATTTTAAGAAATCTCAAAGACGTAAACGTGGAACCAAACAAGGTTCCAAGAAGGGAAGAAAGGGATCAAGAATAGGAAAGAAGGAAGTGTATGTCAAGAGAATAAGAGCAATGAGACACCAACTGAAAGTTTCAAAATCAAGAAAAGAAATAACAAATCCAAGCTATTGGAAACTTTACAAACAAGTCGGTGGAAATCAGGTAAGAAACTTGGCTCACCTTCGTAGCCTAATAGAAGAAGTTCGTACCAAGAAATAGATTCAAAATCTATAGATTTTATCAGAATCTAGAATTTTTCCGTTCTTTATTTTAATTCCTTCCTTAGATAACATGTTAGTCTTAATTTTTTCACCCCAAGCATAACCTCCAATTTTACCATTAGACAAAATTACTCGATGACAGGGAACAATAACTGGAAACGGATTTTTATTCATTATTCTCCCAATAGTTCGTTGCCCATTTTTCAGACCCACTGCTTTTGCAAGCTCAGAATAAGTTGTTACCTTCCCTTTTGGCACTTGTAAAAGTTTTCTATATACCTCATTTTCAAGATTCAAATCTTTATCATCTCCAAATTAGTTGAATTTATCATCTCAATAATTTTTTGTTTGTTCTTTCCAAGTCCACTCCAGTCTACTAATGCAAATTTAGCATCACTATTTCGCGCCACAATATGATCAAAAAGATCTTTGTCGAGTTCATCTAAACCATGTTTTGGAATAACAGTTCCCAGTGCAAAATCACCTTCGAGTAATTCTTTATTGAATTTACTAGGATAGTGTGTACCTCCAAAACATATGGCTACCTCACATTTCTTTTGTGGTTCAGACATTTCTTTTAGGACTACTTTTGCTACACTTTCACACAAATTTTTATCAGTCCATTCTTTTTCAGTTGTGCCTATTTCAATGAATAAGGTAGGCTTACTCAAGGCCGTAGGTCCGTGATGAGTTGCCTCTATTGTTATATCAAATTTTGAAAAATTATCCCTTTCTTCCCATAATCGTTTCATATATGATTTTTGGAGATGCGGATGAGGTATTGCCACCTGCCTTGGAAATCCACCAAACATTGCATCCCCGAAATTTCCTGTGCTATGGCATGTCAACGCAAGCGTTCCACTCTCAGATGCGTGTTTTGATAAAAACACATAACCATCATAAGAATATTTTTCTTCAAGCCAATCAGCAGATATTACCGGAGTCGGTATGATTACAAGGTCAAAATCATTTCCATGATAAATCTCATCTTCTTTTTTCATTTGTTTTGAAATAAATGATGCCATGTTAGAACCCGCAGGATCAGATTGGTATGCTACGAGTAATTGCATAAAATAAGAATTATAAGGACACTTTATTAACGTCCTCCAATGGTGAAGATAGACCCAAAACAGATGCTAAAGGACATGGTCAACACCATGAAACTAGCCAAAAAGTCAGACAAGGAAGATTACATGGAACATTTGAGGTTAGTAGTTCTTGGCATGGCTACACTTGGTGCCATTGGGTTCATAATTCAATTCACATTTGCTGTTATCAATTTAGGACATAGATAAAATGGCACAAGAAACAAAATCGCACTTTTTTGCAGTTAGAACTACAGGGGGTCAAGAAAAGGTTGTTATGGGTTTACTAGAAAACAGAATTAAACTAAAAAAACTTAACATACAGTCAGTTCTTCTTCTAGAGAATCTCAAAGGATATGTTGTTGTAGAGGCCATAGATGCCAACGCAGCATTTGATGCATTACAAGGAATCAGACACATTAGAGGTCAACTAAGAGGAGAATTAACATTCAAAGATATTGAAGGATATTTGGTAAAGAAATCTACAGTTTCAGAATTAGTCGTGGATCAAGTTGTTGAGATTATTGGCGGTCCTTTCAAAGGGATGAAAGCCACAGTTACAAGAGTAGATCAGGATAAAGAAGAGGCCACTGTAATTTTACTTGATGCACCATATCAATTACCAGTTACTGTTGATGCAAACTATCTTAAACCATCAACTCATTAGCAAGGATTAAATTTACAGTTAAGAGGGAAGAAAAATATCATGGTAGATATGCAAAGTGTTTCAGCACTTGTCACTGGAGGCCAAGCTAGTGCTGGTCCTCCATTAGGTCCAACATTGGGACCACTGGGTGTAAATATTTTACAAATAGTCACGGCAATAAATGAAAAAACTAAAGATTTCGAGGGAATGAAAGTCCCAGTTACAGTCAATGTAGACAAGAAGACAAAAACATGGACCGTAGAAGTAGGAATTCCATCTGCGGCAGCTTTAATTTTAAAAGAGGCGGGTATTCAAAAAGGTTCAGGAACTTCTGGTGCAACATGGGTTGGAGAAATATCACCTGACTCAGTTATCAAAGTTGCAAAGTTAAAAATAGATTCATCCTATGCACTAAATATCAAATCTGCCGCAAAAGAAATAATCGGAACTTGTTTAGCACTGGGAATAAAAATAGATGGTAAAAATCCTAAAGAGGCAACAGCAGAATTAGAAGCTGGTAAGTGGGACAGTAAATTTAAGTAAATTATTCAATTACAGAATAAATCGGATCTTTATCAGTTCTTTGTAGTTCAACAAAAGTTTCAGTATTTAGTATTCCTTCTATCTTACCTATCTTCTCTATAGCCACAGTATGTAATTCTTCAAGATTCTGTGCTCTTAGAGTCAATAGAATATCAAAGCGTCCAGTGACCTCAGATATTGCAACTATTTCAGGAGTTTTTATCAATGCTTTATGGATCTGGTCCTTTAACTTTGGATCCCTGTTAATACCCATAGTAGCTCTTACTCCAATACCAATCAGAGACTCGTCAACAACAATAGTAAATTTCTTGATTAATTTTTTCTTAACAAGTCTCTTTATTCTACTATATAGAACCGAAGTATTTACTCCGAGTTTTTTTGAGAGATTAGGAACTGAAGCATTACCGTCAAGGCTAAGTTCAGTAATTATTTTCATATCCAAATCATCGAATTTGTGCAACTTTGCGACTTGTTTTTATTAGTATTTAATAAATGTAAGTTCCTTTTGTCAAATGTGTTCTTATTTCAAGATAAGTTCAACAACATGAAAATTTTAGAATGTTAGTATTTCTCGAATGATTTTGTCGCTAAAGGATTTTAAATAGGCAAATTAGGAAGATTTCGTAATGATTACAGAGTCCCAGATATCTCAAATGATAACAGAGGCTAAAAAGAGTACAAAGGCAAGAAAATTTAAGCAGTCAATAGAGCTTATCATGACTTTCAGAGATGTAGATGTAAAGAAAGGATTTGCAATAACTGAGACAGTTCAGTTACCAAAAAAGATGAGTCAATCAGCTAAAATTTGTGTAATTGCTTCTGGAGATCTTGGTGTAAAAGCAAAGAGTGCAAATGCAGACATGGTAATAGACAGCACACAGATAACACAAATGGGTACAAACAAGAGAGAATCACGCAAATTAATTAATGGTTATGACTTTTTCCTTGCAGATACTTCAGTTATGGCAAATGTCGGTAAGACATTAGGTCAATTCATGGGTCCTAGAGGCAAAATGCCAACACCACTTCCATTCAATGCTCCAATTGATTCAATATTAGAAAGATTCAGAACTTCAATCAAAGTTAAATTGAAAAATTCTCTTTCATTAGCATGTAAGATAGGCGATGAAACCATGTCTGATGAAGATTTACTTGCAAATGCTAATGCGGTAATTAGTACAATAGAAAAGAAATTACCAAGCGGTGATAAAAACATCAAGAGAATAATGATCAAGACAAGCATGGGAAAAATAATTAAACCAGTACAGCAACCAGGAACGAAGTAAGATGCATCAGAATAGAACAAAATACCCTCAAAAGAAAATGCAGATGTATCAGCAACTTCAAGAATTACCAAGCAAATACAAAGTTGTAGCATTAGTTAGAATGGAAAAAGTAAGATCTTCACAATTATTACCATTAAGAAAAAAATTCAAAGGAGAAGTAGAAATTGTAAGCATCAAAGACAAAGTTGCACAAAAATCACTTGCTACGCTAAAGATTCCAGGACTTGAGAAACTTGCTGAAAAATTAGTTGGACAATGTGTTTTGATGTTTACAAATATGAGTCCAATCAGATTGAATATTTTACTAGGTAAAAACAAAATAATGATGGCTGCAAGAGGTGGAGACAAAGCAAGTATAGACGTTATAATCAAAGCAGGTAACACGGGAATTACCCCTGGTCCAATTCTTACAGATTTCAAAGAAGCTGGAGTTTCAACAAAAATTGATCAAGGAACAGTTTGGATAACCAAGGATTCAGTAGCTGCAAAGAAAGGTGACACCATATCTGCAAAATTAGCTACCTTACTTAGTAAGCTTGATGTCAAGGCAGTAGAGGCAGGCATAGTACTAAACTCCGCTTTAGAGGAGAAGATAGTTTACAATCAGGATGAATTAACAGTAGACCTAGAAAAATACAGAGCGGCTTTTGCTCAGGCCCATCAAGAAGCATTAGCATTATCCATAGAGATAGGATATGTAACCAAGGAGAATGTCAACATCATACTTTCAAGAGCTGCTCAACAGGCAAGATCACTTGCAATAGAATCAGGGTTCCTTACTGAAGACACTAAGGAATCAACTATTCAGAGAGCTCATGGACAAGCCAAATCACTATCAACAAAGCTAAAGAACTACAGCGCTCAATAACTCAAAATCATCCACGCACTTTGGGTAAATTCCAATTGTATTTCATAGCAACTAGTCTTAGTATAGTAGTAACTATGATTGAACCAATTGTTGCCACTTCAATTTGAAATTTAGTAATTAAAAGAATGTAAAAAATCACAACACCTAGAAAACTTGCTGACGCATAGAGCTCTTTAACAAAAACCATAGGTATTTCATTTACAAACATATCTCGCAAAATTCCTCCTCCTACAGCTGTCACCATTCCTGCCATGGCCATAGCAAGAAAGTTCATTCCAAATAATTGATATGCCAATGTAGCGCCAATTGCAGTAAATACGCCCAACCCAAGTGCGTCAAATTTTAAAAATAAATTCCAGTGTTTTTGCATTTTAGGATAGAGAAAGAATATGACAACACCTGTTGTGGTAGTAATAATTACATAATATGGATCAGAGATTGAATGAGGAGGAAAATGACCAAGTATGATATCCCGTATAGTTCCTCCCGCAACACCGGTTATTGTTGCAAGAATTATAATTCCTACAATGTCTGCTTTGTGTTCTATTGCTTTGAATGCACCTGTCACAGCAAAGGCCATAGTTCCAAACAAATCCAATATCAAGACAATAAATTGAATTGGAGAAGAGAGTTCAGTCAAATAACAAATTAACCAAGACTATAGTAAATAATGTTTTTAAGAAATTACAAAAAGGGGGATAAAATTACAGTTTTAACCGAATAGTGCAGAAAGACCTTCCATAGCCTGTTCTTCGGTCTTTGCAGATGGCAGTTCAGCTTCCTTCTTTCCTTCTGCTGCTCCTCCACCTGATGGTGCGGCTGGTGCAGCGACTGCTACTGGGGCAGCTTTGATTGCTTCCTCAATGTCCACATCTGCTAGTGCAGCTACAAGTGCCTTTACTTGTGCCTCATTTACTTCAGCACCAGAAGCCTTTACAACATTAGCAATATTTGCTTCATTGATTTCCTTCTTTTGTTTGTGCAAAAGCAATGCAGCGTATACGTATTCCATTGTAAACAAATTTTGCAAGAGGCATAATATAAAACTATGGAGTTTTTAGGAAAAATAAATAAAAAAAATACCTTTTCTAGTTTAAGATCTTAAGACCTCTACATATTGAATACATGTATTTCTTTAGATCTTTATCATAAAGTGTATCCATTCTTTGTTTTAGAAGTCGCTTTGCCTGATCTCGCTCTGTACCATTAGGTAAAGACAGAACATTGTTAATCAATTCAGGAATTGATTCTCGAACCCAACCAGAAATGATATTATGAATATTTTTGTGGATTTTGTAAACGTCATTGGTATCAACATCAAATACTCCAGTAAAATTATTGAATTCAACTCTATAGATCAAGGCAAAGATACACTCCTTCGGATTAGGATTTTTTAGGATTTCAACTGATTGAGGACCTGCCTTTCCTTGTGAGATCTTATTCTTCAAACCTACAGGATTTATCACAATTCCATTAATCCCAATGTTACTGTTTTCTACTCCTGTTACAATACCTACAATGATATCTCTATACTCACCATTGGGCTGGGATGCAAAGGCAAAGTCTCCTTCTTTCCAGCCCTTCTTTTGAAACATGAGAAACTTTTCCAATAAATCATATTTAATGTGTTGCTTCAGAATGCTTAATATCAGTCAGAAGAAAAAATTGTGAAATGGACAAAGATCAAATCCTTTCAAAGTTTTCCACCGATCCAGAAAGATACTATAAAGTTTCATTATTTGAAAATGAGGGATTTAGAAGAAAATCATGTAGTAAATGTCGAAGATATTTTTGGACTTTAGATGACAATATGAGTTTGTGTCCGGATCATATAGAAAATAGTTATTCTTTCATTGGTGATCCTCCCACAAACAAGAGATTTGATTATACACAAGCATGGAAAGAAGTAGAATCATTCTTTGTTCAGAATAATCATAAATCAGTTGGAAGGTATCCAGTAGTTTGCAGATGGCGTGATGATCTTTATTTTACGATTGCATCAATTGTTGATTTTCAGAGAGTAATGGGTTCCAAAGTTGTCTTTGAATTTCCTGCCAATCCGTTAATTGTCCCTCAAACTTGTCTCAGATTCAAAGATATTGAGAATGTTGGAGTAACTGGGAGGCATTTTTCTAGTTTTTGTATGATAGGACAACACAGTATACCAAATTCACAAGGATATTGGAAGGATAGATGTGTAGAACTTGATTTTAAACTTCTTACAGATAGATTAGGAATTAATAAAAAGGAAATAGTATTTGTTGAAGATGTCTGGGCAGGAGGAGGATCTTTTGGTTCGTCACTTGAATATTTTGTAAGAGGTTTAGAACTTGGTAATGCAGTATTTACGGAATTCCAGGGAGATTTGAATAATTATTCTGTTTTAGATCAAAAAATTATCGACATGGGAGCAGGCCTTGAAAGATTCGCATGGATAACAATGGGAACTCCAACTGCGTATGATTGCTGTTTTGGACCAATAACAAACTACATGATACAAAAAATAGGTATCAATATGGATTCAAGCATAATTTCAAAATATTTCATGGCAGTTGCAAAAGCTCTATCAGAATCAGAAGATATATCAATAGTCAGAAAAACCGCTGCAAGAATTGCAGGTTTAGATGAAACAAAACAGGATAAGATAATTTCACCACTTGAAGGCATATACATGATAGCAGATCATTTGAGAACCCTCATTTTTGCAATTTCTGATGGTGCATTACCAAGTAATGTTGGAGGAGGCTATAACTTGAGAATGATTCTAAGGAGAACACTTGCTACGATTGATAGATTTGGCTGGAATTTTGATCTCAATGACTTGATTGATCTACACATAGATTATCTAAAATCAACGTACCCAGAGCTTGAGCAAACTCGTAATGATGTTAAAACAATAATCGAGGTAGAAAAGAATCGTTACAATGAATCTAGAGTTAGAATGAAAAACATGGCAATAACTATCAAGACACAGAATAAGAAATTAACAGTAGATGATCTCATTCGCTTGTACGAGTCAGATGGTATAACACCAGATTTCCTCAAAGAATATCAGATAATTCCAGAAATTCCTTCAACGTTTTATGAAAGATTAACAGATTTGCACCAATCTGAGAAAATTGAAAAAAAACAAGATCTGAATTTGGAGGGAATACCCGATACAGAATTGCTATATTACAAAGATAATCCTCATGAATTTGAAGCCAAAGTTCTTCGAGTTATAAATAATAAATTTGTCATACTAGATAAAACGTCATTTTATGCAAGAGGAGGCGGTCAAGAGCCAGATCATGGAATAATTTCAGAATCAAATGTAATAGATGTTACAAAACATGGTAATGTTGTATTACATGAGATTAAAGATTCTACACCAAAAGAAGGTACAATTGTAAAATGTAAAATTGATTCTACAAGAAGATTTGGAATAACACGTAATCATACAAGTACTCACGTGCTAAATGCATCTTCAAGAAACATACTGGGTTCATGGATATGGCAACATTCTGCATTCAAGGATGTGGATTATGCAAGACTTGACATTACTCACCATTCAAATCTCACAGAAGAAGAAATAATGAAGATAGAAGATCTTGCAAACATCACCATAAGAAAAAATATTCCTATATTAATCAATCAGTTTGAAAGAGGTGAAGCTGAACAAGAATATGGTTTTAGAATTTATCAAGGAGGAGTAGTTCCAGTAAAACTAGTACGAATTGTCAACATAGAAGGATTTGATGTGGAAGCTTGTGGTGGAACTCATGTTCAAAAAACAGGTGAATTGGGATTAATAAAAATTACAAAAGCTGAGAGAATCCAAGATGGAGTAGTAAGACTAGAATTTGTTTCGGGGGAGGCCGCACTAAAGTATACTCAAAGTCAAGATAGAAAGATTTCACACATAGTAAAATCACTTGGTTCAAGCAAAGAAAAAATGTTGGAATCGTTTGAACATGTAATGAAGGATTCTGATGATGCAAAAAGAAAATTAAAGCAATTAATGAAAAGAACTTCAGAGTCATCTGCAAAAGAGGCAATTTCTCAGGCAAAGAATATCGGACAGGTGAAACTTTACAGTACAGTTGAGGAAGAACTTGATGAAGAATTCCACATATCTACAGGAGAGATAGCAACCAAGATTGAAAAATCGTTGATCTACTGTGCATTAATAATAAAAAATGAAACAATAAAAATAATTGCGTTTTGTGGTTCTGAAGCTATTTCAATCAAGAAAGCAGGAGATCTAGTAAAGGATGTATCCAAAGTACTTGGTGGCTCTGGAGGTGGAAGAGATACTTTTGGTCAGGGAGGAGGAAAAGATCTATCAAAAATAAAAGATGCTCTTCTGACTATAGAAAAATCAGTTATTGGAGAGAGATAGTAAATGGACTGGACTTCACTTGAAGAAAAATGGAGACATATATGGGAAACTGAGAAATATTTTGAGACTGATCCTAATAATAAAAAAAAATTCTTTGTAACTGTAGCTTATCCATACCCCAATTCTCCGCAACATGTGGGACATGGTAGAACATACACACTAGCAGATGTTCATGCAAGATTTATGCGCATGATGGGTTACAATGTATTATTTCCAATGGGGTTTCACTATACAGGAACTCCCATACTTGGCATGGCAAGAAGAGTTCAAGACAATGACATAAAATTATTAGAAACATTTCGTAATATATACAAGGTTCCAGATGAGAAGATAAGAGAATTTACAGAGCCAATAAAAATTGCAGATTATTTCCACCAAGAGATAAAGGCAGGAATGAAAGAGATGGGATATTCAATAGATTGGAGAAGAGAATTTACTACAGTAGATCCTGTGTATAGCAAATTTATTGAGTGGCAGTTTAAAAAATTAAAAGAAAAGAATCTGATAATTCAGGGCACCCACCCTGTAGGATGGTGTCCAAAGGATCAGAATCCAGTCTCTCAACATGATACTCAGGGAGATGTAGAGCCAAGTTTTACAGAATACACAATCATCAAATTCAAGTATGAAAAATATATCATTCCCACTGCAACATTACGACCTGAGACTATTTTTGGAGTAACAAACATTTGGATAAATCCAGAATTTATTTATGAAATCATCCAAGTAAATGATGAAGAGTGGATAGTAACAAGCGAATGCGCAAGAAAGTTAGAATTTCATAATAAAAAAATAACAAGATTAGATAAAATATCAGGAAATGAACTAATAGGTAAAAAAGTTCAGGTTCCTGAAAGAAATGATCAAGTTCTAATTCTACCTGCAAGTTTTGTCAAAAGTGAGAATGGTACAGGCATAGTAATGTCAGTTCCAGCACATGCTCCTTTTGATTATCAAGCTTTAGAAGATTTGAAAAAAGAATTTACAAAATATCCTCATCTTTCTGAGATTCAAAAAATTAAAGTCTATACCAATAATTGCAACAGAAGGCTATGGGGAAATTCCTGCTCAAGATGTAATAATCAGACTTCAAATTGAAAATCAGAATAATCCCAGATTAGAAGAAGCAACCAAAGAGATATACTCAAAGGAATTTTACAGTGGCAAATTAAAACAGAATACTGGAAAATTTGCAAATAAAACAGTCTCAGAGGCAAAAGATGAAGTGAAAAAATGGATGCTACAAACTGGAAATGCAGATATTCTCTATGAATTAAACGAGTCGCCCATAAGATGCAGGTGTGGTGTAGAATGTGTAGTAAAAATACTCAACAATCAATGGTTTCTTAACTATTCAGATCCGGAATGGAAAACAAAAGTTCACTCATGGATAAATGAGATGAAAATTCTGCCAGAAGAAATTAGAAATGAATTCAATAATGTTGTAGATTGGCTCCGAGAGAGAGCATGTGCAAGACAACATGGATTAGGAACAAAATTACCATGGGACAAGAACTGGATAATAGAGAGTCTCTCAGATTCAGTGATTTACATGGCATATTACACAATAGCAAAATATGTAAACAGTAAAGAAATTACAGCAGAAAACACATCTGATATTTTTTTCGATCATGTGTTTCTGAACGAAGGTAGTTCAGAGATGGTCTCGTCTCAATGTAAAATAACATCAAACCTACTTGAGAAGATAAAAAATGAATTCCAGTATTTTTATCCAGTTAATGCAAGACACTCAGGTAGAGATCTAGTACCAAATCATCTGACATTTTTTATTTTCAACCACATAGCAATATTTCCCAAGAAATACTGGCCTGAAGAAATTGTGGTCAATGGTTCAGTTTTAATGGATGGAAAAAAGATGTCAAAGTCTGAAGGAAATATAATTCCGCTTAGAGATGCCATAAGAATTCACGGTGCGGATTCTATAAGACTTGCAATTTTAATTTCAGCAGAGCTATTACAAGATGCAGATTTCAACCAAGAAGCAGTCAAAGGAATAAAGAACAAGTTAGAAAGTATGTTAGATGAATGCTCAAAATACAAATCTGTTCAGAATGTCAAACTTGAACAGGAAGATAGATGGATAAAAAGCAAGATTGAACAATTGACTTTCATGACAACTTCATCAATACAAAAAATGAGATTAAGAGAAGCATTACATTTCATACTCTACGAGTTTGAGTCAGATCTTCAGTGGTATATGAAACGAGTTACCGCAAAGAAACGTGAAGATTTCTCAGGAATCTTGCATGAAATATTTTCTACAAGAGTAGCAATGATGTCACCTTTTGCTCCATATGTGTCAGAAGAAATGTGGTATAGATTAGGAAATCCAGGTATTGTATCAAAGTCTTCCTGGCCCACATATCATGCTGATAGTATTGACTTTGAATCAATTCAATCTGAAAATCTACTAAAAAATACGATGGATGATATAAAAAATATAATCAAGGTCACAAAGATTATTCCTAAAAAAATAATAATTTACACACCAGCACCATGGAAAGTAAAGGCCTATCAGAAAATTTTATCTAAAGTTGTTGAAGGTGAGGTAAACATAGGCACTTTAATAAAATCACTTATTGCAGACAAAGAAACAGAGGAAATAAAGAAAGATCCTGATTTTGTTAAAAAAACAGTTAATGATATTTTATCAGAGTCACAAAAAGAGAGAGAATCAAAAAATAGAATTGGCTTAATTGATGAAAAGAAAATTCTTTCTGAGCTAGATTCACTTGTACAAGCTGAATTTGGAATTATGTCCCAAGTATTTGCAGAATCGGATCAAGACAAATATGATCCAAAAAATAAATCAAGAACAGCTAGACCATACAAACCAGCCATCTTAATAGAATAACAATTGCCGCATGTTTTTATTAGGTAATTTAGGGTGTAAGATCGTTTGAAGATTGCAGTAGTTGGAATAGGAGTTGCAGGGGCATATCTCCTTGCGAGGTTGAAGAATCAACATGAAGTAGTAGGTTTTGAAAGATCTACACTGGAGAACCATGATTCCATATGTGCGTGGGGTACATCAAAAGCTCCGATGCAAGAATTTTCTAAAAAAGTTGGACTTGATTTTAATGATTATGTAATTCACGATGGAAAACAGATGTATGTTGACATGGGTTTAGAAAGATTCCAAATTAAACTCAAAGGACTTTGTACGTACAATAAGATTGGATTGATAAAAGACATGGCAAAAGGATGTAAGATACATTATGGAGCTGCTCCAAAATTGCAGGATTTAGAACCTGAATTTGATATGATTATAGATTCTACAGGTTTTCATAGGTCATACTTACCAAGACTTGAAAAAGATTTCCATCTGCCAACTTTTCAATACAAAGTACAATACGAAGACAAGGTACCATTTGATGATTTTTATCTTAAACCATTTTCTTCCATCAGCGGATATTTTTGGTATTTCCCCCTGGGTGATAAAATTGCCCATATTGGTGCTGGAGATAAAAATAGAAATCACATTGTAGAAACTAATGCATTCTTAAAAAAATACGGAGGTAAAGTTCTAAAGACAGTCGGAAGACCGATACGTCTTGCCACCCCTAATCTTTGCGAACCGTTCTATCATGGAAAGGTGGTTGGAGTTGGAGAATCAATAGGGACAGTTTACCCACTACTGGGTGAAGGAATAATTCCAAGTATGACTTGTGGTGATATTTTTGTTGAAACATTAGGAAATAATGAAAGATATAGACAATTGGTACTTGAAAAATTTGCCATTTATTCCAAGGTATTGGATTTTGTAAGAAACAAGATGGAAAGCAAGTTTGGAATAATGAAGAATTTTTTCGATATGTTATCCATCTATAGATATATGAAGAAAAATGAGAGCAGATTTGGAATGGAGATCAAAATGACAGATATGATGAAGGTAGCAAAGGCTTAGAATTACATACTTACATAACCGAAATTTTCTCTTGTTGTTCTATTTGAATTCATAGTGTAATCATAGATCATTTTGGAATATTCTAGTAAAACTTCTTTCATGTCATCAAGAGATTTTGCAAAATAAAATCCTGGACAATCCCCAGTAAATTGAAATGTAGCATGCACTCTGGCGTTTCCTTTTTCATTTTCAAGCCATGATGAGAATGGGTAAAGATAACACACTCCTGGTCTAGATGGATGAAGTCCACAGTAACCTTTTTCATCAAGAAATCTACATTTGATATAAGTTCCATCTTCTGACTCTTTTTCATCTTCTTTACGTTTTAGATTTATCATGGTCATTACCACTGAATTTCCTCCAGGCCCCTTCTCTTCCCAAGTAGAGATATTGGTCTCTTTTTTTATAAAATCAGAGACTTTGTCATAATGTAGATTCTTGCTTATTGTTATTAGATCATTACTTGTTAGTGGAAGTCTTCCTTGTCTGTTACAGCAATTATGGCAGTCTGGCCAGTAGCATTTCCACAATACATAGCCATTTTCATCTCCAAGATATGGAATATGAAAAATTACATCATTTACTTTAACTTGAAAATCTGTAACATCTGTTTTTTTACCTAGAATAAAATCTAGAATAATAGGCTCAATTTTCCAGTTTTTTGATAATAGTTCTAATGCTTCTTCTATTTTTGATACCATCAACTAATAAATGGAGATCGGAACTTTTTGAACGTTATCAATGTTAGAAGAGAAGGGAAAGTATGCATCTGCTACTCAAAATCGAAGATTTGTCTGGGAAAAAGTCATGTGGCCATTAATTTTAGAATTAAATACGATTAGCTTTTCCACTCTACAATACAAGAAAAAACGTGATCAAGTATGTAAGGAATTAAACATTCCATCATCCCGGATTGCAGGAGGTTTTGTCTCACTTTTATTAAAAGGAATTTTATACAAAGAAAACAAAATCTACTCTATTCATTATAGATTGATTCCTTACATGAGACTTGGGGCAAATTGCGATTATGCTACTGCAGTCCGTGAGGCAAGTACAAAATAATATATTCTCAAGAAATACCAGTCGTCTCGGTAGCCCGATAGTCTAGCGGTCAAACAATTTTGGATCAGGGATCTCAGGCTCTGGATCTTACGAGAGGACACCTGGGGACGGCAGTTCGAATCTGCCTCGGGCTATCTATAATTTTTAAAAAATGTCTTCTATCTAGAAGCCATTGCGATTCTTTCTAATTCATTCTTCTTCTTAACAGAAGGAGCATTCATGTCATTTGCAGAAGCAAGTATCAGATGTTCTGCAAGATTTTCCTCTACTGCTTTAGGATTAGAAAATGATGCATCTCTAACACCTTCTGCTATGAATCTCAATGCTAGATCAACTCTTCTTAGTGGAGCAACATCTACTGAAACGTGATAAACAGTTCCACCATAAACTATTCTAGTTGTATCTTCATTTGGTGCAGAATGTTCTACTGCTCTAATCAAGACTTCAACTGGATTTTTCCCAGTTTTAAGATGTATAATTTCAAATGCTGCTTTTACTGTATTGATTGCACGAACTTTCTTTCCACCCATTCTACCAGTGTTTTTTGCATATTTCTTTCCAAAGTGAGATAATTTGTTAATTAGTCGTTCAGTAATGTTGACTTCGGATTTATTAAATCGTTTAAGTGCTGATCTTCCAAAAGACAGAGGCATTATTCCTTGTTTAAGAGATATTACATTTTTCAGACCAGGATCTTTAACATCAATGTTAGAGATATCCCATTTTCTAAAAAGTAAAAGATTCTGTGTTTCTGTCATTTTCTATCTCCTAGGTTTCTCTTTCTTTCCGTAAACAAGTTCTTTAAGTGAAGTTCCATTTACCTTGAATACTTTCCATCTTACACCAGGAATATCACCAAGTGCGCCTCCCATGGATGCTCCCATACCTTCTACATGTACTTCGTCATGTTCATCAACAAAATTAAGTGCACCGTCTCTTGGAAGGAAAGCAGTAACTGTTTTACCATTCTTTATGAGTTGAACTCTAACACATTTTCTTACAGCAGAGTTGGGCTGCTTTGCTTCTATTCCAACTTTTTCTAAAACTATACCACGAGTCTGTGGTGCACCACCAAGTGGGCTGGCCTTCTTGTCAAGACCCAATTCTCTTCTCTTGTAAGTACCTATAGACCATTTTTGGCGTTTTCTTTTATCCTTTAGAACTCTTCCTGCAAATAGACCTAGTGGTGATTTTGCCATACCATTTACTCCATTATTCTCTCCGGACTTTGTATAAGAACACTAGAAATTTGGAAGTATCTCTTGGCTAATAGTCTTGCTTTTTCTGCATTGCGGCCTTCTCTGCCAACTACAATTCCTTTCTTCTTTGCATCAACTAGAACAATTGCTTGAAGTGAACCGTCCAATCTTTTATTTATTTTTACTTCAGAAACTAGTTTTGGATTGAGCATGTTCTTAAGAAATTCTGATGGCTCTTCAGAATATTCTACAAGTTCAACATTTCTTTTTACTACATTTTGTAAATTCTTAATCGTAGAACCACCTTTACCAATAGCTAACCCCATCTTACCTTGATTTACTACAAAAATGACTCGATCCTGCTTTTCATCTTCAATACAATCTCTAGCAGTAACTCCAGTCACATTCTGAAAAAGTGACATTAATTTTAATTGATCTGTTGTTAGTTTGATTGTTTCCGTCATGCCTTTTTTAAACTCGATCTCTTTGTGGGACATTTAAATCTTGATAGAAAGCACATGAGGAAAATGACATTTGATTATTTCGTCTCTATTTCGAGTTCTTTTGTAATTGCTTTAAGATTAGTATCGCTTAGAGTCTTAAGCGATAGTGCAGAAATTCTGAATTGTGTTCCACATAGTCTACCAAGTTCAACGGAGGAGCCATTATAATTCAAAGTTGGAACCTTTGAACTTTTAGCCACTTCTTGTATTTTTTCAAGCGTTTCTTCTGAAACCGAATGTGATAGGAGAATTAGTTTTGAATTTTTAATTGTACTAATTGCTTCTTTAGTACCAAAAGAGCATTTACCATCCTCAATTGCATCTTTGATTACTTTTTCTAATAGTTTAACCATCTTGAACCACTCTCATGTAAAGATCAACTGTTCCCGTGCCTATTGGAATATTTGCACCCACTATAACATTTTCTGTTACTCCCTTGAGTTCTTCAACTTCTCCTGCTAGTGCAGCTTCAGCAATTGTTGGAACTGTAATTTCAAATGCAGCTCTTGCAAGTACACTTGTCTTTGTTCCAGCAATTCCATGTCTTCCAATTTGTTGTAAATATCCTCTTGAACACATTAAATCAGATACTAACATGAGATATCTCACATCAACTTCTAGACCTTGATCAGATAGGGTAGAATTTAGTTCATTTATCAATGAATTTCGTGCAGCCTCTATACCCAAGACTACCTGCTATTTCAAAGATATTGTTTGTTCTGATATTTTTCTTATCTATACCATCTATCTCCCATACTTTTGCTATGTTAGAGCCAGAAGTTTGTATGACCCATTCTTCTCCTTGTTGTACGATTGTTACTCGTTCGACATCAGTAACACCTTTTACAGTAGTTGAAAGTATTTTGTTTCTCATTGCAAGAACAGTTTGAGTATCAGATTCTTCTGGTAGTGTCAAGGTGATAGAATTTCCACTTGGTTCAATTTCGAATTTTTTCTTGGAAGACTGTAATGCGTCTACTACATTCTCAATTGTACATGCTCTTTCTCTTAGCTTATCTTGATTAAGATTGAGTTTAATCTTTGTAGAATAATCAGTTTCAGTACTAGTGATCAATGCACTAATTTTTGTATGTAAGATTTCTCTGGCTACTTTAATTGCTTTTTCTTTTGATTTTTTATAATTTTCTTCCAGGTAGATATCCATTGTTGGTGTTACGGGTTTCTTTCTTGCATCTACAAGTTCAATTAATCTTGGAAGTCCTAGAGTTACGTTTCTTTCTCTGATACCTGCAAAGTGGAATGTTCTAAGTGTCATCTGAGTACCTGGTTCGCCTATTGATTGGGCTGTAACTACACCAACTGCTTGACCAGGTTCAACTTTTGCATTATCATAAAGTTCTAATGCTTTTTTACAGACTTTATCAACACCATCTCTGCTAAGTTTTGATTCAAGTAAAGATTCGAGTACAGTTTTTGATAAACGTGGATTGAATGTCTTTGCATATTTTTTAACTAGTTCTGTAATTTCTTCCTTAGAAGCTTTCTTTCCAGAATCAATGATGCTCTCAGATTCTACCAATCTAGCAATTCTAAATGCCTCACCATGATCACTTTTTGCTACGTCTATTCCATCTTCACCATAGAGGAATTGGATTATGTGACCATGAGGATCTCGTACTGTTCCATCATATTCTAGTTTAAGATGTTCAAGTGCATTGATGAGTCTTCTTTGCATGTAACCACTTTGCTGTGTTCTAACTGCAGTATCGACAAGACCTTCTCTACCTCCCATAGCATGGAAGAAAAATTCTAGTGTTGACAATCCCTCCCTATAATTGGATTTTACAAATCCCTTACCGTCTGGATTTGCATCATGTTCTTTGAAGTGTGGTAATGCTCTGTTACTGTAACCTTTGAGAATTCTTCTACCTCTAATTGATTGTTGACCTAATGCACCTGCCATCTGACCAATGTTTAATGAAGAACCTCTAGCACCTGTTGTTGCCATTATTCTTCCTGCATTAGTTTCATCAAAAGATTTGTCTGCAGAGTTTCCAGCTTTATCTCTTGCTTTTGAGAGTTCATTTACGATTTGAGCTTCTAATGCCTCTTCAGCAGAAAGACCTCTGCTAAGTTGTAGAGTACCCTTCTTTGCTTGAGATATGAAATCATATACTTTATCATATGATTCCTGAATGTTTTCAAGAATTCCATCTTTTGTCTTTGTTGCAAGTTCAAGATCAGCATAACCATAACTAAATCCATATCCAGTGATGAATTGTTTTAACATTATCAAGATGGAGTTAAGGAAATTCTTTGCCTCTTCATATCCATAATCTTTGGTAATTCTATGTAGAACACTATCAGGTTCTTCTGCACCAATTGATGCTTTGTCAATCACACCACTTACTAGTTGACCATTTTTAATTACAACATCTTTTACAGGACCCTTTGTTCCCTTGGACCATTTTGAAGTAATAACATAATTGAAGTCCTTTGGTAAGAAAAGCGAGAAGAGTTGTTTACCGCTATAAAGTGAACCACCTTTTGCTTTAACTGCTGGCTCTGGGAATGTTCCAGTGTAACCACCCAACATTGCAAGATTTGCAAATTCTTGTGGTGTTAAAGTAGTACCATCTTTAGTAAGCAAATATGCTCCAGTAATGAAATCGCGTAATGCACCTATGATAGGACCTCCATATCTTGGAGAGATTAATTGGTCTTGAACACGCATTAAGAGTATAGCTTCTGCTCTTGCTTCTTCACTTTGAGGAACGTGAAGATTCATCTCATCGCCATCAAAGTCAGCGTTGTAAGGAGGACAGACTGATGGATGTAGTCTAAAGGTCTTGCCAGGTAATACTCTAACATAATGACCCATGATTGACATTTGGTGCAATGATGGTTGTCTGTTAAACATTACAATATCACCATCAGAAAGATGTCTTTCTACAAGATATCCAATTTCAATATTATTTGCAATGGTTTCTCTATCTTCAACGAAATCAAGTCTAATTTTTACTCCATCAGGTCTTACAATATAGTTAGCTCCTGGGAACTTACTTGGTCCGTTTACGACAAGTTTTTTCAGTCTTTCAATGTTCCATTCAGTAACAACTTCTGGAATTGTAAGTTTAGTTGCAACTGCTTCTGGAACTCCCACTTCAGAGATTTCCAAGTTTGGATCAGGTGAGATAACAGTTCTACTTGAAAAGTCAACTCTTTTTCCTGATAATGAACCTCTGAATCTTCCTTCTTTACCTTTTAATCTTTGAGTGAGAGTTTTGAGAGGTCTTCCTGATCTGTGATGAGCTTGTGGAATTCCTGATACTTCATTATCAAAGTAAGTTGTAACGTGATATTGTAAAAGATCAACCAAGTCTTGTACGATAAGTGGAGGCGTTCCAGCTTCTTTACTCTCTTTGAGTCTTTGATTTACTCTGATAATATCAACAAGTTTGTGAGTCAAATCATCTTCAGATCTGATTCCTGTTTCTAGAATAATTGACGGTCTTACTGTAACTGGAGGAACCGGAAGAACTTGTAAAATAAACCACTCTGGTCTTGCTGTAGTGGGATCATATCCCAACAATTTAAGATCCTCATCAATCATGTGCGAGAATCTTTCTCTAATTGTAATTGGGAGTAATCTATTCTCACCAGACTCAGTTCTTTCTATGAAGATAGTTGGTTTTGTAAATATCATTTCATACTGTGACTTGCCACAGTGAGGACATGTCTTTTCTTTCTTGGCTCTTTCAATAATTTCAGTTGGAATATGTTTAATCGAGATTACAGTATACGCTGCTTCCTTTTTCATAATTTGATGATATTCTTCTAATTCTTCTTGAGGAAGTTTTAGTCTGGCACATGATCTACATGTTGTAATCAAAAGTTTGTAGATATTATCTATGAATGCAATATGTAAAACAGGTTCTGCAAGTTCAATGTGACCAAAGTGACCTGGGCATCGTGCAACTGTATTACCACATGTAAGACATTTCTGTCCTGGCTCAAGTGTACCAAGTCTTCCATCCATCAAACCTCCCTGTACTGACATTCCATCTTCATCATAAGTCTCAGGTGCAGTAATTTCTGCAACAGAATATTTTCTAATCTCTGTTGGAGACCATACAGAGAACTTTATTCCATCAATTACTTTTATTGTCTCAAGTGCCATTACACTCTCTCCTTTATCAAAAGTCTTGGTGCCACATCAAGACTCATCATTTCTTGTAGAAGTAGCTTGAATGCATATGCAACAGAGATGGAGGTAACTTTTGCTTTATCTCCACAGACTCTACATACAAATCTTCTTTGTTTAATATCATAATAAGAAACCAATCCACATCTTTCACATATGTAGATATCCGCTTTGTCAGATTCATCAAGTAATCTATCTTTTAGCATCATAGATGCACCATATGCAATAAGACAGTCTCGCTCCATTTCACCAAATCTCAAACCACCGCCTCTTGCACGTCCTTCTGTTGGTTGTTTTGTTAACATTTGCACTTGACCTCTTGCTCTTGCATGAATTTTGTCTGCTACCATGTGGTGAAGTTTTTGATAATATACAACTCCAATGAAAACATCTACTGCAAATGGCTTTCCTGTTCTTCCATCATACATTACTTCTTTTCCAGAATACTTGAATCCATTTTGTTCTAAAACTCCTTTTACATCTTCAAGTTTTTCTCCAACAAAAGCAGAACCATCCATCTTACTTCCACGTAATGCAGCAGCTTTTCCTGTTACAGATTCTAGGAACATTCCAACTGTCATTCTGGATGGGAAAGCATGTGGATTAATCATAACATCTGGCACAACACCATCTGCAGTATATGGAAGATCTTCATGATTTACAAGTAATCCAACGACACCCTTCTGACCATGTCTCGAAGCAAATTTGTCACCGATTTCTGGAATTCGAAGATCTCTTACTCTAATCTTATACATTCTTCCTCCGTCATGAGATTGAGTCATGACAACAGTATCAACTACTCCATTTTCAGATGGTCTTACACCAATTGATGTATCTCTTCGATATGGTCCCTTTACTTCAAACTCTCTATACTCTTCCATGAATCTGGGTGGACTTGTTTTTCCAATTAGTATATCCCCACCTTGTACTGTTGATTCGGTTGCAATTACACCATCTTCTTCTAATAATCTATATGCCTTGTCTCCTCTAAATCCACGAATATTTCCTTCTGCAGTTGGAATCTCAAAATTATCTCTCATGCCACCAGGATATTGTTTTGCTTCAGCTTCATAGATTCGGTAGAAGAATGTCCTACCAAGTCCTCTATCAATTGAAGATTTGCTTAAGACAATAGCGTCTTCAATGTTATAACCATCAAATGGTAATACTGCAACAACACAATTCTGACCAGCAGGTCTATCCTCAAGTCCTAGAAGACCCATTGCTTTTGTATTAACAATTGGAGTCTGCGGATAAAGCATAAGGTGTTGTCTGACATATGTACTTGCATTCATAAGAGGAGTTGAGAAACCGAGGCTTTGTTTTGCCATTGCTGACTCGTATGTATTTCTTGGGGACTGATTATGTTCAGGATATGGAATTATTGATGCACCAGCACCCAAAATTGCAGATGGGAAAACTTCCATGTGAGTGTGTTTCTTGATATCAGTCTCATCAATTGCAATGTAAGAGTTCTCTTCTTCATTAGCATCTACCAATTCAATTATTCCCATATGCAGCAAATCTGTCCATGAAAGGAATTTTTTACTAACTTTATCAATTAATTCTTGTGTCAAGAGAATTTTATTATCTTTAATTACAATTAGGGGACGGAGTACTCTTCCAGCATTACAGTTAACATAGAGCCTTTTAGTTGATCCCTCAAAACTAGATTGATATAAGAAAATTCCAACGTGTGGATGAATCTTGAAATTTCTTCGGAGATCTCGTAACGAGTCAACAAGTTTTTGTCCATCTTTAAAGTATCCAATTAATCTACCATCAACAAAAACTCTAGTTCCTTCTTTTTTCAATTCATCTTTTGCATCAGATACATAAGTTACGCCCAAGTCATAGAGTTTTTCAATTATATCTTCAGATGGAACGTTAACAGAAATAATTGCTGATAAAGCCAAGTTCTTTACTAGTCCACAATTTGAACCCTCAGGAGTTTCACTTGGGCATATTCTACCAAAGTGTGTAGCATGAAGATCTCTTGCTTCAAAGTTAGGTTGGCTTCTGCTCAAAGGTGACTGGATTCTTCTAAGATGACTAATAGTTGAAAGATAGTTAGTTCTATCAAGAAGCTGAGTTACACCAACTCTACCTCTGCCCCAATTTCCAGTTGCAATAGCATTATTCATTTTATCAGTAACAATTCCAGGTCTAACAGCAGCTGCTACTGCATTAATGCCCCTCTTCTGACCTGAACGTTCTAGTTGATATTTCATGTCACGAACCAAGTTTCTAAATGCTGTTCTAAAAAGATCAGCAAGCATTTGACCCGCAAATTTTATGACTTTATTTCCATAATGATCTTTATCGTCAGGGGAAATCCAGCCCAACTTTAATTCAATTAATTTACAAGTGGCTTCACCAAGAAAGAGTGCTTTTTCTTTTCTATTATCTGGATGTTTACCAAGATGTGGAAGAAGACCCCAATCAAGTAATGTCTCAGCTCTCTTGATCTGAAACTCTTCAAGCATACCAGGTGCAATTCTCTTACTAATGTAGACAATAGCATCTTTTGCAGTTGGTACATCACCTGATTTTTCAAATGAGCCCTCAAGCTCATCTTGAATATCATCTACTAGAGATACAGAAGCAGCGATTTCTCTATCAGATTCAAGACCTAATGCTCGCATTAAAGTAACCACGGGAATATCAACAGGGGAACCAGGAATCTTTGCAACAATAAGACCGTCATTTTTCATTATCAATTCTAATTTTGCACGATAGCCAACTATAGAAGAATAAACCTTAGCTTTGAAAACAGTATTACCACCAACAGTTTCTTTATCTACAATAATTTTATTGTAAGAAAGATCTTCGAGTCCTACAATAACTCTCTCTGAACCATTTATGATAAAGTAACCGCCAGGATCGTTTGGATCTTCACCATGTTCTACAAGTTTTTGTTCAGAAAGATTATGCAATATACAAGCGTTAGATCTTACCATTACTGGCATGTCTCCAATGTGAATGTATCTTGATTCGAGAATTTTTCCATCTTCTACAACACTTGCTTCAAGCATTATAGGTGAAGCATATGTGACATTTCTTAATCGTGCTTCCATTGGCGCAATATGAGTAATTGATCCATCCAATTCCATCATACGTGGTTGTTGAAGTTTTACTTTGCCAAGCTGAATTTTATATGGATATTCAGCACTTTCAATTTCAATATGTCCGACTTCATCTATAATACTTTGAAGTCCTCTCTCAAGAAATTCATCATATGAGTTAAGATGTTGTCTTGCAATTCCTTCTCGCTTTAAAATATCTTGAACAATAGGCCAGCGTTTATTTGAAATATTTACCATTATTCTTCCACCACGTACCTATAGTATATGCTCTCACCAGCAGTAGGACTCTTTCTTGTAATCTTTATCATATCACCGGGTTTTACTCCCAAACCCCTAATTGCTGGATCACTTACGTAAATTAGCGGCATTTCAGTAGGTTTGGTATGATATCTTTCAAGAACTTTCATTGCTTCGTCTTTATTGATTATCTCATGTTTTGGGACATAGATATGATCTGGAATTAGTATTTTCTCTTTTTTACTTATCATGTTTAAAATCTCCTTTCAACATTAGCTGTAAACGCATGACTAATCCACAAACTAAGATGCATCCACCGAGAGGTTAATATATATCTAATTCGAAACGTGTCCAATTTAGTACCTTTTGTCAATAATTTTTTCCGCAACTTTAAATAGCAAAAAAAATCATGCCTATTTAGGATGAGTACACGCTTTAAAGGATTTGCGCTACTTGCGATTCTGCTTTGTGCTGTAGGAGTAATGCCCGTTTTTGCTTCTCCAGCTCTTATGGCGTATCCAAATGGTGTTATTCCAAATTCTACAAATGCTGGTAATACATCTGGAATTATAACAAGTCCTACATCAACATCTGCAATCAGTGTAACAACTGACAAGACTTCATACAATGATGGTGATATAATTACAGTGTCAGGAAGTACAATGAACTACATTGATCAACCGGTAGAAATCATTGTCAAAAGTCCAATAGGAAACATTGTAAAAGTAGATCAGCTAACATTGGGATCTGATAGAACATTTTCAACAACGTTGAAAGCTACAGGATCTCTCTGGTCAGCAGCAGGAGTATACACAGTGATGGCATATTTTGGCTCTACTGACACAGCTCAGACAACCTTCCAATTCGCAGGTTCTTCTGCAACTCCACCAACACAGGCTCCAACTACTATGCCAGTTGACAATACACAACTTTCTGTACAGTATAGTATAACCAATGGCAAAGTGACTGACATAAAGGCTGACGTACAGTCAAAGTCGATCATTGTATCAATACAGAGCACTGGGGACGGAGTATTAACCATAACACTCCCAAGAGCACTTATTGATTCACAAAATGGCGGACAAGATGCCCAATGGGTGGTATTAAACGACGGTCAACAAAGTACATACACTGAGACAACCACGCCAACCGCTAGAACTCTAACAATTCCATTCGTAAATGGAACTTCAGAAATAGAGATAATCGGTACACAGATAATTCCAGAGTTTGGACCAATCGCAGCTCTAGTACTTGCAATTGCAATCATATCAATAATTGCAGTTTCGTCAAAGACTGGACTAAGATTTATGCCAAAATACTAGAACCCTCTACTTTTTCATTTTTCAACTATTTTGACTTCAAACTTCTGTAGTTCATCAAATACCTCTAGACAAAACAATAGATTCAGTACTCAATTAAATTTCCATAAAACTGATAAATATGCGAAAACAAAGATAAATTTGTTGAATAAAAGATTAGGCGGATTTGTATTATTAGTAATTATATCAAGTGCAGTAGGCATCGGTCCCGTTTTTGCGTCTCCAGCTCTTATGGCGTATCCAAATGGTGTTATTCCAAATTCTACAAATGCTGGTAATACATCTGGAATTATAACAAGTCCTACATCAACATCTGCAATCAGTGTAACAACTGACAAGACTTCATACAATGATGGTGATACAGTTAAAGTGTCAGGAAGTACAATGAATTACATTTCTGATCAACCGGTCACTCTCATCATCAAAAGTCCAATAGGAAACATTGTAAGTTTGGCCCAAGTACCTCTAGGTTCTGATAGAACGTATTCAACAACACTAAAAGCTTCAGGATCTCTCTGGTCAGCAGCAGGTGTATACACAGTCATGGTACAATTTGGCAGTAATGCTAATGCAGCTCAGACAACCTTCCAATTCGCAGGTTCTTCTGCAACTGCAACACAGGGTCCAACTATGTCAGTTGATGGCACATCACTTTCCGTACAGTATAGCATAACCAACGGCAAAGTGACTGACATAAAGGCAAATGTACAATCAAAGTCTATTATTGTGTCGATGAATTCTACTGGGGACGGAGTATTAACCATAACACTCCCAAGAGCACTTATTGATTCACAAAATGGCGGACAAGATGCCCAATGGGTGGTATTAAACGACGGTCAACAAAGTACATACACTGAGACAACCACGCCAACCGCTAGAACTCTAACAATTCCATTCACATACGGAACTTCAGAAATAGAGATAATCGGTACACAGATAATTCCAGAGTTTGGACCAATCGCAGCTCTAGTACTTGCAATTGCAATCATATCAATAATTGCAGTTTCGTCAAAGACTGGACTAAGATTTATGCCAAAATACTAGAACCCTCTACTTTTTCATTAAGGCATTTCTTCAGAAGATTGTGGAATCAAGATTGAAGGTGATAATAAGTGTATGACCTTGATTTAAAATGCCAGTCAAAAATAAATGCATTAGATCATATTTTTATAAAAATTAAGTCTCAATTAACAAATGGACGATGATACACTGGCTTATGTGACTATTGGATGTGGTGTACTTATTGCGATTGGTGGATTTTTTATGTTTTCATGTATGCTTTAGCTCAGTTAGGTTCTTTGGGTGTTAGGTATAGTCGTATCTATAATTGGTGCTTCTAAACTCTTTTAGTTCTTTTTTCAAACCCATATGATAACCTGCTTAAGATTCCACCTACAAAAACAAGCATTTCATACAAAACCGAAAGCCAATCTGGGATTAATGATCTATGTCCCGACTGGTAACTTGGTCAAGTTCTGTCCCGAAAGGTACCAGAGTCTTTTTTAAATATACATAAATATCCATTCTGCTTAATCGCAAATAAGATGAGTACTCATAAAGAATATGCGTTGATCGCAATTCTTGCTACAGCAGCTATAGTAGGTATAGTTCCGGCTTTTGCAATGGACAACCCCTACATGGCATGTCCGGACTGTAACGAAACCAGCAACATCCAACAGCCACAAAAAATACCAATGACAGTAACAACTGACAAACCAGTTTACGATCACAATTCACAAATTATGATCACTGGACATGTTGTAAACCCATTCCCAGGGCAAGATGTTAGTTTGGAGATAACCAGTCCGACTGGCAATATAGTAACAGTGGCTCAAGTAGCCCCTGATAGCAACGGTGATTTTACTACAACAGTAAGTACCGTTGGTAATCTATGGCTTGAGAACGGACAATACACAGTAGTAGCACAGCAAGGAGACCAACAAGCAAGAGTGAATTCAGCCGTATTCCAACTCACAGGTGTAGCAGTAGGAACACCATCAGCACCAGTAATTCCAGAGTTTGGACCAATCGCAGCTCTAGTACTTGCAATTGCAATCATATCAATAATTGCAGTTTCGTCAAAGACTGGACTAAGATTTATGCCAAAATACTAGAACCCTCTACTTTTTCATTTTTTAAGAAATTTTCAGTACATGAGAACATCAACAAAATTTAGATTGCAATTCAGAATGGCAATAACTAATACCACAATTCATAATCCAAGTATGCCATAGTTTGTAGAATCATAAAGCATGATAAATGCAATGTCATGTATCATATATCATTTAAAAATAAATGAAAAGATGTCTCAGAATACACATGCATGTTGTAAAAAAAATATAATATATGAAGATCGGTTCATCGAAGTCAATTCTAAAACATATTGTATAGATTCAAGCACATCAATTACAACAAAATATGTTTTAGAATTTTCAAGTACAGTACGAGAACAAACTACAAGAAAATCACATAATCAAAAATTATTTGCCATAGATCCAAATATAAAATCAAACCTCAGATGAAAAAAGGCTCATTTGAAAAGATGAGTTGTCACATTTCAAATTAACAAACTTGATTCATATTAGATCGCCAAGATAACCAAGTCTCTACTAGATAACAGAATTTTTTTTAAATATACATAAATAGTCTTGCTTCTTAATCGCAAATAAGATGAGTACTCATAAAGAATATGCGTTGATCGCAATTCTTGCTACAGCAGCTGATAATAGGCATTCTGCCAGCATTTGCTCAATCAGCAGCAGATTCAAGCCAAATCAGCTCTGGTCCCGGGTCTCAACAAATCCTGCCAATCACAGTGTCAACAGACAAAGGTGTTTATGACAGACAGTCAACAGTAATTGTTACAGGACATGTCCTAAATGCAATAGGTGGAGAGACTGTCACAATGAAAGTTTCTGATCCATCAGGAAACGTTGTACAAGTAAATCAGATAACATTGAGCAGTAATGGCGACTATGAAGCTAAAATCAACACTTCAAGTCCATTATGGTCTGCAGGTGGAACATACACCATTTATGTTCAAGCAGGAGCTCAACAAGGATTACTTTCAACAACAACACAGTTTACAGTTTCTGGCGGAGTAGAGACGACATCAGCTACTAGTTGTACACCACAACAGCTTTCAATTACAGTAGATACCAATCTGTACTGTATAGATTACAGTATTAATGGAGGAACTGTTTCTGGAATAACAGCGGACCACACATCTAAGAGTCTTGTTGTTGCAATACAAGCAACTAACGACGGCAACATCACTCTTAACATTCCAAGATCCGTCTTAGATGCAAAAAGCGGTACAATGGACAGCTCCTTTGTAGTCCTACTTGATGGTGAACAAACATTGCAGTTTACAGACTCACCTACTACAGACACAAGGAATATCACAATTCCATTCCATGCAGAATCTGAGAAGATTGAGATAATCGGTACACAGGTAGTTCCAGAGTTTGGACCAATCGCAGCTCTAGTACTTGCAATTGCAATCATATCAATAATTGCAGTTTCAGCAAAGACTGGACTAAGATTTATGCCAAAATACTAGAACCCTCTACTTTCATTTTTTATCATCAACATAGTAAAGGAAATATACAACTAAAAGACAAGTCCGATATGCGTTATTTAGCAATTTTAATCATGTTGTTTTTCCTAAGTTCTGCACTATCAATTCCCATTTTGGCACAATCATCGGCTCCAGCAGCACCACTAATTACAATGAATACGGACAAATCATCATATACACTTGGTGATACAATTGTGATCTCAGGCGCTGTACAATCAGTAGTACCTGGAACTCCTTTAACTATTCAGATATTAGATCCAACAAACAGTCTTGTTCAAGTGGCACAGATTGATGTGTCACAAGATGGCAAGTATACAGATACTATCAAAGCTGTAGGAGTATTATGGAAAGTAAATGGAGCATATACAGTCAAGGTTCAATATGGCCCTTCAAATGTATCCTCACAGGCTACATTTAATTTCCAAAGTTCAGTCACCCCTACAAGTAATGTATTTGCTCTCAAAGATCCCAACAGTCAACAAACTTTCAACGTAAATTACACCATAAGCGGAGGTACTGTTAAAACCATGACAATAGATACGCAGAGCCTATCGGTAATTGTATCAGTAAATTCCACCAGTGATGGAACCATTACAGTACAACTACCAAGGACTTTGATTGATGCAAAGACAAATTCAGGTCAAGATGACGCATTCATAATACTCATAGATGGTGCTGAAGTAAAACCACAAAGCGAATCTTCAGATAATAATTTCAGAACCCTAACCATCCAGTTCTTACAAGGAGATCAAGATATAGAGATAATCGGTACACAGATAATTCCAGAGTTTGGACCAATCGCAGCTCTAGTACTTGCAATTGCAATCATATCAATAATTGCAGTTTCGTCAAAGACTGGACTAAGATTTATGCCAAAATACTAGAACTGAAAGTCAAATTTTTTTTTATCAATACATAAATACTCTAGATCCTGAGTATTTGCTAGCAGGCATGAGAAGACAAAATATCTTTATTATATCATTATTAATCATAACAGTGTTTTTGGCACCAATCGGTTTGCCAGCTTTTGGACAGAACGCAACAGTATCGCCGCCATCTAACGCAGGACCAGTAAATCCAAAGTTATTAGAAAATACAACAACGGCTTACCAATACTTGCAAGCAGAAGCTAATGCAACTGGACTTTCAGATGTTAAAACACAGTTACAACCTTTGAATGTTACGACAAATTTACCGACATATAACCAAGGGGATAAAATCGTCATGTCGGGTTATGTGAGAGACATACAGAATGGAACCGATGTATCAGTCATAGTTTTCAATCCAACAAAGAGCATGGTTTCAATAGGTCAATTACCAGTCACTTCAAGCGGTAGTTTTACTCAAACATTTCTAGCAACTGGACCACTTTGGACAACTGCAGGAACTTATACTATATTAGCACAGTACGGACCTGACACAAATGTAACCAAGACATTCCAATATAGTGGCGGAACTGGAACAGCTACAATAGCACAATCAATCACTTCAACATACAATTTACAATCAGGAAGTCAAAGTTATAGCATACCATATACCATCCAAGGAGCCACTGTTACTAGCATGAGTGTTTTGGCATCCACATACACATTACAGATTAATCTAAGTCCTGCCACAGCAGCTGGTTCAATATCAGTCACCCTACCACGTGCGTTGATAGATGCAAAGACATTACCTCCGGTAAATCCTGATGCCAATTTAACAAAAGGAGTAGCAGCATCTACTGGTCCATTACCAGATACTAATTTCATAGTTACAATAGGTGGTAAGGCAGTTACACCGGCCAGCGATGTTAGGGGCCCAACTACCAGAACACTCAGTATTCCATTCAATGCAGGTGACAGTACAATTGACATTGTTGGAACAATAATAGTTCCAGAGTTTGGACCAATCGCAGCTCTAGTACTTGCAATTGCAATCATATCAATAATTGCAGTTTCAGCAAAGACTGGACTAAGATTTATGCCAAAATACTAGAACAAAATTAATTTTTTAAAAATATTTTTCATATAATACTAAAAAAGAATCAATTAGCACATCGGTTATTTTAATAAATTCCATATCAATATCATAGATTATTATACAAGAATAAATAAAGACATACAATGGATTTCGAATTTGAGGAGTTTGATTCTCCTGAGGACATATTTATTGCAATGTCTACCATGGCACCGCCAATGAAAAATGTTTTGCCAATAAACTCGTACAAAGGATATATCTTTTCTATAATACCCTTGACTCCGGCTTCTGGAAATTCCTATTTGATGATATATTCAAAAGGAAAACTGGATGGAAAATTGCTAGAGTTTGACATGAATTTAAAAAAATTCAAAAGCGTAGAGGCTGCAGAAAGGTCAGACAAGATCTACTTTGTTGTTTTAACTCCTAAATCAAATACTATTGCAGATGCTGCAATTAGGATGTTAGAGAAAAAGTCTATCTAGTATAAGTAGGGGCATTTACAGATCTACTTCGGGCATATTTTTCCATTATATCTTCTGGAAGTTTACCGTTGAATAGATCTTTAGATAAACCTCTAAGATATCTCATAATTGCCCAAGTTCCAGCTTTTATCATACCATACATAACAAGTTTCATTGGCGGACCAAATGTCTTATTTCTAATTATTATAGGAATAATATCATTAATGACTCTAAGATTATGCTCCCATGATTTCCAAAATAGTGTAAATTGTGCTTCATTAAGATTACCAAAGTGCATGGAATTCTTTTCACTAAAGTCTTGATACAATAATGGTGCAACCAGACCACGCATTCTTGTTTTCCTAAAGTCTTCAATCAAATCAATAGTATATTGAGTCTCATCTGGTGTCTCGTCAGGCCAACCAATTATGATAGTAGCTGCTGGGAACCAATGGTTCTCATTTAGTATCCGTGCACCCTCTCGTACAACCCAGCCCCATTCATCTGTTGAAAATGGCTTGGTCTTAACCCCTAGATGTTTTTTGACCATTCTAGGTGCGACTGTTTCAATTCCAAGATTTGTGGCAAGCCATTTTTCATCGCTCATGCCATTTACTTCAGACATGTCATGTAATAAGCTTTGGATCAGCACATACGGCAGAGAATGTCATATGCGTAGTTCCAACAAATCTTGCGCCCAAAGACTTCAAACCTTTCCACAACTCTATAATGGCATCATAGTTTGGTTGAAAGTCTCTGTTATCACAACCATAAAGAAGCATTTCATCAGAATGTAACCAGATAGAATCAAAACCATAATCAAGATTCATTTTTGCCTCTTGTTGTAATCTTTCTAGTGGTAAATCTTTTTTTGATCTTTTATTGACATCGCAAAAGTCACAGCCTCGTCCACATCCTCGCATTGCCTCAATTAATGAGTTAACAGTAGGTCCCTGAATCATAGGAATATTTTGAATATTCTTAACAAAGCAATGCATCAATTCTGGCGCATCACCTTTTTCAAGATCATGGAAAAGATCTGAAGCTTAATTCATCTGCTTCACCTACTACAACTGTATCAATACCATGAATTTTCATTCTATCAGTTTTTGCAAGTTCCCATGCACCGTTACCACCAACTACAACATGAAAGTTATACTTCTTTTTCAGTTGGATTATCTTAGCACACATTCTCTTAAATTTCATTGCAATGTAAGAGAGTTTTTCAGGGGACATTGTTGTAGTAACTGGAGCCATGCCAAGAGGATCCATAACATTTATTCCTACAACTTTGGTATCAGGTCCAACACATTTTTCTAAATAATCAGGGTTTGCAATAAACACTTCATCTCGTTTGTAACCTTGTAATAGTGCAGATTCTACTCTTCTCAAACCAACTTGAGCCACCTTTGCTTCACCAGTCACTTGATCAGTTTCAACTGGAGGACAAAACACTTTATCAAAAACCCATTCTGGAACTACTTCGTAAGGACCACATGCAATAAAGCCATACAGAAAATTGCCTCTATAATTAGTCATAAGGCTACGATTTGCAGTTAGAACTATTCTCCTTCCTGCCATTCCTTTCATCGACTTCTTTCCACTATGATATAAATCGTTTACCTAGATACATTATGAAAATTATTTACTTTTGACATATAAACAGGTATCATATATCTACAGACAATGGCTGGAGTAGAACCAAGACATGTTGAAGCACATCAAAAAGAGAGCAGTTCGATAAGAGATTTTGTATTTGGCTTTGGTGACGGCATAAACACTTCACTAGGGCTTGTAGCTGGAGTTGGAGGGGCAGCAATGCCTTCCAACATAATTATGCTTGCGGCCATTGTTGCCATGTTTACAGGGGCTAAAGCAATGGCTGTACAGAATTATCTTGCAGTGAAATCACAAAGACAGATTCTCAACTCTGAGATTGAACGAGAGAAATGGGAGATGGATAATGTACCAGAAGCAGAAAGAAGAGAGATAGAAGACGTATACAAGGCAAAAGGATTCACTGGCCAGGATTTAGAGAAAATTGTAAACAAGATAACATCTGACAAGAAAGTTTGGTTAGATACCATGCTTACAGAAGAACTCAAATTGAATTTAGAAATAGTTGGAAGCCCTCTAAAGAGTGCCTTCCGTATGTTTGGTGCATTTCTTGTCGGAGGAATACTACCTATTATTCCTTATTTCTTTTTAAGCGGATATATCCCACTCTTTGTGGCAATAGGAGTTAGTCTTTCTGCATCTTTTATCATTGGTGCAATTAAATCAAAGATTGCTAACATCAGCATGCTACGAGGTGGATTAGAGATGGCGGGACTAGGTACCGGTATTGCTCTAATAGGATATGGAATAGGTTCTGAGTTAGGAAGTCTTGGAATTATTAAGACCTGATTTTTTTCGTACACTTCTATTTGCTATATTAGTGCAAATGCTCCTGCACCAATACCATTATCAATATTGACAACGGAAAGTCCCAATGTACAACTTTGCAACATAGATGCCAATGCTGCTACTCCTTTTGCCCCATAACCATATCCAACTGATGATGGCACTCCAATAACAGGTATGTCTACTAGTGATGAGATTATGGATGCAAGTGCACCTTCCATTCCAGCAACTACTATAATTGCATCCACATCATGATGTACCATTTTTTTAACTATAGGAAACAGTCTATGAATTCCAGCTATGCCAACATCATAACTACAGACACATTGACATCCCATCACTTCACACATCAGTCTTGCTTCTTCTGCAACCCCAACATCCGAAGTTCCAGCTGTCAATATTCCAACCTTTCCTCCCGTAGAAGACAATTTTTTGAAGAAAAGTATAGTGGTGGTATTTTTCCCTGTCTGTATTTTCATTTTATTCTTTCTAGAAAAAGTCAGCATTTGCTTGTAATGATCCTTGTTGATTCTTGAGACAAGAACAGAATCTGCTTTAGATGTTGTTGCAAGAATTATTTTCTTAAGATCCAAAAATTCTTTTTTTTCAGCAAATATAACCTCGGGTATTCCTCTGCGTAACTTTCTACTCATATCGATCTTGGCAAAATCTTCTATTTTCTCTATAGAGTATAGAGAAAGCAATTTCTTGGCTTTTGGTACACTTATCTTTCCTAGATCAAGCGATTCTAATATTTCAGTAAGATCCAACACTATTTGTAATTATGATACAGTTAAAAATTTAATCAGAGCCCAAGATTTGAGATGGCACCTTTGACGCTCTCTACTCCCTTTTTGAACCACTCTTTTTCATTTGAATCCAGATCCAATTCTATTATTTTCTCAACACCATTTTTACTTATAACTGCTGGAACACCAATAGTGACATCAGAGTAACCATATTCTCCATCAAGATACGTTGCCACAGGAATAACCTGTCTTGTGTTTTTCAATACGGCCTCTATGATTGTAGATATTGCATTTCCCGGGGCATGAACTGTTGCACCCTTTAGTTCTATTACCTTTGCTGCAACTTGCCTTGTACCCTGTACAATTTCTTCGATCTTTTCCTTTGATAAAATTGAAGAGAGGGGTATTCCAGATATAGTAGAAAATCTCGGAAGGGGTAACATGTTTTCACCATGTTCGCCCACTACAAGTGCACGTATAGAATTTCTCGAGTAACCAGTAGATTCATGTATGAATTGTGTAAATCGGGACAAATCAAGCATGCCACCCATTCCAAATATCCTATTTCTTTGAAAGCCTGAGACTTTGTATGTGAGGTATGCCATTGGATCTAATGGATTAGTTACTGGAACAATCATTGCATCTTTAGCATATTTTTGTATATTTTCTACAACACCTTTTACTATTGACGCATTTATTTTTAGAAGATCCATTCTTGTCATCCCAGGTTTTCTACCAGAACCAGCAACAACAACTACAATGTCAGAGCCCTTCATTTCAGAATAATCATTAGAACCTCTAACGTTTACATCAATTCCTTTTTCTGCCAACATGTGATTTATGTCCATAGCCTCTCCTTGTGGAAGACCCTGAACAACATCCAATAGCAATATTTCATCTGTAACTTTTCTAAGAGCTGTAAATAATGCAGCTGCTCCACCCACTTTTCCCGAGCCAATAATTGTAATCATAAAATGCCCTCCATGTAATCTCTAATTAAACTTGACTGTCTTTTATCAAAATTTCGGATATAGTATTTCTTCAACTAAATTACAATTTATATGCATTCCAGTATGTTTAGAAAATCATGGTGCTTGTAATTGATGCACAGATAGCTGGAATCTCTGGAGATATGTTACTTTCTTCGCTAGTCAGCATAGGTGCAAACAAGTCCAAGGTTATAGATGGCATATATTCAGTTGAAGAGTATCTCAAAGGTTCTAAAATTACAAAAGTAGATTTTGATAAAGTTATAAAACATGGAATAGAGGCAACGCATCTTGTTTTAGAGGTAAATGAAAATCATCACGAACGAAAAGGAATGGAAATTCAAGAATGCATATTGTCAACATCAGATAAGATAGGTTTATCTGAAAAAGCTAAAGTTTTTGCAAAGGAAAGCATTAGATCATTACTTCATGCAGAATCAAAGATACATGGAGAACCTTTGGAATCAGTGCATTTTCACGAAGCATCAAGTATTGATACTGTCATAGATATAATTGGTTCAGCTATTGCATTAGATGATCTAAAATTATTTTCAGAGCAAATTATTTCAACACCAGTGGCAGTGGGTGGTGGAACTTTAACTTTCTCTCATGGAACTACATCTAATCCTGCAAGTGCTATACTGGAAATATTCCGTGGTTCAGACACAATAATTTGTGGAGGACAGATCAGAGAGGAACTCACCACACCTACTGGTGCAAGCCTACTTGTGAATTTGTCAGATAGATGCTCAGAATTTTATCCAACAATGAAAATAAAATCAATAGGATATGGCGCTGGAAACAAGAATTTTGATGGTTTCTCCAATGTTTTGAAAATTGTTAGAGGAGAATCAACAGGTGAATTTCAGTTAGATACGGTACAAATTCTTGAAACAAACCTAGATGATGTTTCTGGCGAGACAATTGGACATATGATTGACAAGATAATTGCAAATGGTGCAAAAGATGTAACCGTAACAGGAGCTATAACAAAGAAGGGAAGACCGACCAATCTTGTTTCCATAATATGCGATCCATCTGTTACAAATAGCTTGATGAGTATACTCGTTTCAGAGACTGGAACTTTAGGCGTACGAGTAAGATCCTCTAGTCGATATATTGTTCCAAGAATAACTGTCACAGTACCCATTCTCTTACAAGGAAAAAATTTCGCTGTGAGATGTAAGATTGTAAAACAGGATGAGATTGTAAAGCATTTCAAAGTTGAATCAGACGATATCAAGTCAATCTCAGAGTCATTGTCATTACCATTTAAAGCGGCATCAGATTTGATATCAGATGAAGTCAAACGGAGACTAGACATAAAATGAAACAGTTAGAAGAACTAATAAATTGGTTTGATACAAAAGAAAAAGTTCTGGTAGCTCTTTCGGGCGGAGTTGATAGTGCCCTTGTGGCATATGCTGCCCAAAAAGCTCTAGGTAAACAGGCTATTGCTGTAACAGCAGACTATAAGACACTCTCTCAGGAAGAGTTAGAATCTGCAAAGATAGTTTGTCAAGAAATAGGAATTAGACACATAATTATCGAATACAATGAACTGGATAATCCAGACTTTGTAAAAAATGATAAAAAAAGATGTTTTCATTGCAGAACTGAACTATCAGAACATCTTCTCAGACTATCAAAAATAGAAAAAATTAGTCTCATCGTTGACGGAACTAACTTGGACGATCTTACAGAATATAGACCCGGAATTATAGCCCTAAAAGAAAATGGCATTCAAAGTCCACTAGTGGAATGTAGATTCAAAAAAGATGATGTTAGAAGAGTAGCAAGACAGATAGGTCTTTCAATTCATGACAAGCCATCCAATTCTTGTTTAGCATCTCGCATTCCATGGGGAAATACAGTTACTGCTGAAAAGCTTGTAAGAATTGAGAAAAGTGAAATAATGATAAAACAACTTTTTGGGATAAGACAAGTAAGAGTTCGTGACTTTGGAAATAGTGCCAACATAGAAGTAGATAAAAATGAAATTGTTTTTCTCAGTGACAAAAAAAAGATGTCAGTGCTAAGAGAATATATGAATCAATTTGGATTTGATACAATCCTAGTTGATCCAAGTGGATATAGACCAGGAAGGCTCAACGTGATAACAGATTGATTTACTTGGATAATGCCGCATCTACACCAGTTCATGAAAAGGTCATCGAAGAGATGTTACCTTATTTTAGAGAACAGTATGGAAATCCTTCTTCCATTCATCGACATGGTAGGCTTGCAAATACAGCAATTCAAAATGCAAGGAAAAGAATAGCAGCACTCATCAATGCAGATAGTAATGAAATACTCATAACTTCTGGCGGAACAGAGTCAAACAATACTGCAATCTACGGAATAGCATCACTAAACAAAGGGAAACATATCATAACATCATCTATTGAACATGATGCAATCCTAGAACCCTGTAGATATCTTGAAAAAGAAGGATACAAAATATCTTTTCTGCCCGTAGACCATCAGGGTTTTGTAAATCTAGACGAACTTAAAAGAGAGATTTCAAGTGATACTTGCCTGATTACAATAATGTATGCCAATAATGAAGTCGGGACAATTCAGCCTATAAAGGAAATAGCTAAGATTGCAAGAGAGAGAAACATTATTTTCCACACAGACGCGGTTCAAGCAATTGGAAAGACTCCCATAGATGTTAAGGACCTTGGAATCGATTTGCTTTCAATTTCATCTCACAAAATAAATGGTCCAAAAGGCGTTGGTGCCCTGTATATTAGAAATGGTATCAAAATATCACCTCTAATTTTAGGAGGAGGTCAAGAAAGAGGATTACGTTCAGGTACAGAGAATGTAGCAAGCATTATTGGATTTGGAATGGCATGTAAATTAGCAAAGGATAATGAGAATGAAAATATACAACATTTCAAAAAATTAACTATAAGGTTGATTTCACGAGTTTTATCTGAAATACCATCAACTACACTTAATGGACATCCAGATGTGAGAATTCCTAATAACACTCACTTTACTTTTCTTGGTGTAAACGGAGAGGATCTAATAATAAAATTAGATGAAAATAAAATATCTGCGTCTACTGGCTCTGCTTGTTCTGTAAAGATCCAAAAAGCATCACATGTGTTAAAAGCAATGGGCTTTTCACATGAACAAGTAACAGGATCTTTACGTCTTACAGTAGGAATAACAAACACAGAAGAAGAAATTGATGAAACTGTAGATGTATTAAAAAAAGTCGTTCAGGAATTACGTGCAGTATCACCATACAAAAGTAAATACAATTTTTAAAAATTCTAGATTTCCATTATGGAAGAACTTGAATTGTATATTGACTATTATCTATGAGTGGCACTAGAGAATCCATTCCATTCCAGACATAGACTTCGGCAGAATAAACTCCAGGTGATGTTGGTGTCCATTGGAGTTCTTCGTTCATAGTAGACAGATTTGCAAGATTATCTTCAGACCATTTTAGGAAAACAACTTTATTGTTACTATCTTTTATCTGGACAATATAAGAGATATTTTGATAATTAGAATAATTATTGTTTGTAATCATGCTCTGAAAATTTATTGCTTGTCCAACATGTGGATTTTGAAGTAATGGCCTTCCAGAGCTATCACTAATTTGTGTTGACTTGGAAACTGTGTTGTATGGTACTGTAGTGATTGCAGATTGTGTTGTAGATTGTGCTGTGGCAGAAGAGGCAACTATTGCAGGTATTATAACGGACCTACCAAATTGATCTCTATAATCATGATACCATGCCTGAACACTACCTCCAACAGAGGATATTAGAGCAGTGCCATCCTCATTACATATCTGTGATGGCATTTTAAAAATGCCCTGGAATATTCCAGTACCTGGTCCTGTTTCAGTTAGTGTAAAACCCGTAGCTGCAAGTCCCCCATAATTGACTCCATCTATCGTACAATGATGAAATCTAAATCCCTTAATCCAAACTTCTAGGAGTATGTTTCCATCATTATCTCCAACGGTATCATCAGCTGGAGAACCAGGATCGTTTACACTTGAATAAGTTACAATGGTATCAGCATCAGTAGTGAGATCTGGGTCATTGACTGTAATTGTAACATCTGAGCCAATTCTATAATTTGATGAATCAAGTGTCACTATACCAGTATGTGTAGGAAGATTACTTTGTGATGTTACAGGTGTTGCTGATCCTCCTTGTTGACTACCTATGATTGAAAAGTGTATTGCGTTAGCATCTGTAAGTTCGTTACTTACAAGAAATTTAATATTACTACCAAAAGTACTAAGACTTTTAATCAAATTAGGATCAAACTGATTTAATTGATTTATTACCGCATACTCCATTGTTCCAGTAAATACACCTGAATTGGCAGATGTTTCTTGTAGTTCTGCTCTGTAGATAGCATTGTTTACTTGTTGTTCATTTTTACTTCCAAAGGAAAAAAGATCAAAGACTATTGGTTGAGTATCGCTTGGATTTGAAAACTCACCTGAAGTATTGAAATTAATTTCTAAATATACTGGAAGACCAGATGAGATTGATGCAATAGATGCCACGGTGGCATCGCTTATCTGAACTAAGCCATTACCAGAATCAATTGTTCCTGGTGCTAAGATTTGTACTGGCAAGTTCCCAACAGAACCAAAATACAGTGTCATACTGGTACCAGAGAATGAAGTTATGCCTAGTTGTTGTTGAAAAGATCTTAAATCATAATTTATCCAATTAGTTCCATTTGAATTTGGTTGACTTGTATCTATGAGTAAATTCTGAAGGGAATTGGCTGAAATACCAAGATTTATTGTGATTTTCTGGAAATTAGACATTGATTGACTCCTAGTATCCACTATCAGTCTCAGGGAATTGCTATCAAATACAGCAGATGGAACTGTAAGAGTGCTAGAAGTATTATAGAATGTAACATCTGAGGAGCTACTCAATGTAATTGGAGTTCCAATCTCCAAGGTCGGTATTCTTGCTGAACTTCTAAAAACATCTAGTTGATCAATCTGATTTGAATTAAGATTTTGAGTATTATCTACTAGAGTGATTGTTTCTTTTTGACCTGGATTAAATTGACTTTGAGCAGTACCAACAGTAAGACTTCCTGTAGAAGTACCAGAAACAATAGAAACACTTTGTTGATCATAAGTAATAGAACCAGAGTTACCCCTAGGAGCATTTGGTAGTGTTCCAATTGTAGATATGCTAGCATAGGAGCTTTCAAAAATTCCAGTATGTGGTCCTGTTTCTACAAAAGTTACCAATTGGTTGTACATGCCATTAAGTGATGAACTTGTTTGAAGAGAATTAGTTTTCAGATTTACTACATTTGATGCATCCATACTTAACTTTCCGTTATCTTGGAATCCAAGATTACTTAGATACGGTAATAGATTTACTAATCCAGATCCACTTGCACTCCTACCAGATTCTGAAAAGGCCTGGTAAAAGGTTGCCTGAGGGGAACCAACATTGAATGTCCACGAGTTTTGAGATGTAGGATCTATACTCAATTCAATATCATTTATTGTTGCAAAAACATCTGAACCAGCTGGATATGCATTTCTGTCAAGACTTTATTGATATATTTGGAATGTTAGAAGAATAAGTAAGGTCTACACTTTGTGTACCTGTTGAGCCATCATATTCAATGTGAACATTATCACTTAAAGTAAAAAGTTGGATGAGAGGCCATACATTTGGATTAATCCCTATTTGTCCCACTGGAACTTTTGGATTTGTATTTAGCGATGGAGGATTTCGTACAACATTATTTTGACTTGATGGAGATGTTGCATTACCAGTACATGAATTAAAGCCAGTATTTCCCTGAGTCGTACCAGACAATCCTGCAGAATCTGGAATTGCCACTCCATCAGTCTGGGAAATATCTATTCCTAGAACTGACGCAGATGTAGACCCAGAACAAAAAACACCAAAGTCAGTACTCTGACCTGGTGCACCAGAAAGTGCTGCTTGATCAGCCTGTTTTGCCATATCAGTATTTGCAAAAAAGCCATACCAATTACTATCAGAACCCTGAACCATTCGAAGACGTTTTCCAGCTACAGAAACGTTTGGCTCACCTAATGCTTGATCTAATTGATTACTAGCTTCGGTCACCATAACTTCAACTACCATTGGTCCAGAAAAATAATTATTAAAAAGACTATTTTCTGCAGAGACAAAAAGATTAGGATGATCCGAATAGGCCTTTGCGTTAGGTAGCGTCATTGGTGGAATCATCATTGAAAGAACCAGAAGGAGAATCAGAATTTTATACAACTTTCTAATATGAGAAGATGTACAAGATAATGTTATCGAATAATTCATGTCATTTATGATAGATGAATCACGTCATGTTCATACCAAGTTTTAACTAAGGGTCAGAATTCAGACGCATTGTGGTAAAACCTATACCAATCATAATAACAAGTGGAATACTTGTATTTGTTGGCTTTGCCATAACAGTATATCAATCTCAATCAACTGCTGAAAATCTTGTAAATCAACAACAGACCTTGAGTGTTGGGACACAAATGAATATTACAAAAGTAATGGATTCAAATAACAATAGAAAAGAAGTATACGGTATTCAGGTAACTGATTTAAAAAATGATGACAATATCAAGGCAGTTATAATTGATCCAAATGGAAATACAATAATAACAAGATCTGTTACTAAAAGTCCAATTCAGGAAATTTTCAAGATTTCCACATCTGGTAATTACACTTTACAAATACAGAATCAAGGACAGAGAGAAATTCAGATTCTTGGATTTATAGGATACTATCCACAAGGTATAGAATCAGATGAGACTTCTGGTTCCATCACACCCATCATACTTATCATAGGTCTTTCTGGACTTGCAGTTGGCATAATGTATCTTATTAAAAATCGTGCCAGGCCTCAATCTTAGTTCAAAAATTGATCTAGTTCCGTTAGTCCATCAACTACATTTTTAAAATTATCATCACTTTCCATAATTTTATTAAGTTTGTTTAAATCAGCTCTAAAAATTTCATGTCCATCGTTTTGATTTATTACAACAAAATGGTGTTCTATTACATATGAGAGATGTTCTTTTATCTGATCTGATGATAAATGTAGCTTATCTGTCAAATATGTAGAATCTTTTTCTCCACTTTCAAGTTCTGCAAGAATAGATGATATTTTTGGATCTACCAAAGTTTCCATCATTTTTTGTCTATCAAAACTTTCAGTCAAATTTACCAGTTGTTCCTAGAGTTAAGTATTTTTTTCTTGTTAGATATAAAATCACTTATTAAAACTCTATCAATTTTTTCTGGATTTATATAATATGCTCTTCCCTTCAGATGTTTTTCAAGACTTTCAACATAACTCAACAATTCTGCTTCTTCACTTACCATGATGGTATCAATTTCAATACCCTCTTTTCTACATTTTTTTGCCTCGTGTAATGTTTTTGATTCTACTGCAGGATCAACTTGCTTATACCGATAACACAGATAGACCATCTCATTACCTATATCCAGTTTTACATCCCTTTCATTTTTTATTTTAGAAAGAGTTGCTTGATCCGGCCTATAAAAGTGTGAATATGGCTTATCTGAGAGTATAGCATTTTTTTGTGATTCGTCATCTACAAAACATGCACTTGGTTGACCATCAGTTATCATAACAATTCTTTTATTTTGTGAACCATCTTTTTTTAGAATCTTTAATGATAACCTTAAAGCTGCTTGATAATTTGTATAATGAAGAAAATTATCATTGGCGTCATAGGTTTTCAGATATGGGATATCACGAGGATTGATTTGTGATGCAAGTGAACCAAAACCTACAATGTAAATAGAATCATTAGGAAAGAATTTTTTATTTAATACATATAGCGCCCACAAAGCCTTTTTTGCTGCTTCTATTCTAGTTCCCTCTCCAGAACTTAGAGCGTATTTCATTGTAGAGCTAAGATCTATACAGTATACAACTCCAACTTTTACCTCTTCTTTTGTTTCAAATTTTTCAAAATCATCAAATTCTATTTCAAGTGGGAATTTTATGGGTTCATCATTACTTTTTTTTCGCTGTATTACATTTAATATCGTCTTTGGCACATTCAAATGTTTGATGTCATCTCCTACTTCGAGTTTTTTTGTAGTATCAAGAATTGTATCACCTAATCCAATATTTTTAGTTTCATGAAAACCAGAGCCACTCTCATTAATTGCTTTTATTATATCTCCAAGCATTTTTTGTCCAATTTCAAAAAAAGCTTTCTTTGTTAACCATTTTTTGTCATCTTTAAGATAACCAAGTTTTTGCAAGTATTTTGTCATAGGTTCACTATTTCCATCTACTTCTGTTTCTTGTTGACCATCATTTTTTGCTTGATTTTTGGTTGTTTCCTGTAGTGTACCTTCCAGGATGCTTTCCAAATCTTTCATTGATGGAGTTTTTTCCTTCAAGATTTGACTTGCAATTGTTTTTAGAGCTTGTTTCAGTGATTCATCAGATATTTCTGATGAGGCATTTTCAGATGTATTATTTTCATTTTGAAAATATACAAAGTTAGTAGTATTAGCTCGCAACGTATGTACCCTCTTTCTTATCTAGGATTTTAGGTTCTATCCAGCAAAGACCATCAAGAACTAATTCTACAACACCAGCTTTAACCTCACTTTGTGTATTTTCAGAAATAATTAGAGTAGAATTAGAAATTTCATGCTTTTTAGTTTCTTTTACAAAGTCTTCCTGATCAGAGGTAATTTTTTGATATACATTAGTAACCAAAGTTAGGAGGGAATTGAAATTCTTCAATTGATTATTGTATGATGTTTGCATACTATTTGACCCAAGTATTGCTTGTGATACTTGAAATGATTTACCTAGAAATTCTTTTTTTATCGAGTCAAAAATGCTTGAATCCACACCCGATAGATATTCCAGAGATGTTTCTTTCATAGCACTAGTGATTAGATTTTTTAGAACTTTTGTACGATTTTCAGTTACATCATCAAGTTCGGCAAGTTCAAACTTTACGGATTGAGCAATAGAAAATATATCACATGGTCTTGGTACTGCCATGATGTTATGAATTAGAGATCTAGTCCTTTCTGCTTCTCCTACAAGTAATTCTAGACTATGTACTCCCATTCTGACACTCACACCTTTATCTTGATTAATTTCATTACTAGCACGAGCAGCTTGGACAATCCTAGTTAAAATTTTCAACAAGAATACAGGAATAAGTGATTTCGGTATTTTTGCTTCCTGTATTATTATTAGCATTTCATCAAGAAGTGATCTTGGATAATGAGTTTGAATGTGACTTTTTAGTCTATCATAAAGTGGTTCAATTATTTTTCCAGAATGAGTATAATCTATAGGATTTGCAGTTGCAAAAAATACGGTTTTTGGTTCAAAGATAACTGGATATGAACCAGTTGTGAATCTCCCTTCTTGTAATACAGACAAGAGTGCTACTTGTTTTCTTGTATCAAGAACAGGTAATTCATCAATACAAAATAATCCATGTTTTGCTTGCATTAATTGACCTGGAGAATAAGATTCAATTTCATACATTTCTGCGCCTTTCTTTGTTATCTTGATTGCATCTATCTGGCCAACTAAATCTTTTACAGATATATCAGGAGTTGCCAACACATACTTGAATCTGTGTTTACCGTCAACCCATTCGATTTGAGTATCAAGTTTATTATTACGAATTTTTTCTACACTGTCACCATCAACATAAAATTTTGGAATTGACATGTAATTTTCTTTATCATCTAATAATGATATTAGATCATTTGGTGGAAGATCCATAGGACAATCATTTGTTATGCTACCTCGAATTAGAGGCATTGGAGAAAGCAGTGTTTCCGCAATTGTTTGTGCTATCCTAGTCTTTGCCTGTCCTATCTGACCTACCAAAATCATATCATGGCATGAGAGTATGGCCCTATCCAAGGCAGGAATAACATCATCATCAAAGCCAATTATCCCAGGATATGTGGCACTCTTTGATTTTATCTTTAAAATTAAATTTCTACGAAGTTGTTCCTTTGCACTAACGATTTTATAATTAATTTCTAGAAGATCTCTTAATGTCTTAATTTGTTTATAGTCTTCAGGAACACCAGCTAGAATTTCAGTATACTTTGGTTCTGAACCATAACTTCTATTAACAAGATTTTCAAGTTCTTGAGTCAATGTAGTAAATACTCTTTAAATCTGATTTAAACTGTTATTATTTTAGTATGGTTTTTATCGGGGGTGAGGGGGATTTTTTAATACTTGTCTTCACAAGAATTCAGACACATAGTTAGAATTGCGGGTAAGGATGTTCCCGGTGCCAAAAAGACCATCATAGGAGTTGGTCAAGTAAAGGGCATAGGTTACAATTTTGCAAGAGCACTTTTACAAGTTTTAAAAATCAATCCAGATAGTAATGTAGGTTTTCTCACAGAATCACAAGTAGTAGAGATAGAGAACGCAATGAAAAATCCTTCATCTGTAAATATACCATCTTGGTTTCTAAATAGACAAAAAGACATGGACACTGGAAATGATTTTCATCTGATTACTTCTGATGTTGATTTTACCAAAAGAAATGATATTGAGAGAGAGAAAGGCATGAACAGTTGGAGAGGATTTCGTCACACATATGGATTAAAAGTTCGTGGACAAAGTACACGTACCACTGGTAGAAAAGGTGGTGCCGTTGGAGTAAAGAAAGGAGGTAAAGTTTTACCAGCTGGTTCTCCAGGTGCTCCAGCCGCTGAAGGTGCAGCTCCTGCAGCAGCTCCAAAGGCGGGTGCAGCTCCTGCAGCAGCTCCAAAGGCGGGTGCAGCTCCTGCAGCAGCTCCAAAGGCGGGTGCACTCCTGCAGCAAAACCAGCTGCGGAAAAGAAGAAGTAGGTGAATTAGATGGGAGATCATCCAAAGAATTCGCGCAAAATGTGGAGAAAACCAAAGCGTCCTCTTAACTATGATTTACTAAATGAGGAATTACATGTTTTAGGTACTTTTGGTCTTAAAAACAAAAGAGAGTTATGGAAAGCACATACAGAACTTTCAAGAATAAGAAATCAAGCAAGATCACTATTAGCATTAACACAAGATATCAGAATTACAAAAGAACCAATACTTATGAAATCACTTGCACGGGTAGGACTTGTAAAAGAAAATGCAACATTAGATGATGTACTCAACCTAAAAGTAGCGGACTTTTTATCTAGACGATTACAAACATTCATTCAGAAAAAAGAATCAATCAAGAGTCCATATTTGGCAAGACAGATAGTTGTTCATGGTCATGTAATGATTGGAGATAGAGTAGTTACCATCCCTTCCTACACAGTAAAAGTTGAAGAAGAAGATCAGATTCACTTGTCACCAGAATTAGACCTTAACAAGGCAAAACAACCTCTTGTCCAAGCAGTAGAAGCAGCGCAGCCAGATGAAGAAGTAAAAACTGAACAACCAGCTGTGTAAAATACACGCAATCATTATTTATCAAGAAAATACATTAAGATCAATATGTGTTCGATTATAGGATATCTCGGTATCAGTGCTGCAGCCCCAATAATAGTCAAGGGACTAAAAAGGATGGAATATCGTGGCTATGATAGTGTAGGAGTTGCAACTTTTTCTGAGCATCAGATCAATGTACGAAAAGGAGTAGGCAAAGTCTTAGAAGTAAATAAAACAGTAAAGCTTGACGAACTTACTGGAACAATAGGAATAGGTCATACACGTTGGGCTACCCATGGAATGGTAACTGATGCAAATGCGCACCCACATCCATCAAGTTCAGGAGAAATTGCTATCGTACATAATGGAATAATTGAAAATCATGAAGAATTAAAAAAAGAACTTCAAACACGAGGTTATACTTTTAAAAGTCAGACAGACAGTGAGGTGATTGCAAATCTTCTTCAATATAATTATGACAAGACAAAAGAGATTAAAAAATCCATAGTAGATACATTATCTGAACTAAAAGGAAATTACGCTTTTGTAGCAGTGTTTCAGGATGGCACGTTAGCTGCAGTAGACTACACGAACCACTCATAATTGGAGTTGGAAAAGAAGGATATTTCATTTCAAGTGATGTATTAGGATTTGTAGAATATACTGATGAAGTGATTTATCCAGATAACAAAGAATTTGTTATCATTGATTCGTCAGGATTGAAGATCTTTGATTTTGATGCAAATCCAGTACAGCACCAAATAACTAAAGTATCAAAGGAATTTGCTGATGCATACAAGGGACAATATGCTCATTACACTTTGAAAGAGATTTCGGAACAGCCTACAACAATATTGAATGCTGGAAATAATACTAAAATTGAGATAGATTTAGCTTCTGATTTGATAAAACATGCAAGAAATTTGTACATTACTGGAAGCGGAACAAGCTATAACGCAGCGTTAATTGCAAAATTTCTCTTTTCAAAATATGCAAAGATAAAGATAGATCCATTAATTTCCAGTGAAGCACAATTTTCCCCGGACATATTTGAAGAGAAATCAATTCTAATTGCAATATCTCAAAGTGGAGAAAGTGCAGATGTATTAGAGGCTGTAAACATTGCGAAAAAGACAGGATCTAAAATCATATCAATTGTCAACATGATGACATCTTCACTAGTTCACCAATCGTCGATTTCAATTGGACTTAACTGCGGTCCAGAGATAGGAGTTGCAGCCACTAAAAGTTTTACGTCACAACTTGTAGTATTATACAAAATGGTCGATAAAATATGTGATGGGTGTATAGAGTTAGATCTTCCAAAGGTATCAGAGGCAATAAAGAAGGTTCTTTCTAATGATTCCAAAATTAGAGATGTTGCAAGGAGGCTAAAAGATGTTTCAGATATTTACGTATTAGGAAGAGGTGTTCACTATCCAATTGCCTCAGAAGGATCATTGAAGCTAAAGGAGCTTACATACATTCATGCGGAGGGACTTCCAGGTGGAGAATTAAAACATGGTCCATTAGCATTAATGGATTCAAATTCATATGTTTTAATCATCAATCCAAATGATTCTACCTACAATGATACGTTAACATCAGCAAGAGAAATTAAAGCTAGAGGAGCAAAGATAATAGGAATTTCTGATAAGCCAAGTGATGTATATGATTATTGGATAGATATTCCCACTATCACAGAGTCATTGTATCCTCTTGTAGAGATAGTACCAATACAGACTTCTTGCATATTATGCTGCACTTGAAAAAGATACAGATCCTGATTATCCTAGAAACTTGGCAAAATCAGTAACAGTCAAGTGATTTTTTCATATTCTTTTTCAGTTAAATCCAAAAGACCCTTGGCATCAATTCCCGTTTTCAACATACATGCAATAGATGCACCTCCTGCACCAGCTCCTTCTTTGACAAAACCCTCTGCATATGATCGTAATCCAGAAATTTTAGATTCTCCAAGTTTTAGTTTAGCAACTAATATAGGAATATCCATAATCTGTGAAACAGTCTCGATTAAATTTGCAGATTTGTCGTCTGTGATATAAGAGGTGGTGCCAAGAGCTGTATTCTTTCCTTCAAATCCCATACTTTTTGCAAAGGCAAGTACTGCAGCCATTTGCGTTCCCCCTGCTAACATCACTCTAGATAATTCTGAAGCTGTACTAAGAATACCCGCAACTGTTGGAATCATCGGATCACCTAGTTGTGAAACAATTTCAAATGGATTCTTTGATTGTAGTCTTTTTAATGCGTCTTTTACTGTTTTAATCTTAAGCCCTACAGGATTTTCTGGCATGCTACTACTGACAAGTCCTTTAATTCCCAGTCCTTCAAGTACTCCAAGGGCAGTTGTAGTACCACCCGGAATACTTTCACCAACAACAAGACAATCAGTCGAAGCTCCTAGGAATCTTCCAATTATTCTACCATATTCTACAGCCTTTCCAACTTCCTCCATACTGAGTGCTGGCTCTTTTGCAATATTTTTTCCATAATCTAGATTCATATCAATAAAAGGAAGTTTTGGCGATACCTTACTGCCTGCATTTATAACAATACTTGAAATGCTTGCTGCTTCTAATGCTGTTTTTGTTAATAATGCAGGTGTTGGTTTTCCATCAGGAGTCATAGGAATTACAGAAATACTCTTACAATGTCCGTAATGGATAAATTCAGCATCAGCAGGTCCAGTGAATTTTATTAGATCAGGGTGCTCTCCAGCTATAGTTATTCCTGGTATTTCTGATGTTGCAGTATAAGAAATAACCAAGGAAAAAATGAATTTTTTTTGTTTGGTTTGTTTTATGAATTCTAAACCTTTTTGATTGTTTCCAAATATCTCAATGTCTTGCAATGGTTAATCACTGCCCATAAAATTCACAAACTCTTCTTCGGTTCTAGGCTGTAATACAAAGTTAGTTTTTTTTTCTTTACCTATAGTTGAATTTGGAGAGGTTCCATAATTATGTCCAGGATACAACATGAGATCATCGTCAAGTTTGTAAATAATATCAAACAAGCTATGATAAAGCTCTTTTGCGCTTCCTCCGGGTAAATCAACTCTTCCACAATTTCCTACAAAAAGTGCATCTCCTGAAAAGATTTTTCCATCACCAACCAGACAAATACTATCTTTTGAATGCCCTGGAGTGTGAATCACAGTAAGTTCAGAATTACCAAACTTGATTTTTTCAGCATTAGATAATCGTATATCATTCTTTAAAGTAGAGTACTCGTGTTGCAAGATTTTAGATTTAGTATGTTTTACTATTGCATCATTTCCTATTGTATGATCAAAATGGTGATGTGTGTTTATCACATATTTGACTTTTAGACTGTTTCTTTCCAATGTTTCAATTACCAGGTCCAAATCCCAAGATGGATCAATGATTACTGCTTCTTTTGTCTCTTCATCTTCAAGAACATAAGTGAAGTTTTGCATATTTCCTACTTCCAGTTGATGCACTATCATAGCGCACCAATCTCCGCTTCTGGTGGTATTCCTATTTTCTCAACAATTATCTTACCACACATATCTAGATTTTTTGGCAGTCCAATTTTCATTTTATGAAAAGTTATAGTAACATCAGCTTTTACACACTTGTCATTTACCAGTCCTGTATCTGGATCAAGACCTGTTGGTATATCAACTGCTAATTTGAAAGCATGTGATTGATTTATGAGATTTATTGCTGATGAGTAAGGTTCTCTGATGCTTCCAGATATACCAGTTCCAATAATTCCATCTACAATAACTTCTGCATCAATAACAAGCCCAACAGCGTCAGATGCAAGTACAAGATTTATCGAATCCATCTTTTCTAAAATCTTCCAGTTAGATTTGGCTTCATCTGTTTTTATTTTATCAGGATGTCCTAGAAGTATGACTGTAGGTTGGCATCCAAATCCAGCCAAGTGTCGTGCCACAACAAAAGCATCACCTCCATTATTTCCCAATCCTGCAAAAACCGTTACCTTTTTTGATGTTAAATCAGAATAGTGCTCAACAACATGTCTTGCAGTAGCAGCGCCTGCATTTTCCATCATGAGTTTTCTAAAAAAACCCATCCGATGCCCATTCTCTTCAATTTGCATCATTTGTTTTACCGTGATTTCCATAACAATATGGAATTTTATGTTAAATATGGGCTTTACCAATGCGGAATTCATATCCGAGATTTGTCATATTATATAAAATATCAAAATTACTGGAACTATTTAGCAATCATGTAACAAATAAAGTATGAATTTCAAGAACAATGGCAACATCATAATAATGATGATTGTGATAGAAAATTCAACATTTTGTTTGACGTGTAACAAAATATTAGATGTAAAGTTATTTTATTGAATGCAAATTATGATACGGTCATTATCATATGATAATATTTTTTTACCAGTTCAATTTATTGTGTTTTGAATTTTTAATGCGGGAGAAGGGATTTGAACCCTCGAAATCCTAAGATACTAGCCCCTCAAGCTAGCGCCTTTGACCAGGCTGGGCGACTCCCGCACATTTGGTTTTACCCATGTATGGTTTTTATAAGCCTTGATTACTTTTTGTGTCTGTGCTGATTCCTGTTAGATGTTTTAGTTGTGGAAATTTAATTGCGGACAAATTTAAAGAATATCAGAATCGTGTAAAAAGTGGTGAAGATCCAAAAAAGGTTTTGGATTCTTTCGGTTTCAAAAGATATTGTTGCAGAGCTATGATATTAACATCAGTTGAAACAATACATCAAGTCATTCCATTTTACGAAGCAATTAAGAGAAGAGAACAAGAAGTTAGAGCAGAATTAGAATAGAATGCCTCTGATTACTTCAATCATAGGCAGAATCCTTTACAACAGTAGAGGAAGTCAAACCATAGAAGTTGATGTCATATCAGATAAAAAACATATAGGACGAGTATGTGCTCCCTCAGGTGCAAGTGTTGGTAAATACGAATCTCAGAGCTTTCCTCAAGATAAGCCAGAAAAGAGTTTAGATATTTTAAAAAAAAATGTAAAGAAATTTATCGGTCTTGATCCATCAAATTTAAAAATAATTCATGAGACTTTAAGAGAGATTGATCCAACTCCCAATTATTCTAAAGTTGGAGGTTCTCTGGCATTTGCATTAACTATTGCATCAATCGAGTCTGCTTCAAAATCATCAGATGTCCCAATGTTCAAATTATTGGCAAGAAATTCAACTTTTAGATTCCCATTTCCTCTTGGAAATATCATAGGCGGAGGAGCTCATGCAGGACCTGGTACGCCAGATATTCAAGAAATTCTAGTTTGTGCAACGGGCTCCAAAACTATTCGTGATGCAATAGAGGTCAACTTGTCGGTTCATAAAGAAGTAGGAAAGATTCTAGCTAAAAAAGATCCAAATTTCACAAAGGGTAGAGGAGATGAGGGCGGTTGGGCACCCAAATTAAAAAATGATAAAGCATTAGAAGTAGCTGCAAAAGCTTGTGAGCAGCTTGGTTTTACATTAGGAAAAGAAGTTTCATTAGGAGTGGATTTTGCTTCAACCACACAATGGAACGAAAAGAAAAAGAGATACGTGTATGATAGAGCAGGTTTTGAAAATACTCCACAAAGACAGATTGAATTTGCTTCAGATATAATAAAAAAATACAAACTTGTTTATGCTGAAGATGCCGTTCACGAAGAAGATTTTGAAGGCATGGCTATCTTGACCAAAAAATTCCCACGTGTATTGGTTACAGGAGATGACCTTTTAGTAACAAATACAAAAATTCTCAAAAAAGCAATAAAAATAAGAGCGTGTAGTGGTGCCATATTAAAAGTAAATCAAGCAGGAAGCCTCTATGATGCTTTAGAGTTTGCAAAAGAGGCAAACAATAACAATGTAAAAATAATCACATCCCATCGATCTGGAGAATCAACTGATTCCCATATATCTCACATTGGACTTGCGACTAAATCAAAGATGCTCAAGGTCGGCATATTAGGTGGAGAAAGAATAGCCAAACTTAATGAATTAGTACGACTTTCAGAGTATGATTTAATACGTGGAATGGCCGAGATTTAGAAACACGCAATGAGCAAGCAAGAAGACTTTGAACACATGGAAAAATACGTGTTATCTACTGGAATAAGAGTAGGAACTCAAGTAAAAACAAAATTTATGAACTCATTTGTTACCAAGGCAACAAATGAAGGATTATACATTATTGACAGCAAGAAAACATTATCAAGAATTCAAACTGCAGCCAAGTTTATCAATAGAGCAGATATCACAAAAGTTCTAGTTTGTTCTGGTAGAGAATATGCCAGCACCCCAGTTGAGAAATTCTGTGAGATTACTGGTGCAACTCCTATGCTTGGAAGATTCATGCCAGGAACTCTTACAAATCCATCATTACCATATTACAGGGAACCTGAATTAGTGTTCATCTCAGATCCACAAGTAGATGAACAAGCAATTGTAGAAGCTACTAATGCAGGAATTCCAGTCATAGGAATTTCAAATACAGATAATGTTACATCTAAAATTGATTTGATAATTCCAGCAAATAATAGAGGAAGAAAATCCTTAGCTGCAACTTATTGGTTATTAGCAAGAGAAATTCTAATGCAGAAAGGTAAACTAAAAAATGCAGAATCTATGAAATATCAGATAGACGACTTTGAAACAAAGATAACAGAAGAAGAATTAGAAGAAGAGGCAGCAGAAAGAATGGCACCTTCAAGAATGAGAACGCAGAGGCAATAACACAATGCAGGTGAGGACACCAGCTGTTGCTGGAATGTTCTATCCAAAAACAAATCAAGAGTTAAAATCAGCCATAAGAAATTGTTTTTTACATAATTATGGTCCTGGAAAATTACCACCTTCTCTAGATGATAAAAAAATCATTGGTGTAATATGCCCTCACGCAGGATACGAGTATTCTGGTCCAATAACTGCAAATTCATACTATGCAATATCATCACAAAGACCTGAGCTGGTGATAATAATTGGGCCAAATCATTGGGGGATAGGACGAGATGTTGCCATTATGAAAGAAGGAGTGTGGAGAACTCCTCTAGGAGATATCGAAATAGATACAGAACATGCAATTGAAATCAACAAGATTTGTAAGTTGATAGAGATAGATTCTTTTTCTCATACAAGAGATCATTGTTTAGAAGTGCAACTTCCAATGCTTCAAGAAATATTTTCTTACAAATTTAAGATCTTACCTTTAATTTTAATCGACCAAAGTCATCATGTTACAAGTGAGATTGGTAGAGCTATAGCGAAAATTGCGAAAATTAAGAAGACTATGATCATTGGTTCTTCAGATTTTACTCATTACGAACCAAATGATTTTGCCCATGCACAGGATAAATCTTTGATAGAGGCAGTAATTAGCTTGGATGTGGATAAATTTTATAATATTTTACAAGAAAAACAGGTTAGCGCATGTGGGTATGGAGCGATCGCATCTACCATGATAGCTTGTAAGGAATTGGGAGCAACCAAAGGCATTTTGAACAAATACGCTACCAGTGGTGATATAACAGGAGATAAGAGTTCAGTGGTTGGATATGCATCGATAATATTTGTATGAAATCGATTGCATCTGCTCCTGGAAAAATTATCCTTTTCGGTGAACATTTTGTGGTATACGGTATCAAAGCAATACTCTGTTCCATAGACAAAAGAATAACTGCAACCTCACAATTTTTGGATGAAAAGATAATCAGAGTAAGTTCTTCGTTAGGTGAGTTAGATATGAAACTAGACTCTTTAAATAATTTAGAAAAGATACCTCAAAAATTTATGAAACCATTTTTTTACATAGCAAAGAAGGCAATAGAAGAGAATTCCACTGAGAAAGGCATTGAGATAATTTTAGAGTCAGAGATACCTGCTGGAGTAGGATTAGGCTCATCATCCGCTGCATGTGTTGCAGCTACGGCTTCAGTCTACGGATTGTTTAACAAGTTATCAAAAGATGAAGTAGTAAAAAGAGCAATACAGGCAGAGCGTACTATATTTGAACAAGACTCAGGGGCAGATTCGTCTGTTTCTACATTTGGAGGATTAATGTCATATGATCTAAGTAATGGATTTCAAAACATACCATCAAAAAATGATTTGAGTTTTATAATATCAAATTCTGCTCAGATTCACGATACTCAAGATGTAGTAAGACAAGTTAGGTATTTTAAAGAAAAAAATGAAGAAATTTTTAGGAAATTATGTGAACAGGAAATTGAGATAGTTTATAATGCAACAACAGCCCTAGAAGAAAATAACTTAAATAAATTAGGTGCGTTGATGTTAAAAAATCAAGAGTTGTTAAAAAAGATAGGAATTTCTACAGAAAAAATTGATCTTCTAGTAAAAGAGGCAAAGAGAACTTCCTATGGAGCAAAGATAACAGGAGCTGGCGGAGGCGGATGCATTATTTCTCTCGTAGATGATTCAAACAGAAAAAACACTCTAGACAATTTAGGAAAAATTTCAGATTGTTTTTTGGCAAAAATAGATTACAGTGGACTAACCTATACATAAAATACGAGATTTAGTTTCAATTGCAAATATTTAGTAATTTACAAGACAAGCATTGTTAAGAAAAGAAAACCTAGGTATCATATGTCAAAGAATTTCATTATCACATGAATTCAGTGATATACTTTTTAAAACCGTTCATAGTACTGGTAAAAATCATGATCTTGATGAAACTTGGAGGTTCAATAATTACTAATAAAGAAAAGCCATTGACGCCCAATAGAAATTTAATCAGAAAAATTGCGTCAAGTCTCAAAAATGTAGACGAGTCAATTGTCATAATACATGGCGGAGGTTCTTTTGGTCATCATTGGTCGGTAAAATATAACATGCATACCAAACCACAAAAATATAGTATCAAAGGAGTTGCCTCTGTAAAAAATTCAATGGTAGAATTAAACAGTATTGTACTACAGTCATTTCTTGAATCTGGTCTAAAACCATATTGTTTACCTCCCAGTGATTTTATGATAGGTGGCAAGCCACTGACCAAGAAAGTTGAGGAAATTTCCAATATTGCAAAGACAGGATTGATCCCTATTTCTTATGGAGATGCCATGTGGTTTGGGAAAAACAAGTTCTATATCTTGTCTGGAGATAGAATAATGGGAGTTCTTGCCAAATTGTTACGTCCACGTCTTGCAATTTTCGTTACAAATGTAGATGGAGTATATTCAGATATGAAAAGTAAGAGGCTTTTGAATGAGATTACTAAAGAAATACCGATTATTTCAGAAGTAACAATGGATGTAACAGGAGGTATGTCTCGTAAAATAAAAGAAGCTTTTCGCATATCTAAAGACGGAACGGATGTTTTCTTTGTAAATGGAAAGATTCCAAAGAGAATAACAAATGCAATAAATGGCAAGAGTTTTGAGGGAACAATATTCAGAGGATAAACTATGGAATATCTAATTCTTGTAGATAGTAATGATAACCAAATAGGAACTGAAGAAAAAGTGAAATGTCACTTACCAAATGGAAAACTTCACAGGGCCTTTACAATATTTTTATTCAATAAGGAAGGAAAATTATTGCTTACACAACGAAGCAAGGACAAGATGTTGTGGCCAGGAGATTGGGATGGGACAGTAGCTAGTCATCCAAGACAGTCAGAGAATTATATTTCATCTGCAGAAAGAAGATTACCCGAAGAATTAGGAGTTACATGCAAATTAGATTATTTACATAAATTTGAATATCATGTACCCTACAAGGATATTGGTTCAGAAAATGAAGTTTGTGGTACTTTAATTGGAATTTTAGATGACTCTTCCAAAATAAAGACTTGTAGAAGGTGAAATTGCAGATTTCAAGTGGGTTACACTTGAAGAATTATTATCAGAGATAAAGAATTCACCGAATATTTTTTGCCCGTGGTTATTAGTTGCGCTTTATTTCATACCAGAGTCAAGTCAAAATATCAATGATAAACACAAAGAAATTCTCAAGATGTGGAATAGAGATGATCTCAAGAGTAAACTTGAAGAGTCATTAAAGTATCATTTTCCAGATCATAGATGGGAGCTTAAAAAAGAATGAAATTAGAAACGTTAGCAAAAACAGCATTTACGATAGACTCATTTCTTTCATTAAGACTGTCAGGGGAACCTAGAGATCTATACCAAGCAGCAAGTTATTTGATTGATCATGGAGGAAAAAGATTGAGGCCATATATGGTCGTAAAAGGCTGTCAACTCTTAGGAGGAACTGTAAAACAGGCAATACCTGCAGCTGCTGCAATTGAAATGATACATAATTTCACATTAGTACATGATGATATCATGGACAACGATGAAGTAAGACATGGCGTGCCTACAGTTCATATAAAATTTGGAATTCCAATAGGAATTCTTGCAGGTGATTTATTATTTTCAAGAGCGTTTGAAACTATTTCAAAACCTTATCTCCACAAGTCAAATGAAATTGGCATGAGTCTTGTTACTACATTGGCAAAAGCATGCACAGAAGTCTGTGAGGGTCAAGCACTTGACATCAGCATGGCAAAATCAAATAAAATTCCAAATGAAAGTCAATATATTAAAATGATTGAGAAAAAAACATCGTCATTATTTATAGCATCATGTTCAATGGGAGCAATAACTGCAAACAAAAATTTGTCTGACGTGACCAGATTACTACATTTGGAAGAAATCTGGGAATTGCTTTTCAGATAATTGACGATTTAATTGGAGTAATAGGGGATCCCAAGATTACAAAAAAACCTGTGGGAAACGATATTAGAGAAGGAAAGAAATCGCTTCCAATTTTAATGGCAATTAAAAAAGCAAATAATCAAGAAAAGAAGACAATCCTTAACGCATTTGGTAATTCATCTGTTTCAAAAAGTGAAGTAGAAAGAGCTGTTTCTACAATATCCGCTCTGGGTATAGAAAAAGTAATAAAACAAAAGGCAACATATCATTCCAACATAGCCAAGAAATCCATATCAGTATACGATGGACCTGCAAAAAAAGAACTACTCTCTTTGCTTGATTTTGTTGTAGAGAGGAGTCTTTAGTTGGATGATGAATTAAAAAGAGTAATTCGAGGAATTGCTCTTCTTAATGCATCCGAACATGATGGAAAGACTAGGAACGATTCAATCATTTCTAAAGTAATTGGTACTAAACCAGAACTTCAATCAAGAATCAAGGATATCATTCCACTTATTTCACAAGAAGTAAATGATGTTAACAAATTATCATTAGAAACCCAAAAAGAGGAACTCGCAAAAAAATATCCAGAATTACTCATAGTAAAACCGAAGCATGAGAGAGTAGGTCTTCCACTTCTTGAAGGAGCAGAACAAGGTAATGTAATTACACGTTTTCCTCCAGAACCCAACGGTTATCCACATATTGGACATGCAAAGGCATCGATAATTGATGAGGAGTACGCAAAAATGTATGGAGGTAAACTCATTTTGAGATTTGATGATACGAATCCAGAGAAGGAACGTCTAGAGTACTATGCAGCAATCAAGGTTGGTCTTGATTGGCTTGGTGTAAAGTATGATCTTGTAAAAAATACATCTGATGACATGGAAATAATTTACAAAAAGCTAGAGAGCTCATAGATTCTGGTGATGCATATGTTTGCACGTGTGACAAGGAAACAATTAGCAAGAATAGGAGAGAGATGTCATCCTGTAAGTGTAGAGCGGGAGATCTTAATCAAAATGTATCTCGTTGGAATAAAATGTTTGATAAGTTCAAACCAGGAGAAGCCATTGTTAGATTTCGTGGGGATATGAAATCAGAGAATACAGTTATGCGAGATCCAACATTATTAAGAATAATAGATGAATCGCATCCAATCCACAAGGACAAGTATAGAGTTTGGCCAAACTATGATTTCGCAGTTTCTATTGAAGACAGTATTGATGGAATAACTCATGCATTTAGAACTAAAGAATATGAATTGCGAACTGAGCTCTATAACACACTTTTAGACAAACTTGGTATGCGTAAACCAAAGATGATGGAGTTTTCCAGGTTAGAGTTTGAAGGAATGCCTGTTTCTAAAAGAGTACTAAAACCTCTAGTAGAGGAGGGAAAAGTATCAGGATTTGATGATCCTAGACTTCCTACTCTTGAGGGATTACGTAGGAGAGGCATAGTTCCAGAAGCCATTAGGAAATTTGTTATTTCTCTTGGCTTTACTAAATCAGATACTTTACCACCATTTGAAACACTTGAATCATTTAATCGAAAGATAATAGACCCTTCAAGTGTAAGATTATTCATTGTTTTTGAACCAGTAAAATTAAAAGTTATTAACAACAATCTTACTGATATTGAGATTTCAAATCATCCACAAAATGATATGGGTAAAAGGAAAATTAAGATAGATGGAAATTTTTTCGTATCGGGTAATGATTCTAATACATTAAAAATCGGTGATGAGGTAAGATTGTTAGAATTATACAATATAAAAATAACAAAAATAGGTTATGAAATAGAAGGAGAGATTACTAGTAGTAATTACAAATCAGATATTCCTAAAATTCAATGGATTCCAAGAAATAATCCAGTAAACATAGAAGTCTTGATACCAAACATACTCTTCATAAATGACCAATTTAATGAAAATAGTCTTGAAGTTAAACAAGGTATTACAGAACAATACTACTTAGAGTTAAATGTGGGAGCAGAAATTCAATTCATGAGATTCGGATATTGCAGGAAAGATTCTGCGAATCAGGCGATATATACTCACAAGTGAAGAAAATGAAGATTGCAAGATTACTTAGACAAAATATTGAAACATATGCTATTGTTAATGGCGAAAAGGTTTTGACAAGAGAAAGCATGACATCACAAACTGGAATTCCCATACCACAGAATATTAAAGATTTTTTGTTTGATGGATGGTATGATGAAATAAAGACTAATGCAAAAAATTTAAACTATAATGAAAATTTATCTGATTTCAAATTTCTTGCTCCCATTCCAAATCCATCTAAAATAATTTGTCTAGCATTTAATTACAAAGATCATGCCAAAGAACAAAATTTGATTCCACCTGATGAGCCAGCCATAGTTATCAAACCAAGAACAACACTCAATGGAGACTACATCTGATATAGTTTGTCCATCATTTGTCTCAAAGCTTGATTATGAAATCGAGCTTGCTGTAATAATTGGCAAGGACTGTAAGAACATATCAGAAAAAGAGGCAAAAGAAGCAGTTTTCGGATATATGGTTTTAAACGATGCATCTGCACGAGACATTCAAGCAAAGGATAAACAGTTTACAAGAGCAAAGGGTTTTGATACTTTTGCACCTTGCGGTCCTTGGATAACCACTGCAGATGATATACCTGATCCACAAAATCTCAAAATGATAACCAAAGTTAATGGAGATATTAGACAGAATTCTTCAACATCAAATATGCATCTTAAGGTCTATTCCATCGTATCTTTGTTAAGCAAGGCTATGACATTGGAAAAGGGCGACATCATATCTACTGGTACTCCTGCAGGAGTCATGCTCAACAAACCAGATGCCATCTTTTTGAAGGATGGTGATAAGATTGAAATGGAAATAGAAAATCTTGGCAAACTGCAAAATACTGTGAAATTTGTATAATTCAAGATTCTGAAATCATAGAACCAGCATTAAAATTATTAAGAGTTAAAATTTCTTATCAGACATGGGAAAAATAATTGTTGGAAAAGTAAGTGATTTCATTCCGGGCAAAATACAAAAGGTTGCAATAGATGGCAAGGATGTACTTGTTGCAAATATCGATGGAGTATATTATGCAGTTAATGACACATGTACACATGCAGGAGCAAGTCTTTCTGAAGGAAGTTTGGATGGAACAATCATAACATGTGGATGGCATGGAGCAAAATTTGATTGTAAGACGGGCAAGCTTTCTTCTTTTCCTGCCAAGATAAAAGACTTGAATTCGTATAAAGTAATAGTAGAATCAGAAAATATCTTTGTAGAAGTATAATGCAAACTTTATAAAATAAGCACAATTAGCATAGACTGGATGTTACAATGGTCGAAAAAAAGGATCCAAATATTGACACTTTAAACACGGCCATCACAACTTTGGTTGAAATTGCAGCAAATCCTTCTACTCCAAGAAACATCAAGAAAGATTTGACAGACTTGATTACTGAATTAAAAAAGCAAAATTCTCCTGTTTCAGTAAGAGCAGCAAATGCCATAAGCGCTCTTGATGACATATCACAAGACCCTAACATGCCATCATACGTCAGAGTTACATTGTGGCAGGCAGTTTCTGCTCTAGAAAGAATAAGAGAATAAATTTAGTCTAAATTATCATCATTTAGTGAAAATTGAAGATTACCTATCATCACTTCCAAGTTCCATAATCAGTGGTGAGGATGTCGAATTATCAGATAAAACATTAAAAGAGATCTTTCGATTTGCAGACTTGGCTGAAAATGACGTATTTTACCATCTAGGATGTGGTAGTAGCAACAGCGTTGCAATATCTTTACAAGAGTTCAAGGTAAAGAAAGCAATTGGTATTGACAATAATAAAGACAAGATAGAACATGCACAGAAACTTTTTGAAGAAAAGCACATTTCAAATGGATCATTTAGATGTCAGGATGTCACAGTTTCCGATATTAGTGATGCTACTGTAATACTTTTTTGGTTTTCAGATGAGAAAGTAATTGAAAAAATGATCTCAAAATTTGAAAATCTAAAACCTGGATGCAAGATAATAACTATATGGGGACCTCTTACTGGATTCATGCCAGATAAGGTAGATTTTCCATATATCCTAAATATTACACCATTCAAGAAAGCAGAATCTCTCAGAGAGCAGATGCTTTCAATATTTAATACTGATTGCATAGATTTTGCTGTTGCATGGGAATTTGCTGATAGATATTCAAAAGCTATCGGTCTAAAGAATTCCGAAAATGACAGGTTTTTGACTATACTCCAGACACTTGTAATATGGATAAACGCAAAAAATCTAGGCATTGCATGTGGGGATGACATACCAGATCCTGTAAAAAGCTATATAGGAATTCTCAAGACTTTTTTCAACATAGAAGTGGAGCACTTGCTTGACCACTAGACTGAATTCTCAGTCATGTTTTTATTTGGAAATGTCATTATAGAATCCATGATGCAAGAAAGAATCAATATCAATGTATCAGCTATAGATTATGAAAATACCAGTAAAGCAATCATATTGACATTGAGCAATGCGGAAAAAATGGTTCATGGTGAAAATGACTTCATAGTAACAGATTCAGAATTTGCTTTTGGATGGCATTTTTATGTGGTTTGTGTCAACAGATCACTTGTAAAGAAGCTCTCTGATCAAATGGGACCAGATTTTGAAAAGATAAAGGGAAAAGGTTTAGATCACAAGTTTTTGACTTGGTTGAGTGACAAGGTTAGTCAAAAAAACTTGAAGGTAAAACTAGCCATCAAAGAAGAGATGGAATCAAGTAAATTTGGAATATTCTAAAATATCAATTATTCAAGCAGAATAAATAAAAAAAGGCCCTTGAGGGGAATCGAACCCCTGTCCGGGGATCCACAGTCCCCTATACTGGCCACTGTACTACAAGGGCCACATGAAGAAAATTGTTGTCAGTCCAGTATTAATCTTAACTCAACTGAATAGATACCAACTTTTAGGATATTCTAGTAACTTGTTTTTGCTACAATCAGAGATATTTTATGGATTAATGATTCCTCGGCCTATTATTTTTCCTTCTTTTAGCATTGTCAATGCTTCTGTTGCCTGATTAAGTTTAAACTTGTTTGAGATCATTGGCTTGATTATTCCTCTTCGTGCAAGAGAAATTAATTCAATCATATCAGTCATAGAACCTGTGTATGATCCCATCAACTTGTATGCCCTAGTAGGCATTGTTACAAGATTTAATTGCAAAGAACCTCCAAATAGACCTACAAGAACAACACGAGCTCTGCGTCGTAGAATTTGCATATCAACTTCTACGGATTTTGTAGCATTAACAAAATCAATTACAGCATCAGCGCCCAAATTACCTGTTAATTCCATTATAGCTTTTACAGGATCTTCCTTGGAGGAATTGATAGTAATGTCTGCACCACTTTGTTTTGCTACTTTTAATTTATCATCATTGACATCTAATGAAATTATTTTTGCACCACTAATTGCTTTAGCCAATTGAATACCCATCAATCCAAGTCCTCCAGCACCTACAATCACTACATTATCAGCTGGGTTTAGTTTTGCAGTTTTAATTGCACCATAGGCAGTAAGAGCAGAACAAGATAAAGGCGCGCATATATCGGTGTCCATGTCATTTATTTTTGCCAAATATTTGTAATTTGGAACAAGAACATATTCTGCATAACCACCATCATTGTAAACACCCAAAGATCTTGGTTTATCACAAAGATTTTCCTCGCCCACCCTACAAGCAGGACATAGACCTTCACCTATCCAAGGAAAAACTAGAACCTTCTCATTTTTTACAAATCCCTCTACATCTTCACCCATACTCTCTACTACTCCGGCAACTTCATGTCCTGGAGTTAATGGATATTTTACACCTCTATCAGTTGTTTTCATGAAAGAACCTCCAGGTCCCTCATATCCGCCATCCCAGAGATGTATATCACTATGACATACGCCAGCAGATTCCACTTTAATGAGAACTTGGGAACCCCTAGGTTTTGGAGTTTCAAGAGATTGAATTTCAGAGAGCTTCCTTTACTCGTACTATTCTAGCAGCATTCATGCTATGCGTTATCAGTATGTAATATAAGATAGTTTTGTGAATAATGTATATCTTTGAACTATTTCAAAATAATGTGATTTATGATATTTTAGATTACAAAATGTACCATATTGATCGCTTCCTGATAATCAGGCGTAAGTTTATTAGAAACAAAAAAAATATCCGCATTCATGAAGTCGAAAGGCTGGTTCATTGCCATGGGAATTACTACAGTTGTTATCTTTGTAAGCATGTTATACCTTGGTAAAATATGGTGTGTCCCAATGGAAAATGCTCCATGTGTATCTTTCTGGAAATAGATTAGTCTAGATTTAATTAAAACCTACTCAAAAAGTAAGTTATGAGTTGCTCTGGAGAAACAGTAGAAGTTTCAAATGATTTTATCCAAATTAAGCCAATGATTTTAGATCAGCTAAAGAAAGCAAAGTATGGAGTTTCAGATCATGGAACTGTTGAGCTATGTCATTGGACAAAAAAATCATTCAAAGATGATGGTCAGTGTTACAAACACAAGTTCTATGGGATTTCAACTCACAGGTGTATGGAATTTTCCCCAGCTGGAATGTTTTGTGAAAATCGATGTGTTTACTGCTGGAGGCCAATGGAGTTTTACAGTTCTTTAGAGATGCCACCTGATAAGGTTGCACCGCCCGAGGTAATCATGTCTAATCTAATGGAAGAACGTAAGAAATTGATCATGGGTCATTATGGTGATCTAAAAAGCAACAAGGAAAAACTAGATGAATCACTTCTTCCAAGTCATTATGCAATTTCACTATCAGGAGAACCTACTATGTATCCACAATTGCCTGAGCTTATAAAATATCTAAAGAAACTCCCTGCTACAAAATCAATATTTCTTGTAACAAACGGTCAGGAACCCGAAATGTTGCAAAGACTAGGTGACGAAGATGCATTGCCTACACAGTTGTATCTTTCGACAAATGCTCCTAACGCAGAAATATTTGATCTAGTAAACAGACCAAAATACAAAGATGCGTGGAAGAGATGGAATACAAGTCTTGAATTACTTGCAGATCTTGATACAAGAACAGTATTACGATTCACCTTGATTAAAGATTACAATGCCAATGAAAAATTAATTCCAGAATATGCACAATTGATAAATCGTGCTAACGTACATTTTATAGAATTAAAATCATACATGCATGTAGGCAGATCTAGAAATAGATTAGAATATACAAATTCTCCAGACATGTCTGAAATAAGATATTTTTCAAATCAAATTATAAAGCAGAGTGGAATGTATTCAATTATGGATGAAAGTGAGATGTCTAGAATTGTTGTTCTTCAGAATCAGAATAGATTCATCGACCGCGTGATTTCCTCTTATTCAGATACCAATTAGCAAATTTTTTCAATGCCAAATATCTGTGAGATATCTGGTTTTTGTCCACAAGCTGAGAATATGATTGATTTCTTCCTTGAGGAATAAAGATAGGATCAAAACCCCATTTCAAACCTTGTTCTTTTTGTGATATTGTTCCCTTTACATCTGCGCTAAACAGATGTACAATGGCATCTCTCTCACAATATGCAATAATTGATCTAAATGATGCATCCCTGGGTTTTGATACCAATCGTAAGATTCCTTTGTTACCAATTGTATTAGATACAAATGAAGAATATGGTCCAGGAAAACCATTTAATGATTTTATGAAAAGCCCATCATCTTCTACAATTACGGGTTTTGAACAAATAGAAAATGCCTCCATGGCTTTATGCCTTGCAATTTCTTTCATATCATCTGCTTGAATTTCTTGAAGAGTGGATTTTAGAAATTTTATTTTTAAGCCAAATTTTGATGTGATACTTTTTGCCTCCTCAAATTTATTCTTGTTCGAGCTGGCAAAAAATATACTAGATGACATTTGCATACCTGCCTCTTTTTTCTATGATCAGAACTTGATTAATGATTTTTTCCGTCATGTTTTTTCCCAATATCTTTTGATATCCTTGTATGAATAAAGTCCAAGCGTTAGCTACAATGGAAGCATGAGCACTGTTTAGAACTTCCTTGAATAAACGAAGATCAATAGCAAAATCATCAATTTTATAGGTTTTTTGTGAAAGTCCAAAGTCAAGTATTGCCAATCCCTTTTGAGATAGAATAAAATTTGAAGTGGTCAAGTCTCCATGCATAACGCCATTCTTATGGAGAATTCCCACAATTTTGCCTATTTCTTTACATGTTTTTACAATTTGTTTTACAGGAAGATCTCGAATTAATTTACCTTGTATGAACTGAAGATATATTTTGCATTTTTTCTCATCCACAAAATAAACAAGTGGTGTAATGATTCCAAAAGATTTAGCCTCAGAGATCATTTTTGCCTCCCTTATTGTCCTGAGTGTTCGTATTCTAGTATCAAGAGAATGGACTCGATAATCTTTCTTTTTTCTGATTTTTAAAACAGAGTTTTGGCCATTCCAAGATGTAATATAGATATCAGCTTCTGCACCTTTTTTGAGCAGTTTCAATGAAAACTATCAGAGTAGAACATAATTTAAGTCACAATCATTTCATTTCATAAAATAGTTTTTTGAAACAAAATTTATGATTTGTCAAATATACAATTATAACATCGAATGCAAAAAGAAATAACATGGATTCTGATGAGAAACGAATAATACAAGAGGATTGTTCTGAAGACTCTTTAGGTCCAGGCATTCTTACGTTAACAAATAAGAGAATCGCGTTTGATAAGACAGAGGGAAGAATTATTGATTTTTCAAAGAAATTTGGAAAGACAGTTCTTGAGGCTAACCTCAATCAAATAATAGAAGTTGCAAAAGAAGGCAGATTGATAACAAAAATAAAATTAAAAATAAAAACAGATGAGAGTGAAAAGACCTACAAGTTTGGGGTATACAATACAGGAAAGTGGGAAAAAGAAGTAAAAGAGGCTATTTCTAAATATCTACCCTAGTAAAGAACTTCAACAGTATCTAGTCTCCACGATTGTTGTACAAAGGTATCTTCTAGATTCGCCCCAACCCTCTTTGATGACTCTAATAATCCAAGCCAAGATATTTGAGAACCGCAATCTCCAGCATATTCTTTTGGTGCTACAAAAAATTTGCAGTTATGTCTTTTACAGATGCTTGAAAGTATGTCAGACAATCTCTTATTTGCAGCAACTCCTCCAACAGCCAAAAGTTCTTTCTTTCCAGTAAATGAGAGAGCCCTTTCCGTTGCTTCCCCTATCATAGAAAATGCAGTTTCTTGTAATGAAAAGCATGTGGCTTCTATTCCCTTTGGAATTATTCTTTTTGTTGCAGACAAGAGACCTGAAAATGACACATCATTTCCCTTTACAACATAAGGAAGTGTAAGATATTCTTTTGATTTGGATGCAAGTTCTTCCATTTTTGGACCACATGGTGATGCAAATCCAGCATATCTTCCAATTTGATCTAGCAGTTGACCCAGAGTAATATCCAGAGTTTCACCAAAAACTCTCCATTTCTTTGAAAGAAATGCCAAGATCATTGTATGTCCTCCCGAAACAAGCAGCACCAAAGGATCTTTTGCACCAGTCAGCATTTTTCCAAGTTCGATATGACCTAGTGCATGATTTACAGGATATATCGGAATATCATAATACGAAGAAAGTGATCTGGCTACTACTGCACCAATTCTCAAACAAGGTCCAAGACCTGGACCTGCTGCATATGATACAATATCAAGATCATTTATTTTCACATGTGCTTTTTTGAGACACTCCGAAAGAACTTCTGGAGAATTTTCAGCATGGTGACGTGATGCCTCACGTGGGTGAATGCCTTCCCCTTCTGGAGGTCTGTAGATTTTCCGTACATCAGATAGAATTTTCCCTTTTTTTCCCTTTTTTTCTATTACCGCACATGAAAATGTATGAGCAGTACTTTCTATTCCAAGACTGAGCATTTTATCCTCTACTTAGAGTTGATACGATTTTCAAAACATCTCCATTCTTGAGTTGATGTTCCGCTCCTACCCTTTGTTTTGTTTTTGCATCAATAGCAAAAAGAAAACCATTTGCAAGATCCTGGTGGATTGACTTTGCCAGGTCTCGTGCAGTAGATCCGGGTCGTAAGAGTTTTGCATCAGGTAGAACTTCGCCATTTTTATTAGATAGTTTTGTTTCATCTTCAACTGGAAATACCGTAATTAATTTTAAAAGATCAAAACATGCAGAATCGAGGATCTGTTGAACTCCAGTTCCACCCAATTTAGATACAACTTTTTCTGCAAGATCAAGCGCATTTTTCTGTTGAGGGTTTAGATTAACTCCATCTTTAATCTTGAAAGACTTTTCGCCTGGTAGATATTGGATTATTCCACCTTTTGCCGCTTTTCTCAAAAGAAGTTCAGTTTCTGCACTACATGCAATAGTTGGATGTATTTTTTTAAATTCATCCAACATACTAAGATCGTGACAAAGATCGAGCTTTATTTGCAGAAATTATTATTGGTTTTGTTCGTTTTCTCAATGTTTTAATAAATGAAACAAGTTCATCTTCACTCCACTCATGAGGTTTCTTGGAGTGTAAATTCAAGTTGTGTATTACAGTCTCTACGTCATATTCATCGATTCCAAGTCCACTAAATCTTTGTGCAATTGCTTGAATCACCTTACCACTTTTGCTTTCTAATTCCCTAGTAAGTTTATGCCATTCTCTTTGAAGTATTTGTTTCATCCACTGATCAAATTCTTCCTCAACAAATTCAACGTCTTCAAACGGATTATGAGTTCCTACAGGGACGGGTTGACCTTGTATGTCAGTAGAACCTGATGCATCTACTACGTGGATTAACACTTCAGATGTTCTTGCATCATCCAAGAATTTATTGCCAAGACCTTTTCCTTCATGAGCTCCAGGAACTAGACCTGCAACATCTACTAGCTTGATTGCAATAAATCTAGTTCCATCGATACATAATGGATGATTGTGATTTATTGCAAAATGTTTGCATGCACAATTAGTTTTCACATAGGCAATTCCTACATTTGGCTCAATAGTTGTAAATGGATAATTCCCAACTTGGGCAGTTGTTTGAGTAGCGGCTGAAAAGAAGGTGGATTTTCCGACATTGGTTTTCCCTAGGAGGCCAATTTGCATGAGAATTAATCAAAGATATGCTCTTATTAGTATTCCAAAAGTGTTTAATTTCATTCCATTACATGATATTTATTGAAAATACTAACCGGCAATCCCGGAACGGGTAAACATACCATATCAAAATTGATTTCAAGAAAGCTAAACTTTGAGATTATTGATATCAATAAGATTGCAATAAGCGAAGGATTATTCAAAGAGAATAATGAGGCTTTTGATGTAGATGTCGATAAGCTAAAAAAAATAATAGATAAAATGAATTCAAAGAATTCTATACTTGTAGGACATCTTGCTCCGTATGTCATATCACCAAAGAATGTAGAGATAGACTGTAGTTTTAAGAAAAAGCCCATACAAACTACAATCAATATACAAGAAAAGAAAATACACTAATAAAAAATCACTTGAGAACATAGGCAGCGAAATATTAGGCATTATCTATCATGATGCAGTACAAGAGTTTGGTAGAAAGAATACTTTCCAAATTGATACGAGTGGTAAATCAATTTCTGCGACGGTAAAGAAGGTAGAATCAATTTTCAATGGAAGTAAAGTAGAAGACAATGTAGATTGGCTACAACTAGTTCTCAAGAAAGGAGATATGCGGAAATTCTTTCCATATTAGGTTCAAATTACGTCATATCAGATCAAAATTTAAAATGTTTGAGATAAAAAAATCAGATCTTGCAGGAAGAATAGGAATACTTCATACAAATCATGGTAAAGTTGAGACTCCAGCATATGTTCCTGTAATTCATCCAGTCAAGCAAAAAATTCCCGCTAAAAAATTAAGAGAGATGGGATTTGATCTAGTCATAACAAACGCATACATCACATTAAAGAGATATGGTGATGAGGCAATAAAACAAGGCATTCACAAGATAATTGATTATGACGGTGCAATCATGACAGATTCTGGTGGATATCAGGTTTTAGAATACGGGGACATTGATGTAGATTATAAAAAAATTGCAGCTTTTGAAAAAGGAATAGGAACTGATATTGCAATTCCTTTGGATAGACCAACAGGACTTGGACTTTCAAAAAAGAAGGCAATAGAATATGTACAACATACACTTAGAGTATCAAAAGAGACTCTTGATACTAGAGATGATAATGGTCAGATATGGGTCGGACCAATACAAGGAAGCGAGCACTCAGATCTAGTCAAGAAATCAACAAGAGCACTAATTGATTCAGGTTTTCAGATGTTGGCCTTGGGAAGTCCTGTTGAATTTATGGAATCTTATGAATACAAATTACTTGCCAAAATGATAATAACTGCAAAAAAAGAGATTCCAGATTCCATCCCACTTCATCTATTTGGAGCAGGACATCCACTTACCATACCTCTTGCAGTGGCACTTGGTTGTGATACCTTTGATTCTGCATCTTACATGCTATATGCAAAACATGATAGATACATCATGGAAGATGGTACTGCCCATCTCTCTGAAGTTGCATATTTTTCATGTAATTGTGAAGTATGTACCAGATTAAAGCCAAAAGAGATGCTATCTCTAGATAAAGAAGATAGAACCAACAAGATTGCGCTCCACAATCTATATGCCATAAAGGCTGAAGTAGATAGAGTAAAAGAGGCAATTCATGAGGGACGATTGTGGGAATATACAATAAGAAAGGCAAGAGCTCATCCCAAGTTATTTGAAGCAATATCCATTTTTACCAACAATACTTCATTCTTTTTAGAAACTACACCACGATACAAAGAGAATGCAGTGTTTCTGTTTTCCAAAGAAGATCAGTATAGGCCTGAGATTTTTAGATTCCATTCACTAGTTCGCAAATTCAAAACAAAGAAGAAGACACTAGTAATCATACCAGATGGGAGCATAAGACCATTTTATACTTCAACAGAATATAACAACCTAAAAAAGAAATTTGATTCCAAATTAGACGACGTACAATTTTGTCAATATAATCAATATCTTGGAATAATTCCTTTGGAACTATCAGATATCTACCCTGCTGCTCATTATGTCATATCAAAGACAGACTTTAATCAAAATGAATTTCCTGAATTCACTAAAACTTGGAATATGTTTCTTAAAAACAACAAATTCAAGAAAATCTATGCTACAAATGACGAGTTCTTAAAATATCAGTCCAAAGGTCTAAAACCAAAAATCAAATTTCTCAATATCAAAAAATAATAAAAAAGAAGAATGAATCCGCTTATAGTGCGGCGTCTTCTGCCCAGCCTTTTACGAATATACCGTTCTTGTGTAGAGGTACTGGTTGTCCTGGAGTGTAAGTCATTGGTCTCATCCAGAAGATTGCTTTTGTTGGGCAAACTCCAATGCATGCTCCGTCTGAGATGCATCTTTCTGGATAAAATACAAATGCTTTACCTCTCTTCCAACCATCTACTGGTTTTACACGAAGAACGTCTGGACCAAGAGAAGTACAGATCTCTACGCATAGCGCACAGCCTATACATCTCTGCTCATCAACGTCTGGAAGAATTGCGATTGGCATTCTGTTTTTGATCTTTCATCGTTTGCTATTTAAATGATCTGCAAAATCCATAACGGAGTTATAGAATTTTTTCAAGTTTTCAAAATAAAAGAAAAACAAAAAGAAAGTATAAATGATATTTTTACTTCTTTATTTGGCGCATTGCTTCAATCTGGCCTGATGTTACCCAGTCAAGCAATTCCGCTGATGATGGATTTAGATCTCCTTTCTGATTCATCATATTGTGAACCCAAATCCAGTTTATTTGATTCAATAATGGTTTATTTCCTTCATCGCCTCTTCGAACTTTGTCTCTGAGGTCTTTTGGGATTGTACTCCACCATTGTTCAAAAGTTCTACCCATAATCGGATCATTTTTTTTGATCTAATTAAGTCTTTTGTAAATTATACAAGAAATATAATAAATCAGGTCGGATCTGAGTGCTAAAGATTTAAAAGTCCTTTGAAAAAGTTTTGATTCTTGCAAGTAAGAGTTCTAGGTGCGGCCAAAGAAGTTGGCAGATCAGCGTTTCAAGTAAATTGTGATGGGGCTAGTTTTCTATTAGATTATGGCGTAGAGTTAAAAAAAGAGTCGCTATATCCAATAGCGGTAAATCCACATGAGATAAACGCGGCTATTATAACTCACGCCCATCTTGACCACTCAGGCAATATGCCTGCACTATTTGTAAATGGTAGCACTGATGTTTATGCTACCCCTCCTACGTTTGACCTTTCAAGATTGTTAATTGAAGATATGCTTAGAATTCAAAAAAGTCAGCTGCCATATGATTTTGCTAGTGTTTCAAAGATGATGATGCACTCAAAGGAGATAAAATATAGAGAAAAAATTGAACGTGGAAATGCTTCTTTTCAGCTTCTCGAGTCAGGTCATGTTTTAGGAGGGGCATCAGTTATAGTTGAATCTGAAAATAAAAGATTGTTTTACACAGCAGACATCAACCCAAAAGGTTCAAGAATGCTACGAGATGCTGATCTTGATTTTGGTGAAGTAGATTTAGTGATTACTGAGAGTACATACTCTCAGACAAACCAGATGCCACGAAACGAGTCAGAAGAAAAGTTCATGGAATTTGCATACGAAGTATTAGATAGAAAAGGCTCTCTCTTTGTACCTGCTTTTTCAGTAGAAAGATCTCAAGAAATTGCATGCGTCTTAAAGAATGCAGGATTCAAACATAAAGTAGTGATGGATGGAATGGCTGTAAAAGTAAATGAAATAATGTTGAATTATCCAGAGTATCTACGCGATCCAAAAGTTTTTGCTGATTCTGTTCACCAAGCAGTTTGGATAAAAGGAGAAAAAGAAAGAAAGAGTGCGCTAGATGAACCAGCTGTCATAATTTCACCCGCAGGTATGTTAGTAGGTGGTTCTGCAGTATTTTATTTACAGAATTTAGCATTAGATAAGAGAAATGGTATTGCACTAGTTTCATATCAAGGAGAAGGAACACCTGGAAGAAAACTTTTGGATACAGGACGAGTGGGTGTAAGAGGAAAGGAGTTCAAGTGTGAAGCAGAAGTAAGACAGTTTGAATTTTCAGGACATGCCGATAGAGATTCACTTTTTGATATGATGAAGAAAATTAAGGGCAATCCCAAAGTTCTTACTGTTCATGGAGACATGGACTCTTGTACAAAGTTTGCAGATGAGATACATGAAAAGTTAGGATTAGATGCCCGTGCACCAGATGCAGGCGAAACAATAACCGTATAACATGCCGAAGATATCGGCAATAGACATAGAAACCACAATTAACAGCGGACAGGTTTTTCTCTGGAATAAATTCAAAGACAGTGGATAGGAATAGATGGTCAGGATATTCTCATTCTGAATCAGTCACCTTTCAGTGCTAGATCGTCATCGAACAACATAGATAATTTTCTTAGAACAAGCGACAATTTACAAAAAATATTGTCAAACATTAGCAAAGACAAGATGGTAGAGAAATGCTGTAAAGCAATCCCCAGGTTTGAGATTGATAAGGCAGGATCCGTTTCAATGCTATATATCATTTATCTGCTCATCAAACTCATCCATACAAAACATCAAATCAATGTTAGAAAACTTATGCAAGAAATTTGGCGCCAAGCAAGAATTTGACGGACATGAACTACGTACATTTCCAAAAGCAGAGATTCTTGCTAATGCAACTATGAAAGATCTTGTAGATTGCAAACTAGGATTTAGAGCAAAATATGTCAAGGAGGCAGCCCAGGCAGTTAATTCAAACAAGATCGATTTTGCATGGCTAAAAAAAACAGATTATCATACTGCTGTAGAATCTCTGAAAAAAATTCGGGGAATAGGTAACAAGGTGGCAGATTGTATTGCGTTATTTTCTCTTGATAAAATGGAATCTTTTCCAATTGATAGATGGACACAGAGAATTTTGTTAAAATATTATAAGAAATTTTTTGACAACGTAACAGAAAAACCTATGACTGAAAAAAAATATGAAAAACTTCATGAAGAGATTGTAGAATATTTTGGTCCATATGCAGGTTATGCACAACAATTTCTTTTCAAGATGGAAAGAGATCTTAATGAAAAAAAATGGTTGTAAAAACCCTTAATATGGCTACTAATTGCCCGATATTTGGGCCTGTAGCTCAGCTTGGATAGAGTGCTGGACTTCTAATCCAGTGGTCAAGGGATCGAAGCCCTTCGGGCCCGTTTTCTAGATAATTTAACAAGTATCCGACGTCAGATTTCTAACAATTTAATATCTTCATTTGGAGATCAATATCATATGAAAGACATTGAACTAAAATTAGAAAATCTTACTTTCAAGCCTCGTGAAATAATCAGAGGAAAAATCCAAGTAAATTATTCTGGAAGGTATGATGGAGTTGTAGTAAATGCTCAGATTCTAGGGTCCAATCAGACTCATAGTTTACAGATCGTATAATAACAAGTCCATATCACAGAATCTCTCAAGATTATTTATTAACAAAAATGATATGCCGCAAAATTTAGTTGAATTTACTGCATCAATTGAATTTGAACCTAAAGAGATTCATGAAATAAAATTCAGAGCATCAATAATTCAGGAACACAAAGAGATTGAAAGTGATGTTGTTTTTGGAAAATTAATGCCCTGATTTTCCTATAATTATTTTTGATTTGTTCCTAGGACGTTAAAGCCCCAGGTACAATGGTTATAGTTCCCTTCATCCATGGATGAGGTTCACAATGATATGGTATAACAGCTACCTGCGTAAAGACAAATTGGTATGTAGCACCAGGTTTGATCACTCCAGGAGATCCAAAGTCTCCATTGTAACCATCCTTGAATGGAGTATCAGGGGTAACAGTATGGGCAGGCTTCACTAGTATTCTTCCAGATTACAAGATTGTTTACTCCAAGTTGTGCTGTTTGGGTCTTTGGCGTAAAGTTTTGAGTTTGTGATGGATTTTCTGAACCAGGTACGATAATTATTGTAACCGAATCACTTGGATTAAGAACTTTGGCTGGAATTATAGGCTTGGCATTATACTCTGGGATATAGTAAAGTCTGATAATAAGAAACTCCTAGTGAAGCTCCAACAATAACTGCGATCAATCCTATTCCATACGCATGACTGGAGGTTGGAAGACTCAACTATTTTCTAATCTTGTTTTTAGTCTTATAAAGTGTATACAAAAATAATTAAATGATTATCAATTAGGATTTATTTTCTAAGCATTGAGAGAGGTTATTAAATAAGAACAATATTCGAGTCTATTGAGATAAACTTCCAGAGGGTTCTTTACCGTCAAGTGCTTTTGGAGATTCTGTTGCTGCCGGGGATGGAACTGGGATCTTCTTTGCTTCATTTAGTCCATGTCGATAAAGATGGAATAATCCAGCAAATACCATAAGAATCAATCCTGTTAGAAATAGAGCAAAGTTTTTCATCCCAGCCAGTGCTGCGTTGTATGCTGCAATGTTAAGATATACTTGGAATGCAAGTAGTGCTACAATCAACCAGTTAATCCATTTACCTGAGAGATTAATTGGGGATGATTTATGCGGAGCTTTTGAAGCTGCCAATTTTGCCTTTCTTTCTGATTCTTTTGCTAATAATATCATCATGTAAGAGAATCCAAATCCAATAGGAACTAACAATAACATTGTAACATAGAAGAAGATTGGATCGATTACAAGTCTAGCAACAAGCGGTTTTGTAATATCAGGTGTAATGTAAAAGCCCCAATATGTTGTCACCATGACTTGGGTAATGCCAGTAATGCCAAACGCAGTTACTATAGGTCTATCTTTCCATGAGAACTTTTTGTATCTGTCTATAAATGGAGTCATAGCTATCGCTACAATGAATACACCAGGCCACAATACACCTGTTGTAAATTTATCATACTGGGTCCTCAAGAATGCATAGATACCCGTAAGATACCATTCAGGAACCGTAATTCCTGGCGGCACTGTAGGTTCAAACTTGGAACCAAGATCAACTGGGAAAACTCCACCTGTTATAAATACAGCACCAGAAATTGCCATTACCATTGGGACATCAAAGACCATGAATCTTGGCAGGTGAACAGCCATCAATCCTAGCATTACCACTGGCAAGAGAAATACATGCATCGTATAGAATCTAAGAATAAAATCAGCAAAGCCTGAACCAAACATTGCGTCACGAATTGTAGGTCCAACTACTGGCATTGAATTAGTAAGAGAGGCAGACTATACTGATTGCAAGTTCAGCACGTTCACTAAATATAATATCATATCCAGTAAATGCTTCCAAAATAGTTACAGTACCAAGTATTACACCGGTAACCCAGATAAGTTCATTTCTTATTTTGTATCTCCCACTAAAGTATTGGTAATACATGTGAAGTACTGCAAGTAGAACCATTGCATTTGAAGCATGATAGTGAATATTTCGTATCATAAATCCATAAGGAACTGTGTTATTGATTTTCTGAACACTGTCCCACGCTCTATCTAATATTGGTTCATAATAGAACATCAATAGTGCGCCAGTAACTCCGAGAATTACAAACATTACAAATGTGAGCATTCCCAGGAATCCAAATGGACTTACAAATCTTGATGGAAAAGAGAATTTAGTTCCAAGAAATACGGTTCTTTCCATTCCATCCCATATCCAGTAGAAAAAATCTACTAGACCGTTTCTACGTTTTAAGGAAACGACCATATCCCACTATTCCGTTTTCGTTTACTGACCACACTGCTGGTTTAATCCATAAATTGCCATCATTATCAGCTTCAAAATAAAGAGTTGCCAATACATTTGAGGGAGCAGCTTGAAGTGAAGCTGGTCCTGCAAAGGCTTTTCCTGTTAACGGATTATACATGCTTCCATGACATGGACATTCCCCTCTTTTTCTACCTTCCTGAGGCCAGTATTTCCATAAACACCATAAATGTAAACAGACCATACTATATGCACGAAATGCGGTAACATCATCTACATTACCACCAAGTTCATCAGGTAATCGAATAAACTGCCATTTTTTAAATGCCTCTTGATCAAGAACACTATCTCCAGTTTTTGGATAGGTAATAACCTCGGAGTGATTTTTGGGAAAAGTCTTGACATTTGCCTGTGTTCCATCTGGTAGTATAACTTGTGCCTTCTCCAAAGATGCATTTGATGGGTTTGGCATGAATTTACCCCATGGAATAAAAGGTGTAAAAGTCAAGCCAACACCTGCAGCAGCTAATAATTTAAGAAAATCACGTCGTGATAGAGGATCCTTGTGAGAATCTTGCTCAGACATTCAAAGCTCCGTTTCGGAAAAATTGCATATAAACCTTGTCTAACTTCTTTGTGAAATTTTTAATTTTTTCCAAGTAAAAATGGTTATTGTTGATGCTATTGCAATTCCTATCACAATTTCAATCAAAGTTGTAAAATTCTGATCGCTGTTATATTGACTTGAGGATGATGCGCCAAGACCGGAATTGTCTACGGTTAGTACAATATTTGCCATTTTTATATTTCCTGCTCTGTCTTGTGCGACAGTCTCAATAATATAATTTCCATTGGCAAGAGACGTGGTATCAAATTGAATACTTTTAACATCGTGGAATGTCTGTTTAGGAGTTTTTACAGTCAACCAATCTTGTGGTGCAAGATTCAAATCATTTACATCCAAATCAATATTGACCACTCCGGAAACTACAGAATAATTCTTTGGTGATTGCAGTATAATTTCTGGCGGAGTATTGTCTACTACAAATTTGAATTCTTTAGATATACTATGCCCAACAGTATCGGTTATTACAAATTTAAGATCATGTTCCCCTTCTGAAAGATTTCGAATATCATTTGTTAGTTTGTTTTGATCAATTATCTGTGCTGTCTCGTTGTCAAGATAGTATTCTTTATCTTCAATACTCTGACCAATAATTTTTGGATTGATTACATAATTACTATTTATGAAAAGTGGAATGTCTAGAATCAATTGAGGAGATGATTCTATTGGCAAGAGTGTAGAGAATTCAGTATCAATTGTGATAGGTTCTGCAATTGATCTTCCACCAAATAATGGTGCATGTATCAATAATGAATAAACTCCAGTTTGGTTTAGAGAAGCAAATAATACAGTAGATGTTGCGTTTGTATTTTTTTCTGGATAAAATCCACCACCCTCACTAAAGGCTGGACTTGGTCCGAGCCAATCACCAGTTGGCCATCCTTGAAATTGTCCAAGTACACCAGGTGGACTATTTGTTTGAATAATTCTTCCTTGTGGGTCTATCAAAAATACAGATAGATTAGTATCAGGATCTTTCCAAGATAGATTCATGGCTACTGAATTAATTGTCTTGTCAGTGACATCAAAATAATATTGTCGCCAATCTCCAGCGTTGTATCTATTTGCCATGTCAAATCCGCCTCCAATGTAACCATTTCCATATAGTGCATCACCATTTTGTCCTTCTATTACAGTAGGCAAATCTTTTGGTTGTAGTTTTTTCATTACAGCATATGATACTGGAACATTAACTGTATGCAAATCATCTTTAAAGTTGATAAAAGCTTGATACAGTCCAGGAGTCACATCTGAAGGAACAATTAGAGTAGCTATAACATTAGCTGTTCCATGAGGTTCGATCTGAACATTTTTTGAGTCTAACAATACATCGTTCCAAGGTATTTTTTTGTAATAGCTTGCAGTCAAAGTAAAATTAGAAGATGTTGAATTTTTCTTTGTGTCCCCAGTCCAATAGGAGTATCTAGTAGGCACTGGATAAACTCCAACTAATGGCGTGTGTTTTATCTGTGCTGCAGGTTCAGAAACTCTAAGTTCTTGCACAGTTCCCCATGCACCACCTCTATTGATTAAAGAGAGATCCTTTGAGGAAGGCACAGAACTATCATTTTTTTTATTCCAATCATACAGATACAATGATGAAATCTTCATGTCATCAGCATATGTTTTTGCAGATGAATTCATGAATTGTGAGAACGGAGATGTCAAATCAAGGATCAATAGAGAAGCATCGTCTGGAATAGATTTTGTTTTTTCAAAAGAAGATGTAAGGCTGGTATGATTTTCTATTTCTTGTAACGGAATGTAATTTGGTCTATACACTCCTGGTTTTTTTATGAATGGATCCTGTAATCGTACTTGAGTTGTTCCATTATAAGTATCAAGTTTTATCAATTCAAGTTTTTGTGGTTGAATATCTACTTCCAGAGTATGATTTGTTGGATTTACTATTGTAAAAGTAGCAGATGTGTTATCTCCTGGAAATAATCTACCTCCAAACCAAGATGTTTCAGGCAATGAGGAATTTGTAAATTCAATATTCTTCAAACCTACAGAAGATGAGTTCATTGTTTGCAATGCAGGTTCCAAGATTTTCTTTATGTTAGAATATGATGCATTATTATAAACTTCAAAGACATCATCGTTTCCTAGTACAAAATTAATGGCTCTTGTTATATTTACCAATCCGGAGCCTTGTGAAAAAGGATCATTACCCAAATCAGTCGCAGTTGACATGAGAATATTTTTTATTGTAAAAGAATTGTAAGTGATGTTGTTATCTTTTAGACTCTCCATAAGAATAGCTGCAGAACCTGCCACTAGAGGTGCTGCCAAGCTTAGTTCCTCCAAACAGTCCATATTTACCAGTACTATTTTTACTAATTTGTGACACCGATGTAGGAGTATAGCTATACTCTCCTACGGCCATTAGATCTGGTTTAGGATCTCCTATTAGAGATGGGCCTTTACTGGAAAAGCCAGATACCTCACCATAATGAGAAGTATTGTTACCAAATCTTGGCTGATTCTTGAATGGACCATAACCAACAAAAACATTGTCAGTCACTGCTCCCACCGTTATACCAAATGGTGCAGCATCAGGAGTTCCCATAGTTCCATAACCAGGTCCTGCATTTCCAGCACTACTAACTGTCAATATTCCAGGATAATTTACATCAAGAGAATGAGGAACTGAAAGTGCGCCAAGTAAAAGTGATTGTACATCAAGTCCTGGAACTGATTGAAGTGCAGGAAAAGTCGATATCCCCCAACTGTTTGACAATATATCCACTCTATGATTTCCTGTGTATTTCCATTGATTTTTTTCTTGGTCAAATCCTGCTGCCCAGAGCCAACCGTAAATTGCATCACCTAACCAAAGTGCCTTAATTGGAACAATTTTTGCACCAGGAGCAACTCCCCTTATATGATATTTGATAGATGTACCATACACGTCATAACTTTCTTTTCCAGCTGATACAATAGAACCAGCAGTTCCTGTTCCATGGCCTCCAAAATCATACATCACTCCAAAGAAATTTCCATGAGGATCAAGTGGAGGAAGAAGTGTACCGTTGATTGCCCCTAAATTTTTGTTAAGTAAAGACGGTTTTGCAATAACTCCATATACATCCAAAACATGTGCTCCAACTGTTCCTGCACTATAGTCTGATTTTCCATTATGTTTTGAATCATACACAAGATACTCATTACCGCCACCTAAAGTAATGGGCTTTTCATTGGTAAAATCAAAATCATATTTTGGTAAAATAGGATTATCGAATTTTACAAAGTCTTTCCAAGAATCTGACATGTCTGCAATTATAGTATCATACAAACCTGGAATGTTTGAGTCAACGACAAGAACTGGCACCGTTTGCAGTCTAAATAATTCACCATAAGAGATATTCTCATATATCATACCAAAATGGTAAACACCACTTTTTGAAACAATAAAGTGTTTTGGATCTTTTCCTATCTTATAATCATCAAAGACAGTTCCATTTAAGATAGTATTACCACCTTTTGGGTATAGAGAGTTATAGACTTGAACATATGTTCCCTTACCTTTTTTGTTCAGATCAAGAAATACTCCTTTTGAAGTAACATAAACAGAAGATGCTACATTTTTTGGAATAGATTTGGTATAATTTTGCATTATTCCATGACTATCTATATTTGCAACAAATGTTGTATTTGTTAATACAATTCCTTGACCATCTGCATCAATCATCACTGGAATGTTGTTCCCATCACGAGCTACAGAATTCTTCATATCAGGATTTGAAAAATCAGTCCCAGTATCCACTATTCCAATATTGATGCCATTTCCCGAATATCCATAACTTTGGAAAACTTTGTCAGAGCCTAGAATTTGATCAATTCTTGAAACTTCAGCTATTGGAAGATCAGGTTTTAGTGAGTCAAATTCTAATGGTAAATCCTCAATTACATCATATCCATTTAATTTTAAATTGGAGACTTGATCCTGATTAAAAAAACCCATGGCAAAAGATCCATGACCCAAGTCTGCCCCATAAGTCACATGGCTGACTTGTGATATAATGTCTGTAACAGAACCAGAGCCAAAAACTATGTATCGTTTAATTGGATTTTGATCCACAGATGGTTGAAAGTTTATGAGATCTGAGACTTGATTTACAGTAACATCTGTTGTAATTTTTGGAAGATCTACATCGTATGAACCAATTGCCGATTTTGGAAAGAGAGAAAATAACAAAATACAAATCAAAAAAAACCCTGTTTTTGAAATGATGCTTTTGTTTTTTAGCATGGAGTCTAACGTCGCCTAGCAAGAATTGTTATTTGTAGTGCTATAATTATCGCTATAAGAGCAACAACAGGAAGAAATAATGAATTAAATTGTCCGGATGCTTCCTCAATATTTTGAACTGAATCGGACATTGTTGATACACTTTTGTTTAGGTTCTGGTTTGCCTGAATTATAGATCGTTGTCCGGTATCTAGAACAGTACCAAATCCTTGGATCTCAGTTTTGAGTATATCAAGTTCTTGTGAAGTAGAATTAAGAACAGAATTTAATTTCAATATTTGATTAGAAATTCCCTCTATGTTTTGCTTAAGAACTTGGGTAGCAGCTGAGCCATGAGAGACAGTTCCCTGATCAAAGTATACTATATGAAAAACATATGTTCCCTCTTGTGTAGGAGTATAATCTACAAAATAGAGACCCTGGTGAAGAGTCATTAAAGAATTTGCAAGACTTTCTACAGCACCAGATGGAAGATGAACATGTGAGGTAGCCAGTATTTTCGACGGATCACCTGCTACTAACAATCCGTCACTTGTGACTTGAACAAAAACTCGAAATGTTTGGTTAATTGCAGCAGTCTGAGGTGCAAATACTACAACATTTACAACTCTTTGAATAGGAATTTGTTCTAATGCTGATGATGGAGCAAATTTTACATCGACTTTTTGAGATTGCCCTTGCTCCTTTGAAGCAATTGCCTCAACAGTATAAGTCCCATATGCATATGTCGAAGTAGCATTTGGCCATTTGATTAGTATGTGTTCAAAGTTTCCATCAGAATCAGCCGTGATCTGATCAAATTGTGATATAGTACCATCAGGTGCAAAAAGTCTTATTATAATTGGCTCACTTGGCAGACCGGTTCCATAAACTAGAAGTGGTTGACCTTCCGAGTAAACTTGTCTATCAGTAGACATTTGTAAAGCATAAGCAGAGGTTAAGAGATTACCTAAAACGATAAAAACTATGAACATAGTTATTAGTAGTTTCAATCTATTGATAATTTCGTTAACCCATAGATATTGGTTCTGTTATTGTAAATGTAGACTTGAAAAAGAATTAACGAAATATGTAATGATGAGAACTTTATTCCTGCTGGTATCTTTCTGAATTCATAGAATTTATTGCAACCATTGAAAAGATTGATTGTTCGTTTTTTAGTATTGTCAAAGATGCGTTTCTTATTATCATTTCATATAATGATTCAGGGCTAGGTTGAAGAATAGTCGATATTATGGATTTTATAGGATCCATGTGCGTAACAAGTAAAATAGTTTCTTCATTGTGTTTTTTTGTACAATGATCAACCATGTCCAAAATTCGTTTTTTTACATTTGAAAATGTCTCTATTCCATTATTTTCAACTACTGGATGACCTTGATAGAACTTTAAGAAAACATTTCCATGTTTTTCAAACATTTCATCATAATGCATTCCGGTAAATGTACCCATATCTATTTCCGTTAATCTTTCATCAACATCACATCTCAAATTCACCTTGTTTGCAACTATTCTAGCAGTCTGCTCTGCTCTCTCTATAGGACTACAATATATCTTTGAAATACTGAGAGGTTTAAGAAAATCTCCTATTTTTTCAGCCTGTTGAGTGCCTAATTCTGTAAGTGGAAATCCTTTTGTGCGTCCAGCTAGAATCCTCTCAACATTATTTTTAGCTTGACCATGTCGTAGAAAAAGAAATAATGTCAATAACGATTGCATTTATTGAATAAAGATAATAATAACATTACCTGTTCAGAATTTCGTGAAGATTGGAATAATTGGCGGAACTGGCGGAATGGGTAAGGGATTTGCCTTAAGATGGTGTGAAAATCATGATATCATAATAGGGTTCAAGAGAAGCTACCAAGGCAGAAGAAGCTGCTAAAGAATATTCAAATCTTGCACAAAAAGAATATGGCTCTTTCAATGGCAAGATCACTGGAAAAGACAATACTACAGTTGCAAAAGAAAGCGATGTTCTAGTTTTATCAATCCCATATGAAAATATTGATGCAATATGTTCTCAACTTTTACCTAATGTGAGAGATGATTGTACAGTAATATCACCAATAGTTCCCTTGACAAAGACTGATGCTGGTTTTGAATTCATTTCGTTTAAAGACAAAAAACCATCAGCGTTTGAGTTGGTACAAAAACATATGAAAAATAAATCAAAGTTAGTATCTGCATTTCATACCATATCAGAGAAAAAACTGATTGATCCTAAACTCTTACTGGATTCAGACATTTTTGTTTGCGGAGATTCTGACGATTCAATAAATATAGTACGTCAGTTAATAACAGAGATAAAAAATCTTAGACCCATAATATTAGGACCAGGTTCTTTGTCATATCTAGCTGAAGTAGCAACTCCCATTCTTCTTAACGCAATGATAAAGAATAAGATGAAGAATCCGGGCATAAAGATAATCTAGTTACTATTTTACAAATATAATAATGGGCAAAGTTAGAAGAAAAAATTGGTTTACAGCAATGGGTATATTGTTTCTTGTTGTAACTGTAATTCCCATAGTAAGAGATTTGCTTATTTGGGGGCCAGAATTTACTTCTGACTTTTTTACATCCTCAGACATAACAAGTGAAAAGATATCAATAGGCATATTAGGAATTGCTGGATTTCTTATTGTTTTAGGATTAAGGGGGGAAAATTATGAAGAGTAAGGAATTTCTCAAATCACAGAAGATTTTACGTCTTGCTTCAATAGATCCCTCCGGAAATCCTCACATCGTTCCTGTCTGGTACATGTATGATAATGACAAATTCTATGTAGGAACCAATACAAAGACAAGAAAAGCAAAGAATATCAAAAAGAATGCAAAGGTCTCATTTTGTATCGACGTTGGAATAAAGTCACCAGATATTGTTGGAATGATGGGAATTGGAAGAGCTAGATTAATTTTGAAAACAGATAGAGTTGAACAATTAGCAGAAAAAATTCTACTTCGTTATTTTAAAACTCTAAAAAATCAGTCTGCCCAGCAACTCCTACACCAAACTGATTGCATCATTGAAATTATTCCCAAAAAGATTACAAATTGGAAATATTAGGTAACAAATTTTTCGATTTTGTTCAACGCCTCTTCTAAAAGGGGGATTTCTGGCAAGAAAACCATTCTAAAGTGACCTGTACCATATTGAGTTCCAAATCCAGATCCATGAACTGTCAAAATACCAGTTGTCTTCAATAATTGTATTACAAATTCCTTGTCAGAACTATACTTGTTATCTTCAATCTTTGGAAATGCGTAAAAAGCTCCTTTTGGATTTGAACAACTAATACTAGGCATGTCATTTAATCTCTTGATGGTATAATCCCGTCTTTTTTTAAGTTCAGAGACAAATTTTGTTACATAATCTTGTGGTCCTTTGAGTGATTCTAATGCAGCATATTGTACAGGTAAATTGGTAGCAATTCTTACTCTAGATAACTTGGGTACATTCTCTCTTAGTAATTCTAGTTTTTTTGATTGATTAAATGCAATATACCCTATTCGCCAGCCAGACATCAGATGAACTTTGGAAAATCCATTTAACAAAATTACAGGAGAATCACCACTAACTTTTCCTATACCTGTGAATTTTTCGTCAAAGACTATTTGATCATATATCTCGTCACAGATGATATAGAGATCATGCTCATTGGCCAAATCAACCAAATCTTTTAGAGATTTCTCACTAAATACAACACCGGTGGGATTATTTGGGCTGATAAGACATATGGCAACAGTTTTAGATGTAATTTTTGATCTGATATCATCTAGATCAGGAGTAGAGTTGTGTAGATCTACCAAGAATTCAATTGGTTTTCCTCCAAATAATCGGACATATGATGCATAAGGAGGATAGTATGGACCAGGAATTAGTACCTCATCGCCTTGTTCCACAATGGATGCCATGATCATCTCAAGGCCTTCAGAGACTCCATTTGTTACTAGTACATCATCTTCTAAAACTCTAAGACCCTTTACTGCCTCTTTTTTTGATATTGCTTCACGTAATTCGGGTAAACCTTCTGAAGACGCATAATAATTTTGACCATCCTTTACAGCTTTGATTAGTGCTTCTTTAACTCTGTCAGGAGGCTGAAATCCATACTGGAGCGGATCACCTATGTTAAGATAGGTAATTTTCTTGCCTTGTTTTTGTAGTTTCCTAGCTTCTAGTGCAATATCCCGTATTGCATATTCTACTCCTGCTACTCTTTGTGATATCTTCAATTACCTAGACAGATATTTAGCCCCGTTAAATTCTTACTTGATCGGACCCGTTGCATAGCCCGGATAGTGCGGATGGCTTCGGACCATCAGGTCGTGGGTTCGAATCCCACCGGGCCCTTGATATTATAAATAGATAGACTTTGTTACACATTATAATTATGAGACTTCCGATTTCTTTATTTTATATAGGAATAATATTGATCATATCAGGATCAATTTGGGCAGGAATTATCTTATCTGAAGCTAACAAAAGTGTAGATAGTTTTCATTTAGGAAATTCTGAGGTTGGTACTACATCATTAAAAGTTCAAGGAAATGGAATTGGGTTTTATTTGATATCTTCTGAAAGTTATCAAAATAATATTCTTGCCAAGGTGATAGATTCACATGGAAATTTTCTAGACATAAGAAAGATAACCAACAAAGTTACAGTAGACTATTTTCATTTTGAACACAATGACCAAGTTACATTAGAATTGACTAATCTTTCTGACAATCCTGTACAATTATCTATTACAATAGGGGATACAAGAGTTTCAGAAATCATGTTACCTGCAATACTAATATTAGCAGGAGTCTTGATTTTGGTATTTTCAGGATTTAAAAAACTAAGAAATTACATTACAGAACATCCAGATGAAAACAATTCATAAACTGGAATGCACAACATAGTTGCACCAACTAGCAATGCAAGATTGAAACATATCCAAGTAGCAGAGAATAGAACATTTACAATCGCAAAAGGGATAACTTTTTTTGTCTTGTTATAACTAAATTTTGAAATTGTCAGAAAGCCGCCAATGGCGGTCAAAAGTAATCCAGATTCTATCGTAAGATGTGAAGCTGTGACTAGTCCATCAATGCCATATATTTCATGAAAATTGTAATCAATATAACCTCCCACAAGTTGCATTATTGATCCAATTAGCAGTATGGTTATTCCCACAATGATCTTCTTGTTTTTTAGAGAAATTATAGTTCCAAATGCTGCAGAAAGTGCCACTATAGTCACTCCTGAATAGACAGAAACATGTTGAATGGTCCAAAAATGATCAGGAACCTTGAGAGCATGTGATGCAGAGTCCCACATTCCTCCCAACAGTACTGTAGAGGTACCTAAAACAGCCATAATTGAAACTATGAGTAAAATTTCATTTTGTCTTGATAGAAACGAGTCAGAGATTATCTGCGTTATAGTCATACTAAAACTCTGCAATGATCTTGCTATATAGAATTTTGTTATAGAATTTTTAGTGTTTGTGTTTACTGATTTTATGTTCATAAATCATGAAATTTCACTTGAAAATTTAGGAAATGACTATTATACTTGTCAGAAGAAGAAATTGTATGAACCCTGGCATAGGATTGATGAAACGAAGACTTCCAACAGAAAAGGAAGCAATCCCGGTAGCAGTATCTGGAATTGTTCAGAAATATGGTGTCAAAGTAGATGATATCAAGACACTTGAAACAAAATTTGATGTGGATAGTGGAGACTGGTACGTGGCTTTAGGATTTGGAGAAAAAAGAGCAATTGTGAAAATGGATTCTGTCCAAGGAACAATTACAGAGATTAAAGAAATTTAGTTTATTTTTTGAATTGTACGTTAGATACTTCGGGCTCTTTTATTATAATTAATCCGCCATCTCGTAGTTGTTGAATTAATTGTAATACCTCTTTTTCCATTTGTCCTCTTTGCAAACCAAGTTGTTGTGAAAACGCATCAACCAGTTCGGTTATCTTTCTTTGCCCATTACATAATTTCCAAAATTCTACAATTGCCTGATTAACCATAAATCCCTGTTGATCTTCGTTCATCAAGACAAGTGAGCCATCCTCTTGTTTTACTAGAGAGCCTATACCTTGAGGCATTGCAATTTCATAGTTTATTGGGGCTATGGTTTTTTGGTTACCATAATTTATCATTTTTTTACCCTCCTCAGACATTTTCTCTGGAGTCCACGCAGGCTCCCATACAATCTCAACATCAACTCCAGTTACGCCTGGAACTTTGGTTACATATCTTTTAACGTCACTAACTAATGTGGCGTGTAATGGGCATCCTCGAGTAGTCATTGTCATTTTGATATCTATTTTGTTATCATCTTTTACAGTCACACCGTAAATCAGTCCCATGTCAACTACACTTATTGGGATTTCAGGATCCATGCACTGTTTTAACGAATCCAGTACTTGCTGAGAAGTTACAGTCATGAATTGACTTGTTTCCACAATAGAATAAATACTTTACAACTTTGATTCAAATAATTTTCGTATAGATTCTACAAATGGAGGCTTGGCAACTCCCACTTCAGTTATAATTCCAGTTATCAGTTCAGGAGGAGTCATATCAAAGGCCGGATTAATTACATTAATGCCATCAGGAGCAGTTTTCTTTCCTGCAACTCCTGTAACCTCACTTGCTTTTCTTTGTTCAATTATGATATCATCGGGTTTATTTTTTAGATCAAATGTAGAGAGTGGGGCTGCTACATAAAATGGAATATTGTGTTGTTTTGCCATTGTAGCAACTTGATAAGTGCCAATTTTATTATACACATGACCAGTGCTTAGGATTCTGTCTGCACCAACCACAACTTTATTCACTAGCCCCTTTGACATTGCATAACCTACAGCAGTATCAGGAATCAGGCTAACATCGATATTGTCATGTTTTAATTCAAAAGCAGTAAGACGCGATCCTTGCATCACAGGTCTTGTTTCAGTAGCTATAACCTTTATGTTCTTTCCACTATCTCTAGTTGCACGAATAACACCCAAGGCAGTTCCATATCCAACAGTGGCAAGTGCACCTGCATTACAATGAGTCATTATGGTGTCATTATTTGCAAACAATTCTGAGCCAAATTTTCCCATTCTCATATTGATTTCCACATCTTCAACAGCCATCTTCTGGGCAGTATCAACAACCATTTTTTTAATTTCATTAACATCATTTCCTTTACTTGCTACTTGCATTATTTTTTCTAGTCCCCATGCAAGATTAACAGCAGTTGGACGTGTCTCAAAGAGTACTTTTCTAGCTTTTTCTAGATCTTCAAGCAATTTTTCCTTGGTCTTTGCTTTACTTTGAAGTGATGCTAGAGCCAGACCAAAAGCTCCGGCAACTCCAATAGCTGGTGCTCCCCGTATTACAAGATCCTTTATGGCCTGTGCCACCTTTCTATAGTCCTTGAACTTTACATATTCAAGTTTGTTAGGAAGTTTTGTTTGATCTATCATTATTACAGTATTGTTCTTCCATTCAACAGTTCGTAAACTAGAATGAATCTTGGTTTGATCCTTCAATACTGGTTCTCAAATTATGGCTTTTTTATAATCTTTGCAATGTTATACCATTAAACATTATATTGCAATCGTTATCCAAGTCAATAGTTGCTAAATCTTGCTACGTTGAAGAAGTATGACGTTTCTGGCATGTACAAGGTTTATGATCAATGGCCCAGAATTGCAAGAGAATCATATTCATCTGATCAAGATGTCGTAGATTTTGACAATATAGATCATATCGTATTTTCAGGCATGGGCGGCTCTGGAACAATAGGAGATATCATATCATCAATTCTTTCAAAGACAAATATTCATGTTGCAGTAGTAAAAGGATATCATCTTCCAAATACCGTAGATTCAAAAACACTTGTTATTACCACAAGCATTTCTGGAAATACTGCTGAGACTTTGGCTGTACTTGATGCTGCAAGAAAAACCAAATGCAAGTTAATTGCCTTTTCTTCAGGAAGTAAGATGGAAGCATTATTGTCAAAAACACAAGATTGAACACAGGGTTGTTCCAAAGACTCACTCTCCCAGAGCATCTTTTCCAGGATTTTTATATACTATTTTAAAAGTACTTGGACCTGTATTACCATTAAAAGAAAAAGACATTTTAGATTCCATAAAAGAACTTGAAAAGACTGGCAGAATTATTTCATCAGAGAATCTTGATAAAAACAACCCATCTTTGCAGTTAGCAGAATGGATTTCAGGAATTCCAGTCATCTATTATCCTTTTGGCCTCCAATCCGCTGCAGTAAGATTCAAGAACTCGCTTCAGGAAAATGCAAAAAGACATGCCATGATAGAAGACATCATAGAGGCAGGTCATAATGATATAGTATCATGGGAGAAAAAAGACAAGGTACAGCCAATTTTGCTTGAAGGAACAGATGACTATATCAAAACTAAACAGAGATGGGAAATAATTAAAAAATATTTCCAGATAAACAAGATTGACTATAGAGAAGTACACTCTGTAAAAGGTTCCATAATTTCCAAGTTGATTAATTTGATCTATGTTCTGGATTATTCTACGATATACCTTGCTGCTTTATCAAAAATAGATCCATCGCCTACCAAGTCTATTGATTTTATCAAGAAATTATCGTAGATGCTAGAATGTAATTTATTGTAATAGAGATTTAATGTAATTCATTTTTAGAGAATCGTAATACATTCAATTATTAATTAAACATATTCTGTCCAGTATTCGATTTTTACTTTTTATATTTTTTTGCAATTGATTTTGCGTTTTTTACTTTTTTTGCATAGTCTGATTGATATCTTTTATTAGATCAAGTGTCTGATTGTGAATTAGATCAAGGTTAGGAATTACACAATGTCCTCCAATAAAGCCAGGAAACATCTTTGGTCTGTTTCCCAAGAATTTGTGAATTTCATCTGAAAATGACCACATTTCATCATAATTTACATTATTTGTATTGCAATCATGTTACTAAGTTGGGCATAATTTATCAGCCATCCATAGTATGAAGTATCTACTACTATCTTTGCCAATTCCAGTGTCAATAGGGGATGACATTTGCTTTGTTTTTACTCCTGATTTTTTCATCAGTTTAGTATATTCTGAAGAAGCCCATTCTTTTTTAGGAGCATTAGTATCCTAATAGCAAAAAACTTGGTGTACCGCTTTAGATCATTCAACATTCTTTTATGCACTCCACGAGTTGCACTGTAAATTACAGGCATGTCCAGTTTCTTTTGTATTCTGTCAGTAGTACCTGGACTAATTGTGCTGTGTATCACAATTGCTTTTGGTTTATGTGTTTTGACTATATCAAAAACTGCTTTTTCAAACTTGGAAGTAAATGGAATGCAGATATGACAAAATACAGTATCAAGATGTTTGAATTTTTCATATTTGTTTTTGATCCATTAACTTTGGATTAATGTCATAACCTACAGCAATGTTATTTTTTGATATTAATTGTAATATTGGATATCCTATTTCTCCCAAACCTACAACTATATTTTTTTGTAGCAAACTAGGATATCCAATACAAGACTCCTAAATTAATCAATAGATTAGAAATATAATACAGAAAAATAATGATCAGAGAATTCTTCCTAGGCCTGTTTTTACATTAAAACTAGTTATTTGATTTGACTGTAATTGGCTGGTTTAATTCTTCTCTTGCTTTACAGATTTCACAGTAACTATCCCATTTTTTGCTATGCCTCCACTGTTCTAATCCTGTCTGATCAAATCTCTGATGAGCCATTTGTAAGATTCTTTTTGTGTCATGTTGGTACATGAATTGTTTCAAAGAAAACAATTCTGGAATTGTAAAATACTGGCTTACAGTAGCAGTATACTGAGTTGCATCCCCACATTCTTGCATAAATCTATCCAAGGCCTTTAGTTTCCATTCATCAACTGTTTTTTTGTCAATATCAGGTCTATCTTTTACAAGCTTTAATCGTTCATCATATTGTTGAAGTATGAATTCTTTATTTGCGTAATAAATTGGGCTGCCTACATAAGGAGTGCATATGAATGGATTTATTTCGATATTATTTCGAATCCAAAATGTTACAGTCTCCATTAAATCATCGATATTTTCATGTGGATTTCCTATCATGAATGTTGTAATGGGCCTAAGTCCAGTATTTTTAATTGTATCAAGGGTTTTTTGCAAGTGGGCTTGTGTTTGTCCCTTTTGAATATCTTGACTTAATACTTTATCTGAAGCAGATTCAAACCCAAATGAGATAAAGGTGCAACCTGCGTCTTTCATAATTTTTATAATTCCTGGCTGGACTGCCACACTTGGTGCATCACCCAATGTTCCCCACTTTACTTTTTCGTGTAATCCTTCCTTTACGTACAAGTCACAAAATTCCTTTGTCCATTTTAGATTGCTAGTCATATTTTCATCAACGCAAAATACAAAATCTACATTATATTTTTCATGCAAAAATTTTACGTTATCAACTGCATATCGTACAGAAGGCCATCGTGCAGGCATTTGGAATGTCTCATTTTTCTTGTCAACCTCTCTTACAATTGCTTCTCCTTTTTTCCTATCACCTAATCCATAGATGTTTTGTATATCTCCTCTAGACATTCCATTATGAGAACAAAATGTACATCCACGAGGACAACCTCTTTCCCATACCACATTTATTCTTCTTTTTGAATTAAATGCCTCTACAGACATTGGAAGAGAAGAATATTTGAAATAAATGTCCATTTCTAAGAGATGATAAGCCGGATAAGGTATAGTATTCAGATCAGAAATCAATGCACGAGGTTCTGTAAACTTGATTTCTCCATTGTCTTTTAGACACAGACCTTTTACTTTATTGAAATTTCTTGTATTTTGAATCATTTCATCGCAGACCTCAGAGAATGTCTCCTCACCTTCTCCTATGCATACCATATCAATTCCTGGAACTAGTTGCAATATTTCATCAGCATTGTATGTAGCCCAACCACCACCGCTTATGATAGTAGAATCTGGACATGTTTTTTTCATTAATGATACAAGTTGTCTAATGCGTCTATACGCAGTAGTAAGACCTCCAATTCCTATAAGATCCCATTTCTCTGAACCCATCTCTTCTTCAATTATTTTGGTGGGAACTAGCTGTCCATCATAATTCATCCTAAGTGCATTTAAATCCAATATGCCAACTTGGGCACCTTTTTGTTCTGCGATTGCACCCAATATTCCAGCCCAAAATGGAATATCATATGGTTTATCATTTAACCTAACTTCAGGTACTACAAGCAGAACTTTCATGTGTTAGAGTATTATGAAATAATATTTAAAGCAAGATATTGGATTAATGCACAAAATATCGTCAGTTTTTATACAAATCAAGAAAATCTGCAAGAGTGATACATTTGATCCTGTCTCCAAAGATACACCCACCTTCTGTTGCATTTACTGTAGTCAGCCAGTCAGGGGAACGTGAGATAAATTCCTTTAATGCACCGCTATAATACTTGAAAATTGGATCCAAGATACAATAGCATTTGAATTCAGGATTGTAGACTTTGGGAAATACTTTGGAAAACATTGGATCACTTTCATCTATTTTTATTTCCGAATGAGTATGACCATGAGTTTTTATCACTTCCAATGGATCATCCTCGCTCCATCCATGGTTTATTCCAATTAATGATACGGTAGAGCATTTTAGAATTTTCCAGCTTACAAACCATGCTGATGTACCCACATTTCCTCCAGTTTGTATTGCAGGTAGACCATGTAAGCGGTTTGCTCTAACCATTAGTGCAGACATTTGGTTAAAGGATTTTTTTCCTTCGTTATAATCAAACAATGCGTGAAGCCAGTGAATTTTTATTTTTGCCTGTCTTGCACGTTCAACAGTAATTGGATTTACTACAGTTGAAAATATTCCTTTTATTTTATCGCCATACTTGTCAACTAGCTCATCATTATAATATTCCCTAATCTCTTTTCTTGAATCAATAGTAACTACATAATATTTGGGAAATTTATCTGGAGTAATCCCAGCTTTTAATGCATTAATGAGGGCGCCGTCCGTACACACTATGGAACCCTGATAATCACTCTTTGCCAATAATTCCAAGTGATTATATTTCTTAATCGATGGTCCACGCCCAATTATTATAGCAGAACCTTTAGCATCAGAACTATCTTTGGTTGGATCAAGATCCTTAGCAGAAGGTTCACTCCAAATGTTCTTCAGGTTCAAGGCAAAATATTGAACCCATTCATCATAGAATTTGTTATAGTATACCTCTTCCCATTTTTTTTCTATCTTTGTTTTTATTTTATCGTCAACCAAGTGATTATTGAGAATATGGATTAGCCACTCGTCCCAATCTTTTTCTTCAAAACCCATTGCTTTTTTCTTGTCTGAAATCTTCGAAAAAGTCTCTTTCCGAATTATAAGATCTATGTTATCAGACATTTTAATTTATTTGATTCATGTGTTGTTAATTTCGTTTTAAAGTTCGTCTAATCCTAATTCGTCGTCTTTTTTCTGTGATCTAAAAATCATAAATGAGCCAGTCTGCTCCTGAGCGACTAACAAGTTCTTCAAATTGTTCCTCTGTAAGATCTTCTTTGGTATTGTCAGTTGATGAATTTTTATTGTTATCTGCACTAGAAATGTTTTTTTTAGTCTCAAAATTAGTCTTCAATGACACCATAATCCTGTCTGAGCAATATTAAGTTTTATAGCAAAAACAAGACTTGTCATCAACTTTACAATCATAACAAGATAGTAATTACCAGTTAATTTTTTTAGGTCATTAGAAATATTTTAGTGAAAAATATTATTCTGAATTTATGATCTAACTATCAAAAACTATATGTTGTAGCAATTTCAACAATCAACAATTTATCCATGAAAAAACAATCATGTATCTTGTGTAAACGTGAGGGCCTTGATATAATTTCAAATCAAGTGAGAGATTCAAAAAAACACAAGGTCCTAAAATGCCAAGGATGTGGTCATGTCCAGCTTTACCCCATTCCAAGCCCAGAAGAGGACAAGGTATTTTATGATAAAGATCTGCAGAACAAGAATATAAAATATTATGGAAGTATTGAAGATCACAGAAAGAAAAGCATTGATGACACACTTAGACGATGGGAATTAGTTCAAAAAATTACTCCAAAAAAAGGTAAAATTTTAGAAATCGGTGCAGGACATGGATTTTTTGTGGAACTTGCTCATGATAGTGGCTTTAAAATCACTGGCATAGAGATCTCCGAGGAAAAAAGAGAGATGGCAAAAAAAGTGACCAAGGCTGAAATTTTAGATATAGATATAAATTTTCAAGAACTCAATATCAAGGACTTTGATACCATAGTATTGTTTCATGTATTAGAACACATTACAAACCCATTCACATTTTTGAAAAAAATTAAAAACATGTTAAAGCCACAAGGAAAGATAGTAGTAGAGGTACCAAACTGTGATGATTTTCAGCTTGATCTAAATGATGCATATAGAAATTTTTATTGGCAGAGAGCTCATTTACATTATTTTACTCCAAAAATTCTAAAAAGTGTCCTAAACAAAACAGGTTTCAAAACTGAAATCATGGGAGTTCAGAGATACAGTATAGAGAATATGTTCAGTTGGAAATTGACAAATAAGCCGCAGTTAAATGAGCCCACTTATAGTCTTCCTAAGCCGTATGAATGGATTGAATTAACATACAAGAGTCATCTAGAAAAAAAATTAACGTGTGATACACTTGTAGCTATAGGAATCAATTCAAAAATCAAATAACGCCTAACTAAATCTTATTTTATAATTTATTATAATGTAGTATGATTTTCTTTTCTTTTTTACTACTTTGTTCTATAGCATCCAATACTTGGAGTATTTTTAATTCATCACTAAATGAATGAGGATACTTTTTCTTTCTTTTTACAGCATCTAGGAAATTCTTCATCTCCTCTTCATAAAGCTCCTCTGGTGGAGTACTACCTTTGTAACCCTTTGCAACTTCACCCATTTTTACTTTGACAGTTTTCCATTTTTCGCCTTTACCTATTTTGATATATCCTTCATTGAAATCACATAGAATGGTTCCTTTTTCGCCAATGATTTTTGTTTCTCGAATCGATGGTCTTGTAATGACATCTATTACAAGTGTGCAAAATATCCGGTTCTTAAATTCCAATATTGTTTGATAAACGTCATCAATATCAGCATCCAACTTTGAAAGTTTCTGTATGTCTCCATATGCTGATTTTATATCAGAGAAAAGATAGTTTAACCAAACCAATTCAAATGGAATTATTTCTCTTGCTCCACCTGTTTCTCTTTTTGAGACATAGAAATTTCTGTAATCTTCCCATGGATGCCAATCAGGGAGAAAATGTCCAAAATGATGGTAAATTGTCAGGATTTTACCAATTGAATGACTGTCTAGTAATTTTTTTAGAATTTTAATCATGGGATGAAATCTCATTGTGCATGAAGGAACTCCAACTATGGATTTACTTTTCAGCATTGAGATCAGTTTTTTTATATCATTAGAAAAGAGGTTCACTTCGGTGAAAAAATTTATTTTATTTTTTATCGCTATCTCAGCATATTTTCTATGCAAATCAGGAGGAGTTGAAATTACCATGACATCAGGTTGCATACTTAGCGCATCATCAAAATCTCCAATTGTAGTTACATGATATTTTTTATTTGTCTCTATTCTTCTATCTTCTCGAGGATCAAAACCAATTATGTTCGTATAACCTAATTTCAAAAGATTTCTTATTCGTCGTTTACCCATAGAACCTAATCCGACTACTAATATTTTCAATAATCTTCGTTTTTTGTTCTCGCATAGAGTAAATATCTGTTATGAAATGAAAATGCCCATTTTTTATAAAAATTATAAATTATTTATTTGATTTTTTTGTAGGAGATATTTTCATTGTCCATATCTTTTTAGGAAGATTTCCTTCCAAGTGTTTTTTATAATCTCCATTAGAAACTTTACTATTAAGAAAACTACAAACTTCATCTAATGTGTGAAGAGTGTTATCAATGTCTTCTACTGAGTGAGAATACGAGATGAACGAAACACCAGGCGAGATAAAGATTCCTTTTTTTACCATCTCTTGTAAAACAAGTGCTTTCAGTGGGAGAGACTCTTCTTTTTTAGAATTATAACAATCAATTGTCATTCGAATAGGATACCCGCGTACTTTGATATTCAGATTATGTTTTTCTGTTATTTTGTTCCAGCCTTCAAATAGTCTAGTACCAATTTTCCAACAATGAGAGATTACATCCTTTGATCTCATTTCATTTATTGTGGCAATTGTTCCTGCAATAGATAGAGTTTCACTGTTATTAGTTGATGAAACCCACAGTTCATCAAAAATTTTCATAAATTCAGTTGGACCAGTGATTGCTGATATTGGAAGGCCATTACCCATGCCCTTACCAAAACATACCAGATCTCCTTTTATTCCAAAATACTTTTGTCCACCCGCTAGATCAAATCTAAAACCAGTAACTATTTCATCTAATATCAATAAAGAATTATTCTTGTCTGCCATTTGACGAACTTTTTTTAGAAAATCACTTGTAGGTTTTTCATAATGAGTAGGCTCTAGAACAATTGCCGCTATTTCATTTGGGTTATCCTCAAAGATTTGTTCTAGTCCGGCAGCATCATTATAATCAAAAATTTTTATCAACCCTTTGTTAAATTCTGGAACTCCACCATCACGGCTGACCATTGCTGCCTGCCAGTCATGCCACACACCTCCGCTTCCACAATATGCGATTTTTTCTCGTTTTGTAATGGCTCTAGCTGCTCTGATGGCACCTGTAACAGCATTTGAACCTGATTTCTCCAGTTTAACCATCTCAGCATGAGGTATAGTTTTAGAAATTAATTCTGAAAGTTCTAGTTCTACAGGATGTGGTAGAGAGAACAAAATTCCTTGCTTTAATTGATTTATTATCGCATCATTGACAGGCTTTGTAATTATAACCTAGAGTTATTGGACCTAATGCCAACAAATAATCTAGATAATCATTACCATCGACATCAGTAAAATGTGAACCGTTTGCAGATTTAACGTATACAGGATATACGCCTTCAACAAATGATGAGGCTGCTCTACTAAATGTGCCAGTTAATGACGGTATTACTTTTCTTGCACGCTCTTTTAGTTTGTTAGATTCATCAATTTTTCTATTCAAACATAATTTGTTACATTGACTAATAATTAATGGTTTTGTACTTTGTGTTTATGCCAGTTAGAAATTGTACACAATAAAAAATTGTTTATTACAATTACATCATTTTACATTAGCATTGAATTTAACTTGATTATTAAGAAAATCTTTTTGTCGATGAAAGTTTATCTCAGAAATAGATTTGTTGTTCTCAAGAAAAGTAACTATCGCTTTACCATTTTCTAAAATATCAATATTTTCATATAATTTTCTAAAAAATTCTAGATCCTCTTGATAGTCTAATGTCAATCGTATATCCTTGTTTCTTTCAAAATCTTCAAGTGTAACATAAGTCATGGTTAGTTTTGCTTTTTCAACATATCTAGCAATCACATCAGTATTGGCATTATCATCAGATACAACAGAAAATAATTTTACTATTGCGCTTTTTTTCATGGCATATGTAAAGAATCCTGTTACAATGTCATCAGGACATGTAATAATATCAAAATTGCTTGATTTTAATTGGGATAATGCTCTAGTTCCTATTTCATAATTACTTGTCAGATCATCTCCATCTACAATTAGTGCATTTTCAATATGAAATGCATTAAAACAGTCATGCCAACGTTTTATCTTATTTAACAGAGAACCCCTGAAAATTTGTACGTCATGTTGTCTTTGCTACATCTTCAAAGATATCATCAGTGGGATCAGTTGAGGTTGTAATTATAACTGGTAAACCTGTTTTTTTTGCCCTCTCAACAACAATATCAATAGAGCGTAAATTTCCTTTAATTGGCATAATTGCCTTGTTAGGAAGTCTTGAGGAGGAATTACGAACGGTAACAAGTGCTGCATCTTTCATTATTATCATAGAATCACCTAATGAAGGTTTGAGATACATATGTTTTCATTAAAATCATAATTATTAGATGAATTATTTATCGTAAAATGGGTCCGTTCTTAATTTATAATAATTAAGGTCGTGCTCTACCATTGTTTTTACTAGTTCCTTGAAACTCAATTTTGGTTTCCATCCTAATTCTTGCCTAGCTTTGGACGCATCTCCTACTAGTTCCACAATGTCAGCAGGTCTCTTGATGGATTCATCAATATGGACAAAATCATGCCAATCTCCCAAACCAGTATATTCTGCTGCCAGTGAAAGAAATTCTTCCAAAGAGTGGGACTCTCCTGTGGCAATCACATAATCATCTGGTTTTGATTTTTGTAGCATCAACCACATGGCTTCGACATAATCCCCTGCAAAACCCCAGTCTCTTTTGACATGAATATTTCCTAGATGGAGTTTGTCTGTTTTATGGAATTTTATTGCTGCAAATGTATTTGTGATTTTTCTTGTAACAAATTCCAGTCCACGTAAAGGAGATTCATGATTGAAAAGAATTCCACAACATGCAAAGATATTGTAGGCATCACGATAATTTACAGTCATATGATGCGCAAAAACTTTGGAGGCTCCATAGGGACTCTTTGGTTTAAAAGATGAACTTTCATTTTTTATTCCAGGATAATCGCCATACATCTCACTGGTTGAGGCTTGGTAGAATTTTGCATTAGGTGCAAATTCTTTAATTGATTCAAGAACACGGATTACACCAATCCCAGTTACATCTGCAGTAAGAATTGGCTGCTGAAATGATGCAGTAACAAAGGATTGAGCAGCCAAATTATAGATTTCATCAGGTTGAGATTCTTTAATGGCTCGTTGAATTGAGATTTGATCTGTCAAGTCAGCTTTGATGGTAGTAATTTTTTCAAAGGTATCCATCTCTTCCAATCTTTCAAATAACTTGTGACTGGTTCTTCGAAAAGTCCCAAAAACATTATAGTTCTTTTTTAAAAGAAAATCAACTAGATACGAGCCATCTTGTCCTGTAACTCCAAAGATTAGAGCGTTTTTCATCCCACAACCAATCCATTTTCGACCATTTTATCTAAAAATTCCTTGAAACCAGTACCACCATGCTCATGACCCTTCCATACTTCAATAGCAAAACCTGCACTTTGATATTTGTTCAAGATAGGAATAATTTTTTCAAATGGCAAGTCACCCTCGCCATACTGTAATCCTTCACCATCAATTCCACCGGCATCAGACAAGTGATAATGATCTACAAAGTTTTCTACTTGTAGTAGTTCATCTACTAGCGATAATTTTTTTGTATTACAGTAAAGTTGAGAATGACATAAATCAAAACAGATGTGCAAGCCTGTCTCCTTGTGATAATTTACCATGTCGTTGAGCATTTAGAAATACATTGCAATTCCATCTACCGCCAAAAAACCATGCATACGGAGGCATGTTTTCTAAAAGAAAATTGACATTTTTGAGATCAAGTTGTTTTACTGCATCAACTAGCTTGTCTTTCATTTGTTGAACATCAGATGGATTTAGTTCATGTAATGAATATCCACCTGGATGAACTATCATGGTAGGTTTACCGGTAAACTGCTCATTAAGAGAGATTGTTTTGTCTATAGCTTTTTGGATTAATTCTAGTGTCTTTTCTTGAGACTGGATTTGATTTGTTTCTCCCAGGCTTACTATATCCAGTAATTTTCTGTCAAAATATTCATAGCAGTGTACAATCAATTGTTGTTCAAAATTTCTATCAAGATTTAGTTCCAAGTCACTGTCAGAAAAATGAAACTCTAGTATCTTGGGATTATACTTTAACATGTCATCAAGATCATGCTTTCTTACTTTCATCCCTAGAATCATTTCAGATCTGCTTGTAGCAAGTATTGCCCCTTTTTTATATTTCTGGTTGACTTTTTGCCCAGCAAGTCATAATAGTACTGCGGAGACAATCCCTTTGCAGGACCCTTTATTTCCAAATTTTGCTCTGAAAAGACATCTCCCTCTTGTATATCAGAAGAAGAGACTATGCTTTTTGCAAGAACTTCACGTTGCAGTACTTCTCCTCTAGTCATTTTTTTAACTGCCTCACCTTTTGATTTCTCAGCCTCTCGTGACATATTTTACAAGATTTTTGAATTCCTCTGGCTCTAATGATGCTGATTGGTCAATACCTTCCATTGTTTTGTCCAAGGTGATATGACGCTCAATCAATACTGCACCCATGTTTGCAGCAGTAAGAGACGGAATAATTCCTGGTTCATGTCCGCTGTAACCAACTGGTACATCAAACTTTGTCTTCAATACAGGAAGCAGATTGAGATTAAGCAGTTCAACAGGTGATGGATATGTGCTATTACAGTGCAGTAAGATAAAAGATGCATTCTCTTTTTTTACAAAATTTACTGTTTTTTCAATTTCATCCAGAGTCGACATGCCAGTGGATATGATTATTGGTTTTTTTGTTTTTGCGACATATTTGATTAATGGTAAATTAGTCATGTCAGCAGAAGCAATCTTGTAAGCTGGAACATTGAATTTTTCAAGAAAATCTACACTTGGTGCATCCCAAGGAGTACACAGAAATGTAATTTTCTTTTCTTTACAATAATCAATTATTTCTTTATACTCAGATTCATTGAATTCAACTTCTTTTAGTATGCCGATTAGTATCTCTAGGCCTTGACTATCCAGATTAGGATTTACCAATACATCATCTTTGTAAATTTTTTCTAGAGTTCTTTTTTGAAATTTTACCGCATTAGCACCCGACTCGACTGCAACATCTATTAGTTTTTTTGCCAATGGAACTTGTCCGTTATGATTAATCCCAATTTCTGCAATTATATAACAAGGCTCATCAATACCTACTAGATTATCTCCGATTTTGACTTTATTTTTATAGCTATATTCCAATTCTTGATTAATACACAATGACCTGTTTTTGTATGTTTGTTATCTAGACAATTACATCAACTAGTTCATTGTTTATCTTTTTTTTCAGTTAATTCTAATAGTTTATCACATATTCGTTCTCCAGCACGTCCGTCCCATTTGAACATAAATTCTCGAATGAAATCATTACGTTTTTGTTCTGTAGCTGGATTTTTTTCCAGTCCCAAATGAATCAATTCAAGTAAAGAAGATGGTTCTTTGCAATCAATAGCCAGACCTCGTTCTAAAAATGCGTCTCCTTTAAGATCAAAGAAATTGCAAATTACTACTGGTTTTTTGTATAATAATGCGTAAACTTCAGCAGTACTAGACTGGAATGAGATTACCACATCAGAATCATTAAGAAATTCCAAGATATCGCCTTTCTGGTGGACTGGAATTGATGAATCTAGTGAATGTACTAGTAATTCATAATCAGACAAAACAGAAGAGGAGGGATGAATTTTAACTGTAACTGAAGTCTCATTTTTATTTTTTAAAAGTTCTTTAATAGTTTCTTTGACTGCAAACTCTCGTTGTTTTTCTGTCCAAAATCCATGTTCATACAATGTGGAAGGAGCAAAAAGTACATGTATTTTATTGTCTTTTTTGTCAGACTGTTTAGAATCAGATAATTTTTGAAAAGCTAGATCATATATTGGATTTCCTGTGACAACAAGATTAGACTTGTTGTATCCCATCTCAATTCGTTGATTTAACAGGCTTTCATTTTCTAGAAATTCAACCGTGTCATTGGCAAACCTAGGATTTAGCTTGTCCATGAAAACAAATTTCCAAATCGTAAACAAAGTTTGTATTATATCCTTCTTTATAGCAAACTTGGTTTTTAATAAAAAAATATACTTGAACAAGATAAAATCTACCTCTTTTCATGAATATTTTTTTACTTTTTTCTGTATCAGTAGGAATTGAACTTTGGAAAAACCGTGATACGTTTGAGGAAATATTTTCAGCAAGATTTTTTTTAATCCAAATATCACTATACACTACACAAAATGCAGGAATACTACAAAACTTGGCGGCAGATGATAAAGCATGATCAATAAAACTCCATGTTGCATTAGCATAAACCAGATCAGGTTTTCTTTTTTTATCACGTCAACTGCATTTTCATAGTCATGTATATCCAAAACAGTAGAATCAGAATGATTCCAGTTTGTAGAATCTATTCTTTCTGGAGTATAAACTAGCCATAAAATATGCACATTTACTTTGGTTTTGAGAACAGACAACAAACTTTCAAAGAATATAGTGGTAACCGATTTTACATCAGGTAATGTGTGAAGAGGAACTAGAATTTTTAAATTCTTCATAAGAAATTATCGGTTTTGTAGAATAAATTTGAAGTGATTTCCAGAGTTTGAAGCATCAATGGCTAGGTTGAAGAGTATTGTAAAAATCACTACACATCTTTGCTTTAGATTCATCACCTAAAAGGTCATAGTAAGCTTTCAAGTCTCCTAAATCAATCCCATTTGTTTGAATATGCGCAAGATCCATTCCTACTCTCTCTGCAAGTTTTTTTACAGAATCATGAGTAAAATACTGTAAATGAGCTAGGTGGACAAATCACTTGCCATTTTTCTTTCATAATTGTAATTGCTACAGAATCAAAGTTAGGAGTTAAAACCAATATGATTCCATCCTTCGCAAGCAATCGTTTGGCATCAGATATGAATTTCACCGGATCAGTGACATGTTCAATTACATCAAAAATAGTAATGACATTAAATTGAATATCGGTTTTTATCTTGTCAATAGGCTCATCAAATACAGTTATTCCTAAATGGTTTCTAGTCCATATCGCAAGATCTTTTCCCAACTCCTGACCATAAGCTTCAAAATTATTCTTGAGTGCGATCTGTAGATAATGTCCTACTCCGCATCCAATATCAAGTAACTTATTTCCTTTAGCAAATTTTTTGATTAATTCGTATCGTTCAATCCCAAATCTTTCTTTTCTATAATTGCTTTCTTTGTCAACAGCTTCAATCATCTCAGGCAAATATCCCTCATCTGAATAAACATCGCCAACATTATTTGGAATCTTTGAAGAATACCGATGGCTGCATTCTTTGCATCCATAAATGTCAATATTGAATTTATTCAGTCTCTTTAGAATACTCGTTACTTTTGCACATTGGACATGTGTGAATGTCTTTGAATCCACTACCTTTTACGACATTTTCCATAGCAATCTTTGCCCATTCTGTTTCTCTTTTCAGGAAACCTGTGGTCGTAATTTATCAATATCAATTGCTTTAAAAGTTTCAAGAATTTTTGAGTACATGTGTGATGTGATAAATTTCAGGTAAGATATATTAGTTTAAGTCCTTCTTATTATGAAAATACATGCATTCAATATAATTTTAAATCTTTCATATATAATTAGAAATTTTTAAGCATAAACCTGTTATTGAAAAAAAATTATTTAATTTAGTATTACAAAAAAGAAACAATCATCATAATAGGAAAATCTAAAAAATAAGGATGAAATAAAATTAGATTAAGAAACTTTTGCGAAAGGTTTTAGGTAATTTCTAGAGTTTGAAGCAATCTATGACAGGTTGAAGAGTATTGTAAAAGGTATTACATATCTTTGCTTCAGATTCATTACCTAAAAGGTCATAGTAAGACTTTTAAATCCAACTAGAATTTAGAATGTAGCACCAAAAATGAATCCGAATAAAATCAAACAACATTATAATAATGAAGTTAAGGAGCACGCATTTTCTGCAAAGAGCACCATGGAAGATTTATTCGTCAGAGATTTAGAGATTTCAAAGATTGAAAATGTATTAGAAAAGATAGTAGAACAAAATCAATCGGAATCTGTACTAGAGATAGGTTGTGGAAATGGTTATACGGTTAATGAATTAGCAAAAAAATTTCAATGTAGATTTACTGCAATTGATGCCAATGAAAAAATGATAAATGTTGCACGAAAGAGAAAATTGAAAAATGTGAATTTTTTTGTGAGAGACGTATTAAAAATGAATTTTGATGAGGAAGCATTCGACATAGTTTTTTCTGAAAGATGTCTGATAAATTTGACCAGTTGGACTGCACAAAGGAAGGCACTCTCAATGATCCACAAAATTCTTCGTAAAGGAGGACACTATGTAATGTTAGAAGCATTTAACGATGGTCTCAATGAATTGAATAAAGCAAGAAAATCACTAGGATTAAAGAAAATAAATCCAGCATGGCATAATCTTTATTTTGACAAGAAAAAACTCGAATCACATATAAAAGGAAAATTTACCGATTGGAACAATAATTTAGAATTACATATGACAATTTTCTAAGTTCGTACTATTTTGGGAGTAGAGTGTTGTATCCTTTTAATAGAAGGAAAAGTTCCATTGCTTTATAATAATAGTTTTGTAAAATACTTTACTCTCATTCCAAGTGTAGGAAATTATAGTCAGTTACAACTTTGTGTGCTGAAAAAAATTTAACATTTAGAAATTATTTAAATTCAATCTGAACTCTGACACAAATGGATTAAAATTATCTGTTGTTATGATGATACCATTCTAATTAGACAAAATTCAATATGAAAGATTTTTCTGGATTAAATTTTTATTCAAATTAATTTTTTCAAGATATTCAACAATTTTTTTTGATGCGTTACCACTTCCATAAACATTTTTATTAATTTTATAATGTAATTTTTTCATTCTTAATGCATGTAATATTGCATTACTTACAGAACTAGTGGATGCATCTTTTACTTCAAAAACACCAGCACCTCTTTCTCTACCTTGTTGTCTACTACCGATATTCACAACTGGAATCTGAAAATAGCTACCCTCAATTATTCCACTACTCGAATTACCAACTAAAGTACCACAATTTTGAAGCATTCCGAGAAAGTCTTTTCTTGGTAACGAAGCATATAATTTTATGAAATCATATTTTTTAGAGAATAGTTTCAAATGATTAAAGATATTTCGGCTTCCTGCATCACTGTTTGGAGCAATGGCTATTGTGGTCTTTTTTAAACTTATGATAGCTTTCAGGATATTATGAATATTTTTTTCATTAAGTTCTGGTTCAGTTGTGACTGGATGATATAGTAATAATATTTCGTCTCCCTTGAATTTTAAATTATAAATCTTTTCAAGAACCTCTTTTTTGGTAATATCCTTATCAGTTATTTCATCAATACTTGGAGAACCAGTTAAAAATACATATTTTGGATTTTCGCCCATCATGATTATTCGTTTTTTACTTTTTGGAGTGCTGGGAAATGAATATTTGACATTTTTGTAATTGCATGCCTATTATACTCATCAATACCTCCAGATTTATCTCCACCATGTATATGGGCATTTGGTATATTCATATGATAAGCAGCAATAGCAGATGCTAACATTTCATCTCTATCTCCTAACACCACATTAATGTCAGGTTTTAAATTTTTGAATATTTTAGAAAATGCAATTATTCCTTTTCCTAATGATTTTGACATGGAATACCCAGTATCACTTTTTGGCATCATGTTACATAGTTTTGAAAATCTTGAAACCATCTTTTTTTATTTCATTAATTGTAAGTCCATATTTTTTTGAAAATGCGTACCAGTAACAACTAGATAAAGATTCTAGTTTTCTTACTTTTTTGAATTAATTGTAAAAGAGGTCGTAAAATCCCATATTCTGCTCTTGTTCCGGTTGTTACTACAATTTTTCTTTTCATTGTGTATCAAATATAATGTTTAACCTAATAATACCTAAGTATTCAATCTCATTTTACTAGATCCTAGTCCAACCTTGAATTTCGGATGCCAAACTCCATCCCTATCTTGTTCAAAAAATTCACGGTTATACCATTTATCCATGGTCTTCCAAAATTCTCTTACTGACATACCTGTAAACTCACAGAATTTATCAACTACACCTTGATCTAGTTTTCGTCAATTTTCTCAACTAAGAGGAATCATTTCTTCTCTTGTTTTGAAGCCATAACTTATCCAACGTAGATGCATTATCAGTTGCTACAGAGTGAGCAAATTTCAAGATATTTCAAGATAAGGATTGAGTAAGTAACTTAAGAGATCTATTTGATCATAGTTATCAATAGAACCTTCTCTTTCGTATTCATGGCCTAGATGACGAAATCCCCAACGCTTTGCAACTTCATAGTTATGGATAGAATTCCAAGGAAGAAAGTAGACTTAGATAAATTGGTTCAAGTCCAAAATTCTTACATTCTTCTACAGTGGGAGCCACTTGCAGAATGTAAGATCTTTTTCAGTTATTTGTACCATGCTGTAAGCCATTCTTCTGAATAGGGTTTTACAACATCATTTATGAGGTTGAAGCATTGCAGATGGTGTTTCTTCATTGAATTTTCCTCCGTATGTATATTTAACATCTTCACCATAAACCAGTAATTTAACACCCAATTGCATAGTCATTCTATATGGAAATGCATAGATCAAAGAATCAAGATACCATGATGGTTGACCAATTTCTTCAAATGCTTTTCTGAGTCATTATTCTAGTAACATTCGTCTATTTGGTTGTAATCTGAATTACTTCACATCCAAAAACATCAGATATATTGTCCAAGGTTTTTTCTTCCTGTTTCAGTCCAATCAATATTTCCCACTGTAATAAGAATCGGATTCATTTTCATTACTTCTTTCATGATATACGTTTGAAAATGAGAATCTTTTCCCCCTGATACTGCAATTGCACAATCATATCCATTTCCATTGAAACCCCTATATTTATCACAAAGTGTTTCAAGTTCTTTTAAGCGTTTTTCCCAATCTGTTGTTTTTTGTTTTTCATAATTGATACAAGCTGCACAAATACCAGATTCATCAAAAGTTAATCCTGGTCTAGTATCAGGCATCAGGCATTTTTTACAATATTTCAATTTTCATTTTATTGTTATTGATTAGATATATATCAATTTGACTGATTTTCTTCAAATATTTATCATTTAGAGAGTCATAATTGGTCTAGTTTTATCATTTTATGAGGACAATTTGAAAAATCAAAATTATTTTAAAAAGTATTATACCTCAAGAAATGAAATATCAAGATATGACATTCATAGTAGCAGAAATAGGAGTGAATTGGGATGGAGATTTTAACCTAGCAAAAAATATGATGGAAAATGCAAAAATTGCAGGATGTGATGCTGTAAAATTTCAGGCATTCAATAAACAGATCTTGGGAAATCATCCTGAAAATGAGAAGTTACTAAAAACTTCAATTTCTCATGAAAATGTAAAAACTATTGATGAGATATCAAGGTCCGTAGGAATAGAGTGGTTTTGTACTCCCATGTATGTAGAAGCAGTAGATTTCCTAGGTCACTATGTAAGAAGATTCAAGATAAGAGAAGGTGATGGAAGACCTTTACTTGAAGACAAAACTACAGATTTAATTGAACGAATATTTGATACTGGTAAAGATGTGATAATAAGTAGTAAACAGTCTCCACACAATTGCAAACTTTACAAACATCCTAAAATAAAATGGTTATATTGTGTTCCAAAATATCCATGTGATTTAACAGATTTAGATTTTGGAGAATTAGATAAATTCAATGGATATTCAAATCATTGTCCTCAGATTATAGCACCATTAACTGCAGCCATTTTAGGTGCAGAGATAATAGAAATGCACATCACATCCGATAAATCCAAAAATTTTGTTGATAATAGCGTAAGTTTTGACTATCAAGAGCTTGCAGAAATTGTTAAATTAATTCGACTCTCAGAGAAAATAAAAAGGTAATAAACACAGAGAAAGAAGATAAGATGGGTTTTTACAAATGAAATCAATTTGTTTCATAGGAGCACGCGGAGGATCAAAAGGAGTACTCAAAAAAAATGTTCGGTTACTAAATGGAAAACCGCTAATATCTCATTCAATAGAATCTGCTCTAGATTCAAATATTTTCAGTAATGTTATAGTATCTACTGAAGATAATGAGATTGCAAAAATTGCAAAACAATATGGTGCAGAAGTTCCTTTTATGCGTCCCAAGAAATTAGCAACAGATACAGCTGGAATGTATGATGTTATAATTCATGGAATAAACAATCTAAGAAACCTAGGTTACAAATTTGATATTCTAGTTAATCGTGACTGTACTGTTCCTTTTATTCGCAATAAAGACATACGGGGTTCAATCAATTTACTACAGAAAAAGAATTGTGATGCAGTATATGGTGTGTATAGACAACATCATAATCCTTACTTCAACATGATGGAACCAGATTCCAATGGTTTTTTGAGATATTCTAAAAGTATTGGAAAGAAAATAAAAAGTAGACAATCTGCACCAGTAGTATATCAATTAAATGGATTATTCACAATTTATGTTGATAAATTATTAAAACATGGAAAATGGCATATGCCTAAAATACTTCCATATGAAATTCCACCAGAAACTGGTTTTATGATTGACACAGAGTTTGAATTTCAAATTGCAGAGATGATAGCTAAAGGAAAAATCAAAATTCCACGAATATAAAATTAAGAAATCTTAAGTTTTCTATTTACCATGCAGTCCATCCTCCATCAACTATCAAATTACTTCCTGTCATGTATGATGAGGCATCAGATGCTAGGAATAGTATTGGTCCTTCATAATCCTCTTTTTGAGCCATTCTTCCCAACATTGTTTTTTGAGAATAATTTTTCAAGAAACTCGTACCTTTGTGTAAATTTTCATCAAAAACTCCACCAAGCGTAAGAGTGTTTACTCTTATGTTTTTTCCTTGCCAATAAGCTGCTAGATAACGAGTTAAATTTACCATTGCTCCCTTTGTGGCAGCGTAAAAGGCAGGAGAATTCAATCTACTGTTACCATAAATTCTTTGATCTGCTCCAACAATTCCATAGATGGATGAGACATTAACAATTACTCCTTTTTTCTGACTGACATTATTTTACCAAATTCTTGACAACAAAGGAAGAGTCCACGCATGTTAGTCATTATTGTTTTATCCCATAATTCTAATGGATATTCTTCAAACGGTGCATCTCTTTTAGGATGGTCACGTGGAACAAAATGCGCATTATTAATCAGAATATCAACTTTTTTGTAGTTTGTCGATATTTTTTTAATCAATTTTTTAATGTCGGATGCTTCGCTTATGTCAATTTGTAACGAGATTGGATTAGTACCATATTTAGCAATCAATTCTTTTTCTAGTTTTTTATTGTTGATCTTTTCAACATCTACTAAAACAACATCTGCTCCTGCTGCACTTAGTACATGTGCAAATCTAGTTCCAAGTCGTCCTGCAGAGCCAGTAAGAACGGCAGTTTTATTTTTTAAATTAAATAATTTGTTAATGTAATCCATTTTATCTACCAACTACTTGTAATCTCCTAAGTTTTGAGGATTTTTTGATTGCAAGTGCAACTTTCAGTGTATAAGTCCCTTCCTTTAAATCATTTATGGTTTTCTTTCTCTTACGTATACAATCAACAAAATGGTGTAATTCCTCAAGATAAGTCATGATTCATATCATAATTAGGCAATTTTAATTTTTTAGTCCAAGTTTTATTTTTTGTATTATAATATATAACATCATTAGTAGTCATATCCCAACTAAGTGTTCCTTTAGTACCAATTATTTTACAATTTCTTGCATTTGGGCTCTGGAAATAGTCAAGATGAGCTTCTCCAATTATATTATTTTTAAATCGTCAATAATATGGCTGACAAATCTTCTGCTTGTATGTTAAGATTACTAAATTTTCCAGTAATAGAATAGACTTCGTGAACATTTCCAAAAAACCAGTATAGATAATCAATTTCATGAATACATGTAAGAACAACTCCGCCTCCCAAATCATCTCTTGCAGCATAACTTTTTTTATAATTTTCTGATGGATGCCAGTCAGGTAAAAAAGAACCATTCTCTACTCTAACTGAAATTATTCTTCCAAGTTTTCTGCTAGAAATAATTTCTTTCATCATCTGTTATAGAAGGATGGAATCTGAGATTACATCCAATCAGAGTTATTAGTTTATTTTTATTTGTTATATTCAATAATTCATTAATCCCTTTCAAAGAGTTTGAAAGTGGTTTTTCTATGAATAGATGTATTCCAGCTTTTGCCAATTTCATTGCCGTTGCAATGTGAAGATGTGTTTCATTTGTTATTATAGCAAATTCTGGTTTTTCTTTTATACAATCATCTAACGATTTAAACAGTTTACAATGTTTTTCTTTTAAAAAATTATCATATTTTCTTTTGCTACATACCAAGATTTCCATATTTGAGAACGAGGATGAGATTTTCTATGTGACGCTTTCCAATAGAACCATAACCTACTACCAGAGCTTTCAACACATTTCAAGTAGAAATGAATCGATATTAGTCTTATTTCTATGAAGTATTTTTCAGATCATATCAGATCATCAGTCCACAAAATTTGCTAGAGAATCTGTCTAATGAGTTATGCAAGTATTTGAAAAATGACAGAAAATCAAATCATAGTCAGAAACTTAAGGAAAAGTTATTATCTCTTGCCAAAAAAGTACAAATTAAGGGATTAGAAGAAATTCATGTTTGATTTATGATAGACAAAAAAAATACCGCAACCATTAGCAAGGAATTAAAAAATAAAACAGTTCTAGTAACTGGAGGAGCAGGTAGTGTAGGTTCAGTTTTAGTAAAAAAGATTCTAGAATTTCCAGTAAAGTCAGTCAGAGTTTTAGATATTGATGAACATGCATTATTCAAATTAAACCGTTCACTTAATGATCCAAGATTAAGATTGCTACTTGGAAGTATAACTGATAAAGACAGGATGGAGATGGCAGGCAATCAGGCGGATATCATATTACATCTTGCAGCAATAAAGAATATTGAAATTTCAGAATTCAATCCAATTGAAACTATTGATACCAATGTTCAAGGCATGATAAACTTACTTAAAATGTCAATAAGAAACAAGCCAAGAAAATTTTTGAATATCAGTACAGACAAAGCTGCCCAAGCTTCTACACTATATGGAACAACTAAACAGATTTGTGAGAGATTAACCAGTTGGGCAGGAGTTCACATAGGTGATACCAAATTTGCATCAGTACGTTTAGGAAACATCATGGAGACAAGAGGAAATGTATTTGAAATTTGGGATGAAGAAGTAAAAAATAACAAACCTCTATCCATTACACATCCATCTATGGAGAGATATTTTTTCCATGTGGAAGAAGCAGTTGATTTTATCATAAAATGTATTCCACTTGTAAACCAAGGAGAGATTTTTGTTCCAAAGATGAAATCATACAAAATTAAAGATTTAGCATCCAAGATTTCAAAGAAACATAGAATCATAGGATTAAGACAAGGAGAAAAATTAGAAGAAATACTTATCACAGAAGAGGAAAAAAAGATTGCTCAAGAAAAAGACAACATGTGGGTAATCCGCCAGTATTCTCGTTAAAAAATTAGAACTTATTTAGACTCAAAAAATTCAGATATTGAATCAACAAGATATTCTTTTTCTTCCAGAGTCATGTTTGGATATAATGGAATTGTCAAAACTTGTTGTGATACTCTTTCAGTAACTGGCAAATCTTTAGAATCTGTTGGGAATTTTTCTTTATAGAATTGTGTTAGATGTATTGGACTAAAATATACTCTAGAAAATATTTTTTTTCTAGTCAAATGTTCATGTAGTTCATCACGAGTTTTAGAATCTGGCATTCTAATTGTATATAGCTGATAAATATGATCATAACCTGGCGGAGGATTAGGTACTTTAATTTGTGAAAATTTTGAGAGTCTTGATGAAATGTATTTGGCATTTTCCTGTCTCATTTTTATTATTTTATCTAGTTTATGCAGTTGAGAAATACCTAGAGCGGCAGTTAGTGTAGACATTCTCCAATTGTATCCTAGATACGTATACTGAGATTCAGAAGGATTATCAAAATAGGCAACTGTGTCAACTCTTCCATGAGAGCGTATCAGTTTTATTTTTTCATAAATTTCCTTTGAGTTGGTTACTATTGCACCTCCTTCACCTGTTGTCAAGACTTTATTTCCACAGAAACTAAAAATGGACAAGTCTGCAATTGAACCAACTTTTTTACCGTTAACTGAAGATCCTAAAGATTCTGCCGAATCATCAATCAATACAAGATTATTCTTTCTTGCAACTTCTTTTATTTCAAAAATATTACAAGATGTTCCACCATAATCCATTGGAATTATACATTTTGTATTTTTATTAATTTTAGTCACAATTGAATTAGGATCTAATCCAAAAGTGGTTTCTTCAATATCAGCAAAAGTTGGCTTGGCTCCTACAAAAAGAACAGAATTTGCAGTAGATATGAAAGAAAATGAAGGCACTATGATTTCATCATTCGGGCCAAATCCGTATGCTAAAGAGATGCATGTAATGCAGATGTTCCAGAGTTTAGAGCAAGACAATAATCAACACCTACATAATTTGAGATTGCTTTTTCAAATTCTTCAATCTCAGGCCCTAATGCCCAACCACTTCCGCGTCTTACTATTTTTGTAATTATTGAAACATCTTCGTCATCACTGTATATCTTGTATAACGGAATTTTCCATGATTCCAATTTATTTTCCTCTTACTTGAAATAAAAATTCATTTCAGGATATAAATGACTCATAATAGTAGTCAGATTAATTATTAGAGTGAACTTGAATTCTTGGTTGTAGATCTTCTTTTGCCTTACAGACTTGACAGTATTTTTCCCATTTTTTACTATGATTCCATTGTGTCAATCCAGTCTTGTCATATTTTTCATGAGCCATCTGTAACAATCTTCTAGTATCATGTTTGTACATGAATTGCTTTATTGCAAAAAGTTCAGGTATTGTAAAATATTGACTCACAGTTGCAGTATATTGTGTAGCATCACCACATTCAGTCATGAATTTGTCAAGTGCATCCCATTTCCATTGTTTTACTAATTCATTAGGAACTTGATATTTTCCATCCTTTAGTAACTTTAGTCTTTCATCATATTGTTGCAAGATGTAATCTTTGTTATCATAATATAATGGACTTCCAACATATGGTGTGCATATGAACGGATCAACTTCGATCTCCATTTTGAATCCAGAAATCTAATGTTTCCATCAGATCATCAATGTTTTCATGAGGATTTCCTATCATGAATGTTGTAAGAGGTGTAAGATTAGCATCTTTTACAGTATCAATAGTTTTTTGTAAATGAGTTCTAAGTTGTCCTTTTCTAATATCTTGATTCAGAACTTTATCTGATGCAGATTCAAATCCAAATGAAATGTATACACAACCAGCATCTTTCATTACTTTTACAATGTCAGGTTGTACTGCTACACTAGGAGCATCTCCAAGTGTTCCCCATTTTATTGTCTTATCCAATCCTTCATCCACATAAAGTTGACAGAATTCTCTAGTCCACTTTAGATTACTTGTCATATTTTCATCAAGAATAGAAATAAAATCAACATCAAATTTTTCTTTTAATAATTTTATATTATCTACTGCATATTTTGGAGAAGGCCATCTTGCAGGTAATTGAAAGTATCATTTTCTTTATCAACAATTCGAACTAATTTCTCTCCCTCTATACGATTTCCAGAACCATAAATATTCTGTAGATCACCTCGTGACATACCATTATGAGAACAGAATGTACATCCTCGTGGACATCCTCTTTCCCAAACCGTTGAAGATCTTCTTTTTGAATTAAAAGATTCAACAGATAACGGTAATGAAGAATATTTGAAATAGATATCAGTCTCCATCAAATCATAAGCAGGATAAGGAATCTCATCAAGATTAGAAATTAATGCCCTAGGTTTAGTGAATTTGAATGAATCTTTATCTCTCAAACATAATCCATTTACTTTTTCAAAATCCTTAGAACCCTTGTCTATTTCATCATAAAGATCTGAAAATGTTTCTTCTCCTTCACCTATACAAATCATATCTAATTCAGGTACTAGATGAAGAATTTCATCTGGATTGTATGTACTCCATCCACCACCGCCAAGTAAAATGGAATCAGGAGAATATCGTCTAATCAGTGGAACAAGTTGTTTTATTCTAGAATAAGTGGTAGTTAAACCACCAATTCCAATTAAATCCCATTTTGCAAGAGATATTTCTTCTTGGATAACTTTGTTTGGAACAACTTTTCCACCATAATTATCTCTCATAGCATTTAGATCTAGTATTGCAACTTGTCCACCTTTTTTTTCTGCAATAGCTGCTAATATTCCAGCCCAAAATGGAAAATGATTAGGACCACTATCAATTCTAACTTCTGGAACTACAAATAAGACCTTCAATTTACAGTTATTTTAGCACGTAATTGTTATTTAAGTTAATGTCATAAATAATCAACTAGATTCTCTAGTTTTTGTATTTTTCAAGAAAGTTTTTCATGGTCATACATTTTATTCTGTCACCAAAAATTGAACCACCTTCTGTAGCATTTATTGTTGTTAACCAAGAAGGAGATCGTGAAATGAATTCTTTCAGCGCTTCACTATAGAATTGAAATAAAGGATCTAGGATACAATAACATTTGAATTCAGGATTGTAGACTTTTTTAAATAATTTTTTGAATGCTGGACTATTTTTATCAATTTCTACAGAAACTTCATTTCCAAAAACTCGTGGATCATTTTTTCTCCCATGTGTAATTATTGTTTCCCATGAATCATCTTCTTCCCAACCATGATTTATTCCGGTAAGAGTCACTGTAGAGTTTTTGAGAATTTGCCATGAAATGAACCAAGATGAGGTTCCTACATTACCACCTGTTTGAATAGCTGGTAGACCGTCAAGATGAGTATTAGATCTTACCATTAGAGCAGATATGCTGTTAAATGATTTTTTTCCCTCACCATAATCAAATAATGAGTGAAGCCAGTGTATCTTTATACCAGATTGTCTAGCTCGCTCAACTACAGTTGGATTAGAAATGGTACTAAATATTCCTCTAATTTTTTTACCATATTTATCAACAATTGGATCATCATAGAATTTTCTTGCCAAATGATAAGGATCTACTGTAACAACAAAATATTTTGGAAACTTGTCTGGAGTAACACCTGCTTTTAGTGCATTAATTAAAGCACCATCACAACAAACTATTGAACCTTATAGTCACTATTGGCAATCAATTCCAAGTGTCCATGTTTTTTTAATGATGGTCCTCTTCCAATCACTATTGCGGAATTATCGGTATGTGATTTTAGATTTGGAGTAGGATCAAGATCTCGTGCAGAAGATTCTTTCCAAATATTACTCAAATTTAAGGCAAAATTTTTAACCCATTCATCAAATGATTCATAATGAAGTTTTTCCATTATGTTTTCTATTTCACTTTGTGATGTTTTTTTCACAGATTGAGTTAGTAAATGATCAAACCATTCATCCCAAGATTTGTCACTAAAACCATCATTTTGTTTAAAAGAAGATAATTTTTTCAGAGTAGTCTCGTTTATTGATAATTCATCTTTATCAGACATGCTCATAAAATGACGTGTTTTGTTTAATTTCTTTTCTTATAATTGTTCTAAACCAAGCTCATCATCTTGTTTAGTAGATCTATATACCATGAATGATCCTTTAGCACCAGATTTTATTATGAAATCTTCAAATTCTGAACGAGATATTTCCTTATTTTACTAGAATTTTCCATCGGTTGTTTTTCTTTATCAGTATTGGAAATCTTGAAGTTTGCTTTCATTATTTAATATAGAGTATAAGGATATTTAAGAATGTAGTTAGAGATCTGAATTTTTAATCAGTTATTTGTCTATTTGTTTTGTAACCCATTTTTGTAGATTCTTAAGCACGGGTATTTTTAAGGATCACATTGTGTGTTCCATTGTTATACTGCCAAACTCATTTTCCATCGTACTATAAGATTCAGCATGTGTTGCAGGACTGTATATTGTAAACCAACCAAAACCTTCTCCAAGAAACTTTTCTACATCAGGAAATATTTCATTGAGATATCTTCCATTTCTAATTTCTAATGGGTTAATTGTAATTTCCATATGTTTATCATTAATACTTGAATAAAGTCTAACAGTAACAGGAGTTCTGATTATGTCAACATCTTGGAATACCTTGTATTGTTGAAGCATTATTTGCGATTTTATTTTATTGTTATAAGCACAAATTCCCCAGAAAAAATGCTTTGGTGGAACTTCTTCATGATTAAATCCAACACATGCCTCTGAAGGAATTCTTGAATTGGAGACACGTAATGCAGTATGAAACCTATTTTGAATTTGACCTTGAATCTTTTCAAATGTAAATAAATCAGAATCATCACATTGAATTGGAATTACCTTGGGACTTTTTTCATCAAAAAATACAGTATTTTTTGATAGTGACGTTGCAGCATATTTCCCTTCAACACAATCTGGATATATAATAACAGATTGTTTCGAATTTTGAACCAGAGGAACAACCATAAATGCTTTTTTTCCAACTCCAAGTATTCCAGTTGAATGCTTTGATAAATTAAAAAATGAGTGAGTCAATTGCAGATCGGTTCCATCATGATTTTGATTTATGGTAATCATCCTTGGAAAAGCACCCTTATTGAGATGAAAAGAATATGATGAATATCCTATTTCACCATCAAGAAAATTAAACAAATCTGGAAAATGATCTTTTAATCTTATTTTTACTGTTTCATAAGGATTAAGTTCATGAAGTTCAATAATTTTTTCTTTTTTCTGTCCTTTAGTATTAACAATTGAAACAATCAATTTTTGTTTGGGACATGACAAGATTCCATTATGAAATATCGCAAATGATTCGTCAGTTTCATTCATTAAGGCGGTATAACAACTCTCTTCCGCCTTTGCAAGTACTTTATTTTCTTCAATTTCGTGTTGTGAATACGTCCTCCCATAAGTATGAACCATTGAAATACCATATTTTGTTTGATATACTGCAATAATTCCAGCATATGGAATTACCATGTGCTGAATTGAAAGGGCTTCAATCTCAATACTTCCCTCAAAATTATCATCTGTTACTTCTGGAGAATAATTGATCACATTAGAATTACTAAATGTTAAAACATCACGATTTACCAATGAACCATCCATTTTTCTTAACGATGCAACTATTGTAACATTCAGATCTCTTTTTATTTTCCAATAATTTAGCATGCTTATTGTAGTTTTCATATTAGAGTTCTTTTTAAAATAAAATATTCCAGAAGAGCGAAATACATAACCATGATCATGTGTGTTGTATTTTATTTCAATTTTTTTAGAATTCATTCCTAATTCAGCATCTTTTTCTCTAATGGCTTCATCTACTTCAGAATTTTTTTGAAATATATCTTTAACCTTACTTAAAAGTGCCATAATTGTATTTCAATCATCAGATATTTATCATTATTCTCAATTATATACAATGATAATGATTTAAGATGTGATATGGGTTTAGATACAGATACAATAACACATTAGAGTATTCACACAATTATTTTAGCATAGAAAATATCAGAGATTATCCAATAATTTTGCAAGCTCATGAGATGCCGTACCATGATTTACAAGAGTCTTTGTTCACAAATATTTTTGAATTTTCAATGAGATGATTGCAGTATTCTTTATCAGATAATATTTTTTTCATTCCATTTTCTATGTCTTCAATTTTGGATATTGATAAAAATGCATTGGATTTTATTATTTCGTCTTCCTCTGCCCACTTTTCAATTTGAAGGGAAATAGTGGGTTTTCCAAGTATTATAGATTCCAAAACAACCGTTGAATTGTTAAATGTAATAAGCATGTCACAAGAATTAATCAACTCTATCAAATTTGCATTATAAAAATTGGGATTGTAGAGTCTATTTCTTTAATTAATGCAGTAATATTACTTAGAGAATCAGATTGCGGATGCGGTTTTACTACTAATTGTTTGTCAGGGAATTTTTTAGCTACTCTACACACTTCTTTTACAAAACTCTCAAATTTTTCGTATGCTTCATGATGTGTTTGTTCAAAAGAAATTCTTCCAGATAACAGCTGTTGTAGCAAATAATATCATTCCCTTTGAATTTCCTTTACCAACAGACTTGAAGAAATTATCATGTCTTGGACTTCCTGTCACAACTAGATTTTCTTCTTTATTCCATAATGAGAGTGCACGTTTTTTCACTTGTGCGATTCCACAAGGCTTGTTTATCGCTAATAAAATGAGTATAACCGCTAATGACAATTCTATTATACTTGTCCCAGATAGGAGAATCAAGGTCCATGGCATGTTGAAGTAGAACTGATTGTATATCCTCTCTTTTTAGCAAGAGCAATAATTTCTTTTTCTTCTTGACCTGTTTCTGCCCATTCAAGTATTCCAGAAACATCAAGAGTATCAAAAAGTTTATTCACTAATAAAATTCTTCTAACTGATTCACGAAATCTAGAGACACATATGTTTGTAAATGATTCTTTTATGGCAAACCAAAAAGTGTTGAAATTAATAGAAAATATTTCCTCAAAGATAGTATCCATATTCCATATCTTTGCCAAATTATATTCCAGAGTTTTGATTTCAAAGTCGATTTTTTTACCAATATCTTCTTCAAAATCACTAAGGTGAAGTATTTTACAATTGGAATTTTTCATAATTTTAAAACTTTGAAGATTCCAAATTGCAGGCCTGCGTTGATTTAGCAATATAATATTTTTATTTAAAGAGGATAATTCGTGAATCAATAGATCATATGGAACCACGATTAAAATCTAGTAAAAGTATTGATTTTTTATTTTTAATAGTTTTCAGATTGGGTTTCAATCTAAAAATCAAATTAATAATTTTATCAAATACTTTTTTAATTTTCATAAATGTTTTACGAGACATAATGATTGAAATTGGTTAGGAACCTAAATTATATTTGATATTTACAATATCAGACTGCAAGAGCTGCAATTGCGGTAAATCATGAGTAGTTAGCTCAATATTCTTTTTCTTACAAATCCTTCCCACATAATCATTAAGGAGTGTATAGAAATTATATTTGTAGGAGATTCTTTTTCAATTATTTTATCAATCATCGCGGCATTTGCATAGATAGTTACAAAATATTGAAGTAATTCCATCTCAACTAGAGAACCAAGATTTATTCTCCTCAAAGGAAAGAATTCCTTAATTGCATAATTTTCATACCATGTAGTTGTTATATCGAATGAATGCTCATCCATTTTTCTTCTATCTTCTAATGTGATGTAATTTTCTGCAATTTCATGAGCGATTTTATTTTCAGTCAAGATTTTATCAGCCTTATAATCTAATGCAAAAATTTTTGACTTTGCATATTTTGCCAGATCATTCTTAATTTGTAATATATCTACATCACCTTCTAACTAAAAAAACTAGTGTCATTCATTTTTGATTCTTCTCAGATTAATTTACGAGATAATGCCTATAAAACAATATAAAAACCGGTAAGAATCAGAATTACTTTTTCCACTTGGACCAGTCATAATCATCAAAAGTAACATTTTTCATTTCATTGTCATTTGGTCTCCATGCCATGTCTGCAAGTGTCAAAACCCTAGAGATCTGACTTGAGAGATTGATGTGAACTGCAGCATAGTTTTTTGGTACATGAATCAGTACAGGGTTATCCTCACTTGATTCAATTTCAGTGTATTTTCCATCAAGATCTCTTACAATAAAAATTACTTTTCCGTGGATGCATACAAAATAACTATTGCGTCGTGTATGCAAATGAGGTCCTTTCATCTCCCCTGGATTAACTGAAGTAACGTACACCATCTTTGGATGATTTTTTATTATTTCATCCCAGTCTCGCCAGACTACTGTTAGAGTTCCGTTAACATGCTGATCACGTGCATCCTTAGTTTGATGCATTTCTAATTTTATAGAACTTATCACATCATCAGTCATTACAATTTGTAATATCCATATAGATAAAAATCTTGATTAAAAATGAGAATATCTAGGAATCTAAAATTTGAAATATATGAAATCTTCTGGTTTTCCATTAAAAAATAACAAAATCAAAACTGCAACTCCACTGAGAAATAGAACCCAGTTATGGAGTCTAAAACGTGATATTACTTCTGGCAAGTTCCCCTTTTTATAAGAAACATAATGCAATAAAATGAATACTATCACAAACATTAATGGAATTTTATGAGACGATAAAAAGGATATGAAATGTTTAGTTTGAAAATCAATCAAAATATACTTGTGCATGGCATATATCATATTGTTTGTATCTTTTACTCTAAATGCAATCCATGCTAAAAATACAAAATACTGCGTTATTGCTATGGAAATAATCATGCCAATTCTAGTCTTGAAAAATCTATGATCTTTAAGAACTGGGAACCTATCTGTGACAAATTTATGTATTGCAAGATATGCACCATGTAAAACTCCCCATATGACAAAATTCCATGATGCACCATGCCACAGGCCTCCCAGGAACATCACTACAAACAGATTGAAGTATGTTCTAACTTTTGATTTTTTATTTCCACCTAATGGAATATACAAATAATCTCTAAGCCATGAAGATAATGAGATATGCCATCTTCTCCAAAAGTCTGATGGTGATGTTGCAAAGTATGGCTTGTTGAAATTAATAGGAATTTTTAATCCTAGTACCAGTGCGGCGCCAATTGCAATATCGGTATAACCTGAAAAATCACAGTATATCTGGATGCCAAAGCTAATGGCTCCCAGTATAATAGTAAATGATGGATCACCTATTGGATAATTGAATACATCATTTGCCAGTGGCGCAATATTGTCAGCAAAAAACATCTTTTTGAAAAAACCCATAGCCATTATGGTCACTCCCAGCTTTAGATTTTGATTGTTGATTACAATTTGGCGTAATCTTGTTCCAGTCTCAAAATTTTCAATTTTCTCCCTTAGACTGAGGTAGAAAGTCTTTTGCACGCAGTATTGGACCAGCAACAAGCTGAGGGAAAAATGCCACAAAAATGCCATACTCTACAAAAGACTTTGCAGGAGGCATCTGTCCACGGTATATGCTTACTGTATACGTTATAGAGTGAAACGTGTAAAATGATATTCCTATTGGCAGTGCCAGATTCAATAATGGAATCTGAGTAGCAAGATCAAAATGTTGCCCCAGTATATTGAATTGAGTTATGGCAAAATCGGCATACTTGAAAAATCCTAACAATCCTAGATTTCCTGCAAGGCTGATAATTAGAATGGCTTTCTTTTTTCGTATAGTTTGTGCATTAAAAATTGCTTTTCCCAGATAGAAATCCCAGATGGTTGTAAAAATTAAGAGTGTTATTAGATAATTACTAGAGTAATAAAAGAAAAAATAACTTGCACCTAAAAGAAAGAGATGCTGAAATTTTCTATTTTTTACAATTACTATTGTAGTACATACAGCTATGAAGAAAATTACAAAGTCTGGAGTATTGAAAAGCATTATGAATTAATCTCTCCAAGAATGACTTTTGCTACATCTTCACTGTAAATTTGTGTGTTATTGAATATAGCAACATGTTGTGGATCATACCAAATGTTTAGATCTTTGTACTTGTCCTGAAGCGAGTAAATTTTTATTTTATAATCTTTTTCTAAATTTTGTATGATAGTATCAAATGCAGTTTTTCCTGAACTGGGCATTGCATTCAAATAATATTTAGATTGAGGGGTGGTAAAAATTATGATTTTGATACCATTTTGTTGCAATTTAGTTATGATTTCTTTTAGTGCAATTACATTTACATTCTTATCATAATCACTAATTTTGTTAAAAGTCACACCCTCTACAAAGAACATGTCTCTTCAGATCAGCATCATTTTTGGGTTTATCATTTCTACTTTCATTAAAAAAGGCATTAGGATATGGACGTACAAGTAAATTATTTTCAGTAGTTTTCTTTTTTACAAATTTACTCATATCATTTTCTAATGATTTTAAAGAGTCAATGTTACAAGTTTTGGATTTTCTATAAATCCAAGATCATAATTTGAAAAAAGTTTTGCCGATATTTCATTAAAAAAATCACGAGGATCAGGCAAAATGGAAATAGGTTTACTCTCTGAGTATCCAGAAGGAAATTGATCCATAAAATCACGATATGCTATACCATAAACAACAATTTTTGGTTTAGATGAAATCAAAAGATCTAAACTTTTCAATCTCTCTTGTGGGCTATCACCACCTATTGCTAAATTATAAACATCAAAATCTTGATTATTTTTTGATAATTGTTCCTGTATGTATGTAGTATTTAGTGGTTTTATGTGACTAGAACCTAAGAGGAAGATCTTATTTTTGATAGGATCAAAATGTTGTGAAAGAAATTTCGTTTGCACCATCTTTTCTTGTGCTTCCAAATCCAATGTGTTTGAAAATCCTTGTACATTATTTTGAATCAAATATTTCTGAAAAAAATCAAATATAACTAAAATAGAAAAAGCTATAATTATTGCACATATTGCACCAAGTGCTATTTTTAACGTTAAATTCAATCATCATACGTAAAATTAATCGGTTTATTTACCATGTCTTTCAGTCTCATTACTTGCAATTTTTCACCTATTTCAGTTAACTAGTTCGAAGGTATAATATTAAATAAAGAAAAGAGATCAGGACTAAACATAGAAAGATAATATGAAATTATTAGTTACAGGCGGATTAGGATTCATAGGTAGTAATTTTATTTTAAACACATTACAAAATGATAAAGAAATCAAGATAACTAATGTTGATGCAGAATTTCATGGCTCAAACCATGCCAATTTATCCTTACTGCAAAATTCCAAGAACTATCAATTTGTCAAAGGCAACATAAATGATCATGATTTAATGAACAAGTTAATCTCAGAATCCGATGCAGTGATAAATTTTGCAGCAGAATCTCATGTAGATAGAAGCATAGAAAATGCAAAACCGTTTATTGATTCCAATATAATTGGAATCTTTAACATATTAGAAATTATAAAAAAAACCAAGAAAAAGTTGTTGCATGTTTCAACAGACGAAGTCTTTGGAAGTTTGGAATCTGGCAGTGCAGATGAAAATTATAGACTAAATCCCTCCAGTCCATATGCAGCATCAAAGGCAGCTGCTGAACTGTTGATAAATTCCTACATCATAACACATGGATGCGATATCCTAGTTACAAGATGCACAAACAATTACGGACCAATGCAATTTCCAGAAAAACTAATTCCCAAGGTTATAATCCTGGCTGCACAAGGTAAAAAAATACCAGTATATGGAAATGGCAAAAACATTCGGGACTGGATCTTTGTTGAAGACCACTGTGATGCAATAATGCAGGTATTTTCAAAAGGAAAGAGTGGAAGATCTTACAACATATCTGCGTATAACGAACTAGACAATCTCACTATAATCAACGAGATACTCCAGATAATGAACAAGTCAACTGACCAGATAGAATTCATACAAGACAGACCTGGCCATGATTTCAGATACAGCCTAGATTCATCCAATATAAGAAAAGAGTTGAACTGGCTTCCAAAGACAGAGTTTCATGAAGGTCTCAAAAAGACAGTCAACTGGTATTTGGAAAACAAGCAATGGTGGACAAAAATTAGTGAAAAAGAATTCAATTCCCCACATTGGAAAAACTAGTTTTTATTTAATAATAACCAGAGATTCAGATTGATTATGAAAGGCATCATACTTCATGGCGGCCATGGTACAAGATTACGACCATTGACACATACCGGACCAAAACAACTGCTTCCAATTGCCAACAAGCCAATGTCACAGTATTGTGTAGAATCGCTAAAAGATGCAGGAATTACAGATATTGCAATAATAATAGGCGGACCAGGCTCTAACAAGGTTCAAGAATATTACGGATCTGGAGAAAATTTTGGAGTAAAGTTTACGTATGTTTTTCAGGATTACCCCAAAGGAATTGCACATGCAGTATCGCTTTGCAAAGAATTCATAGGAGATGAAAAATTTGTAGTATTTTTGGGAGATAACATACTTGAAAGAAGCATTTCACAATATGCCAAAGAATTTGTAAAGTCTGATGCTGATGCATCAATTTTGCTCTGTGAAGTGGACAATCCATCAAGATTTGGAATTGCAGATGTAAAAGATGGCATGATTACAAAAATAATGGAAAAGCCCAAGAACCCTCCAACCAATCTTGCCGTAACTGGAATTTATTTTCTCACTCCGATTATTTTTGATATAATATCAAGACTCAAACCATCATGGAGAAATGAATTAGAAATAACTGAAGCCCTTCAGATGGTATTGGAGGAAGGCTACAAAATTACCTATAGTACAGTCACAGATTATTGGAAAGATACTGGTACTCCTGAGGACATCATTCATGCAAACAAGTTCATACTAGAACACACAAAACCCTATTTTTACGGCAAAAAAGAAGATGGTGTCAATATAATTGGCAACGTAATGGTTGGAGAGAACACCTTGATCAAAAGCGGTGCCAAAATAATAGGACCATCCATCATAGGCAAAAACTGTACTATACACAGTGATACTAGAATTGGACCAAATACAAGCATAGGAGACAATTCTGTCATATCAAAATGTGATATCGAGGATTCCATAATCATGTCTGGTTGCAATATTGACGGAGATTTCAAGATAAGAAACAGCATTATTGCATTTAATTGTGTTATTACATCCAAGAAAAGTGAAGACAAGACATTTCTCCTTGGCGAAGGAACAAAGATTTCTCTTTAACTAATAATTTTTTACTCATGATTTTAAACCATATATCAAAGTGTGAATGTCAAGTTGACTAAACAATCAGAGGGCCTAGTAAGCATAATAATTCTCAACTATAATGCAGGACAATTACTGCTTGATTGTATAGAGTCAATCTCCAAGACAGAATATGACAACTATGAGATAATTTTGGTAGATAATGCATCAACTGACAAGAGCTACAAAAAATGCAAAGAGAAATTTAACAATATACATCTGATTGAAAATGAGAAAAATCTAGGATATTGTGAGGGAAACAATGTAGGAATAAGAGAGGCAAAAGGAGAGTATGTGGCAATTCTCAATCCAGATACCAAAGTAGAACCAAATTGGTTAAACGAACTTGTAACAGCATGCAAAAAACAAGGAGATGCACTGTACCAGCCAAAAATATTGGCATTTGAGAATAACATCTTTGAGAGTGCTGGAAACATGTTACATGTATTTGGTTTTGGCTATCCAAAAGGAAGGGGTGAGACAGACAAGGGACAATATGATAATCCCAGAAGACATCGGCTATGCCTCAGGAGCATGTCTGTTTACATCAATGAAAGTTCTAGATAAAATAGGTCATTTTGATCCGTTCTTGTTTTTGTATCATGATGACTTGGAACTTGGATGGAGAGCAGCACAATTAGGCATAAAATCATGCTATGTTCCTTCTGCTGTCATATATCATTTAGCAAGTTACAATCTAAAATGGAGTGCACAAAAGTTTTTTTGGTTAGAAAGAAACCGACATTATTGTTTACTTACACATTATTCAAAAAATACATTTTACAAAATGTTGCCAGCTCTTACAGTTGTTGAATTGATGGTTCTGGTATTTTATTTTTCAAAAGGATTTGGCAAGGCAAAATTACGAGCATATTGGGACATTTTAAAAAATAGAAAACACATATCAAAAAAATATGCAGAATTAGAGTCCAAGAAAATAATTACAGACAAGGAACTGATAAGAAATCTTCCTGATCAAATGTCAATACCTAATTTTCTTTCAGGCTCTTTTGCAAATAAAATATTCAATTCTACAATTTCTAGTCTAAGCAAGATAGTAAAGAAAATATCATAACATATTTCAGCAATTAACTTTAGAAAACATCATAATCTCCAAATGAAAAGAACCAGTTATCATATTTTTTTAATTGTTCCAAGTCTTTTCTGTTTGGATCTGAATTAATTAGTATAAAGTGAGCCGACTGGGGTTTTAGGAATTTTGGAGCAATTTTAAAGCCAGCACTAGAAAGCAGTTGATACTCAACTGTTAGAGGTCCAGATATGGCAATGGTTACCGAGACACCAGATTTCCAAAAGTCATCAAGTGCAATTTGTACCAAGTCTTTGATTCCTGCAGGATTTGCATCTGAATCTACCATAAAGTCAACAATAACTCCTACAGATTTTCCATTTATCTCGGTTTTTCTTGTAATTACATATCCCTCAAGTACAGAATTTTTCCTCAAAACAAAGGTCTTGTATTGCCTAGTAGGACTATTCCTATACCTCCAGTTAAGAAATTCTTTTGTTCTCTGTTTTATAACAGGAATCCTTTGACTTGCTTTTGTGGCAAGTATCTCAAAAGATTCGTCAAAATGGCCATTAAATTCAATAACATTTGGATTGACACTTTTTTTTGCCTTCCAAATATTATCAAAGATGCGTAACACAGTACTAATAGGAAATGAAAAATAATTTGATAGCCTCAATGGTCTAAATAAAATAGGCATGTTTGAGATCTCATAAGATCCTTGTCTTACAAACGAATTAAACGAATTATCATTTGCTACACCATAGATGGATAGAATATTTTTTTTCATGGATTGCTCTAGCACCATAGAAATCAATTTTGAAAAAATTCCTTTGTTTCTATAGTCTGGATCAACATACGAATTGCATGACAATGATGCTTTTACAATTTTTTGATTCACAAGTATATTCATTGGTAAAATAGATTCCACGCCAACTATTGTATTTTGTTTTTCGTCATCTTTTGCAGTTATTACAATGGCCTCACCCTCTGGATTATTCAGATATTGCCAATCAAAGAAATCAGATTTTGAAATTTCTACATCTCCAAAAATTTTTCTTGTCAGTTGAAGAATTTGATCCTTATCTTCCTTCAACTTGTCAGACTGGGAAAATTTCATACAACTATTTTTTATTCATACAAAATAAGAGTATTTGTCAACTCTCAAAGGATATAAACTTGGCAGGAGCTCAAAGAATAGTAATTGAATCTACTAGGAATAGATTTTGAAGATTGGTTTCATCCAGAATTAATCCAGAGGCACATAACTGGATTAGACAAGACACCCACGGTAGTAAATGGAATAGACAAGATACTAGATTGGCTAAGAAAGAATGAAACTTTTGCAACTTTTTTTGTGGTAGGAGAGACTGCTTGAGGGAAAACCAGAATTATTGGACAAAATAATCAACGGTGGGCATGAGATTGCATTTCATACCATGTATCACACACGAATTGACTCTCCAAACTTTAAAGAGAAATTCATAGAAGAAATCAAACTGTTTGACAGGCTAACTTCCAAAAAGTCTAGAGGTTTTAGAGCACCGTCTTTTTCGTTAAATCATTCCAGTTCTTGGCTCATAGATACACTAGCAGAGAATAATTATCTATACGATAGCAGTGTGATGCCTGCAAAAACAAAATTATATGGAATTCCAAATGCAGATGTCAAGCCATACAAGATAACCAGTTCATCATTAGAACAAAATGACCCTTCTGGAAAAGTAACCGAGTTTCCTTTATTGACTACAAAACTATTGGGATATACCATTCCTGCATGTGGTGGGTTTTATCTTAGATTTTTACCACCAAAGATTATTGAAAGAGCAATCAAAAGTAACATGAAGAAAGGCATTCCTGCAGCATTTTTCATTCATTCATGGGAACTTACACCAGAATTAATGCCAAGGATAGAGTTGCCTTTCTCTGATAGTTTCATAACATATCACAATATTGGCAAAGCACTATCAAGAATGGATAGTCTTATCAAGAAATTCAAATTTACTTCATTTGAGAGATTTATTTCAGAAAATTCTATAAATTAATTATTGAAAAATCATTTCAATAGATGATTAAGAATTATTTTTGTGTCTTGAAGAATTGAATTGTTTTTTCTATTCCGTCTCTTACTGGAATGTCAACTTTCCACCCAAGAGAACAAAGTTTTGTATTATCTACTAGAAAGTTTCCTACATCGACTTTTTCAGTATATTGTGGGGGGTCTATGTATTTTATTTTAGCACCTGTTAGCTCCTCTAACCAAGTTCCTATTTCATAAAACCAGGTTTTCTTGTATAGATGAGATCCAGTATAAATTTCCAGATTTTCCTTTGTGCATTATAGTTTTAAGAGCTGATACCACATCAGAGATGTAAATCACATCTCTGAAGAACTGGCCTTTGTTGTAAATTGTGACTTCCTCTCCCTTGTATGCTTGATGTATCAAGAAATTTAGAGCATTTTTTATTGGAGTCTCTGATTGTTCTCGCGGTCCAAAAGAATTTGTTATCCTAAATGATATAGTATCCAAACCATATACATTATGATATATTTTTGAAAAATGCTCACTTGATAGCCTATTGATTCCATAAATGGTCGTGGGATTACAAGCAGTTTCTTCAGTAACTGGAAGTTGAGTAGGTCTTCCTATTACAATGAACGTACTGCCCAAGATGAACCTGCATTTTGGATTTACTTTTCTAATCTTCTCAAGAATACAAAGAGTGGATTTTGAATTTACTTCCACGTCATAGAGCGGATTATCAAATGATTTCTTGTGGGATGTCTCCCCAGCCAGGTGAAATATAACTTCAGGATTGTTATCTTCTATACTTTTTTCAAGTTGGGCAAAATTTGTAACATCAACATATTCCAGTCGTATCTTGTCTAGATTTTGAATAACGTTTTGTTTCTTGTTGTCATTTCTTGCCAAAAGTGTAACCTCATGTCCATCCTTTAACAATTCATCACATAGATGGCTTCCTACAAATCCTGTACCGCCAGTAATTAGTACTCTCATTTACTGCACCCTAAAATAATCAATCATTACAGATAGCATTACAGAGTTTGGATTTAATATTATCTCATATGACGAATTTTATCCAATTTACAAGAATAGATACCAATTGAAGAGTAATATAGTGTAAACAAGAAAAAATACAAGATTGAAAAATATAGTTCTTAAAACTCGATTCAAAGGTGCAATACTTACATGGATTGTACAATGAAATGATCAAAAATCCTCCTCCGGGTTACAAAATTACACCACCTGGAGATATGGAAAAAAGTCAACTTACCAAGGTTACATTCCAAGTAGACAGTAATTTGTATAAAAGATTCTTGTATCAGTTTGGTGCATTTCCATATCTTACTACACAACTTGCCGGAGAGAAAGTTGATTATGAAAACTGTGATCTAATATTTGCAGCACAGCATCTTATCAAGACAGAAAGGCCATGGGTTGTAGATCTTGAATTTGTAAATGCGCTTGCAGGTTACTGCAATATTAGTTTAGTAAAAAAGATAATTTCAAAAAAATTAAGATCAAAGGAATGCAAGGCCATTCTTCCATGGAGCAATTGGGGTGCAAATACAGTATTGAATTCCATGGATTGTACTGGGTTTAAGGATAAAATCAAGGTTGTAAGATATACGGTATCTCCAAAAAATATTGAGAAAGTCCCTAAAAAATCTGGAATACGGATGCTTTTTCTTGGTAGCATAAACCAGTGTGGAAGAATGAGAGAGATGTACAAGGGATTATACGAAAATGTAGAAGCATTCATCCAAATACAGGACAAATATGATGATCTGGAACTTGTAATTCGTTCAAGTGTAACTCCTGAGGTCAGAGCAAGAGTAAGCAAGTATCCAAACATCAAGATAATAGATTCCCAGTTATCATACTCACAACTTGAAGAACTTTACCGTTCTACAGATGTGTTTCCACACATAGGATATGAGGCCATGAATTTATCAACTCTAGAGGCCATGAGTTATGGAATTCCAGTAATAGCAACAAATCTCTACAACATACCAGAGGCCATCACCCACATGAAAAATGGAATGCTGATTGATTTACCAGATTCTACATTGCTATACACTAAGAATGGATGTCCAAATGAATATGCCAATCCGCCCATAAATATAATGAAGAAATTCAGAGCAGCCGTGATTGAAAAAACCAAGGACTGTATGAGAATGTTGATCGAAGATTCATCCTTACGTCAGAACATGGGAAGAGAAGCTGCTCAAACTATCAAGAGTGGAGAGTTTTCCATGGAACACAAAAACTCTATACTAAAAGAAATTTTTGATGAAGCTACAAAGATAGATTTACAAACAAATGATTCTAATATTAGTTGTACAAGAGATTTTCCATTGACCAAGAACAGCAAGCTTAGAGATAAACGAGTGCTTGTTACTGGCGGAGCAGGTTTCATAGGTTCTGAGGTTGTAAGGCAACTCCATAGTTTGGGTGCAAAAATAATAGTATTTGATAACTATTCATCCGGAAGAAGAAGATACATAGATAAAATTCCAAATGTTACCCAAGTCAGAGGTTCTATTACAAATCCCTCTAAAGTAAATGATGTTGTAAGCAAATCAGATTACATAATAAATTTGGCAGCATTGCCATTCATTCCAGATTCATTTTACTATCCTGGAGAATTTTTCAAGGTAAATGCAGAGGGTACAATCAATGTCACAATGGCAGCAATTAGATCAAAACGAATCAAAGGATTTGTTCACATTTCTACTAGTGAGGTTTATGGTACTGCAAAAACTGTACCAATGTCAGAAGATCACCCAACTTTACCTCAATCAACATATGCAGCAAGCAAACTTGCAGGCGAGAGAGCAGTCTTTACATTACATAAAGAGCATGGATTACCTGCAGTTATCATAAGACCATTCAATAGCTATGGACCAAGAATTACTCAGCCTTACATAATTCCAGAAATAATAAGCCAAATTTTCCACAACAGAAATTTTGTAAAATTAGGAAATGTTGAATCATCAAGAGATTTCACATTTGTTTCAGATACAGCAAGAGGAATGATAGCTGGCCTTACAGCAGAAAAAGCCATAGGTGAAACCATCAATGTTGGAAGCAACACAAGTTATAAAATAAAAGATCTAGTCATGCAGATAGCAAAAATTATTGGAGAGAATGTAAAGATAGTAATTGATAAAGAACGTTTTAGGCCCTTTGATGTTCAAAAACTTGTTTGTGATTATAGAAAAGCAAGAAAGATGCTAGATTGGACACCAGAGATACCCATTGAAGAAGGACTAACAAAAACAATCGAGTGGATGAAGACCAATTCACCAGATTTTGCTACACCTTTTGAAGGATGGGCAAAAATATACAGAATGAACCTAACTCAGAAGAAGTGAGGTCATGACTTCAGTAGATCCAGCAATCATCAAATTAATAAAAAAAAAATTTGAAACAAAGCATGAATTTATTCCTGGAAAAACTACAATAAAATTAATCGAACCTGCTTTTGGTCCAGATGAGATAATAGAATCACTAGATTCTTTGCTTACAACAAATGTTACAATGGGTTCAAAGGTAAAAAGATTTGAAGGTCTTTTTTCAAAATATTTAAAATCTGGTTTTGCATCAATGGTAAATTCAGGTTCTTCAGCTAATCTAATAGCATTATCATCATTAACCAATCCTTGGTTTTCACAAAGAATAAAAAAAAATACCGAAGTAATAACACCTGCAGTTACATGGGCAACAACAGTTTATCCCATAAACAATCTCAATCTAAAACCAAAATTTGTTGACATCAATTTAGAGAATTTCTGTATGAAAACGGATGACTTGGACAAGGCAGTGTCATCCAATACTTCTTTGTTATTACCAGTACATTTGCTTGGCAATGTTTGTGACATGTCAGTAGTAAAAGAAGTGGCCACAAAGAAAGATCTTCTAGTCATGGAGGATTGTTGTGAAGCCCATGGTGCAGAATTCAAGGGAAAAAAAGTAGGAACAATAGGAGACATAGGAACTTTTAGCTTCTTTCTTTCTCATCACATTACTACCATTGAAGGAGGAATGATAGTAACAAACAATGAATCATTGCACGAATTATCAAAAGCATTAAGAGCATTTGGATGGATTCGAGATCTGAAACTTAGAAACAAGTTCATAAAAAAACATCAAGAAATAGATCCGAGATACATGTTTGTAAATACAGGCTATAATCTAAGACCAACTGAGATTCAAGGAGCTTTTGGAATTCATCAAATTAAAAAATTAGAGAATTTCATAAAAATAAGAAAAGAAAATACAAGGTTTTGGACCAAAAGATTTTCACAATACAAAGATTACTTTATTCTTACTAAAGAGGATCCACGTACAAGATCAGTTGATTTTTGTTATCCTCTAACAATTAGAAAAGAGTCACCATTTAGTAGAAAATCACTATTAAGTTACCTACAAAAAAAGAAGATTCAGACTAGGCCAATAATGTCAGGCAATTTTGTAGAACAGCCAACAATAGAATTCATCCCTCATCTTAAGCATGGTAAATTAGAGAATTCAAAATTGGCCATGCGTAATTCATTTTTCTTTGGAAATCATCATGCAATAGGAAAACAGGAAAAAGAGTACATAGTTGATGCAATAGCGCAGTTCATAGAGAGAAAATTATGGAAATAATAAAAAATGAACATTCAAAGATTATCAGTCATTACATCAAATGGACGATAACAAAATGGAATTAAAAGACAAAAAAATTGTAGTTACAGGAGGATCTGGATTTCTAGGTTCAAGAATAGTGAAACTTTTACAAGAAAAAGGAGTCAAGGATATCATAGTACCACGCTCAGATACCTGCGATTTACGAAAAGTTGAGAATTGTTCAGAAATTACCAAGGGTGTAAACATTGTATTTCATGCAGCAGGAAATGTTGGAGGAATTGGATATAATAAAGACCACCCAGGCTTCTGTATTTTTTGACAATATCATGATGGATACGTTAATGATGGAAGAAAGTAGAAAGAACGGAGTAGAAAAATTCATTGCAATAGGAACCGTTTGTAGTTATCCGAAATTTGCTCCAGTTCCATTTTCAGAAGAACAGATCTGGGATGGTTATCCAGAGGAGACAAATGCATCATATGGTTTATCAAAGAAAATGATGATGGTCCAATCAGAGGCATATAGACAAGAATATAATTTCAAATCAATTGTATTATTACAGACAAATCTTTACGGTCCTGAAGATAATTTTGATCCTAGTACATCTCATGTCATTCCTGCATTAATTCAAAAAATTCATGATGCAAAAATCTCAAAGAAGTCAGAAATTGAATTATGGGGCGATGGAAGTCCCTCACGTGACTTTTTGTATGTAGATGATGCAGCAAGAGCCGCTATACTTGCTGCAGAAAAATATGAAAAAAGTGATCCCATCAACATAGGTAGTGGAAGAGAGATTACAATAAAAGAACTGATTGAATTGCTAAAGAAACTGATGAATGCTGAGAATCTCATCATCAAATGGAATACTCAAAAACCAAATGGACAACCACGACGTTGTCTCAACATAGAAAGGGCAAGAAGAGAGATGGGTTTTGCTCCCATAGTTAGCATGGAAGAGGGATTGAGACGAACTATAGAATGGTTTGAAAGTACACACAAAGCATAGATTATTTTGAAATTTTTCAATTTCACATAGATTCTATCCAGAAATCATACCAACTTTATGGTATGCTTATATCTGCCAAAGATGGACATCAAAGTAATTTTGATAGCTATAGGAATCCCAGCATATAATGAGGAAAAAAACATTGCAAAGATAATCATCAAACTACAAAAGGTTGCAGACAAGGTCATAGTCTGTAATGATGGTTCTTCTGATCTAACAGGAGAAATATCAGAAAGGCTTGGTGCAGTAGTTATCAATCATCCAAAGAATTTAGGATATGGTGCAGGAATTAGAAGTATTTTTCAAAAGGCTAAAGAATTAGACGCAGACATACTGGTTACATTTGATGCCGACGGTCAACACAGAATAGAAGATATTCCAACAGTATTAGAGCCACTGATTAAAAATGAAGCCGATATATCCATAGGATCTAGATTTCTAGGCAAGGATGACAGTAATGTTCCTAAATATAGAAAAGCTGGAATTAAAACAATAACCAATATCACCAACACATCATCAGATCTGAATCTAACTGATTCCCAAAGTGGTTTTAGGGCATATAGCAAAAAAGTCTTACAAGAAATCATACCATCTGAATATGGAATGGGAGTATCTACAGAAATTTTAATCAAGGCAGGCAAAAAAGGATTCAAAATAAAAGAAGTGCCAATCATTGTTTTGTACGAAGGTGATACATCTACTCATCACCCAGTATCACATGGAATATCTGTAATAATGAGCACTATGAAATTCATATCAATAGAACACCCATTGAAATTTTACGGCATACCAGGAATAACTTTTCTTGGAATAGGATTATTTTTCATTGTGTGGACTCTACAGATATTTGCAGCTACAAGACAAATCATAACTAATGTTTCCCTGATAGGAATTGGTGCAATAATCATGGGCACAATGTTAACAATGACATCTATTATGCTATACTCCCTCGTTAATGTGGTAAGAGAACGCAGTGGATAAGTAATTGTCACAATCCGAGATAACATAAGAGATGTCAGGTAGTATGAACAAGATAGGTAGGATAATTACAAAATTCAAAGATTTAACAACTTTAGGATTTGCAAATATTTTATCATCTGCAATTTCAGGAATTTTTTGGTTTTATCTTGCGTCATTATTAGGAACGTCTCACTATGGTGAAGTAAGCTGACTTTATAGCAATAGCCAGTATAGCATCAACAGTTTCATTTCTTGGTGCAAGTACTACAGTAATTGTTTATACTGCAAAAGGGGAAAAAATCCTTTCCACAATTTTTGCTGTTACAGTAATATCAACTACATTGATTTCTTCATTGTTGTACTTTTTATCTTTTTAAGAATTTTGGAGTAAGTCTGTACATAATTGGTTCATTTATCTTTAGTCTATGCTACAGCAGATATTCTTGGTCAGAAATTATACAAGAGATTATTCACAATATCTAATAACCCAAAAATTACTTTTTGTTAGTTTTGCATTAGGCATTTTATTATTTAATTGGACCACAGGGAGTAATTCTTGGTTATGCAGTATCATTCTTTCCATATTTTAAGAAGGATATACCAGGGATTCAAGGAATCAAAAGTAAACATTTCTTTGATAAAACCGCATGTTGGTTTTATGGTAAATAGTTACGTATTAGATTTATCAAGAGCATTTAGCGGTCAAACCGACAAGTTGATTGTTGCACCATTGTTGGGCTTCTCACTTTTAGGAAATTATCAGTTAGGTTTACAGTTTCTTTCTCTTTTAGGGATTCTTCCGAATATTGTATATCAATACATACTGCCCCATGACTCTAGCGGGACGTCTAATAAAAAATTAAAAAAGATGACAATTTTGGTCTCTATTGTACTAGCTATTCTTGGAGTATTTCTTGCCCCTGTGATTTTGCCTCATTTATTTCCCAAATTCAAAGAGGCAGTAGGAGTTATCAGAATCATAAGTTTGGCAATAATACCCATGTCCATAAACCTAGTTTACATATCAAAATTCCTTGGAAGTGGACGAAGTAGAACTGTTCTAGTCGGCTCTGGAATATACTTGGTAGTACAAATTTTATCAATTTTCACATTAGGAAAGTTGTATGGTGTAAATGGAGTAGCTTGGGCATACGTACTAGCAATATCATCAGAAGCCATTTACTTGATCATAATAGATAGAGTTACTCGAAAGAACTATCCTGAAAAAGAAATTGAGATTATACAAAGTACAGAGCAAGAAGAGACACCCATTAAGAAAGATGACATTTTCACATCATCATTATTTACAATGTTTGAAGGTAAACTAGAGTTCTCTAAAAAAAATATTATTGCAGCTCTAGTAATAGTTGCATCAATAGGATTAATTTTTAGGTTATATTTCCTTCATACAACAATACCTCTGATTTTGGATGCATTACAATATTTTTGGTATGCAAATGATCTAAGTATTCTTGGACACCTTCCAAAATCAGGTGTTGCAAATAACGGCTGGCCTACATTTCTTGGTATTTTCTTTTCAATATTTCATTTCAACGATTTTCTGTCATATATGAATCTGCAACGAGTACTTACAATAATAATTTCAGTTTTGACAATAATTCCCCTATATTATTTATGTAGAAGATTTCTTACCAAGACTCTTTCCATAGTTGGTGCTACACTATTTGTTCTAGAACCACGTGTCATCCAAAATTCACTATTAGGAATTACAGAACCTTTGTACATATTTTTACTAGCAAGCTCTTCTTGTCTTATACTTTCAAAAAATAAATTGTACACTTATACTTCCTTTGGAATTGCTGCCCTTGCAACACTTGTACGTCTGGAAGGCATTTTCATACTTGTTACTATTTCAGCATGGTTTTTTATTTTCAATAGAAATGAAAAAAAGAAATTATTAAGATTTGCAATAGGAATAGTCGATTTTCATTCTAATCTTGTTACCAGTTGCACTGATACGAACACAATCAGAGGGAAGTGACTTTCTATCTAGCCGTTTATCTGGTGAAGCATCTGCTTTAGTGAATTCAGGAACTACCTCGGTTCACTGGCTGAAAGATATCTCAGATTCTTTCAAATTGACTGGGTGGTCACTTGTTCCAATCTTTGTATTTTTGCTTCCAATTGGCCTTTATGCCATTTTCAAAAATCGAGATAAAAACGGCATGATAATTATAATAGGAATAATCATAATGGCAATACCTGCCGAGTATGCACTTTCTCTATCAGAAGCACAAGATACACGATATCTATTACCCCTATATCCATTTTTTAGCATCCTGTCTCTTTTGGGAGTAAAGTATTTCACAGACGGTAAGAGAAATCAAACAGTATTTTCTATTTTAATAATTATCTTTGTTTTAATAGCATCAGGTGGTTTTCTTCATCTCAAAATTACGGATCAACAGCATGAGAAAGAGGCTCTTGAATTATCAAGATATGTAACCAATTCAACAATGGGAGTTAATGACTATTATCCAGAAGCTGGATACATACAGATTGCAAAAATATCAGAGTTGAAGAGTTTTCCAGCACTTTCTGATTCAATTACACCTTATCCAAAAATCATATCCACGTATGGATTTACATCGCTTGAGGATTACATCAAATTTGGCAAGCAGCAAGGATTGACTGATCTAGTTGTGGATGATTCTAAAAGTAGACCGGAATTTCTAAGTGATGTTTATTATCATGATGACAAGTATCCTTTCCTAACAAAGATATTTGACTCATCAGAACATGGATTCAAGTATCATCTTAAAATTTACAAAATAGATTACGACAAGTGGAATTAAGATATAATAAACACTACAAATTTTTTATATTTTCTTTTAACCATTCTTTTAACATGGTTTTAGGTTTCCAATCAAGTAATTTTTTAGCTAGATCAATATTGGCTTGGCTAAATCTAATATCACCTTCCATAGGCTTTCCATAAATAGGTCCAGATTGTAAACCAGACAGTTTCATAATCATTTCTGCCAGATTCTTTAATGGAAGTTGCAATACCTGAACCTATATTGATAAAACCATGGTTTGTCTTGCTTTTCATGGCCAAGAAATTTGCATTTACTACATCGTTTACAAATACAAAGTCTCTTACTTGTGAACCATCACCGTTTATCAAAAGAGGTTTTGAATCTAGTGCATTATCTATGAATTTTGTTATAACACCAGCATAATTCTTGTTTTGTCTAGGTCCATAGATATTAAAATATCTCAATCCTATCACTGAAACTCCCAGTTCAGAGTACTTTTTGCACAAGTCTTCAGCATTTAACTTGGAAAGACCATATGGATTCAATGGTTTTCTAGTAGCATCTTCTTTAATTGGAATTTTTTTTGGATTACCATATACACTGGCACTGCTTGCAAATATGACTTTGAATCCATACTCTTTAGCAAGTTTGAGTATATTTTCAGTTCCAGATTCATTTACTTCATGATATTCTTTTGGTTTTTTAAGAGAATCACTTACAGAGGTAAGAGCTGCATGATGAAAGACACAATCACATTTGTTCAAAATCTTTTGTAGACTAGAATAATTTAAAATATCTACATTATGAAATTCAATTTCCTTTCTGATACTTTTAAGATTATCCTCATTTCCATTCTTCAGATTATCCAGTACTGTAACTGTTTGATTTTGTTTAACTAGAAATTCTACAAGGTGACTTCCAACGAATCCCGCACCGCCAGTAACAACTAAATTCATAACATCATCAAAGTATTGCCATCTTTAAGTTTTGCAAGCATTATTTTTTAGATTTTTGTTCTAAAAGATCAGAGTATAATTTCAGATATATCTTGCCAACAACCTTCCAGTCATAATTTTGAACTGTTTTAAATGCATTATCTGCCAATTCTTTTCTTTTCTTATCATCTGACATTAATTCAAGAATTGCTTCCAGTAATCCTTGGGGATCGTTGGGTTTTACCAAATATGCATTTTCCATATGACGCAAGGCATCCTTACTTCCACCTGCAATAGTAGAAATAAGAGGTACTTTGCACGCCATTGCCTCCAATCTAGTATAGCTTAGTCCTCCTTCCATTATTGAAGGCTGAATAACAATATCAGAGCCACGCATGATTTCAATTGTTTTTTGTTTTTCTTGATATCCAAGAAAATGGAGATTTTTCTTGTTCTCACATGCTTTTTTTACAATCTCTTCTTCAGGACCACTTCCCAAAAGTAATAGATGAATATCTTCAGGGAGTTTTTCAGCCATTTGTAGTATGTCCATTATACCCTTTTCTCTTGACATTCTTGCGGCATAGACTATTTGTTTTTCGTACCTTCTGTCAATACCAGTTGGCAGAGAAGAAATATCCATGGCATTTGGAAGATAGTGTACTGTATATCCCATTTTTGTATAATGATCATACAATTCATGTGATGATACTGTTATTGCATCAGCCCAACTCAGACGCATATTTTTCAAAACCTTTTGCCACTTCACCTACTGTATTTCCATGTAACAGTTCTATCTGTTCATGATGTACCCCATGCAAAGAAAGAATTTTTTTTGCATGTGCACCTTTTAGTGCAAGAGCAGCAGGGGGATTCTGTGCATGTACAATATCATAATTTTTCTTAAATCTAGTCTTTAAAAAAGAAGATATCATAAAACTAGGATTTTTTAATTTTCTAATTGGAATAGTAAATGTATTTTCAGATGATATAACATCAACTTGATCTCCATTTTGTTTCAAGAAATTTACCAGTCCTTGAACATGTCTTGCCACTCCACCGATTCCCTGGTATGTTGGAGAAACAATCAGTATTTTCAATATACAGAAAATCTACCTCTACTTGTATTAAGTTCTTAGATAGAAAATTAAGAATTAGTTTTTCTTTACGACAAGGCTTGTGATGCTTCATGCATCATCTGGCTCTTTGCGCAACCAGCTGCAAGCTCGTCACCAGAACCTCTTCTCATTATTCCTCTGTAGAGACCATCTTCAAGTTTTACACCAACTCGCTGTTCCCATTCTTCTACTGAGATGGAATATTTCTTTTGGATTCTGTCTCTATACCACTCTGGAATTACGTTAAAGGCGCAGAATGGAACAACTCTCAAGTCTGGTGTAAGATAGTGAATATCACATCTCTGGAGTCTTTCAAAATCTTCATTGTATTTGTCTTGGAAGTGCATCATGCCTAAGAACAAACCTTTGACATGCCATGAACCTACAGAATTAAATGATCTCTTCATCAATATACTACCAAACATCTTTGCCAAGTCAAGGCCTGCTGGCTGTTTCTTTTTATCGATAAAGCTTGATAGTTTTCTTACTACTTCTAGCATGGTAAAGTACTTGTTCTTTCCAGACTTGATCTCTTCTGCCTTGTCTTCAAAGAGTTCTAACATTCCTTGAATGTCTGCAAATCTTGTTAGTGGTACAAATTTCTTGGTCTCTGCATCTTCAAAGATGTATGTACCTGCACCACATGCAAAGTGGATTGAGAGTTCATACTTTGGTTTGCTAGAGAATGCTTCAATTACGTTTGTTAGAGGCATGCAACTTGGAACTGGGAACCAGTCATCTACTGTTACTTCACCTTTTGTCTGTTCTTCAATTCTTTGTATACAGTCTGGTATTGTGATTCTGTATTTTTCACGCTCTTTCTTGCCCATTCTTCCTGTTAGTGATACTGGTTGGAAGTTTACTGCGTGAACAACATCCATGTTCTTTTGAGCATATCGTATAATTGGACCTAATTCATGGTCATTAATTGATTTGATAACAGTTGGAACAAATACTACAGTAGTTCCTGTCTTTCTAGCACTTTCTAGTGCATATGGAATCTCCCAGTGATTCTTTGGATTTGTTCTTGGTGTTACACCATCAAAACTTAGATACAAATTATTGACACCTGCAAGTCTGACCTCTCTCATTGCTTCTGGATTTAGCGCAAATCTGATTCCGTTTGTATTCATCTGAATATGATCAACACCTTCTTCTTTCATTATTTTTATAACATCAACAATATCTTCTCGTAACATCGGCTCACCACCAGTAATCTGCATAGAGTTTCCTGGAATTGGTCTTTCTGCTCTTAGTGTCTTCATCATTGCTCTTACTTGGTCTTGTGATGGTTCATACATGTATGCACCCTCAAGTCCTTTCTTTACATAGAAAAAGCAGTACCAACATGTCAAGTCACATCTGTTTGTAACTATCATGTTTGCAAGTCCACTGTGAGACAAGTGATTAGAACATAGACCACAGTTGTTAGGACATGAACACTTGTCTATCATTACATTTGGAGCATGTGCACCTTTTCCATCCATCCAATATGTGCTGAATTTTTTATACATGTCATAAGAGCCAAAATAGAGTTCTTCACATTCTCCGTGTGTTGGACAAGTCTTTGTCATGAAGACCTTGCCATCTCTCTCAAAGACCTCTGCATCAAGAATCATGTTACATTCAGGACAGATACTCTGAGTAAATCTTATAGTAGATTTCTTTCCAAAAGTAGGAGTCTTCTGATTAGATATCTGAATTAGTGCCATTCCTTATACGCATATCTTAGGGGATAGTATTTAATCAATTTCCTACAAGACACCAGATGAATAGGTAGATCCTCTTCATGGAAAAATTTCAATTCTAGACATATATACCAAAAGAGCCCCGATCATATTGAATGAGTCTTTCAGACAAGGCAAGAAAATCATTAGAAAAGATCGGTCTTACAAGTTATGAAATAAAGACATATTCTTCACTTTTAAAAACAGGTCCTATCACTGCCTCAGATCTAAGTCAGAAATCAGGTGTACCATACTCAAAAATTTATGAAGTTCTTGGCACCCTTGAGGAAAAAGGATGGATAGGATCTGATGATTCAAGACCTACTCAATATTTTGCAAAATCACCTGCTACTGCAATCCAGACATCAAAGCAACAATTTGAGACTGAATTTAGAAATAATGAAAATATTGTACTCAAGGAACTAATTCCACTTTATGAACAGAGTGGAATTAGTGAGAGACCAGACATTTGGATAATTTCTGGTGTGATCAACATAGCTACAAAGATCCTTGAGATGGTGGATTCTTGTAGAAATGAAGTTCTTATTGCCATTCCAAAAGTTGCAGAGGAATTGGCAAAGGAAGCTTTGCCAAAACTTAGGCTGTTACATGACAGGGGTGTAGATATTACAATTCTAGTCTCAGAGGATGTTAATAATGATACACTCAAGTCTCTAGCAAGACTAGCAAAAGTCAAAGTAAAGAAAGGTCTCTTTGGAGGAGGAATCATATCCGATAAAAGATATGTCGTATTGCTTTTGGGTGAAGAATTAGGTACTACAGGTACAAAAGAGGCAGTTGCAATATGGGCAGATCATTCAGGTTTAGCAGGTTTTGCTCGGGAATATTTTGAATATTTACTTAAAGAATCAAAAGACGTAAAATCAAGTAGGTAAAATACAGTCTCATGAAAGATCAAGAAGTCCTCTTTGTTGGAACTGCAGAAGCAGAACATGTTGAGATGTATCTTAAAGCAATATGGCATATCAAGGAAGCAGGTAATCCTGTCAAAATAAGCACAATTGCCAAGATGCTAAATGTAAGACAGCCAAGTGTTGTCCAAATGTTAAAAAAATTAAATGAATCAAAACTTGTCAATTATAACAAAAGCGGAGTCTCACTTACTAAGAACGGGGAAGATATTGGATCTAACATGATGCGAAATAGTAGATTGCTTGAAGTTTTGATGGATAGTGCACTCAAAGTAGATATTGATGAGGAGATGGTTTGCGGTATTGAACATCACATGAATGTACAATTTACAGATGCGTTATGTACCATGTTAAAGCATCCAAGAAAATGTCCACATGATCATGACATTCCACGTGGAAATTGTTGTAAAAACTAATTGAAATAAGTTATATCAGAGATACAAAGTGTTAAAGTAAATGACTTGTTTTTGTGGCTGTGAAACTTTTGTTAAAGACAGTAATGGATTCAAAGTAGGTTGTGCAAAGTGTAATCATGGTGCTCAAAATCATGAAGAAAGTTTTAAGCTAAAACCATTAGAAGAAGGAGCTCAAAAGCGTGGCTCTTTATCTTAATCATTCACCAATTACTTTAACAAGAACTCGTTTTGGTCTTTTACCATCAAATTCTCCATAAAATATTTGCTCCCAAGGACCAAAATCAAGTTGGCCTTTAGTAATAGCTACTACTACTTCTCTTCCCATTACTTGTCTTTTTAGATGAGCATCAGCATTGTCTTCTCCAGTTTTGTTATGTTCATATTTTGATATTGGTTCATGCGGTGCAATTTTTTCTAGCCATTCTTCATAATCATGGTGTAATCCACTCTCGTTATCATTAATGAATACACTTGCAGTAATGTGCATGGCATTAACCAAACATAGACCTTCTTTGATACCACTTTTTTGAATTATCTTTCTTACCTCAGGTGTTATATTCACAAATCCTCTTCTTGATGGAATATTATATGTAAGATATTCGGTATGCGATTTCATGTCATTAATAGAATCAAATACTGATAAAAATCCAATGCAGGCTCAGAACTCAAGATCCTTCTCATCAAATCAAATGGATATGGTCATCAACGCCTGCAATCAACGATTTTGTTTGTTCCTACTTGAGTCTTTCAAGAAGCTTGATAAAAGGCGGGGCATTGCATACACAAATGGTAACAATCGATGCAACGTGTTCCCTTGAAAGCTTTAGGAAGTTTGTAATCCTAAGTACTTGTAACTCATTTATTCCTGAAAGTTACATGGAGGATTACGAAGTATTCCCAGAGCGTGAAACATCTCCAGGATTGATTTACGTAGAGGCTGCAGACAAGGTTACTCTAAAAAAGATTCGTGACATGACTTTTGTAAATGCAAAAGAAGTACTAGGCATAATTTATTCATCAAAAAGCGGCAATACGAATCTAAAATGGAGACAAATAAGGAGAAACGCGGGCAAAGTAGTGGGAGAAGCTTCAACTAATACGCTTGTTAACTTGACTGAATCTGGAGTCATCACACAAGAGTGGGTCCAGAATTACCTAAGAAAGAAGGCAGAAGAAAAGAAAGAAGTTAAGACTGACGAGTTAACAAACTAGATTACTTTTCTTTTTTATTATAGTTCCACAGAGGTATTAGATTGATTACTAAAAAAATAGACGATAGTGCTGTTGCGTTAATACCAGAGGAATCAGATGATCTCTTTACATTAAGACGTATCATAGGTAAGGGAGATAGAATAGTAGGAGATACTTCAAGAGTCTGTCAAACAAGAAAAGGATTTTTCAAGACCAGACAAAGGAGAGAGGATTAAAATCCGTATAGCACTTGATGTTGAGAAAATTTCTATAGATGAGGTGGTAGACAGGTTAAGAATCCAGGGAAATATAATGGAATCAGATAATCCATCAGTGAGTAAAGGATCACATCATTCTCTGACATTAAAAATTGGCGATGCAGTTACACTTGTCAAAAAAAGTTGGAGTGAAATTGAGAAAAAACTAATCTTTGAAAAAAAAGAACATGGTGCTTTTCTTCTCGTTGCAATAGACACAACTGATTGCGGTTTAGGAAGATTAAGTGGTACCCATCTCAAACTTTTGCCCAACCTGTATTCAGGTGCAAGTGGAAAGAGATACAAATCTAAATTTAACATACAAGACTTTTTCAAAGATGTTCAGAGTGCAATTTCAACTTTAATCAGAGATGGAGATAGTATAGTAATATTTGGACCAGGAGAGACAAAGAAAAGATTAGCAAATTTTCTTGCAGAGGTTCCATCCATTAAAGGACATAAAATACAAGTAGTCGATGCAATAGATTCATCTGGTGAAGATGGAATTTACACTTTTATTAAATCTGACATAATGAAGCAGACTTTAGACACCAGTAAGATTGCAAAGGTTTCGGCCATACTAGATGAGATAATGCTACGAGCCAATAAGAAAAGTACTAAATTCACCATGGGATTTGATGAGACCTCAAAGGCAAATGACCTAGGTGCTGTAGAATCACTAGTATTTTCAGACAGGATATTTGAGAAACAGGATGAAGACAAAATAATTGAATTTCTCAACCAAGTAGAATCCAAAGGTGTTGAAGTTTTTGCAGTAGACTCTACTACAGATGCTGGCCTTAGAGTCTCATCTCTTGGAGGTGTAATTTCTCTTCTCAGATTTGCTCCTCAAAGTTGACTCTTCAAGCCATTTCATATACGGCAAATTGACATTATCCATTTTGAGCTCTACTATTTCGGGTACTTCATATGGATGAGTTTTTGCAATAATATCCTTGAGTTTTTGTTTTGAGTCGCTAGTAGTTTTGAAAAGTGCTAGAAATTCAGTAGTATCTTGAATTTTATTTTTCCAAGTATAAACTGAGTTAATTTTAGTATAGTTTACACAAGCTGCTAATTTTTTTTCTACTACAATATGTGCTATTCTAGAAATCGATTTTTTGTCAGGATATGTCGAAACTATCACAATTCCCATAGCAACTGATAAATTTGCCCTAACTAAAAAGAGTATCAATTAATTTGGCTTTTGAGTTTTTGACGCACAATTCTATCATCTATGTTTTGATTGCATGGGTTGTTGTATTTGTAATTGCAAAAGGCTTGAAACTTGACAAACACGGTTTTGAAATAAAACCATACAGTTTGACCTACAAGAACCCAAATGTCCAATTAATACTCACAAGAATTCTAAATAGAACCCAGCGCGCAACTCGAGTTTTTGCCAATACAAGTGTAGTTTTAGGTTTTGTGTTGATGGGAGCGGCATTTTGGTATCTAGCATCAAATCTATCAAACTTTTTTGTAAAGCCAGAATCATTTGCAGCGATGACTGTCCTAATACCAGGTGTTACAATTCAATCAAGTGCAAATATTG
>CAWGPD010000005.1:0-24858 GCA_963824385.1 uncultured Nitrososphaerota archaeon
CCACATATTCATTAAAGCACATTTGCCAAAGATCCATTCTAAGAACAAGCGTGAATTTCCAAGAGATTATTTAATTACATCCCAGGAGAATCTCGCCAGTGATTATCAGTAATGGTAATTTGTGATGATTCTTTTTATAAGATAAAATTATTATGATAATGTTCAAGACTATGCAAAAATCAAAAATAAAAAAAGAGTCGCCAAAAAATTCATCTACATTACTGCTTGGCATTCCAGGGCCTGGATTGATAGGAAGTATGGCAATCACATACATCGTACAATCATTAAAGATGGATCTGATAGGAGAGATAGAAACTAGTCCTGCATCCATCATATTTGTAGACAATGGTCAGATTGTAGGACCTGTTAGAATTTATAAAAAAGATAAAACATTTGCAATCATATCTGACATACCAGTAGACTATGATAACGTAGTAGACTTTGTAGAATCAGTAATAGACTTTGCAAAAAGAAATAACGTTGGTTTGATTATATTTTCATCAGGCATTCATGTACCTGATAGAAATGTAGCAGGCCTCAAGACGTATGGACTAGTAACCAATGAAAAACTTGAACAAACTCTTTACAATAACGAAATACCCAAATTTCTATCAGGCGTAATAAGCGGACCTGATGCCACCATTCTTACGCAGTTGAAAAATTCGTCAATACCTACAATAGCATTACATACAGAATGCAATTATTTTTTCCCAGATCCTGATGCTGCAATGCAGACCATCAAAACAATATCACGTATAACGAAGATAAATGTAGATTTAACAGAATTTAAGAAGCAAATTGACTACCTAAGACTACAAAACAGGCAACTCATGGAAGAGACACTAAATGTAATGCAGGCACAAAAAGAGCAACCAACCGCCCCTCCGCAGATATACAAGTGAGTGACATGTCAGATTTTGCTTCCATCATAGAAAAACAGATGAACTCCTTTTTTGGAAATACGATATTTGATGATTTTATACACAAAGAGCTTAGTTCCCCTGTCTCATCTAAAAGAAAGACATGCTAGCTGGACTTTGGAAGTTGACCTGCCACTAGTTGACAAGAAGAATATAGTAGTAACATTATCAGATGATCATCTCAGCTGTAAAGGCAAAACTTACCAAGACATATAGTATATCAAGGGGCGCTACAGTCACAGAGTTTGATTATTTTAAAAAGACAATAAAACTTCCAAGCGGAATTAACACAAAACAGATTTCAGCAAACTTCAATAATGGTATTTTGAAAATCACAATGCCAAAGCCTGCAGATGGCAAAAATATATCAGTGGAATAAATTAATTATCATAAGACGGAAAACCTGTAGATATAATAAATAAAAATTATGAAAATAACTATTCTATTTAATATCATAGATATTACAAATTAAAGTGATGCTAGTTATCACATTTGAAAATCCCTTTGTGATTTATTAAGTACTAGAATGTAGGATATATAGTGCAAGCAAAAAAATGACAGAGAAACACAATATCATCCATATTGACGAATCAGACCGAGGCAGTTGTTATTATTGCGGTAGTCCTGCATCCATCAAGGTTGGTATGTGGTCTGAACTAGCACCTACAAAGGAAGAAGATGAAAAACAGAGCTGGCGTGCTGTTCTCATATGCAAGGAATGCAATAGTAAACATAGCTGGGTGGACGAACAAGGTTTACCAGACACCTATCTTGGATACTAGATAAATCCAAGACCTTTTCAGAATCCAAGTCTTACAGTTTTTGAACTAACAGTTAATCCGAATCCAAGAGATTTTGTGAGTAAAATTTGATACAAAATGTGCAGTAAGCTTATCTGGGTAGCTACAAAACTCCCTCTCTTAATTTTTTATTCTCTATGAGGTATTTTTATCACAAATGTGGATGGCAGTTTTACATGTATTGTCCATCCATGTTGTTCTATTAGGTTCCTACAGGTTGGTAATCCAAGACCTGTACCTGATCTTTTTGTTGTAAATAGCGGTTCAAAGATATGTGATAACACCTCAGGTGATATACCGTTTCCAGAATCTGAAATTTCTATCACATCACCATCAAATTCATTTCTGATCGCCACAGTGATTTTGCCTTTATTGGCATCGACTGCCTGAATTGCATTGTTAATTATATTTTCAAAAACGATTTCCAATTTTATTTTATCACAGTCTACCAGTAGATCATTGTTAGGCAAAGTTATCTCGATATTATCAGGCAATATTATTTTATCAACGCAAGAGTTTAGAATTTGTAATATTGAATTAGACTCTTTTTTGATATCAGTAGATCTGACAAAATTCAATACATCTTCAATCTGGTATGATATTCGCAAAGCAGATTTATCGATCATGTTAATTAGAGATAATTCTTTTTCAGTCATGTCTTGTTTACGCATTATTAACAATTCGGCGGCATTGTGAATTACGCTTAGAGGACTTCGTATATCATGCGAGAGTCTAGATGATAGACTCACCTATTGTTGTTAGTCTTTTTGTCTTTTCTTCCTCAAGTGCTTCCCTAGTACTAAAAATTTCGGTCATATCTCTTAGGGAAACTGTTCTTCCTATCACCTTGCCTGAATCGTCATAAAAGTTTGCTCCGCTAAGAAGGGTAGGAAATTCCGAACCGTCTTTTCTTGTCAACCAAATAGTTTGATTTATGATTCTATCAGTCTTTTTCCATTTCTCCATTCCTTTTGATAATTCCTTGAGGCTTTTTTTGGATGTATGTTCAAAAATGGATTTCCCGATTACTTCATCTTTTGTATAACCTAGACTATTTGTGTAATTATCATTGCAATCTAGTATGATTCCATCTTCAGAAATAGAACGTAGAAGATCAGGTGCATACTCGTAAAGACTTCGATATTTCTTCTCTGTTGCAGAGAGAATCTCATAGGTTTTTCTTAGTTCTTCGTATTGGTCTAGTGCACGCTTCTCTGATAATTCTAGTTTCTCAACTTCTACAAGTTTTTCTCGTGCGGCCTGTATGTTTTTAATCATGTGGTTAAATGACCTGCCAAGTTCTCCAAATTCATCAACAGAATCTTCCTCCACCATCGTTCCAAAACCTTTTGCAGATACTTGCTCAGTTGCTATTTTTAGTCTAGTAATGGGCTCTGAGATGAACTTGGATGCAATCAATGCAAAAACCATCACACTGACCATAGTTATTGATACAAGTACCAGTATTCCATTGCCCAGTGTGGCGATAGGTTCTGAACTTTTAGCTAAATTGTAACTCAATGCCCCAATGAAGATGATCGGAATTATAGAGGATATCAGAAATAATGTAATTAATTTTGTTTTCAATCTAACAGATCTAATAGTTTTCTCCATAGAATAATGGGATTTCAAAATCACTAGTGTTATTCCAGATAAAATAAACAATATGCTAGTATGAAATGCCATTCCAGTACTCAATCCGGGTATGTAAAAGTAGAGAAACGATAAATTCGTAGCATATCCGATAAGACCAAGACCTCCAGATGACAGTAAAACTAGACCAATCCAAAATGAGGGCTTTTTTGATTTTATATAATTGGACAGAGAAAATATTCCAGCCGTTACTATTAGAATAAAGTCTGCCATTGTAGCTATTGACGGTCTTCCTAGAACAGAGGTGTTTTCGTTATGTGATTCTTTTACAAATAAATTCTCGATTCCTGTGTATATGCCGGTGAGATTGGATACAAGTAATGTAGCCATAAACAGAAAAATCACCAGACCTGATGCCGAGATGGCAATTTCGCTTAGACCAAGTCTTCCTTTTTGCATCTTTGCAATAAAATATAGAACAATCCCACTGAAAATAAAAGATGCCGAAGTACTAAATTTCATAGTTACTGCATGAGGTAATACTTCTTCCAAAGGTACTACATTGAATACCCATCCAATTGTGACCAACATTCCTACACCAAAAATTATTATTGCCAAAATTTTTGCTATTTTGATTTCTAGTCCTTCCATTTGGCAACCAATTTTTTCATCATGCTGTACACTAGTACGATATTTTGATATTTTATCGTACAGGTTTTTGCATTTTTTGTTTTCAGAATTTTTAATTTCATCATTGTCAGATTTTAATAATTTATTCTCATCATAGTCAAGACTCCCATCACTGGATTTATCAGTCATTTCTCATGTTATAGCTAGTACAAAACGGTATATTGTGCTGTTTGTTCAAAAAAAACATACTTTGAGTAAATAAGGAAATTGGTTTATCTGAGTCTTACAGGACGCATTTTGTCACTTGTAATCAAAATAATCATTGCATGATGTATTCTAACATATTACGTTCTGTGTCTGGTTGTCATTCTAGACGGATCTGAAGATTAGTGCAATATACCCGATTAGCACTCCGGCCCATATCGTACCTGCACCTTCCCAGAATGCAAGTTGATTGGTGCCGCCTCCATATCCTCCACTTTGTGGATGGATTACGAATATTGTCACTAGGCAGCATGCCAGCATCAATGCTACTCCTATTGGCAGATATCCATCATGTCGTTTTCTTTGTGTTTCATACGAACTTGTGTATGATGACATGGTGAATAATACGTGATTCAAAGATATACGGATATCGAATCTGAGACAGTTCATTTTACATGTAATGTAGAACATTTGTGAAGTAAAACGTATGATCTGATGATGAAGGATTATGCCACGGCAGAGCCTAAAATTCATTGGTCAAACTTTGGAACGAACTACAGAAAATCTATCCCTTTCACTATTTCTTAATAGTTTGAGTGTCGTATGATAATTGAGTCCTATGTTTGCAAGGATACTTGTGGCAGTCGATGGTTCGGAATCTGCAAAAAAAGCATTTGAAAAATCAATCTACCTTGCTCAAAAATGTAATCGAAAGCTAGATCTGGTTCACGTTGTAACATGCGAACTTGGTGGAGATAGTACCATCATTTATGATCTGTTAGATGAGGCCAAGATAAAGGCTAAAAAAATGTTGAAAGAATACAAAATTGAGGCCTCTAAAAATAACATTCCGTTGGAAATCACGATAACACAAGGAGATGCAGCAAAGATCATAATTGAATTTTCAAAGAAGAACAAGTATGATCTTATAATCATGGGAACTCGTGGAAGAAATGCCTTTGAGGAATTGTTACTTGGTAGCGTCTCGTTGAAAGTTATGCATCATGCAATTTGTCCAGTAATGGTAGTAAGATAGTGTATTTGGAATGTTTACCTTTGAGAGTCATTTATTTTCTTGATCATTGTGTTCTTTTTCTTTTAATTGGAATGTATTTGGCCTTATGGCAAAATGTGAATTGTACCATCATCAAACCAGTTACAGTCACAGAGTTCCTGAGAATTTTTTCCAATTTGCTTCATGCATATCATGGCTACTCCCTTATGATCATCTTTTGAATGTCCGCATGTCTTACAGAAATTCAAACTGATGAAATCCTATAACCGAATTTATTATAACCAGAAGTTTTATGGACAATTTCCAGTGATTGTTTCAATGAGATAATTGATCTTCCAAGTTCTTAAAACTTTACTACAGCAGCATGTATTCCCAAGCAAATCGGAGGTAAACCATTTTTACGGATTGTCGATAAACTCGTTTGGAGAATTAAAATAAAAAAAGGAAAAGGAGTTTTGTAACTACTCTGAAATTGTAATGCGAAAGATTTTAGCCTCTTGGTCAGGGCAGTCATTCTTGCCTCTAGGAAGGTGGCCGATTCTTGTCAGCAACATCCATGCCGCTCTTTACCTCACCAAACGCTGTATACTGGCCGTCAAGGAACGTGCTGTCACCTGTTACGATGAAAAACTGTGAACCTGCACTGTTTGGGTCGTCGGACCTTGCCATGGAAACAACGCCTCTCTGGTGAGGTTTGGAATTAAATTCTGCCTTTATTGCATATCCAGGTCCTCCCATTCCCCAACTGCTTTTGTCTGGTTGTTTTGTATTTGGATCTCCGCCCTGAATCATGAATCCGGGTATTATCCTGTGGAAAAGTACGCCATCATAAAAATTGGACTTGGCCAGTTTGACAAAATTCCTTACGGTCTCAGGAGCATAATTTGGTAATAGTTCAAAAACAATGTTTCCAAAGTTGGTCTCTATTGTAGCTTGGGGCACGCTTCACAAACAGCCATTTTATCATAAGAGTCTTTCTTCATTCCAAGGAGTTTTGTAGCGAGTCTTACAGAACTCAGGTTTCAAACTAATTTTATTTAGATTTTAAAAGTCTTACAACAAAAATAGTTCCACTGGCGCTAGTCGATTTTACCTTTACACTACCACCATGCTTGCGCATTATAACATCACTTGCAGGCAATCCAAGACCGGTTCCTATCATCCTTGTTGTAAATAATGGATCAAATATTTTATCTAGCAAATTTTGTGGGATTCCTGTACCTGTGTCTCTCATTTCTACTTCAACATCAGTTGCGTTTTCTATTATCTTGATGTCTATTCTGCCATTATTTTCCATTGCTTGGATTGCATTTAAAATTAGATTTACAAATACTATCTCAAGTTTGTTTGGATCACAGAGTGCTATTACATCATTATCTGGCAGGTTAATTTGTATACTCTCTGGAATTGTTATTCCATTTACAGTATTTGTAATTATGTCTAAAATTGAACAAAGTTGTAATGCTAATTCAGGAGATCTTACATATTCCATCACTTCATTTACTTGGTGAGACATTCGATCAACTGCACGGGTCATCATGTCAACGTGGTGAAATGCTTCTTTTGAAACAAGGTTTTTTGATTTCATAAGCTCGATGCTATTTTTTACTATGTTCAGTGGGTTTCGAAAATCATGCGCTATTCTTGCAGTAAGTTCTCCGAGTATTGTCATTTGTTGAAGCTTAAGATTACTTATCAATTCCCTTGCATTTGTCATGTCAGATATGTCCCTTATCACACTATTACTACCAAGCAAATTTTTGTTCTCGTCATACAGGCTAGACGCACTGATTAATGCAGGAAATGTACTACTGTCTTTTCTTTTCATTATGATCTCCCTGTTTGTTACACTACCTGTTTTTTTCCATGTGTCAAACGAGTTTTTCATTGCAGGTATGCTAGAACAATGAACGTGCTCAAAGATGGAAGCGCCTATTACCTCTTCTTTTGCGAATCCCAGATCTTTTGCATATGATCTGTTACATGCAATGATTATGCCGTTAGTATCTATGGTTCTGAACATTACTGGAGAATCTTCATAATGATTCTTGTAAATTACCTCATAAGGAAAATATTGATTATCTTTGGACATGATTTTATGAAAGATTTTCTGGCTTTTAATAGATTGTATCACATTTTTATACAAAAATGATGATAAAAATCGATTACAATGTTCGGATCAAAATAAAAATTAAGGAAAGAAGTTTAGTAGTGAGTCTTACAGTTTTTGAACTGACAGTTAGTCCGAGTCCAAGAGATTTTATGAAAACATAGTATGATAGAGATAAGCTGAATCGAAGTAGATACAAAACTCCTTTCCTTAATTTTTTATTTTATCTTATTGTTTCATGTCTTTAGAACTATAATTTATTTTCAATAATTGTTTCAGTTGAGGGAATTAAATACATCTTATAATTAGGCTTGCCTAAGAATGATATCAAAAACCGTTATTTTATTTGGCATAATCATCGCACTCTCATCTGCTCTGACAGGAGTTGTTGTCTATCACTTTACGTCAAATTCAAATCAGGTTGCGATGGTAACCAAGACACCTACACCTATTGTATTACAAGGTGTAACTAGGACCTATTACATGGCAGCAAACGAGGTAAACTGGAATTATGCTCCGTCCGGTACAAACCTGATAACAGGCAAGCCTCTTGCAAATGATTCTGTAACAGCACTCTATACACAAAATGGAGTAGACAGGATTGGTAGTGTGTATCTAAAGTGCCTCTACCAGGGATACACGGATGATTCCTTTACAACACTACAAAACCGAACTGCCGAGTGGCAACATCTTGGCATACTTGGACCTGTGATTCATGCAGAAGTTGGTGATACCATCAAAGTAGTATTCAAAAATAATTGCAGAATTCCTGTCAGCATACATCCACATGGAGTTTTGTATGACAAGGCCTCAGAGGGTGCACCATACAATGACGGTGTGCCAGATTCTCAAAAAGCAGGTGATGTAGTACCACCTGGTGGCAACTTTACATATATCTGGAATGTGCCAGAGAGGGCAGGTCCTGGACCACATGATCCAAGTTCTATACTATGGATGTATCATTCACATGTAAATGAAATAACAGATACAAATGCAGGACTTGTCGGACCTATTATAATAACAAGAAATGGAGAGGCAAATCCTGATGGCACTCCAAAAGGTGTGGACAGGGAGTTTGTTACTTTGTTTACCATATTCAATGAGACTCAAAGTCCTTACTTGGCAAATAACATCAAGACATTTACTGGCGAGAACATGTCGCAGGTAAACGAGACTGACCCGAATTTCTGGGAAAGCAATCTCAAGTATTCCATTAATGGGTACATCTTTGGAAATACTCCTGGACTTGACATGCAACAAAATACTCATGTACGCTGGTATGTGGCAGGCATGGGTGGCGAGAGCGATTTGCATGCACCACATTGGCATGGAAATACATTGTTAATTGACGGCATGCGCACAGACATGGTAGAACTTCTTCCAATGAGCATGAAAGTGCTAGATATGTACCCTGATAACGTTGGCACCTGGCTTTTTCACTGCCATGTAAATGATCACATCCAAGGCGGAATGCTGGCACTATATACAGTTGAGAAAAATAATGGGACCCAAGGCACCAATACATCTGGAGAGAATCTCAAAATTGGATTAACAACTGATACTGCAAATCCAACTACTGGTCAACCAACTAACCTCAAGGTGGATTTTATCGACAGTCAAACAAATTCAATTGAGGAGCACGTTGACTACAAGGTTTCAATCCTCCAGGGAACAACACAGGTGTTCTCCACCTCTGTCTCACATACTACAAATGGTTCTGTCACTATACCATACCAGTTCCAAAATGCAGGAGCTTACCAGATAGTAGTTGAGGTGGACGGGGTTTGGTTCCTGCCAGCTTCAGAGACAGCGCAATTTCCAATCAATGTTTCAAATTCATAAAAAATGAAAAATTGAGTTCAAACTTGTGAGGGTTCGAGTCTCACAGGACTTTAATCTATTGGTAGGAAGATTAAAGAAAAGCTCTGCTAATTTATCTTTGATATGCAAAAACCAATACCTGAATTAGAATCAATTTGTAAAAAAGTCGTTGAGTTGGATCCCAATGTTAGATTTACAGGAATAGTTTCTACTAAAGGTAAGCTCTTGGCGTCGCACAAAAAAGGAGGAATAAAACTACATGTAAATGAAAAAAATCATGAAATGTTATTCATGGGACTTGCCCTCAAGGAGAGGATGCGACAAGATTATGATGAACAACTTGGTCCTGTGGACTATACAGTATCACATAGGGCAAAATGCGTAATAATTGGTGTTCCTTTTGAGAAAAACATACTGCTCATATCAGGAGAAAAAGATTTGGATGTAACAAAGATTTCATCTAAAATATTGCAAATGCTCAATGCCTAAGACTATAAGCAAAAATGAAAAAATTGCAGACTCGGTCGATTCCTGTTCTAAGGCAATAACAAAAGACCCTTAGAACACGAACCGCTTGATGTTTGTGTTAGTCTGCACAATCTATTACGTGATACGGATTCAAAAGATTTTGTTTGTTTATTTTGAAACAAACAAAGAAAAATCAGAGTCTTACAGGACTAGAGTATTCAATGGTTTTAAGCTAGTGAGATTTGGTGACCAGCAAGCGTACAAAATATGCACAGTGCATAATATTTACTCCAGATATCTCGCGTACAACCACATTTACAGGGACATTTTCTTAGTTTCAATTTTTTATCCTATATATCATAAGAATGACTTGGGTATTTGTAAGATTATCTAATTTATCAATTTAACAAGATCTAGTGAACAATGGTAACCGGGCAGGCAGCGTGTTCTGATACATGTCTTGCAGTACTTCCAAGTCTTTTTAGAGATGAAACACCTGTTAGCTTTCTGCTTCCCATTACCACTAGATCAATTTTTGATCTTTTTATCTCTTTTAAAATGGCATCAGATACGTCATCATGAACAATTTTATAAAATGCCTTTGCGCCCTCCTCTCTGCATTTTTCTGTAATTTTTTTCATCTCTTTTTCACCTTGTTCAGTTAAAGCTTTTACAACCTGCTGATAATTCATAACTGCAGTTCCTGAAAAAACAGAGTCACTTATTGGATAGTAGACAGGAATTACCATCAAGAGTTTCAGATCAGCATTAAAATTTCGTGCAATATCTTTTGCCAATTCTAATGCTTTTTTTGAAAGTGGTGAGCCATCATATGGCACTAGAATATTTTTTAGTAACAACTAGAATAATTCCTTAACTTTACTTCTGTATGCTTCAACGATTTGTCCAAATTCTGTAAAGTCACTTGCAGATGGAGTTTGCATTCTGAAAGCAAGCTGAGCTACAAAGAGTGTAAACGCGTTTCCCATCATCATGTTAAAAGTCAATTCAGAGAGGTCTTGAACCGCAGGAAATGCCACTTTTAGAAATGGCAAGTATGCCTTGGTCTGGTTTAACATAAGTTCCATGTTTTTTTCAATTGCTGCTTTTACCTCAGGCTGAATAGTCATGCTAATTCACCGAGACGACCTGGTACGGTTTTGATTGATAGTGGGTAGAGCATAAAAACACCATTTCTCCATTTAATACCTTGGCTGTAATTGATATACCATTTAATTCTTTTTTACATATATGACATGTAAGCGGTTTGACATCAGATTTTATGAATTTTTTTTCATGTGAAAAATACAAGTCCTGAGCTATGAAACTGTCTGCCATATTTCATAAAAGACAGTTTCAATATTATTAAAGTGATCTTCATTATCAAGGCTGATTCCAAGTGGTTATCAGTTTTGATAATCCTGACAGAAATTTTATACTAAATTAATGGATTATTGTCATGACAATAGCTCGCGATATAATGTCAAGTAAAATAGTCACAATGGAATCAAATGTATCATCTACTGAAATTGCAAAGATTATGGACAAAAACAAGGTAAGCAGTGTTATAATAACAAAAGATCAAGTACCAATTGGCATAGTAACGGAGAGAGACATGGTGTCAAAAATCGTTGCACAAAACAAGAAACCGTCTGAAGTAAAGACTGCAGAGATTACAGCCTCACCTCTTTTCATAGTAAGTTCACTTACACCTACAGATGATGTAGCAAAGAAAATGGTAGATAAAAAAATTAGGCGAGTTGTAGTAATGGATTCTGACCAGGCACTAGGAATCATAACGGTGACAGATTTTGTAAAGCACTTGCATGAGATGCTTTCAGATTCCGAAAATTACAACAAGATTCTATATCAGCATCTAATAGAAGACTGGGAATACTGGATGTCCTAATCAGGACATAAATTTTTGTTAGTATAAAATTTGAAATTAATGTATGAATCCAAGGATGGTTCTGGCATTACCATGTCTGATAATAGAATGTCAAGTTTTTATGTATCAGTTTCATACTGGAACCATTGGATAATTTTTCTGCCAAAGACATAATGAAGAATCAGGTTGTTACAGTTGATTCTGCCATGACAGTTATGGATACAGCAAAGATAATGGATGATGCAGGCATTGGCTGTGTTGTTGTTATAGAGAACAATATTGCAGTGGGCATTGTAACAGAGCGCGATTTTGTCAAAAGGGTTGTATCTCGTGCAATTCCACTGACAACTCCAATAAAAAAAGTAATGTCGTCTCCGTTGATTGTAGTAAATCCAGAAGAGAATATTTGGGAAGTGGCAGAACTTATGAAACAGCGAAGAATTCACAAGGTTCCAGTGGTATATCAAGATCTACTAGTTGGAATTGTAACAGCGACCGACTTGACTAAATTATGCAGCATTGGTTCTGATTCAGAGATGCGAAGGATAACAGACCAGATACTTTTGAGAATGAAGCCTGCAGACAAGTAATTTAGTTTAATTTTTAACTATAGCGCGTACAATGTCAGTCTTTGTCACAATCCCTACCAATAAGCTTGCCCTTGACAACTGGCAAGCCGCTGATTCCATTTCTTATCATCAAGAGCGAGACATTTGATACATCGTCTGATACATCTACAGTTACTGGGTTTGATGTCATAATATCAGTTGCAATAAATGTCAAAAGATAACTTAGTTGGTTTGAGCGATACTCTTTTGGATTTGTAGCCATCCTATAGTTTTCAACCTCAGTTGGATCTCCGGATTGTTTTAGCCACAGAGGCATCTTGGCAGGTATAAAATCTCGGTGAGTGATAATTCCTACAGGCTGTCTGTTTCTTTCTACAACTACTCTAGATATTTTATTGTTGACAAGAACGCTTTCAACGTATAGTAGTGAATCAGTCTGGTTTTACTGTAATTACATCTCTTGTCATAATTTTAGAGACTAGTAATGGTTCTGTGGCTTGTGTCAAAAATACGGATGCCAAGTCTGTCTTTGTAATAATTCCAGCTAGTGTCTTGTCTTTGTGTAGCACTATAACAGAACTGATTTTATTATCAAGCATTAGTTTAGCACAGTCGTATAACGTTGCACCTTCTGGAACAGTAACAAGGTCTTTAGACATAACATCAAATACGCGTGTAGCTTCAAGTGGTTTTGCATCAATTCTATAGATTGCCTTTACCAAGTCTTTTTCTGTCAGCATTCCTACTGGCTTGTCTTTTTCTGATACAATGAGTCGGCTAATCCTGTGCTTTAGTAAGATTGCTCTTGCATCCAAGAGGCTTGTTCGTGGGGTTACTACAATTGTTTTTTTAATTACTTGATTTATACTGTCATTTTTTAGTTTCAATAATTTTCATATATTTTGGGTAGATTATAGGCTTTTTACAAATCTCACTTGTGATAACATTGTCAATACTTTCATAATTACAATCCAGCTACACTTTTGGTGATAATTTTCTAGGTTCTAATCCGGGTGAATTCGGGTATCAACATGGGCTAATTTTGGACCCACTTTTCGTAAAATTGCAAAAATTGTAGTGGTGGTATTGAACTAATATTGCAATACCCATCAAAGGTATCATTACGGGTCAAACTATTCTAAGTTAGTAGATGGGTCTAACAGGATTCAATCCAACCTATGCAGATGTAACATGGGTCTAAAATTATTCCTAATATCTGTGTACTACATGTCGTGTTGATTTGGATATAGCCAACTTCGTAGAAGTATACTCAATCTTGGCAAAGCAAAGTAAGTCAATACAGCCACGAGAATGCCCACATAAACAAAATTACTTGCTAACAACGACCATGAATCCAAATAAGAGGCAAGAAGAAAATGGGCGATAAAACTGACTACATATGCTGTTAGGAGAGTCACAATGAACATCTTCCACTTCGGAGGAGCTTTTACAGTCTTCAAATTTGGTAGTGCAAACCATGTTTCCATGCCCGTTGCCCTCTCGTAATGTTGGGTTGAATAATTCTTGACCTCATCCACAAGCTTGTTTCTTGCATCAGAGTTTTCCCAATTGTCCAAGGTGGTTTTATTATCGAAACGACATATCAAATATCTCAAGTCTGAATCCACTCCTTCGGGTGCAAGTGATGTCATTCCTCTATATCCTGGTGATTCTCGCATGGCTTGAATAAGACGATGCAACCAGTCCTCATACGCTTCTCTCTGGCCCGGCTTAATCTTTCTGTTGACAACCAGAATAGCATCGTCAGATGGTGTGACCATAATATGTGCTCAATCTAACATGTGCTACTTGTTATAATAAATGATCCTCGATGATGAGTCTATGACTTAATTTTTGGACTAGAAATAATAAAAAATTTTTTAGTTAGACTGTATACAATATGACATGAATTTTGGCCTTTGTCTATTTTGTAACATGCATAGAGAACTTGAGATGCATTACTCCAAAAAATATACAAAGTCAGTTGAGATATGCAAAGACTGTCACAAATCAAAACCGCTTGATTGATTAAAAATTTGGAAACTAGTAAAATTTAGTTCTGCCCTTTACAATTGGCTTCGCAATATTCCACAAGTATTCAAAATAATCATTACACCATTCATAAAATTCAGGATCTTTTCCGATAAATAACGTGTTCATGTCCACTTCTCCCTTTTGGTTTGGAAACATTATTGCAGCTTGCTTGTCTGCAATAAACAGCGAGATCTTCACATTACCATCTACTATTTTCTGTTCCAAAGATCCTTTTTGGATAAAACTTATCAATTTCTTTTGTATGTTATCTACAATTTCATCTGGCATGACTGAATCAAATCCAAAAATTGTAGATATTTTTACGCCGTTCTTTACCCTGTCTAGCAGTATTTTTCCTTCATCTTCCCAAGCCTGAGAGACAATCAACTTTATGTGATCTTTTGCCTCAGATTCTATTTTTTTTATTCTCTGTTGCACAATTGTTACCTTGGTTATCAGTTCACAGTTGTTCAAAACTCCAAGTCTTTGTTTGAATTTTGGTGGAAGATCATATGAGTGGTCCTCGATGAAATCCTGATGCTTGAATAAGAATTGATAATATTGGATTTGTTCAACGATTAACTTGCCATATTCGGTTAAGGAGAACAACCCTTCCGAGTCTTTTCTTATTATTCTAGTCTCTGTAAGCCTAGCAGTGTTTCTATGGATCTCTTGAACTGTAAGATTGAGATCCTTGGCAAGTTTATTGGTCCTAGTTGGTTTTTCTTTTAGCATCAAAAGTATTGCACACCTTGTCTCGCTAGCTAGTTCCATAAACAGATCAGCGGGTAAATTTGGATCAGAACTTGCCACGATATTATGAAAGTAACCTATTGTAAAAAGTTCTCGTATATTAAAAAATGAGGTTAATGTTTATGGCTAAAATTCAATTTTTCGAGTAGAGTGCTTTGTTATCTCATTATGTAGCGTTACTGACGATTCATCATGAAATGTAAGATTACACCTATAGCATATCCAAAAAGATGGGATTGTTGGCTGTTTTATCAGCCCAACAGAAACTTGTGAAGCCATCTTAGCCGTATGTCCTCCCACAGGTTTCACATTGCCAATGTGATGTTATGACAGTCCATTTGTGCTCATGTTGTGTTTCTGATATTCTATTTCTTGGAATTTGGTTTATTGTTTCCATATGGTCCTAGTCGAAGAAGGTGATGATATATTCAAGTAAATTCAATTCTTGAGATGTAAACAGATCTGTTTACTGTAAACAACTTTCTTTAAAATTCCAGTCTTTCGTTTAGGGCATCTTAAGTAAATTCCCGACTATACTGTTTACATGATTCGAATAATCAAAGAACAAGAACAATACAAGGGAGAAAGTGACTGGTTAACAACATATCACCACTTTTCTTTTGGTGAATATTATGATCCAAGTAAAGTCAACTTTGGACCATTACGTGTCTTCAATGACGATATAATACAACCTGGAAAAGGTTTTGATTTTCATCAACATCAAGACATGGAGATAGTAACCTATGTGGTAGAAGGAGAACTTGAGCACAAGGACAATCTTGGAAATCATGGAATAATACAACCAGGCGAAATACAGAGAATGTCAGCTGGAACGGGGGTATTCCATTCAGAATTTAACCATTCAGATGTAAAGCCACTTCGACTATTACAGATTTGGCTTTTTAGCAACACCAGAGGATTAAAGCCATCATGGGAACAGAAAAAATACACAAAAGATGATAGGAAAAACAAGTTACTTCCTATAATTAGTCCAAAGAACTCTTACCAAAAAGACAGACTTGCAATAAGCCAAGATGCTACTTTTTACATCTCAAATCTGGAAACAGGTAATGATCAAAACTATATAGTAAATAGAGATAGAATACTCTACTTGTTTGTAATTGAAGGCAAAATTACATTAAATGGCAAAGTGCTCAATACAAGAGACTCGGCACAGGTAGAGAATGAAGAGAACTTGAAGATACAAGCTCAAAGAGATACTGAGCTTATCTTAATTGATCTGCCAATTAGATATATGAAAAATTCAGTGCCAGTGGAGGTTACACAAAAATGAGTATCAATGGAGAAAAACCATTGAAGACACTAATTGTACAATATACCCCGCGAAATGAAAGATCAAACACCAAAAAGATACTAGATGCTTTCATTGGAGAGATAAAAAATTCAGATATTGAAAGACTTGATCTAGTAAAAGATGTACCAGACTTGTTTTCAGAACAAAATTTATCTGCGTATATCCACCGCAATTATCTAGGAGAAGAACTATCTTCTGACCAGAAGAGTAGTTTATCAAAAATGGATCGTATGACTGCACAGCTAAAATCAGCTGATGTAGTAGTCGTTGCATTTCCAATGTTTAATTTCTCAATGCCTGCAACTGTCAAGGCTTGGTTTGATTATGTAATGATAAAAGGACAAACATGGGATGCCAAGGATGGAAGCTACATTGGACTAATGAATGGAAAAAAAGCCTTGGCTATTGTATCATCAGGCACAGTTTACGATACCGAACCAATGGCATCATGGGAATATGCATTATCGCTTGCAAAGATTGAATTCCAGTTTATGGGATATTCTGATATCCGTGGAATTCTTGCTGGTGGGATGAATGCTGGAGAAGATGTAAAATCTTTGAATTTAGAAAATTCTATCAAGCAAGTACAATCAATAGCACAAGAATGGAGTAAAGAAAAATGAGAGCATACTACCACTTTTCCTTTGGTGAATCTTATGATCCAAGTTATATCATAATGCGTGATAAAGTGGTACTTGTTTGATGGTGGTTGCGTAAAAATGAGTCAATCTAATAATCCGTTGGAGATGAAAACCTATCTCATAGACGATAGTTTAAAATTATTTGGGCAAAAATTTGCATTAGATGTAATTCAAAATATGTTATTTCTAAAACAAAAAAGATTCAGCGAGTTTTTGCATTCAATTGACGGCATAAACACAAAGACGCTATCTATTAGGTTAAAGGATCTAGAAGGATACGGATTAGTTGAAAGAAAGATCCTAAAGAATAGACCTCTTGAAGTAGAATACAATTTAACTGAAAAAGGAATGGCTTTGGAATCTATTCTAACTGAGATGATTGAATTTTCTAAAGTTTTTAAATCTAAAAACACTTTTGAAGATGGAAAACAAGATGAAATATTTCTTGGATCCAAAACAAGATTATCTTCTGTTTATGATTACTGAAATTTATTTTATAGTTCAAACTCAAATCCTAAGTACAGCGAATCTATAAATTAGTAATTCTGAATGATCTAGAAAATAATCTAAACTTCACATTTTCACTAATCAAAAATTTATCATGTTACCTTGTCGAAACTTCCATCAATAAATACCAGAATATTATATTTACATCAATGACAAACATCGACAACCAAATTCACAGCTTACTAGATCCAAAAAATTGTGTTCTTGTCCTGATTGATTTTCAGCCGCAGATGGCATTTGCTGTAAAATCAATTGATGGTCAGACATTGATCAACAACGCAGAAGGTCTTGCAAAGGCCGCTAAAATCTTTAACGTGCCAACAATTCTCACTTCAGTTGCAGAAAAAAGTTTCTCTGGACCTTATTTCACGCAGATAAAAAAGGTCTTTCCAGGTCAAGAAGTGATTGACCGTACAACCATGAACAGTTGGGAGGATAAGAGAGTCGTAGATGCAATCAAAAAAACTGGACGTAAAAAGATAGTTTTTGCGGGACTTTGGACAGAAGTCTGTATTGTAACGCCCACAATTATGGCATTAGAAGAAGGATACGAAATCTATGTGGTAGTAGATGCATGCGGTGGGACAAGCCAAGTTGCACACGACATGGCAATGCTCCGTATGATACAGGCAGGTGCAGTACCAGTAACATGGCTGCAATTTCTGTTGGAATTACAGCGTGATTGGGCACGAACCGAAACATATGATGCTGTCACAACTCTCGCAAGAGAAGATGCCGGCAGTTACGGTTTGGGACTAGAATATGCAAAAGCTTATGCTTGGCGAACATGCTCGTGAGGGCAGTAAGTAAATTGGAGTATACTTTATGAAATCAAAACATCTCCAACCCACATTTTTAATTTCTTGTAATAAAATAAACCAGAGGTCAAAATATGAATAAAACAAATCAAGATACAAGCAACGAATCAGCTGATCTGATTATCATCAACGGTAATGTTGCCACTCAAGACAAATCACGCTCTTTTGTTTCAGCAGTGGCAATCAAAAGCGGAATCATCATTGCAACAGGGACAGATAAAGAAATTCTGGATTATCAAAATGATACAACCAAAATAATTGATGTAGGTGGGCGTACTGTTATTCCTGGTCTTAATGATTCACACCTTCACATCATACGTGCTGGTCTTAACTACAATATGGAATTACGATGGGATGGCATACCTTCACTTGATGAAGCACTAAGACGGGTCAGAGAACAGGTCCCACTAACCCCAAATCCACAATGGGTGCGGGTAGTGGGGGGTTGGTCTGAATTTCAGTTTGATGAACAACGTGTACCAAGTGTTGAAGAACTAAATAAAATAAGTACGAAAATACCAATCTTTATTTTGCATCTTTATCACTGTGCTTTACTTAACAAAGCAGCACTTCAAGATGCTGGATATTCAAAGGATGGTCCTAGCTTTCCCGCAAGTGAAATTCAACGTGACATTTCAGGTAATCCTACTGGATTACTTGCTGCAAAACCAAATGCCTTGATTTTATATTCGACATTGGATAAAGGCCCCAAGCTTGCATATCAAGACCAAGTTAATTCTACTCGTCAGTTCATGTATGAATTAAATCGATTTGGTGTAACAAGTGCGATAGATGCTGGAGGTGGATTTCAAAATTACCCAGACAATTATTCAGTAATTAATGATCTTGCAAAACAAGACTTGTTAACTGTAAGAATTTCTTACAATCTATTTCCCCAAAGACCAAAAAAGGAATTAGAAGATTTTGTCAACTGGATGAAAATAGTAAAACCTGGTGACGGAAATGATTTCTATCGCATGAATGGTGCTGGGGAGATGTTGGTATTTTCAGCAGCTGATTTTGAGAATTTTCCTGAACCGCGACCAGATCTTGTTAAAACAATGGAATCAGAACTCAAAGATGTAGTAACATTACTGGCAAAAAACAGATGGCCATTTCGTCTTCATGCAACTTATGGAGAATCAATTACAAGATTTCTTGATGTCTTTGAACAAGTCAACAGAGATATTCCTTTCAATGGCCTGCGTTGGTTCTTCGATCATGCTGAAACTATCTATGATTCAGATATTGACAGAGTTCGCAAGCTTGGTGGTGGTATTGCAGTACAGGATAGGATGGCATTCCAAGGAGAATCTTTCATAGCTAGATTTGGTGAGAAGGCAGCAGAAAATTCTCCACCCATTACAAAGATGCTTGAAAAAGGCGTGCCAGTAGGAGCCGGAACTGATGCTACTAGAGTTTCAACTTATAATCCATGGATTGCACTATACTGGTTAGTTACAGGCAAGACTGTTGGTGGAACTAGATTATATCCTGAAAGCAATCGTCTTAGCAGAATGGAATCACTTAGGCTCTATACTGTAGGTAGTGCATGGTTTTCAAGTGAAGAAAACAAAAAAGGTTCAATCGAGCCAGGCAAACTTGCAGATCTTGCTGTACTTTCATCAGATTACTTTACTATTCCAGAAGAAGAAATCAAACACATTGAATCATTCCTCACCATAGTCGGTGGCAAGATTGTATATGGAGTATCTGTATTCAAAGACCTCTCTCCTCCACCGTTACCTGTTACTCCATCCTGGTCGCCTGTTGCAAAATTTGGCGGATATGCAAATACTAGACATGTTCTACACGCAAATGTAAAACAAAAAACTAGTAACAAAATAGCCTCTCCTTTACTATGTTCATGTTGTGATGAACACTTTTCATTTTGAGTTGCGAGTTAAAATAGTTCCAGAATATTTGTAATCCATGGCTGAACAGAGCACTAGTACATCAATTCTTCATACTCAAAAACTATTCAGGATATTGTGGATCACTACTGTTGCATCTAACATTGGTACATCCATGCAAAATGTTGGTGCAGCCTGGTTAATGACATCGCTTACTCCTTCACCATTGACTGTTGCACTAATACAAACAGCAACTAGTTTATCACTTGTCTTGCTTGCCCTGCCTGGCGGTGCATTTGCGGATGTATTTGACAGAAGACGCTTGCTTTTAGTTGCACAATATTTCATGCTTACTGTATCAGTAATAATTGCAACACTTGCATTTGCAGGAATTGTTACACCATCAATTTTGTTGACAGTTACTTTTCTGCTTGGATTGGGAGCTGCTATAAGCATGCCAGCTGCGATGGGTGCTTCACTTGAACTAGTACCAAGATCTGAAGCACGACATGCAATTACATTGGGAGGTATAAGTGTAAACATAGGAGCTGCTGTTGGTCCTACACTAGGAGGTATTATTGTAGCAGCATCAGGTCCATGGTTTGTCTTTATGTTAAACGCCATATCTTTTGTAGGTCTGATAGTTTTTCTTCATAGATGGAAAAGATCTACAAATTTTGGTGAATTACCACCCGAAAGAGTTTTTGGAGCAATGCGTGCTGCATTACGATACATACGTCACTCTCCACACATTCATGGTTTATTCATTCGTGACTTGGCCTTCTCAATATTTGGGAGTGCGTTGATGGCATTGTTACCAATATTGACAAGACATGATCTTCACCTAAATTCTACAAGTTTTGGAATATTGGCTGGTTGTTTTGGTCTTGGTGCTATTCTTAGTGGCTTTGTAGTCTTACCTCGATTGCCAAAGAAATTATCTATGGAATGGAGAGTTGGTGGAGCAATTGTGATATTTGCTAGTACAATGACAATTCTTGCATATAAACCAGACTTTGTTATTTTATGTCTAGCAATGATTGCAGGAGGTATTGCCCAACTCACAATAATGTCCAGTCTAAATTTTGCAACATATCGTTCTGCACCAAAATGGGTGGGGATTCGGGTCTTGGCGGTTCACATACTTGTATTCCAAGCTGGAATGACTGGAGGAAGTGTATTGTGGGGTATTCTTGCTAATCAAATTGGTGTTCCAAGCACTTTGATTTTTGCCTCACTTGGATTGTTAATTGGTCTTATCACCATGGTTCGCCATAGATTGTTGTCTGGAAAAGATGTTGATATGACACAATCGCTTCATTGGCCAATTCCACAAGTAGCATCTGATCTACATCCAGATGATGGCCCAGTCTTGATAGAAATTGAATATATCATAGATAATTCAAAATCAAACGAATTTGAATATGAAATACAGAATCTGAAAAATCTTCACTTACGTGATGGAGCAATAAGTTGGGGACTATTCCGAGACGTTGCAAATCCTAGTCGCTATGTGGAAACATTTGTGGCAGAATCCTGGTTAGAGCACCTACGTCAACATCAACGAGTAACAAAGACAGACAAAGAAATTCAAGACAAGGTTAACTCTTTTCATGTTGGTGCAACAGAACCAATCGTAGACCATTTTATTGGAGCCAAGATGCCAAAAAAAGATAATATCATGAGAGTGAAATGATCTGAAAAGTTTGAATAATTTTGGATTGTTTAATTTTTCACTAATTCTCCTTATTTTTGTTTTAACAATGATCACGCCATCGTACGGGGAAGAAATTCCAAACACAAATTCGTCGAAACAAGTGACAATATTCATTCAGCCCCCTAATGTAGGAACGCCATATGATCCTAAAGAGATACACATAATTCAAAATTCAATAGTTACATGGATTAATAACGACAATGTCAGTCATACTGTTACAAGTGGAGATCCACAACAAGGTGCTGACGGAAAATTTGATAGTGGTTTGATTAAACCTGAAAAAGAATTTTCTCATACTTTCACAGAAATCGGCACCTTCAATTATTATTGTCAAGTTCATCCTGCAATGACAGGAATAGTAATCGTTGATGCAAACATAGTACCTGAATTCCCATTTGCTGCTGTTATACTAGTAATTGCAACATTGTCTATTGTTTTGATTTCAAGAATCAAACAATACCATATCTGAAAATTTAGCCATAAAGTGGGCTCAAAATAGACTCTTGTACATGAACCTCCCGAGCCTGAACCATGACAAAATGAACGGGTATCAAACTAATTTAGGCAAACCCACCCCCGGTACTCTACAAAATCAAAATTAGTTAGTACAGGGTATGTAATACATGATGTATTTGACAGATTTTCTAACACAAAAATCAGGCAATGAAGGAAATCATTGGATGAAGTATCACATGATAATGGAACATGTAAGAAAATATGAAAAGGAATGTGGTATCAAGATACTATTGCTAGTAGATGACAAATAAGTACGAACCTATTAGACCCAACTACTAACTTGGAATAATTTCAGACCCGTATTTCATCTGTATTGGATTTTGTAAGTTTCATTTTCTCAGATTGGATTTATGGGATGCCTTTCTATATTTCACAGGCACCAGTTTTTTGAATCATATCTACGAAATACGCCTGACATCTAAAATTGTCTTTGAAGATATAATCTCACTAGTAATGTTCAGTACAAGACTTTTAAGACATGCCTTTGATTTGAAAATAACCAAAATCCATACAAGGATTATTATTTAATACCATATTTCCAAACCCCGAAGATGTATAGCGGAGAGCGTGAAGTCCAGTCAAAGAGAAAAGCCCTTGCTGTCCTACAAGACGAGATAAACAGAATTCTTAATGCTGTCAGAGACCTCTCAATTCTGCCTAGTTTGATCATCAAGGCAGACAAGTCTGAAATAAAACAGACACTTGAGCGAATAAAAAATACAGAAGATGAAGTTGAAGCCCTCCGCAGAAAAATCACTAGAGAGATCTCAGACATTGGAGGCCTTATGATGCACAAAGAGAATATTTTAAACTCGGCATATACCATGGATGAAATTGCAGGATACATCACAGGCATTGCATTTAGGCTCTCAAATATCAAGGCTGCAACACTCAAGAAAGAAAAGCTTGACAAGAATATTACAGAACTAGTAGAACTAGCAGTAGACCAGATTCAAAAAATTAATGAAATAATCAGGGCTCTAGCAAACAACAACAGCATAGTGGCAATTGACTTGGCACATGAAGCACAAAAGATAGAGAGACAGGTAGACAACAAGTACAGGGCATTAAGCATTAAAATCCTTGATGAAATTAACACGCCAAAAGAGCTGTTGCTTCTCAAAGATATAGTAGAAGGAATTGAAGAAATGTCAGATAAAGTTCTCCAGGTATCAGACTCGTTTATTTTGCTTGCTCTAAGCCTATAAAATATTAAAAAACATTTATCATATAGACTAGATGTCACCAGATTTTTTCTTCAAGTAATCCTCAAGAAATCCCAAGAAAGCACTACCATCTTTGACTCCTTTCCCATACGATGCTTTCTCCATGGCATACAGATGTTTCAAAAAGTCCAAGTCTGCTTTTGCAAACCAATCCACCATATCCATAAAATACTGCATTGCTCTCTCATCACTAGTGGTACGTTTCTCATTATAACTAGAATCTATGTTAGGCGTTGTAGTTACTACCAAATTACTCAAACCCACCACTGACAAACCTCTTTCCGCCAAGATCATGTCGCAAAAACTTTTCCGTATGAATACCAAAATCTACTGTAACAATAAAAAATCCCTTACTAGGTATACCGTCTTTCCAAATCACCAAGTCATTCTCCCAGGTATAACCAAGTACTGTACCCTCCCTACCATCCCTTGTTTTTACAGAATCACCTTCCCAGTATACAACTGGAACTCCAATAATGGATGGAAAATGTTGCTTCATGTCTAGTAGTATGTTTAGTATGACTTAAATTTCTCTACTATAAAGTTTAGTATTAATTAATATAACACGAAGAGATTAGCGAATTAAATACATTCCATAACAAACTAACGTAATTCAGGTATTTATCGTCGTCACGTGGATTTTCATAAGCTATAATCGCGTACCAATTTTTGAGTTTAAGAATTTTTATCAATATCAAACTCGATGCGTCCCAAGAATATCATGCCACATTATCTTGACAATTTTTTTACGTGCATTGCTTGAAACCCGTAGACTATTATAAAAACTAGTATAACGTTGTTTTTCATTTTTCTTTGCCATATCTTGATTTAATTTGTTGATATGAAAATCATGTAATCTAATCATAGATTCAGACAAACGATGGTACGTCTGTAATAGCTTGTAATCAATCTCATACATCATGCGTTCTATTGTCATTCTCTCCTGAAATGCCTTTGTCTTGTCTAACTGTTCCCGAAGTCTAGATCTTTGAACATCAAGTCTGTGCATATTTACAACTATTGCCATTTGTGGATCGAATGTGTTTGTACTTTGATAAATTCTGGCGTACCAATAACTCAAGTCATCATTTACAGTATTACGTGAAATTTTTATCATGTCTGCAATCTTTCTTGCAGAATAACCGTAGTCAAAATGCAATCGATGCACCTCGTTTTGCCTTTTCTCTTTTTCTGCCTTTGAATATGGCCCACCTTTTTTTGAATTTTTAAAAATTATTTTCTTATTATCTTCAATAAACTCACGATTCACATAAAGCGGAGATTCTGATTCCAATGTCAATAATCTTCGCTTTTTTGGTTTGATTTAAGGTCTCTCAATTTATAACAAGTTGACCACACCTCATCTTCTTTTTATAAATAAAATGGCATAGCAGCATAGTTTAGCATAGTTATCTAGGTACGAAAATCAAAATTCAGTGCACATAGAGCATAACAACCAT